>CBDBJK010000020.1:0-202865 GCA_965206395.1 Dehalococcoidia bacterium
CTTTAGCACGAACAGTATCCCACTTAGGACCTGTCTGTCAGGTATCCTGGGCCTTCCTCCTTTCGGCTTCGGTGGTTGTGGCGGCAGTAAAGGTTGCACCAGTTCCCAGAATTCATCGCTTACAAGGGGCTTAGACATTAGGTCATCCTCCTCCAGAGAATGTCCAGATTCTAACCCCTTTTATTAGGTTTTGTTAGACGCTCTTAAGATATGAGACAGAGGATCGAAATACACCGTAAGGAATAACAGCGGCTCTGTTTTCAGATGCGAATTCGCGCGTATGAAGTGGAAGTCTGGTATGCGCATCTGGTGAGCCGCCTTCGCTACTTCTGCAACAAACTGCAAAAGGAGGGTGTCTCCAAGCACACCGATGATAATATACTTTTGTTCTGATTGCGGCGCATACTCTGTAGGCCCAGCCTCCAATTGCGAGGAATGCCAGGCAGAGTTACCCGACGATAACTGGACTGAAATTAATGACGAAGAGTTCCAACAGCTAGGTTGTGTTGACATTTCATCTGAGCCATATGAGAGCACCGACGAAGTTCAAGAATCCCAGGAAACGCGATGACAGCTTGTCAAAGCGAGAGAAGATATGCCGGTAGTGCTTGATCTTGTTGATGAAACACTCCACAAGGTGGCGCTCTCGGTAAAGGTACTCATCATACTCTCGTGGCGTCTTTCGATTTGACCGAGGTGGAATCACAGGTAACGCGCCCCTGCCCAGGATGCATTGGAGAAAATCCATCGAATCGTATCCCTTATCAGCAATCACATGCTCGGTTTCGAAATCAGCAATCAATGCCTGTGCCTGGGTGATGTCGTGACGTTGACCTGCTGTGAGCTCAAAGCGCAACGGGTTGCCCAATCCATCCACGCTCACGTGGATCTTGGTACTGAACCCGCCTCGGCTCCGGCCAAGAGCTTGGGCCGATTGGCCACCGTTTTTTTGGAGGCTCCAGCAGCACAGGGATGAGCGCGAACCACAGTGCTATCACAGTGCTATCAATGATGACATGCTCCATATCGGGGTCTTGCACAAAATGCTGATGCATTCGTTCCCATACACCCTTTTCACACCAGCGTGCGAAGCGCTTATATACGCTGTTCCAGTGACCGTAGTGCTCAGGCAGCAGTCTCCAAGGAGCACCACTTCGTGCCATCCACAGGATGGCCTCGACGTAGCGCCTGCAATCGTCCTCCTCTCCAACGTAGAGGTCTGGGCGTGAGCGCAGAAATTCAAGGATTTTCGACCATTGTTCATTGCGTAATTCAGTCGTTGACATGTATCCATTATGCACCAAATGTCAACACAACCTAGAGTACATTGAAGAGTTTGACCTTCCGCCAGGATTGCCCACCTGGGAATACGACGTAATCCGGCTCAAGTCTGACACGGAGGCCGGAGGCCTTGTTTATACAAGTGAGCTATTGAATCGCATGGGAGAAAGGGGCTGGGAACTGGTTAGCATAGTTCCTCTAGCTGACAAAGACGGCCCTCGCTATGGCGTGTTCAAGCGTAGCTGGTTAAGTGATTACGACGAATGAAACTCGACTCCTGGTCGAGCCGTAGCCTTGCGCGTGAGAACACTCTGACCGATCGAACGGCGGAACTTCCGACCGCTGTGTAAACACAATATTGGATTTATCAAGCCCGTAACGGCTTTATTGCTTCACCTCAATGATCATAACTCAATGTGCTGCGATGCCTCCAAACATCTGGAGGCTCCGTATGACGAAACATGAAATTCCTCTGCCTTAGCTTTAACTCTTGCGTTTTCTCAGGCGTAGAATTAAAATCCAGCCATATATGAAACTCAACACATGAAAGGTGAGGTCAGAGTCAATAGATAACTACAGCAAGTACATTCGTGATATACTTGCGCCGTGAGGATGCTCGCTATATTCAGAACATACTTTAGGAGGTATTGACATGCCGGTCTGGGACGATTATCTATCAGAGAATGACAAGAAGATGCTGGCTAACCGAAAGGAGATGAGACAGAAGCCTCATGCTCAGTTTGGCGAGCGATCTGCGGTCCTGGTCATCGATATGAACAAAAGTGCTATAGGCCCGGATCGTCCAGTACACGAGATTGTTAACGAGATGCCGGGAGCCATGGGTGAAAATGCGTGGGCAGCCATTCGTCACATGGAAGACCTTTTGCCCAAGGCAAGGGCAGCAGGGATCCCCGTAATCTATAGCAAGCATTTCTTCAGAGAGACCACGGGACTGCCCCTGGCAGCCGCCAGCAGCCCTTACAGCGAGCTTAATCCTCTATCCGAGATACAGGATGAGATCGCGATGCAACCGGGCGATATGCTTGTCGAAAAGCAGCAAGCCAGTGTGTTCGGGCAGACGGGTCTCATAAACATGCTCATGCATAAGAAGATTGACAACCTCATCGTGACTGGAAATAGCACTAGCGGATGCGTGCATGCGTCAGTCGTCGACGCTGGTGGATTTCAACTCAAAGTATCCATAGTCGAGGAAGCTACCTTCGATCGCTTCGATCTGTCCCACGCAGCTGCCCTATTTAATATGGGTTCCAAGTACGCTGACATCGTTTCAATTGGAGAGGTCTACGAGTACATCGCTTCGGTCACAGACGGCCAACGAGAGCCAGCGTAGCGACAATCGGAATTAAACCACTTATGCAATTGCCCAATCAAGCCTGCATCTCGTCTGATTGAGGAGGATGTGAGCTTGGTTGGACACATGAGGCCATATTGAGAGGTGTCAGATGACCAGAGAAGTCACAATAGCCGCAGCTCAACTAGGTCCCGGTTCACAGACCAAGGGAGAGACCGTCGAGCGGATGCTGGGGTTGATGTCAGAGGCAAAAAGCGCCCAGATAGAGTTCCTTTGCTTCCCGGAGCTTGCCCTGACTGAATATTTTTGCACAGTAGTCAGAGATTCGGTGGAGTGGTATTTCGAGACCGAGATGCCATCTCCACTGACGAAGCCTCTGTTCAAGGCTGCTAAAGAGGCAAGGATGAGCTTTGTACTGCCCTACGCGGAGAAAGATGGCGATCAGTACTTCAATAGCTCTGTGATTGTAGGCGAAGATGGTCAGGTCGTGGGAAAGTATCGCAAGGTGCATATACCAGGCACAGTAGAACCCAATGAAGAGGGCAACAACATCCTTGAGAAGCGCTACTTTACCCCTGGCGACATGGGCTTTCCTGTCGTGGACGCGGGCAAAGCCAAGATAGGTGTCCAGATATGCTACGACCGCCGTTTTCCTGAGAGCTTCAGGGCGCTAGGTATGAACGGGGCCGAGATCATTTGCACGCCCTATAATACCCCTGCCTTCGACGGCGACGTGGAAAAGGGTATAGATGGCTCCGACATGTGCATCAGGTCGGCGGCCTATTACAACGGTTGTTTCGCCATAGGCGTGGGCAAAGGCGGCGTGGAAAACGATGTGCGATTCATCGGGGGTAGCCTTATTGTTGGGCCATCCGGACAGATCCTTGCGCGTGCCGCATCAGATGGGGATGAATTGATTACGGCGACAATCGACCTTGATGAGATAACGACATCGCGTAAAACGGCAGACCGCCGTCCTTCCGAGTACAACGCGCTCGTCTAATTCTGGGTAGTACTGCCGCCCGCTTACAACAAGATCGCAGTAGCCTGGGCACAGATACCGCAGGCGCGGCATCGTGCGGCGATTGTGCCCAGGTCACTGTTCTAGACCCCTCATTTTCACGTGGCTTCCGATCTGAAGCACCGGCAGACTGCGCGACGGCCAGCTGGATTTGCTCGCCAGTGCTTTGATAGCGAATTCACTAAACGCCGCTGACCTACGGAAATCGACCTGCGTTATCGAGTAGGCAGAATTTTGCAACAGAGGAGACGATAGATGGAACCAGATCGCTTTGATTACTCCCCTATCATCGATCGACCCATAATCAAATGGCCCAACGACGCGAGGGTGGCTTTGTGGGTGGCCCCCAACATGGAGTGGTATGAGTACACTCCCCTTAGCAGGCCCACACGACCCGACATCCCCAGCTATGCTTACCGGGACTATGGCAATAGAGTAGGCTTCTGGCGAATGCTGGAGGTGCTGGACAAGCATAACATCCGTTGCTGCGTATGCCTGAACGGAGGAATTCTGGATCACTGCCCAGAAGTCCGCGACGCCATGGTAGAACGGAACTGGGATTACATGGCTCACGGATTTTACAACACCCGCCCGATCACCAACTATACGGAGGACGAGGAACGCGAATACTGGCGCGACATGATCGATACGGTGAAGAGGCATACCGGTAAGCAGCTCAAGGGAAGGCTCGGTGCCGGAGGCGGCAACACGGTAAACACAACGGATATGATGGCGGAAGCTGGGTTGCTCTATCATACCGACTGGCTAATGGATGACCAGCCCTTCCCTCTCAAAGTAAAGAATGGCGCCAGGTTCATCCACGTTCCGTATTCCTATCAACTGAACGACGCCGTCGTTCCCAGCACGGGCAGGGATGCGGCATACTTCAGCCAGATGATCAGAGACCAGTTCGATGTTCTTTATGAGGAAGGGGCCGAAAGCGGAAGGGTGATGTGCATCTCTTTGCACCCCTATTGGATAGGCAGACCTCACCGCGTCAAGTACCTCGACGAGGCCCTGCAATATATCATGGCCCACGACGGCGTGTGGCAAACTACGGCGGACGATATAGCCGATTACTATTTAGAGAATTACTATGACAAAGTGGTTGCCCACGTAGATCAGCAGAAACAGAAAGGCCTAGTGTAATTAGACTGTAAAATCAAGAAATTTAGGAGAAGCGTTATGCCTGGAGAGCGCAAAGTCGGCCAGGACCATGACCATTACGACTGGTCACCGATCATCAACCGCCCTGTTCTGCGATGGCCTAACAACGCCAGGGTGGCACTCTGTGTAATCATAAACCTGGAATACTTCGATTGGGATATGCCTGCGGACACGCCCACTCCCGTGAGCCCTGTAGCAGGGTCTATGGGTGGCGGTGGCATAGGGTCTGGTGTCGGCCCATTCCCTAATATCGCTGGCTACTCCCAACGCGAGTACGGCAATCGAGTGGGGGTATTTCGCGTATTAAAGGTGCTGGACAAGTACGGGATAAAGCCCATTGTGGCGATGGATAAGACGATAGCAGAGAACTACC
This sequence comes from Dehalococcoidia bacterium, assembly GCA_965206395.1. Classification (GTDB taxonomy): domain Bacteria; phylum Chloroflexota; class Dehalococcoidia; order Lucifugimonadales; family CATOSD01; genus CBDBJK01. Next base: position 5,155 of record CBDBJK010000020.1, read on the forward strand.
CTTTTCTTGTAAATGAGTGCAAAAAGAGAGATGTAGAATTCGTCGCACACGGTACAACTGTGAGAAACATTATCCACACTGGAATGTCAGAAGAGGAAGAGCGAGCATACATTCACGAGTCGATTGAAGCGTTAGCAAAGGCAACGGGCAAGCAACCGATTGGCTGGTCTGGCCCGGAGTTTCAGGAATCGATGAACACGCCTAGTCTTCTGGCGGCTGAGGGAATAAGATACGTCTGCGACTGGGGCAACGACGAGCAGCCCTACAAGATGAACGTGAAAGGGGGAGAACTGTTCTCACTGAGCGTCAATCTGGACCTGGACGACATGTTCATTCACTTGAATGGCCGCAGGCTCATTAGTGAGTACGAGCAAATTATCAAAGACGAGTTCGACGGACTCTACGTCGACGGTGTCTCGACCGGGCGACTGATGGTCATAAACCTTCATCCATGGGTTATAGGCCAGCCATGGCGCATCAAATACCTCGACCAGGCACTGGCACACATTAGCAAATACGGAGGCGTCTGGAATGCCAGTGGACAAGAGGTAATCGACTGGTACAAGGACAACTCATAGAAGAATTCGCAGGAGCCTGAGTGGAAGAGACCACCGCCTAAAGACCTTTGTGAAAAACAAGACATAAAGCTGGCTCGGCAGGCTCCCGATTACTCGAAGAGCCTGCCGAGAGACTGGTTAGAATAGGGCTGGGCTTGCGTCCACAACTTCTTGTGGAACCATCATGCGACAGAGGGTGACCAAATGAACAGGGGATTCGTCAACGACCTGAAAGTGCTCGACCTCACCCAGGGAATAGCCGGGCCTTTCGCGTCCAAGCTGCTAGCAGACCAGGGCGCACAGGTAATCAAGGTTGAGCCTGTAGATGGCGACTACAGTCGGCGGCGAGGCCCCTTCGCCTCTGAGGTTCCAGACCTGGAAAGCAGCCTGACGTTCGCCTTCTACAACACGAGCAAGAAGAGCATTACACTCGACTTTCGCACGCCCATGGGGGCCGACATCATCAGGGAAATGGCCCAACGCTCGGATATTATCATCGAAGACCTTAGACCCGGAGAGATGAGTTCTCTTGGCCTTGGGTATGATGAGCTATCCGCTCTGAATCCTTCTTTGATCGTCGTTTCGGTAACGCCATTTGGTCAGACAGGCCCTTACCGCGACTTTGCCTGGGAAGACATCACTCTTCAAGCCATCAGCGGCTTCATGTATTTGAGCGGCAACGCCGATAGGCCACCCGTGCAGGCGGTGCTGGAGCAGGCGCAAAACATGGGGGGCAGGTGCACCGCCAACGCTATCCTGCTGGCTATCATGGAACGCTCCTTGACTGGGGAAGGGCAGCACGTCGATGTTTCGATCTCAGAGGCTGTTGCCACCGAACCGCCCATGCACTTCACTCAGTACAACTATCTGGGAGTTGTGTCAAAGCGAAGCCGACGCATAAACGTTCCCACAGACGGGGACTTCTTGCCCTGCAAAGACGGCTATATCTGCATAGCGAGCAGCGGAGGGAATACCTGGGAGGAGCTTGCGATTCTGCTTGATGCTCCTGAACTTCTCGATGACAAGTATGCCACTCGACCCAGTCGGGCACAAAACGCGATTGAGTTGTTCGACCTGATGGTCTCCCGTCTGAAAGACCGAGATAAGCATGAGGTGTTCCATGCCGCCATGCAAAACCACTTCGTTTTTGGCGTCGCGCAGACCCCGGAAGAGGTGCTAGCCTGCCCACAGCTTGCTCATAGGGAGTATTTCCAGGAGGTTACTCATCCCATCCTGGGGACGCTTCGTTATACGGGGTCGGGCTTTCGAGTCGATGGAGAACAGTGCACCGACGTTATTTCTGCCCCGCTCCTGGGTCAACACAACAGAGAAATATACTGCGACTGGCTAGGCCGATCTAATGAGGCGTTAAGCCGATTGAAGGCCGCACGCGTTATCTAGACCACAGTTGGATGGTGACATATCGATACCACACAGATCAAGCGAATGCCTTTACGAGGAGTGCGGATCCTCACAGTCGAGGAATGGCTGCAACTCCCTCTGGCGACCGTCAACCTCAGCGAGATGGGCGCAGAAGTAATCCGGGTGGAAACCCTGAGCCGGATCGTCGTGCGAAATTTGGGGCCATATCCAGAAAACCAGGTTGGCGAGCGCTTCTGGAATCAGGGCGGCACTCATCACACCTGGTCTCGCAGCAAGAAGAGCGTCACACTGGACCTCAAGACACCCGAAGGCCAGGAGGCTTTCAAAGAGCTTGTGTCCATCAGCGACGTGGTAACGGAGAACAACCGCCCTGGCATCATGGAGCGGTTCGGACTTGATTACGAGACCCTTCGCAAAGTCAAACCTGACCTGATTATGCTAAGGACTACTGGATATGGACAGACGGGTGACTGGCGTGAGTACGGAGCGTTCGCTCGCACTGTGGAGGCGGTGACCAGCCTATCCCATATGACAGGGTATTCAGACGGCCCTCCCGTGAGGGCAAACACTTCGTACGTTGATATCACCACCTGCTGGAACAACATGCTCGCCGTTCTCATGGCGCTACACCACCGCAATAAGACAGGTGAAGGCACGTTTATAGACATGTCGATGTATGAATCTGGCGTGTCAAATGTAGGCGTGGCCCTGTTGCAACGCCAAGCCAACGGCTCGAACCCTGAACGCTCTGGAAACAAGCATCGCTGGATGGTTCCTCATGGGTGCTATCAATGCGCCGGAGAGGACAATTGGGTCACAATCGCAGTTCGCTCTGAGGACGAATGGAGCGTGCTATGCGAGGTCATGAATCGCCTCGACCTGAAGGAAGACCCACGCTTCGCTACCTATGAGGAGCGATGGAATCATCGTGATGAGCTTGACGGCTATATCGAGGAGTGGACAAAGCAGTCAAGCCAACACCAGGTAATGCACCTGTTGCAGCAAAAAGGTATCCCTGCCGCTGCGGTGCTCAACTCCCGTGACACCCTGACGGATCCGCACCTCCGAAGTCGTGATTTCTTCGAGAAACACACAGACCCCCCGGAGGTCGAAGGAGTCGGCGCGCGGTGGTACGCGAGCCGCCCATACAAGTTTTCAAAGTCGTACGGTGCATTCCGTATGGTCTCCCAACTAGGCGAACACAACGAATATGCGTTAAAAGACTTGCTGGGCATGGAGGATTCGGCAATCTCAGCAATGGCTGAAGCCGGGATCATTGGAACCGAACCCACCAATGTAGAGCAGTTGGACCCTCAGCCCGTAAACATCGAGGCCCAGTTGAGGATGGGAAGCATAGCCTTCCACGACCCGAATTACAAGAAGGTCCTCGGGATTGAGTGACATGCGTCCGCAAGGAACGAAACATTCTCCATAATCTCCGGCATAAGGCGAGAGCAGAGCCTAGATAAGCTTTAAGAAATTTGTAGCACTTCCAAACAGTCGGTTGAACCCGCCTTCTGGCGTGAAATCCGCAACATCTTGGCATAATCAAAATTACTTGACGCGGTCAGACAGCAAAGCAGAGGAGGATGCCATGGATCTGATTATCAGGGGCGGAAGAGTAGTTACCGCAGGAGATAGCTTCGTTGCAGACATCGGCATTGAAGCAGGGAAGGTAGCGCAGATAGGCGGCGAGATGTCGGGCTCCAGAGAGATTAATGCCAGCGGCAAGCTAGTCGTGCCAGGTGGGCTGGATATGCACGTGCATCTCCAGATGTCTGACGAACTCCCTGCAGGAAGCCCGCCTCGTATGTCAGACGACTTCTACTCAGGCACCGCCGGTGCTGCTGTTGGCGGTATCACTACTGTCGGCAGCATGACCTCTCCACAGCCAGGAGACAACGCAGGCCTGTTGGCGATGCTGGAACGCGCTGAGACCGATGCACTCGCTAACTCTCTCATCGATTTCACCCTGCATCCCGTGATTACCGACCCATCACCAGAGATAATCGCCGAAATTCCTAAACTACTGGATTCAGGTTATTCAAGTACCAAGACTTTCATGGTGTTGCACGGATTCAACGAGCGTCAAGCGGACTACATCAGGGCGTTCGAAGCGGCCGGTCAGAATGGTATCCTTCCCATGCTCCACTGTGAGGACACAGTTATCAATAACTTCCATGAGCAACGCTTCAACATGGAAGGCAAGAGCGACATCCGCTACTACGCTGACAGCCGCCCGGCTTATGGAGAGGCGATAGCGACGGCTCGTGGCATATCTCTTGCCAGAACGGCTGGAGTGCCAGTGTACTTGGTACACGTTTCCTGCGCTGCCGCCCTTGACGAGGCGCGCCGGGCGCGAACCAACGGCCAGAGCGTTTACGTGGAGACTCGTCCTATTTACCTGTACTTGACTAGCGATGTTTACAATGCTGCTGACGGCGCAAAGTACGTGGGATGGCCTCCTCTGCGAGAGCAGGCAGATGTCGATGGGATATGGGAAGGCCTTCGTAACAGCGATGTAGACACGCTGTGCTCCGACCATGCTCCCTGGACTCTGTCTGAAAAGCTAGACCCTGAGCTTAAGGTGGGCAGCTTCCGACCGGGCATGGCTAACATGGAGACGTTGATGCCTATGCTCTACTCTGAGGGAGTGGCTAAGGGCAGGATCTCGTTGAGCAAGTGGGTAGAGTTGACCTCCACAAACGCGGCCAAGCTGTTTGGCATGTTTCCGCAGAAAGGGACTATTGCTGTTGGCTCTGACGCCGACCTTGCCATCTGGGATACTGACCTCAAGCGCGTCATTCAAGATGAGCAGATGCACTCCAATGCTGGATATGATGTGTATGATGGTCAGGAAATACAGGGATGGCCTACGCACACAATCTCACGTGGAGAGGTGATTTACGAGAACGGCGAGATTACCGGAGCGAGAGGCAGGGGTCAGCGAGTCATGCGAGGGCCTCACATACCCCTGTGAAGTAACGCTTCGAAAGTATAGTAACACCACCTCCTGAGAATATTCACAGAATCCGAACATGCTGTGGCTATCCGCTAGAAGAGAATTATGGCGGATAGCCAGAGCAAATTTTTAGCTGAGAAACTCTCCAAGCCAGCGATCGTAATCGGCCTGTCGTGTTACCTGAGCCATCAACTCCGCTGAAGCTATGCCAGGGCCAAGCTCTGCGGGCGAGACGCCTTCACGCAAAGCCTTCAGCGTATCGTACACCGCCTTCACCGCGGCCTGAAAAGGCAAATGCCCCTGCAAAGCGATACGGACACCGTTATCGGCCAGGAACGTCTTGTCTGACAGTTCTCCCGGTGTGCCGCCCAGCATCAATGGCAGCTTGACCTCAGCGTGAACCGCCTCCAACTCTTCGCGTGTTCTAACGCCCGTGAGAAAAAGAGCGTCCACGCCTGCCTGCTCGTATGCCTTGGCGCGGCGTATGGTTTCGTCCAATCCGGCAAAGATAATCGCGCTGGTGCGACCCGCTATAACCAGGCTGGAATCCTGACGACCGGCAATCGCAGCCTTCATCTTGCCTACGCCCTCATCGAGCGAAATCAACTGGCCCCCTTTGATATTGCCATAGCTCACAGGAAGCAATGTGTCTTCGATGGTCAGGGCCGCGACTCCGGCGGTTTCCAGTTCCTCAACCGTGCGTTTTACGTTGAGGGCGTTGCCGTAGCCGTGATCGGCATCCACCATAAGGCTGATGTTGCCCGCGCGACAAATCCGGTGTATCTGCTGCGCAAACTCGCTCAGCGTCAGCACTATCAGATCGGGAGCGCCAAGCACCGTCGCCGAGGCAATAGAGCCAGCGAACATGCCTACCTCGAAACCCAGGTCTTCGGCAATACGCGCCGAGATCGGGTCGAACACCGAGGCGGGATGCACGCACTCGTTTCCAGCCAGAATAGCTCGATATCGCTCGCGTCGTTCAGTCAGGTTCATGTAGCTTCCTTTCCCGCATCAACTGGCCGCAGCATAGCTTCCTGCTACCATCAAAAAGACATCTTCATCCTTCCTCGAAAGGATGGCAACCCTTATGCAAAAATCAGGTTATGCGCTTGTAGATCACACGTGAGCGGTTTGTTGAGTTGGGTCGTATCTGGGTAACCCAGTCCCCCATGTTGGATGCGGCTGTCCAAACGTCAGTAGTGGGCAGATCTGGTGAGTCGATCTCATAGATGGCGAGATACTTGGCTACGCCGTCAACGTCTCCTGAATCGACTTGATACCGGGTGCAACTGTGTACGCCGGGCACGGCGAGAATATTGGGCACATGCTGCGTGTCGTAGATGCGATTGAAGTCGCCTTCCAGTTCAGCAGGTATATCCATTTGAACGAGGAACATATAGTCTGCCATAGCAAAAAGCCTCCTCTCCATTTTGGCGCGCTGATTTCTTGTAGAACGGAGAACTGCCGAAATGGTGCAGAGTGCCTGAGCAACGGTTGAGCGCAGCGTAATGCTAACTGAGAACTGCCTTTACGATGTTGCGCTCTAGCTCGACGGCGACCTTCTCGGCGAGCGATGTCCGCTCCACGTCACCTGATGTTACCACGAACGCGACGCCAAGAAGTCGTCCCAGGCGAAAATCGACTATGGTAGAGGAGAACGAGTTGCCATCCTTGGTTTGTGTCGCCCTCAAAGCGACAACCTCATCGTAGAAACCATTTACAGTTATATGCTCGACGGCGATAAGCTCCTGTCCTGACGGCATGCTCTTCCCAACATTCTCTTCAAACTGCTTTACGAACACATCAGTCATCCATTTCGATATCGCTGGCGCATCATCGAAAAGGTGGACTACCGTGGCAACCATGATGTCTATGCTATCTTCTGTCGGAGGTTCTGTCGTCTGTGAGGCGAACTCGCGCATGTATCCGGTAATCCGCCCCATCTCGCGGAACCGCTCCTCGGTACTGCCGGGAAATCCTTGTTCCGCCATGGTCGCATTGTCAAGCGGCCCTTCTCGACCTAGCTTGAGCTGTTTGAATTCCTCTGGAAGCTGCTCCTTGTCCAACACCATCAATTTGAGGTCATCTTCTGAAATTCTGAGGGTTGCGTCCGTTAAAATATCAGCCACGTTATCTCACAATCTCCATCTAGAGAATCTGACAGTCTCCATTATGCATAACGCCAGAGTAAACTGCCTCTATACATTTTACCTCATGTTTCCCCTGATTGGTCGCGAGGTTCATCTGCTGGCCTATACCTGGGGAAGATGTTACTATGTAGGCTAGTCTAACGCAGAGCGCGGATTCAAGATAATTCAGGGGCCATAATGTGGTCATGGACGTACAGAAGCGAATGCTAAACAGGGAGGCCAACAAAATGGCGAATCAGACAGACACAAGCCAGGTTAAGGTAACCTTCTGGTACGATTACATTTGACCGTGGTGCTACATCGGCCTGGAGCGGGTCGACAGACTAACTGAAGATTTCGATATAGAAGTAGAGGGCAAAGCCTTTCTGCTGCGTCCCGACATCCCCAAAGAGGGCAAGACGAGAACAATCAATCCAGACGAATCAACTGAACATCTGAGTGAGCCGCTCAAGTCTTACGCAGAAGAAGCCGGGCTGATAATGCGCCGTTCGTCACTCACGCCGTACACTATGTACGCGCTTGAAGCCACCGAGTACGCAAAAGAACAGGGGCAGTTCGACCCCGTGCACCGCGCTTTTTACAAGGCCTTCTGGGAGGACCGCAAGAACATCGGAAGCTTCGATGTCATTGAAGAGGTTATCCGAGGCTGCGAGCTGAATTGGCCAGAGTTGAAAGACAGGCTTGAGTCCAGGCACTACGAGGAGACGATAACGAATCAGTTCCAGGAAGGCGTCAACCTGGGTGTAAACGGGATTCCAGGGTTCTTGATTGGAAACATCCTGTTCACGGGCGCACGGCCTTATAGCCTTTTCAAGGCGGTAATCGGTAAAGTGCTTGAACAGGAAGCCGCCGACTAGCGTCCGAGGAGCATTCGACGACTATGCGCATTAATGCCACAAAGGCCAAGCTAGCCGAGGGCAAGCCTGTTTTCGGCGCGATCATTGGTCGATTTGCGCCTGACCTGGTTGAGCTATTTGGCGCGATCGGCTATGACTTCGTGATGATCGACTGCGAGCATGGCCCTATGGATCTCGATCAGGTGGAGCACATGGTGCGCGCCGCCGAGGTGTTCGGCATCACGCCAATTGCACGCATACCCGACCACGCCGATTCCACGATTCTGCGATACCTGGACAGGGGTTTGCAGGGTATCATCGTACCCCACGTCAATACTCGTGAGGAGGCTTATGCTGTAGCAAGAGCAGCCCGGTACTATCCCGAGGGGCATCGAGGCGTTGGAGGCGGACGCGCCCACGACTACGGCATTGGAGTGTCGAGGGAAGAGTCGACTCGCTGGATTAACGCCCAGACCCTTGTGGTCTGCATGATCGAGGATACCGAGGCGGTAGAGAACCTTGACGATATGTTCAGCGTCCCGGGCGTTGACGTCCTTCACGTGGCCTCCGGCGATCTGGGTCAGAGCATGGGAAACCCCGGCGCGGGTGAAGTGCGACGTTTGATGAGTGAAGTCATACCCAAGATCAAGGCCGGGGGCAAACTGGTTGGAGTGGGCGGCAACAGCCCTGCCGACGCAGCAGGAGTGGCGGAATTCATCAAGCTCGGCGCAAGCTTCGTCACAATAGCAGCCTGGGGGTTGCTCCGCATGGGAGCCGAAGATTTTCAGAAGCGCGTTCAGGCGGCCCTGTAACTGCATCAAACCCATACTGCGTTTGCGTCAATATTTATCGACTGACAACACTTTTTGAGATGACCTTTCTCTAGGGAGGGCGAAATGAGTATGCAGCCCTTGACCTCGAACCGCCTGGAATTCGATGAGGCCACCGAGGTCATCGAGTATTATTTCAACCAGGGATGGACGGACGGCCTGCCAGTCGTGCCTCCTACAGTCGAGCGCGTGCGCGAATTCTTGGATTTCGCAGGGCGCTCGCCCTCTGAGATAGTGGGCACGGAGCCAACCAAGGGGCGGGTGATTACCGCCGAAAAAGTGGCAATCAACGCTGTCATGGCTGGTTGTCTGCCCGAATACCTACCGGTTGTCATAGCCGCTATCGAGGCAATGAGCGAGCCGAAATTCAACCTTCATGCCATGACCGTCAGCACGATGGGGGCAGCCGTGCTGATGCTCGTCAATGGGCCAATCACAAGTCAAATCGGGCTGAATTCGGGGGTAAGCGTTTTTGGGCCTGGGCATCGACCCAACGCCACCATAGGACGAGCTATTCGACTCATCATCTCCAACGTCACGGGCTCTGTGTCTGGCGTTCTGGACAAGGCGACCCTAGGGCATGCCGGTAAGTACACGTGGTGCATAGCGGAGGCAGAGGGGGTAAGCCCTTGGGAGCCTTTGCATGTCGAGAGAGGCCTGGCCGCCGACCAGAGCGCTGTCACCGTTTTCGCCGGACTTTCGCCTACTCAGGTAAGCAATCATCTGGGACACGACCCGGAGGCTATCCTGACCAGCTTTGGAGACGCCATGTTCGCCGCAGGACACAGCCAGAGCGAGATTGTAATCGTGCTGTGCCCTGAACACATAGGTTATTTGAAATCAGCCGGGTGGTCGAAAAAGCAAGTTAAGGAATTCTTGTTCAAAAGGTCTCAGCGCAAGGTCTCGGAATGGGTACAGGCGGGCACTATTCCCGACACCACTTCCGAGGACGCCGAATCTCTCAAGGCTGTTGGCCGGAGTCCAGACAGCATCACCGTAGTCGCGGCAGGCGGCCCGGCAGGCGCGTTCTCGGCTATCATACCCTTATGGGGCGGTGGCTCGAATTCCCAATCGGTTACGAAGCAGATTCGAATTTAAGCCATTCGATATGACTTCGATGCCTCGCAATGGTTGCATTTAGGCATCAATCTGGATAATAATACTGTTATAAGGGTTGCCGATATCTTGCGTAATAGTTTAATTATTGGCAACCGACCTGAACAATAAGCGGAGATTGGAGGCGCTATCATGACGACAGCAACAAGGATAGAGGTGTTGGACCCAACAGTCGAGCCGATACCCGCCCACGCGGTCATCGCTCCCCGACCCGAAACACTGAATGGTACGGTAATCGGACTGCTCGCCAATGGCAAGCACAACTCCGACGTGATTCTAGAAATGATCCAGGAGATTCTGGCCGACAGATTTGAATTCAAGGCTGTCGTAACCAGGAACAAGGGCAACGCATCTCGGCCCTGTCCCAAGGACATAATGAAGGAGCTAGTCGAGCAGTGCGACGTGGTGATAACCGCGTCAGGTGATTGAGGCTCCTGCTCGTCGTGCAGTGTGCACGATGGAATAGAGTTCGAGAAGCATGGCGTTCCAGCGGCGGTCATTTGCACCGAGCCGTTCATTTCCAGCGGGAAGGCAATGTCCAAAATCGGAGGTATCCCAGAATACCCGTTCGTAGTCGTTCCTCATCCCCTGGGGAGCCTCCCTCTTGAGGTGCTGAGAGAGCGCGCGATGCAGGCCGCGCCAGATGTGTTGCAGATTCTGCTCGCTAAGAGGTAATTATTTACCGGCAGGGCTATGACTCTCGCCAGTTAGTTGCATGAAGTAAAGAGGGACGTGGTATTGAAATCACGTCCCTCTTTCTATTGTCAGGACGCAAGGGACGTGCCTTCGTGGGGAAGGAGCCTTATATCTGGCTCTCGTCAGGCCACGGGGGCGCGGAGGTTGAGAGCTTTTGCGAGCTAAACCTCTGAGGCGTCCATGTCCAGAAAGCCTGCCGCAAAGTGCAGGAAACGGTATACGTCGCTGAAGTCGCTCGCCAGGCCGAGGGACACCCGCACAGCTCCGGCGCTCTTGCCACCAACGTTCTCAAGGACCGCGATGAAATGCTCGAACGTCATGCGCTCCTTGTTTTTGAATCCCTCTTCCATCTCAGCCTGAGTCAGACCGTGAGCTATCTCACCCGCGCCGGGATTGCAAAAGCAGCCAGTCCGAAGGGAGATGTTGTAGTCGCTCGCTCGCGCTTCTATCTTGCGGTGATCGATTAACTTTCCTTGCGGGTCGTAGAAGTTGGCCGTGACTGTCGCGCCCCGCATGTGCAGGTCTGTCGGGCCATAAAGCCGAACGAGCGGAGCGCCATTAGCGTGGCGCAGATTAACGAGGTTATGAAGCAGCCACCCCGTCAGGCAGGCAACACGCTCGTGAATGCTGTCGACACCGATTGAGGCAATGTAGTTAAGCCCAATCTCCACCGCAGAGAGGTTCAGATAATTAATAGTTCCATCCTCGAAAGCCTCCACGCCCTCGGCCAGATAATGGCTGTTCGCCTGCACCGAAGCAATGGTAATTGTACCCCCGGCAAACCAAGGACGACGCAGCTTTTCGAGCGCGGATTTGCGCGCCAGCAGGCAGCCTACCCCCGTAGGATAGCCAAAAACTTTGTAGAATGAGATAGGCACGAAGTCGGGATGCCATCGACTCAAATCGAGCTGGTTCGTGGGCACGAAAGCCGCGCAATCAACCAGCACGTCCCAGCCCTTTTCATGGGCCTTGTCTATCCACTCCAAAGGGTGCTGCACGCCAGAGAAGTTGGACTGCGCTGGGTATGCGAACAGATTATTCCCGCCCGGAACGGCGCGGTCTAGATAGCCGTCGAACCTGTCTTCGTCTACTCGCATATCTGGCGGGACAACAGGTATGTAGGTAACATCAGCCCCTTTCGCCTTGGCGAACTCGCGGATGCCGTTGACCGAGTTATGGTTGTCAAAGGTCAGGAGATACTGATCGCCAGCCTCGAAAGGATATGACTCGCCCACCAGCTTGAGCGCGCCACTGGCGTTAGAGGTAAAAATCGCGACATACTCATCTCTGGACGCATTGAAGTAATCCAGAACGCTGTCGCGGGCGCGCTCGCACAGTTGGGTGGAGGCTCTGGACGCCGGATTTCCAGAGTGCGGATTTCCATACACACCAAGTCTTAACAAGTCTGAGTGCTCGCGGATTTGAGAATCGGCGTACAGCCCGCCGCCGGTATAATCTATGTAGACGTGGCTCTGCTCATCCAGGCGAGCGTACTCCCTTGAGCGCACATCGTCCAGAAGGCTGGTTGCTTCAAAGCCAGGGTACGCTCGCTTGAAAGCGTCAAGGGCAGAGTCCATCAGCTCTGGCATATAGTCTGTTGGAGATTTGGAGCACCTTGAAGACGTGTTCAATTGCTGTACCCTCTCGTGTATACATTCTCCCTAAGAATGGCGAAACGACCGGAATGGACGCGCCGTCCAGAGATCATCCTTGCCTCTAATTTGTTCGACGCTATCAAGCCCTACTACCCAGTCTAACATTTTGGTAAGCGCGGCAACGAGTATCAGATCAAACAGCGTTCATCCAGAATGTCCACCAATGGATTGCAGGCTCACGATGTTTGACCGTCTCAGGAAATGTTGTTAATCTACGGCCCAGTTACACATCATGGACTGGTATCTGAAACTGAATGTACCCTCAATCAAGTCTACCTGAATGGAGGTCTAAGAAGAAATGGCGCCATCGTATGATTTTAAGGCGACTGGTCGAGAATGGCAAAACTTATCGTGCATGGATCACTTCAGACAAAGCGCGGGGAGAAGATCATTATCCACGCCGACCCTACCTACTTCCCCGAACTCCTGGAGCAGGTGCGAATCGAGATCGTCAAGGCCGGCGCAGTAGAGCTTTTCGCCGGTATGCTTTATCCTCCCGGTCTTCAAGCAGTCCGCCGCCAGACGCGCCGCCGTGAGGATGCAGGACTTAAAGAGATGGAAGACAAGGCACTGGAATCATTATTCGATCTGGCGGACATCTTTATCTGGCTTCCGACGCACCGGAGCCTGAACCCAGGTCAGACAGAGGTAATCCTCAAGACCTGGCAGGGGCGTGCTGTTCACTTCCACTGGATAATGGAGCAACGCGACCCTGACACATTCCACAAGCTGCCAGAGGGCGAACATACGTCTATCAGGCTACCTCGAAACGCTCTGACTCAGGAGGTCTGGCCCATAACTCTTCCGCGCCAGCCATTGCTTTCGTCCGTTCCGAGCTTGCGCGCCAGGCGTCGTATATCTCATTGCTATCCCAAACAACAATAGTCGTAATCTTCGATGGGTCGGTTAGAGAAATCAAGGTCTGCCGACTGGCAAACCCCGGGGCCTTGCTCTGAGCAAGACCGTTGCCGTCCAACAACTTTTTGGCTTCGGCGATCTTGTCATCTTTCGCCCAGTGGTGGGTCAGCACTCCAATCATTACTCCTCCTATTCTTGCTCTCAGGCTGAGGTGGGACAGAGTGTAACAGCCCTGCGTAACGCCGTCAATTACCTTCTTCGAGAACGGAGCAGGTCATCTGACGGTTGCATAATCGATGCCGAGTGAACAAGTTGACTGCTACCAGGGGCGCTGCTACACTCGATTTTAGAGACGCAGCCGCTGATTGAGGAGGCTATAACATGCCCGCACGCACCGGCAAGGAGTATATCGCAGGGCTTCAGAGCGAACCCCGCGAGGTATGGATTGATGGCGAGCGAGTTGAGGATGTGACCACCCATGCCTCCTTGAAGCGGGGAGCGGCGTCCGTCGCCGCTCTATACGACATGCAGCACGAACCTCCTCTGCGTGACGAGATGACATACGAGTCGCCCACGACAGGCGATAGAGTGGGCCTGTCGTTTCTGACAACCCGAACCATCAATGATCTGGAACGGCGGCGGCGAATGATGACCCACTGGGCGCGTTCCAGCGGCGGGATGCTTGGCCGCTCGCCCGATTACCTCAACGCCAGTGTCATGGCTCAGGCGGCGGCCTCACAGTTTTTCGCCCAGAACCGCCCAGAGTTCGCCGACAACATTCAGAACTACTACGAGCACATCCGAGAGAATGACCTCGCACTGACTCACACGCTTGTGAACCTCCGGCGCACGCGGTCTCCTCAAGGCACTGTAGGCACAGATGAAGAGATAGCCCTGCGCGTCATCAAGGAGACGGACGCTGGCGTAATCGTCAAGGGCGCGCGGATTCTCGCCACGCTTGGCCCTATCTCAGACGAGATAATAGTGGCCCCGTCGACAGTTCTGCGCGCCGAATGGGACGCGGGCCAGTTCGCCTTCACATTCGCCATTCCCTCTGGCGCATCTGGCCTGAAGTACGTCTGCCGCGAGAGCTTCGACATGGGCCGTTCTAATTTCGATCACCCTCTTGGCTCGCGGTTCGAGGAAATGGACGCCATCGTCTTCTTCGAGGATGTACTTGTGCCCTGGGAGAGGATTTTCCTGCTCGACAACGTAGAGCTTTCTAACACTGCTTACGCCGCTACTAACGCCGTCGTGCACATGATGCATCAGGTAGTCGCCAAAAACGTCGCCAAGACAGAGTTCCTTCTAGGTGTCGCATGCCTGATGGTTGATACGCTCGGCTCAGGTCAGATTCCCCAGGTGCAGGAACGTATCGCCGAGATTATCATGAACCTTGAGGTGATGAAGGCGTGTCTGCGTGCTGCCGAGGCCGACGCCTCACTCGACCAGTGGGGAGTCATGTGCCCTGACAGGATGCCGCTGGACATCGCCCGCAACCTGTACCCAAAGATGTACCCGCGTATGGTGGAAATCCTGCAACTTCTTGGTTCCAGCAGCTTGATGGCGATTCCCTCGGAGGCAGACTTCGACAGTGAGTTGGCTCAGGATTTGGAACTCTATCTCTCCACGGGAACGGCGACTGGCAAGGAGCGCGTCCAACTTTTCCGGCTAGCGTGGGACGTTGCTTGCAGCGCGTTTGGCTCGCGTCAAGCACTCTACGAGCGGTTCTTTTTCGGCGATCCATCGCGGATGGCGAGCGCGCTCTACAGCATATACGACAAGGAGCCGCTAATCGAGCGCGTGCGTGATTTCCTGAGACAAGGATGACGCACAGAGGTAACTGCCTGCCATCGTCCATGCTCCCCAATCACGCCTTTGCCGCTACTTCCTCTGCAAGCCAGTTCATACGCTCCAAAGTGTGGCTCAGGTCTGCGCTCCGTATGTCGAAGATCAAATGGCTGACCCCAAGGTCGGCGTAAATCCGAACATCCTCCAGAATTTGTTCGGCGCTTCCTCCGAACCTGCGACGGCTTTCGCCGGACGTTAAGTTGGTGTCGTATAGAGGGGCCTTCATAGCCACCTCTACCTCCGATGGGTTTCTGCCAATTTTATCGGCGTGATTGCGGAGGTAGTCCAGATTCGACGCCATCTCTTCTGGCTCCAATGGGGCGGCGGGAGTGGCTCCTATGGGATGCCAAGCGTTGCCTAGCTCCACTGCGCGACGTATTGCTGGCCGACTCTGGCCTCCCACCCATATCGGAGGATGGGGTTTTTGCACTGGCTTGGGTGACATTGTGATATCCGAAAATTGGACATACTTGCCTTCAAAGGCGGGGGTGTCGTTGGTCCACAACTCTTTGAAAGCTCTTATGTACTCGTTGGTAATCGCGCCACGCTCGGCGAATGGGGGTGCGTCCACCGCCCAGAATTCTTCCTCCAGCCACCCGACGCCAACGCCTACAACCAACCTGCCCTCGGACAGTACATCCATCGTAGAGAGAATCTTTGCAGTCAACACAGGGTTGCGATACGGTACAATCATCACGCTGGGCACTATTCGGATTCGTTCAGTTACGCCCGCGAGAAACGTCAACTGGGTGAGTTGCTCCAGATGGTCTCCGCTTTCTCCCCAGGGCAATTCACTGCCGACCGAGTAGGGATAGGATGACTTGACGGTCTGGGGCACTACGATATGATCGCCTACAACCATTGAGTCAAAGCCCAGTCGGTCGCCTTGCTGGGCAATCTGTATAAGGGCCTTTGGTTGGCTGGTAGGGCCGTGATGGGGCAAGTAAAATCCGAATTTCATCGTACACCTTCAAAAAATCGACATTTGGTCTGAAGTCATTCCCAACCATTGATGGCGGGAGTTTAGCAACGGCTCTCAAGAACGTCAACCATATTCCCCAGTGAGTGCAATGGTCGGAGTGGTGCCGCCGTTGACATCAAAAGGAACGCCCATTACACTCGCCTCGATAATCAGACATTAAGTGTAAAATATCAGATACTGTTTGTTAGGTTGGAGGAGAGAATCAATGGTAAATGAAGTCCGAGGGGTTGTTGCAGGTTCCAAAGGCGCTAGGGTTACAGTCGAAACCGTTCTGGTTCCCGACCCTGGCCCCGGCGAAGCGCTCGTCCGTGTTCAGGCGTGCGGAGTCTGCCACACGGACCTCCACTATCGAGAGGGCGCGATTACAGACGATTTCCCTATTTTGCTGGGCCACGAAGCGTCAGGCATCGTCGAGAAAGTAGGGGATGGCGTCAGTAACGTAACCCCCGGCGATTTCGTGATTATCGCATGGCGCGCTCCCTGCGGCACGTGCCGCTCGTGCGTGCGTGGGCGGCCCTGGTATTGCTTCGCCAGTCGCAATGCCCACCAGAAGATGACACTCTCAGACGGCACCCCACTATCGCCTGCGCTAGGCATTGGCGCGTTCGCGGAGCTGACGCTTGTGGAAGCAAGTCAGGCCGTGAAGGTCAACCCCGATGCAGGGCCTAAAGTCGCGGGCCTGGTAGGGTGCGGAATAATGGCAGGGCTTGGCGCTGCCATTAACACGGGCGGGGTAACACGCGGCGACTCGGTGGCGGTATTCGGCTGCGGCGGTGTTGGCGACGCCGCAATCGCAGGCTCCCGGCTGGCAGGAGCGCACACTATCATAGCCGTTGACATCGACGATAGAAAGCTTGCATGGGCCAGGGATTTTGGCGCGACGCACACGATCAACTCAACTCACACCGAACCTATCGAGGCCATCCGCGGACTGACCGGCGGCAACGGAGTCAATGTTGCAATCGAGGCCGTCGGCAACCCGGTCACCTACGAGCAGGCGTTCTATGCGAGAGACCATGCCGGTACTGTGGTGCTCGTTGGCGTGCCCAGTCCTGACATGAAAATCGAGCTTCCTTTGTTGGAAGTGTTCGGCAGAGGCGGCTCTCTCAAGTCGTCGTGGTACGGCGATTGCCTTCCGACCAGAGACTTCCCCATGTACATCGACCTGTATCTACAGGGCAGGCTCGACCTCGACAGGTTCGTTTCCGAAACCATCTCATTGGACAACGTGGAGGAGGCGTTCCACAAGATGGAGCGCGGCGAAGTGCTCAGGTCGGTTGTGCTTTTCTGACGCATATTTGAATTAGGCATGGTATCCCCGTCCTTGGATAATACAAACCTATTGGAGGCGAATAATGGAATACTTGATCTGGCTCAACGGTGAATACATCCTGCGAAGCGAAGCTAAAATAGGCATGACCGACCGAGGTTTTCGGCTCGGCGACGTGATCTTCGATACATCGAGGACATTCAACGGTAAGGTCTTCCGGCTGAGGGAGCACCTTGACCGACTCTACAGGTCTATGAAATATACGCGCATTGACTCCGGCATGAGTATCGACGAATTTGAGCGGCTAACGTTAGAGGTCGTCGAGCGAAACGAATCGGTGCGCAAGCCTGCCAACGACGATTACATGATTACCCAGATCGTCACGCGCGGCGAGGGTGGCCTGACGGCTGGCAGCCCGATGAAGCCCAACGTTTCCGTGTGGACCGACCCCATTGGCTTCGAGCGATACGCGCCCCTGTATGATGAGGGCGCTCATGTCGTGATAGCAAAAACGCGCAGCTATTGCTCGGAACAGCTAGACCCGAAGATCAAGCACTACAGCCGCCTGAATTTCGTGATGGCAGACCTTGAGGCAAAGGACGTTGACCCGGAAGCGTTTCCCGTACTTCTGGATACTGACGGCAACATTAGCGAGAGCATAGGGGCCAACTTTTTCATTGTAACCGACGGCGTTCTGAGGACTGCGGGAGACAAGGACATCCTTCAAGGCGTATCGCGGATGACTGTGATGGACTTAGCCGAGCAGCTTGGGATTCGCGTTTCAGAGGAAGCGCTACAGCCATACGATGTGATCACAGCCGACGAAGCCTTCCTTTCCAGCACGCCATTTTGCGTACTGCCAGTGGGACGGGTCGACAACAGAGACATCGGCAGCGGCGCACCAGGCCCCATCACAAAGCAACTACTGGCCGCCTGGGGTGAAATGGTCGGCTTGGACATCGTTGACCAGATGGTCGAACGAGCCAGGTCGCTATAGCCACTACTAAATGCGCTTGCGAGTTAGCAATTGAATAGAGGAGAGCTAGAAGTATGACTACGGAAGACGCCAGAGCTTATCTGAAAGAGATGCATGAAAGCCGAGGCTACACCCTGGAGATGCACAGGATTATGGCAGCGGCAGACCTGGACTGGGCCAAGAAGTACGGAGAGTTCATCGAGGCCACCTACACCGGCCAGCGGCTCCTAGACCGCAAGACGAAGGAATTGCTTCAAATTGTCGTGGAGGCCGCGCTCAGGGCAGACGTTGAGCAGATCCAGGCGCACGTTCGTGTTGCGCTACGCGAGGGAGCGTCTCCTCAAGAAATCCTTGAAGCCCTCGAAGCCGTGATCGCGCCTATGGGAGCGTTGGCCTTCCGTCGCGGTCTTCAGGCGTGGGCGGCTGAGACAGGCTTCGAGCCTATCGACACCGACGAATCATGAGCTAGCTCAGTTGCCCAAACACCCGTCTGAACAACAGCATCAAGGCTGCTTATCAGCGTAGCGAGGCATCACTTCGGTGGCAAAAAGCTCCAAGGAACTCATGGCCTGCTCGTGGGAAAGGCTTCCCCACTGAAATGAGCACACGATGTAGTTTGCGCCGGTTTTGACGTACTCGTCCAGGTATTCCCGCACCGACTCAGGCGAGCCAGCGACGACTCCAAAGCCTGCGCCACTTGAATCACCCCGACCAACTTGCGTCGCTCGGTGCTGTTTGTCTAATTCGTCCAGCGAAGCGTCTAGGTCACGCCGCGCCTCACGAGCCGGTAAATTGGCGGGGCGTACACCTGCGTTTTCTCCCAGGAACTGCTCAAGGTTTCGTTTCTCTGCCTCAAGGCGTCGAGGAGCGCTGAGGTTCCATCGGTAGTCTTCCCACGCCGGATTCGCCGCCGCTACTGCTTCTTCGTCCGATTCCGCAACGTAAAGATGGACGACGAGGCCGATTTAGGCTCTGTTCCCTGAAGCGTCAGTGCGCCGATACCCTGATGCTCTTCCCATAGCTCTCGGTACCTACTGACATTGGCTTTGAACCCGCTGAGAGTTCCCACGATAATGGTGTTCATTCCGTCTTTGGCGGCAGTCTCGACGTTCCGCATGTACCATAAGGGCGGGTAGGGCGACTGTTTTGGATGCAAACGCATGGGCAATTCGTCGAAGGAATAAAAATCACCATGGAAAGTCAGCTCATCGTGGCTAAGACCTTCACGGATGATTTCCAACGTCTCAAGGTAGCGGGCCTGGTTCAATTCAACATCGGAATCCTGTCCCCAGAAGTACGCCTCCAGGACGCCGCCGCGACCTACGCCGATCTCCATGCGACCATCGCTGAGGTTGTCGAGCATACTGATCTCTTCGATTAGCCGGATAGGATGATGAAGCGGCAGCACGTAGACGCAAGGACTCAGCCGCAACCGACTGGTGCGCTGCGCCACCGCAGCAAGAAAAACGTTCTGTGATGGCGCAAGGCTATGGACGGCGGGTGTGTGGTGCTCCGCAAGATGATATGCATAAAATCCAGCTGATTCGATTCGCTCGATCTGAATCAACCGCTTCCGATAAATCTCGTCAACCGGCATGTTGGGCACGGGTTCGATATGGTCAAATACTCCAAACTGGAGGGCCATTTGCGATTCCTTGGATCGTCACAAGTCTGGTTACAATTTTTCGAGAGCCTCTCTGAGTGCATCCTCCGTCGCTCTGACTTCAACCCCGGTTCGTTCCTCCTGAAGCAGCATAGCGACACGCGAGTCCCGACTGCCCCAGCCGCGATTGATAGCTTCGGTTAGCTCTTGCAAAGCGAGGTTCGCTATTCGCATGGGCACGTCGTACTCTCTGCCGACGGATACTGCCAGGTCTACGTCTTTGCGCGCTAGATTGAGGGCAAAGTCCGGCGGGTCGAACTTGCCCGGCAGAAGATGTGCTGGCAGCCCCTCGAACGGCCCGCGACGTCCTACCGCTCCCAGCCGCACTGCTTGCCACAGGGCAAGGGGTTCTACTCCGGCCTTGACTCCCATCGTGAACACCTCTGCGAGACCGCATTGTATGATATAGCCCATACAGTTGTGGACCAGTTTCGCAATCGTCCCTGAACCTATCGGGCCAACGTAGTGCGCTTTGTCCCCTATGGCGTCCAATACTGGTTTGTATTGATTAAAGACGTTCTCGTCCCCGCCTACCCATATCGCCAGATTGCGGCTGCGAGCGCCTTCCGGCCCACCACTTACGGGCGCGTCGAGCACGTGTATATTCTGTGTCGCGGCGACCTGGTGAATGCGACGGATTAGGGTTGGAGAGCTTGTGCTCAGGTCAAAGTAAGCCTTGCCTTCGCTCATGCCCTGGAGAATGCCGTCTTCGCCAAGGAAAACTGCCTCTACCTCGGTAGGCCCAGGCAGGGATGTAAACACAACCTCGCTCGCCTCGGCTAACTGCTTCGGCGTGTCCGCCCAGGTAGCCCCTGCCTCCAGTAGTGGAGTGGCGGATTCTCGTCGGATGTCATGCACAACCATTTCGTTTCCACCCTGAAGGGCGTTGTCGGCCATGCTTCCGCCCATAGTCCCAAGCCCGATGAATCCTACCTTCATTGTCGCCTCCGAGGATAAACTGTCCGATTCGATGTCTCGCTGGTCTGCGTCTATATAGTCTGGCTCTGACCCGTATCGGACGCACGCTGTATGGCGTCGACCAGACGATGCAGCCTCACCGCTGTGTCGAAATCAGGCTCGAAGGTCTTGTCGTTTTGGATAACGTCCGTTAACCGGCCCCACATCTGCGCTACGTTGTACGGCGCTCCCTGCGGCACCGAATCAGGCGCCCATATATGATGCGATTGGATAGGTAACTCATTCAGGCCAGAATCGCCGGACTTGCCCCCTAGCAATTGAACGCTGCTAATTTGAGCGCCTTGTGCCGATGAGAGTACCAGCGTTCCCTCACGACCGTATATCTCCAGGCGGTAGCCACTGCCGTGCCAGGGTATGCTGCTCACGTGTGCGGAGATCACGGCGCCGCTTTCTAGTGTGCCGCTCACCAGGATGTTGTCGGGAGAGGACACGTCCACCATGCGATTCGTATCGCTTTCAAACCACTGTGGCACCTGAGTGCTGACTACGGCAGATACCTCCTTGAACTCCCCCACGCACATACACAGAGCGTCGATAGCATGACCGAAAGATATAGTAAGCGTGTTTGCGCCTAGCTCCTTGTCCTTCTGCCACGTCCTGTCGGATGTTCTGGTCAGGACTCCCGAACCAAACTGAGTCATGTGGCAGGAGACGACCTCGCCGACGTATCCGTCGTCGATTAGCTCTTTCAGTTGCAGGAATGCGGGGGCACACCGTGCCTGCAAGCCCACCATCGCGTGGACACCCTTCTTTTGAGCAAGCTCTGCCATTTCCTCTGCTTCCCCAAGGTTAGCTCCCAGGGGCCACTCGGTGAAAACGTTCTTGCCCGCCTCCAACACGTCCATCGTCAGGCTATGGTGCAGCGGAACGCGAACGACTACCGCCACGGCATCCAGATCAGCCTGGCGAAGCATCTCCTGATGATTGTGAAACGCCAATGGAGCGCCATACTTCTCCGCTGACTCTCTCGCTGTATTTTCATGCGCGGTGCACACCGCGGCAAGCTCGATTTCTGGTAAGGCGAGCAAAGCGGGCAAGTGGGCACGCGGCCCCCACCCGTAGCTCACATTTGCGCCGATTACTCCGACTCGAAGCCTATCTGTTGCCATTGGAACCTCCTTCTTTTTTGAGGCTAGGATTTCAGCCGCCAGTGTACCATATCCCATTTATGTAGGGCGTATCCAGCCATACCCGAGCATCCAGTCTGCGTGTGCCACAACGTGCCGACTGATGCTTGCGTACGGTGTGTAGTGGTAAGATGCCCAGAATCGATGCGTACCGCGAGGGCGCGCGGCAAGATTCTACAGACAATTCAATGTATTGGGGGCTGCAACCCTCTTGATTGATTACTCCAAATGCTGTGAATGGGAGGCACGTACATGCAAGTTGGTTATCAGGTAGGCCAGGTAGTTCTAAGAGGCAGCAAAGACCTACAACAGCAATGGCAGGACCAACTGGAGCAATTCAGGGAGTCGAGGGATGTGGGCTTCGATATCTACTGTTGGGCGCATCACTATATGATTGACCCCTTCCAGCACTTTCAGCCCTTGACTGTACTGGCCCGGCTTGCGGCGGAGCCGGGTGAGATGAAGCTGGCAACGTCGGTGCTATTGTTGCCTTTGCTCAATCCCGTGGACATAGCCGAGCAAGTAGCGACTCTGGACCATATCAGCGAAGGGCGTTTCATTCTTGGATTGGGGCTTGGGTATCGCCCAGAGGAATTCGAAGCCTTCAATTCCAAGATGTCCCAACGGGGCGCACGCTTTACCGAGGCGCTCTCCCTCATGAAGCGACTGTGGACCGAGGACGAGGTTACTCATCACGGCCGCTTTTTCAACGTCACCGGTGCGCGGCCCACTGCCCGACCATATCAAGAGCCTTACCCGCCAATCTGGCTTGCTGCCATGAGTGACCCAGCGGTGCGAAGGGTTGGGCGAGAGGGGGAAACCATGTTCGTTGGCCCGGCGCAGCCCTTCGACATGATAGAGAGGCAAATAGACCTGTATCGTCAGACGCTGAACGAACACGGTCATCCTGCGCCAAAGGATATAGCGATCATACGCGAGTTCTACTGCGCTCCGAGCAAGAATGAGGCGTTGGAGAAGGCTACCAAGGGCTTCGAAAAGAAGTACGAGGTATACGCTTCGCATGGTTTTCACGGCACGGACTCTGTGCTGACCACGAAGATAACGGGCGATCTGGAAACGCTGATGGAGGACACCTTTATTTTCGGCAGCCCTGACGATTGCATAAAGGAAATCGCCCGTTACAGAGAATTGGGGATTACCCAGATTGCGTTACGTCTGTTCTATCCTGATATGAGCCAGAAGGAGGCGTTGGAGCACATCGAACTGGTGGGCAGGGAGGTGCTGCCCGAGGTGCACAAGCTGTGACAAACATCGGCTTCAATCGCAGTCTTCAAGCGTAGGCGTCTGAAATCGGCTTCGATAAACTCGACGCCGACAAGTCGTGAGTTAATCCAACTGTTCAAGAGCCTTTCTAGACAGCATCATCTTCACAGGGCTGATTGGACGGAACGTCCGCGATACTCGAATGTCTCCGGCGAGGCTCAGCAGGCTATAAGCATCGTAGGGCTTCATGCCTTTTTCTTGTACGAGGAAGTCCACCATGTCCCTTACCGCCTGTTTCATCGCGGTGCCCAGCTCCTCGCCGTGTCCTAGGACGATGAAGTATTCCGGTGTCATCGCCCTGGGGCCTTTTATGCCCATGCCCTTCTCGACAGTGATGCGGACATGAGCATCGGACGAGCACTCCGCGCCAGTACCCGCAACCGCGCCATCGCCCACCACAGCGTGACAGTCGCCCAGAGCAAGCATCCCTCCTGGCACGAACACGGGCAGATAGATGCTGCTGCCCTCCACAAGCTCCTTCATGTCTATGTCGCCACCGTAGGGGCCACTGTCGCTTGCGGTCTGCTGCGCGTAGGTCGGAGTGGTGGCGACCACGCCCATCGATGGCGTAAGGGGCAGTCGCAGGCCGCCGGGCAGAACGACATAGCCATCCTCAAGCGCCAACACGGTGGGATAGGCCTCTGTGAACTCGGTGTCCAGAAAGCCTCTGCCTGGCATCACCATGTGCGCTGCCCCTTCTTTGGCAGTGATGCTGATAAAGTCAACGCGCAGGGCATCGCCCGCTTCCGCGCCATTGACATATATCGGGCCGGTCGCAGGGCCTTTGAGCGATTTGGCCTCCAACACCGCCGGGTCGCGGACGCCCTCAAATGCATCCCATGTCTCGACGACAAGCTCTTCGCCCGAATCGATAGTGATGGCTGGTGGATTGTCGGGGTCAAGGACGTAGATGTGATTTTCTCGGCCTAATCGCTTCATCTCAGACCTCCTGAATTTCTCATGCAATCATACTCCAAATAGCCCGTCTTGGCTTTAGCCCAGATAACAAAATTGACAGAGTGTCTGCCAGTGAGTAGGATAACGCCGAACTATCAACAGAGGAGGAATCATGACTACATCACGAAGCGTTATGGCGGAGATTTCACCCAAGCTCGCGGAGATAACGGAAGAGGTTCTATTCGGCGACGTTTGGGAGCGTCCCGGCCTCTCAAAACGCGATCGCAGCCTGATAACCATAACCGCGCTAATCGCGCTCTATCGAACCGATCAGCTACGCGGTCACATAGGTCGCGCGCTAGACAATGGCGTGACCAAAGAAGAGATTGGCGAGGTTATCAACCACATGGCCTTTTACGCGGGATGGCCTACGGCAGCAAATGCGGTTCGTGTAGCCAAGGAAGTCTACGACGAAAGGTAAGCTCCAACAGGCCCCCATCCTAACCTTCCCCCGCTGCGGCAGGGGAAGAAATAAAGTTGTTCTCTCCCTTGTCGTCCTTCCTCGGAAGGAGGGGAGGGTTAGAGAGGGGCCGAGCGATTGAATTTATATGCCCTTCATGCCGAAGGCTTCGGCCACAAGCTCGTAGGAACGCACTCTGTCCTCGAAGGCATAGCAGATGGTGACGATGCCTATGTCGTGCGTCTTGTACTCTTCAGATATGGCCTCGATCTTTGCCTTCACTTTCTGCGGGGTGCCGTCGACGTAACCTGCCTTGAGCGATTCTATATAAGCAGTCTCTTCCGGGTTATACGGATACTCAACGGCTTCCTCGATGGTTGGGACGCCAGTGCGAAAGCCCTGAATGGACCTGACCCTCGAAAGGTTGCGGCTAAGAGCCAATTTCTGCGCTTTTTCTTCGGTCTCCGCGCACAGAACCTGAACTGTCACGTTTACAAGGGGTTCAGAGAGATAGACCGAGGGTTTGAAGTTGACACGGTACATCTCGGCAATTGTCGGGCCTTGCTCGACTGACATGCCGAAAAAGTGGGCGTAGCTGAAGGGCAGACCCATTTCGGCTGCCATCGACGCGCTATCGACACGAGACCCCAGCAGCCAGACCAGTGGCGCAGTGGGGGTTCCAGGCCCCGCACGTACTATGGCGAAGGGATGTCCTGGTTCCATGTCGTCGTTCAGATACCCAAGCACATCCTTTACCTGTTGCGGAAAATGGCGGATGTCGTTCGGTTGACGAGGAAAAGCCAGCGCCGCGTTCGTGCGCTGGTCGCTGCCGGGAGCGCGCCCGATGCCGAGGTCGATTCGTCCGGGATAGAGCGTCTCCAGCACGCGAAAATTCTCGGCCACCTTGAGGGCGCTGTAGTGGGGCAGCATCACACCGCCGCTGCCAACGCGAATCCTGCTCGTATTGGCGGCAATCTGTCCTATCATGATTTCGGGGCTTGTTCCCGCGAAATTGCCGGCGTTGTGGTGCTCGGCAACCCAGAATCGTTCGTAACCGAGCGACTCGACAGCCTTCGCAAGCTCAATCGTCTCCAGCAGGGCGTCCCTGGCTGTGCCACCACTTCGCAACGGCGACTGGTCAACAACGCTCAGTGTAAGTTTTTTGTCTGACTTCTCAACCAATGAATCCCCCGATATTTATAAGAGACTATCCTAAAATTCACCGCAGAGCACGTCCTTCCTCGGAAGGACTGAGATAAGAATAAGGTAAATCTAATCCTCTGCGAACTCAGCGGTTTTAATATTATCAATAACTACTTGCCTAAATGGGAGGCCTGCGATTGTGCCAGGGCGTATTCTGCTCGTAGGCATGGGCTACACGCAACACCGTCACTTCGTCGAAAGGTTTCCCGGCTATCTGCAACGCCAAAGGAAGTCCGCCTTCGCCCGAAGACGTGAACCCACAAAGAATCGACAATGCTGGGCCTCCGACGAGGCTGTACACGCCCCGGAAGTTGCCGTCAGCTAGAGCGTTCTTCGCCTGTTCTTTGCTGCGCACGCCGGGAGTCAAGTCCATCACGTTCGCTGGCGCTGGCGTCGTCGGCTGAATCAGCACGTCGAATTGGTCCAGAGCATCCAGGACTTGCTTTCGCACCAGGGTGCGAACCTTCTGCGCTTTGTAGTATACCTGAGAGGGTATCAAGTGCCCCGTCAGGAACGAGACGCGCGTATTGTGATGAAAGTCCTCTGGCCTCTCCCGAAGCCATTCAGGGTGCAGAGTTACGCGCTCAACGCTAGATATGGTGCGCGTCGCAACTCCCGAAACGGACGCAAGCGGTAGGGACACCTCCTGAACATCCGCGCCAAGCTCTGCCAGAACCCGCGAAGCCGCGAGAACCCCGTCAATGGTTTGCGAAGTCGCGCCGGAGGTTTCGGGGTCGACTAACTCCTTGACCACTCCAACTTTCACGCCTTTGATGTCGCCGGTCAGCGCCGCCCGATAGTCTGGCACAGGCGTCTGCCAGGTATAAGGGTCGTTGGGGTCGTGGCCTGCGATAGCTCCGATTGTCGCAGCACAGTCCTCGACGGTGCGTGAAATTGGGCCTATGGTGTCGAAGGACCACGACGCGCCATCGACGCCGTATCTGCTGACTCGCCCCCACGAAGGTCGCAGCCCCACGAGGCCACAGTTGGCGGCAGGCCCGCGCACAGATCCGCCGGTGTCTTCTCCAAGAGAGGTTGCGCACAGGAACGACGCAGTTGCCGCGCCTGAGCCGGTGCTCGATGTTCCCGGATTGCGTTCGAGGTCCCAGGGATTGCGCGTCACACCGAATGCGGAGGTTATCGGGTCGCCCATCGCAAACTCGGTCATGTTCAGCTTGCCGAGGATAATGGCTCCGGCCCGTTTCAGATTCGACACAACCGTCGCGTCCTCGCTAAGTACAAAGTCCGCGCGAAACTTGGAAGCGTCCGTCGTGAGTATGCCTCTGGTGTGAATCTGGTCTTTGAGGCCGATGGGGACGCCGTGCATGACTCCTATGTAGTTGCCGCTTACGATTTCAGACTCGGCCTTTTTCGCTGCTTGAAGCGCTTCTTCCCCGCAGACGGTTATGTAGGCGTTTAGCTTTGAGCCAACCCGCTTGATGCGACTGAGGTAGGCCTCCACCGCGTCCACAGGCGAGATTTCCTTCTTTTCAATGTAGGCCGCAAGCTCCGTAGCCGATAGGAAAGGTATGTCTGACGAGTTCACGCTAGACCTCCTGTTGAGGCAAGATGATAGGCAATGGCTCAACGTTGTTCAGGCCGGGGATGTCTATCTCGCTCATGGCTTCCAGAATGGCGTTCAGACTGTAGCCGACCTCGGTAAGTTCGGGTTCCTGTATATCAAATCCCACGGCGTGCGCCAACGCTGAAATTTCTTCATTAGAAAGCTCGGACATTCCATCCTCCTTTGCTCCTCTGATCGCATCCTTGCCGTCCTGATGGAGACGTTTCTACCTTCGGCGTCGTCGGATGGTCAGCGGAATCACCTGATCTCATTGGGCAACCGCTGCCCGTAATAGTCGGAGCGAGTGTAGCAACACCTACTCAGCCAGTCAACCAGATACGATTGAAGCCCGCACGATCGTCCGTCGCTAGGCCACGGTTGACGTGACACCAATGCGAAGAATATACTTCGGCACATCAGCAGCTTGTTCAGAAATCTCCGTTCAGTCTTACCCGCCCAGATATTCGGTAGCAGCACGGTTAGCTAAGATTTGGTTATTCTAGGAGGAAGCAATGGTTATCTCGACTCCAACGATAAAGTACGAGAAGCGGAACCAGATTGCCCATATCACGCTCAATCGCCCGGATGTATTGAACGCGCTGAACAGAGAGCTTAGCGCGGGACTGCGAGAAGCCCTTGACGACTTTCGGGACGATCCAGATATACTCGTTGCCATCATGACGGGCGAAGGAGGCCGCGCGTTTTCCGCCGGAATGGACTTGAAGGAGCGGGCAAGTCTAGACGCTAAAGAGGGGCGCATGGCGACAGCCAGAGGTGGAGGTTCCTTCATAGATATGGAGGTGTTCAAGCCTATAATCGCGGCTATAGACGGCTTTTGCGTGGCGGGTGGCTTGGAGCTTTCCCTACAGTGCGACATACGCATAGCTACGGCCAAGTCTGAGTTCGGCCTGCCTGAGCCACGCTGGAGCCTAACCGCGGGCTACGGTCTCCACAATCTTTCGAGAATGGTTCCGTTAGGCGAGGCTCTGAGCATGCAGCTAACGGGCCATCGAATAAGCTCTGAACGCGCCTACCAGATTGGCCTTATTCAAGAAGTAGTGGAAGACCGTGACGCACTCTTTGTCGCCGCCGAGAAGTACGCCGAGGAAGTAAAGATGTGCGCTCCGATTGCGATACAGGCCATCAAGCAGATTGTCTATCAAGGGCGCAACTTGCCAGTGGAATATTCTCAGAAGCTGGCCGGGCCGCTGAATGCACGCGTTCAGGGCACCGAGGACGCCATAGAGGGGCCTCGCGCCTTTTCTGAAAAGCGGGCGCCTGTCTGGAAAATGCGCTAGAGCAATCTCGGATAACAATTCTGTAGTCAGCTATGACACGAGGAGCAGTAATATGTTTATGAGGCTTTACACAGGCGACGACGGCCAATCGCATCTTGAGGAGCTTGATGTGGAATCAGGGCCAGCGAAATGGGCCAACATGCAGAAGGCCACGGGCATCATTTTTCGAAGCACAGATCCTCAAGGGAAGGATTCGGTGCAATGGCATACTGCGCCACGACGCCAATACTGCATCACGCTTTCCGGTGAAGTGGAAATAGGGTTGGGAGACAGGACAGTACATCATTTCGGAGCCGGAGACGTTATGCTGGCGGAAGACCTGACTGGTCAGGGTCACACCACGCGAGCCGTGGGCGACGTACCGCGCGTGGTAGCCTATATACCAGTGGAGTGAAGTAATCACTCTAGCAATCATCTGGTGATTGTCACGTTTCGCCATGTATTGCGCCAACCACCTCTTCTAGCGACTATTGCCTGATTTTGCACCTCATAGAGGACTTCGGCATACTTTACAGCGAGGGGAGAGCCTGTGGCCTTCGCCAGACCTTCGTGAAGAATAAGCGCGTTTACCATCAAATCGCCGACAAATACGTACCGTAGGGCGCGTCCCAAGTCGTCAGTCTCAAAGAGGTCTGTCTCCAGAGATACTGTCATTCCTGCGACGACTTCTTTGTTACGTTCAAAGGCTTCCTTGCCAAATAGCTCCGTCCCTAAGATAGTGTGGTCGAGTTTGGGAGCGTCCACTCCGATATATCCTATATAAGCCGTTCTCCTTCGACTTCAACCTCAATGGTGTCGCCGCTGATGACGCGAACCACAGTGGCCTCGACCCCATTTTTGGGTCGAAAGCCTCTCAGGGGCGAGTTGGTCAGTATGCGGTCAGATGCCTTCACAGATTCCGCGACGTCTTCAGGGGCTTCTGGCGGCTCGTAATCCCCTGACCAAACCCACGAAGGGACGCAGGCGGTAAGCGTCAAGAAAAGAAGTGTATATATAGCTGTCGTAGCTTCCAAACGCAGTCCATACTAAAATTTTCAATGCTCGTCGCCAATTGGCAATTGATGCAGGTCCCCATCTTTCACTTCGATTTGACGAATTGGTCAGGTCGCAAGTATCCTACGTCGGAGTCTTATGCCCTGGTCAAGAATCGTTTTTAGAGCTCCGCGTCTCATTCGGCCTATCGATCCCATCAAGCCACAAGAGTTCGTGTCGTGGGCTGGCCCGGCTTGGCATCCACACTACAGGGGACGACCTTGCGCGAGAATTACGCCAATGTATATAGCACTACGTGCTAACCTATAGCAGGAGAAGAGTGTATGACTGGCAGCGCTATGATTAGCGGGACTTGCGACGAGAGGTTTGCAAGAGTGCGTGATGTGTTCGAGGCAAATTTCGAGTCCGGGGCCGAGGTTGGAGCCTCTTTCGCCGCGACGGTCGAAGGCTCGTTTGTCGTTGATTTATGGGGCGGGCACAAAGATGCTGCTCGGACTCGTCCCTGGGAGCGCGACACCATAGTCAATGTCTGGTCCACCACGAAGGCCATGATCACGACATGCGTTCATATGCTGGTCGATCGAAAGCTGTTAGACCTGGACGCCCCAGTCGCGAAATACTGGCCTGAATTCGCTCAGGCGGGTAAAGCAGACGTGCCAGTGCGATATATCCTCAGCCACAAGGCCGGACTCCCGGTCATCAGGGAGCGCCTGCCTACCGAAGCCTTCTACGACTGGGAACGCGTGGTGACGGCAATTGCTGCACAGAAGCCGACCTGGGAACCTGGAACAAAGCACGGCTATCACTCGATGACCTTTGGCTATCTCGTGGGCGAGATCGTGCGTCGAATCACCGGCAAGACCATCGGAGCCTTCTTCCGTGAGGAGGTCGCAATGCCTTTGGGCGCGGACTTTCACATTGGGCTGGATGAGTGGGACGACAAACGCGTCGCCGAGATGATTCCGCCGGTAATCAGCAGTTCCGAGGCGGCCAACCCCGAATCGGCTCTCTCGCAGATGATAACAAGCCCGCGGGTAAGACCGGACGTTCCTAACACGAGGGCATGGCGTGCCGCCGAGATTCCGGCTGCGAACGGGCATGGAAACGCTCGCTCGATTGCCCGCGTGATGGCCGCGTTGGCCTGCTGGGGTCAGATTGGCAACGTTTATCTCATGCGTGAGTCCACTCTTCGAAATGCTATCGAAGAGCAGGCTAGCGGGCCAGACCTTGTGTTGGGCATACCCATGCGCTGGGGTCTAGGATACATGCTTGCCAGCGAGGACACGGCGTGGACGGCTCCAAACCCGAACACCTTCGGCCACGCGGGATGGGGTGGTTCGGTAGCCGTCGCAGATATGGACGCGCAGGTTAGCTGGGCCTATGTCATGAACAAGATGGATGTCGGCACGACGGGCGACATTCGTTCGCAACGGTTGTCCAAAGCGCTGTACGACTCGCTAGAGTAGGCCAACTTATAGACGAGACACACCGCATAGATCGAGAACTTTAACCTAACGCCCCGGCCCTGGAGGGTTTGCCATCCACTGGCGGACTGTCGTGGCCCATACTCCGTCAACATTGCCATTTTCGATGTTAATCTGGAAATGGTCCCAGTCCTTCATTTCTATCGCTTCGACCGCGCCTGCCTCTTTCTTCAACGCCGAAGTCATTTCCTCGAACTGCGGCTTCAGGTGAGGCAAATCGTTTTCTCCTATAGAAAGATAGAACGGGACTGTATTCCCTGAGACGTGACGAATCGGGCTTGCGTCTCTAGCGTCTTCAGGCGAGTTGAAAAGATGGC
The DNA here is from genome assembly GCA_965206395.1 of Dehalococcoidia bacterium. GTDB lineage: Bacteria > Chloroflexota > Dehalococcoidia > Lucifugimonadales > CATOSD01 > CBDBJK01. Next base: position 36,545 of record CBDBJK010000020.1, read on the forward strand.
TTCGTGATTCGCCTGTCATATCGACTGCTCCGCTCACCGGGAAGCAGCCCTTGATGACATCTTCAGGAAGACCCTGTGCTTTGAGCGCATCCCTCTGAAGGGTTATCAGCGACGAGAGGTGTCCTCCCGCCGAATGCCCTCCGATGAAAATTCGGTTCGGATCGCCCCTGAAATTGGCTATGTTTTCATAGACCCACTTGAGCGCGCTCCGGCAATCGTCCGCTGGCTCAGGGTGCTTGAACTCAGGGGCCAGCCGATAACCTATCGAAATAAAAATCGCCGGAAGGCATGTTACAGCCGGAGCCATGAACCCCATCCACTCCTTGTACCCATGAGTCCAGCCTCCTCCGTGAACAAAGATAAGCACAGGCACAGGCTCTGTAAATTCGTTGTCGGGGAGATAGAGGTCAAGAGCCTGATCTTCGTGCGGCCCGTAAGTAATGTCAAGCATCGCTCTAGCTCGCCCCAGAACTCCCTCTGAGAGCTTGAACGCAGTTTCTGAATACGCCTCGGCTTCGGAGGACATTGGAGGTTGCGGCCTTATGACCTTAGCCATTATTACTCGTTTCCTTTCTCGATGATATGATTCGGACGAGAACCTTCAGTCGGTGCGCCATGAGATAAGCCCCTGTCGTCGAGGGCGTGCGCCTTTGATGACGAAACCGTCGGGCGTCTCCGCAAGCAATTCAAGCGCGGCTTCCCGGTAGCGTTTATCTTGCTCTGTATCCGGCATCACCCACAAGAAACGTCTGCCTTGCTCTATCGCCTCATCTACGCTGTCGAACGTCTGAGGGCTGCCGACATCTAGCATCTCAACATCCGGGTATATTCCCATCTCCCAGAGGACTTGCAATAATTCTGGCAGGGCAGGCATGTTTATTCGCTCCTCGCCATGCACGGCCTTCCAGAAAGGCGCGACGCGGGTGGGAGGCGATTCCATGAATAAGAATATAGCGACGCGCTTCTTGGCGTGAGCAACGAGCTTGCCAAGGAATGGCTCTATTTCGGTCACCCCATACACGACGTGGGCGCAGATAATCATATCGGCGGGTTCTGTCTCAGCCTCATCCCATGTCGCCTGCACTATCGAGAGATTATCGATGCCTGCCTCCTTAGCGCCTTCCCTGAGTTGCTCAAGCATAGCGTCTGAAGGTTCCGCGACGGTCACATGCTTGCAGCGCAGCGCGAGCGGAAGCGCAAGCCTTCCCGCGCCGCCGCCTACGTCAAGCACAGTGGACTCTGGCCTGACCATTTTGAACAGCTTTTCCAGAACAGGGTCTTCGGTTCTGCGCGGGTCGGCCCTGAAATACGAGGCGCGCGAACTCCAGAAGTCGCCAGACGGCAATGAGTCACCTTGCGCTTTTATGGACTGCGCATGATGACTCTCTACCCTGTTTTTCCAATTATCAATCGCCGACATTGAATCCTCTCCATCGCCACCCAATCTCTATTGTTTCAAAGCATTGTAACAATTGAGCGCAAGGCCGCCGAGCAGTTGGGCGGTCGCGGTATGACCGGGCGTACCGTCATGCAATTCTACTGGCACGTTTTCTGTGTATACGGTCAGGACACACAGAGGTTGGTCATTCTGGAATATGATGCCCGCGTCGTTGAAATTACGTGCGCCCGTGCCCGTCTTGTGTGCGACTCTCGCCCCGTGCGGAAGCATCGACGGCAGCCGAGTGTTCAGCTTCTGCCACAGCAGAATATCCAGTCCCAGCTTGCAAAGCTCAGGCGTGCAGCCCAATTTCGCGGCGGCGTCCACGTCAGTCGTGCCCTGGAGAATAAGCTCTAGAAGCAGGCCAACGTCGTTAGGCGTCGTGGCATTCGCGGCATCTACCGGGTGATTTCTGTCCATTCCATTGGGCGGGATGCCATGTCTGTGAGTCGTGCCCTTCATGCCGATGGACTGGCACAGCGCATTGACGGCATCTAGCCCAACGAGGTCTGCAACAGTTCCCGTGCATGTGTTGTCGCTGACGATAATCATCATCGCCATGTGATCTCTGAGGGGAAGTATGAACCCAAGCTGAAGATGCTGGAAGACGCCGGAGTTGTTATCCTGATACTTGGCCTGTATGGGGATAGGCTGTTCAAGAGATAGCTTGCCCTCGTTGACGGCTTTGAGCGCGGTCATCAGGATAGCTATCTTGCGCGTGCTCGCCGACGGCACAACGACATCGCCGTTACGGTCGGCTGCTTCGCTTGTGCCAAGGTCTTTGAAATACCAACCCGTCTGAAATGGGTACTTGTCGCACAGGTCATTCAAGGACTTGACCAGAGCTTCCGATCGCACTTGAGTCGCCATTGTCCTACCTCCATGAAATTCTCTCTCTGATTCACATCTTCCAATAAGGCCCATTATGGCATTTGGCGACTCTCAATGCCAAGTACACCAATAAGCATACGTTATATACGACACCCTGCGATAAGATTCTTGATTGCAAACGTCTCGTTGGCGGTGTATCCTTCTTTTCGAGAATCTGTCATAAGGGTTGCCGCTCTCTCCGCGATGGACGGCAACGTGTAACTGCATACCGATTACTATGTCAATACTACGTATCGTTGATTCACCATTAAGCTGGGCGATAGCCGGATTCGGCATAGGCCTGGGGCTTGGCGTAAACACCGCGTCAGTCTGGCTGCTGACGGCTGGCCTTGTTGGGTTTCTGGTCTACCTCGGTGTTCACGGGGAATCCGAGCAGGAGACCGAGGGCTGGCTGTTTGCCAGTGCGCCCGCGTTCATTCTGGCGTGGATTGCTGGCTTTGTCGTGCATGGCCTGGCTTTCTGAACTTTTCGTGTGCCGTGAGCCTGCGTTTGCCAGCGTTCTGGGAGTTGCCTCATGAGTCAAAGCCCTCCTGCCGTCAAAGCGTCGCTTTTCGTGACCTGCATCATCGATCAGTTCTATCCAGAGGTCGGGGAGAGCGCAGTCCGTGTTCTCAGGCGATTGGGGGTAGACCTCGACTTCCCGAAAGGACAGACCTGCTGCGGGCAGCCTGCGTTCAACTCAGGCTTCTGGAGCGATGCAAAACCTTTGGCTAAACGATTTCTGAAGACCTTTCGCGGAGAGCGATACATCGTCGTGCCATCAGGTTCCTGCGCCAGCATGGTGCGCATCTTCTATCCTGAGCTTCTTCACGATGAGCTTCAACTTCTGGGACAGGCTCAAGCGATGACTCCCAGAGTGTACGAGTTATCCGAGTTCATCGTGGACGTTCTGGGAATAACAGACCTTGGCCCATACATCAGCAAGAGCAAACCGGCAGTGAGTCGCAAGGTCACCTACCATGAAGCCTGCCATCTGAGGCGAGAGCTAGGAGTCACGACTCAACCAAGGACTCTGATGAACTCACTGCCGAATGTTGAGCTTGCGGAGATGGAGCAGAGCGACGTTTGCTGTGGCTTCGGTGGAACCTTCTCGGTCAAATACGCCGACATCTCCGGGGCTATACTCAAGGACAAGCTCGACAATATCCGTAGCACTGGCGCGGACACGCTCGTCGCCTGCGACAACAGTTGCCTCATGCACATCGCCGGAGGCATAGAGAAACAGGGCGATAAGGTGCGGCCCGTGCATCTGGCCCAGTTGCTTGACGAAGTCATCCAGTCCTAGCTATCAGGTACGATTTTTATGGAGCCAAAGACAAAAGAGTTTAACCAGGCCGCAGCTACCGCGCTGAACGACGAGAAGATTCAGCGGAACCTGCAAGGGCTGTACAATGGATTTCACCACGCCCGGATAGTGGCCGCGGACGCTACTCCAAACTGGGAGGAGTTGCGCGAGCAAGCCCGCGCCATCAAAGCCCACACCATAGAGAACCTCGACTACTACCTTGAGATGGTCGAGAAGAATGTGACCAGGGCCGGAGGCAAGGTGTTCTTCGCAAAGGACACCCACGCCGCGCAGCAGTACGTAATCGACCTCGCGCACGCCAGGGGCGTCAAGATGGTCATCAAGAGCAAGTCCATGGTGTCGGAGGAGATTGGCCTCAACAAGCGGCTCATTGAGGAAGGCATCGAACCGGTGGAGACCGACCTCGGCGAGTACATCATCCAGCTTGCCGATGAGACGCCTTACCATCTCATCGCTCCCGCCATCCACAAGTCGAGGGAAGAGGTCTCGGTCCTTTTTCAAGAGAAGCTGAACGCCCCGTTCTACGAGGAGATAACCGACCTTGCTGGCGAGGCTCGAAGGCAGTTGCGCGAGAAGTTTATCAACGCAGACATGGGCATCACGGGCGCGAATTTCCTCGTGGCTGAGACTGGCACGCTGACGCTTGTCACCAACGAGGGCAACGGGCGCATGAGCACTTCAATGCCAAAGATACACATCGCCATCGCCGGCATGGAAAGGGTCGTGCCCTCGATGGAAGACCTCGGCCTCTTTCTGCGTCTGCTCATACGCTCTGCCACAGGACAGCGGCTTTCCAGTTACGTCACCACCGTCACCGGCCCTAGGCAGTCCGACGAAGAGGATGGACCGGAAGAGTTCCATTTGATTATCGTGGACAACGGACGCTCGCGCTTGCTTGCCGACCCGCAGTTGCGCGAGGCGCTCAACTGCATACGCTGCGGTGCGTGCCTAAACACCTGTCCGGTTTATCGCAAGGTAGGCGGGCACGCCTATGGCTGGGTTTATTCTGGGCCAATTGGCGCGGTTATTTCTCCGATGCTGACCAGCCTGTCGGACGCAAAGGACTTGCCCCACGCCTCCAGCCTTTGTGGGGCCTGTCGAGAGGTTTGTCCCGTCAAGATCAACCTCCCTCGGATGTTACTATACATGCGCAAAGAGCTGGCCGAAGGCGAAACGTACCCGCATGAAAAGAGCGTTTCACTATTCGAGAAGATGGCAATGAAAGGATGGCGGATGTCCGTCGCCAACACCTTCATGCTGGGCCTCGCGAACAGGGTTGGCCGGTTGCTGCAAAAGCCTCTGATGAGCGGAGGTAAAATTACTAAACTGCCTCCGCCGCTGTCGGGCTGGACAAAGTACCGGACTTTTCCTACCCTATCATCCAGGCCCTTTCGCAAACGGTGGCGGAATGATGAGTAACTCAGTTGACCAGACGACTGCCGAGGGCTGAAATGAACTCCCGCGACGAATTTTTCAGCAACATACGTCAGGCCCTTGGCCGGACATCAGCCACGCCATCAGTCGTCCCCGCTGAAGTTACGGCTCTATCGCAAGACGCCAAGTCTGTTGAGGCTCGTGTTGAATTGGTTAACAAATTTATCGAGGCCAACGCCGCCGAGCTTATGTCCCAGTTGCAGGATTCCGCAGCCCAGGCTGGCTGGAAGGTGAAGCGCGTGCCGTCTCTTCAAGATGCTGCCAGGCACATCGAAGCGCTAGCGCGAGACCTGGAGGCGCGCACCATTCTGCGCTCGACTCATCCTGTGCTGAAGCGTCTGGATATTGAAACCGCGCTGTCCGGCACAGGCATAGAGGTAGACCTGATGGCTGCCGAAGAGGGCGCAGACGAGGCGCGGCGTAACGAGCAGCGCCCCAAGCTCAGGCAGCAAGTCATCGACGCCAGCATTGGCATAACAGGCGTGGACTACGCCATCGCAGAGACAGGCACATGCGTGCTTTTGACCCGGAAGGGCGTAAGTCGTCTGGTGTCTCTTCTACCACCGGTGCATGTCGCTGTCGTCGAGCTTGGTCAGGTGTTGCCTAGCCTGGACGAACTTTTCACCCTGCGGCGATACGAGTTTCTGCACGAAAACCTTGGCAGCTACATGAGCCTTATTACTGGCCCAAGCCGCTCGGCAGACATCGAGTACACTCTCGTCACAGGCGTGCACGGCCCCGGCGAAGTCCATATGGTGCTCATAGGGTAGAAACCTCAGGCTCAACGCAGCCACTAGTTGACCTCGTTGGAAGGCGCTGCTACACTCAATTTCATATACGTGTAGGCGAAACACACACTGATTTAGGGTGAAGGAGGCAACAATGGTCAAACCCAAACAGCTAGGACACCTGGTGCTGCGAGTGCGAGACCTGGACAAATCAGAGGAATTCTACAAGGACGTTCTAGGGCTTCACGTCACCAACAAGCGACCCGGCAGCATGGTGTTCCTGAGCGCAGGCGGCGATGCTTCCCACGAGCTTGCGCTAATCCCTGTAGGCGCTGAAGCGCCAGGCCCAGAGCAGAGTCGCGTTGGTCTTTACCACTTCGCCTGGGAGATGGAATCCTTCGAGGACCTCAAGAAGCTGTACCAGGAGATGAAGCAGAAGCAAGTCAACATCGGGGGCATCGGCGACCACGGCGTATCAATCGGCGTATATTTCTTCGACCCCGATGGCAACGAGATCGAGGTGTTCTACGAAAGCCCCAAGGAGAGCTGGCCCGCTGATGGCGACCTTTTCAGCGGCAAGTTCGGGCAAAGCCTCGAAGAGGAAGCTGCCGCGACGACCGCATAGGCAGCCCTTTGGCATAAAGCACATTCTTGGATTAAGAAGCAACGCCTGACCTCATCTGAAAACATGGAGGTCAGGCGTTTTCACGTCTGCTATGCAGGGTTCTATGCGTCTAATCGTCGCTGGCATTCGAGGCCGCCTGCTCTTTGTCGTCGCGCTCCATGAACGAGCGCACTGCCTCCTTTGCCCGCGTGTAGTCGTAAGTGGCGTAGCGCCGCTGCCTTAGCTGCACCACGTCGCCGTTGAAGAAGCGCTCGTACAGCGTCTGCCTTGAGCCAAACTGCGTTCCCGTCAAATCCCACGCCAACCGGAACAGCTTGACCCTATCAGGGGCCTTCAGAGCAGCCCCCTGATAGTATTTGCCTATCGTCTCGGCCATTGGGCCATTAACGTCCTGCTCCGTGGGAGTCAGCATCAGACCACCAGCGGCAAGCTGCTCCACAATCCACATCACGCGGACGTAGGCGTCGGGATACCAATGCCGCATGGCTATCCAGGGTTCCTGTGCGGGCCAGATACCCACTCCTCCGCCATGCGGCGCGGCGTCGGCCTCGGCAGCGCGGAGATAGGCGCGAACCGTCTCGATGATGTCTATTATCTCTGCAATTTTCTCCTGCACGTGGCTATATATGTTGATGCTTATGCCCTCGGCGATGCTGTGAACAATTCCCAGGATGAACTCCAGCTTGGCAATGTTCTTCACTGCGACCTGCTGCATGTACTGGCGGTAGATGGGAACCTGCTGAATTGATTGGTTCGCAAGCTCGACATCCTCGTATGCGAAAACCCGCTCCCAGGGAACGAGCACGTCATCGAAGACCGCCATCGCGTCCATCTCGTCGTAGCGGCCTGTTAACGGGTAGTCATACAGCGAATTGCCGAGGTCGTAGGACTCCCGGCATATGAACTTCAGCCCCGGAGTGTTCGATGGAATGGCGAAGCCGATGCAGTATTTCTTGTCTTCCTCAGAATCTGGTCGCAGAGGTCTATAAACCGGGGCGAAGATCTCGTCCGAGAAGGGCGCAAGTGTCGCCAGAAGCTTTGCACCACGAACGATTATGCCTTCGCTGGTGGTATCCACAACGCCGACGGCGATGTACGGGTCAGGCAGGTCGCTGAGAGCGACAGACCTGTTCACCTGTGGGTGACCAAAAGCATGCGTGAGGCAGAGGTCGTTTTCACGAATGAATTCGTGGTAGGCGATGATATTATCGGTAAAGCGTTTGTCTTTCTGACCATAAAGGTGGGCCATCTGGCGCACGGCTGTAATCTGAATGTTCACGTAGTCGGGAGTGCGCCCCAGCATCCCATACGAGGCATGAGCCGTGATCTCAAGCGCCCGCCTTCGACGCAGCAAATCTTCCTGTGTTTCGGGAACCATGTACGAAAGAGCGACAGGCTCGCCCGAAGTTGGCGATTCGAAGACCATCTGCTCTTGCAACTTGGGGTCGTATTGCAGGTCGTAAACACTGGCAAGCGTGCGCGCCATACGGGAGAGCTTGGGATGGGTCGTAACATCGGCCACTCGCTCTCCCTCAAGCCAGATCTCGCGTCCGTCGCGCAGGCCTTCCAGGAACTGTTTTCCATTTCGGACTGCCATGCTACACCGCCATGTAAGACTTCCAGTATTGGTATGAAAGTAAAGACGTGTGCTACCCTCAAACTCGTATCTTCATGCTTTAAGGGTGAGAATGGCAACCTCCGACAGGAGTCGCGAGTCATCGGACCTCATGAAAGATTCCGAGCCTGAATTTTGGGCAATGTTAGCATGAGGGACAGGCGCAGACAAGAGAACTGTTGACAGTGAATGACACCAGGATTACACTCGCACTTATTCGCGCATTAACCTCCTGGAAGGAATAAAGCCGTAACAAGATAGCAGGGAGGGGGCATATGGCAAGCACGACGCCACAGCAACCAGATAGCGGCGCAGGCCAACAGGAGCGCTACACTTGTGGCTATGGGTCTGGAATGCACCAGTTTACGAGCCAACGTTCGGCGATCGATTATGCGGGCTTCATCCTGCCTCATCTGAAGCCTGGTATGAGCCTTCTGGACTGCGGATGCGGTCCCGGCTCGATCACACTTGGTCTCGCCGAGGTACTGGCTCCAGGTGAAGTGGTCGGCATAGATAGAGAGGCCAGGCAGATAGAGCAGGCCAAGTCCCTCGCGGCCGAGAAAGAAGCCTCCAACGTACGTTTCCAGGAGGCGAGCATATACGAGCTACCCTTCCCTGACGCCTCCTTTGATGCCGTCCACGAGCACACTGTGCTCCAGTACCTGGACGAGCCGCTGAAGGCCCTTCAGGAGATGCGTCGGGTGTTGAGACCGGGAGGCGTGATTGGCCTCGGTGACATCGATTCGACAGGGAACATTCTGACGCCTTCAAATCCGACACTAGACGAGTCGTTAACTCTATTGGATAAAGTTTGGGAACATAATGGCGGCACTCAGAGATTTGGAAGGCAACACCGGAGGCTCCTTCGAGAGGCGGGCTTCATAGGAATCGAAGCGTCGGCATTTATCGAGCCTTATGGCACACCTGAAGCCACGCAGTGGCTTGCCGATGTTGCAGTGAATGCGATGCTAGAAGGACCGATCGCTGACACGGCAATCGAGTTGGGCCTGGCCGACCGCGCGAAGCTAGAGCAAATGGGAGCCGCTTGGAAAGAGTGGGGGAAGCATCCCGACGCCTTTCACACCAGAACGCGGTGTACGGCGCTAGGCTGGAAACAGTGAAGACGTGACCAGACGCAAGGGAGGGGCCATATGGCAAGCACGACGCCACAGCAACCAGATAGCGGCGCTGAGCAGGAGCGCTATTCAACGGGATATGGCTCTGGAATCAACCAGGCTACTACGAGCCGGTCGGCAACCAATAATGCAGGCTTCATTCTGCCACATCTGAAGCCTGGTATGAGCCTTCTGGACTGGGGATGCGGTCCTGGAACGATCACAGTCGGTCTCGCCGAGGTGCTTACTCCCGGCGAGGTGATTGGCATAGACATAGAGGCCAGGCAGATAGAACGTGCTCAGTCCCTCACGGCGGAGAAAGGTGTCTCTAACGTGCGTTTCCAGGTAGCGAGCATATACGAGCTTCCATTCCCTAACTCCTCATTTGACGCTGTATTCGAGCACACTGCGCTCATGTACCTGCACGAGCCGCTGAAAGCCCTTCATGAGATGCGTCGCGTGTTGAAGCCGGGAGGCGTGATTGGCCTGTGCGACGGCGATACGACGGGCAATATTCTGACCCCTTCAAATCCGATTCTAGAAGAGTGGTTGACTATTGCAAATAGGATTCGGGTACATAATGGCGGCACCGACCGTTTCGGAGGGCAGCACCGGAGGTTGCTTAGAGAGGCGGGCTTCTCTGACATCGAGGCGTCGGCGTATGTCGAGCCTTTTGGCACACCTGAAGCCACGCAGTGGTGGGGGAGCGAATTTATGGCGAAGACGATGCTGGAGCCACAGATCGTTGACACGGCAATCGCATTGGGCCTGACTGACCGTGCAAAGCTAGAGCAGATGGCAGCCGCCTGGAAAGAGTGGGGACAGCATCCCGACGCCTTTCACACGAGAACTCGGTGTACGGCGGTCGCCTGGAAAGAGTGAAGACGTCACCAGACAGCAAGGAGAGTCCTTATGACGACAACAAAGCTTGACCTGTTTTCTTCAGCGACCGCGATGTTGCAAGCGTTGCGAGAGCGACAGCTATCGGCTGTCGAACTGCTCGACTTGCACCTGCGTCGCATCGAGCGATTCAACCCTACACTGAACGCCATCGTCATCCCGGATTACGACAACGCCCGCAAGGTCGCCGAGGCAGCCGACGCGGCGCGCGCACGGGGCGAGGATGGCCCCTTGCTTGGCCTGCCGCTCACAATCAAGGACTGCATCGACGTTGAGGGGCTGCTCGGCACGGCTGGCGTTGAGCAGTTCGCCAAGCGCATCCCGGAATCGGACTCTCGGCTGGTGGCGCACGTGCGCGAGGCGGGCGCTGTCATTATGGGCAAGACCAACGTTCCGCCAAACGCGGGAGACTGGCAGTCCGTTAATCCGATCTTTGGCAGGACTAACAACCCCTGGGACTTGAGCCGCACGCCCGGAGGCAGCACAGGCGGGGGCGCTGCTGCGCTGGCCGCCGGTCTTACGCCGCTTGAGTTTGGCAGCGACATTGGCGGCTCAATTCGCATTCCGTCAGCGTTTTGCGGCCTCTATGGGCACAAGCCAAGCGAGACTGCCCTTGCAAGAAGCGGACACTTCCCCGGCTCGCCGTTGCCGAGTCCGAGTTCTATCATGTCGGTGCAGGGGCCGCTGGCGCGAAGCGCCGAAGACCTTGAGCTTGCTTTCGACGTGACTGCCGGGCCGGACGTAGGCGAAGATGTCGCATGGAGACTTGATGTGCCACCCACACGCCACAAGCGTCTGTCCGACTTTCGCGTCGCTGTGATGCCTGCCATAGGATGGCTTCCTGTGGACGCCGAGATTTTAGAGGCGCCGGAGAGATTAATCTCGGCTCTTGGTAAGGCCGGAGCCACTGTCAAAGAGGCCCAGCCGGAGGCATTCGGAGACCTGCGCCGCCATCATCAACTGTACTCCTCTCTTTTGACGCTCTTGACTTCGAGAGGCGGCACGGAGGAAACGCGCCGACATCGCGCCGAGAATATGCGCGCGACTGGCGACGAGTTCGACGCGGCGATGGCTCGCGGGCTTGAAGCCAGCGCGGTCGACTTCATGGCCTGGCTGAGTGAACGAGAACTGCTCCGCCAATCCTATCGGCAGTTTTTCAGCAACTGGGACGTGTTGATTGCGCCCATAACCATCGTACCCGCGTTCCCGCACACCGACGACCCCTGGAGGACGCGTACGGTGGAGGTGAACGGCAACCCGGTCAAGTACGGACTCCAGACAGTGTACCCTGCGGTTGCCACGCTCTGTGGTCAACCTGCCACGGCTTTTCCGATGGGCCTGACACGTTCGAGGCTTCCCATAGGTCTGCAGGCAATCGGCCCATATCTTGAAGACCACACGCCAATGCGCTTCACCGCGCTGATCGAGCAGGAGCTAGGCGGCTTTCTACGCCCGCCAGGGTACGAATAGGATAGGCCGAGTTGCGGTTTCGGTAAATGCAATTGCTTGGTTAAGGAGAAATCATGGCAAATAAAGCGAAATTTGGGCTGACGCTTTCCAATCGAGGGGTCGTGCTGGGCCTCACGACCCCGGATGAGATTCTTGATATGGCGGAAATGGCTGATTCCTCCGGCGTTTTCGAGCATGTCTGGGTCGGCGACCAGATTATGGCAAAGCCGCGCATGGAGTCTATCACTCTGATGGCAGGCATCGCGGCGCGGACCAGGAACGTGAAGATTGGCCCCGCTTGCATGGCAAGCTTTCCTTCGCGCCACCCCGTGATACTGGCTTACCAGTGGGCAAGCCTTGACCTATTATCTAACGGTCGAATGATTATGGGGGCGTGCATGGGCGTCCCTGAGTCTCAAAACCTGGCACGTATAGAGTTGCAGAACATGGGCATCACGAACAAAGAGCGTGCGCCCCGCCTTGAGGAAGGCATAACTATTCTGCGCAAGCTATGGACAGAGGAAAGCGTGAACTACGAGGGACGATTCTACAAGCTAGAGGAAGCATTCGTCGAGCCGAAGCCTGTTCAGAATCCGCCTCCAATCTGGGTCATCGGCAATCCACGTCTGAGGGGAACGCAACCCAACGTCATCGAGCGCAATCTGCGCAGAGTGGCCCGACTGGGAGACGGTTGGATGACCACCACGTGGCCGCCGGAGGATTTCGCCGAAATGAGAGGCCGGATTTTCGAGTACGCGAAAGACTACGACCGCAGCTTCGACGACCTCCCCTGCTCTCTGTACTACAACATCAACATCAACGACGACCGTGAGGCCGCGATAGAGGAGTCTCAGAAGTACCTGGAAGAATACTACACGCCCCAGAAGTACTCCAGAGAAACCGTGGAAGGCTGGGTGGCATGTGGCCCGCCTCAGCAATGCATCGAACAGCTTCAAGGCTTCGTTGACGCGGGGGCAACAGACATCCTGTTGCGCTTTCCTAGTTGGGATCAGCAGGCCCAATTTAGGCGCTGCGTAGATGAGGTCTTGCCGCACCTTTTGTAACCAGTGGTTCATGAGCAGTTCAAAGCACACTCTATGAAGTGTGCATAAAAAGTAAGGGCAGGGCCAACAAAAAGAGACTGCCTTTACTTATGGATGTTTAGCGACGCATCACAGCAGGGCAGGGAAGAGATTGGCGACAAAAGGAGGGAAAAGACGGCTGTCCACTATCGACCAACGTAGAGACGGTTCAGGTTGGCGTGCCGGTCTGGATCGAGGTCTTTTCCTTGAAGCGCCGGATAGTGTGGGCCGTAGCGATGCGCCCTGAACATTGCGTTGGTGAGGCTGCTGAATCTTGAGTCTGGTACGAAGAATGGGTTGATATATTCCCAGACCAATTCTTTGTTTGGCGTTAGCTCGAATAGACGGCCCGCGCCTCCTTCGCAAACCAACGTGTTGCCGTTGGGCAATCGTTCCGCGCCGCTGACATGGAAGCTGAAAAATGATATCGGCGGTGCGCCCTTGTACTCCCAGGCGATTTCATTAGAGGTCGGGTCAACTTCAATAACCCTCGACCCGCTGGGGCCACGACGGTGCGGCCCGTTGTCGAATATCAGCACACGCCCATTATCGAGGTAGGTGGCATTATGCTGATGAGACAGCTCATTAGGCCCCCACTTCCATCTAAACTCGCCATTGGCTCTGTCCACAATGCTAACCGTGTTGATCTGTCGAAAACTTATCAGGAAATCACCCTCGGGCGTCAGATCCAAGGAATTGCCATGCGTCCACTCACGCCGGCCTTCCAGGGGGCAAATAACATCCTCCTCCAGGGTCAGGTGTTTCCACAGCCACCACTCATCAACTACAGAGCCATCGGGAGCAATCTCTCTCACTAAGTCACCAAACATTTGCTCAGGGTCTTCGTCCGTGGTGTAACCACCGCGCACTTGTGAGGTCAGCTCGGCTGAGAGTTTTTGCCAAACAAACGTAAGCGTATTGCCATTGGGCAACCGCACAAAGTCATGGTGAAGCAGTGGTTCGTTATACTCCCAGAGAACGTTGCCATCCCAGTCTAGCTCGAACAGCCCCGCTGATGAACCGCCGAACCCCTGCATACCTTCAACATCCGCTGGAGGTTTCATTCGACACAAGAGGTTGCCATTCGGTAACAGGCTGGCGTGAGGTATGCCTTTTTCAGAGTACCAGCGATGGCAGACACGACCCTCCATGTCTATCAGCGTGGCGTGGTTGCCTCCGGTTGTGGTTACAAGGGTGTAACCCAGGTAGCAGTGCTGAGGCGCGTAGTAAATCAGCCCTATCGGGTGATGAATAGACCATCCCATAGATACCTCCTGTATCCTGGAGGAGCAGAATATAACAGATAAAAGATTAGCTAAGCAAAATCAGGAGATGCAAGAGCCACACTTGACGAAGCTCACCGCCTGAAAACCCTGCCACCCACCAATATGAACCGAAGTGCTTCTTCTGTAGCGTTGGCAATCAACTCGGCTGACCGATTGGAGGCTTCATCCAGGGCCATTGGAGCACGCGTAATAGCCATCGCGGCGGCAATCCCATGTTGGTGCACGATGCCATAGCGTTCACCCAAAGAGCCAGAAACCGCGATTACGGGGATGCCGCGCGCCTCGGCCCGACCTGCCACGCCAATGGGAGCCTTGCTATACACCGTCTGGTAGTCCAGACAGCCCTCGCCGGTGATAACCAGGTCAGCGCCTTCAAGCTGCTCGTCCAGACCTACCGTGTCCAAAACAATGTCCACGCCTGGTCTAAGCTCTGCTCTCAGGAACGCGATAAGGCCGCCGCCGAGTCCTCCTGCGGCCCCTGCACCTGGAACATCGTTGATCTCAGCGCCAACGTCCCTCTTGACGACCTCAGCGAACCGCTGTAGCGCGGCGTCCAACAGGTCCACCATATCTGGCGTAGCGCCTTTTTGAGGGCCATAAATCGCCGACGCGCCCTCCGGCCCTGTCAGAGGGTTGCTTACATCGCAGGCCACCATGAATTGAGACTCAATCGCCCGTTTGTCTAACCCTGACAGGTCTATCCTGTCCAGCCGGATCAGGGATTCGCCGCCAAACGCTAGCTCACGGCCTTCGCTGTCCAGAAGGTTAATGCCGAGGGCCTGGGCCATACCTGCGCCTGCGTCATTTGTGGCGCTGCCCCCGATTCCTATGATGAAACGGCGAAACCCGGCATCAAGCGCATGCCTGATCGCCTCACCTAACCCGAATGTAGTGGCTTTAAGCGGGTTGCGTTTGTCTGCTGGCACGAGGGCAAGACCAGACGTACGCGCCATCTCGATGACTGCCGTGTAGCCATCTCCCATTGCACCCCATTGAGCCTCGATATTGCCGCCGAGCGGTCCAGTCACCCGCGACGTTCTTATATCGCCCGCCGAGACCTCTACCAGCGTCTCCAGTGTGCCGTCTCCTCCATCGGCCACTGGCACGAGGACGGTCTCTGCGTCCTCAACGGCCCTATAGACTCCATCACGCATAGCCTTGGCGACTTCCAGGGCTGAAATGCTGCCTTTGAAGGCCTGGGGAGCGATGACAATTTTCATAGCGTTGAACATTATAGCATGAGCTTTCACAAGGCATGTTTCGAGGCGAAGATGGCCATCGTTCCCCGTTTGAGGCGACAAACGGAGGCATTAAAGACTGGTCACAACTGAGGGGAAATCGAGTTGACTATATTAGCATATTAAAATATCATAATATCGCTATGTCAAGAAAGAAGATCGAAGAAGACACACGTCAGATTTATGCCTCGGTGCGGGAAGACCTGTACTTCGCGGCAAAGGCACAGGCAACAGAGTTGCGTATGTCTTTGCGGGAGTTCGTCGAGCACGCATTGGAGCTTGCGTTAACAAGGCCGTCCGAAGCCGCCCCTTCCATACCATCCGTTTGGGATGATGAATACATCGGAATGCAGACTCGGCAGCCAATTGGCTCTCCTGTTGAGCTTACCCGAGAAGAGGCAGAGACGGTCGTCAAGTCAGGGTTCGACCGTAGCCAAAAATCAGGGTAGGGAACTTCCGGTCTACGCTTGGCGTTATGGTATGTGCCAATGGACGTATTTCATGACTGATATGCTACTTGATATCACCGTGTTTCAGGACTATGTCCAGGGCGATGAGGATGCTCGCGCTATCATCTCACAGGTCATTGAAGGTACAAAGACCGCCGCCATTTCCCCTTTGATACTGTCCGAGCTATGGCGAGACCCCTGTCTAGACCGAAAGACTGAAATCGGATACGTTGCTATGTTGAGCTTTCTCGAAGACGCTCCGCTGTCAGCAGAGGCTGCGAAGACAGCGGGCCTTTGGATCGCGTCCGTCGAAGAGGCGGAGCGCAATAATCTCGCATACTTCGCCCTCGTTGCCGCTACCGCACGCGAGCGGGGAGAGCCAATCTGCACCCGCAACCAGGAGCTATTTAGCAAGTTTTACTCTGATTTCGTCGAATATTGATTTCGGCGTCTGCCTGGTTTTTGCGTTTTGACTGCAATGACGCTACCATTAGGTTGATTTAAGCTAATCTTTCCATATCTGTAAGGGTGTCCCAGTTATTTAGAGCGTCTAACAAAACCTAATAAAAGGGGTTAGAATCTGGACATTCTCTGGAGGAGGATGACCTAATGTCTAAGCCCCTTGTAAGCGATGAATTCTGGGAACTGGTGCAACCTTTACTGCCGCCACAACCACCGAAGCCGAAAGGAGGAAGGCCCAGGATACCTGACAGACAGGTCCTAAGTGGGATACTGTTCGTGCTAAAGACAGGCATTGGCTGGGAAGACCTACCCAAGGAGATGGACTGTGGCAGTGGGATGACCTGCTGGAGGCGCCTCAGAGATTGGCACCAGTCGGGAGTCTGGGAGCGCATCCACTTGGTATGCCTTGAGCGCCTGCAAGCAGCTGAGCGCATAGACTGGACTCGCGCAGTGCTGGACAGTGCTTCAGTGCGAGCAGTTTTTGGGGGCAGAAAACAGGCCCCAACCCCACGGACAGGGCGAAGGCGGGTAGCAAGCATCATATCATAACCGATGCCCAGGGCATTCCACTGGCGGTCAGGTTGACTGGCGCGAACGCTCACGATGTCACCCAAGCCCTTGAGTTGGTGGATGCCATACCTGCTGTCAAGGGCAAGCGAGGCAGGCCTCGCAAGCGTCCTCTTCAGGCGCAGGGAGACAGAGGGTATGACTCTGAGCCTGTTCGCAAGGAGTTGAAGAAGCGACATATCTGGCCGCTGCTGGCCAAGCGAGGTGAGCCGCATGGCAGCGGGTTGGGTGTGCATAGATGGGTGGTTGAGAGAAGCCTGAGTTGGCTTCATCAGTTCCGACGCTTACGGGTTCGATATGAGCGCAGGGCAGACATACATGAGGCTTTCTTGGCCATAGGTTGTGCCATCATCTGCTCTCGCTTTCTGTTCCAATAATGGTTTTGTTAGACGCTCTAAGTCTGAAAGTAAAATCCTCCTTCCGCGGAAGGACTACCTCGTCGCACGATTTTCATCCTTAATGCTAAGGGCGGCAACCCTCACGAAAGATTCCCGTGAAACACGTAGTGGCCCTGTTGCTCATAGTCATTGGCTTCGGTGGATTCATCGCCACTCAAAGCCTTCCTGCGATTGCCTCCAACCATCACGCCGCTTTGCTTGTCATCGACGGAACCATAGACCCCATATCCGCCCGCTTTCTATCTCGCGGCGTGGATGCCGCCATCGATAGCGACGCTCGCATCCTCATCATTCGACTCAACACACCCGGCGGGCTTCTTTCATCCACTAGAGACATGGTAACGAAGATGTTGACCTCGGACATACCTATAGTCGTGTACGTGTCTCCTCCGGGCGCTCAGGCGGCCTCTGCAGGGACATTCATCACGGCGGCGGCGCATATCGCGGTGATGGCCCCCGGCACGAACATCGGCGCGGCGTCACCGGTTGGCGGCGGTGGGGAAGACCTGCCCGAAACGCTAAAATCCAAGGCTACCCAGGATACGGCGGCATTCATGCGAAGCATCGCAGAAGAACGGGGCCGCAACTCTGAGAAGCTGGAGCAGATGGTCTTGAGCGCCGTATCCTTTACGGCATCAGAGGCATTAGATGACAACATTATTGACCTCATCGCCGAAGACATGGAAGGCCTCATTGCGCAGCTAGATGGCATGATTGTAAGCCTCACGAGTGGTGAGGTCACTCTTGCGACCGATGGCCTTGATGTACGCGAGATAGAAAAAACGCTTGTTGAGCGGTTCATCAGCATCCTGGCCGACCCAAACATCGCTTTTCTGCTGCTCAGTCTGGGCGGTATAGGCATAATGATAGAACTCTTTAGCCCCGGGCTCATCTTTCCTGGTGTAGCCGGCGCTATCGCCCTCGCGCTCGCATTCGTCGCAATCGGCAACCTGCCCGTGAACTGGGCGGGGGTCGGGCTAATCGGACTGGCGGTTCTGCTGTTTTTCCTTGAGGCACAAGCGCCGGGGCTGGGCGTGTTCGCGGTGGGAGGCGCGATTAGCTTTGTGCTTGGAGCGTTTCTGCTGTTCGGAGGATTCAGTCCGCCGCCGATTTCCTCGCCGAGCTTCCGTGTGAGCCTCTGGGTGATAGGAACCTTTAGCGCAGTCCTGTTCGGCGCGCTGGCATTTTTTCTCCAATCCTTGCGCCAGGCCCGAAATGCGCAATATGTCGCTGGTTCGTCAACCCTGGTGGGGCAGACTGGCACGACTACAACTGCACTCGATCCGCGTGGCATTGTACAGATCGCCAATGAACGATGGAGCGCGGTCTCTGATTCTGGTGAGCCGATATCGGAGGACGAGGAGGTGATAGTAACAGATGTTGATGGACTTACGTTGAAGGTATTCAAGACGCCAGAGGGCATATGAGGAGGTAACAGAATCTTCTGGCAGTTTGAAAAATGCAACACATTCAATCATATCAGGAGGTTATCATGTCAGCAGGTATCGTCATAGTCAAAGAGTGGGAGAGGATGGTTGTTTTGAAGTGGGGCCAGTATGTCGGGACCAGAGACAGGGGGTTTCATATCCTCATACCTTTTATGTACAACGGCCGCATAGTGGACACAAGGGAGCAAGTGGAGCCTGTGCCCACCCAGAAATACATCACCAGGGACAACGTTGTAATAGACATGGATTTTGTCCTCTACTACAAAGTGCTGCCGGAACAGGCAGAGAAGTCCATAATCGGAGTGACAGATCACCGCGTGGCGGTCCGGAACCAGGCCGTGGCGGATCTGAGGTCTATCGTCGGCACTATTACGCTAGCCGAGGCGCTGGCCGAGCGTGAGCGGATACAGAGCCAACTCCAGGCTGTACTAGACGAAAATACGGGGCGATGGGGGGTAAAAGTAGAGGGAGTGGCAGTCAACGAGATCGACCCGCCGATGGGCGTAAAGCAAGCTATGGAGCGCGAGAAGTCCGCCGCTGCCATCAAGACCGCCGACATTACCGAGTCTGAGGGTGCGCGCCAGTCCCAAATTAACCGCGCAGAGGGCGAGAAACAGGCGGCCATCCTGAAAGCCGAAGGCGAGCGGGAGGCCGAGATCCTATCAGCGGAGGGCGATCAGCAGGCTGCGGTTCTACGCGCGGAGGGCTTCAGCACCGCATTGGACAGGATAAACAACATAGCCCAGGGCGTCGACGCCAACACGCTTAGCCTTCAGTATTTCGACACGCTGAAAGAGCTTGGGGCCAGTTCATCGACCAAGTTTATCTTCCCGATGGAGTTTACGAACCTGCTGACACCGTTCACTCGAATCGCAAATCGCGCCAACGGGGAAAATGGAAGTTCTGAGGAGTAGCGATTCTCAGAATCTCAAAATAGAATCATAAACTTTTTACAGGTATTCTTTCACCTTGCGGGCCAGCGTAAGCGTCATACCGGGAACGGCGGCGACTTCTTCAAGCGAGGCCTCCTTGATACCTCTTGTGGAGCCGAATCGCCTTATAAGCATACGCCGTCGTTTAGGGCCGATGCCCGGCACCAGGTCGATAGCCGACTCGACGCTTTTCTTGGAGCGGCGCTGTCTGTGGAAGGTGATGGCGAACCTGTGGGCCTCGTCCCGCGTCCTTTGCACCAGGAACAGCCCTTGCGAGTTGCGAGGCAGAACTATAGACTCTTGCATCTGAGGTATGAACAGCTCCTCGTTTTCCTTTGCCAGGCTTGCGAGGGGAACAAAATCAATGCCAAGTTCAAGGAACACTTGCAGGGCGGCCCCCAGATGGCCCTTGCCGCCGTCTATCAACACCAGGTCTGGCACGATGCCCCAGCCTTCGCCGTTGCCTGACGAGTCCGGCTCATCGTCCGCTTCGTTTGATGCGTTGGAATTCCTGGACTTCGCAAGACGTTTGAAGCGTCGTGTGAGCATCTCACGCATCATCGAGTAGTCATCAATCCCTTCGACCGTCTTTATCTTGAAGCGACGGTAGTGGGACGGCTTGGGCCTGCCTTCTTCGAACACCACCATGCTTCCAACAGAGTTCGTGCCCTGTATATTCGATATGTCATAGCACTCGATGCGTCTGGGCAGCCCGGGAAGGCTCAACGCCTCCTGAAGCTCGCCCATTGCCGCGTCGAGGTTCGCGCTGTCTGACGCCCGTTTTATCTCCAGTTGTTCCAACCCTTGCGCAGCGTTCTCGGCGACCATCTGCACGAGCTTACGCTTCTCGCCTCTTTGCGGAACCTGAACCTGCACCGGCGCCTGCCGCTTGTCGCGAAGCCATTGCTGTACCGTTTCAACGTCTTCAAGAGGGTGTTGAATCAGAATTCTCGGAGGAACATAAGGCGTAGCAGCATAGAACTGCTCCACAAACGCCGTAATAATCTTACGGGGCTCGTCGTCCTCCGTACCTGCCATGATGAAGTGGTCGCGACCTATCAGCTTTCCCTGTCGGATGAAAAACACCTCGACCCAGGCCTCTCTAGCTCCCGGTGCGGCTGCGATCACATCCAGGTTCTCGGATGTGAGGTGCAGCACCTTCTGCCCCTCGTTGACTTTCTCAATCGCTATGAGCTGATCGCGCAATACCGCGGCATGCTCGAACTCCAATTCCTCCGATGCGGTTTCCATTCGCCGGGCTATAGACTTGACCACGCGGTCTGTCTTACCTTCAAGAAAGAGGATAACCTGGTCAATGATCTCCTCGTACTGTTCCTTATTTACCGCGCCGATGCATGGGCCGACGCACCGATGGATGAAGAAGTCTAGGCATGGTCTGGAGTCGTTGCCTGTGATGGTCTTGGTACAGGAGCGGTAGGGGAACAATTTCTTGAGAAGACTCAAGGTTCTGCGCACGCTGCTCGCGCTGGCGAAGGGGCCAAAGTAACGCGAGCCGTCTCTGGCTACCTTTCGAGTGATGTACACCTGCGGAAAATCTTCTGAGACATCTATCTTGATGAACGGGTAACTCTTGTCATCCTTCAGGCGCGCGTTGTAGTGGGGTTGATGTTCTTTGATGAGGTTGCATTCGAGTATGAGGGCTTCCTGCTCGGACTCCGTTATTATGAACTCGAAGTCGGCAACCTTGCTGACCATGGTCCGAATCTTCGGCACAAGGTTCGCGGAACTGGCGAAGTAGGAGCTTACGCGGTGTCGCAGGCTGGCGGCCTTGCCAACGTAAAGTATATCGCCGGAGTCGTCTCTCATGAGATAGACTCCGGGCGATGCAGGGGTCGCTCTTAAACGCTCGGAGAACTTGTGCCGTTGCATATTAACCAGATGGTGTCAAAATTATGTATGTTCTGATTATACGCTTAAGGCCATGTGGAGGCTAGCCACCCAGCACGAATGTCAACGCAATAAGGATTACGACGATTAGCGACGATATCATGCCGATCTTCTTTAGCTCGGCACCCAGATAGCGATAAACCGATGGAGTTGATTCAGCCGGGGTCCGCTGTCTTGAACGTTGCGCTGGCTGGCGAGCGGGAGTAGACGAAGGTCGCGCGGTCGCTACAGGGGTCTTCGCCGGCTGAAGCGATTCCCCTCCTT
Source organism: Dehalococcoidia bacterium (assembly GCA_965206395.1). Taxonomy (GTDB): domain Bacteria; phylum Chloroflexota; class Dehalococcoidia; order Lucifugimonadales; family CATOSD01; genus CBDBJK01. Next base: position 58,080 of record CBDBJK010000020.1, read on the forward strand.
CGGCAGTTGCATCCACTGCTGGATCTTCGATTGCCGTTGCCGCGCTCGATTCGCTGGGCCCTGAATCGAACACCTGGGGATTGACTTTCCCTCGGCGTTTCTTCTGGCTGAGTTGGGCTTGCCTGGACGCTGTTCGGTGTCCTTTCTTAGGCATCCTCTTCCTCCTAATCAATAGGAAATAAGACGGAACAATAATCTAATCTGTTAGAAGACGCTCCGATCTCACATTGTCTTTGTGCTTGGGAGTCTGTCTGGTCTTGACTCGTTTACCTCGCTCTAGGATGAGCCTTGTCGTACTCTGCCCTGACATGATCGCTAGTCAGATGTGTGTATACCTGCGTTGTAGTTATGCTAGCGTGACCCAGAAGCTCCTGGACGTGCCTTAGTGGAGCGCCTCCTTGCAACAGGTGCGTAGCAAAGCTATGCCGCAGCGTATGAGGCGTGATTTTCCCGTTTACTCCCGCGCGCTTCGCGTGGCCCTTGAGTATGAGCCAGAAGCCCTGGCGCGTCAATCGCTCGCCACGACGATTCAGAAATGCGGCGCGGCCAGATCTCCTGGTCGCAATAATTGGCCTCGCTTGCTCCAGATACACGGTGAGGGCGTCGATGGCCTTCTGGTGGATGGGGATAACCCTCTCCTTCGCACCTTTCCCGAGACACCTGACGTAGCCTTCTTCGAGATTGACATCATCCGTATCCAATGAGACTAGCTCACTTACCCGCATTCCGCTAGCGTAGATTAGCTCAAGCATAGCCTGATCACGCTTGGCTTCGGGCGTCTCACCACGCGACACAGAGGACAGCAGCCTGTTAATCTCTTCGACTGCCAGAGCTTCCGGCAGGGAGCGGCCCACGCGAGGCGAGCTAAGGTTCTCGGTAGGATCAATCTTAATGATGTTCTCATCCATCAGAAAGCCGAAGAGAGATTTCGCTGACGCTATTTTTCGGGCGCGCGTAGTGTCCGAATAGCCCAGGTCATGCAGCCGAACTATATACGCAGAAATAACCTGTTCGTCTACCTGTCCCCAGTTAACGTCATTGATGTCGTTAGAATGATTCTTTTCCAGATAGTCTACAAGCTGGTACAGATCGTTTTTGTAGGCAACTTGAGTGTTAAGGGAAACTCCCCGTTCCACTGTCATAAAGTTCAGAAAACTATCAACGGTTTCTTTCATTCTTAATCTCTCCAAATTTAGTACGTCAGACATACTGGCCCTATTTTACCATACTAACCCGAACTGTGCTAAACATAACTTGCCTTGACATCGAATCCCGTCACCTTTAGATTAAGAAGCGCAATGATTCTAACGAATGGAGACTGAATGGTCGACATTGAAATCGGTCCAAATCTGGTCACTCTAGGGACTTTCATTCTTAGCTGGCACGGTTTTTTCAGCTTTATTGCGGTCGGCACGGCCGTTTACCTTGTGGGCCGCTGGGCGCCTGCCAAGGGGATTGACCCGGATACAATATACTCGATCGCTATCTGGGCTATCATTGGCGGCGTTGTCGGAGCAAGAGTGGTTCACGTTATCGACCAGTGGGACTTCTACAAAGACAACGCAGGCCAGATAATTGCTATCTGGAGCGGCGGCATTGCCCTCTGGGGAGGCTTATTAGGGGGATTCATCGGAGGAACTCTCTACTCTCTTTGGGCAAAACATCCGGTGGGTGTCATCGCGGACCTTGCCGCTCCGGCAATACTCTTCGTGCAATCAATCGGTCGTTTGGGCGATATAGTCAATGGAGAGCACTGCGCCAAAGCCGCCGACTTTTTCTTGAGCTTCACCTGGACAAATCCATCGAGCGATGCCCGGATCTGCGGTGAGAACGGCGTCGGAACGGCGGTTCACCCCGTCATACTCTACGAAATCGTCTGGAACATGCTGGCACTATTCGTGATCTGGAAGCTCAGAGGAAAGCTCAGGCCAGACGGCATGTTGTTTGCGCTATACATGGCGCTCTATTCCATTGGCAGATTTACGCTCACTTTTGCAAGGGAAGACAGAATCTGGGCGCTAGGAATGCAGGAAGCTCAGTACATAGCTCTTCTGGTCCTCGCAATCACAGTGCCTCTTCTGATCGTGAAGGCGAGGTTTACCTCAGGGGAAGCGGCTCTTGAAACTCCCACACCACCCACGCCGCGCGGCACAAGGGCGCAGCGACGGAGGCGGGGACGCTGAAAATAGGGGATGCAGGGCTTATTATACAGAGCGCCTCAAGTCCATTACGGTGAGCTGTATTTTAGGCCTGTAGCCCCAGGTGTCTAGCCCTACGGTGTACACCAAGTCTATTCTGTCCCGCGTAGCATCCAGCATTTCGCTCTGCCTAAATGCGATGGCATCCAGTACTGTGCCGTTATGCGCGACACGCATCTTGAGATGTCGGCCTTGCCCTCCGACCTGACGCGCATCTAATACCCTGGCATTTCGCGTCAGAAACACCGGCGAGCGATTACCCGCGCCAAATGGAGACAGCGACTGAATAAATCCAAAGTTGCCCCCGGTCAGCGACGCGGGTGACACTTCACAATCTATGTCAATTGTCGGCGCAAGTTCTGCATCACGTAGCTGGCTGTCAGCCAACTTCCTGAGGCTGGATTCAAGAACGGGCAGGGAAGAGGTAGGCATCGTGAATCCAGCCGCTTGAGGATGACCTCCAAAGCGGACGAAAAGCTCCTCGCTTTCCCGCAGCGCGGCAATGATGTTGAACTCTGGTATGCTTCTGGCGCTCGCCCGGCTGCTCTCGTCTGTAATGGATATTGCTATGGCTGGTCGATAGTACTCCTCGGACAGCCTCCCCGCTATCAACCCCAGGATTCCCGGAATCCAGGTTTTGCTCCTCACGATGATGATTGATGGCGCGTTCCCCGAAGTCGTATCAGCTTCAACCTGAATATGCGCCTCGCTCATGGCCTCTTCGGTTATCAACTGTCGCTCGGAGTTCTTCATGCTCAACTGATTGGCGAGCGATTCAGCCGCCTCCACGCTAGTGGCGGTGAGCAGATCGAGGCTGAGGCCAGCGTGGTCAAGGCGGCCTGCGGCATTGAGCCTTGGAATCAAGCCAAACGATAGAGACTCGGTGTCGAGGGAGCCGAGTTTGAGGCCTGCACTTGCGACCAGAGCGCGTAATCCCAGGTTCTGGCTCGCGTTAATACCCTCCAAGCCCTTCTTCACAAAGTAGCGGTTCTCGCCCGTCAACGGGCCAACGTCGGCCACAGTTCCCAAAGCGACTAGCTCCAACAGGTGGCCCGGCCAGGACTCTCCAAGGTCTGCATATAAAGCCTCGATGAGCTTGAAGGCCATTCCGACACCTGTAAGCTCACTGTATGGATAGTTGGAGTCGGGACGCTTCGGATTAAGCACAGCGCAGGCGTTCGGCATCTGTGGTAGCAACGTATGGTGGTCGGTAACTATCGTATCCATACCCAGAGACGCGGCGTAGTCGATTTCGTCAATTGAGGTAACACCGCAGTCTACTGTAAATAGCAACGACACGGAGTTGTCGGAGAGCAATCGGATGGCTTGATCATTCAGGCCATGCCCTTCATCTACACGATCGGGAATGTATGTGACGACGGTTGCGCCAAGGTCGCGTAGCGCGCCTGCGAGCAGGGCCGTGCCGGTGACGCCGTCGGTATCGAAATCCCCGAATATGCCTATGGTCTCGTCAGACCTCAGCGCCTTCCTCAGCCTTGCCACGGCTTTTTCCATGTCGGGAAGCAACATCGGATCATTCAAAAGGCGTGAGTCGGCCTTGAGAAACGGGGCGATCTCGGCGCGCTGTCTGACGCCCCGGTTGTACAGAAGATGGGCGTGGAATGCGGGAAGCCCCATTGATGCGGAGAACCCGGCGGGAGGCGTGGGTAATCTACGCCATGCCTTAGCAATCATGTGTTGCTCCGATGAGGCTATTCAACCGCCTGAAACACAAGCGATGAGTTATGCCCGCCGAATCCAAAGGAGTTGCTCATCACGGTTTTTATCCTGCCCCGCCGCGGCATGTGAGGCGTGTAATCGAGGTCGCAATCGATATCAGGGTATTCCAGGTTGATGGTCGGCGGAATAGCCCAGTTGGTGATAGCCATCACGCAAGCAGCGGCCTCTAGCGCGCCGCTAGCGCCAAGAAGATGGCCTGTCATGGATTTGGTGGAGCTAATGGGAATCTTGTATGCGTCTTCGCCGAAAACAGTCTTCATCGCCATCGTCTCATATTTGTCATTCATCGGAGTAGAGGTTCCGTGCGCGTTAATGTAGTCGACTTCGCAGGGTTCGACCTGCGCGCTTCTCAACGCCAGCTTCATGGCCCTCGCTCCCCCTTCTCCTTCGGGAGCAGGCTGAGTGATGTGGTATGCGTCCGCGGTCGCGCCGTAGCCAACTAGCTCGGCGAGGACGGTGGCATCCCTTTTGATTGCGCTGTCCATGCTCTCCAGCACCAAGACAGCCGCGCCTTCACCTATGACGAAGCCATCGCGCTCGGCGTCGAATGGACGAGACGCTTTCTGCGGGTCGTCGTTGCGCTTGGAGAGAGCATGGCAAGCGTTGAATCCGGCTACACCAATTGGGCAGATGGAGGCCTCAGCTCCTCCTGCAAGCACAGTATCGACTTCGCCACGGCGTATGGCTTCAAATGCCAGGCCGATGGTGTCACCGCCGCTGGAGCAGGCGGATACGGCAGTATAGTTAGGGCCTTTCGCCCCTAGAATCATCGACACCTGCCCGGAGGCCATATCTGGCAGCATCATCGGCACCAGAAAGGGGTTAATGCGGGACGGGCCTTTGGTGTTCAGCACGCCTACTTGCTCGGACAGTGTAATGATGCCGCCGATTCCGCTGGTTATCATCACGGAAACGCGTTCGCTGTTTTCAGGCACTATCTTGATGCCTGAGTTTTCAACGGCTTCCATAGTAGCCCCAACTGCCAGTTGAACAAACCTGTCCATATGTCGGGCCTCTTTTCGACTGACGAAGCCGGTCACGTCGAATCCCTTGACCTCGGCAGCAATGGTTGTATCGAAGCCATCAGTATCGAAAGTGGTAATCTGGTCTATGCCGGACTTGCCTGCAAGCAGGCTCTCCCAAGTGGTTTTTGCGTTCAGTCCAACCGGGCTGACAAGGCCAATTCCGGTAACTACTACTCGGTTTTTCATGGATTGGTCTCCATTAGAATGTTTCATACGGGTTGCCATTCCATACCTTCAAGAGGATGAAGATACTCCCAAGAGGGTGGCCTGAGCATGTATTTCCGTAACAAACTTTTAGATAGACTACTACCCAATCCAGCAAATCCGTAAGCCCAATAACATGGCAGGCCAAGGCGCATAATAGGATTGAGTTTGAAAGACCCTTTGATTGTTCCCTACATCTGTCACAGACAAGGGAGGTCAAGGGCAACCCATAAATTCGGCGAAGCCCTCCGACACGCTTCGCTTTCATATATTGAGGTGGCGGAAGGCACTTTCATGCAATCACGCCAATAGATCAGGTATGCAAGCCACTACGGGCAGAAACAATGACAGCTTACATAACCGCTGCATTATAGCAGGGGAGAGCAATGTAGGAAACAGCTATTGGGGGTCTGTTATTCCAAATGCTAGGCGCTGTGAGTTTTGGAGACAATCGACGTAGGGCACACAATGCCCTGAAAAAGAGCCGCCGCGTGACTGCAAAAGCAGCCAGGCGGCGAACCTGCTTTCAAATCTGGCGCATGGGCGAACTCGCAGTTCGCCTGGCTTAGTCTCCCTTGTAGCCTCGGCTGCCCTCAATCTTCTCAAGGTACTGGCGTATCATAAGAGCTGCCGTCGTTCCTTCACCGACCGCGCTACTGACCTGTTTTGTGCTTCCCCCTCGCGCATCTCCGGCGGCGAAGACTCCCGGAATGCTTGTCTCCAGAGTGGCGCTCGTCTCGATGAAACCCCACTTGTCGAGGTCAACAACGTCTTTGAGGAATGCTGTATTGGGGTCCAGTCCGATAAATATGAACACCGCTCCAGGCGTTAGCTCCTCGGTAGCGCCGGTCTTGATGTCTTTTATCACGAGCGAACTCAGCTTGCCGTTGCCTCTGAACTCCTCAATCGTGGTGTTGAGCTTGATGTCAATCTGGGGATGACTGGTTGCCTTGTCTTGAAGTATCTTGCTCGCGCCGAGACGGTCTCTCACTTCCAAGACAGTGACTTTGCTGGCGAATTTGGTTAGGAACAGCCCTTCTTCGATTCCGCTGTTTCCGCCGCCAACTACCACCATATCTTTACCCTTGTAGAAAGGCCCGTCACAGGTGGCGCAGAAGTGAATGCCCGCGCCAATGAAGTCTTCCTCACCGGGCGCGCCAAGTCGCCGATAGCGCGTGCCCGGAGCAAGCAGAATCGCCCTGGCGCAATATTCGTCTCCGCTCTCCGTGCGCACCGTCTTGTAATCGCCGTCAACTTCGATGCTGATGACTTCCTGGGCAGTAAGTGTTTCAGTCCCGAAGCGTTCGGAATGTGCGCCCATTTCGTCGGCTAGTTTGCCGCCTTCAATACCATGCGAAAAGCCTGGATAGTTATCGATGCACTCTGTAACACCCGCCTGGCCGCCCAGGGCGCTGCGCTCGATTATGAGCGTATCTATGCCTTCACGGGAAGCATAGAGCGAAGCGGTCAGTCCCGATGGCCCTCCGCCCACGACGATGAGGTCGTAGTATTCCCTTTTGGCCTTGGAGCTTATGCCCAGCTTTGCTGCCAACTCCGCGTTAGATGGCTCAACGAGAATAGAGCCGTCCTGAAACACAATGGTTGGAATGATTTGCTTGCCGTCGTTTAGCTCCTGGACACGCTGGCGCGCCGCTTCGTCTTGATCAATGTCGATCCAGTCGTAACGTACGCGCTGCTCTCCAAGAAACTGCTTTGCTTGCTTACAGTCCGGGCACCAGGGAGCGCCATAGACTGTAATGTTGCCTTCTTCCATCTGGATTACCTCCACTCTAATAATGACAATTTCACAGAGACCCATAAACCTCTGCGCTATATCGTTAGATGCAATCCAGGCCGATGAGGTAATTCTTCATGCGATTGGCGGAGATTTTACTGAGGGAAGGCATCCAAACTACCCTGGCTGGTGAAGTCTTCACGGGTGGCCTCGATGACGTATGCGTTAATCAGCCTTTCCTTGAGTTCGGATTCGGTTACGGGGTATCGAACGCTTCGGGTTTCCTCTGATCGAATCGCATGCACGTTCACTTCATACGATCTGGCGCTTGGCTCCATCGCGATGTTGACAAGCACGCCCAGATTATCACCCCATTGCAGTGTCCACGAGCACTCGTAGAAAACCGCTTCCTCTTCGAAACTGGCGGGCCGTACAGACGCACCCCGTGTCGTGTCAAGCTCTGCTTTTCCATCTATGAGGCCGGTGTTCATTTCGTCCAGCAGAGAGCAGATCATGTCATCCAGCCCGTCGGCTTCCACCCAAAGCTCGCTCACGGCCAGCGCATCTGAAGGGCCTGTGAGCAACTGTTCACCAACGCGCTGGACGAAATCCTGCGCCTCCTCGTGATATTCAACCAGTTTCTTGGCTCGCTCAATCCATGAAATTTCTTCACTCAAGTGTGTCAGCCTCCCTTGCCTTCCGTATGAGGCGACCCATCGAGAGTTGCCCCTTCCAACAGAACTACCCTGGCAGGCGCGCCATCGCAGTCTGATAGTTTGAGGGGAAGACATATCAGCATGTATTCACCCTCGGATACCGCGCTCAAGTCCAACCCTTCTAGAATAATCACGTCTGCATCAAGAAGAATATGATGAGCTTCAAGCGTCCGGCTTTTGGCTGCATCTATCGAAAGCACATCAATCCCCAGGAGACTTATGCCTTTGTCTACTATCCAGTGCACGGCGTCTGCGCTCAGGAACGCCTCCGACATCTGCCGGGGATTCGTCTTCAACAAAAGTCGTCTAGTACCAGATGGGATACCAGCCAATTCCAACGCTTCGGCTGTCACTTCGTCGGAATCGTCAACAAGCAGGACAAAGGCGCTTCCCACCAGCATATCCAGCGGAATCTCATCCAGTGTGCGTCCGTTCCGGTTGACGTGGTATGGCGCGTCCACATGAGTGCCTGCGTGGGCGCTCATGGAAACGGCAGACAGGGTGAACGGGTCGCCCCTGGCTATATCGGCAACGCGATTTATGGTAGTTTCAGGGTCGCCAGGATACAGCGGCATGTCTTCCGAGACGGGCAGCGTAATGTCGTAAATTTTCAAGGCGTCCTGAGAAAGCAATTTTTCATAATGGGCATACGAATTGACGCTCGTCGCTGAGCGTTCCTATAATATCATAACGCGCCATTGGGCATGGTGGCGACGAAGTTAACTCGCTCAAACTAAGGCTGGTGTCTAATTTCTGAAAATTCGAAGCTTTCGCAATCCATCGAATCGACTACTATAACCCGGCCAACTGTCGCTATCGAGACTCAAGGCTGCAAGCTCAATCAGGCGGATTCCAGCCTTATCGCGCGGCAGTTCACTGAAGCAGGGTATAGCATTGTCTCCGCTGACGAGCCAACCGACGTGTACATCGTCAACACCTGCACGGTCACCCACGTAGCAGACCGAAAGGCACGCCACTCTCTGAGGTCCGCCAAGCGACGCAACCCCCGCGCTACCATAGTCGTCACGGGATGCTATCCGCAACGCTCGCCCGATGACCTCCGTCAGTTGAAAGAGGTTGACATCGTAACGGGCAACGTTGACAAGGCATCTCTGGTCAGACTGGTTACGGAGTGGAGAGGCGAGGCTCCCGTGCCGTGCGCTGTTGGGGCCGAAGCGGAGATACTTACCCCTCGAATCGCGCGAACTAGGGCTATGGTAAAGATTCAGGAAGGGTGCGACCAGGTTTGCGCATACTGCATCGTGCCAAAGGTGCGAGGCAGAGAGCGCAGCATCCCGTCAGAGGAAATAATCGGCGAGATTCAGCGCCATGTCGGGCAAGGCTACAGAGAGGTTGTGCTGACAGGAACACAGCTTGGCTCTTACGGCTTCGACTTGCCCAACATGACTCTCACCAGGTTGCTGGCGCGCATCCTATCCGAAACGGACGTAACACGCCTCCGAATCTCTTCATTGCAACCGCAGGATATTGGCCCAGAAATGCTCGATCTCTGGTCAGACGGGCGGTTGTGTCCTCACTTTCACCTACCGCTTCAGAGCGGCAGCGACACAGTTCTAAGGTGTATGCGCCGCCGCTATTCGGCGAGCCTCTACGCTGAGGTCGTCGAACTCATCCGGCATAGCGTTCCCGAAGTATCCATCACCGCAGACGTAATCGTCGGTTTTCCAGGAGAGTCCAAGAAGGAGTTCGAGGAGACGTACGCCCTGTGCGACCGAATAGGGTTTGCTAGCATGCACGTGTTCCCGTACTCTGTACGCCCCGGCACAAGCGCCGCGCATTTCGACTCGCAGGTATCGTCAACAGACAAGTCTCGTCGAATGCGGGCGTTGCTCGATCTGGCGGAAAGTCAGGCAATCGAGTTCAGAAGAGGATTTCAAGGAAGGGTTCGACCCGTTCTCTGGGAAGAGGTCAGAGACGCAAACAGCGTCACCTCGGTTTGGTCTGGGCTAACAGACAACTATATCAGAGTCGTGGCCCGCAACTCCTCAGACTTAACCAATCAGGTGACGCTGGCCCGGCTCGGCGAGCAGGTGAGTGGGTCTGTGCTCGCCGAGATACTGCAATCGTAGCGGCGTTCGTTGTAAGGACGTTCAATTGAACGTTCCTTCCATGCCTCTTTACATCTCTACCGGGAGCAACTGGGGCTTGCCGTTGCGCTGCTGAACGTAGCCGGCGCGCTGCTCATTTCCGTGCCCAAATGCGATTACCCAACCGCCACCCATTGCCATTTCCAGCAACTCGCGCTTCTGAACCAAAGTGTCGTTGGGATGCTCGTCTATTGCGGGTATGTATTGCAAGGGCAGGTGATGGGGGGTGGGAATTAGATCGCTAGCGTATACGATCCTCTCGCCCCCGCGCTGAATCAGCACAATCTGATGGCCTGTGGATGGCCCGCTGGTGACCTTGACGGTAACGCCGGGAATTACTTCACACTCGTCATCGAGAAGTTCGAGAAGACCCTTTTCCTCAAGAGGCAAGAAGTCGTCTTCGTAATACGACTCTTTGAAGCGTTCGTTGGGATGATTGGCCTCCTCCCAGCTTACTTTCTGAACGAGGTACTTGGCCTTTGGAAACGTTGGGACGGCGTTGCCGGTGCGGTCTAGTTTCGTGCATCCCCCGGCGTGGTCGAAGTTAAGGTGGCTCAGCACCACAACGTCGATGTCTCTTGCCGTCAGCCCGAGATTTCTCAGCCCTTTCAGCAGCTTATTGCCATTCAAGCCATACATCTCTTTGAATTTATCGGGGCGCTTTGAGCCTGCGCCAGTATCGACCAGGATGTTCATCTTGGGCGTCTGAATGAGCAGGCAGTTGAGACCCAATCGAACGCGATTTCTTCTGTCAGGCTTGATTTGAAGCTCCCATTGCGCCTTTGGGACTTGACCGAATACCGAGCCTCCGTCCAGCAAAAACGTGCCGTCGCTTATGATGTTTATGGAAGTAGTTCCAAGATTCACCAATCACCCCTCTTATAACTTAGAGCGTCTAACAAAACCATTATTGGAACAGAAAGCGAGAGCAGATGATGGCACAACCTATGGCCAAGAAAGCCTCATGTATGTCTGCCCTGCGCTCATATCGAACCCGTAAGCGTCGGAACTGATGAAGCCAACTCAGGCTTCTCTCAACCACCCATCTATGCACACCCAACCCGCTGCCATGCGGCTCACCTCGCTTGGCCAGCAGCGGCCAGATATGTCGCTTCTTCAACTCCTTGCGAACAGGCTCAGAGTCATACCCTCTGTCTCCCTGCGCCTGAAGAGGACGCTTGCGAGGCCTGCCTCGCTTGCCCTTGACAGCAGGTATGGCATCCACCAACTCAAGGGCTTGGGTGACATCGTGAGCGTTCGCGCCAGTCAACCTGACCGCCAGTGGAATGCCCTGGGCATCGGTTATGATATGATGCTTGCTACCCGCCTTCGCCCTGTCCGTGGGGTTGGGGCCTGTTTTCTGCCCCCAAAAACTGCTCGCACTGAAGCACTGTCCAGCACTGCGCGAGTCCAGTCTATGCGCTCAGCTGCTTGCAGGCGCTCAAGGCATACCAAGTGGATGCGCTCCCAGACTCCCGACTGGTGCCAATCTCTGAGGCGCCTCCAGCAGGTCATCCCACTGCCACAGTCCATCTCCTTGGGTAGGTCTTCCCAGCCAATGCCTGTCTTTAGCACGAACAGTATCCCACTTAGGACCTGTCTGTCAGGTATCCTGGGCCTTCCTCCTTTCGGCTTCGGTGGTTGTGGCGGCAGTAAAGGTTGCACCAGTTCCCAGAATTCATCGCTTACAAGGGGCTTAGACATTAGGTCATCCTCCTCCAGAGAATGTCCAGATTCTAACCCCTTTTATTAGGTTTTGTTAGACGCTCTTAACCAAGTAGCCCATCGCACCTGGTTTCACTTAACTAACCGGGATGGTTTATCGATTCAACCCCGTCGCAAGTCATACCATGAGGATAGGGCTTATGTATTTTCAAGTTGATTAAAGGCACCACGATCACGGATGCCCTTGATTGCACGCCAGAAAGTATAAGAACCTGACCAATACTTCATGAGGCGGATTACTCAAGAACTGTTGGGACATCTATTCAGAATTTCATGCCCTCTGTATGAGAGCCTCATAAGTAAAGAACACCTGTAAGGGCCTTTTTGTTAGGCGCTCCACGTTTGAAGACCAACATTATATCTAGAGCGCAGAAGAAAAATAGGCCCGAGTCTAGGGGAACGACTCTGAATATACAGACCAGCCGCGTCTAATAAAGCCCGGGTTTAGAAGGCAGAGCCAACCCTTGCGGAGAATCTACGAACAGTGCCTACGAAGAAACTTGAAGGCCAAACTTTTGAATCACCCGACGAAACACCGGGTTCGCCGCAATGATCATTTGAGAGTCGGTCCCCTCTAGACCTCAATCAGAACCTTATGTGGAATGAGTGTTTTTGTCAAGGTAAAATACCCATCAATTTCGCCGCTGAAGACGAAAGACGGCATGAGAACTGTAATTAATGAAACAAAGTTGTCAGAACAGGCGTACTTATAATGGGAATTCACGATATCATACGTCAGGTATGGTGACTCATGCCATCCTCAAGGTAAGGCAGACACGAAACCCATCGGTGCATAAGAGGCACCTATGACGGATTTTAACATTGGTCGCGCAGCGTCTTCTCTGCACAACTCCTTCCACAAAAGGAAGGCAGTTGGACACGAAAGACGGCTATCCCTTCAACTCATCTACGGCGGAAGCGAAGGATTCAATAGTCTGGTCAACGTCTTCCTGTGTGTGGGCTAGCGAGACGTAGTACTTGATAGCCGCTTTGAAGATTCCTCTCTCCAGCAACAGTTGGTTAAATCGACCCTGCATCTGCTTGTTGCTGTTTAGAATGGAGCGATAGTCAACAATCTTGTTTTCAGTGAAAAACACCTCGAACAGAGGCGCTTCACCAACCACATGAGCCGGAATTTCTGCCTCGTCAAGTAACCTTTGCAGCGCGTCTTTGAGTTGCTGTCCTGTCGCAAACAATCGCTCGTAAGTCCCCTCGCGCCTGAGAATCCCAAGCGTAGTAAGGCCCGCAATGGCGGCTACAGGGTTGCCGTTTAGCGTGCCAAGCTGCAGCAAGTATCCATCGGAATCCGAAGCGGCGGAGTCGTAATACGCCATAAGTTCCTCGCGACCCGCGACAGCAGATAGAGGGTAGCCACCGCCAACTACCTTGCCCAACGCGCACAGGTCTGGCGTCACGCCGTAATATTCTTGCGCCCCTCCGTAGGCGAAGCGAAATCCCGTAACGATCTCATCGAATATGAGGGGTATCTCGTAATGGAGCGTGACCTCCCGCAGCCCTTGAAGAAATCCTGGCTTGGGAGGAATAACCCGCTGAAAAGGCTCCACAATTACACCAGCCAGATCGTCATGGTGTCGCTCAATGATGGCAGACGTTGTTTCGATGTCGTTAAAAGGCGCGATGATCACGTCGTCTTGAACTGATCGCGGAATGCCGGGTGAGTCGGGCGCGGGTTGAGGAAAGTCGAGAGGTTGTGCAGGCCTCATGCTCATAAGTGCGTAATCGTTCATGCCGTGGAAGCCACCCTCGAACTTGAGAATCTTGTCCCGCTTCCTGAAAGCGCGAGCCGTCCGCATAGCGTAGAGTGTAGCCTCGGAGCCGCTACTGCTGAACCTGACTTTATCAGCGCAAGGCAGCGCCTTCGCGATCTCCTCCGCAAGCAGAATGGCATATTCATTGTTTGCGAAGAACGTCGTGCCTCGCTCTAGCTGCTCTCGAACCGCGGCGATAACTTCGGGGTGAGCGTGCCCCAGCAACATAGGCCCTGAGCCGAGCAAATAGTCTATGTACTCATTTCCGCTGACGTCCCAAATCCTTCCTCCACTCCCTTCACGAATCACTACGTCGCCGCCTATGTTGCCGATGCTGCCACCTGGCAGGTATTTGTGGGCCTTTTTTATCAACTCTATCTCTTTTTCGGTAATTTTACGATCAGCCATCACACGCTCCTTGAAGTGGTTCCCGCCGCGACCTTCTCAAAGCCTCATCAAGAAAAATTATATCACTCTCGCCCCTTGCTAGTAACGCCGAAAGTCCTGAATATTAACTCGCAGAACGCCGATTATGAGGCAAAAAGAAGAAAGTAGCGAAAGCTGAACTCTTACAATATAATGTGCGCTATCAGATCACCGATTTTCTGGCACTCGGCTCTCAGGACATCACATGGAGTCCGATTGTTAATGATCCGTAGGAGGACAAGCATGGAAACAAAAGTCGTCTCGGGCGATATTACTCAACAGAAGGTTGGCGCCATCGTCGTAAACCTGTTTGAAGGCGTGACGGCTCCAGAGGGCGCTACAGGGGCGGTGGACCGCTCTTTAGACGGCGCTATCTCCAGGCTAATTGAAGAAGGGGAGATAAAAGGCAAAAAAGGGGAGATGACCCTCCTTCATACCCTGGGGAAAATGATCCCATCGAGGGTCGTCGTCGCCGGGCTAGGAAAAACCTCAGATTTCTCGATCGATGCAGTTCGCTCTATTTCGGCGGAGAGCTGCCGTTACATTCGACGCTTGGGGGTCGAATCTGTGGCGACCATTGCTCACGGCGCAGGCATCGGCGGACTTGACAATAGAGATGTTGGGCAGGCTATAGCGGAGGGAAGCACGCTGGGACTGTACCGATTCGACAAGTACAAGTCGGGACATGAGAACAAAAACAGCATCCAAGAGTTCACTATCGTCGAGTCCGACGATGGCAAAGTTAAGGAACTCGAAGCTGGGGCTGCGGAAGGTCATATTATTGCGGATGCCGTAAATTTTTGCCGCGACATGGCTAATGAACCAGCGAACACTATGACACCTACGCGAATGGCTGAGATGGCGCTTGAGGCCGCGAGGGAGGGTGACCTGGAGCTTGAGGTGCTAGACCGCCCGCAAATGGCAGAGTTGGGCATGGGAGCGTTGCTGGGAGTCGCGCAGGGGAGCGACGAGCCTCCCAAGTTCATCATTCTTCGCTACAAAGGCGACCCAAACAACGAATCAAACAGCCTTGGGATTCTGGGTAAAGGCATTACCTTCGACAGCGGTGGTCTCGACATCAAGTCAGCATCTGGAATGGGCACAATGAAAGGAGACATGGCCGGCGGAGCGTCAGTAATCTCCTCTATGCAAGCAATCGGCAAGCTGAAGCCAAAAATAAACGTAACCGCCATAGTCCCGGCGACAGAGAATATGCCTGGAGGTCGCGCCCAGCGTCCAGGTGACGTTGTGCGCGCCATGAACGGTAAGACGATCGAGATAGACAACACGGATGCTGAGGGTAGGCTGGTCCTGGCAGATGCCGCGTCGTACGCCAGATCCATAAACTTGACGCGGATTGTCGACGTAGCGACCCTTACCGGGGCCGTGGTCGTCGCCCTTGGCTCGGCGTGCACAGGAGCCTTCGGAAACGACCAGAGCTTCACTGATCAGGTCGTCGCAGCCGGTAACCAGGTAGGTGAGCGCATGTGGCAGTTGCCAATGTATGACGATTACAAGGAAGGGTTCAAGAGCGACATCGCAGACATCAAAAACACGGGCGGGCGCGGCGCTGGCTCTATAACCGGAGCACAGATAATTGGAGAATTTGTCGAAGGAGCTTCGTGGGTTCACCTGGATATCGCAGGCACATCAAGATCGGAAGGCGACAAGGGCTACGCTCCCAAAGGAGCCAGCGGCGTTCCTGTACGAACTCTGGTAAATCTGACCCAGAACCTGTCAAAGAAATGATCTAGAGCGATTGTAAGTCAGGCAATAGAATGCTCTTTTTTAGTTTAAACAGCATTATGTGAAAAATACACGCAAAAATTGAGGAAATAGGTTAACATGCCAGTCTCGGAGCCTTCTAATTTGCAGAGCGGGATTAGCCGCAAGTTTCAAGTCGTAGGAAAGCACTGATTGATTTGGGTGGGGGCATGTGTTAGCATTCCTCCAACCTAAATAGTGGAGATCCAGACCTTGACTACTACAACTCAGCAGCGATGGACCTTCATAACTAATCACGGGTTAGTCCTCAGCTATATTTCGCACCATTCCCGCAGCACCGCGAGGGAGATCGCCCAGAACATTGGCGTAACTGAGAGGACTACCCATAAGATAATCTCTGATCTGGAGAACGCAGGCTATATTGAACGGCGCAAGAGTGGACGCAGAAACATATACCGTGTAGACTCTAAGTTGCCGTTGCGCCACCACAGCAAGCAGGACATCATGGTAGAAGAGTTGCTGGAAGCGTTGATTGCTAAGAACCAGAAAGACGATTGATCCTGCTGTTAAAAGCCTGTTATTTATCAGACGAGACCCCCTCTCTAACGTTTTGTGCGACCTTCCTTTCTATGGCATCGCACTGTTGACCCATTCCCGCCCCAATGCTAGAATTTACTGTGTAAAGTGGTGAGCGTGGCCAAGCGGTTAAGGCGCCAGGTTGTGGCCCTGGAGATCGAGGGTTCAAGTCCCTTCGCTCACCCCATTTTCATTATTTCTGCAATTGCCTTACTTTTTAGCCCCCTACCTGAACCTGCGGAGGGTACCTGAATGTCACCAGCTTTCAAAAATGTGGTTGTGCTGCGCAACGGAGATGCCGAAGGCAACCACATGGTGGTCAAGCTCATCACACACAAAGGTTTAGACTTATATGCCATAGCTGTCCCACAAGACCGATCTGTGCGGACAGGCCCCACCTGGACTTACTTGTTTGAGAATGAAGGTCTCAACCTGGTCGATGCGGGGTCTGCCGGATCCTACATAGCCCTGGCCGAAGGAATAGAGCAAGCTGGCGTTCGCATCAAAGACATAGACAGGGTAATCATTACGCATGGACACGCAGACCATGACGGCGCCGCAAAACAACTGGTCGAGGAGTCCGACGCAGAGCTTTGGGCGCACGACGTTTACGCGCATCTACTGCCATTCAATTCTTGGGAAATCCAAAATCGCTCAGATTCCCCTTTCAGGGACGAGATACACAGGATTACAAAGGCGAACAGCACAAGAAGTCGCACGGACACCTCTTGGACTATGGATCACGCCTACGTGGATGGAAGAAAGACACTGGAAGTTAGCAATAAGATTAGAGATAACGACCAGTTTGGTGACATGAAGTTCATACACACACCGGGCCATTCACCCGACGAATTGTGCCTCACTCTCGACGGCCTTGTGTTCACTGGAGACCACGTTCTGCCAGAAATAACGCCTCATCCGACAACAAAGGTGAGTTACGCCGAAGAGATCAAACGAAGCCTTCCCGAGGAATATCATGACGCCGATGGCCTTTATGGTCTGGCAACCTACCTCAAATCCTTGAAACAGATCGTCGACCTTGGCCCCGACATTGCGGTTTTGCCCGCGCACAGGTTGTTCAACAAAAACCGGTTCAATTTCAAGGGAGTGCGAAGGGCAAAAGACGTCATTCAGCACCACAATCGACGCCTCAAACGCATTCTAAACAAGCTTGACGATAGTACCAGTTCACTGGAAGAGGTAACCAGAGGCTTATTCCCCCGCAGGAAACTGTCAAGCGGGGTCCTTTACATGGCGTTGACGGAAGCGGTTGCCCATGTCGAGTTGTTAGAGGATACTGGCGATCTGGAAGTAACAGGGGACAGCAAATTGCGTCGCACAGGCAGCGACAACTACCGACAGTTCATCCATGAATTGAGTAGCTGAATCTTACTACGTTGTCAATACTCGCGCCTGTAGCTCAACGGACAGAGCACCGGTCTTCGGAACCGGGGGTTGGGGGTTCGAATCCCTTCAGGCGCGCCACAATTTAGTGCATAATAGACAGGTCGGTGAGAAATGTCACTGGCCTTTTCTTTTGTCTGTTAATCCTGGTTTTGTCCACTATCTTGTTGGAGCGCTGTTTTTGCTGCGGTATTGAGGTCGCAAAGACTTTCTGCAAAATTACGAGATGTCAAAAAAGCGGCTAGAATACAGGAGCCTGACACACATCTTAATGCGGTGGCTTCAGTCTAACGGCCTAGATGGGAAAATCCTCTGTCCAAACTCCAACTCTACTGCCCGCACCATGTCTTGCAGGGCCTCCGCATCTCTACCAAGCAGTGTGTTCACTGTCGAACGGAGAAGGTAATCATAAGGCATTTCAGTGTCAGATATTATGCTGAGCCTAATTGCCTCATCAAAGTCATCGATGGCACGTTCAGGCTGGCCCATTAAGTAATAGGCAGCCCCTCTGTTGTAATAAGCCTCCGTATAATGAGGGTCTAGCCTAATGGCCTCGTCGCAGTCGGCGGTGGCATTCCACGGTTGTTTCATATAGTTGTAGGTTTCGCATCGGTAGTTGTAAATCTCTGCAATCTCAGGATCAAGTCGAATTGCCTCGGCATAGTCGAGGATGGCCCGCTTGGGCTGCCCCAAGTATAAGAGCGTCTAACAAAACCATTATTGGAACAGAAAGCGAGAGCAGATGATGGCACAACCTATGGCCAAGAAAGCCTCATGTATGTCTGCCCTGCGCTCATATCGAACCCGTAAGCGTCGGAACTGATGAAGCCAACTCAGGCTTCTCTCAACCACCCATCTATGCACACCCAACCCGCTGCCATGCGGCTCACCTCGCTTGGCCAGCAGCGGCCAGATATGTCGCTTCTTCAACTCCTTGCGAACAGGCTCAGAGTCATACCCTCTGTCTCCCTGCGCCTGAAGAGGACGCTTGCGAGGCCTGCCTCGCTTGCCCTTGACAGCAGGTATGGCATCCACCAACTCAAGGGCTTGGGTGACATCGTGAGCGTTCGCGCCAGTCAACCTGACCGCCAGTGGAATGCCCTGGGCATCGGTTATGATATGATGCTTGCTACCCGCCTTCGCCCTGTCCGTGGGGTTGGGGCCTGTTTTCTGCCCCCAAAAACTGCTCGCACTGAAGCACTGTCCAGCACTGCGCGAGTCCAGTCTATGCGCTCAGCTGCTTGCAGGCGCTCAAGGCATACCA
Source organism: Dehalococcoidia bacterium (assembly GCA_965206395.1). Lineage (GTDB taxonomy): Bacteria > Chloroflexota > Dehalococcoidia > Lucifugimonadales > CATOSD01 > CBDBJK01. Next base: position 76,695 of record CBDBJK010000020.1, read on the forward strand.
AGTGGATGCGCTCCCAGACTCCCGACTGGTGCCAATCTCTGAGGCGCCTCCAGCAGGTCATCCCACTGCCACAGTCCATCTCCTTGGGTAGGTCTTCCCAGCCAATGCCTGTCTTTAGCACGAACAGTATCCCACTTAGGACCTGTCTGTCAGGTATCCTGGGCCTTCCTCCTTTCGGCTTCGGTGGTTGTGGCGGCAGTAAAGGTTGCACCAGTTCCCAGAATTCATCGCTTACAAGGGGCTTAGACATTAGGTCATCCTCCTCCAGAGAATGTCCAGATTCTAACCCCTTTTATTAGGGATGCTCTGAACAATCGGCTTCAGGCTGGGCCGAGTTGACCGGAGTGGTTTTGGGGGCGTTAAATTGCCTCATGGCACCGTGGTGAGGGTTATTGTCGGCCTACAACCGGCCCTGACAGGGCCTTTCGCCGCCCTTAGCCCTGATTTTGGGCGCACTTATACAAGGTCTCACGCCGCCAGGTACTGTTCGGCCCTCATCAAGTTGGCAAACCCCAGCAGCGTCATCAGCCGCTGCGTGTTCTTGGACAGCCCCCTGTAGCGGACCTTGGCGTAGCCGAAGTGCCGCTTGATGTACAGGAACGGATGCTCCACCTTAGCTCTGACCGACGCTTTGCGCTTCTCCGACACCGCCTCAGGGCTCCCAGGCTCCAGCTTCCGACGCTGGCCGGGCCTCATCGCCACCTGCCACTCCACGTCCAAGCCCCGGTTCCCCGGCCTCTTGTCAACTCCCTGATACCCAGCATCTCCCCACACCTGAGACTCCCCACCGTGCAGCAACCGGGGCAACTCAGTCAGGTCATGCACGTTCGCAGATGTCGTGGTCATGCTGTGCACCACTCCCGTCTGCGAGTCCACACCGATGTGCACCTTCATCCCGAAGTGCCACTCGTTACCCTTCTTCGTCTGGTGCATCTCGGGGTCGCGCTCTTTAGCCCGATTCTTCGTCGATGAGGGCGCCGCTATGATGCTCGCGTCCACTATCGTCCCCTCCTGAAGACGGAGACCCTTGGACTCCAGATAGCGGTTGATCTCCTCGAACAGACCCGCGCCCAACTCATGCTCTTCCAGCAGGTGGCGGAAGTTCAGAATCGTCGTCTCGTCCGGCAGCGGCCCAGGCAGTCTCAGCCCTACGAACCGCCTCACCGATTCGACCTCATAGAGCATGTCCTCCATCCCAGGGTCGCTCAGGTTGTAAAACAACTGCACGCAGTGTATCCGTAGCATCACCGATAACTCGTAGGGCCGCCGACCACGACCGGCCTTGGGATAGAACGGTCGAATGCGCTCTTCCAACTCTTCCCAAGGGATCAGTCCATCCATGCGCTCAAGGAACTTCTCCCGGCGAGTCTTTCGCTTCTTGCTCTCGTAGTCCAAGTCCGCAAACGTCGGCTGGTTCATTGCCTCTCCTCCCCCGTCTTCAGCCCTTGGCCCTATTTTACTATCCCACAAGCCATCGGGACTTATTCAGAGCATCCTTAGGTTTTGTTAGACGCTCTAAATAGGCAAGCCCCCTGATGTAGTAAGCAGATGCAATCTCAGAATCAAGACTCATTGCCTCGTTACATTCAGTGATAGCCCGTTGTGAAAAACGTAGACTCTGAGCGTGTCTCAGAAGTCGGGGCTGGTGATGGGATGTTGTTAGGTGTACCTTCGGGGCGACAACAATTGAGGAGATGTTGAGATGCCGCTTCGAGATATGGACCGAGAGCAGATGTGGATGTTGCCGCCGACGCTTGACGAGTTGTTGCCGCTGGACCATCCGGCGCGATTCGTGGCCGAGTTCGTTGACGCGTTGGGTCGGGATGGATGGTCGGAGCTTGGCGTGGAGATGGGTGGGGACCCACTGGGAGCGCCGGCCTATCACCCTCGTGCGCTATTGAGCGTATGGTTGTACGGCTTCATGACGGGAGTGCGTTCGTGCCGGAAGCTGGAGGCGGCCTGCCGGGACCAGATATCGTATCTGTGGCTGACCGGGTGGCAACATCCAGACCACAACACCCTGTGGCGGTTCTATAAAGGGCATAGGCAGGCTATGAGAAAGCTGTTCGAGCGCACGGTGCGTACGGCGGTGGCCATGAAGTTGGTGGACCTGGCGGTTCAGGCGGTGGATGGCACGAAGGTGGTCGCCAACGCATCGCTGAACAGGAGCTACGATGCCGAGGGGCTGCGAGGGCTGCTGGACCGAGTGGAGAGGGCAATAGAGGACTTTGAGGCTCAGAACGAAGCGGGAGAAGACACTGCTGCTGCCCATCTGCCTGAGGAGTTGGCCGACAAGGAGGTCTTGAGAGAGAAGGTGAAGCAGGCAATGGACGATCTTGCGAATCAGGAACGCCACAAGCGCATCAACCTGACCGACAGAGAGGCACGGCTGATGAAGGGCAGGCAGGGCATTGTGGCTGGCTACAACGCCCAGGCTATGGTTTCACCCACAGAGACGGCTGGGGGAGCGACCGGCATGTTGGTCACCGCGGTGGATGTGGTGGACGAAGCCAATGACAATGCCATGTTGGCGCCGATGATGGAGCAGGCCGAAGAGACGACCGGGACGAAAGCGCAGACGACGTTGGCCGACGCCGGATATTTCGCCGGGAGTCACTTGGAAGAATGTGCCAGTCGGGGTCAGCAGGTGGTGGTTTCCGAGGCAAGACAACGGTTCCTCAAGGACCCGTATCACAAGGACCGATTCACCTATGACGAGCAGAGCGACAGCTTTACGTGCCCACAGGGGCAGACGCTCGCGTTCGTCCGCATACAGCATGCGAACGGAGTCCCATTGCGACTGTACCGGGCCTCTGGCGCCGTCTGTCAGGCGTGCCCGGCCTTCAGAGTCTGTACAAGGGCCAAGGAGATTGGGCGAAGTCTGGCCATAGGGCCGCACGATGCGGCGCTGCGCCGTCATCGCGCCTGGATGGCCACCTCAGCAGCTAAACAGGCGTACAAGCTGAGAAAGCAACTGGTCGAGCCGGTCTTCGGAATCATCAAGGAGCAGCAGGGGGCACGGAGGTTCCTGCTGCGCGGCCTCACCAGCGTGGCGGCCGAGTGGACCATGTTGGCCACTGCCTTCAACCTGCGCACTCTGTGGCGGGCCTGGCGCTCCCGCGCCTTCGTCCAGCTACCCCACGGGCCGAATCTCCGCCCAGCTTCCTGATCCTAACTGCGCCAGTAATCACCCTTCGCTAACCCATCGCCACCTTCGACTCTCCCGGCAAGAGTCGTTCAGTAAATCCCACCGGCTTAAGCCAACTGCTCCTACCTGTTACCCTCTACATCACTTTTGGGACAGGCTCCTCTGGAAAGATTTGCACCGGCTTGCGAAGGCCGGAGCAAACTGGGGATCAATCTTAACAGCCTCATCATAGTCCTGGATTGCTCGCCGAAACAGGCCAAGAGCCTGGTAGGCATTGCCTCGATTGTAATAGGCTTCGACAAACTCAGGGTTAAGTCTTATCACCTCATCGTATTCGGCAATGGCCTCTTGCAGGCGTACTTGTTGTTCTTGAGGCTCAAAGACGGTGTCGAAGGGTTTTTCAGCTTCGACCGAGAGGGGCGGCAGTGGAGCGGTTGGCAGTGGAACGGAAGTAGCCGTCATAGCCGTCGAAGGAGTCTGCGGCATCGCTACCGGTTCAGGATTACTACATGCCGCGCCAAAGCCCGTCATTAGGTTGTGTTGACATTTGGTGCATAATGGATACATGTCAACGACTGAATTACGCAATGAACAATGGTCGAAAATCCTTGAATTTCTGCGCTCATGCCCAGACCTCTACGTTGGAGAGGAGGACGATTGCAGGCGCTACGTCGAGGCCATCCTGTGGATGGCACGAAGTGGTGCTCCTTGGAGACTGCTGCCTGAGCACTACGGTCACTGGAACAGCGTATATAAGCGCTTCGCACGCTGGTGCGAAAAGGGTGTATGGGAACGAATGCATCAGCATTTTGTGCAAGACCCCGATATGGAGCATGTCATCATTGATAGCACTGTGATAGCACTGTGATAGCACTGTGGTTCGCGCTCATCCCTGTGCTGCTGGAGCCTCCAAAAAAACGGTGGCCAATCGGCCCAAGCTCTTGGCCGGAGCCGAGGCGGGTTCAGTACCAAGATCCACGTGAGCGTGGATGGATTGGGCAACCCGTTGCGCTTTGAGCTCACAGCAGGTCAACGTCACGACATCACCCAGGCACAGGCATTGATAGCTGATTTCGAAACCGAGCATGTGATTGCTGATAAGGGATACGATTCGATGGATTTTCTCCAATGCATCCTGGGCAGGGGCGCGTTACCTGTGATTCCACCTCGGTCAAATCGAAAGACGCCACGAGAGTATGATGAGTACCTTTACCGAGAGCGCCACCTTGTGGAGTGTTTCATCAACAGATCAAGCACTACCGGCATATCTTCTCTCGCTTTGACAAGTTGTCATCGCGTTTCCTGGGATTCTTGAACTTCGTCGGTGCTCTCATATGGCTCAGATGAAATGTCAACACAACCTAGTACTAATAGTCCGAAGAGAAGCTGATTTTGTCTCAAGGCCATCCCTCCAACCTGGCAAGGGTTCTACGCCGAAGACCATTGAGCCTCAAGTCATTTTAGTGATGGCGTGAACATTAACACTGTGATGTGATGTAGTCAATGGCAGGCACATCGTAGTCAATAAAGTCTGTGCACCATCGTGCGTCAAACGTGACCCTTTCTGAGCGCCCCAGAAGACCCATACACAGGCTTAATTGAGGCTGGCAGCAGACGATACATCTCAATAATTCTCGCCATCACCGTTGTCATTTAAAGCATGGGCCTTTTCGCAAAAGTAGATTGTCACGAGCATATATTTACATATTATATCTAAGGAGAATACATAAGCTATGCCGCTTTCCACTAGAGGGCATAGGTCACCAAGAGTCAGATCAGAGGGAGCGGAGCAACAACTAAGGATTGAGGAGCTATGGCAAAGTAGGGGACTTGTTTTCACGAAGCGGGAAAAACAAACTCTCGTTTGCCGCACTACAAACGCCTACGTGAGATATAGCGTTACAGCGTAGTACGGCGATCATACAGCTTCGGAACCGAGGATTAGGGGTCCGAATCCCTTCAGGCGCGCCGCAACATAGTGCTTTACAACGGTAACCCTCTTGTTCTAACGGCCCTGGCGTCGAGAAATGCCAGGGCCGTATCTTTGTTGGAGAAACGGGAAGAGACTTACTAATCTTCTAATTCGTTACTGCTAGACGAAATAGCGCAATAATGTCGGCCATGTCCGCCCTTCCGTTGCTATTAAAGTCAAAGTATTCTGGATTTATCTGTACGACGTCTGAATCAAGGTGCCGGAACAGCAAAACCACATCGGCAAAATCGAGACGTGAGTTGCCGTTGATGTCTTCGGTGGTGCCATCCCCGTCAAGGTCCTGTGAGGGCAATAGCATACCTGGGAACATCAGCACAAGCGCCGCATCAACCTGAAGAATAGCAGTGTCCTGGACACCATCATCGTCGGTAATAGTTACCGTTGCTGCATATGTGCCAGCCTCTGAATAGACATGGGAAAGCGCAAATGTTGTGTCCAATGATTCAAAAGTTTCAGTGGTACCGTCGCCATAGTCCACAGAAACAGTCCAGATGCTATCGCCCGCGTCTGCGATGGATACACTCGCCGTAAAGGTATCGCCCTCGTCAATTGAGACAGTTTCGGATGTCATTGTGACAGCGGGTGCGACGTTAAGAATCGTCAGAGTTCCGTTACTGACATTCGGCGCAATCTCGTTGCCAATTTCGTCGTCCATTGCGTCAACGATTAGACTTACATTCGTAGAACCTTCAGAGAGGCTTGAAATCACCGCGGCGCCAAGCAGAATGTCGATTGCACCGGCCTGAACCAAGTCGTTTACATCTGCAGCCGCAATCCGCACCTCGGAGTTCGAGATTACTGTGAAATCGATCATCCCAAAATCAGGGAACTCCATGTTTACAAATTGGGCAACACCAGGATTATCCATCCTAACTGTCAGACGAAAGCCTGACATGCCTTCGGGTGCGTGGCTGAGACTGATGGGCAGAGAAACTGAGTCTCCAATCGGGATGCTTCCGCCCTCTAGCGATAATACTGGCAACTCCAATGGGTTTAGCAATGTTGCTGTTGAGCCATTCACCGTTTTGGTTGGAGCCAAGAGCATAGCCAAAAGCAACAGACTCAAAATTCCGATTGCACAGAGTCGTCCTAAGGGATTAGGGACTATCTTCGGTTCATTCATAACTAATACCTCACTTCACGATATTCTCCCAGTCTAAGGAATCCACCGTGTGAGGAGCGTGCGGGCGGCGACTGAACCTAGTGAGGCTTTCGTTTTCACCTGCACGCCAAACACACAAGGTCGTAGAAGAGGAGTGTGCTGAGGGATTGATTGTTGACGGAGCGGAACTCCGGTAATACACTTCCGACCATTAGAGTCAGTCTGAAAGACGGCTCAACCGGAGGGAGACACAAATATGCTGGAAGAAAATAAAGCTCTCATTAGACGGTTTGTTTCGGAAGTGATTAACAAGGGGAACATTGATGCCTTGGAAGAGTTTGTTCACTCCGACTTCCTGGAACTTGAGCCACTTCCCGGGCAAGAACATGGGCGTGACGGCCTCAAACAGAAGATTTCGATGATGCTGGACGCTTTTCCCGGACAGCAATGGGTCATCCAAGAACAGATCGCTGAAGGTGACAAAGTCGTCAGCAAGATTACATGGGTAGGCACACATCAACAAGAATTCCTTGGAGTGCCCGCCACCGGTAAGGATGTCATGGTGTCAGGAATTGAAATTGACAGAGTAATTAACGGCCAACTCGTGGAGAGTCAAATACTGATGGATACCATGGGCTTGATGCTTCAACTCGGCGTTGCCTTTGGAGAAGAAGGGGACAGTTAATGCATCTTCCAGGCCACTGATAGATTCTGAAAAACGAGTCACGACGTGGTCTTGTGGGGTAGGCCGGAAGAAAGCACGCCAGCGTTGCCTGGTCAGAGTGATAGGGCGTCAGATGAAAATCGTCGCCGGTGAACGAGACGGGCATCTTAGAACACCGACGACGCAAGTGAAACGCTCATAACAGAGCATCTCTTTTGAATAACAATGTAAAAGCCAACGAGGTTATCACTTACCGCATCCTTTCCGCTTCGGAATAGAATAACGTGTTCCCTTGGACAAGCGCCGGAGCTTGCCAGCAGGCGGTGTTCACCCGCACACCATAGCTGGTATACTAGGCCCCAGCATTAATTCGATCGCGATGTACCTGCACAGGCACCTGAATTTTCGGAGAGAGGTGAGCAATAATATGGGAGCGCTCGATGGCCTCGTTGTCTTGGACCTGTCCCGAATTCTCGCAGGCCCATTCTGTACCCAGATACTTTCTGATCTGGGCGCTACGGTCTGGAAGATAGAGTCGCCCTGGGGAGACGACACCCGACGCTGGGGACCGCCCTTCGTCCAGGGAGAAAGCGCATACTACCTCTCTGCCAATCGCGGAAAGAAAAGCGTAGTCATCAACCTGAAAGACGCCAGAGGGCAGGAGCTTATCAGGGAGCTGGCATCGCGAGCCGACATATTCATAGAGAATTTCAAGGCGGGCGACCTCGTGCGCTATGGCCTGGACTACGAGCGACTTCGCGATCTCAATCCACGTCTGGTATATTCCTCCATCACGGGATTTGGTCAGACGGGGCCGCGCGCCTCAGAGCCAGGCTACGATGCGGCTATGCAGGGTATGACCGGGATTATGAGCGTGACGGGAACGCCAGACGGGCCACCTGTGAAAGTGGGCGTTGCCTGGATAGACATGCTGACCGGACTGATGTCTACTATAGGCATACTTTCGGCCCTACGCGAGCGAGAGCAGAGCAATCAGGGGCAGCATATAGATCTGTCGCTCTTCGACGTGGGGTTGATGAGCATGGTTAATCTCGCCCAGAGCTTCCTTGCTAGCGGGGTCGCACCGGAAGCTATGGGAACCGCTCATCCCCAGGTTGCGCCATATCAGGTCTTCGAAACAAATGACAGCAATTTCATGCTCGCCGTAGGCAACGACGAGCAGTACAGGCGAATGACCGAGGCTATCGAGCATCGTGAACTCTGGGAAGACGAGCGGTTCCAGACCAACGCCGGGCGTGTCGAGCGTAGGGACGAACTGGCGGCGAAGCTTGCAGAAGTCTTCAAAGGAAAAAGCAAGAAAGAGTTGCTGGAAGCCTTCGAGCAGGCTGGCGTTCCAGTCTCCCCAATCAATAACCTCGCGGAAGCAATTCAGGACCCGCAGGCTCAGGCACGCCAATCGCTTTGGGAGGTCGCTCATCCTACACTGGGCAACATTCCCCTCATGGCAAATCCACTTCAGCACATGAGTCGAACACCCGCCGAAGCTCAGGGCCATCCACCGCTGCTCGGAGAGCATACCTCAGAGGTGCTGATGGAGGTTCTGAACATCAGCCCCTCTGAGGTATGGGCTTTGGAAGAGAGCAAGGTAGTTGTGTGTGGCACAGGGATAAGTTAACTTAATGTTTTCGGAAACGAAGTTGGTTCAATCGCGGAGTTGGCACAAAGGAGTTACAATATGGCTGAGTTAAGTCTGGCATACAAGGTAAGGAGCTACAGCACCGGCACTCTCGGTCGGGCTATTTCCAGCGCCCGCTATCATCACTGGGTAGCAGACGACTCTGGAGGCGAGGAGGTCGGCGCTGGGGAGTTTTTCCTTTCGGGCATTTCAGCCTGCGCCGTCAACATGGTCGAGAAGATAGCCAACGAAGACAAGATAGCCCTGGACTGGATGGATGTGAGTGTAGAGGCGTACAGAGACCCCGATAAAGTCGCCGGAGAACTCTCCGTATACGATGACATCCGCGTCCATTTCGAGATGTGGGGAGTGGACGACGACCAGGGCCATCAGCTTGTGGAGATATGGAAGAGACGTTGACCTCTGTACGGTTCGGTCGCAGTTGCGACCCCCAACACTACAGTGACGGCACAATTCTATTCAGAGGCGCACCAGCGTTAGTATCAAAATCCTGATCGTCCACGATTTTTGGACTACATACTGAAGGTGAACTTTGGAATACATGCTGGATAATCTGGATAGCATGAGCCTCGAGGAGGCACAGACCTTGCCTTTCGACGAGCGAGACAAGCTGCTCGACCTTATCATTGCCGACGGCAGAAAGCAGTCAACAGACCTCCATTCCTATCGCATCGGTCTCTATAGCGACTACTTCGAGGAAGACATGATGCGGATGCTCAAGGTGCATGCAATCAAAGTCATGTGCCGAGGCACGACCTCGTCTGGATTCGACGGCGCGCTCGTGGGCGACACTGACGAGGAGCAGTACCGCGCTGCCTTTAGGCACTTGCAGACGACACTTGAGGCTTCCGGCTCCAGCTATAGCCGCGTCGTCACGCTGATGATTTTTCTCACCAACATCGACAACTGGTCAATGCTGAACGGCATTTATCGTGAGTTCATATCCATTCCACCATGCAGGGCGGTCATGGGAACCACTGGCCTCGCGCAAAAGGCCCTCGCAATTGAAATCGTCGAGTGCGTCGCGTATAAAGTGGCGCGTTGAGCAGGCGGAGCAGGGGACTCGGCAAACGCTTGCGGACACGACTCGCCTGTGCGACAACGACGATATACTCAGGAGCATGATGCAAAACGAAGCGCGCCCTCTGGTTGGCGTGGGTGTAATGTTTTTGAGAGGCCAGAAGGTGTTTCTCGCCAAGCGCCAGGGTTCTCACGGCGATTCCCATTGGGGATGGGCAGGAGGACATCTTGAGCATGGAGAGTCGCTAGAGGACTGCGCGCGCCGTGAAGCGATGGAGGAACTGGGCGTTGTTGTTGGCAGCCTGCGTTTTCTGTGCGTAAGCAACGTGATTGCTTACGGTAGGCATTTCGTGGACATAGAATTCCTGGGCGAAATTGGCGATCAGGAGCCGAAAATCGCCGAACCGGACGCCTTCTCCGAGTCGGGCTGGTTCGATATGAACGATCTGCCCAAGCCTATCTTCAAGGCAGCCGAGTATGCGTTAGAGGCACTTCGTAACGGGCATATGTACTTTTCGGGCGAATCCAAAGACTGAACGGTCAGACAATGCACCAGTCCTGAATCTCCCGTTCGAGACCTCGCTGATCGGGATAAAGATGTTCGACCTCCTTGGTATAGGCCAGCGCCTCGTCTTCATCGGGAACAACGTCATGGGTCGGTATCTCGAAATCGTAGACCGATTGATTCCCTGTCGAGAGAGCCATGTCCATTGCTACGATCTCAGTGTGTCGGTGTGCAAGTATCTTCTCGTAAACCAACCGATACACCAGAGGATCATAATCTATGGCGGCCCCTTGGGGCGCGGTATCGACTACGCCTAGCTCATGAGCGGCGCGATATAACTCTTGCCACAGCTCGCGCATTACATGCGGAATCGCGTCCGCTCGCTCGCGTTCGTGCTGTGGTTCGGAGCTTCGCGCGCGTCTTGAATCCTCAATCATACGCCGGACTTCGCGCGATGGAACAGGGACGACAAAGCGCGTCTGCTCATCTTTCAAAAGGTTTTCAACAGAATCGTCGTGCGGCCTTACAAGTTCAATCAAATGATTGCCAATCAGCGGCGTTTCGCCGATAAGCAGGTTATCTCTAGCTGAATAGTTTTCGTGCCAACGCAACACGGCATTTCTCGCCCACAAGCCTACTGCCTTTCGAATCACGCTATGCGTCACGCCGTCAACCTCCGGGTAGCGGACCAGAACAGCGCCCGTTTCAAAGGCTGGGCGTGCGGTATCCCACTGCAACAGATGGATATGCCTTCCCGTTGCGTATGCCAAGTTAGCAAGTTGCTGCGCTAGGGATACTCTGAACAAGTCTGGGCATAGTAGCATAGAGAATAGCACTGTGTTCGGGGAGATAATTGATGGACCAGCCAACATTTGCGGACTTGGAATACGAGAGCAAGAAGCGCAAGACCCGCCGGGAGATATTCCTGGAGCGCATGGATGCTCTGATCCCGTGGGAACAGATGGAAGAGCGCATCCGTCCGTTCTATCCCAAGGCGGGCCGAGGCCGTCGACCATATGAGTTGTCGGCGATGGTGCGGATACACTGCGTGCAGTTGTTCTACAACTTGAGCGATCCTGGTATGGAGGACATGCTCTACGAGGTCGAGTCGGTGAGACGGTTCGTAGGGTTGAAGCTGTCGGGCCCGCTGCCGGACGAGACGACGATTCTGAACTTCCGCCATCTGCTGGAAGAGCATGAGTTGGGGCAGAGTCTGTTCGAGGAGATAAACCGTCATCTGGAGTCCCAGGGACTGCGGCTTCGGGAGGGGACGATCGTGGACGCGAGCATCATAGAGGCGCCGTCATCGACGAAGAATCGTGCGGGTGAGCGAGACCCTGAGATGCACCAGACGAAGAAGGGGAACGAGTGGCGCTTCGGGATGAAAGTACACGTAGGCGCTGACGCTGAGACGGGAGTGGTACACAGCATGACTACGACGCCAGCTAACGTGCATGATGTGACAGAAGCGCACCGATTGCTGCACGGTGGAGAGAAACGAGTGTGGGGGGATGCGGGGTATCAGGGAGTGGACAAGCGGTTGGAGAATCGAGAGTTGGATGTGGAGTGGCGAGTGGCGATGAGGCCCGGCCGGCGACGGCACCTGGAGCCTGGCAGCCACGAGGCGTTGGCGGAGAAGCGCAAAGCGTCGGTCAGAGCGAAAGTGGAGCATCCGTTCCTGTACGTGAAGCGGCGCTTTGGCTACGCCAAGGTGCGCTACCGAGGGTTGGCTAAGAACGCGCAACGGCTGGCATTGCTACTGGGGCTGGCCAACTTGATGACGGCAGAGCGCCGTCTGGCGGCATGAGAGGGGCGCAGTGAGCAAATCACGGCCGGGGAGCCGCGATGGCTCCGAAAAGCCGCTTCGAGGCCACAACAGACACGGTCTGAACGCCTCAACCACGACCTGGAACGTCACAAAGATGCCTGAACATCTCCAAAGAACGGAACCACTCTGCCCATCCACGCTTGCGCCGAGTTGTTCAGAAGTTCCCTAGCATGCTTTTCCCGACTCCAGGCAGTCCCGCAAAGAAAACGAGCCGCTGGTTATCAGCCAGACGCCGAAATGCGCAATACAGCTCGGACTCAATCGGGATTATCACGTTGGGCAGTGGATTCGAGCCAGTCATAGTTAATACGTTTTCGATTCAACTAGCGTGGTATGCGTCTAGCGCGGAGGCTAGACGCTGAACGCCTTGAACCAGGTCTTCGCTTTCGCAGAGGGCAAAACTTAGACGGAGGGCGTTCGGAATCGTCCGCGTTGCGGAGAACCTTTGCCCCAGAAGGTACGATACGCCAGCGTCGCGGGCTAATGGCAACAGGGTTTCGGTGTCCACGCCCTGACCGAAGTTAAGCCAGAAGAAGTAGCCTCCCTCTGGCAGCGCGAAGCTGACCGTTCCAGGCAGGTATTTTCGCAGGGCGTCAAATAGCGCCTGTATACGCTCGCCGTAAGCAGACCGTAGGATCTCGATGTTCTTTTCCAGCAGGCCCAGTTCAATTGTGGCGTGAGCGAGATTAGCCGCGAAGTGGTTCAGGCCTCCGCCGCTAATGGCGAATCCTGAATTGATGAATCGATTCGTGAGCGAGGGCTTGGCTTGCACCCAGCCTAGACGCAGTCCAGGCGAGAGTATCTTCGAGAAGGAGCCGATGGACAGCACTCTCCCTGACTCGGATGTGTCATAGGCAATCAACGGTGATGGTGGAGGCGGGCCAACGTGCAGCAATTGATACACCTCATCGGCGAATACAATGAAATCGTGGCGTTGGGCAAGTTCAACTAACGCCTGCCGACGCTCTACGGGAAGCACGTTACCTGTAGGATTCTGATAGGTCGGAATCACGTAAAGAGCAGTCGGGGATGGCACAGATGAGTCTCGAAGCATATCCTCTAGCGCGTCTATCCTCAGCCCTTTGTCATCGGTTGGCACGCCGATTACGTTTAGACGGTGGTCGGCGAAAATTCCGTGAGCTAGATAATAGGTCGGCTCCTCGACGAATATCGCATCTCCTGTCTGCGTAAACAGAGTGCAAGCCTGGTCTAGGGCCTGTGATGCACCGCTTGTCAGGAACACGCTTTCAGGCTCGACAGGTATGCCGTAGGCAGGCTGCCCCGACAAGAAGCTGGCCAGAGGACTCTATCAGCGGCCCGAATCCCTGTATCGCGCCATATTGCAAGGATGTTACTTCTCCCCTGGGAAGAACGTGGTTCGCCGCCTGCCGCATATCTTCCAACGGGTGCAACCGCTCCGAAGGATGACCCCAGCCCAGGTCGATGACGCCCTCTGGCACAGAAATTAACAGGGAGGGCAACGATACCTTTTGACGGTTTTCAGTCGAACTCATCTAACGGTCTCCAGGGAAATAACCAGCGCACGTATACAGTCACACGCCAACAATACTGGTATAGCATACTCTCACTTCGCCTATCCATCCAGTTAGGCCATTCAATAATTGGCAAGGTGACGCATTCATTTGGAAGGCCATCAATAGACAAATTGATATACTGCGTACATGGATAATCGCAGAACCTCGACAAGGCCCCCATTGTTGCGAGGGTATATTCACCTTGCGGTCGCCGTTGTCACCCCATTTGCCCTTGCAGCGCTGTTGCTCATCGCCGACTCTCCGCGCGACTACGTAGGGGCAGCCATATTTGGGGCCAGCCTCATCCTCGTGTACACGACGAGCGCGGTCTATCACGTAGCGCCCTGGAACGCCCGATATCGTGGCATCATGAGAAGGATAGACCACTCGATGATCTTCCTTTTCATTGCGGGCACGTACACACCCTTCACTCTGAAGCTGCTTGGCAACGCATGGGGCATATCCATTCTGTCGGTGGTATGGGGATTAGCCAGCGTTGGAATAGTTCTGAAAGTAATCGCCCCCGGCGTCCCTCGATGGCTGGGCGTAGGTCTCTATATCGCACTCGGCTGGGTCGGCCTCATACCCGCAGCCCAGATTGCCGCCTCTCTGCCATTCGATGCGCTCGCGTTGATGATTGCCGGCGGTCTCTTGTACTCTGTGGGAGGCATTTTTTACATGGTGCGCTGGCCCGACCCATATCCGCGCGTCTTTGGCTTCCACGAGACTTTTCACTCGATGGTGGCGCTCGCAAGCGTCATGTTCTACTTCGTCGTCGCCGATCACGTGCTACCATACTAGGTTGTGTTGACATTTGGTGCATAATGGATACATGTCAACGACTGAATTACGCAATGAACAATGGTCGAAAATCCTTGAATTTCTGCGCTCATGCCCAGACCTCTACGTTGGAGAGGAGGACGATTGCAGGCGCTACGTCGAGGCCATCCTGTGGATGGCACGAAGTGGTGCTCCTTGGAGACTGCTGCCTGAGCACTACGGTCACTGGAACAGCGTATATAAGCGCTTCGCACGCTGGTGTGAAAAGGGTGTATGGGAACGAATGCATCAGCATTTTGTGCAAGACCCCGATATGGAGCATGTCATCATTGATCACTGTGATAGCACTGTGATAGCACTGTGGTTCGCGCTCATCCCTGTGCTGCTGGAGCCTCCAAAAAAACGGTGGCCAATCGGCCCAAGCTCTTGGCCGGAGCCGAGGCGGGTTCAGTACCAAGATCCACGTGAGCGTGGATGGATTGGGCAACCCGTTGCGCTTTGAGCTCACAGCAGGTCAACGTCACGACATCACCCAGGCACAGGCATTGATAGCTGATTTCGAAACCGAGCATGTGATTGCTGATAAGGGATACGATTCGATGGATTTTCTCCAATGCATCCTGGGCAGGGGCGCGTTACCTGTGATTCCACCTCGGTCAAATCGAAAGACGCCACGAGAGTATGATGAGTACCTTTACCGAGAGCGCCACCTTGTGGAGTGTTTCATCAACAAGATCAAGCACTACCGGCATATCTTCTCTCGCTTTGACAAGCTGTCATCGCGTTTCCTGGGATTCTTGAACTTCGTCGGTGCTCTCATATGGCTCAGATGAAATGTCAACACAACCTAGTGATCCAGGCCATCTTGCCGGGATAGCGTATTCTGAAGTAACCTATGCTGTGCGCGAATTGGGCATCGAATACGTTAGCTGTATTGCCAAACTATAGGTTTCAGGACACTAGACCGTCGATTTGAATACATCAAACTCCCGTCCCAGTATGACTGTGTTCTATCTAAGAGGAGGCATGATGTCACAGGAGACCAGAATTTCATCAAGTCAAGCTGTGGGACTCGATAAGGGTACGATAATCGACCCATATCCCAGGTATGACTACTTGAGAGCTACAGACCCCGTACACTGGAACGAAGGGCTGCGGGCCTGGCTTCTCACAAGATATGCCGACGTTGCTTCCGCTCTGCGCGACCCAAGCCTCTCCGCCGACCGAATGGGCGCGCTCATGGGTCAGCTTCCAGAGGCAGCGCGGGAGAAGGTGCGCCCACTATTCCGCATATTTTCAGGCATGATGCTCATGTCGGACCCGCCAGATCATACACGACTTCGCGCCCTGTCTAACAAGGCGTTCACACCACGAGTAGTCGAGCGAATGCGGGGAGACGTTCAAGCCGTTGTTGACGGTCTACTCGATGAGGTTGAGCAAAAAAGGGGAATGGATGTAATCCGTGATCTCGCCTTTCCGCTGCCATCTACAGTGATTGCGGAGATGCTTGGGATCAGGCCGGAGGACCGCGATCAGTTCAAAAAGTGGTCTGCGGACATCACGTCGTTCCTGGGGAATGTTCGCGTAGTGGCCGAAACCGTCGGGGCTGCTCAAAAGAGTTCTCTGGAGCTATCTGAATACCTCAAAGAGGTTATCACACAACTTCGGGACGACCCAAAAGAAAACCTCTTGAGCGCCCTTGTGGGAGTCGAGGAGCATGGGGACACATTCAGCGAGGAAGAGCTTTGCTCGATGTGCATCCTACTCATTTTCACAGGCCACGAAACTACCACTAACTTGATTGGAAACGGGATGCTGGCGCTGCTTCAGAACCCTGACCAGATGCAGAAATTAAAGGATGATCCCTCTTTGATAGTGTCTGCTGTGGAGGAGTTGCTGCGCTACGACAGCCCGATACAGACTACGTCGCGCATCGCCCTGGAAGACTCGGAGATTGGCGGCAAGCAAATCAGGAGGGGCGAGAACGTCTCTCCGATTCTGGGAGCAGCCAACAGAGATCCGGAGCAGTTCTCCGACCCCAACCGCCTTGATATTACTCGTAAGCAAAACAGGCAGATCGCGTTTGGCCTTGGCCTTCACTTCTGCCTTAGGGCCGCGCTCGCTCGTTTGGAAGGGCAGATCGTCATCAGCACAGCGCTTCGGCGTATGCCCAAATTGCAGCTTGGCACTGAAGAGCTGCAGTGGCGTGAGAACCCCATATTTAGAGGATTGAAATCTCTGCCCATCAGCTTCTAACGGCATATCGCATACGCCTGACACAACGTGTTGCGTAAATCTGATTGAGATCGAACGGAAGGTGCGAATATTGAAACGCTCATTTATCTTGGGTCTGGTTGTGGTATTGGCTGCTATTGGGATTGCGTGTTCCGAGTCTGACCCCACACCTACAGCTACTCCACAGCCTACACTCAGGCCCGATTCGACCGCCGTGCCTGCAGCGGTTCCTTCGCTTTCGACGACTGCGACTGCCGTGCCAACCGCTAGCGTTTCGGCAAGTGAGCGTGTAGCTGAGGACGGGGACATGGTATCGGTTCACTATACTGGCACCCTGGAAGATGGCGAGGAATTCGACTCGTCGCGAGGGAATGACCCGCTAACCTTCACCCTCGGAACGAGTCAGGTCATCCCAGGGTTTGAAAACGCGGTTCGCGGCATGTCGGTGGGTGATAAGTCTACGGTTACAATCGAGCCGCAAGATGCTTATGGCGAACGTAACGAGGATTTCATCCTCGAATTCCCACGCGACGAAGCTCCGGATGGCATTACTGTAGGTCAAGTGGTCCAATTGGCAAATGGCCTACCTGCAACCATCGTAGAAATCACTGACGAGGTAGTCCGTATCGACGCCAATCATCAGCTTGCGGGGTTTACCCTTACATTCGAGATTGAGGTCGTCGAGATTCGTTAACAGAATTTCTGATACCGAGCCAGTTTCTCAGAACACAGGTTTTTGGGAAGCCATATCGAGGAGCAGCCAATGACTGAGACGCCTGCCATGCCAACCGTTTTCATCGACAACGATGTCGTTCGGGTGACGGAGTGGCGCTTCGCTCCAGGCACGGCGACCGGACACCACCGCCACGAATTCGACTATGTGGTGGTGCCGATGACGACGGGCAAGCTGCTCATACGCGACTCAGAAGGCGAAATAACCTTCGACTTGACCACAGGCGCTCCTTACTTCAGGAAAGCGGGCGTAGAGCATAACGTCATCAATCCTACGGACGATGAGGTTGTGTTCATCGAAATCGAGTCGAAGTGAATTCAGGGAACAGCGGCCCGAAACGCACGAATGCGATCCAGCGCCGTTAAAGGTTTTTCAACTAATTGAGGGCCATTCTATGAAGCGGGTGGGTATTCGGCAACTTTGATATTTTCCAAGGGGGCAAAATGGGACAGCTAGATGGCAGAATCGCGGTTGTTACGGGCGCTAGCCGTGGCATTGGCAGAGACATTGCGGTGGTTCTTGCTAGAGAGGGTGCGAAGGTCGTTGTTTCGGCGCGCACGGAGAAAGAGGGAGACTTTCGAATATCCGGCAGCATTCAGACAACCGTCGATCAGATTCGCAATGCAGGCGGGGAGTCGATAGGTGTTCGCTGCGATGTCAGCGATGAGGAGCAGGTCCAATCGTTGTTTGACCAGTCCGCTGAACAGTACGGACGCATAGACATCCTCGTAAATAACGCCGCCATACTCATTCCAGGCAAGATAGAGGATATGCAGGTGCGCCACTGGGACCTTCTGTATCGCGTGAATATCAAAGGCCCATTTCTCGGGTGCAAATACGTCTTGCCCTATATGAAGCAAAACAACTACGGCCATATAATCAACATCTCATCCAGAGGCGCAATAAGTCCAGGCCAAGGCCCTTACAAGACGGCTGGCGGCGGCGGTATCGCATATGGCTCTGGAAAAGCGCATATAGAACGCTTCACTCAAGGTCTGGCGCAGGAGGTTTTCGAGGACGGCATCGCCGTCAACGCGCTCTCGCCCGAGATGGTCATCGCCTCAGAGGGTCAGCGTTGGTTCCGGGGCGACGCTAGCAATTACATCGGCGCGCGCGAGGACGGTGAGATTATGGGCGACGCGTCGGTTTACATTTGCGTGCAAGACCCCAAAAGCTACACGGGCAGAATCCTGTACGACGAAGGTGTAGCAGCAGAGGCGGGTATCGATCTGTCCAGGTATCCACTCGTCAAGGCTTGACGAGCAATCCTAATTCGTGTAAGCGGCGGCGGCGGGGGTTTTCTAAAAATTCTTAACAAAATAGACCTGCCATATGTCATTCTGAGCGGAGCGGAGAATCTAAGCGTTCCATATCGTTATGGCGAATGCTTATCCTTCCTCGGAAGGATCGTCGCAGGCTCCTCGGAATGACATTGTAATTTTGTTAAGCGCTCTAAGAAAAGATGTGTTTGCCTAACTCAGAACCTCGATGTTATGAAACTAGAGCTTCACTGGCTTGGCGCTGTCGATATGAGGCACAACCGCAAACTCCTCAAGCACATGCGGCGGAATCGGGTCATCCAGTCCCAGAATCATCATGGCTCGTCCTCTTGGGGCCAACCGTCCTACCTCCATGAAGCCTATATTTATGTCGTGGTTCGCGGTAATTGTGCCTACTGTCCCGATCATGCCCGGCCTGTCTCGATGATCGATAAACAGCAGGTAGGGAACCGTCGGCACCATGTCCAGCCAATACTCGTTCACTCTCACGATGTGCGGCTCACCCCTCATCGCCGTGCCCGTTAGAGTCATGCTGGATACGGCGGTGTTCAGGGTCACGGCGATGAGATTACCGTATTGTTCGGTCTGCACTCTCTTCCGCTCGACAACGTTCAAACCTCTGCGAGATGCCTGAAGCGAGGCATTCACCAGATTGATGCGTTCGTCGCTCACCTGGCTCAGAAGCCCCATCAAGACCGCAGCCTTGAGTATGGCCGTGTCATGCTGGGCGATCTCGCCTTCGTAGACGATTTCGATGCTAAGAAACTGCCCTTCGACTAACTGGGTCAATATCTTCCCAACTAGAGACGCGGCGGAGAGGTACGGCGCGATGATTGCATGAACCTCTGGCGGAATAACGGGGGCATTGACAGTATTCGGAGCAGGCTCTCCTCGCAGGGCCGACAAGACCTGCTCAGCCACCTCAATCGCCACGTCTCGTTGAGCTTCCAGCGTCGATGCTCCCAGATGCGGCGTAACGATAGCCTTGGGATGCTTTATCAGAGGCGAATCGCCCGGTGGCTCGGTAGCGAAGACATCTAGCGCAACTCCCGCCACAATTCCATCGTCCAACGCATCAAGCAGAGCATCCTCGTCTATCAGACCGCCTCTTGCGACGTTAATTATCCGCACTCCCTGTTTCATTGAAGACAATTCTTTCTTGCCAATTAAGTGATAGGTGTTCTCGTTCAGTGGTGTGTGAATGGTGATGAAGTCGGATTCGGCAATGAGTCGCTCAAGCGATACAAGCTCAATTCCGAGGTTGCGGGCGTATTCAGGGCTGATGAATGGATCGTACGCGGTAAGTCGCATGTCGAAGCCCTGAACTCGCCGCGCTAACTCAGTTCCCACCTTGCCTAACCCAATGATGCCCAGGGTCTTGTTACGTAGCTCGATGCCGACGAATTTGCCCCGCTCCCACTTGCCGCTTTTCAGCGATTGACCGGCTTGAGGAACGCTGCGGGCCAATGCTAGCATGAGGGCTACGGTATGCTCGGCGGCGGCGAGCAGGTTGCCTGTGGGCGCGTTCACCACTGCTACACCGTGATTCGTGGCCTCTTTCAGATCGATGTTATCTACACCTACTCCGGCCCTTCCAACGACCTGAAGCCGCTTGCCAGCCTCTATGATTTCTGCTGTTACTCGCGTCTCGCTGCGAACGATGAGGGCATCATACGCCTCGATAATCTCTTTTAACTCATCAGAGGCAAGCCCTATCTTCACATCGACATCTGCGTGAATCTTCAGAAATTCTATGCCCTCAGACGCAATTGGGTCTGAGACCAGTACTTTGAACCTGTCGTCTGTCATAATGCTCCTGAAATTCTATTCGTCCGTAGCCCACTCTCTAAGCTCTTCCTTTTGCGGAATTTGGCGAGTCAATCCCAGACGCGCGGAGTGAGAAAGGGGGCCATTAATCGGGGTTCGTACCGTTCGACGACACGACTCGTCCATCTTGTATGTCCAGCGTCATAGCCTGGCAAGGGTTGGGCCTGCCAGGTGTATGGCCGAG
This sequence comes from Dehalococcoidia bacterium, assembly GCA_965206395.1. GTDB lineage: Bacteria > Chloroflexota > Dehalococcoidia > Lucifugimonadales > CATOSD01 > CBDBJK01. The sequence goes on from CBDBJK010000020.1 coordinate 97,186, forward strand.
AACAACAATCTCGGCATGGAGCTTGCCTGGAGCAAGCTCTAGCAGTCCGACGGTGCCAAGTCTCAACTCTTTGTGATGTGGGAATGTGATACTCCCGGTGTTGAGCAGCACCACGCCGTCGCGGTATTCAAGGACTTCCTGATGCGTGTGGCCCGCCACCATGATGTCGACCGGGGCAGGGAAGTGCTCCTGAAGCTCTGACATAGGCCGGAACTGGCGATCAAGGCTGTGCACCATGCCTATACTCCAACCATGAACGTCAAGCGTCTGAACATCTTTCGTGCGAGGGTCGGGAATGGGGTCGTTGTTGCCAGTGGCGCAAATGACCGGCGCGAACTGCTCAAGCCAGTCCAACACCTTAGGCGACGTGAGGTCTCCACCGTGAAGAATCAAGTCCACATTGGAGAAAAATCTAGCAGGTTCAGGCCCCAACTCGCCCAGTTCGCGTATTGCGCCGGGGAGGTGAGTATCGGTGAGGAGGCCAATTCGCATAGAGAAAATATAACCTCTTGAGTGGTGATAGTCAACGTTGCCTACCGCCACCTGTGATTATTCGCGTTGACTACCACGACACCGTTATGCTAACGTTGCGGCAGATTTCCATAGCATCCCTCATGAGAATTACCAGCCTGGCACCAATGGTTGAGAATCATCGCAACGAGGATGGGATAGCTGTAATTTCAAAGCGACGACAAATTATGCGGAAAGGAGCAACGTATGGCCGGAAGCAGAGACGCAGCCATCGTCGGCATTCATGAATACCCTCAGAGGGTAGTAGGGCTAGGAACCAGCGCGCTTCAGATCAAGGCCGCATCCGCGGCGAAGGCTCTGGAGGACGCCGGGCTATCCTGGAGGGACATTGACGCCGTCTACGACACGGGTAGCCATCAAGGTATAGGAGGGTTGGGTATTTCCGAGTATCTAGGCCTCAAGCCCACTGTCATCGACAACACGTCTGTGGGCGGGACATCCTACGAGTTCCACGCCAATCACGCCAGAGAAATGATAGCAGCAGGCAAGTGCAACGTCGCGCTACTGACCTATGGCTCTACGGCCCACAGCGACCGGAGGGCGATTGGCACAGCCGGAGGAACGGGCATAGGGCCTGCCAACCCCATCAATAACATGGAAGACCCCTGGGGCCTTACACTCATCAGCAACTACGCGATGGTCAAGCAGAGGCACATGTTTCAATACGGCACAACAGACGAGCAGTTCGCCGCAATCTCCGTTGCTACCCGGAAGCACGCGATGCGCAATCCCGAGGCCGTAAAGGCGATGACCGACCTTGAGTTCGTCGGCGTCAGAGAAATCACGGCAGAGGATGTTATGGATTCGCGAGTCATCGCCCATCCACTGCATCTGTTGGAGTGCTGCATGGTTTCCGATGGCGGCGGCGCTGTGGTAATCGCCTCGTCTGATGTCGTGCGCAACATCAGGAAAAAGCCTGTCTGGATTATCGGAACGGGCGAGGCCACCAAATACCGTGAAAACGGCGGCGACATTACCGTCAGCGCGGGTGGTCAGTCCGGCCCCATTGCCTTCGCGGAGGCCGGTATATCTCCTTCTGAAGTAGATGTATTGATGGCCTATGACTCGTTCTCCATCACAGTCATGTGCATGATCGAAGACCTGGGCTTCTGCAAGAAGGGCGACGGCGGGGCCTTCGTCGGCGACGGACATCTCGTCTTCGACGACCCTCGCAAGCCCGCGTTGAACACAGACGGAGGCGGCCTTTCCTCCAACCACCCTGGAGAAAGGGGCATCTTCCTGCTTCTGGAAGCCACGCGGCAGCTTCGAGGCGAGTCCATGTCGCAGGTCAAAGACGCGAAGCTCGCTGTAGCGGTAGGCAACGGCGGTCAACTCGGATCGCGCCATGCCACTGGAGCCACCATTCTCGCCGCCGACTAAGCATCATCGAGGAGAAATATATTGACAACAACAGGACTTAGACCACAACCACGCTTCCCTGAGCCAGACACCGAGCCGTTCTGGGAAGCCACCAAACAGCACGAGCTTAAATACCAGACCTGCAACAAGTGCAGCGAGGTCATTTTCTTCCCGCGCCGCCATTGCTCACGGTGCGGCTCCGATGACACCAAGTGGAGCGTTTCCAAGGGGGAGGGAACGGTATACACCTTCAGCGTGGTCATGCAGAGCCGCCACCCGGCTTTCAAAGACCTGGGAGCCTACTCCGTAGCCTATGTAGACCTTGACGAAGGCTTTCGCATCATGACCAACGTTGTCGGGGTGGAAAATCCGGTCACCGACATCCAGTGCGGAATGCGCGTGAAATTACGCTGGGCAGACCAGGGCGCAGGCGAAATATCCCTGCCAATGTTCGAGCCTGCCTAAAGCATTTTGTAAAGAGTTGCCGCTCCTAGCAGATAAAAAGTCAATCCAGTAGCTAGAGTTGGCGACCCTTCCCCTGCATTTTCTGTAAAGGGAAGAGGGAGGAGCTATGAGTACCGAGACAACAACGCTTGTAACTGAAGACATGATCGAGCGGAGGGGCAAGTTCGGAGACGAGCGAGTATCGCCTCCAGTCTCGCTATCGGACATTCGCAAGTGGGCCATCGCCGTCTACTGGCCGGAGGAGCCGCCACCGCTATACTGGGACGAGGAATATGCCGAGACGACGCAGCACGGCGGCATCATCGCACCTCTGGATTTCAACCCCTTCGCCTGGCCCGTGCATCGGCCCGCCGCAGGGCCTGGCAGAGCCACAGCCCAGGGTGGAGGCGTTGGCACGCGCGGCATGAACGGCGGTCAAACCGAGGAGTATCACGCTCCTATGAGACCGGGGGATATCATAACCTCGACTACTGGTCTAACGGACTGGGTAGAACGGCAGACTCGATTGGGCTTAACCCTGTTCACTACCGCCGAGACTCGTTGGACGAATCAGAATGGCGATATGGTCAAAATCAGGAAGTCTACGGGCATTCGCTACTAGCCCGCACCGGCGAACAATCAAGGAGGACTGTACATGTCGCAGAACGTATACTGGGAAGACGTTGAGGAAGGCCAGGAGATCACGAGTTGGTCTCGCCAGACCGATTTCATGCACTGGAACCGCTATGCGGCGGTCAATGACGAATTCGTTTACATACACATGGACGATGAGGCCGGCCGGGCCGCTCTGAACGAGGCCGGAGCTTTCGGCATGGGAAACCTGCGCTTCGCGTACCTCCACAACATGCTGCGAAACTGGGCTGGCGATGAGGCCCAAGTCAAAAGTGTAGGGTGTCAGTACAGGTCTATCAATCAGAAAGATGACGTGCTCACCTGCACTGGAAAAATCAGGAGCAAGCGCGTTGAGGACGGTGAGTATCTCATCGACCTGGATATAGACGTAATCAACCAGGAAGGCCAGTCCACGGCTCCAGGCGAGGCAACGGTTGCTCTGCCTAGCCGCCAGAACTCCTAATGTTTAGATAGCGTTCGCAACTGAACGACGCCGGGCAACAGCTTGACCATAAAGCAGTTTACCCCGGCGTCACCTCCATCAGGTCTTCCCCGAGTATAACCTTTCCCTTGTAGATGCTCTTGATCTCGTCCACAACTGTCTGTGCCACAGCGGGATCGTCGTAGGCTAACCCCATGTGCACTATAACCAACGTCTTGGCCCCTGATTCCTCGGCAGCTTCAGCCACGTTCCTTGGCCCATGACCGCCGACCCTGCGAGCCGCGATGGGGTCGTCCCAGTTCTGGAGGCCGGGAGACATATGCAGCAGCAAATCCACGTCCTTCGCCAGTTCGATAGTGCTGCGGCAGGGTATAGTGTCTCCGGTGATGACAACCGAACCACCATCGCAGTCCACGCGGTAGGCAAGGCAGTCGTGGTACGGTTGAGCGTGTACGGCGGGAGTAGCCGTTACCTGCCAGCTTGGGCCGGAACACACGACGCCTGGCTGAATATCTTTCGCGCCAAGCTCTATCGGCTCGCGCGGCGGCACGCCACCACGATTCTCGTACACTCTGATACTGAGGGGATGCTTCGTGCGAGCCACAATGTCTGGCTCGAAGACTCCACCAGCTCCGAAAAGAAGATTGACGTATCGCTCCGTGCCTCTGGGGCCGTAGATTTGCAATGGGGAAATCTTCCCCGCACCCTGGTCCCAACGCACAAGAGCGAACTGGGCGAAGTCCACGTTATGATCGTAGTGATGGTGAGTGAAAAACTGGAAGTCTATTTCGGTTATGGGTATGTCTGTGGCGGCCAGACGTTGCGTAGTGCCTGGGCCGCAGTCGAAGAGCAAGTACTCGCCATCGGCTTCGACGAGGTGAGCGGAGCCATGGCGGTTCGCTCTGGGTTCGGGGCTTCCAGTGCCTAACAATGTAACTTTCAGCATATTGCAACCTCACGAGCAGTTGTTTCCTCTCTTCAGACAGCCGTGAGTGTAATCGCGATGCCAGCCTATGTCAACGGCTGTCGGCGGCGTCGGTGCAATCGACCATCCTTGATATGGCAAAGTACGCCTCAGCGTTGCTTCAAAAGAGCACGGGCATCGTCAAGCCTGAGACGTTTGACCTGATGAATTCGCCACACTGGTGCCCGGATGAATCTGGTCAGAAACAACAATCTGCAACCCTGGGTCTCGTAGGCAAGGCTCATCATTTCAGGCGAAACGACACGAGGGCAGACCGATGGCCTGCCCTCTGCGTTTTAGCCTTGAACTATGTTACTGCGCAGCCCTACAAAACTTCTCGCTTACCTGAACAGAGAAGCTGGCACGACGCTTCCGATTGTCAGGTCTTCGAACGTGCCTGTTATCCGCCTTCCGTCGTCCGATACACTGAGGAGCGCGCTGCCTACCGTGCCTGCAACTGTGACATAAGATATGTCGATATCGCGTCCGACGATAACGCCTTGGCCCTCTGCCGTCACTATCCCAAACGCATTGATTTCCTGTATCGTCACGTCGCTGCCGTTCTGTCCGATTATATACGACAGTCCTCCTGTTGATTGCCACGTTCCGCCTATGCTGAAAAACTGCGGAGGCTCCGGGGACGGCGTCATGCCGGAGGTCGGGGAGACCTGCCCCGTATTATCGTTCGTCTGTGACTGCACCGGTTGCGACTTCACCGGCGAAGGCACGATGCCCACAGAGACCAGTATGACTGTAGCAAGCACCGTGCTGACGACACCAGCTATTATCGGCTTTACGAATCCGCTGGATTTCTCTCCCTGCGACATCTTACGTTCTCCCTTGCGAAAGACCTCTGAGATCAAGCAACTTGATTAATGAACTCCCGTATGACCGCCACAGCCGGAACCATAATCAACGCATTGATTATAGCAAAGGCGGCCACAGTAGCCATGAATTCACCAAGGGTTGTGCTAGTCTGTTTGACGGTTGCGACTGCGGATTTCAAGTTTGATTCCCTCGTAACAAGGCCTGTTTGAGATGAGCCCTGGCGTACGAAGGTGGTCTGGAGCGGAGGAGGCCACGGGATGCCGGTTGCTGGCCTCACCGCCCTATCTGCTGCGCTCAGGACAAGCGTGATCCCGTTGCGGTACCCCTTCCGTGGCTCAGGGCACCCGGTGGAAGTTGTGGAGCGGCGCCCTCATGCGGCCGCGACCGCAGGTACCGTCCCGACCGCCCGCTGAGCCGTGTTCTCCATCTCCACCAGGCGTGCATGGACCATCCGCTTGAAGTTGCACGCCAACGCCTTCAGGTAGACGGCAAGCCGCACCCGACGGCCCCCTCGCACCCGCAAGCGCCCGAGCCCGTGGGCGCGCTTCAGCTCGGAGTTCGTTCCCTCGATACCAGCCCTTATGTCATACCGCTTGCGCCACTCCTCGGTGGCCTCGGCCCTCCGGCGTCGCTCGATGTTCACCTTCACCAGGTCCGCCTTGAGGACGTAGGCCCCCGCACGCCGGTCCAGCTTCACTGGGCAACGGGATCGCAAGGGGCAGGGCTCGCATGTTGTCCCGGCAAAGTGGACCTCTACCCGCTCCGGCGCATCCTTCAGCTCGTACTCCTCGATGGACGGGTGGCCGGCGGGGCACACCGTGGCCTGCTCCCCTGTGACGTCGATCTGAAAGTCCGCGGCGGTGAGCGGCGGTGGTCCGTCACCCTCTCCTTCGTGCGAGTTCCCCGGCGCCGACCCCGCCACCGGGCTCACCAGTTCCGTTCCCCGGCGCGAGGCTTCGAAGGCATTGCGGCCCGACCCATACGCCGTGTCGGCGAAGAGCTCGTCCGGTCGGACCTTCCGCTCCGCGAGCCCGTCAACGACCGGCACGCTCACGTCGGTGTCGCTCCCACTCGAGGGGGTCACCTCCACGTGGGTGATGAGCTGGGTGGCGTTCTCCTCGTGGCAGGTCTCCGCCACCTGCACCTCGTACCCCTTCCCCTTGTGGCCGCTGTAGGTCACATCCGGGTCGTGGGGCGATTGCAGCGAGTCGGCGGACACCTGCTTCGGGTCCTTCAAGGCCACGGGCACCTTGCATTCCCCAGCATCGTCGTCATCGTCCCTGGGGCGCCCGTCCTGGTGTTTGCCCACATGGCACTGCTCCCGCAGCAGCCGCTCCAGCAGCCGGTACTCCTCCAGCTGGGCAGCAGTCGTGCCATGAAACCGGTCCACCAGCCGGTAGAGGTCCCGGGCACAGACCGAAAGGCGTCGCCGACCCTCCCCCGTGCGGGCGTCCTCGTAGTGGGTCGCCTCGTCTTCTTCCTTCAAATAGCGCCCTAGGAGGCCCTCCGGAACCCCAGGGCGAAGCTCTGGGTGCTCCCAGCGCAAGGCCCGCAGGAACAACCGCATCGTCTCACAGAACAGGCCCAGCCGGGTGAGTGTGGCGATGTTGCTCATGATGTGGGTGGAGTCCAGCCGTTGCTTTCCGGTGCGTATGCCCAGCGCCTGGATGATCCGGTCCGTGGTCTCCTGGAAAGCCAGCCGGCCACCGTCGTGCTGCATCAGGCGAACTCGGAAGTTGTGGAGGGTCTTCTGGGGCAGGTGGGTCTCCTCGATGTCTAGCCGCAGGGCGTGGTGCCAGAGCAGGTTGAACTCTAGCTGTTCCAGAGCTTCATCGTCGGTGAGGTTGAACATCTCTTTGAGGAGGTGGACCCCGAGGACGGTCTGCACCGCCCGGTTGGGACGGCCGTTGTCCACGCAGTACATGGGAGCAAAGCGCTCCTCGTCAATCAGGGGGAGCGCCTCGTTTCGGAAAACCTCGGCCCAACTTCTCTCCAGGCGCTTAGCCTTCTTCGGCGTCACCAGGAACTGGGACTGCCAGAGGCTCTCTTGCGGGTCTCGTATTCGGAACATCCTCCCCTCCCTCGGCCAGGCGCAGCGCCCACGACCTTTTATTACATTATCCCCACCTTGCCCCAGGCTGGCGAGGGGTTTTTACGAACAAATCAAGTTTGTCACCTCTGATTGCTGTTGGTTGCTGTCGAGTATCAGGTCTTTCGAAACGTATTTAACCGCAAAACCTCGTGACATACCTGACCAGAGGCTATCAGGAAGCTGACATCTGATCACCTTGCATTTGCATGGCACAGATACCGCTTTAAGCGTAAAATGATGTATTTCACGTTCAGGTTAGGTGACAGATACGACTCTTGGGATCGCCGGAAGGGTAGCTGCTAAAGGACTTCGGTTCATTTCTCCGATTGTCCAGTTAGGGGTTCTCGGAAAGAAGTCTCGGCGTCCGATAGAGCCTATGGCGCTATTCAATCATTGCTCCAGAAGGCGATGCCAAGCAGACCAGGGCCTATGTGCGCTCCCATGACTGGCGTGAACTCGCTCACAAACAGGTCTTCACACTGGAATTCAGCCTCGACCTTACCTCTCAACTCCTCAGCCGCTTCCAGGGCGTCCGCGTGCATGACGGTCGCATGAATCGGGCCTGACTCGGCGCGTTCACACATGAGTTCCAGAAGTCGCTTGACCGCCCTCTTATGAGTTCTGGGACGCGCTATCGTGCTGACTTCTCCGTGCTTTAGCTCGAAAAGGGGTTTGATGCGAAACAGGGATGTCCCTGTATGGGCTATCCTTGGCACTCTGCCACCTTTCCAGAGGTAGTAGAGAGTGTCGAGGAACGCGAGCAGCCTGATGCGCGGGATTACATCCTTTGCGACGGCCTTTACGTCATCCAGACCATCGCCATTTCTGGCAGACCGCAACGCTTGCAGGGCAATAAGCCCTTCGCCCCCGGCGGCACTTTCCGAGTCCAGAACACTTATCTCTACTCCCGGAAGGGCTTCCAGTGCCTCACGCGCCGCAATATTGGCGGCATCGAAGGACGCGCTAAACCCCGAGCCGACGGTAAGGCATAAGATGGACTGCGTTCTTTCAGCGGCCTGCTTGAAGCTTTCAATGTAGCTCGCAGGAGAGGGCGCTGAGGTTGTGGGAGGCACGGATGATTCCTTCAGCATTCGGTAGAAGCTGGTGGGCGTTATGTCTTGCCCGTCAAGATAAGTATTGCCATCAAGGGTGAGCGTCATCGGCACAACGTGCAGTTGGCTGTCTTGACCTATTTCCGCAGGCAACGAGGTGGCGCTGTCCACGACGATAGCTACGGAATGTTTTTGTCCGCGATTGGCTTCCACCTGTCGCTCTCCCGTGCTCCTGAAGAAAATGCTGTCTAACGATGGAAATGCTTCGATGGAAATGCACCATCATCCAACATGAAGGTATTATCACGCTTGAGGGGGACATATGACAACACCTTTTCGCATAGCCTCGCCATTTTCGCGCACCACATCCGCAAATATTTGCCAGGCGTGTGTGGGTAGTTGCCGGTTAGCGTGAGGACAGAAGGAGAGTAGGTAAATTTAACGCTGAGAACCCTCGGAGGACTCTTCTAACGGAGACGCGGTTTGATCTGAGTGGCTGTCTCTGATATCGAAAAGCATGGGACTCAGAAGCACCGCAAGGGAAATCGCGGAGAACGTAAATACTGCCATGTAACCCGGCCCTCCCCGGTAGCTGAGCCACGCCAGGACGATCATGGAGGGGGCTGTTATCACAAGGAGGGCAACTCTCACCAGTCGCCTTCCTATGCGAAAGAAGATGGCGGTGGACGCTGCCAAAATCAAAAACACGATTGCCACGCTGCTGTCTATTTCACGCAGCGACTGACCGGCAGACCGCAACGCTTCTGACTGGGTGTAGAAGTAAAAAAACCAGTAGGCCAAAAATGGGATTGGCATTACAGCCAATGAAGCCATCACCCAGTCACGCCGAGCGACCTTTGAGACGATCTTGATAACGATCCAGAGCGAGAGACCAACGTAGATAAACGACGCAATGTAGATCGGTATGCTCAGTGGCAGCGTGCCTCGCGTCACTATGGTCCAAGCGCCATATCCCACCGTGCTCATCGCAAGTCCCCATGAGATTATGGGAACAACGAGACAGTATCCGAGCCAGGGGTATGTCCACCTTGGACGCCCCTTTCTCCACCCAAGCACGCTTATGACCAGGGCAACAACAAGCATAATGACGGCCCACACGAAGGCAGTCCACAGGTGAAAAGCGAACATCACCGCGATGAGAATGTGGGGAAGGACTGCCAAACCAGTGTGATAAACCGAGCCTCTGCTATGAACCTCATAAAGCTGATCGGCAATGCTCTGTGAGCCGCCCAGGTCGTTCAGGGCGTAAGTCAGCGCCTCATCAGAGGAAACGCCAGCCTCGATAAGTTCCTGAGCCTTGTCTTCGATGTGCGTCTGAAGCTCGTGAAGAATCTCTCGTTCTTCGGGCGGCTCCAAGTGCAGCTGCCTGCTCAGGTTAGCGAGATAGCCACGTATGAGTGTGGTCATTGCTCCGATGTCACTCTAGGCTTACACGCTTTCTAGCTGTGCTACTTCTGGCTGTGCTACGAGGTTGACAGCCTTTGTGAACAGATGCCATTCCTCAAGCATCAGTTTCAGCTTCGCACGGCCATTTGCGGTTATGTGATAGTATCGACGATTCTGTCCACTAGGGGACGTTCCCCATTTCCCCTTAACCAAACCGTCCCGCTCCAGCCTGTGTAGGGCAGGGTAGAGAGTTCCTTCTTTGAACCGGAAGTACCCGCTGCTGCGTTTGTCCATCTCTTTAACAAGCTGATAGCCATACATAGACTCGTTGGCAAGGAGGGAAAGGAGAAGGGTTTCAGTACTCCCTTTGAGTAGCTCTCTTCGGTACAATTCTCTTGCTACCTCCATCATAAGCCACTGCCTCCCGTATTATGTCTTGCTCACTCTACGCAGTCAAGCCCTCATTTGGATTTACGGAAGGCGGCAGATTTTGCTCTCGCGAGCCACGTCAAGTTGCCTATTCAAAGCCTAGAAATGATGGGAACAGGCCCGCAAATAGTAGAATCGCTGAACGTTTCAGCTACTCTGAGACTGCGGATAGCGTTTCCATCGATGCGGCAGGAGACGCCACAACGCTTCCACGATTATGTAAGTTGACATCTTGGAAGTGCCCTGAGTGCGGTCTACAAAGATTATCGGGTGCTCCACGATACGGCAGCCTGTGCGTTGACAAGCATGTGCCATTTCAGCTTGGAATGCAAATCCCGTGCAACGGAAGTCACTCAGGTTCACCCTGCGAAGAGCTTCGCTACGGAACCCCTTGAATCCCGAAGTAACGTCTCGCACCTTCAAGCCCACGACCGCTCTGATTCCCAGGTTTGCTAGGTAGCTTAACATGCGGCGCTTGAGGCCCCAGGTTTCGTCTACGCCGCCGCCTTTGGTATAACGCGAGCCGACCACGACATCCGCGTTGTTCAGCTCTTCCAAAAACCCAGGGATGTATTCGGGCAAGTGAGACAGATCAGCGTCCATCTGAACAACAACGTCAGCGCCTTGTGCCAGCGCATGGGTAAAGCCAGCGATATACGCTGTGCCCAAGCCTTGCTTGCTCTCACGGCTAATCACGTCTATCGTGCCGCTAAACTCAGTTTCCAAGCCCTTGGCGACCTCGGCTGTGCCGTCCGGCGAATTATCGTCTACGATAACCAGGCGCAGGTTCGTAATTTCAAGATCCGACAGCCGCCTCGTTAGCTCCGGCAGATTTTCAGCTTCGTTATAGGTCGGCACAACAACCGCAATCAACCTATCATCGCTGGATGCAGGGACGCTTTCATGATCTACCATGATAGACTCCTCTTAATGTCAACGCACCGCGATTGATCTGTGTGGTATTCGTATCGCAGCCCAGTGTCATCGCCTTCAGTCATAAATATCTAAGCCTCGCGAATGCCGCCAATGACACGGCGGCGATTGCAAATCCCGCCAGGTATAGCGTCAATGTTAATCTGCTTTGTGTTGGAGTGCCCACACGCGATGGTGGAATATCCGCGAGGCTAAATGCAGGTCGCTCCAGCGGTGGGTTTTCAAAATCAAAAACGTCATCGAAGCTGTTGGCCGCTTTTTGCCGCTTGCTGAGAGGAGGCAGGTTAAAGCGATCACTGATGAATTTCAATATGGACGTGTGGTCGTGAAGGACGCTGGATATGTATCCAGGCCTTGCCCATGGAGATACTAACAGGCCAGGCACTCGGAACCCCAATCCAAGCTCATCTATCTGTGGCGGTGGCACGTGGTCGTAAAACCCACCCCACTCGTCCCACGTGATGAATAAAGCGCTTCGTTCCCATTGAGGGGACTTCGCCACAGCATTGACCAGGCTAGGAGCCGACGCTGTGAGACTACGGGTGGAGTCAGTGGATGGTCTGTGGGCGAGGGTAGCACGAAGCTCACAGACGGAAGCTCGCCACGGGCCGCATCAATAAAGAATTGCTCTTGGGAAGCCAACCTGGAACGCATTTCCGGGTCTGTCCAAAAACGGGGCATGACAAGCACGGGAACCCAATATATCTGCGCGGGTCTCTCTACCTCCGTTTCCAGGTATGCGCCTCGCAGGACTTTTTCCTCGCTGACTCGTCCCAGGTTTCCGACATAGTATTTCCAGGAGATTCCAGCTTCCTGTAGTTGATCGAACACTGTAGGAGCCTTTTCATTTACCAATAATTTCAAGGTATCAACACTGCCGCGATTGATGCCACGAGACGTACCGGCGATGAGATACATCATGTTAGGCAGGCTGTCCCCCAAAACAGAGGAAAAATAATTATCAAACAGGACAAACTGGTCGGCGATGTCCCATAGGCCTCTCACATCTTCACCGTGAAAGTAACTCATCGCAAGCTCGTCATCTAGTCCCCGGTTGACTTGAGCCGCAACAAACCCATCCATCGCGCCGCCGTTAAATGCGTCGATAGCAGCGCCTCGCCCGTTCGACAGCAACTCGCTTCCGGGGGACGCCGATGCCGCCAGACGCTCTCTTAGCTCTTCCACGCTGACGCTCGGCTCCACCTGAGAATTGGTAACGGGATCAATGGGGAACCTTGTAACGTTGTTCAGCCCGTTAGCTCCCGGATAAAGGCCGAAATAGGAGTCAAACGTGTGGTTTTGCTCTACTATCACGATAATGTTGTCAATTCGACTATTTGAATCCGCCTGGGCAACCGAGGTTGCCCTTTGACCAGTTAACACCAGAAAGAGGAGTATTGTTAGCAGCAGTGTCAGTCGTAATCGCATATCAAAAGCTAGTTGGGCACGGTTAGGATGTGCTGAGGGTTACCTGCAAGCGGGTCGCCGCCATGCACGCTATATACCAGTATGCGCGGGTCAGCCTGTTGAGACGGTTCAAGAGTGGACACGAGATTGCCATCTACGTTTTCATATACGCCATACACCAAAATGCCGTCGAACTTCCTGACGTACCTCATCGAGCGTTATAAAAGGCCGAGCGGTCAGCTGAATATGCGTCCCACACGATGTACTGTACACCGAGTTGCCGAATCCACAGGTCAGGATTAGGTATTGGCCTGTAGGCAGGATTTCTGCGGCGAGGGTCTGCGCTGACACTCAATGCCACCGAGTCACGCTGACCGTAGAATCGAATGATGTTACCCATCGAAGGCCCGATAGTCATAAACCTGGCGCCGGCGGGCGCGTTCTGCTTGGCCCAGAGGCCGACCTCTCTGCCGCCCGCGAAGTCCTGAACCTCAACATCAAGGTCGAACGCGCCGGACACTGACTCTGGCCCGTTACGTATCGCCGACCAGGAGCCATTGCCAAGAAACACGCTGAAGGCCAATAACGGCACGAGCGCTATCATACCCGAAGTCGCTGGCGTCAAGGTTCGTCCATGCCGCGCGAAGTTAATGAACCATCCAACTAGAACGTTAAGGCCTATTCCAGCAGCAACAGTAAGGCCCGGAACCAACACTATAAGGTACTGGAACAGCTTCGTAGGCCAGACCTGAAAAAATGTGAAGTATATTACAACCCACATTAGCACGAGGATGTCGCCTTTCCTCCTTCGCAGAATCATTCGGGCGAACCCCAAAAGGGTCAGTGCGATGAAGATCGGGCTGGCGAACTCGCCAAGTACCCGCAGAAAGTAGAAAACGTCGTGATTGGGAGGTCTGCTGAGTTGCCACACCAGATAGAAGCCGCTGTTGGACGGCGCAAACAGAAGCCTTGAAAGCAGAAATGGGAAGAGCACTACAAGGAACACGCTCGATGCAATAATCACCGTGCGAAATCGCAATTGACGCAGACCACCGGTGAATATCAGGAAGCTTCCCATAACGGGCAAAAGCAACATGCCCACTGGCCCCTTGGTTGCCGCTGCCAATCCCGCCGTTAGTCCTGCCAGTATGAACCATCGACCTGAATCGTCGTCGATGCTCTTAGCCATAAACCAGATCGTCAGAGCCACAAAGAAGCCGAGAGGAGTATCTACCAGCACTTGCCGAGATATAAGTATATGGTATGGAAGCACTGCGAGGATGGTCGCGGCTGAGATAGCTATCCAATGACCGTAGAGCTTGCGCGCCAGAAAGTAGGTGACGACGACGCTGCCTACACCAAAAGTTAGGGACACGAAGAGCCTCGCGGCTACGTCCATAACGCCTACGATGGCAAACAGTCCACCGAGCAACGTCTGAAGCAGCAAAGGGTGTGCGCGAAATATGGAGAAAAAGACGCTGAACTTGGGATCGCCTATTAATGCCGCCGCCTGACCGGAGTAAACGGCTTCGTCGCTATTGAATCCAACGCGATCGATATCCAGAACACGAAAAAAGATAGCCACCGCAAGCATGCCTGCGACAGATGCCCACCTCAGCTTTACGAAATCAAGGCGAATGCGTCCGACGGCGAATGCGAACGACGGGGAAGCGAAAGTTTGAAGAGCGTTATGCCCTGTTGACTTGAGCTTCACCTGAACCTCCCATCCCTTAACCCATAGCTCTCTAGGGAATTACCGTCTGACATTGCGAAGGATTTAAGTTGGTGGCGAGTGCGGCGCTTCGACCCTCTTCGAGTTCTTCAAAAATGGTGGGCAATCTTCGCCACCAATCCCGTTTCATGCTGCGAATAAGCAGAGTAGGGCAGTTTTCAAGGGCATCTTCGATGATCTTAGCTTCAGCCTTCGGTAAGTCGTCGTCGAAGGAATCGAGCAAGAACCCGGCTAGCTCTGTGTACCGAGGAAATCCGTAGGCGTCTTCACAGTTCCTCAAAAGCACTTCCAGAGCCTTTTCCTTATCGAGAAACATCTCGCCGTCGTCGCCTATCTCTATGAACACAAGATACGATAGTCGCGATTGCTCGGTCAAGGATACATCCTGAATCAACTGGTCTATCCTGTACTTCGGCGGAGGTATGATTATCTGGGCCAGCGCATTAACGGATGCAACGGGTATTCTCGCCTTCGCAAGAGCGTGAGCGAATCGCCTTCCCGAACGCGAGTGAACACGGCTCTGGATTTGCAACGCCAGCCGCTGCCTTGTGGAAAGCGAAGCATTATCTACCGCCGCGAGTGTATGATTGCTGATGGTCAATGGCTTGGGGTAGTTTCTTAATATCCCATCACGCGACAAAACTATCATGTCGTCCGAGAGGAAGGAATAAGGGTATCTGGTGAGAGTTCGCAATACGGTTGTCGTCTTGCCCGTATCGGTCTGCGCGGACAGCAGGACAGCCTGACCGTTCGAAGCGAGGCAGGCCCCGTGCACCAGAGCGTAGCCTTTTCTGACGAACGTCCAGCGCAGAATCGGCTCGACGACGTTGGTATACAGCACATGGGGCGATGCCGCGACAAGGCTGGACACGGCCACCTCGGTTGTATCGCCCAAAAATACTCGCACCTTGAACGCGAGGGGCCAATCCCTTCGCTGTACTCGATGGCTCGTGTGTTAGGATACGCTTTAGTTTGTTCCAGCGCCTCTTGAAGCCCTAATTTCCCAACTCTGACTCGTATGTCAGGAGCGAGAGAGCCGCTTTGAACACGAAAATGCTCCAGTTCTGGAAGGGGCACCGTGGACTCGACAGAGATGATGTCATGTATATCATAGGTTATAGGCCCATTTGATCTCTCTTGCGGCCCATTCCATATCCACCTGTCTGACATCACGAATCTGACAAGCGCCATCATTGATATTGCGATGAAGTTCGACAAAAGGTAATGGACGCCCATGCCAGAAGTTAGAAGGAATAGTATCGGCGCACGCAATATCAAAGTGGCGTTGTTCATCAACATGAAGAGGAACAATCGTTGGAGAGTACGTCCGTCGGCCCTTTTGTCCCTGAAGACCCAGCCTTCACAAAGGCCGAAATTCCAAAGGCTGGAGCCTTGGGTCGACATTATGGACGATAAGAGGTAGTGGACTCCGCCAATTTCGGTCAGCGCCGCAAGGATGAGGCTGTTGACTAACAGACCACTAACGCCTACAAGCCCAAATGAGGTCAGCCGGACCCCAAACTTGTAGAGATATAAGTGCCTGAGACGACTCCATAACCCTCCTGCGCCTTTCCGGTCACAAGAAGGCTCATCGGTCACAGTATTGACATCATTCGATATATCAGAATCCAACGTCTGCCTCATCAACGATCAATTGCAAGCGCTTGTGACAAGCAACTATCTTGCAAACAAAACCGGTCGCAGTTGGCAGATTTATCAGCACACAACCCGAAGGAAAATCTCCCAGGGTAGAGTGTGGCTCAAATCTATGGGTGCCGTCACCCACTATTAACTACCAGGAGTGGATGCTATCACTCATCTAATGCACTGTCAATTAATTTTGTGGTCTGATTAAGCTGAGGGGTTTTGCCGAAGACTGGGGACTAGCGAAGCAGGTTGGTCGAGGATATTAACCGCCGTGGCATTTCTTATATTTCTTGCCGCTGCCGCATGGGCATCGCGCGTTGCGGCCTACCTTACCGGCCTTTTTCAGAGCGGAACGGCTCGACTGACATGAGACGCACGTACAAGCGGTTGGGTGCTGTTCGTACCAATTGGGTCTGTTCATTTCTTTCCTTCAGTCCGAGCTTGCCTTCCAACCGTGGTCTGGAACGACTGCCGAATCATCTACGAGCATTTTGTATAATCCTAGCACGAATGCTCAAGAAGTCATAGCGCACGGCGCTTGGAAACGTTGACACCGGGTAGAGCACATGAGAATATGATCGACATGGCAAAATGAGTTGCCATAGAGGGCGATATTCAGGGTATACTAGCTTTGTTATCAGGTAGATGACCCGCCAACGACGAGGCAAAGTATCATCAGAGGTTGAAGTTTTGACGAGGCGACAGATTCAGCGACTTTCGGGTATGCGAGATGTAACCGCGCATACCTATGAGCGCATGAGTCAGGCAATGGAAAAACTGCGGACGCACTTCGGCAATAGCGAGTACGAGGTCATAGACGCCCCGTTGCTTGAGGAGACCGAGTTGTTCGTCCGCAAGTCAGGCGGAGAGCTAACCAATCGTCTGTACACTTTTACAGACCCCGGTGGACACCGTGTCAGCCTACGGCCTGAGTTCACCTCGTCGGTTATTCGCCACTTCAATCAGGAGCAGGACTCGCTCAGCCTTCCTGTTCGGTGGCAATACGGCGGCCCTGTCTTTCGATACGAAGGAGTAGAAGGCGGGGGATACCGTCAGTTCACTCAGGTAGGCGCCGAGCTTGTGGGAGCCGCGGGAGTAGAAGCCGACACAGAGATCATCTATCTCGCGTGGTCTGGCCTTCATGAAATTGGACTGCGTGAGTGCCGGTTGCGTATCGGTCATCTTGGTCCTCTGCATAGCCTTTTGAGCGCGCATAACCTCTCTGAGCCTGCCAAGCTCTTTATCATCGGAAATGTTCAAGACCTGAAACGCGGACGCACAGACGTGGGCACACTGAAACAACGCGCCGAAGACGTGGGTCTGCTGAGAGCAGGTTTCGACCAGAGCGTAGGTATGGCTCTCGACGGTATCAGCATGGAAGCGGCTCAGGAGTTCATACAGAGCGCTCTCAAGGATTCGATGCCTGCCCCGATTGGTCAGAGAACAGGAGAACAGATTGTGGCAAGGCTGCTACGCAAGGTGCGCATCGCGGACGACCCCAGCGTGTTCGAGGAAGTCCTCACTCTAATAAGTATGCTTGCGCAATTGGATGGGTCGCCAGAGTCCGTTCTGAGGGAGGCCCGCCGTGTTGTCATTGAAAAAGGTATGAAATCAGACTTCTTCAATGAGTTGGATAAGTTGACTAACGCGCTCGTGAGTCGCGGTATCTCTGAAGACAACCTGACCCTCGACCTTGGGCTTGCAAGGGGAATCGCTTACTATACAGGCGTTATTTTTGAATTATATGCCTCATCGGAAAAAGGCGCGTCTCTGGGCGGCGGCGGCAGGTACGACAGCCTGGTCAAAGCATTGGGCGGCGAAGATGATGTTCCAGCACTTGGATTCGCGTACAATATGGACGAAGTTTTGGGCGCGCTCGGCCATTCCGCGGAAGAGCAGTAAGCTGATGACGCAAGAGAAAACAATGCTTCGCCTGGCAATTCCCAGTGACGGCGCTCTTCACGAGTCAACGCTGTTGTTTCTGCGCTCGTGCGGAATCGGGGTTCTGAGGACGAACAATCGCAGTTATACCGCCCAGATTCCGACACTCCCTGGCGTCGCCGTGCTGTTTCAGCGCGGCTCGGACATCACGTCGAAGGTAGAAGAGGGCAGTGCGGACATGGGTATCGTCGGTCACGACCGCTTTCTGGAATCGAGACGGGAAGGCGGCGATTCCAGCGTTGTAATCGACAATCTTGGATACGGCCATTGCGAGCTTGTTCTCGGCGTGCCCGATGCCTGGGTCGATGTTACCTCTTTGGCCGACCTCGCAGACCTCTCTATGGAGTTCCGGGAGGAGGGCAGAGACCTCCGCATCGCCACGAAGTTTCCGCGCATGGTGGAGCGCTTCCTGCTGAGCAATGGTGTCAATTACTTCTCGCTTGTGCAATCCAGCGGCACTCTCGAAGCCGCACCCGCGATGGGCTTCGCCGACATCATCGCGGACATATCGGAGAGCGGGACGACGATGCGCGCGAACCGGCTGAAGACCGTTCACGGCGGCTCGATTATGACGTCCGAGGCCTGCCTCATTGGCAACCAGCGACTGCTAGCTGCTGACAAAGAGAAGCTAGGCAGTGCCAAGGCGATGGCAGAATTTATCGAAGGCCGCCTTCTCTCACAAGAGTTCTACAGCATTACCGCTAACATGAGGGGCGAAGCGCCAGAGGAGATAGCAAACTACGTTCTCAATCACGCTGACATCTCAGGGCTTCGTGGCCCCACTATATCCAAGGTATATACCCTGGACGGCGAGGGCTGGTACGCTGTTACTGTCATCGTGGAGAAGAACAGGCTGCTGGACGCAGTTGCGCATTTGCGCCGCATAGGGGGCAGCGTGACCGTGTCGCAGCCGAATTATGTGTTCGATTCCGAGTGTCGGGCGCACGCTCGACTTGCCTTGCCTAACGAAGGAGCTACGGGTGCCTAATCTAGCCGCACACATTGACCTCGCGTACGAGGCCGCCAAGCGTCTGGCGCATCCGACGCTGGAAGCCCACATGGGCTGCTTCCTCTTTGGGTCCACATCGCCGGATATCCGAGTTATTACTCGCCGAACGCGCAAGGAATACCACTTCACGCAGCTCGACTTCGAGTCCGTCGGCGCAGGTGTAAAGGGAATGTTCAAGTCACACCCTAATCTGATTACATCGTCCAACCATGATGGGCCGACTCAGGCGTTTATCTGTGGATACATCACACATCTGTTAGTCGATGAGTTCTGGATAGTGGAAATGTTCAGAAAGTACTTCAGCAATTCAGACGTGTTCGAGGATGACGTGCTGGGAAAGGTCATGGATAGGGCGCTCCAACTGGAGCTAGACCGCCAGTGCAATGAGACGATGAACAACATCCAGAGGCTTCAGGAAGTCGCCGTTGACGGAATCAAGATAGGCTTCATTCCTTCCGAGACTCTGACCGAATGGCGGGACTGGGTAGTGACAAGCCTTGGCCGCGAGTTCTCCTGGGAACGGCTGAGATTTATGGCCAGCCGAATCTCGGGAGGGGACGAGAGTCATCCTGCGCACGCTCTGGCAGAGGAATTCGTTCAGGGCGCGCCTCAAAGCCTGGAAGACGTCTACGAATTCATACCGCGACGAAGCCTTTCAGACTATCGAGAGCAAACCATAGAGGCGTTGGTTCACAGAGTTGGAGACTACCTCCAATGAAGGTGGTCAAGGGTCTGGAAGAAGCCAAGAAATACCTGTGCGAGGGTAGGGGGTTAGGGCTCGATTATGTCCCGCCTCACGTTCAGGCCGGAATTGAGGAGGTCTTTGGAGAGGCACTAACTCCGACGCAGGTGGTAGAACGGATTTTGAATCAGGTTCGAACGCAAGGCGACGCTGCCCTGCGCGAGCTTACTCGCATCCTCGACCGCAGCGATATGGCCGAAATAGAAGTGCCCACCTCAGCCATCGCTGAAGCCTATGAGAACGTCTCTGACGAGCTAGTGGAGGCGTTGACTCTCTCGGCAGCTCGGATACAAGAGTTCCATGAGGCCAGCCGAAGAAGAGGCTGGATAGATTTTGAACGGGGATACGGCGAGCTAATCAATCCCGTTGATCGGGTAGGGGCATACATTCCGGGCGGAACGGCGCTGTATCCATCCACCGTGCTGATGACGGCGATTCCAGCCAAAGTCGCTGGCGTGGGCGAGGTCATTGTTTGCACGCCTTCGAGCAAGGGCGAGATGCCTAGTCCGGTGGTGCTGGTGGCCGCAGACATCGCGGGAGTTGACCGAGTGTTCCGAATTGGAGGCGCACAGGCCATCGCAGCTTTGGCTTACGGCACTGAGACCATTCCTCGCGTGGACATCATATGCGGGCCTGGCAATATCTTCGTTACTCTCGCCAAGAAACTCGTGTACGGCGATGTGGGAATAGACGGTCTGTACGGCCCCACCGAGACGGTGATCGTAGCGGACGATACAGCCAATCCGACGCTATGCGCCGCCGACTTGCTAGCGCAAGCCGAACACGACGCGTTAGCCAGACCGGTGCTGATTACGACATCCGAGCGCCTGTCGGTGGCTGTCGAGAATGAAGCGCAATCGCGTCTGAACAGGCTGGAGAGAGGCAGCATTGCGAAGGCAGCCATGGACAACCAGGGCTGTATAGCAATCGTGGGCAACCTTGAGCAGGCGCTGGAACTGGCAAACCAGTTCGCGCCTGAGCATCTGTGCTTGATGGTAAGAGAACCCTGGTCGCACGTCGGAAAAGTGCGAAACGCTGGGGCAGTCTTCCTGGGTGATTTCTCGCACGAAGTCCTTGGGGACTACGTCGCGGGGCCGAGCCACGTGATGCCAACAGCGGGAACGGCCAGATTCAACTCTGGCGTGGGCGTTCACTCATTTGTAAAAGTCAGTCCAATCGTCGCGTTGGACGATGACACTTCCAGAGAACTTGCCAAAGCCGCCTCGCTGATCGCAAGGGCAGAGGGCCTGACTGCGCACGCGGAGGCAGCCGAGGTAAGAGAAGAGCTTTTATAACAAGGCTTTAAGCAATTAGCAAAACGTCCGAACTTGAGAGGTGAAGCCATGACTGTGGACGTAACCAGGCTCATCAGGCCGCATCTGGCCGGAGATGTGAAGCCCTATGACCCGATAGAGCCGCCAGAGGTCTTAGCCCAGAAATATGGCATTCCCGCCGAGAAGATCATCAAGCTCGACGGCAACGAAAACCCCTACGGATGCTCTCCAAAGGCTGTCGAGGCCGTCGCCAAGGCCCCGCTGCAGTTCTACCCCGACCCGCTTCAACGAAATATGCGAAACGCGCTGGCGGAATACACCGGCACCGACGCCGACGGTATCATCGCGGGTGCAGGCAGCGACGAACTTATCGCTTTCATATTTCAGCTTTTCATTTCGCTTGGGGACAAGATACTCGACTTCGACCCCACATTTGGCATGTACAGCTTCAACGCGCGAGTGTATGGCGCAGAAGTGAAGATGGTGCCAAGGAACGAGCTGTTCGAGATCGACATTGAGGCCGCCCTGAACGCCGTTGATTCTAAGACTAAGGTGATTTTCGTTACGACTCCGAACAACCCGACTGGCAACCTTGCCTCCGAAAACCAGGTGAGGGCGCTTTTAGATACAGAGCGGATAGTAGTCGTCGACGAAGCCTACTACGAGTTCTGCAATCAGACATCTGCGAACATGATTCCCGAACACGAAAACCTCGTAGTTCTCAGGACTTTGAGCAAATGGGCCGGGCTTGCGGGGCTTCGCATCGGCTATGGCCTCATGAGTCCTAACCTGGTCAAGCGCATTATCGACATCAAGCCACCTTACAACGTAAACGTGGCGGCAGAGGCCGCGCTTCTGGCTTCGCTAGAGGACGCCCCTGCGCTGCTAAAGAATGTCAACTTGATCGTGGAAGAGCGAGAGAGGATGTTCGCGCTACTTAAAGACATACCGGGCGTGACGCCATGGCCGCCGTCCGGCAATTACATTTTGTGCCAGGTGACGCCGGGTAAGGCCCACGATATTTATGAGGGACTGGCCCAGCGTGGCATCTTCGTGCGCTTCTTCAACACAGATCGATTGCGGGACTCCTTCAGGTCAGCTGTAGGCACGCCGGAGCAAACCGACGCCCTTATCGAGGCGCTGAAAGAGCTTCTATAAGACTATCATCAGCGGAGACTAGCATTTGACCCCACGCACAAGCAAACTGACCCGCGAGACCGGCGAAACACAGATTTCGGTGGAGTTGAACATCGACGGCCTTGGCAAATATCAGCTCGACACTGGCAACGGCATGTTCGACCATCTTCTGGCACAGCTTTCCCGCCACGGCTTGATTGACTTGAGCATTTCGGCAAAAGGCGATGTTCAGGTCGGCTGGCATCATCTTGTGGAAGACGTTGGGATTCTGCTTGGCAAAGCGATACGTGAAGCAGTAGGCGATGGCCGAGGCATCACGAGGATGGCACACTCCTATGTTCCGCTCGACGAAGCCCTCGCGTTGGTCGTCGTCGATTTCGGTGGACGCGGTTACGCCGTCATCGAAGCTGACCTTGGCGACAGCGACCTTGGTGGGCTTCCAGGCGACCTCATCCGGCACTTCCTTGAATCGCTCGCCCGCGAAGGCAACTTCAACCTGCACGTTCGAGTTCTTGCTGGCCTAAACAATCATCACAAGGCAGAGGCCATCTTCAAGGGGCTGGCGAGATCTATGAGGGCAGCGCTGACCCCAGACGAACGCATCGCCGGAGAGGTTCCAAGCACCAAGGGTACGATAAGCTAGAATACGATGGCGAATGCCTGAACAGCTGGGAGACGAAGTGAGCAGCATAACGATTACCCTTTCAGACGATCTCTTGTCTAAATTACATGAAAGAGCTACCCAACTAGGCATTACTCCAGAAGAGTTGATTCATGCTGGTATAGAAGAATTGCTGACTATTCCTGACGAGAGTTTTCAGCGGTCTATGGACCATGTACTCAAGAAAAATGCCGAGCTTTATCGACGACTGGCCTAGTGCGCGACCTTACACTACACTTCGTGAAGTGCTTGAGCTTTATTATAAGATAATGGAGCGAACCGGAGGCTCTACGGGCGTTCAGAATCTGGGTGCATTAGAATCGGCCCTTGCTCAGCCTCGTATGTCTTTTGCGGGAGAGGAACTTTACCCTACATTAATCGAAAAGGCTTCTGCTCTCGGCTTTACTCTCATCAAAAACCACCCCTTTTGGGACGGCAACAAGCGCATCGGACATGCTGCTATGGAAACTTTTCTCGTCCTAAACGGCCATGAAATTGATGCCACAACGGAAGATCAGGAGCAAGTCGTCCTCCAAGTCGCATCTGGCGCATTGGGCCGCAAAGAGTTCACGGATTGGCTTGGCAGGTATGTAATAGTGCGAAGGCAAAGCTGAAAGCCGTATTTATCGTTTTGCTTAGGATGCCAAAACCAGGAGTCAGTCGCCATCAACGTGTTCCAGTTCGAAGCTATAGTCTTCTATGACCGGGTTAGCGAGCAGCTTCTCGCACATTTGGCTGATTTTTTGGGAAGCGTCATCTTTGCTAGTCTCGTCCAGGCGAATCTCCATGTACTTGCCCGCCCGAACGCCCTGCACGCTGTCGAACCCCAACTGACTCAGACCGCCATGAATGGTCTGTCCCTGCGGGTCGTTTACAGTAGGCTTCAGTCTGATGAAAACTTTGGCTAAAAACATTGGACTCTACGGCGCATTAGGCTGAGGCGCGTTGGACGAGCTCAAGTGGGCGTCTGTGAATATGATGATCCTGTCCTCATCAAAATCGTCGAATCTGTCCAGGAAGTTCCAGGCCGTCAGCGCGATTCGAGTTTCCATATCAGGGTAGGGCGACATCACTATCTTACCTCCGTCTATGGCAAGACTACGTAGTTGATCTACAAGCTCGGCGCAGCCGTTTGGACAGTTGTAATGAATCCCAATCCCGCCGTGTTCCAGATTGTGCAAGAGAACTTCGCCTGGGATTGCCTCGGTGTAAACATCCCAGGGCGCTGGCGCAAAAGGCACGCTGAAATGCCACCCGGATGTAGCTGGAACTGAATTATATAGCGAATGGTTATCCTCCAGGTCTATGTGATCGCCGCCCTGATCGGGGAACTTCTGGCCAGGGCCATCTGGCGAATTAAAGCATTCGGCAAGCATCGCTAACACTATCGTGCTCAGGGTAAAGGCGGCTATTTGTTTCATAGGCTCCTCGTTGCGAGGACATTAGCGCGCCTCGCCCAGGTGAAATGTTCGGGCATTAGTTAAACCTCAATTGGGCTGTATTGCAAGGCGGTAGACGTCTACCTATCACAGTTTAGGGGTTCGCCTTTGATAGTGGAGCGGCCATCTACCCCTACCGAACATTAGGTTCAGGGGCGTTGGACGAGCTTTCATGGGCGTCGATGAAGTCCTTGATCCTGTCCCTATCAAAATCGTTGAATGTGTCCAGGAAGTTCCAAGCCGTCAGCGCGATTCGAGTCTCCATATCAGGGTAGGGCGACATCACTATCTTCCCTCCGTCTCTAGCGAGACTGGTAAGTCGACCTACAAGCTCGTCGCAGCCGTTGGGACAGTTGTAGTGAATTCCAATCCCGCCGTGTTCCAGATTGTGCACTAGAACTTCATCTGGGATTGCCTCGTTGTACACATCCCAGGGAGCTGGCGCAATTGGCGCGCTGAAATGCCAACCGGATGTAGCTGGAACTGAGTTATAAAGCGGATGGTCATCTCCAAGGCCTATGTGATCGCCGCCCTGATCTGGGAACTCCTGACCGGGTCCATCTGGCGAACTTGAGCATGCGGCAAACGTCACCAAGGCCATGATACCGAGGGTAAAGACAGCTATTCGCTTCATAGGCTCCTTCTTGCGAGGACGTTAGCGCGCCTCGCCTAAGTGAAAAGTTCGGGCATTAGTTAAACCTGAATTTGGCCGTATTGCAAGGCGGCATACGTCCATCTATGACAATTTACAGGTTCGCCTTTGATGTGGAGCGGCCATCTGCCCCTATTGAGCGTTAGGCTCCGGGGCGTTTTGCGAGCTTTCGTGGGCACGAATGAAGTCCTTGACCCTTTCCTCATCGAACTCGTCGAAGGCGTCGATGAACGTCCAGGCGGTGAGGGAGATTTTGGTAGGCATGTCAGGATAAGGAGCCAATATAACCTTCAGGCCATCGCTTCTAGACCTGTCGACGATATTGGTTAGTTGGCCTACAAGCTCATCGCAGCCATCTGGACAATTGTAGTGGACTGCTATACCACCGTGCTCCAGGTTGTGCAACCGAATTTCGTCGGCCAGAAACTCCTCATGAACGCCCCATCGAACCGGAGCCAATGGTTGCGCGTAATGCCAGCCTGAGGTCGCGGGCACGGAATTGTAAGAGCCGTGTTCAGCGCCTGCACTAATGTGGTCCCGATTTATCTCGGAAAATCTCTCGCCTGGCCCATCTGGCGCACTGTCGCCCCCCAGCCCTCCAAAGCCGATTCCCGAAAAGCTTGGAAGGAACAGCGATAAGATAAACGCCGCCGCCACCAATCCGACAGCGGAAAAGGCGCCAAGGCGAAGGAACCGTCGTTTGTTGCGCCTGCGCGCGCGTCGGGCGGCGCGAGCTTGCGTGGGTGTAAGCCTGTTTTTAGAGCGAGTAGCCATTATTCCTCTCAGGGAAAACTTTTATGAGGGTTGCCGCTCCCATCATATCCTTCCGCCGAAGGACGAACCCTTGACAACGAGTCGAATTATCTTTCTACACAAACACTCATCGAAGTCCCCTACCTTTCATTTTGCTAGGAGAGACCAGTACCTGTCAACTTCCTAAAGGCTTCGAGATAGCGTTGGTGTGTCTTCTCGACGACCTCATCAGGCAGATCAGGCGCGGGAGGCTCATGGTCCCATCGCTGCGTGTTCAGCCAGTCTCTAACATATTGCTTGTCGAAATTTGGTTGCGACTTGCCCGGCGCGTAGCCTTCGACGTCCCAGAACCGGCTGGAGTCTGGCGTCAGAAGCTCGTCGATTAGTGTTAGACGACCATCGATCATCCCAAATTCCATTTTGGTGTCGGCGATGACAATCCCTTTTTCAAGCGCGAAGTCCCGAGCGAAGCTGTAGACCGCAACAGTAATCCCTGCAAGCTGGGCGGTCAGTTCCTTGCCAACCATGTCTTCCATCTGCTCGATGGATATGTTCTCATCGTGGCCTACATCAGCCTTGGTCGTGGGAGTAAATATCGGCTCTGGAAATTTGTCACCCTCTTGCAATCCCGAAGGCATTGGCAGGTCAGAAACCGTGCCCTCGCGCCTGTACTCCGCCCACGCAGAGCCTGTAATATAGCCCCTGACAACGCACTCCACGTCTATGCGCTCCGCCTTGCGCACGACCATCGCCCTTCGAGATATCTCCTCTGGAATGGACAGGTCAGGCCGGTCGGCTGCAAGGGCGACCAGGTGGTTCGGCACCAGATGAGAGGTCTGCCCGAACCAGAAAGCGGATATCTGGCAAAGCACGACGCCCTTTTCAGGTATGGCAGTGGGCAGCACGACGTCGAAGGCTGAGATGCGGTCCGTCGCGATCATCAGCATCAGTCCATCGCCAAGATCGTAGGTATCTCTAACCTTGCCTCGATAGAGCAGATTGGGGAGGTCGGTCTCTCGAATTGTCGTCATTGCCTCACTCGCCTAGTTCAGCCCGACGCGTCGGAATATCTCATCCACATGTCGGACGTAGTATTTGTTGTCGAAAATGCCGTCTAGTTCTATTGAGGAAATCTGGGAAGCTACCTCTGAGTCAGACCTGATTAGCTCTCTGAAATCTCTGTCATCGTCCCAGGTCTTCATGGAGTTGGTCTGCACGATTTTGTAGGCATCCTCTCGGCTTAATCCTTTTTCTACCAGCGCCAGCAGCACTCGTTGCGAGAACAAAAGGCCCTTGGTCAATTCCATGTTCTGGGCCATCCGCTCAGGGTACACGCGAAGGCCTCGCATGACTCCAGCGAACAGGTCGAGGATGTAGTCCAATGCCATGCAGGAGTCGGGGAATATGATGCGCTCCGCCGAGGAATGGCTGATGTCTCGCTCGCCCCAGAGCGCGACATTTTCCAGCGCGGTGACGGCATGGCCGCGTATCAGACGGGCAAGTCCGCAAACCCGCTCGGTCAGTTCCGGGTTGCGCTTGTGGGGCATGGAAGAGGAACCCGTCTGACCTTCGCTAAACGGCTCCTCGACCTCACGAACCTCGGTGCGCTGTAGGCCGCGAATCTCGGTTGCAAACTTTTCCAGCGAGGCCGCAATCAGGGCCAGTGTCGTGACGAACTGTGCGTGGCGATCGCGTTGGATAATCTGGTTAGATATAGGGGCGGACTCAATTCCCAGCCTCTTGCATACCTTGGCCTCGATAGAAGGCGGCGCGGTGGCGTGAGTTCCGACGGGGCCTGAGATTTTGCCAACGGCGATGGACTCCCTGGCCTGCGCGAGCCTCTGGCGGTTGCGACGCATCTCGTCCCACCATAGAGCTATCTTCAGGCCAAACGTAATAGGCTCAGCGTGGACGCCGTGCGTGCGCCCCATCATGAGCGTGTCTTTGTGCTCAAGCGCTCTGGTCTGCAATGCCTCAAGGAGGCTATTAATCTCCTCGTCAAGGAGGTCTGCGGCATCCATAAGCTGGAGATTGGTCGCTGTGTCCCAAACGTCGCTGGAGGTAAGGCCGAGGTGAATCCAGCGACCTTCCGGCCCTAGGCTCTCGGTGATGGAACTCAGGAATGCGGTGACATCGTGGCGCGTACGTGCGAGAATCTCGTAGAGGCGTTCCATATTGTGGGTGGCGTGTCGCAGCTTCGCCATGTCCTCAGCCGGGATAACGCCTTCCTCTGTCCACGCCTCGCACACCGCAAGCTCCACCATGAGCCACTTGTCGAATTTGTTTTCGTCCGACCAGACCTGTTTCATTCTCGGCCTGGCATATCGCTCTATCATTGACCCGTTGTCCTCCGAATGGCTAGCGGCTTTTCAGGCCCTCGCGGTAATTGTCGTATGCCTTGCGAATGCTCTCGTGCTTGATGCCCAGGATTTGGGCTGCAAGAAAGGCTGCGTTGCGCGCTCCCCATGAGCCGACTGCGACGCAGGCAACAGGGATACCCGGCGGCATCTGCGCGATAGCATAAAGGGAGTCGATGCCCTTGAGGTCGCTTGTCGGCAAAGGAACACCTATGATGGGCAACGTCGTCCACGACGCCAGCACGCCTGGAAGTCCGGCAGAGCCACCCGCGCCCGCGATGATGGCCTCGATGCCCCGGCTGCGGGCAGTCTGACCGTATTCCATGACTTTCTCAGGAGTGCGGTGCGCGGACATGACGACCATCTCATAGTCGATGCCCATCTGTTCGAGCACTTTTGATGTTTCCTGCATCAGCGGCTCGTCCGAACTGCTGCCCATGACTACGCCAACTAACGGCATAATTCCTGTACTCCCTCATCTAAGCTCAAATGAAAATGCAGATTAGCCCTTAATGCCGTGGCATCTTCATCATTTATGTTACGAGTGGCAAACTGTTCGAAGAAGACTCGGCGATGTCCTTGCGATAGTACGCGCCCTTGAATTGAACTCGCCCTGCGTTCGCGTACACTTTTCGCCGTGCTTCCTCAATCGTGCTTCCTAACGCCGACACGGTGAGAACACGACCGCCGTTCGTAACCACACTCGTGCCTGTGCCGCCTTCCTCAGGATACAACTGTGTTCCAGCGTGGAACACGGTCACGTCGCTATCAAGCTCGCTAAGCCCTTCTATCATGTAGCCGGTGGAGTATGCGCCCGGATAGCCGCCGGACGCGACGACAACACCGACACACGCCCGCACGTCCCACTCGATAACCAGATCATCGAGCTTGCCTTGTGCAGTCTTCATCATAGCTTCCAACAGATCGGTTTTCAATCGAGGCAGAATGACCTGTGTTTCGGGGTCTCCGAGGCGGCAGTTGAATTCGATCACTTTGGGGCCTTCGGCAGTGAGCATCAAGCCCGCGTACAGGATGCCACAATAAGGGCTTCCTTGCGCTACCAGCCCCCTGGCTACTGGTTCCATGATTTCCTCGCGCACTCGCTGCTCCAACGCGGCATTCCAGACGGAAGGAGGACTATAGCTTCCCATGCCGCCAGTATTCGGCCCAGTGTCGCGGTCACCGATGCGCTTGTAGTCGCAGGCGGCGACCATCGGCGAAACGCGCTCGCCGTCCACGAAGGCAAAGACGCTTATCTCCTGACCTTCAAGGCATTCTTCTATGAGCACACGGTCTCCTGCTGCTCCAAACGCCTTCTCGACCATCTGTTCATGCACAGCAGCTTGGGCCTCATCAAGCGTTTGCGCCACGACGACGCCCTTGCCAGCGGCCAGACCGTCCGCCTTGACGACGACGGGCAGGGGAGAGGCTTCCAGGAAGTTCAGTGCGTTGTCGTATGATGAAAATGTCTTCGCCGTCGCCGTCGGGACGTTATGAAGCAGCATAAGCTCTTTGGCAAAACTCTTGCTGCCCTCGATTTGCGCGGCGTTCTTCGTCGGGCCGAATATGAGCAGACCAACCTCCTGAAAGCGGTCTACAATGCCATCAGCAAGCGGCGCTTCCGGGCCTACGATGGTGAAGTCTATGCTGTTTTCCTTGGCAAACCCCAGCAGGCCATCGATGTCGGTTGCGCTTATCGGGACATTGCTTCCAAGCTCTGCGGTGCCTGCATTGCCCGGCGCAACAAAAAGCTCCGACGTCAGATGGCTCTGGCTTATCTTCCATGCGATGGCGTGCTCTCTCGCGCCGTTGCCGATTAGCAGGACTTTCATCTGTTGACCGACTTTCGGACAAGCTTACCCGACGACTCCTCAACCTGATGGGTCTCGTTCGTCTTGCTATCGTTTTTCTTCGCGACCGCTAGACACGCCTGTTTCCCCGAAACATCAAGGGTCAGGACTGTGCCCAGGACGACGAATGCGACATCGGCAAGCTCAATGGCTCCGTCTTCCAGATTACCCTTGTTAAGCTCCTTGGCATGCTCGCCGACCTCTTCCATTAGAAACGAGAGTCGATTGCGAAGCGTTACCAGCGAATCATCAGGAGATGTTTGCGGGTCTACCATCGAAACACCAAACCGTTCGTGAAAATCGTACACGCTTCCCGCTATGCGAGAAATTGTCGAAATGAATTCGTCTCTTGTCAACTTGTTCATTGCCTGCCCTTGTCAAAATCACTCGGATGATGAGACGTAGTTATATCCAGCCTCTAGCCAGGGCAGCACATCACCGATGTCTTCTGGAAGCAACAGTACAAACTGCACCCAACCGTTGAACTCCCCGTCACCCGATGGCGAGATGAACGGCGACACGCCCGCCAGGGTCAATGCCTGCGCTAGTAGTTCGTCGGGAAGGGTCATGGCTACAACGCCCTCCAACAAGATTGCGAAAGTTTCTCCTCTTACCAGATAGCTTACGCCGCCGAACAACTTATCAGACGTTACATCTAACCCAAGCAGAATTTGATCGTCGAGGGCGGCCCTGACCTCCTCGTCAATCGTAACCTCTTCGTCGTAGTTCTCTGTTGTCACTAGAAAAAACCTACTCCCACTCGATAGTGCCGGGCGGTTTGCTCGTAATGTCGTAGACGACCCGGTTAACTCCGTCTACCTCGTTTGCGATGCGATTGGAGATGCGGGCAAGCACGTCGTAGGGAAGGCGTGCCCAATCAGCAGTCATGGCGTCGTCGCTGGTAACCGCGCGAATAGCTATGACGTAGCCGTAGGTGCGGAAGTCGCCCATTACGCCGACGCTGTGAGTGTCGGTCAGCACCGCGAAGCTTTGCCACAGATCACGGTACAGGTTGTTAGCCTTGATCTCGTCCATCACAATCCAGTCGGCGGCCCGCAGCACCTCCAGCTTGTCGTGCGTCACCTCACCTATAATGCGTATTGCCAGTCCAGGGCCTGGGAATGGCTGGCGGTAAACCATCTCTTCCGGCAGACCCAGCTCCAAACCTACCTCACGCACCTTGTCCTTGAACAGATAACGTAGAGGCTCTACAAGGTTCAGCTTCATGTTCTGAGGCAGACCGCCAACGTTGTGATGTGTCTTAATCTTGGCGGAGACCTTGCTTTCGTCCGTCTTGCTTTCGATAACGTCAGGGTAGAGCGTGCCCTGAGTAAGGAAGTTTACTTCGCCGAGGCGTGCGGCCTCTTCATCGAAGACTCTGATGAACTCCTCGCCAATGCGCCGACGCTTCTGCTCAGGGTCGACAACGCCTTTCAACGCGCCCAGGAAATTCTCGGTGGCATCGGCATGGACAAGATTTACCTTCATGTATTTCTCGAAGGTACTGACAACCCTCTCAGGCTCGTCTCGACGCATGAGGCCGTTGTTCACGAATATGCAAGTAAGCTGGTCTCCAACTGCCCGATGCACCAGCGTCGCGGCCACAGCGGAGTCAACGCCGCCGGACAGCGCGCAGATGACCTTGCCTGAACCCACCTGGTTTTTGATGCCCTGGATAGCTTCGGCTGCAAAGTTGCCTGCCGTCCAGAGACCTTTGCACCCACAGACCTTGTACAGAAAATTCTCAAGCAGCGCCTTGCCTTGCGGAGTATGCGCAACCTCTGGGTGAAACTGTATGCCAAGCATCCCCTGGCTGTTACCCAGGACAGCGATAGGCGAGTTGTCAGTATAGGCCAGAGATACAAAGCCCGGCGGCGTCTCGGTAATGCGGTCGCCGTGGCTCATCCACACCGGCATAGACATAGGCAGACCGTTGAATAGAGGTTCCTCTGATGTATTCTGGTGAAGCACAGCGTGGCCGTACTCCTTGCTAGTGGCAGGGGTGACTTTACCGCCAAGCTGGTGCACCATGACTTGCATCCCGTAACATATGCCCAACACCGGCAGGCGGCTGTCGTAGACCCATGCAGGGGCGAGGGGAGCGTCCTCTGCATAAACGCTGGCAGGGCCTCCCGTCAGGATGACGCCCTTGGGGTTCAGGTGGGCCACCGTCTCCCAGGGCGCGTCATGAGGGATAATCTCGCAGTAGACCTTGCTTTCTCTTATCCGACGTGCAATTAGCCTGCTGTACTGCGAGCCGAAGTCTATGACGAGAACAGTCTCCTTCTGCACTCTGGACGAAGGCTCAGACAGAGACTCCTGACCGCCTTTCTTTCTGGCGATTTCTAGGTAGGCCGAAACCTCCAGATCATCGCTGGTGACTACTCGGTGGCTCGGTGTAAGTTGGGGTTCTTGTGTCATTTTTCCTTCTCAAGGTCAGTCTGGTGTGACTGGCGGAGCGTCAAGTAAATGCCGTAGGGATGGCCTGCGAACGGTTTCCAAGGCTAACATCTATGATATACTATTTCAAGCTTGAAGTAGGACTCCAATGCCCGTATTCAATGCAGACAAGGCCCTTCAAGACCAGGTAGAAACCGCCGTGCGAATTCTCAAAGGCGGTGGAGTCGTGGCTATCCCCACGGACACGTTACACGGCCTGGCGGCAGATGCGCTGAACGAAAATGCGGTGAAGCGCATCTTTAACATCAAGGGACGCTCGAAAGGCATGGCGCTTCCCCTGCTTCTGGCAGATGTCGACGACATCGTTAAATGGGCGGTAGACATTCCAGACACGGCCTGGCTTGTGGCACGGCGATTCTGGCCCGGCGCGCTGACGCTAGTTCTGAAGAAAAACGAAAGTATCTCAGACGCGGTTTCTGGCGGCCTGGACACCATCGCGCTGAGAGTGCCGAACCATCAAGTGCCGAGAGCAATCGCAAGAGGATTGGGAGCGCCCATCACCGGCACAAGCGCGAACCGCAGCGGCAGGCCGGGCCTTACTACAGCGGAAGCAGTACGCCGCGAGTTCGGCAGTGAGGTAGACTTGGTTATAGGTGCCGATGAGGCCTCGATGGGCCTGGCATCGACAATGCTTGACCTGTCAGGGAATCAACCCCGTATATTGCGCGAAGGAGCTGTGTCGCTGCGTGAGATTGAGGAGATATGCGGAGAAGGCATACTCACTTGATAGAAGGACGTGACGTTGAATCTCATTTCCACAATTGACGATCTGTCGGCCCGCGTGGAAGCCGAGTTAAGCAACATCGTAAACTCTCGAGAGATGCCGCTCTATCGCATGATGTCCTATCACATGGGCTGGCACGATGAGCGCGGCCTGTCCGACACACCTCTGACAAAGCAGCGCACTCACGGCCTATTGTGCCTGCTGGCCTGCCGTGCTGCCGGTGGTGACCTCGATATTGCCCTGCCAGCGGCCTCGGCTGTGGAGCTTGTGCAGAACTTTTGCGAAATTCACGACGACGTTCAGGGGGGCAACCCGCAGCGCGACAACCGAGACGCCGTCTGGTGGGTCTGGGGGCCTGCTCAGGCCATCAACACCGGCGACGGAATGCACGCCCTCGCGCGCCTTGCGTTGTTCCGGCTTCTCGATAGGGGCGTCTCATCCGATAAAACTTTCCGGGCGGTTCAGATTCTCGACGAAGCCAGCCTGCAAACCTGCGAGGGCCGTTTCCTCGACATTGAGGCCCAGGAACGCATCGACATGAGCCTCGACGCCTATATCAGGATGACAGAGAACAAGTCAGGGGCGCTGGTGTCCTGCGCGATGATGCTTGGCGTTCTGGCGGCAACGGAGGACGAACGCATCCTCAACGCGCTTGGGGTTTGCGGTGCAAAGCTAGGCGTGGCTATGCAAATGCGTGCCGATATGCGAGAGCTTTGGAAGCCCGGCGACGAAGACACCGCTCCCAGCACCGAGGTCATGAACAAGATGAAACTTCTGCCAGTGGTGTACGCCCTGGAGAAAGCTAACGTAAGCGATAAACGCAGAATAGGCGAGATATATTTCAAACGTGTGCTTGAGCCTGACGACGTGGTAAAACTGCGCGGTGTTATTGAGGAAATGGGTGTCAGGGACGCCTGTGAGAAGCTGGTCATGCAATACCGCGATGGGGTGGTGGCGTCTCTAAACATTCCTGGCATATCCGCAGATGGCAGGGCAGACATCGAAAATTTCGCAGACTCGCTGATTGGGTGATTACCTTGGCCGACAAGAAAACAGTTGAGGACATCGACGTTGCCGGTAAGACCATCCTGGTGAGAGTCGACTATAACGTCCCCTTCCATCCAAGCACTACGGACATCTCCGATGACAGCCGTATCAGGGCGTCCCTTCCAACACTGCGTTATCTCATCGAGCGCGGGTGCAGGGTCGTGTTGTGCTCGCACATGGGCCGTCCGAGGGGCAAGATTGTCGAAGACATGCGGATGACGCCCGCGTCCACACGATTGTCAGAGTTGCTTGAGATACCCGTAGCGCAAGCCCTGGACTGCGTCGGCCCCGATGTTCAAAAGGCGGTCAGGGCGCTTCAGTCTGGCGGCGTGATTATGCTTGAAAACCTGAGATTCCATGACGGCGAGGAGAAGAATGACGCTGAGTTCGCGTCGGCACTGGCATCGCTGGCAGAGGTGTACGTTGACGATGCCTTCGGCACGGCGCATAGGGCGCACGCATCCACCGAGGGCGTGACGCACTTTCTGCCGTCGGTGGCCGGATTCCTAATGTCCACCGAGCTTGAGATGCTGGGCCGTGCGCTCGAATCGCCGCGCCGTCCCTTCGCCGCCATTATGGGCGGGGCCAAGGTGTCCGATAAGATCGCAGTGCTAGAGAATCTGGCGGGTAGGGTGGACACCCTTATAGTTGGCGGTGGCATGGCCGCGACCTTCTTCAAGGCGGAGGGCCTGGAAATAGGCGACTCTCTGGTGGAGGAGGAACGAGTCCAGTTCGCCAGCGATTTCAAGCGGACGGCTAAGGAGAAGGGGCTGAATCTGTTGCTGCCGGTTGACGTAGTGGTAGCTGACGACTTCTCCGCAACTGCGAGCCATCGCACCGTAGGCATTGCAGACATACCGGCTGGCTGGCGTGTAATGGACATCGGGCCTCAGACCATTTCCCTGTTTGAGAATGCGCTGAATGTCTCAAAGACCGTTGTGTGGAATGGCCCGATGGGCGTGTTCGAATGGGAGCCATTCGCGCAGGGTACTATACGAATCGCTAACGTCCTATCAGGCTTGAGCGACGCTACCATAGTGGTGGGCGGCGGTTCGACCGCGGAGGCAGTCGGCAGCCTGGGCTTGGCTGACAAGATGACGCACGTCTCGACAGGCGGCGGAGCCTCTCTAGAATTCCTGGAGGGCAAGGTTCTGCCCGGAGTCGCAGCCCTTCTAGACAAAGATTAAACGAAAATATAAGAACTGTAATGATCAATCTCACCTCTAATGACCGATGCAGAATTGTGAAATCCTTAAATTTGCGCTAGACAACCTCATGCGAAGATACAGCAACGTACAAGAATGTCGTTGGATTTAGCATGGGAGAGAGATGCCATTATGCGATTAGAAAATCGTGT
Source organism: Dehalococcoidia bacterium (assembly GCA_965206395.1). GTDB lineage: Bacteria > Chloroflexota > Dehalococcoidia > Lucifugimonadales > CATOSD01 > CBDBJK01. The sequence goes on from CBDBJK010000020.1 coordinate 132,489, forward strand.
TGCAATAATTACCGGGGCAGGGAGGGGCATTGGCCGTGCCATTGCCCTGGCCTATGCTAAAGAGGGCGCTAGACTCTCCCTAGTGGCTCGCACTCTCAGCGAATTGGAAGAGACAGCTTGCCTAGTCAGAACCATAGGTGCAGGAGCCTCCGTATTTCCCACAGATGTATCTGACCAGACCCAAGTGGAGGATATGGTTGAGCAAACTCTGCGGAAGTTTTCAACTATAGATGTATTGGTCAATAATGCGGCCATAGTTGGGCCTATAGCCCCTCTCGAAGACACTGACGTTTCTGCCTGGATCAACACGATTCATGTCAACCTGATCGGTCCTTACCTTTGCTGCCGAGCAGTGCTACCTACCATGCTAAAGCGGAACCAGGGTAAGATAATCAATGTGACTTCTGGCTTGCGTCAACAGGGTGACAATCGTCGCTCATTTCGCAAGATGGGGGCATATCTCTCTTCAAAGGCAGGTGTAACCAGGCTCACCGAACTCCTTGCACAACAGTTGGAGGGCAAGAATGTCTATGTCAACTCGTTGTCTCCGGCGGGAAGTAGTCGAATGCTGGAAGAGTTGGAGGAAGAAGCTAAGAAAATAGGGGACACTGCGGCTTTAGAAGCTGCGCAGAGAGTCATGAAAGCGGACCCTAGTGAGCGATCAGCTGAGGCTGCTGTATTGTTGGCAAGTGATTCCTCTGGTAATCTAAGTGGGCGCGCCATGCTGCTTGGGTTTGTTGACTCAGATCACTTTCCATCTCAGATACCAGACATCATGGCATCTGACGCCTTTACAATGCGGTTAATAACGCTAGATCACAACGAGTAGGATGTCTCTGAGGCGCACACAGAAAGATGAGAACATTTAATTGAGTGTAGTGTGAACTGTGATTGATCTTCCTTACCTAGACGAAGTTTGCCGTTCGACCTCCTCCAAAATAGTCATGCTGGTTGTCGACGGCCTTGGCGGTGCGCCTCATCCAGACACAGGAAAATCTGAGCTTGAGACAGCCCATTTACCCAATCTGGACAGGCTAGCCGGTAAAAGCGCCTGTGGGCTGACGACGCCTGTCATGCACGGTATCACTCCCGGCAGCGGCCCTGGTCACATGGCTCTGTTCGGCTACGATCCAGTCAAGTACCTCATGGGGCGCGGCGTGCTCGAAGCTTTGGGCATTGGCATCGAGATGACCGAGAACGATGTCGCCGCGAGAGGCAATTTCTGCACCGTAGACGCTAATGGATTGCTCGTAGACCGACGCGCCGGGCGAATTCCCACACAAGAGAGCGCACCGCTTGTCGAATTACTGAACCAGATCGAAATACCTGGCGTAAGCCTTTCGGTGTATCCGGTGATAGACTACCGCCTTGTTCTCGTGCTCACCGGCGACGGACTGGGCGACAAGATTAGCGAAACCGATCCACAGGTGACGGGCGCAGCGCCCCTTGACGCCAGGGCATTGTCTGACGACTCCCAGAGAGCAACGGACGCGGTAAATGCTTTCATCGCCGCCGCTCAGGAAATCCTTGGCGAGCGCGACAAGGCCAACATGGTGCTGCTTCGTGGCTTCTCAGGAGTGCCGCATCTGCCGGACTTTGGAGAGAGGTTTCGGCTCAATCCGGCCGCCATCGCCGCGTATCCCATGTATCGAGGTCTCGCCAAGCTGGTTGGCATGAACGTGCTTCCGACGGGCCAGACCTTCGACGATGAGTTGACTACGCTAGAGCAGAACTTTGACGCGCACGACTTCTTTTTCCTCCATTACAAGCCCGCCGACGCCGCTGGCGAAGACGGAGACTTCGATGCAAAAGTCGCCCGGCTGGAGGAGCTAGACGCCCAAATCCCGCGATTGCTGGACTTGAACCCGGACGCTCTCATCGTGGCGGGCGACCATTCGACTCCATCCATTATGAGCAGCCATAGCTGGCATCCCGTCCCGCTGATGATACATTCGCTTCCCACCAAAGGCGAGGGGATTGGCGAGTTCTCCGAGCGTGGCTGTAACGGCGGCTCGGTTGGTCGGCTGCCTGCCGTCAACGTGATGATGCTTGCGATGGCCCATGCGGAAAAGCTAGCCAAGTTCGGCCCCTGAGCATGAAATCCTTGCTATTTCTCGACGGCCATCAACAGGAAATTTAATTCTGGAGCGATATTCACATGCCAACAACAATAATCGCTGGCAACTGGAAGATGAACACCACCTTAAATGACGCCAAAACCCTGGTCACTGACATGAAGACGCGTCTCGAAGCCATAAGCGGCATCGAATCGGTCGTTTGCCCGCCCTTCATTTCTCTGGCGGCGGTTGGGGAGTTGTTGGAAGGGTCTAGCATTGGCCTGGGCGCTCAAAACATGCACCCCGAAGAGCAGGGCGCGTACACGGGGGAAATATCGCCGGGGATGCTTGCGAGCCTTTGCCAGTACGTCATACTAGGCCATTCAGAAAGACGCCAGCTCTTTGGCGATACGGACGATTTCGTTAATCAGAAGGTGAAGGCGGCTTTCACGGTCGGGCTGAGACCCATCCTGTGCGTGGGCGAGCAATTGCAGGAAAGAGAGAGTGGCAAGGCCGAGGCAGTGGTGGAAACGCAGCTTAGAGGGGGGCTGTCGGGAATCGGCTCTCCCGGGAATCTGGTAGTCGCTTACGAGCCTGTATGGGCTATCGGCACTGGGAAAGCAGCTACGCCAGACGTTGCACAAGACATGATGGCGCACGTTAGGAGCGTGCTTGCGTCGCTCTACGGGGTGGATGCGACAGGCATTTCGCTGTTATACGGTGGCAGCGTGAACCCCGGCAACACCGTTGACTATATGCGCGAGCAAGATATTAACGGCGCACTCGTCGGCGGAGCGGCCCTGAACGCAGATTCATTCGTTGAAATAGCCGAAAAGGCGGCGGAGGCTAAAGCTTAGAGTCGAGTGTAATGCTCTCAGATTAGTATAGCCAATACTACTACTATTTAGATAACTACACTAGACTAAACGGAAACTATAGTTTCGCAGTCCATGTAACTAAAGCAGATATAGTTACATGTTAGAATCTATATACTCGAATACTCCCATTTCTTTTTTTGTGAACCTGTCGTCCCCGTTAAGAACAGTCCCGATGACGGAACCAGGGCGGGCGACATCCAATCGATATTCCATTCTATCCAATTCAGCTTTCACATCCTCGACGCCAAAAGTGCGTCTGCCGTCTCTTGCTATACTCAGCGCCGCATCGAGGATACGGCCTTTGCGTATAGAAGGGTCTGTGGTGGCCTTTGAGGTAGTTGGAGTATTAGCGACAGTGTCAGGACCGATAGTCTGAAGTATAATCTCCGCAGAGGACTTCAAGTGAAGCAACTGCCGTTCCCTCTCATCAAGGGCGGCCCTCTCGCCTACAATCGCTTGCAATGCTCGGTTGGCCTCTTGTATCGCCTCATCGTGTCTGCCTTCCGAGAGTAATCTGGCAACCTTGACTACCATCTGGTCGCTTGCCATGCTTTGCTCCTGTAGAATGTGCAGTATGCCAATACTTCATACTATGCCATACTATATAGTATAACACAAGCTATTAACTCCCTATGGTTCACAATAGTTTTAGTACAGTGGATGAATCGTGAGTGAACTAATACCTGTAGTAGCCATAGTCGGGCCGACAGCTGTTGGCAAGAGCGCGCTCGCGCTACGATTGGCGAAATCGCTTGATGGAGAGATCATCAGCGCAGACAGCAGGCAGGTTTATCGCTTCATGGACATTGGCACCGCAAAGCCATCCATCGATGAACGCGCCGATGTCAAGCACCACCTGATAGATATTGTCGATCCAGACGGAGATTACAGCCTTGCGCGCTTCATTGAAGAGGCTTCCAAAGCTATCCAAAACGTAAATACAAGATCGAATTTGCCTCTCGTCGTCGGTGGCACCGGGCAATACGCTTGGGGACTGTTGGAGGGGTGGAAAGCGCCGAAAGTACTTCCGAACCCTGAGCTTCGTCAAATCCTTGCGAAGAAGATGGCCGCGGATGGCCTCTCATCGCTTTACGATGAGTTGGTCAGACGAGACCCTGAAGCTGCAAAGAAGATTGATGCTCGTAACCCCCGGCGTGTCATTCGCGCACTGGAGGTTGTCTATTCCGCTCCCGGCCTTGCGGCTAGCGAGCCTCGAAGCATACCGCCGCTATACGATGTTAAGATTATTGGCCTTACCTTTGAACGCTCCGCATTATACAGGCGTATAGACGATAGAGTGGACGCGATGATCAAGTCTGGCTGGATCGATGAAGTGCGCGGTCTGCTGGATAGGGGATACGCCACGGACTTGCCGTCTATGTCCAGCCTGGGATACAGAGAGCTTGTGCAATATCTACGTGGCGAGTTGTCCTTGGACGAGGCTCTCAATCGTATCAAATACAGTACTCACAGGTTCGCGCGGCGACAGTACACGTGGTTCAAGCCAACAGATGATCGAATACAGTGGTTTGAAGCGTCAGACGGCCTGGAGATTCCAGAAGAAGCCGTCAAACAGTGGTTAAAGGCGTGCGGCAGCCTATAAAGGCATTCCTGGTATTGTCAAGCGATATTTGATCCTTGATTTCATGAGATTTTACGTTTTCGTCAGCATACATTCATACCATTAAAGTTCACTCGTAGTCAGTCCACGCCATAAATGACAATCTACGTATGATAAAATAGGCATGCTTTAGTGAGAACAGTGGAGTCCCATGATGAGATTCACCAAGATGCACGGCGCTGGGAACGACTACGTCTACATCGACGCCAGGGAGCAGAAACGTGACTGGCCCTCGCTCTCGGTTGCGATGAGCGACAGGCATCTTGGCGTCGGCTCGGACGGCATCATCCTAATTTTAGCCTCTGTTAAGGCCGATCTTCGTATGCGCATGTTCAACGCAGATGGCTCTGAAGGGGAGATGTGCGGCAACGGGATTCGCTGTTTCGTTCGATACGCCCTGGATAACGGCATCGTTGCATCCAGCAAGTCACCCGTTTCCGTCGAAACGCTGGCGGGCGTTTTGCAGGTAACACCCGTGTGGAAAGGCGGCGAGATGGTTCGTGCCATGGTAGGCATGGGTGAAGCCATTCTGCGCCCCGAAGACATCCCCGTGAACCTCCCTGGGCAGGAGGTCATCATCGACTATCCACTGCGGGTGAACGGCCACAGCTTCAACATCACTTGCGTCTCAATGGGAAATCCCCACGCTGTCGCGTTCATCGATGAGCCAGTCGACGGCGTGCGCCTACACGAAATCGGCCCACTTGTGGAGCATCATTCCATGTTTCCCAAACGGGTGAACTTCGAGATCGTGAACGTGGTTGACTCATCTACCCTGAAGGCTCGTGTCTGGGAGCGAGGTTCGGGGCTGACTATGGCTTGCGGCACTGGTGCGTGCGCTATCGCCGTGGCTGCACGTCTGCACGGCTACATAGGCGATGAAGTTTCCATTGCGCTCCCAGGCGGCGAACTGAAGGTCAGCTGGCCTGGGCAGGGCGAAGTGATACTAGATGGGCCAGTGGCGACGGTCTTTGAAGGCGAATGGCCTGACTGAGTAATCCGTATTAGCCCCCGCCACACCTCAATATATCCGTTGATGTATTATTCCAGTTTAACCGTTTGTACAGGGCTTTACCTAGTGGTCCAACATCATTGAAATGAATACCATGATAGTCATTGTTCCTCTTGGGGGTTCAATCGTAACGTTGAACCGAGGAGGAACCATGATGTCTACCAAGAAGTACCGTATCAGACTGACTACCGACGAACAACAGGAACTCAACGCCTTGGTCTCACGCGGTCGGGCTGCGGCGTACAAACAGACCCATGCGCGCATTCTGCTGATGAGCGATGAGTCACGCTCGGACGGGGGAATGAAGGACGCGGACATCACCAGCGCGCTCGGTGTGGGACAGTCAACGGTCGAGCGAATACGCAAGCGCTGTGTGGAGGAGGGGGTCGAGTCTGCGCTGAATCGCAAAAAGCAACTGCGTCGGCGTCAAAAGAGACTGGACGGCGAAGGTGAAGCACGGTTGATAGCGATGGCCTGCGGGGAACCGCCGGAGGGGCGTGCCAGTTGGACCCTGAAGCTGTTGGCTGACCAGTTGGTCGAGTGTGAGATAGTCGGGACCATTAGCACCGAGACGGTTCGCCAGGCGCTTAAAAAAAAACGAACTGAAGCCGTGGCTGAAGCAGAGTTGGTGCATCCCGCCCGGTCAGAGCGCGGAGTTTGTGTGCGCGATGGAAGACGTGATGGAAGACGTACTGGAGGTCTACCAACGGCCGTACGATGGGAATGAGGTTCTGGTGTGCATGGATGAGACGAGCAAACAGCAAGTCAAGGAGACGCGAGTGCCGCGTCCCGCAGCGCCCGGCTTATCGGCGGCATACGACTACGAATACGAGCGCAATGGAGTGAGCAGCCTGTTCATGCTGTTTGCACCGTTGGACGGATGGCGCCGAGTCGAGGTCAGAGAGCGTCGCACGAAGGTGGACTGGGCGCATGTGATAAAGAAACTGGTCGACGAGGACTACCCTGACAGAGACCGGATCGTGCTGGTAATGGACAATCTCAACACTCACAAGCTGTCCTCGCTATACGAGGCATTCGAGCCTGCTGAGGCGAGGCGTATAGCTGAGCGACTGGAGATACACTACACTCCCAAACACGGGAGTTGGTTGAATATGGCGGAGATAGAGATCGGTGTGCTGGCTCGACAGTGCCTGGACCGACGGATTGCCAATCAAGACATCCTGCGCGGCGAGGTCAATGCTTGGCAGAATCAACGCAACCGGGATGTGATACGAGTGGATTGGCGCTTCACTACCGAGGATGCGCGCATCAAGCTAAAGTCACTCTACCCATCAATACAAAAACGTTGAACCACTAGAATATGCGCCCTAAAAAGCTCATATTTTGCGTTGTGGTTTGGTAGAATAGCGATCTGGCTATTGCGGATTACATTTCTAGTTAACGTGTTTTCTGGGCCTGAAACGCTCGCCAGAGCACATAAATCCTGTGCCACTGTGCTTCTTACTCGCAGCTCGATACTTCAACCAGAGCAAAATATACCGATGTCCAGATCAAACGTCGTTCTTTTTCGGTTCAATGCTAGGGTATTTTTGCTACTGTTGCATTGTCGAGCAGTCTAATGCCGTATGCAGTGGCAATTTGCGTCTCTGGTTTCCTAAAATGAGGTTGATCGCCGTAGAATTAATTCCAAGCAAACCCTGGCAGGGTAATCTGTTTTACGATATATGCGCCTCGCGACAAGATTTTGGCTTTACCTTCAGCGCATCTTCACTTAACATAGGGTACCTGGTAGCAATTTCCGAAGGCTTTGAAGGGCTCTGTAGGTATGCTTAAAAGCAAACCAAAACGTGAAATAACACCATAATTCCCGTTAATGGCTTGTTACAGGCGTCGAGTCGTTTTTACCCGTATTAGACTGTGATTAACCAAATTTCATCGGCCATTTTTGCCTAGCTAAGTTATCACTAAAAGTTTTTGGCCTTTAAACAAGCGTTGCATTGAGGCTCAGGAGTTGTTTCAAAATATGAGGTTCGCCAGGCGTATAGAGAGGGTACCACCCTATCTCTTTGTGGAAATTAGTCGCAAGATTGCCGAGAAGAAGGCTCAGGGCATCGATGTCATCAGCTTCGGCATCGGCGACCCGGATATTCCGACACCCGATAATATTATTGAGCGACTGCGTGAGACAGCATTCGACGCTCCAAATCATCGCTATCCCGAAACCGATGGGCTTCCTGAGTTCAGGCAGGCCGCCGCGAACTGGTATCAGCGTCGATTCGGCATCTCTCTTGACGCCGATAAAGAGGTACTGTCGCTCATAGGGGCAAAGGAGGGCATAGGCCACGTTGCTCTATGCTTCCTCGACCCCGGTGACATCGCCCTTGTCCCTGATCCAGGCTATCCTGTTTACTCTGTCGGGACGTGGTTTGCAGGAGGTGAGTGCCATTGGATGCCATTGCTTGAGGAGAACGGCTGGCTGCCAGACCTCGACGCAATCCCAGAAGAGGTAGCTCAGAAAGCCAAAGTGATGTGGCTTAACTATCCTAACAACCCTACAGGCGCTATAGCTGGGCTGGATTACTTCGAGAAGGTTGTAGCCTTCGCAAAGCGATACGACATCGCCGTGATGCACGACGCCTCATACACAGAGGTCACGTTCGACGGATACAAAGCTGATAGCTTCCTCCAGGTCCCAGGCGCGATGGACGTTGGTATGGAGTTCCACTCGCTGTCAAAGAGCTACAATATGACTGGGTGGCGGCTGGGCGTGGCAGTTGGCAACGCAGAAATGATTCGCGCCCTCATGGTTATCAAGTCGAACCTGGACTCCGGCGCGCCTCAGGCAATCCAGTACATGGGGATTGAGGCGTTAAACGCCCCGCTGGACTCCATCGACGAGCGGAACAGCATCTACCAGCGTCGCCGCGACCGCGTTCTGAACGTGCTGCGCGACATAGGCCTGCACGTCGACCCACCCAAGGCGAGCCTGTATATCTGGGCACGCATTCCGGAGGGCTACACCTCCGCCGAATTCACCGCAATGCTATTAGATCAATGCGATATTGTCGTGACGCCCGGCACAGGATATGGCAAATATGGAGAAGGATACATTCGGCTATCACTGACCATCGCGGAAGATGACATGGAGAAGGGCTTGGAACGACTCGCGTCATGGAAGATTCCACCCCCTTAGCCTTAGAAGGAGTTGAGCTATTCCAAGAAAAATGGTGTCAACCAGACCCAAGCTTGAGCGCGCTTTGCTGATAAGCGTTCAGACCAAAGGCCGATCCAGCCGTCTCTGGACGACAGAGGATTCACTGAATGAACTGGGTGAGCTTGCTCGAAGCGCGGGCGCCAGGGTAGTCGGCTCTATGGTGCAAAGCCTCGAAAGGCCAACCCAGATGTACCTGGGCAAGGGGAAGATAGACGAACTCAAGGATATGGCGCAGGAGCGGCCCATTGACACGGTCATTTGCGACGATGAGCTTACCCCTACGCAGCAACGCAACCTTGAAAACGCGCTTGGGGGAGAAATAAAAGTAATCGACCGCACTGCGCTGATTCTCGACGTGTTCGCTCAACGAGCGCAGACCAAAGAGGGCCGCCTCCAGGTCGAGCTTGCCCAGCACGAATACCTTTTGCCTAGGCTGGCGGGGCAGTGGTCTCATCTGGAACGCTTGGGAGGCGGCATTGGCACCAGAGGCCCTGGCGAGACTCAAATCGAGACTGACCGTCGCCTCGTGCGCGGCAGAATTCAGCGTCTCAAGAAGAACCTTGAGGATGTCAGGCGGCACAGAAATCAATATCGTGCGCGCCGCCAGGAGATGCGTATGCCTGTGGCATCGCTGGTAGGCTACACGAACGCGGGCAAAAGCACTCTGCTGAATAGCCTGACGGGGGCTGGCGTCGTCGCTGAAGACAAGTTGTTCTCAACCCTGGACCCGATCACCAAACAGATCCGCCTGCCATCTGGCCGCCAGTTGCTCCTGACGGACACCGTAGGCTTCATTCAGAAGCTGCCTCCGGCGGTGGTGGTGGCGTTCAGGGCAACGCTTGAGGAGATAGAGGACTCCGCGTTAATCCTGCACGTACTGGATATAACGCACGCTAACGCGGCACAGCAGGCCGACGTGGCGGAAGGAATCCTTGGCGAGCTTAAACTGTCCAGCAAGCCGCGAATCCTGGTGCTTAACAAGATCGACCTTGTGGAGCAAGAAAATAGCGAATCCTCGGAAGGTGCTATGCAGGACATGGTAGAAGGGCAGCGACGCGTGGTCTTTACATCGGCGCTGACAGGCGAAGGCACCAAGAGGCTGCTTTCCGAGATGGACGAGGCACTGACCGAAATCGAGTCGCCAAAAGTTGCACTAGACCTTTGACAGCCAAATAACGCTTATCGTTATCAGAGTGAAGCGTTGGAGGCCGTGAAACTATATTCGCACTATAATAGTTATGTGAACTCAAGGTAGAGTTTCGACTATACGAGTCTAAGTCGACATAACGTGCGGTAGATGAATTTTCACCCAAAATGAAGGCCAAGCAAATTAACTGTCGCCTTGTTGAATCACAGATATGATGAGCGGAAACATCAGAGGTGATAAAAATGACGGTGCTAGAGTTCTTTGAAAAATGCCTTGATGATAATTACAAGTCACTTCTAATAGCTGCCGATGGCCTGACCCAAGAGGAACTCTCTTGGCAGCCACAGCCTCATTGCAATTCCATCGGATTTTTGGTATGGCACTACGGGCGTGCACTCGATATGTGGTTTCAGACACACTTTCGTCAGATTCCCGAATTATGGGAACAAGGATGGGCCGAAAAGTTTAATCGCGCTCCTGCTGATCCAATGGACATCGGCTTTAGGTTTACAGTTGAGCAAGTGCAAGAGTTCAAAGTTCCTCACATATCAATACTTCTGGGATATGCAGAGGCTACCTACAAAGCTGCATTGAGTTACCTTAAAGATGTAGCCGATCAAGACCCGGATACTATCAAGAATCATAGAGGGACAAGAACTCTAGCGACTGCTTTAGAGCAGTTGGTATGGGAGTTGAACCAGCATGGTGGGCAAATTGCCTACATCAGGGGTTTAAGGCGTGGCGTTGAAGATGCGAATTTTGCCGGCCCTGCTCTCGCTGCCAACAAGACATCAGCCTAGCAAAGTTCCGATCTTCCATACCTGAATTGAAATGGACATGCAGAACATCAACAAGAAGATAGCCATAATCGGATGCAGCGGTTCGGGCAAGAGCACTCTTGCTACGAAGCTTGGCGATGTTCTGAAGCTGAACGTCGTTCACCTTGATGCTCACTTCTGGCATCCAGGATGGGTGCCGACGCCCGAAGACAAATGGATCGAAATCACAGAGAAGCTCATGGCCCAAGAGAGCTGGATAATGGACGGAAACTTCTCTGGCACGATGGACATGCGCCTGAAGGTCGCGGACACCATTATCTTCATGGACTTTCCCAGAACTATTTGCCTATGGCGGATCATCAAGCGCCGATTCCAGAACTTTGGCAAGTCCAGACCTGACGTAGGGCCGGGATGCCCCGAACGCTTCCTGGGTGCGGCGTTCTTCGAGCTGCTTAATGGAATTTGGAACTATCCCAAGAAGCAACAGCCAGTAATATTAGAGAAACTGAGAGCATACGCGGAGGGCAGACATATCATCACGCTATCTAGCCCCGCGGATGTCACGCGATTCCTTGAGGATGCGCGCCGCAGTGGCGTGCTTGATGCCTGGTATCAGAATGCCATGTGAGAATCTATGCCTCTAGTAAACTTCCCTACGCGGTCACGCTGATGACCCCGGCCCTGTGAAGCTCCCTCAGCAGAGCTAGCCCGGCCTCTGTGGGCCTTTCGCTATCGAATACTACCCTGTGCATGTCAGGAGCATTTTGGGCAGCCTCAAAGCCAGCCTCGACTAATATGACGATCCTGTCGCCATAGAGCACGGAGGCAGCTCCGAGCTGATAGAGCATCCTCTCCGCCGCCTTGTTATCGCCCTCGCCCGAATCAGCGCCGCCGTTGGCGAGAACCAGGATTGCCGAGGTACAACCCCGCATCTCGTTTGACACCTGAGCTGGCACGGGTTGCGTATCGTCGCCGTCTTCTTCAACGCTCCCATACGAGATGCCAAAATCGTCCAGCAACTCCTTGACGAACCGCATCGCGTTCAGATTTCCGCTATGCCCGGTGAATATCTTTCCACGAGACGGCGAGACGGCTCTTACATCATGAGGCGTGGCCTGCGCGTTCCTCTCTGCTATCGAGGTATCAGAAGTAATCCCCTGCCCTTCGTTGCCAGGCTCAGGAATTGATTCTTGATAATCTTGCAATCTTATGTAAAGAAATCCTGATTCCTCTCTGAGAATACCCGCGTATATCCCATTGGCTTTGATGATACCGAGGCACTCGCTCGCAAGGTCTGGGTGGATGCCGGCCTCGCGCTGGAGCATATTCTGAGCATATTCATCTTCTGGAAGCCGTTTCCCATCAAGCATCTGGTAGAATCGGCTAAATACGTCTGGCTGGTTCGCGACCTCTCCGAGGGTTTGAATCAATTCCTCATCGCCCCTCGGGGCAACAATAGCCATACCCATGTCTGTAAGGCTAATGAGAGCGTCATTGTACCCGCCTATGGTGAGGCCGTATTTGGCAGAGGAATTGAGCTTCATAGTGAATCCGCTGCTCGCCGGAGTAGTGCCAAGCGCTCCGGCGAGGAGAACCCGATCGAATGGCAGTCCTGCGTTGGTATTTTGAACTGCGATGGCAACCGACAGCGCATCTTCTAGCGTACGAATTGGATAGGGGCGCACTATTCGCGTACGCTTTCGTTCCATAGGGCCGTCTTGAATGTCGGCAATTGGTTTAGTGCTCATCTCTAATCGTCCTGTTCAAAAGGTTGGCGGCGTTTTTATCTCAGAGAAGCGTGTCCAGAGAACCATCGCAGCAGTCATTTCATCTATTCAAATATAGGCCGTGAACTTATATGTGTCAAGGTTATCCACGCATATTCTTTATTCTATGCCTGTTTACCCGCGTCCATTTAGATGATTGAAATTATGGGGAAAAGATTGCCTTCGGGAAAAGTTCGGAATTGGAAATTTCTCTTGACGTATATGAGCCTACGATAACTGTCGAGTGAACCTCTCGCCTGTGAGAATCATCCCATGTCTCAGGGGGTGTTGTCGGCTCGGGTTGCCCCGTTTGACGAACGGATGTCTCTGTGGGCACGCACGAATTATCTCATTCATCTCCTCTGTAACGGAAAGCCATGCTAAAATATAAAACAGCATCTACCATCTGAAAGGTGAACAGATTGGCAATTCATCAATTGCGTAGGCCCCTGATCATAATTGTCGTCCTTGTGACTGCGTTATTTTTCGCCGCTTGTAGCGACGCAGCTCCCAGCGCAGCGCCTACCCCTCAAGCCACTGCCTCCAGCACGGCGACATTTAGCGACGAGCCTAGCGCGCCTGAGGTGGTGCAACTAGAGATACCGCTAGAAGCTCCCTCTGAGGTTCCAGAGGAGCTGAAGGCAATATGGGAGGCCTGGGCGCTTCTAGTGCGCGAACACGTTGACCGCGAAAATCTCGATCCAGCGGATGCCACAGCGGAAGCAATAAGAGGCATCGTACGAACGCTGAATGACCCTCATACGCACTATGTAGCCCCAGAAGCATTTGAAATTCAGAACCAGGACCTTCAGGGCGAGTTTGAAGGCATAGGGGCCAGCGTATCAATGCGGCTGGACGGCAAACTCGTCGTGGTCGCTCCCATTGAGGGCAGCCCCGCGAAAGCAGCCGGAATAAAGCCGGGAGATATCATACTCGAAGTGGATGGAGAGAGCATCGAAGGCCTTAGTCTGCTTGCAGCAGTGTCGAAGATTCGAGGGCCTAGGGGCAGTACGGTAAAACTTCTGGTGCAGCATCTAGGGGCAATTGATCCCATCGTAATTGAGATCATACGAGGCATAATTCCGCTGGAGAGCGTTCTGTTGCGAAGTGAGCCAGGAGAAAAAATCGCCCATATCAGGCTCACCGAGTTCTTTGCCGATACTGCCGATGATCTGGGCAAAATGTTGGGCGAAGCGCAGGCGAATGGCGCTGAAGGTCTGATCATAGATGTGCGCGACAATCCAGGCGGGCTTCTTCAGTCGGTAATAGACGTAGTGAATCTGTTTCTCGACGCAGAAGAACTTGATGGCGACGCCCTGGTTCTATACGAGATTGATGCCAACAACAGACGTACCAATTTCAAGGTCGAAAAGGGCGGCGTCGCCACAGACATCCCTATGGTAATCCTGGCTAATGAGTTTAGCGCCAGTGCTAGCGAGATTCTTGCGGGCGCGTTGCAGGATCACGAGCGCGCGACCATAGTCGGAGCCACTACCTTTGGCAAAGGCAGCGTCAATATCCTCAGAAGACTTAGCAATGGCGGCGGCCTCGTAATAACCTTTGCGCGATGGTACACTCCGCTGGGTCGGCTTATTCAGGATAACGGACTTGAACCAGATGTTGAGGTCACTTCCAGGGACCGGCAGACAGCTGAAACCATCCAGTTGGAGAAAGCCATAGAGGTCTTGGAAGGTCTCATTGGTTCTTCAGGCTAGAGAAAAAGCAATAATGACTCAAGACAAGACCATAGCGAGAAATCGCAAAGCACGATATGAGTACGAGATTCTCGATACGATCGAGGCGGGCTTGGTGCTGGCCGGAACCGAGATCAAGGCTATTCGAGAGGGTCGTGTGAACCTTGGCGATTCGTATGCCAAGCCAGAGGGCGGCGAGCTATGGCTCCACAATCTGCATATCGCTCAGTACTCCGCCGGAAGCATCAACAATCATGACCCTACCCGACGCCGGAAGCTGCTTCTGCACAAGGATCAGATTCGACGCCTATCCAGGGAGGTAGCCGAGAAAGGGCACACAATTGTGCCGTTGAAATTGTATGTGACGCGGCACGTCGCGAAAGTCGAGTTAGCCCTGGCTCGAGGACGCAGGCAACACGACAAACGGCAGGCGATTATCGAAAGGTACAGAGAGCGCGAGGCACAAGAGGCCTTAAGCAATCGTCGCCAGTGAGCATGCGAGACAGACCAAAAAGGCTACTGTTTCAATCTAATTAATTCCTCTACCCTGTTCCCACCATAAAGCTTACGGCTTTGGTTTCCGCATGACAGGGTTTCGGCCTTGACCTTGAAGCCGTGGTATTTCAAATACAGAAACGCACTGCGGGCCATGCTTTTATAGAAGCATGGCCCGCAGTGTTCAATTCTCGATTACGCACTGAGAATCACAGGGTTAAGATTACCCTACCCTCTCTCTTCACTTCCAGTGTTTCTCCAGGAGCCAGGGCAACTCTCCTCACGTTGATGCCTAGCTTGAGCAGCCAGTATCCGAGAGTCGCTTTGCTTACGCCCAACTCCTCCGCCGTGGAAGAAAGTCCTCGTTCCGTGACCATCTCAGGCAGTATTTTCTCCAAGGGTTGGTGGAACTCTGCTTCAACCGCTGCCATCTTCTTAGTCTTCCTGGTCATGTCTGCCTCCTCAGTTATTGATGTTGCTAGTATGCTAAACCCAATTCGGTTTTGTGTCAATAGTTTTTTCAATGCTTTTCTAATTTATTTCTAACAGTTTCTGGCGAATTCTGGATACATCAGCAGCCTGGAATCAGGCAGATAGTCCCTACACGTCATGACCCAACGGGGCGTTCGTTGATCTTATATATAAACAAGACGCTTTTTTAGCGTCTTGTTTATATATAAGTGGTCTGTGCAGCTTCCTGCCTCCTGATAAGCCTTGACCGACGGTGATGTCGGAAGTCGAGCGGTGAGTTATCATACAGGTATCGAGTTCCGCTAAAGAAGCATCTAAAGTTTCAGAAATGACAAGGTAATAAGGGTAATACAGGAGGCAAACGAATTGACTTCTAATCCAATCAGGCACGTTCGCCAAAATCACGCGCTAGAACATGCCACAGTCGCGGTACTGCTGGAGAAGGGCATACGTCCCCCGTTAGGTGGGTACTCCACAGCCGGTGGGTTCTTTATCTTTGGACGAGCATCCTCGGAAACCGTATCAGACGCCGTATATGAAGCGTTCACGCGAATGAAGGAGGGACAAAAGGAACTTGCGGTTTCGCCCTACTGCGGCACAAACCTGGCCACCGGGGCGCTACTCGCTGGACTTTTGACAACTGCGATCTTGGGACGACGCAAAGGGCGATTGCGGCGTTTCCCTTTTGCTGTTGCAGCAATCGTCGGCGCTACCCTAGCCAGCAGGCCTCTGGGCAATTCTCTCCAACGTAGATATACAACCCTGGCTGAAGTGAGTGATCTAGAGATTACGGGCATAAGGCGCCTCTGGAAAGGTTCCTATACGATTCACAGAATCAGCATTGCGCTCAACGCACAGTGACGCATGCTTTCCAGACACTCGTCTATCAATCCCAAAACGCAGGCCGGTGAAGTGTCCACTCCCGTCAACAAGCCGGAAAGGAGCCGCAGAATCCTTTCAATTGCCTGTCAGCATGGAGCACCTCGCCGTACTCTTCTAGCAACAATGGTTTATTGAAACGCTCAGGACTTATGGCCTTCCTTGACCATTGTTCCCGGAGATTGTTACACTTAGCTAGACTTGTCAGTCGATGGAACCGGGATGAAGCGTCCCTGTAGCTCAGAGGATAGAGCAGCTGCCTTCTAAGCAGCGGGCCGCAGGTTCGAATCCTGCCAGGGACGCCAATTCAATATGATAATATCACCATATCACGAAATGCCTTCGTTCTGTGTAATATGCATTGTACTCTTGCCTAGGATGCTCTGCGAGACGCCCATTACATCCCCTGAACCAGTCTGTAATGCAGTCCTCTGGGCTTTCAGTCCTGGCTATTTCAATATAATATATATGTAAGTTAGGAAAACCTGGCGAGTGTTTGTTTTTGATGAGGAGGCTAAATTTTGGAACCGCCTATGACAGTCAAGGAGCTTAGTGATTACCTGAGGCTCGACCGAATGACCATTTACAAGATGCTAAAAGAAGGCAGCATCCCGGCATCTCGGATAGGGCACCAGTGGCGGTTCTTCAGAACAGATATCGACGAGTGGATTCGCGCTCTCAGGATTAATCAGCGGACGGCGATATTGTTGATTGACGACGACCCGAACCTAAAACACCTTTTCAATGAGGAGCTATCCCCTGATAGCTTTGACGTTGTCGCGGCATCTGGTGACGAGGCTTTGGCTCTTGCCTCTCAACGTCATTTTGACCTGGTTTTTCTGGAGCTTAAGAAGGCAACGATTGATACCTTTAAGCAGCTTCGGGCCGTAGATTTCGGCATTTCAGTGGTCGTCATCGCCGGTCCTTCGGATACGAAGCTAGTTGACCAGGCGATGGATGTAGGCACCTTCACGTTGATGAAAAGGCCAAAATCCGGTTCAGATATAACGAACATCCTGGCCAGCCTCCCGTCCAAGAAAAGCTCCGTCATCTAACCTGATAATGACCATCCAACTACGCTATTAGAAGACTTTGAGTTGACGGAGAAGGATTTAACACAACCCTCCTCAGGACATACATACAGGAGACGCGGTGGCAGAAAGATTCTCTGAGATATTGCATCGGGAAGCCCAACAGGTCTGGGAAGGCATATTCTCGCATCCTTTCCTCCTTGAGGTGCAGGCTGGCGAACTTCCCATCGACACCTTTCGATACTACGTCATACAGGACTATCACTACATGGAAGGCTATGGCAGAGCAGTCTCAATCGCGTTGTCGAAAGCGCCCGACACAGAGTCCATCCGTCAACTGGCCCGCAGGATTAACACGCCCATAGAGCGCCCGCTTCATCAGAAGATGTTCGAGCTGTTGGAGATAGACGAGGCGGATGCGGCGCGAATCGGCCCATCCCCCACCAACCGAGCCTACGTAAACCACATGCTGGCCACTGCCTCTATGGGTGGCGTTGGCGAAGCGGCAGCAGCTATACTCCCATGCCCCTGGAGCTATCACGAAATTGGCTCGCGGCTGTTGCTGCCAGAGCATCCTGTATACGAGCAGTGGGTTGAGGCATATTCCTCTGGCCTTCTGGAGGCAAGCACCGCCGCGTGGCGAGAGCTGGTAGACCGGTTCGGCGCAGAAGGCGGCCCTGCCACGCGAGACTCTATGCGCAAAGCATTTCTCCTTAGCTCTCGCTATGAGTATATGTTCTGGACCATGGCCTACAATCAGGAGCAGTGGCCTGCTTGAGTCGTTCACTTATAGATTGCCTGGGTCTCTGAGATAACAGAGTTTTCAATCCAACGGTTAAACCTTAAAGTAGTCGATTATTTGTGCTATCCTGAGTTTTCGTTTATAGAAGACGCAGATTATACGATCCAAGATGAAGCTGAGAGGTTGTAATGAGGACGAAACGATACGCTGGAACGGTCACGGCCCCGGACTTCCCTTCCGGAGTAGATTGGCTTAACACAGAGGACCCCATAAGCATGGCAGACCTGCGCGGCAAGATAGTGGTGCTCGACTTCTGGACTTACTGTTGAATTAACTGCATGCACGTATTTCCGCAGTTGCGGAAACTAGAAGAGAAATACGCCAGTGAGATTGTTGTTGTTGGAGTGCACTCCGCCAAGTTCACGGCGGAAAAGGACACCAATAACCTTCGCAATGCGGTACTGCGCTACGAGATCGAGCATCCCGTGGCAAACGATTCAGACTTCGCTATCTGGCAGACGTACACGGTCAGAGCTTGGCCCACCTTGATGTTCGTAGATCCGCTAGGAAAGATAATCGGCAAGCACGAAGGGGAAATCACTTTTGATGCCTTCGATGGCGTAATCGCTGATATGGTGCAAGAGTTCGACGAGCAGGGTCAGATAGACCGACGTCCTCTGAAATTCAAGCTTGAAAGAGAGAAGGAGTGGGAGCGGCCGCTCTCCTTTCCCGGAAAAGTCCTCGCCGACGCTACCTCAGACCGGCTATTCATCGCTGACTCCAATCACAACCGCGTCGTCGTCGCGTCGCTTGATGGTAATGTTAGGCAAATCATAGGAAGCGGCAAAAAAGGATTGGTTGATGGTGGATTCGACGAGACCGCGTTCAATGACCCTCAAGGCATGGCCCTGGATGGGGACATCCTGTACGTCGCAGACACCAAGAACCACGCCATCCGCAAGATAGACCTCGCTGGCGGGCAGGTGCAGACAATCGCCGGAACGGGCGAGCAGGCGACGATGTTCCACGATGGTGGCGAAGGGCCTTCAACATCGTTGAATTCGCCCTGGGACGTCGAGTTGCACGACGGCACGCTCTACATTGCAATGACGGGATTTCATCAGCTATGGAGGCTTGACCTCAAGACTCAGGAGGTCAGACCTCATGCCGGAAGCGGACGCGAGCGCATAGTCGACGGGCCGCTGGCCTCGGCTCAGCTAGCCCAGCCAAGCGGCATAGTCACCGACGGCAGCAAGCTCTATTTCACGGACAGCGAAACAAGCGCAGTTCGCGCAGCAGACATAGACCCCAACGGGCGCGTCGAAACAATCGTCGGCATGGACCTATTCACCTTCGGCGACGTGGACGGCATAGGGGACGAAGTACGTTTGCAGCACACGCTTGGCGTCGACATCCATGACGGTGTTCTGTACATCACCGACAGCTATAACAACAAGATCAAGAAAATTTTTCCTGCCACAAGGGGAGCCGTGACTCTCCTGGGCAGCGGAGAGCCTGGACACGAGGATGGACAGGGAATGCAAGCGGAATTCCACGAACCAGGCGGAATCAGCATAGCCGACGGCAAGCTCTACATCGCTGACACCAACAACCACGCCATTCGCGTCGCAGACCTTGAATCCGAGGAGGTGAGCACGCTGGAACTGAAAGGGATATAGTCGCAACGAGCACCCTTTCCTTGCCTGAATTTTGTGGCTAACTGCCCTTAACAGGCGTAGGCGACAACCTCTAGGAAGACTCTTCGGAGGCTGTCAGGCCATCGCCTTGCGGGGACTTCACAGGCAAGTTCGTTTGTTTCTCTTCTGGCGCTTTTACGCTTCTGAACTGAATGTACAGCGCCGCGTTGTAGACCAGCTTGATTGCGCTGCCGATGAGAATCGGCGCTCCGAGGAATGTTGTCTGCGCAATGAGGCCAGCGACGCCCGGGCTTACCGTCTGTGCGATGTTGCGACCAAGGTTAGTCACGCTAGCCATTGCTGTCATGGCTTCTGGCGGAACGATTGCCATCGTGTACGACTGTCGTGTCGGCACGTCCATGTCATTCGATAGCTCTTTCAGCAGGAAAAACGTCACAGCCAGCCATAGATTACCGCTCAGGGCCAGGGCGACCATGAACAGGTTGGAGAGCACCTGGGTTGACGCCATAGTGTTGATGAGGCCGATTCTGGATGCGACAGGGGTCGCCAGCATAACAGAGACTGCGTTAGCCAACTGACCTGCAAAGAAAATCAGGGCCACCGTCTCCACGCCAACCCCAAAGCGGCTGACGAACCAGAACGAGATGAAACTGCGTACCATGAATCCACCACCGAAAGCGTCCAGCGAGAAAAGGCCCGCCATCCGCAGTATCACGCTTCGGGAATCTCCCAATCGCGGTTCAAGTGCCTCGGTTTTTCGCCCCTCTTGGGCTGGCTCAGCATTTGAGGACAGCGGCGCGTAAAGTAAAATCCCGCCAGCGGCGACGGCAGCGTACAGGCCAAACATGACTTTGAACGAAAGCAGCTCCTCCATGCCAAACCACGATTGCAATAGCGCAGGGACGGCGATAAGCAACGCGCCTAATGCCTTTGTGGCGAATCCGACGAGGTTATACCAGCTGAACACAAGCGTTCGTTGTGAGGCATCGCAAGTCTGCGCAAGGATGGCCGTGTCCAGCGACACGAAGGCCGTTCTGTCGCCGCCTGTCGATGTGGTAATGGCGAAAAGGCTGATAATCACCAGGGGAGCGACACTTGAGGCAAACGGAAATAGCGCGCCTCCCACGACCATCAGAACGGACATTATCACCAGCATCCGTCTGCGGCCTATGGCATCGCCCTTCCAGACGGCTACGATATTGGACAGCGCGCCACCGGCCATGATTGCGCTGAAGACGATACCAGCCTGAAAAACGGTGAAGTCCAGCAGATTCAGATACACGCCCAGAAAGACGCTTAGAAAGCTGTAGTCTAGCGCTCGAACGGCAGACGCGGCGAAGACCAGCTTTCCGTCGCGGTTGAGTGTCGGAATGCCAAAGATATTTTGCAATGTGTTATATGATGTCGTTCAACTGACCACTCTTAATGCTGTGTCGTTGTTATCCGCCCAGCCTGGACAATATCTCTGAGACTCTGGTCCGGCGTTCCTCTATACCTTCGAGGCGTTGGCGCTCCCTTTCGACGACTTCTTCGGGTGCTCTCGAAAGGAACTTCTCGTCGCTCAATAGCTGATTGACCTTGCTCTTGTTTGCCTCTAACTCGCCAAGCTCTCCATTCAGACGCTCGCGCTCGCGGCCCAGGTCTACCAGCCCGCCAATCGGGATGTTGACGGTGGTTCTCGCCAGAACCAGTGACACCTGCTCGTTCGTAGAGTCGTTACCGCCGACAGTCAGAGGCTCCACACGGGCCAGCGTCTTTATGACGGCAGCTTCGCTTTCGACAACCGCGCCCATGTCGTTAGCGTCGACAATGGCCTCAAGGCTCTGGTTGGCCTGTATCTTGAACTCGGCGCGGATGTTGCGAATCGAGCGCACGATTTCTATTACCGCACCGATTTCTGATTCGACGTCCTCGTCTATGAGCGCGGCGTCCTGTTCGGGGTAAGCGGCTACTATCAACGCCTCTGGTCGCTCAGGCTCTTCAGGAATGTATTCCATCAGCGTCTGCCAGATTTCCTCAGTGATGAAGGGCATGAAAGGATGGAGCAGGCGCAGAATCCTCTCCAACACGTATGTCAGCACTGGCAGCGGCGACGGCTCGCCATCGGCCTGGGAGCGAATGCGAATCTTCGCCATCTCTATGTACCAATCGGCGTATTCGCCCCAGATGAAGTCGTGAATGATGCGCTGCGCCTCTCCGAAATTGTACTCCTCGTTGAATCGCTGCACGTCGCCCGCGACCCGGTTGAGGCGGCTCAGAATCCACTTGTCATGCCGATGAACGGGGTTTGGCTGATGCCAGCCCTCAAGTCCGGTCGCGCCTTCCAGATTGGACATGACGAACCGAGCCACGTTCCAGAGCTTGTTGGCGAAATTTCGGCTGGCCTCCAGCTTCTTTTCGTTGAGGCGCATGTTGTTGCCAGGTGAGTTCCCCGTCGTAAGCGCAAAGCGGAGGGCGTCGGCCCCGTACAGGTCGATCAGGTCGAGCGGGTCAAGCACGTTGCCCTTCGACTTGCTCATCTTGATGCCCTCCGGGTCTAGCACGAGGCCATGCAGATACACCGTGCGGAACGGAATATCACCCATGTTCTCGATGCCCAGCACTATCATTCGGGCTACCCAAAAGAACAGGATGTCGTACCCCGTCTCGAGAACGCTGCCCGGATAGAAATAGTCGAGGTCTTCGGTCTGTTCGGGCCATCCGAGCGTCGAGTGGGGCCACAAGCCGGAGCTAAACCAGGTATCCAGAACGTCCGGGTCTCTTTCGAGCTTCGAGGAGCCACAGCGAGTGCATGTAGTAGGCTCTTCAAGCTCGACTATGACCTCTTCGCAGTCCTCGCAGTACCAGACCGGAATGCGATGACCCCACCATAGCTGACGACTTATACACCAGTCCCGAATGTTGTCCATCCAGTTGAAATACACCTTGGTGAATCGCTCAGGAACGATCGTTATGCTGCCATCGGCCACCCTGTCTCTGGCCGGTTTCGCCAGCGGCTCCATCTTCACGTACCACTGCTTGCTGACGATAGGCTCCACCACCTCGTTGCAACGGTCACAATGACCTACGGAGTTGCGATAAGGCTCGATCTTCTCAAGCAGATTGTTCCTGTCCAGTTCATCAACTATCCTCTCCCTGGTCTCGAACCTGTCCTGACCCTCGTAGTGGCCCGCGTTTTCATTCATAGTGCCATCGAGGTTCATCACGTTGATGATTGGCAGACCATGGCGCTGGCCCATCTCGAAGTCATTGGGGTCGTGGCCCGGCGTAACCTTCAGCGCTCCCGTGCCGAACTCTAGCTCGACAGCCTCATCAGCGATGATCGGAATAACCCGCCCCAAAACGGGAAGCACAACGTTCTTGCCAATCAGGTGTCTGTACCTGTCGTCGTCTGGATTTACGGCGACGGCAGTATCGCCAAGCAGTGTCTCCGGCCTGGTGGTGGCGACGATAACAGCGCCGTTGCCGTCTTCCAGAAGGTATCGAATGTAGTACAGGCTTGCGTTCTCCTCCTGATGCTTCACTTCGAGGTCTGACAGAGCGGTGCGGCAACGCGGGCACCAGTTTGTGATACGTTCGCCTCTGTAAATAAGCCCCTTCTTGTAGAGATTCACGAAGGTTGTGCGAACCGCCTTGATTGGGCCTTCGTCGAGGGTGAACCGCTTGCGCGTCCAGTCACATGACGCTCCAAGACGCATTAGCTGGTTATATATCCTTTCCCCGTATTCGTCGACCCACTGCCACACGCGCTGGACGAATTTCTCCCTTCCGAGGTCATGCCGGGTCATTCCATCGCCCGCGAGAGCACGCTCAACTACAACCTGCGTGGCGATGCCCGCGTGATCGGAGCCTGGAAGATATAAGGCCGGATCGCCCTTCATCCTATGCCAGCGCACCATAAGGTCTTCCAGAGCGGTAGTCAACGCATGGCCCATGTGCAACTCGCCCGTCACGTTTGGAGGGGGCATGATGATTACAAACGGTTCTTTAGAGTGGTCGATCGTTGGAGTGAAGTATCCCCGATCTACCCAGAAGTCGTAGATTCGCTGCTCGACGGCCTTGGGGTCGTAGGCCTTGGGAATGTCTCGTCTTGGCGTAGCTTGCGTCATGCCTGTCATTAACTCCAAAAATAATAGGTTAGCCGCCTACTGTCAGGTATTCTATCTCCTTGCGTATGAGTGGCAACCCTTATAAAAGATTCTAGTCGTCATTGGGAGGGGGCGTCAATGAATGTCAACCCAAGACCAGCCTCATACTTAGAGCGTCTAACAAAACCATTATTGGAACAGAAAGCGAGAGCAGATGATGGCACAACCTATGGCCAAGAAAGCCTCATGTATGTCTGCCCTGCGCTCATATCGAACCCGTAAGCGTCGGAACTGATGAAGCCAACTCAGGCTTCTCTCAACCACCCATCTATGCACACCCAACCCGCTGCCATGCGGCTCACCTCGCTTGGCCAGCAGCGGCCAGATATGTCGCTTCTTCAACTCCTTGCGAACAGGCTCAGAGTCATACCCTCTGTCTCCCTGCGCCTGAAGAGGACGCTTGCGAGGCCTGCCTCGCTTGCCCTTGACAGCAGGTATGGCATCCACCAACTCAAGGGCTTGGGTGACATCGTGAGCGTTCGCGCCAGTCAACCTGACCGCCAGTGGAATGCCCTGGGCATCGGTTATGATATGATGCTTGCTACCCGCCTTCGCCCTGTCCGTGGGGTTGGGGCCTGTTTTCTGCCCCCAAAAACTGCTCGCACTGAAGCACTGTCCAGCACTGCGCGAGTCCAGTCTATGCGCTCAGCTGCTTGCAGGCGCTCAAGGCATACCAAGTGGATGCGCTCCCAGACTCCCGACTGGTGCCAATCTCTGAGGCGCCTCCAGCAGGTCATCCCACTGCCACAGTCCATCTCCTTGGGTAGGTCTTCCCAGCCAATGCCTGTCTTTAGCACGAACAGTATCCCACTTAGGACCTGTCTGTCAGGTATCCTGGGCCTTCCTCCTTTCGGCTTCGGTGGTTGTGGCGGCAGTAAAGGTTGCACCAGTTCCCAGAATTCATCGCTTACAAGGGGCTTAGACATTAGGTCATCCTCCTCCAGAGAATGTCCAGATTCTAACCCCTTTTATTAGGTTTTGTTAGACGCTCTTACTCTATTCTGTGCTTAGTCGGCCACTACATCGGGTTATATAATTGGTAGATAAAATGATAACGAAGTCTTCTAACTCAATGCTCCAAGGGGAGGTAGCGCAGGAGTCGAAGGGTTATCGCTCTTTTGGTTCTGCGCTAATAAGGGGCCAGGCAATACACATCGCCTCGGCTTCTCTAATAATTGGTATCGCTCTATGGACGGCCTCACTGACCCTATTCTTCTTTACACTCGCGCCCACGTTGACATGGGGATCAGGCAATATAGGGGTTGACGGAGGCGAGTTGCTTGCCGCTGCCAACACTCTGGGCGTTCCTCATCCTCCCGGCTACCCGACGTATACGCTGCTCCTGAAGCTGTTCGGCACGATAGTTCCGGTGGGAGACTTTGCCTATCGAGGCAATCTCATGTCGGCAGTGCTGGCGTCGGTCTCCGTCGTAATGGTCTATGTAGTTATTCTCCGCCTGTGTCGCTATCTGAAGCCGCATAGCGCGAAGCCTCTCTGGACTATCAGTTCGGCATTGGGAGCAAGCGTCTTTGCTGTCTCTCCGCTGTTCTGGTCTCAGGCGATCATAACCGAAGTCTACACCCTGAACACCCTGTTCGTCGGAGCCTTGCTTCTGATAGCCACGCACCTGGCGTTAAGGTCGCCTCAAGAGCAGGAGCACGACCAACGGGTTACCGTCAAGATGGCGTTGTTCGGTTTTATGCTAGGTCTGGGTCTGGGCAACCACCTGACGCTTCTAGCTATCGCCGTGCCATTGATTTTCTGGCTCTGGGCCATATTAGGCTGGCGAAAGCTGGCCTCCCCCTGGACAGTCGGCGCTCTTATCCTGGGGCTTGCCATATACGTTTACCTGCCCATCCGAGCCGCCCAGAACCCGCCCGTGAACTGGGGCGGCGCGGACACACTTGGCGGCATGGTATGGATGCTGAGTGGGCAGGCTTACCGAGATTATGTGTTTGGCGTGCCTTTTGAGGCCATCCCCGAACGCATCGTCGCATGGGCAGACCTCGTTTTTAGACAGTTGAACCCGTTGGGGATATTCATCGGGCTGGTGGGCGCTTCAGCCCTGTACACTAGAGCGCGTTGGCTTTTCGCGGCGACGTTAGCCTCGATTGCCATCCTAAGCATTTATAGCATCAACTACAATACCGTAGACTTCCAGGTGCTCATGATTCCGGCGGTCATGCTCTTTTCGGCATGGATAGGAATTGGCTTTTTCTGGATACTCTCTGCTGTTCCGACATGGGCACAAGAAACGCTCGGCACGAAGCGCTCATTGAGGCTGTCGGGGGTCAGGTTTGTCGCGTCGCATCCAGTCCTTCTGTTGAGTGTAATCGGATTCGGTGCACTGCCCTTTTCGTCGCTGCTTCTTAACTACGAATCGCAGAATCTCAGCGGCGACCGTCGAGCCTATGATTACGCCAGAGAGATCATTGATGCGGTTCCCGACGGGTCGATAGTGTTCAGCAGCGATGAGGCAAGCGTATTCTCGCTGTGGTACATGCGCTTCGTGGAGGAAAATGATCGGGACGTCGCGCCAATTGCCGGGCCGTTGCTGCAATTCGACTGGTACTGGCGCAGCATTCACGAAACATTCCCGGACAAGTTTCCGGCACAAGGCCCGTCAGAATTCTCCCAGGCGATAAATCGCATCGTTGAGCTTAACTTGGACAACTCCAGGATTTTCTTCACCTACCCGGATCGCTTCCTCGACAACTCATTCGAGCTTGAGCGCGTCGGAAAGCTGTACGAGGCGAACCTGAAGGTGGAGCGGTGAAAGTTGAGCGCAACATTGAGTCAGGCCATCTACACGCCCTCAGAACACTTTGTCTACTCTGCAAGCCTTCTAAACCTATGCCTGCCAGGTTCGACTACAACGAAAGCCCTTTTTAGCTCATCTTCAGAGTAAGTGATCAGAACTGCCTTGAGTTGTTCATGTCCTATGCGTAGCGCTGAGGGTTCAATGCGAAGATATATAACGCCTGCTCCTAAATCCTCAATGAAGACAAGCCCACCGAAATCCCTGTCCCTCGTAACGAGTATTCTTCCATGTTCTTGGGATACGCTGAGCAACTCGGCATCAGCCGCTTGAGAAAGGCCTAGTTCAGCAGTTGTAACGATATCGTGGCCTAAGTCTCGGAGAAATCGCGCAGTCACCGCATAGACATCTTGATCTAGCAAGAATCTCATGTCTGAGTTGTTATGTGAATGTCCTCAGCTGACACTATTTCAATCGCATACCGGAGGCAAGCACGAATGTCATCGAGTTGAAGATCAGGATAGTAGTCTTGAACTATCTGTTCAAATGGAATCCCTTCACTCACCAACTCGAGCACGTTCAGCACGGGAATCCTTGTACCAGCCACGCAGGGTTTTCCAAAATGGATGCTTGGATTGACCTCGATTCGTTCTTTCATCATTAATCCTAAATTACAGATTAGCTACACCTAAAGCAGGGGACTTCCATGCTTCATCGCACAGTTGGCAACGCATGTGGAACCCTACCCTACTTGATTACTCGCCTGCGATTGGACAGGTAGTCCATGACGATGTATTGGCCCAGACTCTCCGGAGTGGTGTAGAAAACTCTGCCACGGCTGACGCGAGTCATCTTGTCAACGAATCCTACCAACTGCACGCTGCGGTCTAGCATGAAGATGTTGAAGATGATACCCTTCAAAGCGCAGCGTTTGACCTCCTCAAGAGTGCGGCTCATCGTGCGGGTGCTTGGAGGATACTGAAGGTATAGCTGCCCCGCCTCTGAGTGAGCCGTAGGTTCGCCGTCTGAGACCATGATTATCTGCTTCGTTCCGCCTGTTCGACGTGCGAGCAGACGCTGGGCCAACACAAGCCCGTCCTGAATATTCGTGTACGGGTCGAACTCGTCCCAGGAAAGATATGGCAAGTCCTCCGGCTTTAGCTCCCTGGCATAGGTGGAGAAGCCAACCACAGCCAGTGAATCTTGCGGAAAGCGCGACCTGATGAGGTTGTTCAAAGCAAGGGCCATCTTCTTGGCCGCCACGAAATTTCCTCTCATCACCATCGAAAGGCTAAGGTCAATCATCAACACAGTGGACGCGCGATAGGGCTGCTCTGGCTGGTAGACCTCCAGGTCGTCGGGGTGAAGACGAATGGGCAAGCAGCCCGCACCAGAAGTAGCCTCGCCTGCCTGACGGATGATGGCGTTCATAAGGCTCTTTTGCAGATGTGGGGTGAAGGCGTCACCGAATTCATACTTCTTAGTGTATTCGTCGTACTCGCCCCCCTCGCCCTTGAATCTGCTGTCGTGAGAGCCAGGGCCACTGCGTTTGATGTACGAAAAAACCTCTGCCAGGGCCGCCTGACCGATTCTTCTCGTGCCTCTGGGCGTGATTTCGTATTCGTTGCCCATTATAGAAATGTACCCTGCGTCTTCCAGGTGTTGAACGGCTCTCTTGAGGCCTTCGAGATGGTGTGTTGCTTCCTCTCCCATCAGGTCGTGAAGTAGCTGAGAATCGACTCCTGACAGGTTAGCGTTCGATTGCGCGCCCCTGAGTTGACGTTCCAGCGCATCAAACCCCTGCATCTGCTGCATCAGGTTCAGGGCTTCGTCCAGTGTCAGCGACTCATCGCCGTTGAAAGGATAGTCGCGCTTTAGAGCGCGCATGGGGTAGAGACTTTCAAGGTTCTGAGCTAACTCGGTCATCTCGTCCAGCATGTCTTCGCTTTGGAATACCGAGTCAATCAGGTCTCGAAGCTGCTGTTGCATTTCAGGAGACATGCTGTTCAGCAGCGACTCCATCTGCGCCATCTGTTGCTGCATCTGCTCTATGAGGTCGTCAAGGGTTTCAGGAGAATCGGGGCCGAAGAAATCCGCGTACTGTTTCTTGAACTGCCGGAAGTTCGGCTGCTCTCCATCCGTCTTCTCTCTCAAGAGGCGATTGAGGTCTTGCAACATATCCCGCATTCGGCCAAGGCTCGATTCGTCCATGCCTTGAAGCCGCTCGGTAAGCCCTTTGAAATGGTGTTCCGCCAGCTTTCGGCTTAACGAACCCAGAAGCTCTCGAAACTGCCTGTTTGCCTCGGCGTCCATGAACTCATAGTCGCGCAGCTTGCCAAGTTTTCCGGCTGCGTTTGGGGGCAGGTCGTCGAGATACAGGAGGTTTCTCTCGGCGACTCGCTCGATCACCTCCGTGAGGCTCTGTTCATCGCCATTGCCTGGTGTCGCGCCGCTCTGGATGGCCTCTAGCCTGTCCCGTACTTCTTGGACTCGCCGAGCTATGCCTTCGCGTTCCTGTCGCTCGATCTCATTGAGACGCCCGCCAATATCGCTAACTGCCGAGTCGGGGTTGAATTGCTTGAGGGCATCGCGCCGCTTCTCGCGCAGACGCTTGAGCAAGGACTCGATGCCCATAGGCTTGCCGTCGGCATCGGTGAGGTTGCCCTTCATCAGATCGCGCAGAGCCAAAGTCAAATCGCCGGTGTGCATCAAATGCTCGGAAAGCCTGTCCATCAGATCGTCGGCATCGAGCGCAAAGACCTTTTGACTCCCATCCCAGCGGGAATATCTATATCTGACCATGCTATCCCCGATAGAGGAACTTTCCAGCGACCTGATCTCTGTTCAGCTTTCGGTTCAGGTGCAACCCTTCAAGCACGAATTCGATTGCGGACGCTACCGCCGCTGGCTCGTCAGACGACTCTATTCGCTTCACCATCTCCGGCATATTGCCCATCAGGGTGAGCTTATCGGCGTACAGTTTGGAAGGAATGTCGCTACCCGCCTCAACTTCCAGCCCATCTTCCTCGAACTTACTAAGGACATCATCGAACTCTCTAGCGTTGAAATAACGACCGAAGATATTCGTGACCCCCTTTTTTATAAGGTCTTCGACAACCTTGGTTTCCCTCCCATCCTCCACGCTCTCCAACTCTATCTTGCCAGTAGTTGAGGGAATCATCGTAGGAAGGTCGCTGATTCTGGGCGAGGTCGGCTCTTTGCTTCTAAGGCTGCGCTTGAAAGCGTTTCCAAGCATCGTTTCGTAGTTGGCTATCGACACGCGAAGGCTGACGCCCGACCTCTGGTTGACTTCAGGGCTGCGCCGGGCGAGTGAGGTAATTTCAGCTATGATCTCCTTCATGTACTGAGGCACAGTGACCCGCTCAGCGGTATCGTCGAAGCGAGTGTACTCCTGCTCCACAATGCTAATCTCCTCGTCCAGCGTCCTTGGGTAATGGGTGCGAATCTGAGCGCCGTAGCGGTCTTTCAGAGGAGTGATGATTCTGCCACGATTCGTATAGTCCTCCGGGTTGGCGCTGGATATCAGCATCATGTCCAGCGGCAGCATAATGCGATACCCTTTTATCTGAACGTCCCTTTCCTCCATGAGGTTGAAAAGACTAACCTGGATGCGCTCCGAAAGGTCGGGAAGCTCGTTAATGCAGAATATCCCTCTGTTGGTTCGGGGTATGAGGCCGTAGTGGATTGTCATCTCATCGGAGAGATAACGCCCTTCGGCGACCTTTATCGGGTCTATTTCGCCGATGAGGTCTGCGACAGAAATATCGGGCGTCGCCAGCTTTTCAGAATACCTCTGTTCCCTGGGAAGCCAGCTTATCTCAACGTTATCGCCATCGCTCGAAAGCTTGTCCTTGCACTGACGGCATATGGGATTAAAGGGGTCGTCGTTTAGTTCACAGCCCGTGATAAACGGAATCTCTTCGTCAAGCAGAGAAACGATCTGTCGAATGAGACGGGATTTCGCCTGTCCCCTTTCGCCAAGAAGGATGATGTCCTGGCCCGCCAGAATAGCGTTTTCGAGTTGGGGGATCACACTGTCGTCAAATCCAACGATCCCCGGAAAAAGCACTTCGTTACCTTCTATCTTCTTGATAAGGTTCTTGCGTACTTCCTCTTTTACACTAATGGCCTTGTAACTACTCTGGCGCAGTTCACCAATCGTCTGTGGCTTCTTCGTCTTGGGCATATTAATCCTCTCCTCGTACCCCGTGCCTTAATTTATTGCATGGCGGCCTACAATGGCGATTATGATACTACGAACGGCCTCGTTGTAGACACACCTTAATTATACGATAGCATTCATGGCTGTGACTGTGGAATCGCCATTCAGTATCAAGTTTTGCACAGCCTGCCTGTTGATGCAACATTGATATTGATCGCATTCTTGCGTTTTGAGTAGCTTTGTGTAACAACTTCCCGCTTGACAGCCGGACGAGACACGAATAGCCTAGAATCCATCTTCTAGCTCATTGTCCAGTCATTATTCGTGATTAGGTTCCTGTGTTTCCGCCTGAATCAAACCTTGGGAGAGAGTCCATGGAAAACTATATTTGCAAGACCTGCGGTGTAGAGTATACGGAGAGCGAAAGTCCTCCCGCTAATTGTCCTATATGCGATGACCCCCGGCAGTACGTAGGCTGGGAGGGCCAGCAATGGACGACGATGGCAGAGTTGAAGGCCGCTGGGTACAAAAACGAAATCAGAGAAGAAGAGCCAGGGCTTACAGGCATTGGCATTACCCCCGGTTTCACCATAGGCCAGCGTGCGCTCCTTGTGCAGACAAGCGGAGGCAATGTCCTCTACGATTGCATCAGCTACCTGGACGATGAGACGATCCAGGCCGTCAAGGCTCTTGGAGGCATTCAAGGTATCTGCCTTTCACATCCTCACTTCTACGACAGCATGGTCACCTGGAGCCGTGCATTCGATGACGCTCCGATATACATACCAGAGGCCGACAAAGAGCACGTCATGCGACCTGACCCGGCGATACGCTACTGGGATGGCAAGCCGCTAGAGCTTGCACCAGGTGTTACGCTTATTCAGTGCGGGGGCCACTTCATAGGGAGCGCGGTCCTTCACTGGGCTGACGGCGCTGATGGTAAAGGCGCTCTTTTTGTTGGAGACAGCATCACGGTCGTTCCAGACAGGCGATTCGTCAGCTTCATGACGAGCTACCCTAATCTGATTCCGATGGGAGCAGGGGAAGTGCGCGCGATAGGGGATTCGGTAGAGCCGTTCGCATTCGACCGCATCTACGGCGGCTGGTGGAATCGCAACGTCATGAGCGGCGCAAAAGAGTCCATGCGAGCTTCCGCAGAGAGGTATATCCGGCATATCTCGAAGTAATTTTTCATAGGTTACCAGTCATCCGCCGAGGAAAGAGAAGGCTCTGGCTGTCTAGTATTTCGCGTAACCTATGATGGCGCAGGAGAGCGTCCCTGGCCGGGCTGGTGTGCGTAGGCGGTCGCGCTCAAGCAGTACAAATCCAGCCCACATTCCTTTTCGTAATCGTTCAGGCCCTCTGCGCTCAAAGGGTTGAACGCTTACCTTTTTCCAGCACGTTCCCTTCACGCGAATTCTATAGCCAATCCAAACTACAAACCTTTTCATGTACTACGAGGTATGCTATATTCTTACATGTTTCGCAGACCAAAGTTTGTGAAATTTTTCTATATAACCTGTATTAAGAGCGTCTAACAAAACCATTATTGGAACAGAAAGCGAGAGCAGATGATGGCACAACCTATGGCCAAGAAAGCCTCATGTATGTCTGCCCTGCGCTCATATCGAACCCGTAAGCGTCGGAACTGATGAAGCCAACTCAGGCTTCTCTCAACCACCCATCTATGCACACCCAACCCGCTGCCATGCGGCTCACCTCGCTTGGCCAGCAGCGGCCAGATATGTCGCTTCTTCAACTCCTTGCGAACAGGCTCAGAGTCATACCCTCTGTCTCCCTGCGCCTGAAGAGGACGCTTGCGAGGCCTGCCTCGCTTGCCCTTGACAGCAGGTATGGCATCCACCAACTCAAGGGCTTGGGTGACATCGTGAGCGTTCGCGCCAGTCAACCTGACCGCCAGTGGAATGCCCTGGGCATCGGTTATGATATGATGCTTGCTACCCGCCTTCGCCCTGTCCGTGGGGTTGGGGCCTGTTTTCTGCCCCCAAAAACTGCTCGCACTGAAGCACTGTCCAGCACTGCGCGAGTCCAGTCTATGCGCTCAGCTGCTTGCAGGCGCTCAAGGCATACCAAGTGGATGCGCTCCCAGACTCCCGACTGGTGCCAATCTCTGAGGCGCCTCCAGCAGGTCATCCCACTGCCACAGTCCATCTCCTTGGGTAGGTCTTCCCAGCCAATGCCTGTCTTTAGCACGAACAGTATCCCACTTAGGACCTGTCTGTCAGGTATCCTGGGCCTTCCTCCTTTCGGCTTCGGTGGTTGTGGCGGCAGTAAAGGTTGCACCAGTTCCCAGAATTCATCGCTTACAAGGGGCTTAGACATTAGGTCATCCTCCTCCAGAGAATGTCCAGATTCTAACCCCTTTTATTAGGTTTTGTTAGACGCTCTTAGTCTTTTCTGAGACAAGTTCAAATCCATCACTCTGGATGCCATCTATGTGGCAATGTACGGCGAATACAACATCTTTAGGAACTTCGTCGAAAATAAGAACCCCTTGTAAAACTATCCCACGTTTCCGGGGACCGAACAATTGTAATACTCACCGTACGGGAGATTCATGCTATGCCAGCAACCGCATCTGACAGGATAAAATTTGCGCCAGTGGATGGAACCGAAGAACTTTTCACGCCTGAGTTCGTGGAGTACCTTGTTTTTCTACACGACAAGTTTACTCCACGAGTGCGCGAGCTGCTCTCCAAACGGGCGGCGGTGCTTGACAAGGCTCTCAAGCGTGGTGTGCTGCCTACCCACCCGCCAGTGTCCGAAATCAACACCGGCGACTGGAAAGTCCCTCCTGTGCCCGAAGACTTGAAGAGGCCGGGTATCGAAATATCAGGCCCGGCCTCACTCACGTCTATGTTCATCAACGCCCTGAATCCAGGGCCAGAGGGCACAAGGGCGGAGGGCGATCTGGACGACGACGAAGACTCGGCAGGCCACAGGCTCGTTGACACACTGGCGGCGGCTCAAAATCGACTGGCAGCGGTCGAGGGCACGCTGACCTTCGTGAACATAGAAAGAGGCAGAGAATACAAGGTTCAAGAGGGCGAGATACCCTTCTTCATGCACAGGGAGCGTGGACTCCAACTTGATGAGCCGGATGTGACGATTGACGAAGTTCCGGTTTCCGCCGCCATTCTTGGCACGGCATTAACCCTATTCTACGCAGGCCAGGCGCAGATTAAACGAGGACAGGGAGTCTACTTCTACCTTCCAAAGCTAGAGTCGGCACAGGAAGCTGCCTTTTGGAGAGATTTCCTCGACGCCAGCCGTGAGTACCTGAATCTTCCCGAAGACGCCGTAATAAGTACTGTAGTCCTGGTAGAATCATTGCCCATCGTTTACGAGATGGAGGAGACCCTACACGCCCTTGGGCCTTATGCAGGTGGGCTGAACGCGGCGCGCTGGGACCTCAAGGCAAGCATATTCGAGTTCATCATGGCGGACCCGAATTCGGTCTGGCCCGATCGCTTCGGCGTAGACATCAAAACCACCGAATTCCTGGCAAATATATTCAGACGCCTGGTGGCTGTCTGCCTCAAGCGGGGCGCCGTTCCCATAGGCGGCATGGCGACCCCACTGCCGAGTCGCGATGATGAAGTGAACGAATCGGCAGCGTCGTCGATTCGGGCCGACAAGGAGTGGGAAGCGAGACAGGGCTTTCTGAGAGCCTGGGTCGCCCATATATTCCACATGAAGGCCGCCGCAGACCCGTTCAAGGAATGGTGGGGTACTGGCTGGCAGCCTACTCCTGAGATGCGCGACCCGGACAACTACCCCGTGGAGATCAAAGTCCCTGACGGGCCTATCACCGTGGAAGGCACTCGAAGAAACGTCCGAATGGTGATCGAGTACGTTGAAGGCTGGCTCAACGGACGCGGGGCCAAGGGCATCGACAGCCTTGAGGGAAAGCCGGGCATCCACCCCGCCCTGATGGAAGACCTGGCGACAGGCCGCATGTCTGTCGCTCAGATCGCTCAGAGAATTATCCATCACGCCAGAGATACTGAGACAGGCGAAGCTCACGACTTCTCCCTGGTGAAACGGCTGCTTCAACAAGAGCTAGAGGACATCCTCGACAAACGAAAAGCCGACACCGAGGAAAAGGCGTACATCGAGGCGAAAGAAAGATACCGTAAATCCGTCGGTATAGTCATGAAATGGATCAAGAACTACACCGATTTTGACTTCAGAAGCCTTGGCTCGTACACCAGGGCAGACCTCGACGAAATCGCTGCGGCGGACGAGGCCTTCTAGGGATGCTCTGAACAATCGGCTTCAGGCTGGGCCGAGTTGACCGGAGTGGTTTTGGGGGCGTTAAATTGCCTCATGGCACCGTGGTGAGGGTTATTGTCGGCCTACAACCGGCCCTGACAGGGCCTTTCGCCGCCCTTAGCCCTGATTTTGGGCGCACTTATACAAGGTCTCACGCCGCCAGGTACTGTTCGGCCCTCATCAAGTTGGCAAACCCCAGCAGCGTCATCAGCCGCTGCGTGTTCTTGGACAGCCCCCTGTAGCGGACCTTGGCGTAGCCGAAGTGCCGCTTGATGTACAGGAACGGATGCTCCACCTTAGCTCTGACCGACGCTTTGCGCTTCTCCGACACCGCCTCAGGGCTCCCAGGCTCCAGCTTCCGACGCTGGCCGGGCCTCATCGCCACCTGCCACTCCACGTCCAAGCCCCGGTTCCCCGGCCTCTTGTCAACTCCCTGATACCCAGCATCTCCCCACACCTGAGACTCCCCACCGTGCAGCAACCGGGGCAACTCAGTCAGGTCATGCACGTTCGCAGATGTCGTGGTCATGCTGTGCACCACTCCCGTCTGCGAGTCCACACCGATGTGCACCTTCATCCCGAAGTGCCACTCGTTACCCTTCTTCGTCTGGTGCATCTCTGGGTCGCGCTCTTTAGCCCGATTCTTCGTCGATGAGGGCGCCGCTATGATGCTCGCGTCCACTATCGTCCCCTCCTGAAGACGGAGACCCTTGGACTCCAGATAGCGGTTGATCTCCTCGAACAGACCCGCGCCCAACTCATGCTCTTCCAGCAGGTGGCGGAAGTTCAGAATCGTCGTCTCGTCCGGCAGCGGCCCAGGCAGTCTCAGCCCTACGAACCGCCTCACCGATTCGACCTCATAGAGCATGTCCTCCATCCCAGGGTCGCTCAGGTTGTAAAACAACTGCACGCAGTGTATCCGTAGCATCACCGATAACTCGTAGGGCCGCCGACCACGACCGGCCTTGGGATAGAACGGTCGAATGCGCTCTTCCAACTCTTCCCAAGGGATCAGTCCATCCATGCGCTCAAGGAACTTCTCCCGGCGAGTCTTTCGCTTCTTGCTCTCGTAGTCCAAGTCCGCAAACGTCGGCTGGTTCATTGCCTCTCCTCCCCCGTCTTCAGCCCTTGGCCCTATTTTACTATCCCACAAGCCATCGGGACTTATTCAGAGTATCCCTAGCACCCAAAGAAATTTAGAATAACCATTGCCTCTGACGAGGGCGGCTCACGGAGTCGCCCTTTTATTTTCTCTATTTGCTAATATGAACAACTTACCATAAACTAGCGTCCATCTTACGGACGGAGGATTCGAGATGGACGCACTGAAAACACGACTGGTATTGGGCATGGGTGGCGCAATCCTGCTGACCTTGGGCATACTCATCGGCATCAGCATTTCAAGCATGGTCAGCGCGGACGAAGGCGACACCGATAATCGCCTAAGCGCACTGGAAAGGCTACTTGGGGGCAATGCCTCTGCCTTGGCAGAAGAAGCAGTCACTTCGACTGCTCCCGTCGAGGCATGTCTAGCTCCCACCTTACCCATTGCGCTCTTCCTTCCCGTCAAGTGTAGTTTGATTGGCTGGAAGGCTGTGATGCTGGACGAGGACTGGCAGGACACTGGCACAGGCGTGCTACATCCCTTTGACATCTCGGCCAAAGTCGGCATCGGCACCACGAATCCCAACGCGAAACTGGAGGTTGTCGGCCTCGTTAAGACCAGCGCCCTTGAGGTCGAGTGTCCGTCTGGGTTCGTGAATGTGAGCAGTTCAGGTAATCAGCTTGGCTGTATACAAGAGGATAGAGTGGACGCGGGAGCAACAGAACTTTTTTGGCAGCAAGCAACAGATTACTGCTTCGACAACTATGGAGGCAGGCTGCCATCAACAGGTGAGTGGTACATCTCGCTGGCTAACTTCAACTTGCTAGGCGAGAATCCTACAGGCGAATGGAACAATGATTTCGGAGATGTTCAGGATACTCATGCTGCATCAATTTGGGCTGGTACTACTTCTTTGCACGGTCTCAGTAGCGATACCTCTCCTCGTGAGTTCCGTTGCTGGTTACCCAGGTAAAATGTAGATAGCGTATCAGTTGTTTGCGGGATGCTATAATATGAGGCAGGCTATTATTCGAAGTCTTATATTGAGAGACGTAATGGGACTCACGTATCTGGAAATTGACGTTGGAAACCCGGCAGACCCGGACACGACAGAACGAATCCAGTTCTTGATAGACTCTGGCGCGGTCTACTCCGTTGTGCCGACGCCTGTGCTTGATAGGCTGGACATTCGCCCGTTGAGCGAGCAGCAGTTTCGACTGGCGAACGGCACGACGATGACGCGCAAGAGAGGAGGAGCGTTGTTCCGTTATGGGGAGCGCGTTGGTGTGTCAGACGTTATCTTCGGTGAAGAGGGGGACAGCAACCTGCTCGGCGCTACGACCCTTGAATCGCTGGGGCTGATTCTTGACCCTCTGAAGCGAGAGTTACGTCCCTTGCCTATGGTGCTGTGAAACGCCCTTTATTACTGGCTACCGCGATTACTGGCTACCGCGCTTTCGAAAAATCTCGACGCTTGCGTGAGCCAGGATGCTCCCCTTCATCGGCACTTCGGGCTTCTTAACCCTTACCTTCACTGAGTCCACGTCATAGCCATCGAGGACTCGCTGGGCTATTGTCTCCGCAACGTTTTCCAGCAGCTTGCGGCTTGGACCTTCCATAATCTCCCTGACGAGCTTGAACACATGCGAGTAATTGACCGTGTCCGCAGGGTCGTCTGAAAGCCCCGCAGCGCGCAAGTCCCGTTCCATCTCAACGTCAACGACGAAGCGCTGCCCAAGCTCCTGCTCGGCGAGGCCAACGCCGTGATACCCGTAGAATACCATGCCTTCAAGCTGAATTTTGTCACCAGCCAAGGTGTGCCTCCGCACAGGCGTTCAATTGAACGCCCTTACTCTGTTTTCATTCCTTCAGCGGATTCCAACAACTGCCGCGCTCGCTTTACAACTGGAACATCTATGACCTTGCCATCGAGCGAGGTCGAACCCCTACCGCTCCGCTCGGCCTCCTCGAAGGCGGCGATAACGCGCCGAGCATTTTCAATCTCGTCTAAAGAAGGCGAAAACGACTCGTTTATGATCTCTACCTGAGCGGGATGGATAGCGAACTTCCCTCTGAAGCCATACCCTTTGGCATCAAGCGAGTTTTTCCTCAGTCCATCGGCGTCGCGAAAACTGAAATACGGTGTGTCAAGAGCAAGCACGTCGGCGGCTCTCGACGCAACACACATGACTCTTCTGGGATAGTCTATCTCAGACTCGCCCTCTGTCCTTTCGATAGCCATGTCGTTTGTGAAATCCTCTGCTCCGAAGGCCACGCCAACGATGCGTGGCGATGCCGCGCATATCTCGTAAGCGTTCACAATCGCCATAGCCGTCTCGATCCAGGGGACAAGCTTGATCGTGCCCACTTCCAGTCCTGCCTTTTTCTCCAGCCCTTCGATGATATTCGATATTTGGTCGATATCCTTGCTGGACTGTATCTTCCCAACTGATATCCCAAAGATGTGTGGCCCTACGACTGCCGCCAGATCGTCCTGCAAAAGACCGGTGTCCAGAGAGTTAATCCTCGGAATCACCAACGGGCCGACCTCCGCTAGCTTGGGTAAAAACGAAGCCGTCACATTCCGTGCGTTTTCCTTCTCCTCCGCAGGAACCGAGTCTTCCATATCGGGAATAAAGGCATCGGGGCTGGTGCCCATCGCCTTTTCCAGCATATTGGGACGGTTGCCCGGCACAAACAAAAGGCTTCTTAATACGGCCATCTTAGACTCCTGATAATAATGGGAAGATGTTAATACTCGACTACCGACAGAGTATAGCACGACAGTGCGTACGGTATGAAAGCTGGCGTGGGACTTTTGCCGCATAACCTGGTATGGACTGACGCCCCCTGCGAGTGAACATAAACATCAAGCCGTTGACACCCAAAAACGTCTGTGCTATAAACCCTGCAACTGAGTTCTTGATATTTCAAATGGGAGACAAACGTGATCCCACGAATCGAAGTCATCGGCGTGACCGGCATTCCAGAAATCAAGCCGGGCGACCAGCTTGGTGAAATCATCACCAGCGCAGCCAAAGATCAGGGTACTACCCTAGAGGACGGCGATGTCCTGGTCGTCACGCAAAAGATCGTGTCCAAGGCGGAAGGCATGGTTATTGACCTGGCTACGGTCGAGCCTTCGGTATTCGCGCACTATTGGGCCAAGGCCTGTGATAAAGACCCTCGCCTTATCGAGTTAGTCTTGAGGGAAAGCCGTTCTATAGTCAGGATGGACATGAGCCGGGGCATCTTGATAACTGAAACAAAGCACGGTTTCGTTTGCGCCAACTCTGGAATCGACACCTCTAACGTGCCTGGGGAAGACATGGTTGCCCTGCTGCCAGTAGACTCGGACGAGTCAGCGCGACGAATCGGCAAAGAGATTCTGCAGGGCGCTTCTGGAGCAGTGGTGGCCGTCATCATCTCCGACACCTTTGGAAGGGCATGGCGAGAAGGTCACGCCAATTTCGCTATAGGCGTTTCAGGCATGAACCCAATCAAGGACTATAAGGGAACCCCGGACGCTTACGGCCAGATCCTGAAGGTAACGGCCATAGCCATCGCTGACGAATTGGCTTCAACCGCCGAGTTGGCGACCGCCAAATCCATTGGTGTTCCAGTGACTATCATAAGGGGATACGAGTACGCCCAGGAGCCGGACGGCGTGCAGTCGCTCGTTCGCGAGCAGTCCAAGGACCTCTTCAGATAGGCCATCGCTTCTAACTACAGCCCTTGATCAACGGCCTGGCAAGCTTATCCAAAATTGCATCTCAATCCCGCCACTTCTGGGCTGCCCACTGGCCAATTGCAAGATGGAGCAAAAATCCAGCATAAGCAGTGCGAGGGCATGTGAGAAAAGTAGGCGCCACCAGTTGCGTTATTCGCCTTTTTAACATATATAGTCAATCCACTTTATAACCATATGGTATGATCAACGACATTATGACTTACAGCATGGACTTGAGGAAAAGAGTGGTTGGCTTTGTAAACGAAGGTGGAAGCAAGACGAAGGCATCACGTCGCTTTGAGGTCAGCCTGTGGTGCGTCAACGACTGGTGTAAGCGTGAAGACCTCGCACCAAAAGTTCAATCACTGAGGCATCGCAAGATAGACAAAGAGGCGTTGCGTCGGCACGTACGACTTTATCCTGATGCTTTACTGAGAGAGCGTGCTGAAGTATTCGGGGTGCATATCAACGCTGTGTGGTCAATGATGCGTAAGATGGAGTTGACGCACAAAAAAAGCGATGCGCTACAGCGAGAGAAACCATGAAAAGCGTATCGAGTATCTGAGGACACTGCGCCAGGTTGTCAAGGACAAAGGAAGTGAGCACATAGTGTATCTGGATGAGAGTGGATTTGAGCGCACAACTCACAGAGCGCATGGTTGGGGTCTTCGGGGGAAGAAGGTATACGGTGAACGCAGTGGCAAAAGGCGTCCTCGCACCAGCCTGATCTCTGCCAAACAGGGCAAAAGGCTGCTCGCTCCTATCCTGTTCGAAGGCAGCACCAACGCTACCTTGTTCAACTACTGGCTCCAGAGCCACTTGTTCAAAGAACTGGCCCAAAGCTCAACGTTAATCATGGACAATGCAACCTTTCACAAGACCGCTGCAACAAGGCAAATTATTGAGCAAGCTGGACACACTCTCCTCTTTCTGCCGCCGTACTCGCCAGACTTCAATCCAATCGAACAGGACTTTGCAATCATGAAAAGACGAAGGCAGTTTCTTCCTGCCGACACCACAATCGACGAAGTCGTGAGATCGTATGTATATTATCTGGAATGACTATAATGACGATGCTGGATGCTGTTTATGTGGAATGTAGGGAAGAGAAGCGAATCGTAGCCATCAAACCCAAACCAGCGTTCAGGCCATTGTTCGACATAGCTAACACCAGATCGGGCAGTGGGGTAGTGCTGATTAAAGAGGAAGCGCCTGCACATGGTGGTACAGGCGCTCCGACAGATTCGTGTTCCTGGTGGAGACGGGGGAGGGAGCCTGTCTCAGAAGTAGTGTTGTCTGCCGGACTAATAGCGGCGTAACTCAGTAGATCATACTTTCGCCATGATTTAGCCCAATAAACACCATTGTGGATCTAAAGCCTCTGGTTTCGTCTTGTGTTCTTGAGAAAGAGAAAATTATGGTCGCTTCGGTGGGTTAGGCTGGAGCAGCATGGTTTGATGTGGAGAGTATGCGACAGAGGGTCTTGAGGTTGAATGCGACTGCCAAGAGAGTGAATTCTGCTTTCACGTTGGCAAGACCCCTGAGCAGGAATCTTCTGGCTCCCAGTTGCTCCTTGAGTATGCCAAAGACTGGCTCGACCAATCCTTTTCGTCGGGAGTACAGTCTCTGAGCTTCCTCAGTGGGCATCCATTCCCGATGCTTTCTGAGTAGAGCATCTAAGGGGCCAATCCATAGGACTCTGCCTGAGTGCTTGTCTTTGGTACATACCCCATAGGCTGGACAGGTGTGACATATAGTGCGTGAAGCTCTGTATAGACGTATTGGACCCGGAACTCTCCCATTACTTTTGGCAATACCACGGAAAGGTAGCCTTTGACCTTGTGGGCATAGGTAGCTGTCTGTGGTTGGGTCATAAATGAACCGGTCTTTGAAGTAAGGTCCCTGAATTCCCTTGTGGTAGCGTTCAGGCATGACGAACGTCTGGCCTCGTTGTGCGCCAGCTTCAAGGTTTGCCGCTGTATGGTAGCCACCATCGGCCAGAGTTATCTCAACTCGTTCTCCCAGCACACTTTCTGCCTGTTCTACCATGGGGACTAACTGACCGTAATCGGCTGCGTTGGTATCCACGTCAGCAGCAGTAATAAGCATCCCATTACCCGACTCCGACGGAAGGGGAGATACCATGGCTTGAGCGTTATAGGCGGGTTGGATACCCTGGCGACCTTTCATCAACTTGGCATCCTCATCTGTGAGGTTCACTCTTTTCGGAGACCCCGGCTCAGCAAGCCGATCCATGGCATCTCGTACACGGTCTCGCAGTGACTGAGCGCGCTGAAGCTCATCTGGAAGTCTCGGTGGAGAAGGGGTGTCATCAGTCACGTTCTGGGCCTCAAGCTCCAAAATGGCTGCCTCGGTCCGATCCAGCAGATGCCGCAGTCCATCGGCGTCATGAGTCTGGTCTCCTGCGGCATTAGCTGCTACCTTCGTTCCGTCAACTGCCTGTAGTGCCAGGTCCACCAGACCTACTTCCATCGCTGTGACCACCGTGTACTTCAGCAGGCTTCGCATCGCTTGCCGATGTGCCTTGTAGAATCGCCACAAGGTATTGTGGTCGGGATGCTGAAAGCCTGTGAGCCAAAGAAAGGGTATCTGATCTCGGCACGCTTCCTCAATCTTACGACTGGAACGTATCCCTCTCATGAACCCGTAAAGCCAGGCACACAACAGCAGTCTGGGATGGTAGGAAGGCGCTCCCATCACATCACCACTAAGGTCTATTCCCATCTCTGCCCAATGCCCACCATCGAGTCCTTCCACAAACGCAGCCACGAAACGCGATGGATGGTCGTCAGGCAGTAGCTCATCAAGACTCGGAGGTAGCAGCCAGGATTGTTCTCGACTCATAGGACGAACTGGCATCGTCATGCTCCATCTCAACATTTGTCATCATTTTACCCCTTTAGTCTCCAAATATCACACCGACTTCTGAGACAGGCTCGAGGGTCGAACTACACCTGAAGCAACGCTTTGAGGTTTTGCTTGCGGCATGACGTTTGCGCCTCTATACTCGGCTTCCTGCCTCTGTCCACTCTACATGAGGCTCGGAAGATTTACGTCTTGAAGCCCCCATCATAAGCTCACAAGCCAATTTACGTTGTTATAAGCCCCTGTTAAACTCCCCTCATTAGCAAGGGAGGCAGTCGCTATGTACTGTCCGGGCTGTGGCCAAAACAACCCAGAAGGTTCACGCTTCTGTAATGGTTGCGCTACCAGCCTTACTACGCCTCCGTCCGAGGACACTGAAACTCCGCTAGTTAGCCATGCCACTGAGACATCCCCAGTTAGCAGCCCAGTTAGTGCTGACTTCGTAGGCCGTCAGCAGGAATTGGCTGAACTGATCGCTGTTTTGGATGACGCCTTGGCCGGACGCGGAAGGCTGGTGATGCTAGTCGGTGAACCTGGTATCGGCAAGACTCGCACTGCTAGAGAGCTGTCCACTTTGGCTGAGCAGCGAGGCGCGCAAGTATTATGGGGTCTCTGCTATGAGGGCGAGCGCGCTCCACCATACTGGCCCTGCCTATATCAAGGGCACAATCACGGGAGCCGGGTTGAAGGTCAAGGCCTTTGTACTGCATGGGCATTAAGAGAAAGGTGTGAGAGTTTCAGATGAGCAGATGAAGGCTTTGGAGCTTGAGCGGCATGAAGTATGTCCCAATTGGAACTATACAATCAGGCCGCGCTCCATGGCCCACGCTCCCATATCATTCAGTTGTTTAAGTGCGAATTTAATTTTGCACGGATTCTATGACTTTGGTGGCCGAGCCGTAGATACCCCAGAAGAACTCGCTCACATTGCCAAGCCCGCCTGCTACCGCCACGACGAAGGAATCTGGACTGGCCGCAATCGGCACTTCCATATCTGGATATTCTTCCATCCATTGAAGGTCCGGGCGATCAAACCAGTTCCCCTGGCTATCCCGTTTCAGGTCACGGCCTCGGAATATGCGCTTCAAGGGCATTCTGGCCGTCCTGTGGAGGTAATTCTTGACATCGGTTTTACTCCAACCTGCCTGGGCCATTATCCTCGCGTGGTCTGGAGCTATCAGGAGTGTGTGCTGAGCGAGCACCTTTTTGTTTATGGCAGGGTTCACTTTCCCGCCTTTGAGCCAGTCGCCTACAGGCGCGCTGCCGGTAAATTGCAGAGCCGAGGCCGCCACGTCCAGAATAGTCTCGGGTTCGGTGCTTGAGACGTCAACAATGCTGGCTACACCCGAAACGGCGACTACGGTAACGGTGCTCTCCTGCGGCTTGTAACCTAACTCAACGTGGTATGGCGACCAGGGGCTGGCTTCTTCGTTTTCGGCGATGCACATGCTGTATTTGGTGGGCAAGCCCATAGTGTTGATGTCGGCTTCACCCGGATAGCAGTCGCCGATGTTCATGAGCGACAGGCGTAAGGATCGCCCGATGACGGTGTTAGCATAGTTAATGGCCCCCGGCCCCATGGCTGCGGTGCCGCTGTTGATGCGAAGCCGCTTGGCGATTGGGCCGTTAATCAGCAAGAGAGGGGCCTCCGGCACAGTCGATACCTGCATCTCGCGAAGGATGCACTGAGGCTCTGCAAGCGCCTCTACGGCAGCAATGAGAACAGGCAGATGCTCTGGCTGACATCCGGCGATCACGGCATTGATTGCCAGCTTCTCTACGCTGGCAATACCAAA
The DNA here is from genome assembly GCA_965206395.1 of Dehalococcoidia bacterium. Lineage (GTDB taxonomy): Bacteria > Chloroflexota > Dehalococcoidia > Lucifugimonadales > CATOSD01 > CBDBJK01. The sequence continues at coordinate 176,796 of CBDBJK010000020.1, forward strand.
TCCAGGTTCCATAATGGAGACAACGTCCTGGGGTTTTCGGCTAGTGCCCTTGAGCATACGTTCTACAGCCTCAGGCGTGGGTGGAATCACCGGGAAGCCGTCGCCCCAGCCCTTCTCCAGGAAGAGGGTATTGACCGCATCCAGGGTTGACATCAGATCGTCACCCCCAACGGTCAGGGTTTCAGAGGCGGTTTCTGCTTTTTCGATGAGCGCAGGCTCTTTCACAGGCTCTAGCAGCCCTTGAAGAACACCATCTATCTGCTGTTCCACCATGCCTTGAATGAGATCGTGACGTTGTCCTGCCACTACGTGCGGGATTGTAACCGAGGACAATAAAGGCTGGCCCCATGCACTGATGCTGGTGCGCCAGGCGGAGGAGAATTTCTCGGCAACTATGGCGACGGCGGGCAGTCCTGCCTTTTCTACGGCTACCGTGTCGTGGGCAAGCCACGACGTGCAGCCCCCTCAATCAGCTGTTGAGCCAATCACCCCCTGGCATTCCTGAGCTATTCTTTCGATGTCCTCATCTGAGGCCACGGTACGCCCCCAGCCAATGGAGCCGGTATAGTTCTTGAATTGCACATCAGGATACCGCTCGCTTATCATCTCGGCGATGCGTGCGAGGGCCACGTCTCCGCCGGACTTCTGGTTCCAGTACAGGCCAATGGTCTTGCCATTCAGGGTGTCCAGCCTGGGTGCCGGACGAATCTTGTAGCCGGTGTATTTTGGAGCTACAGGACTTACGATTTCGATCTTTGACATGGTCTCACCTCCGCAGTTGGGTAGGATACACTCAGTCGTCTATGCGTGCCTAAGCCTGAGGCTATCGATACTCAGGGCCTCATACCATGTTAATCCTTGCCACCTTCATAGTGCAACTACCCATTGTTAATACCAGGCCTAAGCGTGGCTACTCTCTAGCTGCCTCTCAGCTTGGGGTCCAGGACATCTCTCAGGGCGTCCCCAAAGAGGTTGATGCCAAACACCGCCATGCTTATTGCAACGCCCGGGAAAATCGCCATCCACGGCGCTATCTCAAAGTATCGTACGGCTTCTCCTGACAGATCCCTACCCCAGGATGGCGCAGGAGGCTTGACCCCAAGGCCCAGGAAGCTGAGTGAGGCCTCTATCAGAATAGCTGCCCCCAGGAAGGCTGTGGCATAAACGATGAAAGGAGCCAGACTGTTTGGAAGCATGTGCCTAAAGACTATGCGCCAGGGGCTCGAACCAATTGCTATAGCTGCATCCATATACGGAGTGCCCTTCACTGCCAAGGCGCTGGACCGGACCAGCCGTGTAGTCCCGGGAATGAGAGGCACAGCAATAGCTATCATCACGTTATTTACGGAGCCTCCTAAAGCCGCTACCAGGGCCATGGCAAGGACAAGAGAGGGGAAGGCGAACATAATATCCATCAGACGCTGGAGAAGGTTATCTATGACTCCCCCAAAGTAGGCGCTTCCAAGACCGAATATGAGTCCAATCCCGGTCCCTATAGTAGTAGCCACTACTCCAACGTACATCGAGATGCGCGCGCCATAGATGACGCGGCTGTAGATATCTCGCCCCAGGCTGTCAGTGCCGAACCAAAAATCGGTTGATGGTGACTCTAGACGGTCCTGGCGGAATTGAAAGTTCGGGTCGTGACGGGCCACAAGCGGAGCAAAGATCGCAACAATGATAAACACCAACAGCGTTACAGCACCGATGGCACCCAAAGGTTTGCGTTTGGAGAAGCTCCCTACTGAGTGAAGCCAGCCTCTCCTTCGGATAGGGCGCAATTGTGCTTGTGTGTCTTCTGAACTAAGGGCCATGCCAGAACCTCATGAAATCAGGCGTACTTGATCCTGGGGTCTATCCATGCATACAGCAAATCCACAACTATATTTACCACCACTACTACCCCAGCAAAGATGAATACCAACGCCTGCACCGTACTATAATCACGGTTAAAAATGGACTCTACCAGCAGACGGCCTATCCCAGGTATCCGGAAGACTGTCTCAATTATCACGATACCCCCGAAAAGGGCTATGATCTCCAAGCCGATGAGAGTAACTACTGGAAGGATTGCGTTTTTCAAGGCGTGACGGTTCATCACCACTGAATTACGAAGCCCCTTGGCCCGCGCAGTACGGATGTAATCCTCCCGCAGGATCTCTAACATACTAGACCTGGTCATACGAGTACCCAGGGCCGAGAGGCGAAACCCAGTGGCCAGAGCCGGAAAGGCGAGCTGTTGGAAGTTCAACCAGGGGTCTCTCCAAAAGGGAGCGTAATCAAGGGGTGGGAACCAATTGAACAATAGCAACAGGGCTAAAATTATCAGGATACCGATGAAAAAATTAGGGATTGAAAGCGCCCCAATGCTAACAATGCGCAGAGCGTAGTCCACCCATGAGTCTTGCTTTAGTGCTGCTAGGACGCCGGAAGGAATGGCGATGGCGGTAGAGATGAATATTACCATCACCAATAGATTGAGGGTAATGGGGTATCGCCGCTTTATTTCTTCTGTTATCACCTCTCCAGTGTAGAGAGACCTGCCGAAGTCAAAGCGGATCGCTCCCCAGAGCCATTTACCATACTGAACGTGCAGGGGATCTTCGAGGCCTAGCTTTTCGCGGAGTTGCTGTACCATCTCCTCGGAGCCTTCCTGGTCCATCTGAGCGCCCAAGATAGCCGCGGTCACGTCTCCGGGCACCACGCGCATGATGAGGAATACCAGTGTAACAGCTCCAAGGAATGTAGGTACAGCGAAGACAACCCTGCGGAGTATGTATTTCTGCATAATAGTCCTAAGTCAGGTAGGCTGAACGGCCTGCATTAAGCCCAACCTTCAGAGGGCACTGATGAGCCCGACAGATGGTCTGTTGAGCTCATCAGTGCCCCCCTGCTTTTCCCGCTAAAGCGATTGTGGATCGGGCCGGTGATCACCTATCTGCATTTGCCTTCTGTGCACCAGGTCGACTCCAAGCGATCATTGTTGTAAGTCCAGTCGGCTAGTTTCATCTCCCAGCTCTGCACATTGTCCCAATGCAAGGTTGCCTGCCACCAGTAGTATGGGCGGTGGTCTGGCAGGTCCTCAAGCAGAATACGTTCTATCTGGTGTGTCAGATCAATACGCTTCTGTAGGTCTAACTCCTGGGATTGCTGTTGGAACAAGGTATCAAAATCCGGGTTGCAATACCCCACATAATTGGACGAGTTGTCGCATAGGAACCGTGCCCAGTAGCCATCCGGGTCGTCAAACGGAGTGGACGAAGGAAGGGCCATCATGGAGAATTCCCCAGCGTTTCGACGACTTACGATGGTGGCAGTATCGACTACAGTCACCTCAACATCGATCCCAATTAGCTTGAGGTCCTGCTGTGCCGTCAAGGCAGCGTTCTGGTAGGAAATACCGAAACGCACCAGGAGCTCGTCCTCGAAACCGTCAGCTAACCCTGCCGCTTCCATCAGTGCCTTCGCCTCAGCAATTCGTGGCCCCATGTCCCGCTTGAAGAATGAGTAGGTGTTTCGCTCTTCTAGAGGAAGTGCAAAGGGGAGATGAGGCCCAATGAAGGCGCCGGGCGTGCCCCACCCTTCGATTGCGGTATCAATAGTTTCCCACTGGTCAATGACCAGCCAGACAGCTTCGCGCACCCGCACGTCATCCCACGGTGGCTTATTCAGGTTAATCATTATGTTGTGCCAGGCGTTGCGGGGTGCTGTGATCAACTTTGCATCACCAGGAAACAGGCTTATGATCTGCTTGGCTACGGAGGGCTCCAGGTGCTGCGCCAGGCCTGTAGTCGAAAGCTGACGGGCGCGGAACGCCGCAGACATAGTAGTCAGGTCTGGGAAGACTATGTCTTTGTATCCGTCCAGGTAAGGGCGGTCCGGTTTCCAGTAGTTCGGGTTCCGCTCAGCCTCAAACGAGATGCCCTGTATGTGAGATTTGAATTGGAACGGCCCCGTGCCGTCCAGGAAGGAATCCTGCTTTTCGAAGCCGCTACGGGGATCTTCAGACGCCACTACAGCATCTGCTACTGATTTAGGCTGAATAACAAACCGGGCTCCAGCCATAGCCGTCAGGAATGCCGCCATACGCTGTTCTAACGTCACTGTTAGTGTGCTTTCATCAAGACACGCAGAGCTTTCGTAGGGAGCAAGCGCTCCTGCCAGAGTGGCCACCTTGGAATTCGTCATCTTGTCCAGGGATGCCTTGGCATCCTGACAAGCGAAAGGATTACCACTGTGGTAATTAACGTCATCGCGTAGATTGAAAGTGTAGGTCGTTCCCGCCGAGTCCACGTCCCAACTCTCCGCCAACTCAGGAAGCAAAACGCCGGGGTTGTTCTGGTCATACGTCAGTAGGGCGTTATAGGTCGGGCCAATAGGCTGCACAGCGTTGTAAGTACCTGTCCAGTGTACGTCAAAGCTGATTATTCCCTCGTTGGTAGGGAAGACAAGAATGCCACCGTTGACTATATCACCCGCCTGCGCCCCTGAAGACGGATCCGTCGCAGTCACCACCTGCGCCAGCGCCGATTGGATGGCCTCTTGGACCTGGTCCTGGGTCACTCCGGGACTCATGGACAATGCATCGGCTATAGCGGAGGCCACTTGTGATTCCGTCACACCAGGTCTCGACGATAGCTCATTAGCTATGGCCGCGGCCACTTGTGCTTCCGTCACACCGGGCCTCGTAGACAGTGCATCGGCTATAGCGGAGGCCACCTGTGCTTCCGTCACCCCAGGCCTCTCAGACATCGCGCTGGATATGGCCGAAGCCACCTCCTGCACAGTGACTCCAGGCTGTTGTGCCATTGCATCCCGTACCGCCTTAGCAACTTCTTCGGAGGATGCCCCCTGAGGCTGCGCCGCGATGGCCTGCTGGATCAACGCCGCGGCATCTATGGGAACGGCTGTGGGTGTTTCCTCAGCAGATGAGCAGGCGGCCGCTGCCAACATGACCAACAACATAGGAATGAATAGCAACCCTCTCGACTTGAGTAACCTGGAACGCTCCATTACGAACCTCCACACGTCTATGCAGTAAAGCTGCTTAAACCATATTGAATCATAAGTTCGCTCAAACACGTGATTTCAAGAAGGTCACGGAATGAGCGGTATTACTGGGGCCAATCGCTAAGAATCGAAAGGCGCTATTTTCAATCGCAGATTGAACACCCGAGTCTTTCATCATATCGAATCCGGTTTGTCAACTAAATTGGTGTAACGAGTTCGCGACGGGTACCGTACCTGGGGTCATTTCGAAAGCCAAGCCAACCGAATTAGGACCAGGGCCATAGAGGCGAAGGCGTGGATATGGCAACCCAGAAGGCTATTGGCGGCTCAATCTTATCAAAAGTCTTCTTGTACACAAATACGAAAGCGCTCAAGGCTCGACTTTGTGCATTAGAGCAGCATTGCATAGTGTTGCGGTAAAGCTACTGGCCATCTACTCTTCGTGTATCGTCCGCCAAAGCCGACATGCCAAAAGTAGACGGCCAGACGACAGGTATGGATGCGTTCGAGCGATTGCGTTCGATTAGATCGTCTCACCCTGCTCTCACACTTCTGAGCTACCTGTGTACAATGTCGAGCTTAGAGTTGGACATTTCCTTCACACCTATCTGAGAATAGGGATGTACCATTGTAATACCTCAAACCCAAGGCTCACTCAATATGCGGAGTTGTTTCTGGATGACCACCTAGTGGTTCAACGTTTTTGTATTGATGGGTAGAGTGACTTTAGCTTGATGCGCGCATCCTCGGTAGTGAAGCGCCAATCCACTCGTATCACATCCCGGTTGCGTTGATTCTGCCAAGCATTGACCTCGCCGCGCAGGATGTCTTGATTGGCAATCCGTCGGTCCAGGCACTGTCGAGCCAGCACACCGATCTCTATCTCCGCCATATTCAACCAACTCCCGTGTTTGGGAGTGTAGTGTATCTCCAGTCGCTCAGCTATACGCCTCGCCTCAGCAGGCTCGAATGCCTCGTATAGCGAGGACAGCTTGTGAGTGTTGAGATTGTCCATTACCAGCACGATCCGGTCTCTGTCAGGGTAGTCCTCGTCGACCAGTTTCTTTATCACATGCGCCCAGTCCACCTTCGTGCGACGCTCTCTGACCTCGACTCGGCGCCATCCGTCCAACGGTGCAAACAGCATGAACAGGCTGCTCACTCCATTGCGCTCGTATTCGTAGTCGTATGCCGCCGATAAGCCGGGCGCTGCGGGACGCGGCACTCGCGTCTCCTTGACTTGCTGTTTGCTCGTCTCATCCATGCACACCAGAACCTCATTCCCATCGTACGGCCGTTGGTAGACCTCCAGTACGTCTTCCATCACGTCTTCCATCGCGCACACAAACTCCGCGCTCTGACCGGGCGGGATGCACCAACTCTGCTTCAGCCACGGCTTCAGTTCGTTTTTTTTTAAGCGCCTGGCGAACCGTCTCGGTGCTAATGGTCCCGACTATCTCACACTCGACCAACTGGTCAGCCAACAGCTTCAGGGTCCAACTGGCACGCCCCTCCGGCGGTTCCCCGCAGGCCATCGCTATCAACCGTGCTTCACCTTCGCCGTCCAGTCTCTTTTGACGCCGACGCAGTTGCTTTTTGCGATTCAGCGCAGACTCGACCCCCTCCTCCACACAGCGCTTGCGTATTCGCTCGACCGTTGACTGTCCCACACCGAGCGCGCTGGTGATGTCCGCGTCCTTCATTCCCCCGTCCGAGCGTGACTCATCGCTCATCAGCAGAATGCGCGCATGGGTCTGTTTGTACGCCGCAGCCCGACCGCGTGAGACCAAGGCGTTGAGTTCCTGTTGTTCGTCGGTAGTCAGTCTGATACGGTACTTCTTGGTAGACATCATGGTTCCTCCTCGGTTCAACGTTACGATTGAACCCCCAAGAGGAACAATGACTATCATGGTATTCATTTCAATGATGTTGGACCACTAGTCCCCATGGTAGAGCAGGCAGAAAGTGCGTTGGGAGAACGAGTCGAGATAACCCTGGCAGACGGTGGCTACCATACAGCGGCAAACCTTGAAGCTGGTGCAAAACGGGGTCAGACGTTCGTCATGCCTGAGCGATACCACAAGGGAGTTCAGGGACCTTACTTCAAAGACCGGTTCATTTATGACCCAACCACAGACGGCTACCTATGCCCACAAGGGCAAAGGCTACCATTCCGAGGCATCGCCAAAGAACGGGAAGATTCCGGGTCCGATACGTCTGTACAGAGCTTCACGAACCGTATGTCGCGTCTGTCCAGCCTATGGGGTGTGCGCCAGAGACAAGCACTCAGGCAGAGCCCTATGGATTGGACCGTCAGATGCTCTGCTGCGAAGGCATCGGGAGTGGATGCCCACCGAGGAGCCTCAAAGACTGTACTCCCGACGAAAAGGACTGGTCGAGCCAGTCTTTGGCATACTCAAGGAACAGATGGGTGCCAGAAGGTTCCTGCTAAAGGGCCTTGCCAACGTGAAAGCAGAGTTCACTCTGTTGGCAGTCGCATTCAACCTCAAGACCTTCTGTCGCATACTCTCCACATCTAGCCATCCGGCTCTAGCCTAACCCACATACTGGCTGTAAATTTCCTACCTGCACTTGAAAGTATTCGCAATCCACGACTGCAATGGCTTAACCTATTGAGTTATACCTCTCTACCGTTCTACCGTACAAGCCGCGGCACTACTTCTGAGACAGGCTCGAGGGTCGAACTACACCCTGAACAACCCTTTCAAGTGCTGCTCGCGGCTTGACCTTGCACGGCTGTAATAAGAGGCAGCGGCTATCATACGGCAGTTCTTACGCTACAATCATTCTCACAGTCATCCACTTGATTACATGGCCATAAGTTATGTCAACGGCATGATGCATCACCAAACCTGACATTTGTCAGTTCTAGCCATTCGGAAAATTCGACAGAGTAGCCATCAATTTGGCCATTGCATTTCCGATTCCAGTCTACGTGTCACCTAACGCCGCAACTTTCCAGTATCCTGCACAAGATTGTTCGGACTGGGAAACAGTTCCTGTAACTCTGCCGACGATAGACCTACCGATGACGAAAGGCCGGTATCAACCATCCCAAAGTCAAAGCACGATACTCCCTCTGAGGTCAGGAGTACCGTGAAGAACCCAATTCTTCCTATCGAGGGAAATCCCGAGATCGGCAACGAGAAGCTCCTTGGCGGGGCAATAGTGGGGAGGGGTATAGACCAGAGAGGGAATATCCCCACTTCAGGAATGAACAACCAGGTGCTCCAGGTTGCTGGGTATGCCGTACCCAAAGTGAAGTCCATCGTAAGTGCGCTATCTACGTAGCTAAGCCCAAGTTCCAGGTTACAAAGAGGGGTGACAATCGTATCTTCAACGTGCGAATTATCGATTAGATCAGGGTCGAACTGGTCGCCCACGACTTCAACGACATTGGTAATTGTGCCTTTGATAGAGGAGTCGACGTCTACGTTGATGGTGAGGTCTGTGGATGCACTATTGCTCAGGTTGCCGATGGAGTAGGTGACGATGCCTACTGACTCATTACATCCATCGCTTGCCGAAACAAAGCTCACCTCATCGGGCAGGGTGTCTGTCACCACGACGCCGGTGGAATCGGAGGGGCCTTTGTTCGTGACTGTAACCGTATAAGTTAGCTGTTCACCAGCGACTATGGGGTCAGCACTGTCCTCTTTGGTGATGGATAGATCAACTTCTTCCTGATGCAGCCACTGAAGCACCCTATCCATTACCAAAGCTCTACCATCGGCGGAGTTGATTGCCTCGAAACCGAAGGAGAAGAATACGACCTTATAGATGTCCGTATCTACCCGCACGCCTCCCGTACCGCTGGATATTACGGCAGCGGGGCCAACATCATCGGTAGCAACGCCGAAGAACTGGCGGGCATCTGGCTCACTCTCAGTACGACTTGGTTCGGAGACTTCCTCATAGAAACCGAAACGTTCGTCTCTCAGGGGTGAGATACTGTTTCCGAAATAATAAGAAGGTGCCTGCGGCTCGGCCAGTGGGTTGACGGTCGAGGAGTCATAGAGAAGGATGGATTCCTCGTTCTGCCCCACGGGATCGATCTCATCAGTGGAGAACTGGTTGTTGGCCCCATCGCCTCCCGAAATCTCCAGGTCTAACCTGTCGCTAATAGGGTCTCCTGGGATGCCATCAAGAGCAAAGAGTCTCGTGTCGTGCTGCACAAAGCTAGCGTGCAAATAGTCTCTGAGGAAGTCAGACCGCTGCAACCGGTCGGCCACATCCTGTCCACTGACGAACAGCCTGCCGCCCGCATCCAGGTAGGCCGTTAGATTTTGCTGGGCCTCGAAATTTTCCAGGAATCCGCATCAGTAAGGCTTGCCCCAGATGACCATACCGTCAAGGTAGGAGTTTAGTTTAAGGTATCCACATCCACTATGACCCTCAGAGAGGTGTCCCAGAAGTCGAATGTGAGACCCAGATCATTCAGGGCGTCCCTGTAGAACGGGGCAATGAAATTCACATCCCCTGACCAGGTGGAGTCTACTACCAGCAAGATGTCATTTTCGGGATTGAATGGTGGCAGCACCTCGAAAGAGAATGGGAAAGACGGCCACAGCACCTCGTTGCCATCTATGTCCTTAGCCAGGACCTGGTACTCGACCACGGTCTCAGCGGCGAAAGGCCCTATCTGCACTGTGTAGATGCCGTCTCCAGATGTTTCGTCCCCCCCATGCATGCCATTGTGAAGCTGGCAGGTATGGCAACAATATCCTCGTCCGGGTCATTGTTGCCAATCAGGATATTGGCGGAGTACGAGCCAACACCCACTGTTCTGGCGTCGAAGATAACGGTGACATCCAGGCTACCGCCAGGAGGCACCGTTCCGGTCGTAGGCTCGAACGCAAGCCACGGCACATCCTCGGCGACAAGCGTGCCGTGGCCTAAAGCACCAAATCGTCTCTTTCAGTCCAAAGCTCACTCAGCAAGTCTCACACCTTGCCCTGTCAGCTTGGATATGATCACGATTCCCTGACAGACTTATGCTCCTATCCAGGATTGAAACCAAGGCTCCCAATCCTTTCCAGCATTTCATCGAACATATCCCTGGTCACCATGACTTCACCATACGGAACACAAGTCTCCTGGCGTGGCGCACCAATATCAAGTCTTTTTAGAGCGCCCAAATTTGCGTTCTTCGCTAGCTACAATTTACCGGACTCCCGTTTTGGAGTAAATTTGGTAGAAGGGATGTGGAAGCCTTAGGATTTATGGTATCTTCTTTAACTTCGGCATCAGATCGCCATATTCAGTGGTGTCCTGGGATAATCACATAGGAGTTGAAATAATTCTGATCTTGTGAAGTTCTCGGGAGTGCCGGGCTACGTCCCACTGAATTTTCAGTGCCGTGGAGAGGGGGTCTTGAACTCGCATTTACTTAATGGTGGTGACACTCTGCTCCGAGTCCGGCTCGACCCTCCTTCGACTGCGGCTATCGAGGGTCTCTAGCTTCCGTTTGATTCTGCTGACACAGTGAGCGGCTTTGGCGTATAATTCGTCTATGGTTGATTCGACAGGACATACGGTCGCTGGAATCCCGCTACTTGAGACCAAGCTCTACGTCCCCAAGTGGCGTCCCGATCTGGTATCGCGTCCAAGACTGATCGAACGCCTGGACCAGGGGATCGAGCGCAAGCTGACCCTCGTCTCCGCGCCTGCCGGTTTCGGCAAGACTACGCTGCTGGCTGAATGGCTTGCAGCTACCCCAGCCAGCGAACGGGCCGCAGCATGGGTCTCACTCGATCAGAGCGACAATGATCCCGCGCTCTTCTGGGCCTACTTCATCAAAGCACTACAGAAGGTCCAGTCCGAGGTTGGCGAGAGAGCGCTTTCTTTGCTGCATTCACCCCAGCCTCCACCGATCGAGTCGGTCTTGACGACGTTGATCAATGAAATCAATGCGATCGAGGACGACTTCGCTCTCATCCTCGACGACTTCCACGTTATCGACGCGCAGCCCGTCCACGATGGCATTACCTTTCTGATCGACCATCTGCCGCCGCAGATGCACCTGCTCATCGCTGGCCGCTCCGATCCGCCACTGCCGCTAAGTCGCCTGCGAGGGCGCGGTGAACTGACTGAGCTGCGGGCCGCCGACCTGCGATTCACCCTCGACGAGGCCGCCGCTTTTCTCAACGAGGTGATGGGTCTGGACCTGTCGGCAGATGACGTGGCGGCCCTGGAGACACGGACCGAAGGCTGGATAGCAGGCCTCCAATTGGCGTCACTCTCGATGCGGGGGCGAGAGGACGTTCCCGGGTTCATAAGGGCTTTCGCTGGAGATGACCGGTACATCGTGGACTATCTGGTCGAAGAGGTCTTGCAGCGTCAACCCGAACGTGTCCGGAGCTTCTTACTCCAGACCTCCATTCTCGACCGGTTGAGTGGCCCTCTGTGCGATGCCGTCACCGACCAGGAAGAAGGCAAAGTGCTGTTGGAGGCCTTGGAACGAAGCAACCTGTTTGTCGTCCCACTGGATGATAAGCGCCACTGGTATCGCTATCACCACCTCTTTGCCGCCGTTCTCCATGCGCATTCGATGGAGGAGCAGCCCGATCGGGTACCTACCCTGCATCGGCGGGCGAGCGAGTGGTTCGAGCAGAACGGTCTGCCGTCCGATGCGGTCCACCATGCTCTTGCTGCCGAGGATTTCGAGCGAGCTGCGGCTCTGGTCGAGCTGGCATGGCCAGCAATGATCAGGAGTTCCCAGGACGCCACGTGGATTGGTTGGGTGAAGGCGCTGCCAGACGAGCTGGTCCGCGCCAGACCCGTGCTCAGCGCTGGGTATGGCTGGACGTTACTGGTTGCTGGCGAGATAAAGGCCGGCGAGGTCCGCCTGCGGGACGCAGAACGCTGGCTCAACGCTAAAGACATGAGTGAGCGACCGGAAGCCCCATCGGCCGAGATGGTACTGGTGGACGAAGAGGAGTTTCGGTCTCTGCCAGCGACGATAGCCTCTGCCCGTGCCTTTCATGCCCTGGCTCTCGGCGATGTGTCCGGCGCCGAGAAGTACGCTCGGCGGGCACTGGACCTCATACCTGAGGATGCCTATTTCGAGCGCGCAATCCCATTGGGGATGCTGGGGCTCGCATACTGGACTAGCGGAAACCTGGAGGCGGCCCACCGCTTGTTGGCCGAGGGCATGGCGAATCTGCGGATGAACGGCAACATCGACCTCTCGATCAGCGGCACATCTGTCCTGGCTTACATAAGGATGGCGCAGGGGCGTCTCCGCGAGGCTGTAAGCGCTTACGAGCAGTCATTGCAACTAACGACGGATCAGAGCGGGCCTGTAATGCGTGGAACGGCGGACCTGTATTTGGGGCTGAGTGAGCTACGCCTTGAACAGGGAGATCTGGAAGCTGCCACACATGACTTGTTGAGAGGCGAGGAGCTGGCCGAGCAAGCCGCGCTTGAGGCATACCAGTATAGCTCGCATGTTGCCAAGGCTCGACTAAAGGAGGTCCAAGGAGACCTGGACGGCGCACTCAGCCTACTCGACGACGCGGAACGCGTATATACTGCTGGCGTCATCCCTGATGTGCGCCCCGTAGCGGCGTTGAAGACGCGGGTGCGGGTTAGGTATGGCAGGTTGACCGAAGCCCTGGGTTGGGTGCGTGAACGGGGCCTGTCCGTTGACGACGACCTCAGCTACCTGCGCGAGTTCGAGCACATCACCCTGGCCAGGGTTCTCATAGCTCGGTACAAGAGCGAATGGGAGGATCGCCTCATTCATGAGGCAGTTGGACTTCTGGAGCGCCTCCTGAAAGCTGCGGAAAAAGGAGAGAGGACGCAGAGCGTGATCGAGACCCTGGTGCTTCAGGCGCTTGCTCACCAGGCTCAGGGCGACATCCCCCTTGCTCTCGCGCCGCTGGAACGCGCCCTGACTCTGGCCGGGCCGGAGAGCTACGTCCGAATCTTCGTGGACGAAGGGGAGCCGATGCGCAACCTTCTTCGCCACGTTGCTGTCGGCGGCATCGCGAGCACCTATACTCAGCGACTGCTGTCCGCCTTCGACAAGAAAGCTCAGCCCGTCTCCGCCCCGGTCAAGGCTGCGGCGGCTGATCTCGCCGAGCCGCTAACGGTGAGGGAGGTCGAGGTCATGCGTCTCATTGCGGCGGGAATGAGGAACCAGGAGATCGCCGATCATCTGTTCATCAGTCTATCCACAGTCAAGCGTCACATCGCGAACGCCTATGGCAAGATGGGCGTCAGTCACCGCACCGAGGCTGTTGCCTGGGCGAACGAGCTGCACCTCCTCTAAGTGTTACCCTCCATCTAGAACGCCTGCCTCAGGCCCGGCGTCTCACATCAACGTCTTCTGATCTCATACGGCTCGTTATCTCTCACCTCCCGCATCTCCAACTACACCCCCTAATTACATCCCTGGCTGCATCCTTTGGCTGATTCGCCGGGCATCCATTGCTTGTAAATTATCCCTATGACGATAACCGATTGAGGAGCTGGGGTATTGCAATGGTCGATACCTATCGAATTCAAGTGGAGGGCACCTCCATTTAGGAGAAAAAATTATGAAAGCGATTGTATGCACAAAATACGGGCCACCGGACGTTCTTCAGCTACAAGAGGTAGAAAAACCGGTTCCTAAAGATAATGAAGTACTTATAAAGGTTCACGCAGCAACAGCAACAGCAGCGGGCCTCACCGGTCGAAAAGGTGAACCATTTTTTGTCAGATTTTTCATGGGTCTCACAAAACCCAAAAAAAACATACTAGGGCAGGAGCTAGCTGGGGAAATTGAAGCCGTTGGCAAAGATGTAAAATTATTTAAAGAGAGTGATCAGGTTTTTGGAATGACCGGGATCGCTTTAGGTGCTCATGCTGAGTTTAAATGTATGCCTGAAGACGGGGCACTGGTCATAAAACCTACCAATATGACTCATGAGGAATCCGTCGCTGTTGTTGAAGGGGCATTAACGGCACTGCATTTTCTTAGGAATAAAGCAAATATTCAGAATGGACAAAAAGTTCTTATCTATGGCGCTTCTGGGTCGGTAGGTACTGCTTCGATACAGGTTGCGAAATACTTTGGGGCGGAAGTCTCCGGGGTATGCAGTACTGCTAATTTAGAATTGGTGAAATCTCTGGGAGCCGATATGGTAATTGATTACACCAAAGAGGATTTCACTAAAAACAACCAGACCTATGACATTATTTTTGACACGGTAGGCAAGAGTTCATTTTCACGTTGTAAAGGCTCACTAAAGCAAAAAGGTGTCTATCTTGATGCTGGCAAGCTGGCAACTATTTTCCCAATGTTATGGACTTCAATGTTCGGCAGCAAAAAAGCCATTCTTACGGCCACCTATGTGAGGCCAGCAAGGGAAATGACTAAAGACCTAATTTTCCTAAAAGAGCTGATTGAGACGGGAAAGATAAAATCAGTCATAGATAGACGCTATCCCTTAGAACAGACTGCCGAGGCTCACAGGTATGTCGAAACAGGACGCAAAAAGGGAAATGTCGTTATCACTGTGTGAAGAGTGGAACAAACGTCAACCGACTGTGCGGATTTCCATATCTCTTTATCCCGCTCGCGGCCTTCTGAGGTGAATTCAGGATGAGATCCCTTGGTATCCCAGAGGACGTCTAGCACATAAAGCCAGAACTCAGGTGACGAATAATAAATGACGAATCAGGAGTAAATTCATTGAACGAATATGCAGTTTTTGCTGAAGGACTCGTGCGTAATTTCGAAGAGGTAAAGGCAGTGGACTCCGTTGATCTTTCGGTGTCGAAAGGGGAGATTTACGGCTTTCTAGGACCTAACGGCGCGGGCAAGTCAACCACCGTGCGCATGCTGACCACTCTACTGATGCCTACCGAAGGCCACGCCTTCGTTGCAGGAAAGGATGTAGTCCAGAGGACGCAGGAAGTGCGTCTGAGCATCGGCGTGGCACTACAAGAGGCAGCTTTGGATAACAAGCAGACGGGACGTGAACTGCTGCGGCTTCAGGGGCGTCTATATGGCCTCTCTGGTCGAGAAATAGACCAGCGCATGAAAGAGCTATCGTCCTTGATAGACATCGGAGACGCCATTGACAGGCTGATCGGCACATACTCGGGTGGTATGAAACGCAGACTGGACCTCGCAGCAGCTCTGGTACACAACCCCGAAGTGCTGTTTCTCGATGAGCCAACTACTGGTCTAGACCCCATCAGCCGCGCTCGCGTTTGGGAAGAGGTCAGTAGGATAAACAATGAGCTTGGAGTAACCATTTTCCTGACCACGCACTATCTCGAAGAGGCCGACGAGCTCGCAGACCGCGTTGGCATCATCAGCCAGGGCAAGTTAGTGGCTGAAGGCACCCCGACGGAGTTAAAGCGGTCTATCGGCTCGGACATAATCATCGTGCAGATCGAAGGCGACCCACACATCGCAAGCGAGGCTGTCAGAAATATCCAGGGGGTGGAGCAGGTTGACACTCGTGGCGGCGAATTAACTGTTAGTGTCGGTAATGGCGCAGAGTTGATAGGCAACGTAGCCATTGCCCTCAATCAGTCCGGCGTGAACGTCCGTCAGATTATGTTGCGCACGCCGACCCTGGACGATGTTTTCCTAAAAGTAACTGGCGAGCGTCTGCAACTTGAGAACACTCCAGAGGAGGTAGCGGCATGAGCACGGCAACAATAGGGGTACAGAGTAGGATTCGCGCGAGACGCGCGGGATTTTTGAGCGAAGTTATGGCAGTGGCAACCCGTGCGCTCCGCTCCATTCTGCGAGACACGGAAAGCGTAATACCTCCGCTCATCTTTCCTGTGTTCTTCTTCGCCGTCACGGTTGGCGCGTTGCAGGTTATGGCGGAAGGGCTTCCGGGCATTGACTACAAGGAGTTTCAGCTACCAGTAGCCATCATTTTCGCTGTCACGGGCGTTTCGCGCGCCGTTACACTGGTCACCGATATACAGACAGGCTACTTTGATCGCCTCTCTCTAACACCAGTGAACCGTATGGCGTTGCTACTTGGTTTGATGGTCGCCGACGTCGCCCTGGTTGTCGCACTCACATTGCCGGTTCTTGCCCTCGGCTTCGTTCTTGGTGTTGGGTTTGAGAGCGGACCTCTAGGCATTGTGGTATTCGTGCTCATAGCTGGCCTGTGGGGACTGGTCTACACAGGGTTTCCTTACGCGATTGCTCTCAAGACGGGCAATCCTGCGGCGGTCAATTCGTCATTCCTGCTGTTCTTACCCTTCACATTCCTGACAACGCTTTTCTTACCAAGGGAAGCAATGACAGGATGGATGGCAACCGTCGCCGCATACAATCCCGTAACCTATCTGCTGGATGCACTGCGCTCGCTAATATCCGTTGGATGGGATGGTCAAGCGTTACTCTTAGGCGTCGGTGCAGTGCTTGGCGTTGGAGTGGTGAGCATGTCGCTGGCAATGATGGCGCTACTTTCACGGGTACGCAAACGATAGGATGTGAGGTTTCTCTCAGCAGACTTAGAGCGTCTAACAAAACCATTATTGGAACAGAAAGCGAGAGCAGATGATGGCACAACCTATGGCCAAGAAAGCCTCATGTATGTCTGCCCTGCGCTCATATCGAACCCGTAAGCGTCGGAACTGATGAAGCCAACTCAGGCTTCTCTCAACCACCCATCTATGCACACCCAACCCGCTGCCATGCGGCTCACCTCGCTTGGCCAGCAGCGGCCAGATATGTCGCTTCTTCAACTCCTTGCGAACAGGCTCAGAGTCATACCCTCTGTCTCCCTGCGCCTGAAGAGGACGCTTGCGAGGCCTGCCTCGCTTGCCCTTGACAGCAGGTATGGCATCCACCAACTCAAGGGCTTGGGTGACATCGTGAGCGTTCGCGCCAGTCAACCTGACCGCCAGTGGAATGCCCTGGGCATCGGTTATGATATGATGCTTGCTACCCGCCTTCGCCCTGTCCGTGGGGTTGGGGCCTGTTTTCTGCCCCCAAAAACTGCTCGCACTGAAGCACTGTCCAGCACTGCGCGAGTCCAGTCTATGCGCTCAGCTGCTTGCAGGCGCTCAAGGCATACCAAGTGGATGCGCTCCCAGACTCCCGACTGGTGCCAATCTCTGAGGCGCCTCCAGCAGGTCATCCCACTGCCACAGTCCATCTCCTTGGGTAGGTCTTCCCAGCCAATGCCTGTCTTTAGCACGAACAGTATCCCACTTAGGACCTGTCTGTCAGGTATCCTGGGCCTTCCTCCTTTCGGCTTCGGTGGTTGTGGCGGCAGTAAAGGTTGCACCAGTTCCCAGAATTCATCGCTTACAAGGGGCTTAGACATTAGGTCATCCTCCTCCAGAGAATGTCCAGATTCTAACCCCTTTTATTAGGTTTTGTTAGACGCTCTTAGTGAAATGTGCAAAGTGTTAGCTTGTCCTGACGCCGCTCCAGAAGGGGACTCCCCGCTTCAAAGCCAGAATTTCGCTTGTCGTTGGTCTACAATTTGGTCAGTAGTTAACTGATCAGGGAAAATGTCAGTTCATGGAAGGACTGACAATGAGCGCAAAAGAACAGAACAGGCTACGGATACTTAACGGTGTAATCGAAAGTCATTGGTCAATGGCAGAAGCAGCACAGCTGATGGGGGTGAGTGAACGTCATGGATGGCGACTATTATAGTCATTCCAGATAATATACATACGATCTCACGACTTCGTCGATTGTGGTGTCGGCAGGAAGAAACTGCCTTCGTCTTTTCATGATTGCAAAGTCCTGTTCGATTGGATTGAAGTCTGGCGAGTACGGCGGCAGAAAGAGGAGAGTGTGTCCAGCTTGCTCAATAATTTGCCTTGTTGCAGCGGTCTTGTGAAAGGTTGCATTGTCCATGATTAACGTTGAGCTTTGGGCCAGTTCTTTGAACAAGTGGCTCTGGAGCCAGTAGTTGAACAAGGTAGCGTTGGTGCTGCCTTCGAACAGGATAGGAGCGAGCAGCCTTTTGCCCTGTTTGGCAGAGATCAGGCTGGTGCGAGGACGCCTTTTGCCACTGCGTTCACCGTATACCTTCTTCCCCCGAAGACCCCAACCATGCGCTCTGTGAGTTGTGCGCTCAAATCCACTCTCATCCAGATACACTATGTGCTCACTTCCTTTGTCCTTGACAACCTGGCGCAGTGTCCTCAGATACTCGATACGCTTTTCATGGTTTCTCTCGCTGTAGCGCATCGCTTTTTTTGTGCGTCAACTCCATCTTACGCATCATTGACCACACAGCGTTGATATGCACCCCGAATACTTCAGCACGCTCTCTCAGTAAAGCATCAGGATAAAGTCGTACGTGCCGACGCAACGCCTCTTTGTCTATCTTGCGATGCCTCAGTGATTGAACTTTTGGTGCGAGGTCTTCACGCTTACACCAGTCGTTGACGCACCACAGGCTGACCTCAAAGCGACGTGATGCCTTCGTCTTGCTTCCACCTTCGTTTACAAAGCCAACCACTCTTTTCCTCAAGTCCATGCTGTAAGTCATAATGTCGTTGATCATACCATATGGTTATAAAGTGGATTGACTATAGCAGGATATCGAAAGGAAGGAGCATCAGGACTCGTCCATGGGAACCGGGGGCGAACGCCATCCAACGCCATACCTGCGGATATAGGGGATCTCGTAGTTGCTCTGGCTCAGGGACGCTACAGGGATGTGAACCATACTCATTTGAGCGAGCTGTTGGCTGAACGCGAAGGAGTGAGGTTGTCCCGGCCCACGGTGAGACGCATCCTGGTGAGAGCTGGCTTGAAGAGCCCCCGTCGTGGCCGTAGACCGAGGCATCGCTATCGCAGACAGAGGATGCCCCAGGAAGGGATGCTGCTTCAGTTGGACAGGAGCCATCATGACTGGCTTGAGGAACGTGGACCCCGGTTGACATTGCTACTGGCTGCGGACGATGCCACAGGAACTGCACCGCATGCATTGTTCAGCCAAAGAGAGGATACCCGGGGTTACTTGTCGCTGCTTCAGGGAATCATCGAAGGTAAGGGTATTCCCCTGGCTGTGTACACCGATGCTCACGCAGTATTTGCCAACTGCATGGATTTTCAGGATACAATCTGGGAAGGTAAAGAGGGTAAACTGACCCAGTGTTCTCGTGCACTAGGAGAACTAGTGGTCCAACATCATTGAAATGAATACCATGATAGTCATTGTTCCTCTTGGGGGTTCAATCGTAACGTTGAACCGAGGAGGAACCATGATGTCTACCAAGAAGTACCGTATCAGACTGACTACCGACGAACAACAGGAACTCAACGCCTTGGTCTCACGCGGTCGGGCTGCGGCGTACAAACAGACCCATGCGCGCATTCTGCTGATGAGCGATGAGTCACGCTCGGACGGGGGAATGAAGGACGCGGACATCACCAGCGCGCTCGGTGTGGGACAGTCAACGGTCGAGCGAATACGCAAGCGCTGTGTGGAGGGGGGGTCGAGTCTGCGCTGAATCGCAAAAAGCAACTGCGTCGGCGTCAAAAGAGACTGGACGGCGAAGGTGAAGCACGGTTGATAGCGATGGCCTGCGGGGAACCGCCGGAGGGGCGTGCCAGTTGGACCCTGAAGCTGTTGGCTGACCAGTTGGTCGAGTGTGAGATAGTCGGGACCATTAGCACCGAGACGGTTCGCCAGGCGCTTAAAAAAAAACGAACTGAAGCCGTGGCTGAAGCAGAGTTGGTGCATCCCGCCCGGTCAGAGCGCGGAGTTTGTGTGCGCGATGGAAGACGTGATGGAAGACGTACTGGAGGTCTACCAACGGCCGTACGATGGGAATGAGGTTCTGGTGTGCATGGATGAGACGAGCAAACAGCAAGTCAAGGAGACGCGAGTGCCGCGTCCCGCAGCGCCCGGCTTATCGGCGGCATACGACTACGAATACGAGCGCAATGGAGTGAGCAGCCTGTTCATGCTGTTTGCACCGTTGGACGGATGGCGCCGAGTCGAGGTCAGAGAGCGTCGCACGAAGGTGGACTGGGCGCATGTGATAAAGAAACTGGTCGACGAGGACTACCCTGACAGAGACCGGATCGTGCTGGTAATGGACAATCTCAACACTCACAAGCTGTCCTCGCTATACGAGGCATTCGAGCCTGCTGAGGCGAGGCGTATAGCTGAGCGACTGGAGATACACTACACTCCCAAACACGGGAGTTGGTTGAATATGGCGGAGATAGAGATCGGTGTGCTGGCTCGACAGTGCCTGGACCGACGGATTGCCAATCAAGACATCCTGCGCGGCGAGGTCAATGCTTGGCAGAATCAACGCAACCGGGATGTGATACGAGTGGATTGGCGCTTCACTACCGAGGATGCGCGCATCAAGCTAAAGTCACTCTACCCATCAATACAAAAACGTTGAACCACTAGGAATCACTCGAATAGGTGCACACAGTCCAGAAGCCAAAGGCAGGGTTGAGCGAGCCAACGGCACCTTCCAGGACAGACTGGTGTCCGAACTACGTTTGGCAGGCGCCAGTACATTGTCCGAGGCAAATGAGGTATTGGCAGACTTTCTTCTCCGCTTCAACCAGCGCTTCGGAGTACCAGCGGCCCAGCCAGAGTCAGTGTACCGTCCATTGGATGAAGAGCTTGATCTTGCTGGTGTGTTGTGTATTAAGGAACAGCGCAGAGTGGCCAGGGATAACACGGTCCAGTACAAGAACAAGACCTTGCAACTGTTCCCTGGAACCGAGCGAACCAGCTATGCAGGATCACGAGTCGAGGTGCAGGAACGTCTGGACGGGCGCATACTTGTGAAGTGTGAGGAGGAAGTGCTTACTCCTCAGGAAGCTCCTCCCCTGGCTGCTGATGGCTGCTGAACTTCGTTCCTAAATCAGTTCGCCTCCTGTAGTTCCGTATGAATTAGAACCGGTTCGTAAGCGGCCCCGAATGCCTAAGCCCCCTGGACCGCTGGCAGGAGAGACGATCTGGTACGAGGACTCGGAGCGGAAGAGTCTCCACAGCGAACTCGTGCGGGCCGGTATGGAGCGCGCTAAACAACAAGGCAGACAAATCGGCAGACCCTCCGTAGCGGCGGAGTCCGAAGATACTCAATTTGAGGAGTCGGACAGGGTGACTGACGATCCTGGCTTCAACGAAAGGTTCGACGAAGTGGTTGAACTCCTTGACGACGGCAGTCTGTCTCGGCGTAAGACTGCTATCAGGTTGGGTATTGGTTACGCGACACTAAAGCGTTTGCTGGATGCCCTGAGCGCGTCGAGGGGTAAGGGTCTTGAGACACATATATCGACTGAATAGAGGCCGATGCCTGTTGATATTGCAACGAGCCCTCTATTCATCGTATCGAACACCTTTGGGAATCGAATACAGGAGCGTGCTACTGACATAGTCCCTGAACAATATACCCTGACAGATTCCCTGGACAACGACACATCCGAATTTTGACGCTCCTAAAGGACTTCTATTTGGAGCTAGGGATGCTCTGAACAATCGGCTTCAGGCTGGGCCGAGTTGACCGGAGTGGTTTTGGGGGCGTTAAATTGCCTCATGGCACCGTGGTGAGGGTTATTGTCGGCCTACAACCGGCCCTGACAGGGCCTTTCGCCGCCCTTAGCCCTGATTTTGGGCGCACTTATACAAGGTCTCACGCCGCCAGGTACTGTTCGGCCCTCATCAAGTTGGCAAACCCCAGCAGCGTCATCAGCCGCTGCGTGTTCTTGGACAGCCCCCTGTAGCGGACCTTGGCGTAGCCGAAGTGCCGCTTGATGTACAGGAACGGATGCTCCACCTTAGCTCTGACCGACGCTTTGCGCTTCTCCGACACCGCCTCAGGGCTCCCAGGCTCCAGCTTCCGACGCTGGCCGGGCCTCATCGCCACCTGCCACTCCACGTCCAAGCCCCGGTTCCCCGGCCTCTTGTCAACTCCCTGATACCCAGCATCTCCCCACACCTGAGACTCCCCACCGTGCAGCAACCGGGGCAACTCAGTCAGGTCATGCACGTTCGCAGATGTCGTGGTCATGCTGTGCACCACTCCCGTCTGCGAGTCCACACCGATGTGCACCTTCATCCCGAAGTGCCACTCGTTACCCTTCTTCGTCTGGTGCATCTCGGGGTCGCGCTCTTTAGCCCGATTCTTCGTCGATGAGGGCGCCGCTATGATGCTCGCGTCCACTATCGTCCCCTCCTGAAGACGGAGACCCTTGGACTCCAGATAGCGGTTGATCTCCTCGAACAGACCCGCGCCCAACTCATGCTCTTCCAGCAGGTGGCGGAAGTTCAGAATCGTCGTCTCGTCCGGCAGCGGCCCAGGCAGTCTCAGCCCTACGAACCGCCTCACCGATTCGACCTCATAGAGCATGTCCTCCATCCCAGGGTCGCTCAGGTTGTAAAACAACTGCACGCAGTGTATCCGTAGCATCACCGATAACTCGTAGGGCCGCCGACCAACCGGCCTTGGGATAGAACGGTCGAATGCGCTCTTCCAACTCTTCCCAAGGGATCAGTCCATCCATGCGCTCAAGGAACTTCTCCCGGCGAGTCTTTCGCTTCTTGCTCTCGTAGTCCAAGTCCGCAAACGTCGGCTGGTTCATTGCCTCTCCTCCCCCGTCTTCAGCCCTTGGCCCTATTTTACTATCCCACAAGCCATCGGGACTTATTCAGAGCATCCCTAGGCCTTCGAATTTGCCAATTTGCAATGTGAAGTTACGGTCGAGCAACATCTAACAGCCTCGCAGGATTGGGACGTTATGCCTCTGAGTAAGTGTTCAGCGGCGAAGTCGGAGAGCGACACTTTCCCAAAGGCCATTCATGGCAAATTTCGATGGCTAGACTATCCCGTAGTAGCAGATGGGACACAGCTCCGGATCGAAAAACGAGGCCTCGCTTGTTGTGGAATGGGTATCGCATTCGACGCAAAGGGAAATCTGGTTTCTTGTCATAGTGAAAGGGCTATCTCAGTTGTATGAGCTTCTTCTCCATGCTCACTCAGAGTGAGATACTTGGGAATATTCCACAGGCTGTCGGTTTCTTGAGCGTATCAACCGGATTTGTTTGGCTGATCGTAGCCCTGGTCAGGCGTCGAGGCTGGAGAATACCTGCATTCGTCATAATTATTGCGCTGGTTCTGGCCTTTGGAAGCGGCCGCTTTGAAATCACCGATAATTCTCCGCTGGCCCGCCAAAGCCATACGGCAGTGGTGTTGCTTGACGGCAGAGTGCTGGTGGCGGGAGGCAAGGAGAGCTGGAAGATTATCGCCTCGGCTCGGATATACGACCCGTCCAGAATAACCTAGTCCTCCACCAGTGACACGGCACAGGGGCGTCGTAACCACACGGCGGTGCTGATGCCTGACGGCAGAGTGCTGGTGGCGGGGGGTTTCGACAATTACAATTTCGGAAGACTTGCTTCAGCGGAAATATACGACCCATCAACTTCCAGAGGGTATGCCGCCAACAGCATGGCCCAAGGGCACCAGAGGCATGCGGCAGTGACACTTACAGATGGGAGGGTGTTGGTCGCGGGTGGCATAGTACTACACAAGGAACATTTGCATGGCTTCCGAACAATTGCCTCGGTGGAGGTATACGACCCATCCACCGATACCTGGTCTTCGGCCGACAGTATGGCTGATGCACGTCATAACCACACGGCAGCGCTGCTGCCTGATGGTAAAGTGCTGGTTGTGGGCGGCTCTAATGGCGCTCGGCCCCTTGATTCGGCAGAAGTGTATGACCCTTTAACTGACGCCTGGCGGAAACCTTGATATATGTGCCGGTCCGCTGATTCACGAGCATCCTTAATTCAAGCTAGTCGAGAAAGAGGCTCTAGGTTGTGTTGACATTTGGTGCATAATGGATACATGTCAACGACTGAATTACGCAATGAACAATGGTCGAAAATCCTTGAATTTCTGCGCTCATGCCCAGACCTCTACGTTGGAGAGGAGGACGATTGCAGGCGCTACGTCGAGGCCATCCTGTGGATGGCACGAAGTGGTGCTCCTTGGAGACTGCTGCCTGAGCACTACGGTCACTGGAACAGCGTATATAAGCGCTTCGCACGCTGGTGTGAAAAGGGTGTATGGGAACGAATGCATCAGCATTTTGTGCAAGACCCCGATATGGAGCATGTCATCATTGATCACTGTGATAGCACTGTGATAGCACTGTGATAGCACTGTGGTTCGCGCTCATCCCTGTGCTGCTGGAGCCTCCAAAAAAACGGTGGCCAATCGGCCCAAGCTCTTGGCCGGAGCCGAGGCGGGTTCAGTACCAAGATCCACGTGAGCGTGGATGGATTGGGCAACCCGTTGCGCTTTGAGCTCACAGCAGGTCAACGTCACGACATCACCCAGGCACAGGCATTGATTGCTGATTTCGAAACCGAGCATGTGATTGCTGATAAGGGATACGATTCGATGGATTTTCTCCAATGCATCCTGGGCAGGGGCGCGTTACCTGTGATTCCACCTCGGTCAAATCGAAAGACGCCACGAGAGTATGATGAGTACCTTTACCGAGAGCGCCACCTTGTGGAGTGTTTCATCAACAAGATCAAGCACTACCGGCATATCTTCTCTCGCTTTGACAAGCTGTCATCGCGTTTCCTGGGATTCTTGAACTTCGTCGGTGCTCTCATATGGCTCAGATGAAATGTCAACACAACCTAATTGAATCCAAGGTTTTGGGCTTCAATCCTCTCATTTTGAGATCGCGGTCTGAGCTTCCATAACCTTGGATTCCATCTCACCAGGATCCCAAGGCTTGGTTATATAATCGAATGCTCCAGCGTTCATCGCCTCCAGTTGGTCCTGCTCTTGTCCCTTGGCACTCACCATGATCACGGATATGGATTGTGTGGTCGGGTTGTTCTTCAGACTTTTCAGCACCACAAAGCCATCCATAATCGGCATCCACACGTCCAGGAGGATAACGTCGGGATGTTCCAAGCGAGCCTTCTCGATAGCCGTATCTCCGTTCTTGGCCTCTATCGCTTCATATCCTGCTTCAGAGAGGATGTCCACCAGCAGGTCTCTGATGTCCTGCTCGTCATCCACTACGAGCACCTTCGGCATCGTAGCTCTCCTCTATAGGCTCCCTGGAGTGCCAACTCCCGCCTTCGGACTTGCGACGTTAACTGTACCATTTGTCAGACCTGGACTACTGATGACTGAACTTGCGAATTCCCGTGCTCGATGTCAACATCCGTCTGTGGCAAGGTGAAACTGAATATAGTGCCTCTTCCTTCTTCACTCTCAACCCGAATCTCGCCCCCGTGCGCTTCTATGAGGTGTTTGGTAATGAAAAGTCCGAGGCCGGTGCCTGACACCTGGCGAGTCGAGGAGTTGTCGGCACGGAAAAACTTGGTGAATAGCTTGGACTGGTCAACCTCTGAGATGCCTATCCCTGTGTCTGAGACGTCAATTTGTACAAATCCCGTTTCTTCTTTAACAGTAACGGTAACGGTAGACCCCTGGGCGGAATACTTAGAGGCATTGCTAAGCAGATTAGCTATCACCTGAGAGAATCGAAGCCTGTCAGCTTGGATCGCGGGTAGATCATAGGGTATGTTTAGTACAACATCTATTTGCATGTCTTCGATTAGGGCCTGCATAGACCTGACTACATCCTCAATCTCTTGTCGTATGTTGAGTTCGGCAAGACTGAGTTCAATGCCTACCTGGAGTTCTACAACCGGCAGAGGCCTCACCAGGCTTTGGGCTACCGGACCCCAGCAGAGGTGTACCAACATGGCCAGGAAGAAAGGGGAGCAGCAGCTGAAGAAGCAGGGCTGCCATCGGGCTTGGTGAAACCTAGCGCAGGGGTGGGAGACTCTCTTAATTTAGCCCTCGTGCTGTCTTAATAATGGGGTCCACCTTACTCTCTCCAGGTCAAGTAGTACCCTATCGATGTAGCCCACAATACTGGTCAGTGGAGTCTTGAGCTCGTGAGACGCCGTAGACAGAATCTGGTCTTTGGCCAGGGAGGCCTCCTCCAATTCGCTCACGCGATCTGCCAAATCGGACTGCAACTCCACCATCCGTTCCCCCACGCCAACGCGCGCGCAACTCCTGAAGGTC
>CBDBJK010000021.1:0-38145 GCA_965206395.1 Dehalococcoidia bacterium
GTTACCCGCCTGGGTTTAGGGGGCGTAGCCTTGTCCGGCGCTCCGCCATCTACTAATCCAGCTGATACGACCTCGGAAGATCAGGCTACCACATTAGTCAATAGAAGCCTGGAAAAGGGCGTAAATTACTTCGATACCGCACCAATGTACGGTGTCGAAGAAAGCGAAAGGCGAATTGGCAAAGCACTTCAAGGGGTTCCAAGGGTAGTTACGTGCTGTCCACCAAAGTCGGCAGGATTTTGGACTCCGGCGCTCGGTCTGGTTGGTCTTTCGATTTTCCCGACAGGGATTCAGAAAGTCTTTTCGAGAGTCATTGAAGCGGCTTGGGCTGGAAAGCGTGGACATCCTCTACATTCATGACCCGGACGAACACTACAAACAAGCGATTACTCAGGCGTTTCCGGTACTGATGGAGCTAAGAGCGCAGGGGATCGTTAAGGCCATAGGCGCGGGAATGAACCAGTGGCAGATGGAAGCGCAGTTTGCAAGAGAAGGCGACTTCGATTGCTTCCTGCTAGCCGGACGCTATACGCTGCTGGATCAGTCGGGCTTGTCCGAGTTCCTGCCGCTGTGCGTAGAAAAGAACATAAGCGTAGTCGCAGGCGGGCCTTATAACAGCGGTATTCTGGCCGCCGTCGAGTTGGGGACGGCGGCCACGTTCAACTATCAGCCATCGTCGCAAGAGATCGTACAGAAGGCTCAGAGCATAAAGGCAGTGTGCGACCGTCACAACGTGCCATTGAAGGCGGCTGCATTGCAGTTCATTCTGGCTCACCCGGCCCTGGCTGCGGTAATTCCGAGGGCACGCTCTATCGCGGAATTTGAAGAAAACGCGAAGATGATAGAATTCGCTATTCCTATCGACCTGTGGGCAGAATTGAAGCATGAGAAGCTGATTGCCGAAGAAGCCCCAACGCCTTGATGCCGATTGCCTGGTTGAATTCCTGGGCATTATCGAGCAATGGGCAAAGTCAAGAATCTGTGCATCGAAGGCCAACTTAATGTTAACAGTCACGGAACAGGCCAAAGAGGAATTGGCGCGAATCGTGGAGTCACGAGGTCTAAAGGACGACAGGTATCTACGGCTAGCTACGCCTCCGCTCTGGGTTGGCGAAGGCGACTGGGGCATAGTAATTTCAGCTGAGGGGGCCAGCGATTATACAGTCGAGCATCAAGGACAGCCGATCTTGCTGATCGATACCGCAGCAGCTGAGGCCATGTCAACCGCAATCCTGGATTTCAAGGACTCCCCCGAAGGCTCTAGATTCACTCTCGACGTGTATTAGCTCACGTGAACACTACGCCGTCTATACGAGTTTTCCTTGCCAACCTGAAGAAGCCAACGGCTGCGTCGCAAAAGTTGGCACAGGTTCTCAGAAACCTGTCGCGTCGGGTCGTCTTGCGGCAGAATTGCTGTGGGCATCCTGGCGAGCCGGGCTGTTGAAAGTAAAGCGACCATCTAGTTTGATGGTTAGCTCGACTCACTTACAGATGCAGAAACCTGTGTCACCGTCACCTCAGCAAGCGAGAACACAAATCTTCTAGCAATTGGCAGAATGGCATCATCCACCGGGTGATTGACAACATCCGCAAGTCGTCATATAGTCGATGGCATCCCAACTGAGTATCATCTGGGAAATATCGGATTCGTTCCGGTCGCGCATTAGCAGCTAGAAATAACGATGAGGAGGTAACCTTGCCTAAATATCTTGATGAGCTATCTGAATTTGTAGAGCAAACAAAGTACGAGGATTTTTCGCCAGAGGCTCTGGCGGCGGTAAAGGATGTGACTCTGGACACCTTGGGTGTGATGGTCGCGGGCAGCGGGCAGTCTGAGAATGCGTCCCTGGGAAAGTTGGTGGCGGAGCGTTCCAACTCGGATAAGTCGACCATTTTTGGCCTTCGCCTCAAAGCGGAACCCATGATGGCAACATTGGTCAACGCCACGGCGGGCGTCTGCCTGGAAATGGACGAAGGCAACAACCTTGGCGGAGGACATCCTGCGATACATGTGATCCCTGGAGCCATAGCCGTAGCAGAGGAGATGGGCGCCAGTGGTCGCCAGTTAATCGAAAGCATTATCGTTGGCTACGAGGTAGGGTCACGTATTGGCGGTGCGGCGAAGCTGCGAAATGGCACTAACCTCGAGACTGGCAAACGCTGGGATGTTCACCCTCACGGCCCCTATGGCACCATAAGCACAGCCGCAGCGGTGGCGAAGCTAAAAGGCTACTCGTCAAACCAGGTCACTGGCGCTATGAACCTGGCCGCCTCCATGAGTCCTGCCAACACCTGGACGCCCTGTTTTGAGGGAGCCACTGTCCGCAACCTGTTCTCCGGTCGCTCAGGACTACAGGGAATCCTGGCAGTCCATGTGTACGAGTGCGGCTACACCGGTCTGGAAGACGGCCCGACCGACATCCTAGGGTCAATTCTAGGAGAGCAGTTCGACAGAGAGGCTGTAGTCGAGGGATTGCAAGAAGGCGATTACCGCATCCAGAAGAACTACTTCAAGTTCCACGCGTGCTGCCGTATCAATCACCCGTCTCTGGATGCCGTGCTTGAGGCGTGCACCGGAGCAGAGTTCGCTTTGGACGATGTGGAAGTTGTTGAGATTAATACCCCCACCATAAATCCCGGCATGATGGGTGCGTATCCCGAAAACATGCTGTCCGCAAAGTTCAACGTTCCTTATGCCGTAGCGGCGGCCATCGTGAGGAATCGTACCGACGTGACATCCTTCTTTCCAGAGGCCATCAGTGACGGGCGCATACGAAACCTCGCAGGCAAGGTGAACATTCAGGTTAATCCTGAGGAGTCGGAGACTAGTGTGTACAGTACTCTGGCAACCGCGTTCATTCGCCTGAAAGATGGGCGCTCCCTGGAAGGGAACACTACTATCGTACGTGGCGACTACGGCAACAGGGTTCTGAAAGAGGAGCTTGTAGACAAGTTCCATTTCTTGACCGACGAAATCATAGGCCCGAAACGTGCCGAGAGCATCGTGAATGCCGTTGACCGCCTGGAACAGATTGCAGACATTCGGGAACTGTGCGCGCTTTTCAACGACTAGCAAGTCTTGTAAGCGAAACCTAAAACGAGCACCTGTGGGGTTAGCCTCACAGGTGCTCGTCGTCATTGGGCGAAACAGGTAATTTCTATCACCGGATGCCTTGCAGATGACATCTCTATCTCGACGGCTACGGTTCCAGAGTCTGTTCTGCCTCGGCCTCTATGCTGCTCCAGTCCCACGTCAGAGGGCGATAGCGTACTGCAAGGTAGTCTTCCAGCAAGTCGTTGTAGTGGGGGCTGCCAACGTGCCCCGACTGGCCCGGTGGCACAATAAACAGCGATTTGTTGAAATCTGACAGGTCAATTATCTGTCGGTAGGTCACGATGCTGGTGTTGTTGAATGAAGCGCCTCCGGGATGCCCTCCCGCGTTTACAGTATCCCCAGAGCCGCCAGCAGGAAAAGTTCCTGCGTTAAGCAGCGATGCAGCGGGGTCTTCGCGCCCAATCCCATGTCTGAAGTTTATCGCGTGCAAGCCACCCCACGTCCACCTGGACGTATCCTCGCCAAACTTCTCTTTCAGATGCAGCCCTGCGGCGTCCAGCGCTTCCGCCAGCGGCACGTCCCAGGTGTCGAACGGGAGGGATTCGTGCGCCAGCAGTTCTCTGTCGTCTGTCTGTATCATCCCAAGGACAGCGGTCATGAAGGTACGAAGGGTAGCTTCCGAGGGCTTGGGATCAACCATCCCCTCACGCAGACGGCCTAGAGTAGCATCGTAGAGCTTCCACACGAGCGTCTCATAGACCGCGCCACCTTGAGCGTCGGCGTCATGGTTCCCATCCCAAGCGGCAAGGATTTCCCTGGCCTGACGACCTGCCTCGGTTGATGGCTCTATGGACGCAACGCGTTTAGCCATTCGGTGACCGGGTATGTTGTATCTGTCAGCCTGCATCTGGCTGAACTTGCCGATATCCAGAGGCTTCCATTCCTTCAGCATATGAGCAACCCGTTGGCCTCTGCTTGGGCTTCCGGCAGGGGCGATATAGTGGGGAAAATCGTACGAAACGATGAGATTGTTGGAATTGTTGGAGAAGTGGTTCGGTGGATTGACCACCCTTGGCATCTCATCAAAGGGAACCTCACCTTCCCACTCATGAGCACCTGTCCAACCCGGCACTGGCACGTGGGCCGGACCACCGCGCCGAATTGGAAGCTGACCTGTGAGCATGTAGCCGATATTGCCGGTTGCGTCTGCCATAACCTTGTTGGTATGGGTAGTCCATTCTCTGTGCGCTTCCATCAACTCATGCACGGTCGTGGCTGAATGCATTGCCACGAAGGTGCTAAAAGTTTGCCTTGCTTCGTTTCCCATCCACTTCAAGGCTACGGCTGGCTCCTGACTAGCCGGGCCGCCCGAAACAATGGGGCCATGATGGGTCTCCAGAACTTTCTCCACGACTGGTTCAGACCGGCCTTTCACTCTGATTTCTTCGACGTGTACCGTGGCATCCCGCCATTCCCCTTGATGCAGGTACTGAGGAGCGTCGCCGTCGCGTATTTCCTCGAGGAAGAGGTCCTGAGCGTCAGCGCCCGCCGTAGACATGCCCCAGGCCACCTTTCCGTTATGGCCGTAGTAAGTAACGCCAGGAACACCCGGCATTGAGGCCCCGATAAAGGAGAACTCTGGCCCTTCGATGTGATTGACATGCCAGAAGGAAGGCACGCCGATAGCCAGATGAGGGTCGCCCGCCAGTAATGGATAGCCAGAGTCTGTCAGCGTGCCATCTGCCACCCAGCTATTGGAACCGTTCAACTCCGACATACCGGACTGAGCATGGGCGCCCTCATATAGCTTTAGCAATTCGTCCATGGGCCTCTTGCCAGCCGGTTCTCCAGAAGGAACCATAGTAGGCGCATCTTCAGGGTAGTAAGGAAACAACTTTGAGAAGAGCTTTGGCCCCAAAGCCTTCAGCACCTGATAGCGCCCTAGCTTGACCTGACCGTTCATGGATTGGGAGTAGGCGATGAGCTTCCAGCGACCTGTAACGTCTGTTGGCTCCCATTTCGCTGGCTCATAGCCAAGGATTTCGAACTCAATGGGCAGCGGAAATCCTATATCCAGGAATGCGTTGACTCCGGCTGTATATGCCTCCACGACCTCTCGGCCTTCCTTCTCTACGTGGGGCCACTCTAGCCGTGCGGCGCGCATAACGCCAACCCTACGATATAGTCTGTCGGGGCCAAGGCCGCCTTCGCCAACTATCTCCGCAAGCGTCCCATGAAAGAAACGCCGGACGCGCTCCATTCCCCACAGGCGTTCTTGGGCATGGACGAAACCTTGAGAGAACCAAACGTCGTGAGTAGACGTGACCTTCACGTGGGGAACGTCGTGACGATCCCTAATTATCTTGATAGGCCCATCCAAACCTTTCACTGTTAGCTTCCCTTCCATAGGAGGCACTCGTTTGGGCGCTTCTTCACGGAGGAATTCCAGAGTGGGTGTAGTTTGGGTGCTCATGTGATTCTCCTTTTTGCCAGTCATTCAGATCGGGGGTATTGTAGCATCAAGGGCTTTACGGGACTACTGGCCTTGCGGTCTTACCCAGACGGAGGGGCGATTGACAGGGCACAGCCTGTTCAGTATCTTTGAGTCTGCTCACCACACAGATGGAATTTTGCCGCAACATTTCTGACAAGGAGTCCCTCAAATGACACGCAGCGCCTTCTTACCCGCCGGTGTAGAGGTTAAATACGATGTAAAAGCGCCCATGAGGGATGGCGTCGAGCTATCCGCTGACATCTACTTCCCAAGAGACATTCCAGGCCCTTTTCCGGTCGTCTTGTCCCGCACGCCCTATGACAACATGTCTGAAGCCGCCATAGACAACGGGGCCTTCTTCGCCCAGCATGGCTACGTCTTTATGGCCCAGGATGCCAGGGGCCGCAACGATTCCGATGGAGAGTTTCATCCCTGGGTCAACGAGTTCAACGACGGGCACGATACAGTCGAGTGGATAGGAGCGCAGCCCTGGTGCGACGGGAATGTGGGCATGGCCGGAGGCTCTTACGGGGGAAGTGTGCAGCTACAAGCCGCGGTTAGAGGCAGCAAGTACCTGAAGGCTATCGTCCCTCGCGTCATCGGAAGCAACCTCCATGAAGCGCCACATTATCAGGACGGGGCCTTTCAACTAGGCTGGGCCGCTACCTGGTCGTATCGCAACCACGGGCGCACCAGGCAGCTTATAGACCACTTCAACTGGAACGAGGTCTTCAGCAGCCTGCCGCTCAAAGACCTGGACAAGAGCGGCGGCAAAGACATCGCCTACTTCAAGGAATGGGTAGCCCATCCTGACTATGACGACTTCTGGAAGGCGCTCTCTATCGAGGAGAGGTACCAGGATATCAAGATTCCCGTATTTCACATTGGCGGCTAGTACGATTTCTTCGCCGAGGGCACGCTCCTCAATTTCGCTGGCATACGAGATACCGGAGGCTCCGAGCAAGCGCGTCGTCATCAGAAGGCCGTCATGGGGCCGTGGGTTCACTCTGCCAGCACCATGTCCCACGCGGGAGAGGTCGATTTCGGCAAAGACTCCATCCTCGACCTGAGATCGCTCGAACTGAAGTGGTTTGACCGGTGGCTGAAGGGCATAGACAACGGATTCGACAATGAAGCCCCACTCCGCATTTTCGTCATGGGGGTCAACCAGTGGCGCGACGAGCACGAATGGCCTCTGGCACGCACACAGTTCACGCCTTACTACTTTCACAGCAACGGTTCCGCCAACTCTTTACTTGGAGACGGTGTTCTCTCGACCCAACCTCCAGATGATGAGTCAACCGACCAATACGTTTACAACCCAGCCTTCCCCGTCCCTACGCGGGGTGGATGCAATTGCTGCAGTCCCGAGCTTGTGCCCTGGGGTGCTTACGACCAGCAGGATGTAGAGTTTCGCAACGATGTGCTTGTCTACACTTCGAAGCCGCTAGCTGAAGACCTGGAAGTGACTGGGCCTGTGATTGTCAAGCTCCACGCCAGCACGGACGCCCGCGACACCGACTTCACGGCAAAGCTTGTGGATGTGCACCCCGATGGCTATCCCATCAATCTATGTGACGGGATTATCCGAGGGCGCTACAGGGAATCGAGAGAACAGCAGAAGCTCTTGAATCAGGGAGAAGTGTACGAGTTCACCATCAATCTGTGGCCTACCAGCAATGTGTTTTTGAAAGGCCATAAAATACGAGTAGACATATCGAGCAGCAATTTCCCTCGATTTGATCGCAACCCCAACACAGGCCACAAATTCGGCGAAGACGCTGAAATGCAGGTGGCTCATCAAACGATTCATCATGACAGACTGCGCGCCTCCCACATCATCTTGCCTGTCATTCCGGGTAAATAGGTTGAACGGCTGTATTCTTGGTAGGCTGTGAGCGAATACTAAGGTGGACCCCATTATTAAGACAGCACGAGGGCTAAATTAAGAGAGTCTCCCACCCCTGCGCTAGGTTTCACCAAGCCCGATGGCAGCCCTGCTTCTTCAGCTGCTGCTCCCCTTTCTTCCTGGCCATGTTGGTACACCTCTGCTGGGGTCCGGTAGCCCAAAGCCTGGTGAGGCCTCTGCCGGTTGTAGAACTCCAGGTAGGCATTGATCCCAGTTCGGGCCTCGGCGACGGTCTGGTAAGCTTTCAGATACACCTCCTCGTACTTGATGCTCCGCCACAGCCGCTCCACGAAGATGTTGTCCAGGTACCTACCCTTACCATCCATGCTGACCTGGACCCTCTGCTCCTGCAACGTCTGGGTAAAGGCCTCACTGGTGAACTGACTCCCCTGGTCGGTGTTGAATATCTCCGGTCGTCCCTTACCCAGGGCTTCCTCCAACGCCGCCACGCAGAAGCTGGTGTCCATGGTGTTGGAGAGCTTCCAGGCCAGCACGTGCCGGCTGTGCCAGTCCATGATGGCCACCAGGTACAGGAAGCCCTTCGCCATGGGGATGTAGGTGATGTCCGCGGCCCAGACCTGGTCGACCCGATTAACCTCCACTCCCTTCAGCAGATAGGGAAAGATCCGGTGTCCCGGCGCTGGTTTGCTGGTGTTGGGACGCCGGTAGATGGCTTCCAGACCCATCAACCGCATCAGCCTTCGAACCCTTTTTCGGCTCACCAGATAGCCCTGTTGCAGCAGCCAGGCCTTCATCTTCCTGGAGCCGTAGAAGGGGGTCTTCAAATACTGACGGTCCATCAGGGCCATCAACTCCAGGTCTTCTGCCCTGGTCGGTACCGGCCGGTAGTACACCGAGGCCCGGCTGACGTCCAGCAGGATACATTGACGCACCAAAGACAGCTGCTGGTGGTCTCGGTCTATCATGGCTCGCCGTATGCTGCGACTCATAGACCGGACCTTTCCGACAAAAAATCGCGTTCCACCTTCAGCTGGCCGATGTGCCGGTAGAGGTGGTTAATCTGAGCTTCCTTGGCTTTCTCCTGGGATTTCTGATTGGTGGCAAATAGCTCCGGGGCTCCTTCCACCAGGGCCCTTTTCCAGGCGTGAATCTGACTGGGATGGACCTCAAATCGGCTGGCCAGCTGGGCGATGGTCCCTTCCCCCGCAAGGGCGGCCAGGGCCACCTTGGCCTTGAACGCCGGACTGTGCTTATTCCTCGTCTGCTTCATGTCCTGCTCCTTCACGTCGGTTAGTTGCCGGTTATTTTAGGAGCTGGACTCTCTCTTAGCCAGTTGTCTAGTTTTTGGGTACCACCTCAGTCTTCCTGCTTCGTTTGACAGTTCTCTATCGCTCGTCTTCCTCCGTCGAGACAGTTGGTGGTGCGCCGGGAGAACGGGACGTCAGCATTAGCAATCCTGCTGCTACGTAGGTGAAGGAGAAAACCAGGAATGAGAAGCCGTAGCTGTTTTCAGGTGTCCACGTCCATCGGCGAACATGGGGCTAAACGACCCGACAACCTGTCCAACGGGTGTTGTTAGGCCGCGGATAGCGCCCACGTGTTGGCGGCCAAAGTATGACGCCCATGCCACGTTCAATAGAGTCCCCTGTCCTCCAATCATAAACCCGTTTATGGCGGCGTAGGCAAACAGCATCTGGACGTTCTGTGCCCAAACCAGCATGAGCAGACACAAACCATCATTGGAATCACGAAGAAAGATACGCCAAAACCGCTTATACCGAAAATGACCATACCGGAGGCAAAGGTAATGAGGACGATAGTCCAGCCGTAGAATATATGCCGTGTAACCAGTCTCTCAATGAGCCGGTCTACTCTTGTTATCTGTAGTGTGGAGTTTTTCAATACTTCTACGGTGACCTATTGTGGCTCGTTGAATTCGATCATGATAATTCTCAATATCTGATCGTCGCCTGATATCAGCTTGATGTGCGCGACGAGTTTTGTGCCATCCCTATTCCAGGAACTGTCCGCCGCGATGACAGACGCATCAGAGATGGATTCAGGGAATCCAGATTCATTGAAATGGGTCAACTGCTGCTTGTCTGAACCGTCGCTATTCATAATCCAAAAATCTGTCTTCAGCGTCTTCACCTTTCTGCGTTCCCAGTTATACCCTTCGCTGCTAACCCAGACGATTTTTCTCCCGCTTGGCGATAATATGGCGTGCTCGTCCCATACGGATTCAGAATCCGTGAGCCTCTTCAACTCCTGGCTGGCGATGTCCATCGACCATATGTCCAGGTCATAGAATCCATTCTCACGACCGGCGTCGGAAGAAAATAGCACGCTCGTTCCGTCTAGCGTGAACTCATGGCTTTCGTAGAAGGTGCTCCTCTTTCCATCCGGGCGAAAGACCGTCTCGTTCGTCAGCCGGGGGATGCCGTCGCCGTCGAAGGAGAAATCAGCCACCTTGAACACCCATTCTCCGCCGATAAACTTCTTTTCTCTTTCGGCCCAGAAAAGCCTGGAGCCGTCAGGAGAAAAATGAGGATGCAGAATCGCTTCCGACTTCTCTATCTGGGTTAGCTGATGGAACTCAGCGCCAGCCCTGTCTGTGAGCCACAGGTTGTTGTTCACTCCAGCCCCGCCTTGGCCCAGATTGCCCCGCACGGAGCCGAGGTCTGGGTCTTGAGCCTGGAAAACAATCCGCTCCCCGTCGGGATGCCAGGCTGGTTGACCGTTATGCAGCTGCGGCACATCATCCCTGTCGCAGGTCAGGCATGTCTTGTTCGAGGCGTCGGAGTTCATCGTCCAGAGGTCGTAAAACTCATCCTCGCCGATCATTCCGAAGGCTATCAGATCGTTCGCGTGCGACCAGTCCACGCGGCCGCCCACATCGTCAATAATGGTGGAGATGGATTTCACCAGTGATTTGGGCGAGCCTTCAGGGTCAGAAGGCAAAGGCGTTGGGGTGTCTATAGGCTCCGATGTGGGAGTCGGCGTAAGCCCTGGTGGGGTCGGTTCTAAAATGGCTTGTTCTTCGTCATCACGGCCTGATCTCAGGGCACCGATAACCAGGACGATGACGACCAGAACCAGCCCGGCGAAGATGATTGTTCTTGTGTTGAGGCGATCTTTCACATTTACTCTTTGTCATTGGGCAAAATTTTCCTGAAATAATTATAGCAATTGCCGGGGGTCGGACAAGGACACTTTCGAGCATGGTCAGGGGGGAAACATTGTGTGATTCGCAAACCAGGGCAAAACCAATTCCGCCTGGACGCAGAAAATAATTTCCTCTCCCTTGATGGGAGAGGACCAAGGCGAGGGTGAGGCGTCTGCAAGAAGAAGGAGCCGCCTCTGAAGAGAATCAGTAATGGAAGTGCCTGATTTGCTCTCCACGCCCGCCTATTTCGGTCATGGACTCGATACCAATTTGCAGGTGAATGTCAGACCACTCTTCAGTCACCTGAGCGTCCGACTCCTCCGTCTTGATGCCTCCGGGCATGACTGGCACGTCGGACACCAGCAGAAGCGCACCACGCGAGATTGCGTTGTAGTGCCCGACAATCAAGATGGTCGCAGTCTCCATATCAATGGCAATGCAGGTCAGCCGCTTAGCCTATCAAGGAACTCGTTATCGTGTTCCCACAATCGCCGGTTCGTCGTGTAGACAACTCCGGTTCGGTACTCGTACCCTTTCTCCATGACCTTCTCGGAAACGAATTTGTGCAGCTTGAACGAAGGAAGCGCGGGAACCTCGGGCGGGAAATAATCGTTGCTTGTGCCCTCGCCCCGAATGGCCGCGATTGGCAGGATGAAGTGTCCTATCTCTGTGGAATCCTTTAGCCCGCCACATTTGCCGAGGTAGAGGATGCCTTTGGGTTGCCGGGCTATGAGCAGGTCCATTATCGTCGCCGCGTTAGCCGAGCCAATGCCGAAGTTGATTATCGTAAGCCCGCTAGAGTTGGTTGCCGCCTGCATCGGCTTATCCTCGCCACGAATCTCGCAATCGAAAAGCTCGGCAAACTTTGTGATGTAGTATTGAAAATTCGTCAGCAGGACATAGTCCCCGAACTCATCCAGATTCATGCCTGTGTAGCGGGGTAGCCAGTTTCTGGCGATCTCAAACCGATTTGTTGTAGTAGCCATACGCCTGAAAACCCCTGGAGCGTATAGCCCCCTAATCTACCCTCTCACTAAAAAAGGGAGACGACAGATAGGGGGCAGTTCATAAAGTCCAATTCGACGGAGTAATAGAGCGTCCAGTGCCATCTACTTGCCCCTGTAGTTAAAATATGACGGTATCAGATTTGTGGCACCGATGCCAGCGTCCTCTCGATCTCCTCTTAAGGATATACGAAGTCAGTCAACGAACCGGCCTGATATGCATCCTAGGCGCTCATGTCAAAATAGCCGTGACCGAAAACCCGGAAGCGGCAAGGCTTTTGCTGGTAGCTCACGTTCACCATGTAGACCTTGCATTCCATATCGAGGAAGTTGTAGGCCATCGCAATCGCGCTACCTCGCTAGCCCGCGCCTGTCTCGGTGGTAATTCGCATGACGCCCTATTGCTTGTTGGGCCGTCTTTACTGCTGATATAATGATGCCGTCCGCTGTGGAATGTGGATAACCCTGATCGCATCGAGATTCCTTTATGCCATCAAAGAAAGACCCTACAACTGCTCAGGCCGAAGGCGTTTCTGACAGAGGCGCGCTCTCATATCGTCGTGTTGTCGTCAAGGCGGGAACGAGCCTGCTGACAGGCGGAGCCGACCGGCTTGACCTTGAGACGATGGCGACGCTCGTGGGTCAGATTGCGAGGCTGCACGCCCTTGGAATCGAGGTGATGCTCGTCTCGTCCGGCGCGGTGGCGGCAGGCCGTCACGTGCTTGGCGTAGCGCGTGAGGGGAAAGACCTCCCACTGAGGCAAGCGCTCGCGGCGGTAGGGCAGGGCCATCTCATGCACGCCTACGAACAGCTCTTTAGCTGGCACGATATCCCCGTAGCCCAGGCGTTGCTGTCCCGCAGAGACCTCACCGACAGGCTAGGCTACCTGAACGTGCGCAATACCCTATCAGCCTTGCTTGAGCATCGGGTCGTGCCCATCATCAACGAGAACGACGTCGTGGCTGTGGAGGAGTTGACGGGCAACGTTTTCGGGGACAACGACACGCTTTCGGCGATGGTCGCCAATATCGTCGACGCCGACCTGCTGGTAATGCTGGGAGAGATCAAGGGGCTGTTCACCGCAGACCCTCACCTCGACCCGAACGCTCGCCTCATCCCTGTCGTGGAGCGTATCAGCGACGACATCGAGACGATGGGAGGACCGTCCTGGAAAAGCAATGGCAGGGGCGGCATGGCAACGAAACTCGACGCCGCCAGACTTGCGACCGCATCGGGAATCAACGTGGTCATCGCAAGCGGACTGGAACCGAATGTGCTTGCCAGACTCATCGACGGTGAGAGCATTGGCACACTCTTTCCAGCAACAAGCTCGAAGATGGAGAGCAGGAAACGCTGGATGCTCAGTGGGCTTTCCATCAAAGGCGAAATCGTCGTGGACGACGGGGCTGCTTCAGTCCTCCGCAGCAAGCATCGCAGCCTGCTTCCCGCTGGAGTCAAAGACGTGCGCGGCCCTTTCGAGCGTGGTGACATCGTCTCCATTCTGAACGCGCGACAAGTCCAGATAGCCTGTGGCATTACAAACTACAGCTCAAGTGACATAAACGAAATCAAAGGCGTCCACTCCGACCGCATTGCGGAGACACTTGGGCATCAGTACGGCGACGAGATTGTGCATCGAAACAACATGGTTATTTTATAGCAATTGCTGACAAAGCACTGACCTCACCCCCTTCCCCTCTCCGTGAACGGAGAGGGGTGACTTAAAACCAGGTCTCTCTTAGATTTCGCGGGGTGAGGTCAGAAGGCATGTCATCTACTGCGTTCGAGCATATCTATTACTTATATGCCTATATCAGCCCAGAGGGAGACTAAGCTGAGGGTGAACAATAACTACTCGCGCAAGAGCCAGCAATTGCAAAGACTATAAACGTCACAGGAGGGCCATACTAATGGAAAAACGAATGCTTGGCCGTACAGGTCACGAAAGCACCATCATAACCTTTGGAACGGCTGGCGTCGGTCGCGTGACACAGGACGTGGCGGACAAAGCAATCAAGCTTATCTTCGAGTATGGCGTTAACCACGTCGACATCGCGCCAACCTACGGCGAAGCGATGGAGCGACTCAATCCCTGGATGCCTAAGATTAGAGACAAGGTTTTCCTTGGAGCCAAAACCGGCAAGCGCACGAAAGACGAAGCCTGGGCCGACATCAAAGACAGTATGCGTCGGCTGGGCGTCGATTCCTTCGACCTGTTCCAGCTTCACGGCGTCAAGACGATGGACGAGCTAGACGCCGTTACCGCGCCCGGCGGCGCTTTAGAGGCGCTTGTCGAACTGCGCGAGCAGGGATTGACGAAGTGGATTGGCATCACAGGGCATGGCCCGGAGGCTCCGCGAGTCCATCTTGAGGGGCTGCGGCGGTTCGACTTCGACACGATAATGTTCCCGGTGAGTGCATCTATCTTTCGCAATCCTGATTACGCGAAAGACGCAAGCGAGCTTATGGCGGCGGCTCGGTCGCAAAACGTCGGCGTTCAGGGCATCAAGATGATCGCTCGCGGCGGATGGGGCGACCGCGAACGCGAGATGACGACGTGGTACGACCCACACCGCGAGCAAGAGGACATCGATCGCGCCCTGTGGTGGATGCTGTCTCAACCTCTCCATACCGCGCCTAGCGCCGGCGAAGTGACGCTGCTCGATAAGGTGTTGAACGCTGCCGAGCGGTTCACACATCTCAGCGACAGCGAACAGGAGCAGGTTGTGAGCAGTCAGCGACCACCCCTGCCGGAGCCTGGGCTAGGCATTCTATCGGCAGTCTGACAATAAAAACCCCATGCACGGAGGCTGAAAATGCCTGCAGACCTGGTAGAGGTCACGACGCCGGAAGGCATAGCGCTATCTGGCGCGTATTTTGCTCCGACGGGGCAGGGCGGCTCTCAGACCGTTGATGCAGTGCTATTCTTTCACGGCGACGGCGGCCATTTCTACAGCCCCATGTATCTCGGACTGGGCCAGAGATTAGCCGAGCAAGGTATCGCCTTCCTCACGGCCAACCGGCGAGGCCACGACCAGGTTGCAAATGGCGTTAGAGGTGGGCCTCTGGCAGGCTACGCCTTCGAGTCTGTGGACGAATCCAGGGCCGACTTTGGGGTCTGGCTGGAGCTGCTTCGGGAGCGAGGACACCGGCGCATCGTCATTGGCGGACATAGCGGTGGAGCTGTGAGAGCGGCTTACGCTCAGGCCAACGAGAAATTCGCCAACGTCGTCGCGATCATCCCCGTTTCGCCGGGAGAGTACGACCATGAGGGCCTGATCTCACTGCATGGCGAAGATTTCACTGGCCCGTATCGAGAGTCCGAGCGAAACGTGGCAGATGGCAACCCCGACGCTTTTCTGCGTCCGGGCGTGCCGTGGGGGTCGATGTGGACTGCTCGCGCCTTCATAGACTGCTTCAATCCTGACAATCGCTACAGCGTCACGACGCATGCGGCCAACACAGGATGCCCCACCTATTTCATATTCGGCTCTGAGGAGTGCGCTGTCGGCGGCCCTCAAGAGCTACCGGCGTGCGGAGCGGCCCGACGCAGCCTTGAAGCGGCAGGCTATCCGCATGTAAAGGTCAGTGTCATTGATGGGGCCAACCACGGCTACGTAGACCGCCAGGAGGAGCTTTTTGAGGCTATGTTCTCCTGGTTACAAAAGATATAAGCTCTTTCTAACCCTGCCTTCGAGGAAGGAGGACCGCTGGCTAGGGAGAGCAAATTCAAAATAGAGCGATGTGTTGGGTGTGATGCGCTCTGACCTCACCCCACGCAGATCGAAGGCACGCCCCATTGTTGGCCGCCCCTCTCCTCTAGAGGAGAGGGGCCGTGTAAACATACTTCAAGCCCTAGATGACGTGGGGTGAGGTCGGTAGGCTGCATCACAACGATATTTCATGACAATTACCTGCCCTCACCAGCCGTTATGACGAGGATAGGGTCACTTCCTCTTCGCTGTTGACCTCTTCTACAAGATCTATCAGATGGCCGAGTGTCTCGATACGCTGCTTGACTGTGGGCTTCTCCCGGTGTCCTCGATCCGAGTAACGGAACCGCAACGACGGACTGAGAGTCGTCACTCCGGCGGCGCGGTAGGCTCTTATGCGTTCTTTGACCATCTCGTCGGTGCCGATGAGGTTGGACTTCAGCACCAACTCATCGGGCACAAGTTTGCGCGCTTCGTCCCGGTTGCCTTCTACCCAGAGTCTCTGGACTTCTTTCGCTATGTCTGAGTAACCAGCACGTTGATATGCCGCGTTATAGAAGTTGAACTGACGCGAACCCATAGCGCCCAGCGTGAAGGCTAGACCTGGCTTGAAGGCTTCTACCGCGTCATCTACTTCGTCAGTGAAATAGATAGACCCGCCAGCTTGCAGGTCGATGTCTTCAAACGAACGCCCCGCATCCTCAGCGCCCTGCCGGATGTGGTCGAAGAAGATGTCCGCGTGGTCGGGCATGAACGACGCGCCCTTCCATCCGTCGGCAAGCTCACCCGTGAGGCGCAGGTTCTGCGGGCCGAGAGATGCGATGTATATCGGGATGTCGGGGTCGGGCTTTCCCTCCACGCGAATGGACTTTCCCTGGCCCTCTCTGACAGGCAGGCGGTATATCTGTCCCTCATAGGCCACACGTTCCCCGCTGAAGACGCGCTTCATGATTTCGATTGTCTCGCGAGTGCGCAGAACAGGTTTGTCGAATATGACGCCGTGGAAGCCCTCGATAACCTGTGGCCCGCTTGTGCCAACGCCCAGCAGAAAGCGTCCGCCGGACATCGAGTTAAGCGACATCGCGGTCATAGCCATATTCGTCGGCGTTCGTGCCCCGACCTGAAGGATGCCAGTGCCGAGCTTGATAGTGGACGTTTTCGCCGCGAGATAGGCGAGCGGGGTCGCGCCGTCCATTCCCCATGCCTCTGGCGACCAGATGCTGTGGATCCCCATTCGCTCTGCTTCGATGGCGAATGTGGCGAGGTCGTCCCAACTCTCTACCGCGTAGCCATCGATGAATCCCGTCGATACTCGCATGCCAAACCCTCCGTTGCTGATGCGGCGAGTGTAGCAGTGGCCTAACACGCCGTCAACCGCCTCATCTCACTGGTCACATGCGTGCCGAGACTGTCAGGTTGTCGATAGCATCTGGTCAGGAAAGCGGCTGCATGGCGTAGTCTACTGTAGGCGTCGCACAATGATTCGATTACGGAGGGATGACGTGTTAGCTTTGAAAAAACGTGTCGTCGGACTGGCAACAGCGGCGGTGTTCTCAGCCCTAGGGGTCGCAATGATGGCTGGAATCGCAGGCAACACCAGTACCGCCGAAGGTTTCTCCTTCAGGCCGGAGATAGGTGATGAGGTAGCAATAGCATTCGAACATGGGGACGTTCGTTTCCCTTACGTCATCGACAGCGTTTGGAACGGCAAAGACCAGCCTCCGGAATAGGTGACGCTTTCGTTGGCCTCGACATTGAATAACTAATCAAACCATCTTTCCCTTGAATGACACCCTCACCTCTCCTTCCGCGGAAGGACTCTCCCATCCGAGGGAGAGGAAGTTAACCCCTTCTCCCTTGACGGGAGAAGGTTGGGATGAGGGTGAAAGGCATGCCCTCAGTTACGCCTGAACTTTAGGTATTCATGCAAGAGTCAGCAGAATGCTCTATCTACTGCCGCGATAGTCTTTGAAAGGGCGGTCGCGCCAGTCGAGGGCAGCTTTTATGCCCTCTTCCCTTGAACGTCGACTGAACTCTTTCACGATGGGCGCTTGATGGGCGATGGCGTCAGCTTCCGCTGCCAGTTGTTGCAACGTGTTCCGGCCCATAAGCTCCATAGCCTTATTTACGATGCCCTTGTTGGCGGCCAGAAGCTCCCAGGGAATCTTGGCCATCGTCGTCGCCATAGCTTCAACCTCGGCGTCAAGCTCATCGCGAGGCACTGACCGTAAGACCAGGCCGATTTCCGCCGCCTTCTCACCGGAAACTGACTCGCCCGTAAGAAGAAACCACTTGGCCCACTGTGGCCCGACCATGTACGTCCACATATGAGTCGGCGGCGCACCCATCGAGCGCACGGGCGGAAAGCCAATCTGGGCATCGTCTGCGGCAATCACGATATCGCAGTGGAGGGCAAGGTCTGTGCCTCCCGCCAGACAGTAGCCGTGAACCCCGACGATTACTGGCTTGCTCAGGTTCAACAGAGTCGACCAGCGATTGGGAGTCTGCTTCATCCTATGGAGGTCGAAGCGAATGTTTTCCCTCCGCTCTTCCGCTTTCGCCGCTTCCTCAAGTGTCTGATTGGCGGGCGGTGCGATATCGTAACCCGCGCTGAAGGCCCGGCCATTTGCTCTGAGGGTCATCACACGTATATCGGGGTCATCATCCGCCTTTTGAAGACAGTCCATAAGCTCATTTTGCAGCTCCTGACTCAGCGCGTTGAGCTTCTCAGGACGGTCTAACACAACCCGTCCGATGCCATCTGACGGCTCATACTTGATGTAGTTGTATGTCATAGAGACGCCTCCAATAAGTTTTATTATTCTGGTCGTACAGTGGAGACGCCCATTTTACCACATGGAGCGGCAACATCGCATTTGCCCTGCATCAATCCTGAATCAATCATCGCCAACGTTCCTTTCTTCAGCCAATGCCCTTTTCGGCAACTTGGGAGGGCGAGCGCCGTAAACAAGCATGGCGGCGATACCATACGAGAATAGCGCAAATAAGAACAGCGACGAATAACCCCCGGTCAGATTGAACAGCAAAGCGCCAAACGTCGGCCCCAGCCCCAACGCGCCGGTCTGAAGCGGCCCCGTCAACCCTGTTATCGCCCCAAACGACGCTCTGCCAAAGTATTTCGCCAATACCATGCTGCCTATAACGCCAAAGCTGCCGGTAGCCATGCCCCAGAGTATGACCGCAAAGAAGCCACGGACGCCTGAACCATCGA
This sequence comes from Dehalococcoidia bacterium, assembly GCA_965206395.1. GTDB lineage: Bacteria > Chloroflexota > Dehalococcoidia > Lucifugimonadales > CATOSD01 > CBDBJK01. The sequence continues at coordinate 18,535 of CBDBJK010000021.1, forward strand.
CCACAGCAACAAACAACACAGTAATCACTGCGGCAATCGCTAGCGCGACCATCATCAGGGTTCTAGGAGAAAACCTGTCGGACAAGTAGCCCCAGCCTGGGTTTGAAAACGCTCCCAACAGCGCACTGAGGCTCAACGCGCCCGCCGCAGCAGGCTGGGAGAGACCCAGGTCTTTCAGGTATGGAACGACCTGAAAACCGACTGCTCCTGTTGTGAGGAGTGTCAACGACTCGGCAATCGCTATTAACCAGAAGGCCGAAGTGAGCGCCGCCTCCCCTGCTCTCCAATCGAATTCCCCCGCTCTTCCCGTGCCTTCCAATTTCGAAGCTGCGGAAATGCTGCTTTGAGTCTCAGTCGAGGGAGGCCCAGTGTCACCATCGGGTAGGAGTCCGATGTCTTCTGGCCTGCGCCGCACTATCAGAAATAAGGGCACGGCCAGCGCCAGGGATAGAATCCCCAGGGAGCGATAAGCAACACGCCAGCTATAGCCCGCCGCTATGAGGGATATTATCTGAATGTTGATTGATGCGCTAACCGGACGGGCCATAGAAGACAGTCCCAGAGCAAGATTACGTTTGCGCTGGAAGAAGTTGACCGCCAGGGTGCGAGGCACGACGCCGATGAGGATGGGATTTCCAATGCCTCTGGCGACAATGTAGGCTGCGTAGAACTGCCAGACGGCGTGGATTCCCGCAAATGCGAAAAAGCTTAACCCTGTTATAATAAGGGATATGGGCATGAGTCCACGAGGGCCATATCTATCGGCAAGCCTGCCGACAAACGGAGTCACCAGGCCCGCAGTCCATGTCCCGATTGTGACAGCGAATGCTATGGTGCTGCGATCCCACCCCAGGTCTTCGAAAATGAGGTTCTGAATGCCACCCAGCACAAGCTGCGCCGAGCCGGTGGCTGCATACGTTCCAAGCGCCGCCGTTCCCAGCACAAGCCAGCCGTAGTAGAAGCGAGTGCGTGGCCGCCAATTGGCTATGGCCCTTAATTTCGACATGAGTATCCGATGCTAGTGTTCCTTTACTTGACCATCTTCGCTGTGTACAAAGATAATAACCGCCGATAATCTTACCTCAATTCCATTGTCTTATGTGGCGCTATTCTCGGAGCAATCACCATCTGGTACAGTATGGGATAGCAACGAGAAATCGAAAGATAAGATGAGGAAGGGAGTCAAATGAGGAACAAGCCAGATTTTCAGAGTTGGTATGATAGCTGCACTACGGCGGGAGCCACTGGCTCGGCAAGCGCGGATGGCTGCTCCTTGATAGGCAGCACGAGCGACGACCCTTTCACCACAAGGACAAGGCTTGTAGTTGTCACTCCTCAAGAGGGCTACAAATTCATCGGCGCGCAGATAATCTCAGGAGACACTAGCATAGTCGCCGACTTCGACAACATGCACACACGGGGCCTGAACGACAAAGGCTTCGCCTACACGTGGTCGGCAGCGCGACCAGACCCTGACATAGAACCTCTTAGCTCTGGGGCAATTGGCATTCCGTTCTACCAGTTCGGCCAACTGCTATTGAGCCAGGCAAAGTCTGTTGAAGACGCTATCGGCCTGCTGGAGTCTTACCCAAGGGCCATTCATGGGAACTTCCTGTTCGCCGATGCCACCGGAGAAGTTGCACAGGCAGAGGTAAGCACCCGGTCGCTTAATATAGAGACTCGCACGAGCGACGGCTGGGTAGGCCGCTCCAACCACTGGATTTCGCCACGCATGGCCCAGATATCCCGAGCTCCGAACGCAAGTGACTCGACAGTGGTGCGCTTCGACAGAATCTCGACTCTGATGGAGGAGGGCGCTGGTCGGGTTGACCCTGCTTTTCTGACCTCATGCTTCAGCGATCACGCCACGCTTGAGGAAGCGGGTTGGTCTATCTGTGCGCACGGTCACAAGAAAAACCCCGATGGCAATGGGCGAGGGGGCACGGTTAGCTCTGAGATTATGCAGCCATCAAAGGGCGTCATGCACTACTGTTACGGCTGGCCTTGTGGTGGGTCAGTTGACTATCCCGAAGAGCAGGTGTACCAGGACCGTTCCTGGGGCCAGTATCTTTCGTTCAAACTGGAAGACCTCGAACCCGGCGAGTACGTCACGGTTGATGGCAGGCTGACTCCGCTGGCTATTCGCTACCTTGCACAAGGGAACGGCAATCTCGCCTCAATCCAGTCTCTCGATAGGAGGGGATAATACACGCTGATTTCAAGCGGAATTGGTATTACTACTCAAATAATCGTCGGAAATTTTGACTACCCTGGCGCACATGGATGATTTCAATACCAGTGTCAATAGGGCGGTAGATAATGACATAGCGCGTGTTGGGTACAGCAAAACTGCGGTGTTCCGAGCCAAATTCAGGGCGAGCACGCCCCATGTAAGGATAATCTGCAAGGCGATGACATTGCTCCTCAAGGCGATCGACAAAGCGGAGCGCATTGGCGGGGCTGCCTTGAGGGATGTAGTCGTGAATCTGCTGTAAGTCAGAGCGAGCGTCAGGCGTAAATTCGCAACGGTTCACTGCTTCTGTTTGGCAATAGCAGCGTTGCGTTGCCGCAGTTCGTCAAATACCTCACTGGCTGGAATAAGCTGGCCAGCATCGGCCTGTTCCGTGCCTCTCTTCACTTTGAGGCGCATGTCGGCTAGTTCACGCTCTAGCTCCTCGTCATGCTCGTCAAGTAGCTCAAGAGCCTTTGCAATCACATCATCAGGCGAGTGGTAAATACCAGACTCAACCTTGCGTTTGATGTGTTCCTCGTGCTGTTCACTAATCGAGATATTCATACCTCTACATTAGCTCGAAAAGACTATAAAGGCAAGCTACATGCCCTCGGTTTAGCCAGCGGTCTTGAGAGCTTTCAAGGCCGCCTCGTACTGTCGAAAGAATATCGTGCTGACGCGCTTGAGCACTGTGTATCCGAGCTTGGGTTCTACGTTCATCAGCAGCGTGAGGCCATTCGTTTCTATGCGGGCAACCCTCATCGGAGTAAGCGCCTTCACCGAGGCCGGATACCTCTGCCCGTTCACCAGCGCCGACCATCCAGCCGCATCGCCCGGCCCCACTAGTCCCAGGGACAGCCAGCCACGGTCGAGTTCGAGTTGCGCGACTCCACTTCCCTCCACGACTACATAGATGTAGTTCGCCACCTCTCCCTCGGCCAGGAGCATTTCGTCGGCCTCTATGGAATGCTCCTCGACCAGTGCGGCCACCTCCATCAATTGCTGGCGGCTAACATCCTGGAATAGCTCGCAGCTTTCCAGTGCGTTCCTGGTATCATCGGAGATTATCCACGCGCCCTGTACCCTGGTGGGGTCTATCTTTCCTCTGGGCCGTCTGGTGCGGCGTCCGTTCGAGCCTCCACTTTCCATCGAAACTGGAACTAGATCTGCCGTCTTGATTTTGTCGCTCATGACTGCCTCCAGAGCACCTCGTACAGGGGATGAGGTCTAGCAAAGCCCTTCAGCTCGAAATCGCCCTTCTCTCTGAAAGTAAATTCCCTGCTGCCTGCGATCAGAGAGTGAACGGTCTGACATATGAATATTTGCTGACCCTGGGCCTTCGAGCTAATTCGCGCCGCTAAGACCACTGATCTCCCGAAGAGGTCCTCCTCCTCTCTTATTGGCTCTCCTATAGATAAGCCCATTCGAACGATTATCGGAACTTCCCGATGCTCTTTGTTGTACTCGGCCAAATCCACTTGCGAGGCCACCGCGCAGGCAACTGCCCTGCGAACGCTTCGGAAGGTCATCATAAAACCGTCGCCAATAGACTTGACTTCGACACCACCGTGAGCCTTTGTCTGTCGCCGTATGATCTCGTTGTGAACTTTGAATAACTCTCGTGCTCGCTGATCACCCAGATGCTCCGTTATTTCAGTCGAGGCAACGATGTCAGTAAACATTATGGTAACGGTGGCTTCCGAAGCCAGCAAAGATTCTCTTTCTAGCTTGGAGACCGCCTCCGTAGTCTTGGGAGAAATAGCCTGGACTACCATACCCACCGAGTTCTTCAGGCCAGGCGTGACAGAAACACCTTTGCGGCTTAGCTCCGCGACCAGAACGCCCCCAAGCCTTCCTTCTTCCAGAAGCTGGTTCACTGTATCCTCTGGAGTACTGAGGAATTTGGCGACATTTTTGACGCTCAAAAGACGCTGTAACATCCCATCCGCCCTCAAAGGGATTTGCTCACTGTGTGCTAAGAATCCTGAATTTCCTCTCTTGCCCTCTAAGTGTAGCGCAGCATATTCTGAACGATAGTGGATAATCCCCCACTTTGCACAGGGAATGCACTCATGTACTTATGTGCAACTACCTAGCGGCTACATGAAGGTAATTACGACTAATAATCCAACAGGGCGGATCGGATGATGAGGGAGGAAATCGCCTGCCAGGTAACGGGGAGTCCTTACAGCCTCATAGCGTGGATGGTCGAGGCAGTGTTTAGCTTATAGTTCGCTGGTTTATTTGTATCGGTATATTATTGACTTTTGCGTGAATCCTTCCATCGAAGAGTCACTGAAAAAGCCCTGGCATTAAAACTCTGGCGAGACCGCAAGTTCGTGAAGCAAGGCCATGGGACCATACATTCTCAACTCGTATACGCTTAAACAGGTGGGGATAAGGCTGCTTCCTGGTGAGAACCTGGAGGTCGCCGTGGAGTTGCAGGGAGGACTAACGGAGGAGCTAGAGCAGAGCCACGCCACACTCCTTCTCACCAATAAACGCCTCATTCGATACTCCGGCGCTTGGCACAAGGCCAACGTCGTCAGCGTAGCCCTCGACGACATAGACAGCGTCGAAGTCAACCGTACTGAGAAGAATCGCCAGTGGGTTTGGGTCAGTATGGTGTTCGTCGCCGGTGGAGCGTTGTTAGGCCTGTTGTCGTTTATTCTGTTTTCATCACTACTTTCGCCCCTCCTTATGGCGTTGTCACTGGCGCTTATTGGCGTCGTGTTCTATCTGACTTATGCCGGAGGGTCGAGTGGAGAGGTGATTATGAGAGCAGGCATGAAAGACATCAAATGCAAGATGCAGTCAAAGGCCCTCGACGACATGGCGAAGTTCGTCCAGCGAATCTACGAGTTGAAGCTGGGATACACAAGCGAAGCCTTAGCCATGCTAGACTACTTGGATTCCTCATCTGAAGAACCCACTACAGAAGGGGAGCGCAACGATATGGATGAGGCTGCTGTCCCAACGGAGACCTCAGGCTCGAATACAGAAGTTTAGCCCGTCTTACGGCTGATAGCCTTACGCACCGCTTGCGCCACATCTTGAGAGGTCAGGCCGTATTTGCTCAGGAGCGCATCAGGAACGCCCGACTCTGCGTAACCTGTCAGAGCCACCGATTCCATTGGCACGGGCATCTCGCGCGAAAGCACCTGTGACACCATGCTCCCCAAGCCGCCCATTACAAAATGCTCTTCTGCGGAGACTATAGCCCCGGTCTCGCGTCCGGCCTTGATGATAGTCTCCTCGTCCAACGGCTTTACGGTTGCCATGTTGAGCACCCTGCACGATATGCCGCTTTCGGCTAGCGTCTGCGCTGCTTCCAGGGCGATGTTGACCATAATTCCGCAAGCGATGACGGTGGCGTCGCTGCCCTCGCGCATAGTTTCCGCCTTGCCCAGCGCGAATTTGTTCCCGTTGCTGTGTACTACAGGTGTTGCCGAGCGAGAGAGACGAATATAGAACGGCCCCTCTGTTTCGACTGCGCAGCGCACCGCCTGAACTGCTTCCGGGCCGTCGGCAGGCACAATCACAGTGAACTCCGGCAGCGCGCACATGAGGGCTACGTCTTCGATGCTCTGTGCCGACATTCCATCCTCGCCGACGGTGACGCCGCTGTGAGTAGCTACCACCTTTACATTGAGACGAGGCTGGGATACGCCGACTCGCAACTGGTCGTGCGGCCTGCTGGTGGAGAACACGGCAAAGGTGCTGACAACGGGTATCTTCCCGGACGATGCCAGGCCCGCCGCGACGCTGACTATGTTCTGTTCCGCTGGCCCGAAATCGAAGAAGCGGTCAGGGTATTTATCTCGAAAAAGGCTGGCGAAGGTGGAGACGTTGAGGTCTCCGCCCAGTACCACGAGATTGGGTATCTCTGCTCCCAACTCCACCAGTGTTTCCCCTGCGACCTGTCTTGTCGAGGCGCTATCGGCCATTTCTCATTCCTCTTTTCTTATTTGGACTGGCTGCCTCCTCCTAGATCCTCCTTCGCACAGCGCAGGGGAGAGTTAGAGAGGGGGCCTTAACCTATCTCATCCAGAGCAAGCGCGAGTTCTTCCTTCGATGGGGCCTTGCCGTGAAAGCCAGGGTTGTCTTCCATAAAGCTGACGCCTTTGCCTTTGACGGTCTTGGCTATAATCACCGTTGGCTTGCCCTTCGTCTTGCTTGCCTCGTCTAAAGCGCCGATTACCTGAGAAATGTCGTGGCCTTCGATCTCAAGAGTGTGCCAGCCAAAGGCGCGCCACTTGTCGGGAAGAGGCTCCAGGTTCATGACCTCATCAGTCCTGCGGTCGTTTTGAATCCCGTTACGGTCAACGATTGCAACAAGGTTGTCTAGCTTGTAGTGCGCCGCAGACATCGCCGCTTCCCAGACCTGCCCCTCGTCGCACTCGCCATCGCCGAGAAGGACGTAAGTGCGAGAATCGCGCCCATCCAGACGCGACGCCAGGGCCATTCCTATTCCGAAGGAAAGCCCTTGACCCAGCGAGCCGCCCGACATTTCGACGCCGGGGGTCTTGATATGAGCATGACCCTGTAGGCGACTGTTAATCTTGCGGAAGGTCATAAGCTCTTCGTGTGGGAAGTACCCTGCTTCGGCAAGCGCAGCGTATAGCACAGGACATGCGTGCGCCTTGCTCAGAACGAACCTGTCACGGTCAATCCACTTGGGTTCATTCGGCCTATATCTAAGCACCCGGAAATATAGTGATGTGAGGATTTCCACGGAAGACAGCGAGCCGCCGGGATGTCCACTGTTGGCCTCGGTAATCATCGTAACGATGCTGCGTCTGAGGTTTCTGGCGACTTTTTTCAGCTCGTCCAGACTGCGCATCACCTTCTGGTTTGAGCCATTACTCTCTGTCAAGGCGCTGGTAGACGTTTCGGGAGCAGTTGCGCTTTCATCTGCGCTGAACACTATATCTTGTACCTCCTGACCGCGTTGCGAGTATTATAGCAATCGCCAATGACAACTTCTAGGCGCATTCTTCTCTATTCACGGAGAGGGAATGAGGTTGAGGTTGCATCCAAAAGGACTACGTGCCGTCTGCGGCTATTCGAGCCGCTTCCAGCGTTTCTACGTCCGGCGCGAATATCATTAGCGTATCTAGTGTGTCGATATTCAGAAAGATGCTCTGGTTTGCAAGATTTATCAATCGACTTGCATCGTCGCCATCAACGCTTTCCCATTCCTCGTCCGACCTCGTCTGCATCAAGGCCTGGAATGCGTCGAAGAACTCCTGCGCGTCGTCTTCGCTGTCCCAAACAACCTTCGACACCAGTAAACGCTCGTCCTGTGCATTCTTGAGAAGGCTATAGCTATCGCCGCCCCATCCCTCGGCTGCGTTGGCAGCCTGATCACGCGGGACCCCCATCTCAAGGTAAGCCAGAAGAATAAACTCGCCCAGGGTGTCCCGGCTGACCTGTATCCAACCCTCTCCGAGCGCAGCCTGGACATCTGCCAACTCTACACTGACCGGTTCTTCTCTATTATCTTTGTCGAGGTATTTTTCAGGATGCAATATCTGCTCGGTAGACTGGGGAAGTTCGCTGAAGGCCTGATTAACTATGTCCCAGTTATTGCTCTCAACCAGCAGCGAGACTACGAATTGAGGGCCTTCGACGTAAGGGAAGGCGATAGTCCGCTGGACGACGTGCGGAGCCGATTGAAAGGCGATAGAAGGCGGAGGCGCGGATTGCCGAGCTTCCGCCTGGTCTTCCTCGCTCATGTGCTGGAACATATATATGGTCTGGGCCATAGACGCGTCACCCTCTGTAAGCGCCTGAAACGCGCGGCTTATATCCGAGTTGCCTTCCACCGCGTCGAAGATGGCCCTGATATCGAATCTCTGTTGCTGAAGGCCGTGAGTGAACTCGTGCGCATATGTCAGGGCATCGCCGGGGCCGAAATCAGGGGTGTCCTTCACTATGTACATCTTCTCCTCGTCGGTGTCGAAGAACCCTGACACTATGTCACCGAACAGCTCCACGAGGAGGTCGAAGAAGTCGGAGTCTTCACCCAGTATCCCAAGCGTGACGTATAAGTCCTGAGTCTCAAGGATTTCGGCCCTGTCTTCCTCGAAATCCTCGCGCAGGCGCACCAGCAAATCGGATTTGGTGATGAAATCCCTTTCCATCTCCTTGAACGAAAAAATCTCTCGCAGCAATGTCATCTGGTCTTCAATCTGGTCAAGCGTTGCTGCAAGAGGGTCGGTGGAGACAGGGGTAGGCGTCCGCGTAGGCACGGCGACAGTGGGTAATATCACGGCCCCCGGAGAAAAGGTTGGTGTAGGCACTGGCGTAGAGGTAGGCTCAGGCGTCGGAGTGAGAACAGCCGTCGGCGTAGGCTCAGGCGTAGCGCTTGGAGGCACTGACGTAGGTGTCACGGTCGGCGAAGGTTGACCGCCGCAAGCGGCGATAAATATCAGTATGGCTCCCAAAACCGCCAGATACGCCACGTTTACCCCCTGCCTGCCAGTATGGTTAGACTCTCGAACAGTTGTCAAGGTAAAAGCGTTTGACCATGTCGAGAGGCGCTGCTACACTCCACCCATCCTAATACTACGTATGGACTCTATCTTAGATGTCGAATCGTTGAGATACCGATTAAATTTCAGATCATGATTTCGAGGTCGTCTCTATGAAACTCGAGCGTTTCTCAACCAACCCGATCATTTATCCAAGTATGGATAGTAGCCTTGGGATCAATATCAACGGGCCTTCGCTTATCAAAGTCCCCGACTGGCTGCCTGACCCGTTGGGCAAATATTATCTTTACTTCGCCCATCACAACGGCACTTTTATAAGGCTCGCCTACGCCGACAATCTGGAAGGCCCCTGGACGATACACAAGGTTGGCACGCTGCACCTGGCCGATGCCTTCTGCGACCTGCACGTCGCATCGCCGGATGTTCACGTTGACGACGAAAGGCGCGAAATACGCATGTATTATCATGGCCCCGTTCAAGTGAAAGGGGCGCAGAAATCGAAGCTCGCCACTTCCAGCGACGGCATCAGCTTTACCGCTTCCCCTGAGAACCTCGGAAACGCCTATTTTAGGGTGTTCAGGCGGGACGGATATTATTACGCATTAGGTATGCCGGGGGTGTTCTTCAGGTCGAAGGATGGACGCTCGAACTTCGAACAAGGCCCTACGCTGTTCAGCGCGAACATGCGCCACACTGCGCTCAAGCTGGACGGCGATGTCCTGAGCGTATTCTATACCAACGCGGGCGATTGCCCGGAACAGATCCTACACGCCTCGATTGAGTTGACACCAGACTGGATGAAGTGGCAGGAGTCAGAGGCGACGCCTGTCCTACAGTCGGAAACGGATTACGAGGGCGTGGACATACCGTTAGAGCCTTCGGCCAGAGGAGCGATTGACGAGCCAGTACACCAGCTACGCGACCCGGCGATATACCGAGAAGGCGGTGACACTTTTCTGCTCTACTCTGTTGCCGGAGAGCAGGGCATCGCCATAGCGAGGTTGACAGGTGCGCACTGATTCTTGCGGGATTGCTAGAATTCAGACCTGATTCTGGGCGAGTCTTTCACCCTCATCCTAACCTTCTCCCTGAGGGAGAAGGGATTTGCCTGCTATCCCTACGCCTGCTTCTTTTGCACCTTCGCCCACGTATCGCGCAGCGACACCGTTCGGTTGAACACTAGCGCGTCCTCAGAGGAGTCTGCGGAATCGACGCAGAAGTAGCCCTGCCTCTCGAACTGATATCGGCTTCCCGGCGCAGCATTCGCCAGACTCGGCTCGACGCGGCACGATGTCAGCGTCTCTAGTGAGTTGGGATTGAGGGTCGACTTGAAATCGGCGCTCTCATCGCCATAAGCGGCTGCTTCATCCAGAAACAGGTAGTCGTACAAACGAACCTCGGCTTCGAGCGAATGCTCGGCTGAGACCCAGTGCAATGTCGCCTTCACCTTGCGTCCGTCCGGGGCTGAGCCTCCACGTGTCTCCGGGTCGTAGGTGCAGTGCAACTCTATCACCTCGCCCGTCTGCTCATCCTTGACGACATCGACGCACTTGATGAAATAGGCGTACCTCAGCCGCACCTCGCGCCCTGGGGCAAGACGATAGAACTTGCTCGGCGGGTCTTCCCTGAAGTCGTCCTGCTCCATGTACAGCACGCGCGAAAATGGAACCTTCCGCGCTCCCGCTTTGGGATCTTCGGGGTTGTTCACGGCCTCCAACTCTTCGACCTGGCCTTCGGGGTAGTTGTCTATGACCACTCGAAGCGGATGCAGCACCGCCATCACTCGCGGAGCATGTTTGTTCAAATCCTCGCGGATGCTATGCTCAAGCAGCGCCACGTCGATAATGGCGTTGCTCTTGGCGACGCCGACGCGCTCGCAAAAGTTGCGTATAGACTCCGGCGTGTAGCCTCGCCTGCGAAGGCCGGAAAGCGTGGGCATTCGCGGGTCGTCCCAGCCGGATACATAGCCTCCGTTCACCAGTTCAAGCAGCTTCCGTTTGCTCAACACCGTGTGGCTGACGTTGAGGCGGGCGAACTCTATCTGTTGCGGATGGTAGACCTTCAACTCGTCGAGAATCCAGTCATATAGTGGTCGATGGTCTTCGTACTCCAGCGTGCATATTGAATGCGTGATGCCCTCGATGGAGTCGGAAAGGCCGTGCGCGAAATCGTACATAGGATAGATAGGCCAACTGTTGCCCGTCCTGTCGTGCGGCTCTTTTCGGATGCGATAGAGGGTGGGGTCTCGCATATTGAAGTTTGGCGAGGCCATGTCTATCCTCGCGCGAAGCACATGAGTGCCATCCTGAAACTCTCCCGCGCGCATACGCTCGAACAGGCCCAGGTTCTCCTCAATCGTACGATCACGGTACGGACTCTCTGTGCCCGGTTTGGTCAAAGTACCGCGATGCAGCCTCATCTCCTCCGCGCTCAGGCTATCGACGTACGCCTTATCGTCCTTGATAAGCTGAGTGGCGAAGTCGTAGAGTTGTTCGAAATAGTCAGACGCATAAAGCTCCCTGTCGTCCCAATCAAATCCAAGCCATTTGATATCGGCTTTGATCGAGTTCACGTACTCGACTTCCTCTTTGCTCGGGTTCGTGTCATCGAAGCGCAGGTTGCACATGCCGCCGTTCTCTCCGGCGACGCCAAAATTCAGGCATATGGACTTGGCGTGACCGATGTGCAAATAGCCGTTAGGCTCCGGAGGAAAGCGAGTGTGGACTCGACCGCCGAATTTGTTCGACGTCTTGTCGTCGGCAATGATACTTCGGATAAAATCGGTTGAGGCAGTGACATCTGTTGCCATATGCGCGGCGTCCTTTTTTCTGCTCGGTTTTCCTTACTTTGCTCTTAAATGATAGTGGTATGGCTTATCCTTGTCTACGGATGGCCGATGAAATATCCTTAGCTCCACCCCTCGTAGAGCTTGCTGCACGCGAAGTCTACGACCTGATAACCTAGCCCCGTCTTCTTCGCGGCGGCTTCACCTTTCTTTGTCACGAGAAGCGTTCCACCGCTGCCGACGGCCCGGCCATTCAGCATGATTACCTTTCCTGACGCCAGACTCAACGTTGCGTTTCCGGTGTCGGGGTCTACGACGGTAATATCGGCATCGGCTCCTTGTGAGAGGTGGCCTTTGCTCGAGAGGCCGAACATGCGCGCAGGATTCGAGGAGAGCTTCATCGCCATCTCCAGAGGCGTTAGCGCCTCCATTTTGACCATCGCCCATGTCTTCGGCACCGCGATGTTTCGAGGCAGGTAGCCGCCGTCCGTGGAAACGGCATCAACCACGAAATCCCCATCATCGTCCTTAGCGACAGTCAAAAGAAAGCCCGTTTGCGGAAGATTAACCGGAAAGCTCACGCCGATGTTCGTGCCAGACGCCTCCCAGAGGTCAACCGCTTCGCCGCCTTGCACGAGCATCACACGCCCGCCGCGCTCGATTATTACCGAGGCATACCCGTCTTCCAAAGCCTGGCGCATACCCGTCCGTGTCAGGGGGTAGTTCCCCATGACCAGGCAGTTGCGAGTGACCATATCTACCACGTCGTCGCCTTCGCAGCGTCCGCCCGTGCCGTTTGGGACGGCAAGATGCACCTCGGATACCAACTGCTGTTTCATGCGGGAGAGCAGCTCGATTGCTTCCATGCACTCGTCCACGGAGGGACGTATCATGCCACGACAATAGGCGTTTACGTGAGCCACGTGGAGGCGACCGTTTCCGACAAGTTCGGGAACCTCGCGCAAGCCCTCAAGATGGCTCGCGGTAGCCTTCGTCCCACAATGCAGCGCGACATACGCCATCGACTCGTTGCAAACCTCGATGGCCTTCGCTGTGGCATCAGGGGTCATCGGGTGATGCCCACCGATGCACTTGAAACCCAACGAGCCTTCGCTTAGCGCCATATGAAGGGTATCCCTAAGCAACCTGGACGAAGGGTCCTCGTCCGGCAGAGTCACACCCGGAGTCAGGACATACAGGCCGCCAATGTTGAGGCCCGCGCCGCTATGCTTGACGCCCTCGATAATGTTCGGCATCGTCCCGGCGAAGTCTATAGCGGTAACCACGCCAGCCTCGGCCATCTGGCGGTATCCTAAAGCGCGGCTGCCTCCGCGTGCTGACATGGAGACGTGGACATGGGAGTCGATAACCCCAGGCATGACCCATTTTCCGGACACATCCAGGATATCGTCGGCCTGCGCCGCGTCAAGCTCCGGCTCCACCGCCTCAATGCGCCCGTTGACGACGCCAATATCGCGCACCGCGTCGATGCCGTTGGCCGGGTCGAGAACGCGACCTCCCTTGAGAACCACGTCATACTTGGGCATGTTACTCTCCTTAGCATAGATGAATCCGAGGGGCCGCATCGTGTTACCGACGGGTGCGAGTGTAGCAATCGCTGTCGAGGCCGTCAACATTGTCTGCCGACCTCTACATTGATTGCTAAACGCAACGATGTGCGTGGCAGTGCGCCTTACCTCACCCCACGTATTCCGGGGCATGATGTGAATCTAGGCAGCCCCTCTCCTTGCAAGGAGAGGGGGGACCAAAAGCGGGGCTTGCTTTTGAATAGTTGGGGTGAGTTAAGGCACTCGATAGCTTGCCACTCAATCATGTATGATAAAATAGCTCTATTATCCTAATAATCAGGGGACTTTTGAAATGGATTCCGCTGTTCGCTCGTCTGTAGGCCAGGATTCGGTGGCCGATACTCAGCCAGAGCCATCGGTGAAGATACGCGACATCCTCAAGGCCACGCGCACCGTGTCCTTCGAGTTTTTCCCTCCAAAGACGGATGAAGGAATCCCGTCCGTGTTCAGAGCGATTGACCGATTGAAGGGATACCGGCCCGACTTTGCGTCTGTCACTTACGGAGCCGGAGGCTCCACGCAGGCCCTGACAGAGGAAATCGTAGTCCGCATCAAGGCAGAAACAAACCTGCTCCCTATGGCTCACTTAACCTGCGCCGCCCAGACAAAAGAGGCAGTTCACAACGTCTTGACACGATTAGAGCAGGCTGGCATCGAGAACATAATCGCCCTGCGAGGAGACCCACCCGTCGGACAGGATAACTTTGTGCCCGTAGAGGGCGGCTTCGCCCACGCGACGGATTTGATCGAGCATATCAAGAGCAACTTCAAATTCGGCATCGCCGCCGCGTGCTATCCTGAAGCGCACGTCGAGTCCACGAACTCGCAGACAGACATGGACTTCACGAAGCGAAAGGTTGATACAGGAGCCGAATTCTTAATCACGCAGCTCTTTTACAATAACGACGACTTTTACGCCTTCCAAGAGAGGGCGCGAAAAGCCGGAATCGACGTACCCATAATTCCGGGCATAATGCCTATTCTCAGTACTTCGCAGATACATAGGATCACCTCTTTGTGCGGCGCGAGCATTCCCTCAGAGCTTGACGCGCAGCTAGTAAAACATGCCGACGATGACAAGGCCGTTCGTGAGATAGGGATAGAACACGCCACGAAGCAGGTGCGAGAGCTTTGGGACAACGGTGTGGATGGAGTCCACTTCTACGTTCTCAACAGAAGCTACTCGGTGTCCAAGGTGCTGCAAAACCTCGGCCTGCCCGACCACAGCGGCGACTCCTCGCAGTAGGCCATTCGGCCCTGACAGGTCTGCGCTCCCAGGCTTCTGTATAATGCAACTACACAAGCTATCGGGAGGGCAGGAGCGCATCAATCGCAACGACGACCGCGCAGCCCCACGTGAGCCGATTATCGAGCTGCGCGGGCTGACCAAGAGCTATCAGGAGGGCGAGCGCGAGCGCGTCGTCTTGCATGACGTGAGCTTGAGCATCGAACGAGGCGAGTTCATCGTCCTCCTCGGCAGAAGCGGCTCAGGCAAGTCCACGCTGCTCAACCTGATAAGCGGCATCGACCTGCCGACGACGGGCGAAGTGCTTATCGACTCCACCAACTTGACGCACCTGTCCGAGAGAGGACGGACGCTCTTTCGCCGTAAACACATCGGCTTCGTTTTCCAGTTCTTCAACCTCATTCCAACGCTTACCGTAGAGGAAAACCTGCTTCTGCCGCTCGAATTGAACGGACAGGCAGGCAAGCAGGCGCGCCAAACAGCCCTGGAGACGCTGGACATGGTTGGTCTGGCTGATAGGGCAAAGGACTTCACCGACCGGCTCTCGGGAGGCGAGCAGCAGCGAATTGCCATCGCGCGCGCCATCGTGCACGCGCCGCCGCTGATTCTGGCCGATGAGCCTACGGGCAACCTTGACGCGGAGACTGGGCGCCTTGTAATCGACCTGCTCGAAGGCCTTACACGGCAAGGCGGCAAAACGATGCTCGTTGCTACCCACAGCGCCGAGATTGCCGCCCTCGCCGACCGGGTATTCACCATTGATGGCGGTGGTCTGTTGGAGCGTTCGCCAGGAGTCGCTACATGAGCCTCGTCCTCTGGCGTTCCAGCCTGCGTTACCTTTTCCGGCATCCCTGGCAGGTCAGCCTTTCCATTCTGGGAGTCGCGCTTGGCGTAGCCATCTTCGTGTCCATCGACCTTGCCAACCAGAGCGCAAAGCGCGCCTTCGCCCTTTCGACAGAAGCCGTCACGGGACAGGCCACGCATCAGATCACTGGCGGACCTGCTGGTCTCTCGGAAGAAGTCTACCACACGCTGCGAGTCGACAACAATGCCCGCGCAATCGCGCCTGTTGTAGAGGGATACGCTACGGCGACGGCATACTCCAGGCGCACCTTCCGACTGCTTGGCGTAGACCCGTTTGCCGAGGCCCTCTTTCGCCCTTACCTGAATCAGGCTAACGGCGGCACGAACGCCAACCTCGAAACATTCCTGACGCAGCCCGGAACGGCGCTGCTTGCTGTCGAGACAGCTAGAAGTATGAATCTGGCTATTGGCGACGCAATACCCGTCAGCGTTGGAGGCGTCAGGCAGACAGTGACGCTCGTTGGGCTGGTTCAGCCCGCCGACGACGTGAGCAGACAGGCCATCGAAAGCCTGCTAATCACCGACATCGCCACCGCGCAGGAACTGCTTGACGCGCCAGGCCACCTCAGCCGCATAGACCTGATAATACCCGACGGGCCAACGGGAGACCGACTTTTGGGAAACATTCGCTCGCTGTTACCGCCGGGCGCGCAGGTTACACGATCCTCATCACGCACCGAGACCGTCGACCAGATGACGCGGGCCTTCGACATCAATCTCACGGCTTTGAGCCTCCTGGCCTTAGTCGTTGGCGTGTTTCTCATATACAACACCGTGACCTTCTCGGTAGTCAGGCGTCGCACGCTGATCGGCACACTGCGCGCCCTAGGCGTCACACGCCGCGAGATTTTCACGCTCATATTGAGCGAGGCGTTGCTGATTGGCCTCGTCAGTTCAACGATTGGGGTAGCATTGGGTATCCTGCTAGGTCGCGGCCTCGTGCAGTTGATAACTCAGACCATCAACGACATCTATTTTGTCGTCTCCGTGCGCGAGCTTGCGGTGCAGCCGCTTCTGCTCGTCAAGGGCGGCGCGTTGGGAGTGGCGGCGACACTCGTTGCGGCGGCAGTGCCCGCTTTCGAGGCGACGACAGTACCAACGCGAACCGCTCTCACACGCTCGTCGATAGAGACGGGCGTGCGCCGCACAATGCCTCGCACGACGTTCGTGGGCGCATTCGTCATGTCAGTCGGGCTGGCGCTGTTGATATTCTCAGGCAAAAACCTTCTGCTGAGCTTCATCGGCCTCTTTGCGATGGTCTTCGGATTTGCGATGCTCGTGCCCATGTTCACGACAGTTTTGATAGCCTTGCTGTCTTGGCTGATAGGACGTTCCCTTGGCCTAACGGGAGCTATGTCCGCGCGCGGCGTG
The DNA here is from genome assembly GCA_965206395.1 of Dehalococcoidia bacterium. Taxonomy (GTDB): domain Bacteria; phylum Chloroflexota; class Dehalococcoidia; order Lucifugimonadales; family CATOSD01; genus CBDBJK01. The sequence continues at coordinate 35,120 of CBDBJK010000021.1, forward strand.
TCCGCATCGTTGAGCCGCACGGCAGTCGCAATCGCCGCGCTCACGATTGCCGTAGCAACGACGGTAGGTATCGGCATCATGGTCAGCAGCTTTCGAGAAGGCGTAGTGAACTGGCTCGATGCCTCGCTTCAGGCCGACGTGTACGTCTCGCCGCCTACGCCTGTTTCCAGCCGGATAGAGGCTACGCTCGACTCCTCCGTCGTAGAGCGTTTGACTTCGGCCCTCGGCGTCGAAAGCGTCAGCTCATATCGGCGCACGAACGTCGATTCGCCCAACGGCCAGGTGGAGCTTGTCGCTCTGGGCATGACCTCCGAAGTATTCCGCAGACACCAGTTCACGGAGGGCGACCCTGCCTCCATCTGGCCCGGATTCCTGGAAGGCGAAGCGATAATAGTCTCCGAGCCATACGCCTACAACAACGACGTTGAGACAGGCGACTCTGTGCACCTTCTCACCAACCAGGGAATGCGCGACTTTCTCATTGCGGGCGTCTTCAACGACTACAGCCCTGGGCAAGGTTTGGTGATGATGAGCCGGAGCGCTTACATGCGTTTCTGGGACGACGAAGGCATATCGTCACTTGGCATCTACGTTACGCCTGGAAGCGACCCTGAGGCCCTGATAGACTCGTTGCGCCGTCTTACCGGCCCCGATCAGGAGCTTGTAATCCGCTCGAACCGCACGCTAAGAGATACGTCGCTTGAGGTGTTCGACCGCGCGTTTGCCATTACGTCGATCATGCGCGTCCTAGCGATGGTCGTGGCCTTCATCGGCGTGCTGAGCGCATTGATGGCCCTGCAACTGGAGCGTGCGAGAGAGATAGGCGTGCTGCGAGCGATCGGTTTCACGCCCCGGCAGGTCTGGGGACTGGTTACCTCGCAGACGGGACTGATGGGCCTCGTCGCGGGATTACTGGCGATGCCGGTCGGTATAGGCTTGGCAATAGGTCTGATATTCGTCGTCAATCGCCGTTCCTTCGGCTGGTCGATTCAGATGGAGATTGCGCCATCGATTCTGTTAGAGGGACTGGCCCTTGCGGTCATTGCCGCCATAATCGCGGGCCTGTATCCGGCGCTGAAAATGGCGACGCTCTCAGTGGCGCAGGCGTTGCGCGAGGAGTAGTCAACCGGTATTCGGAGGAAAGGAACGTGGCTGGTTCTCAGCGGTTGACAATAGCGGAAGGGCATTCCTAGACTATATCGCGCCGGTTGAAGATGCGAGTAACGGCGCGCAGCAGGCAGACGATATTATCGAAAGGAGCCTTGATGTCAGGATATGTAATCGTCGAACTGGATGTAACTGACCGGGAAGGATTCGCGGAGTATGTCAAACTTGTGCCGTCTATCATAGAAGCCTTCGGCGGCAAATACCTGGTGCGCGGCGGCAAATACGAGTCGATTGAGGGCGATTGGAACCCTAAACGTGTGGTCGTGCTGGAATTCGAGAGCGTCGAGCGGGCAAAGGAGATGTTCGAGTCCAAAGAGTACGCCCCGATCGCGGCAATACGCCATAGAACAGCCAAGAGCAACGTGATTATCGTCGAAGGAGCATAAAGCTCGTCGAAGAGAACTATGCCTAAAAGGGTCATAACATCCATCCTCGTACTGCTAGCCGTTGCCTTGCCTGCCGGAGGAGTGTACGCGCTCATCAAGTCGGGCGAGATTCCTGACATTCGCGCAGAGCTATCTGTCAGCGATGCCCTCAGCGTAGGCTCGTCGGAGGGGTTCGCCCGCGCTATAGAGACTCGCGCGTTCTCTTTCCCTGACGACCACGGCCCGCACCCCGAATACAAGATCGAGTGGTGGTATTACACAGGCAACCTGGACTCGACTGAGGGGCGACACTTCGGCTTTCAGCTTACCTTCTTCAGGATCGCCCTCGTGCCTGAGCCAGCGGAGAGAGAATCGGCGTGGGCGGCATCCAATGTCTACACCTCACACTTCGCGCTCACCGATGTCGATGGAAATCGCTTCTACTCCTTCGAACGGTTCAGTCGGGACGGCTTACGGCTCGCCGGAGCGGAGGCGCAACCCTTTCGTGTCTGGCTGGAAAACTGGTCTGCCGAAGGCGTGGGAGGCGATACCTTTCCGGTGCGTCTGCAAGTCGCCGAGGGCGAAGTCGCCATCGACCTGACGCTCGAAAGCGCGAAGCCCCTGGTCTTGCAGGGCGACGGCGGCCTGAGCCAGAAGAGCGCGGGCGCGGGCAATGCTTCCTACTACTACTCGATGACTCGCCTGCCCACGAGCGGCATCGTACGAATCGGCGAAAGGTCTTTCGAGGTCGATGGCGTTAGCTGGATGGACCGCGAATGGAGTTCCACCGCCCTGTCGGACGAACAGGTAGGTTGGGACTGGTTCGCGCTACAGCTTTCCGACGGGCGCGAGATAATATTTTACCAGCTAAGGCTCCGCGACGGCAGTGTTGACCCATTCAGCGCGGGTACGCTCGTCAACGCCGATGGCTCGACGCGCGCGCTTTCGCTCGACGATGTGCAGATTGAGGTTCTCGACCACTGGAAGAGCGGAATCGACAGCACGGCCTATCCATCGCGCTGGCGAGTGCGTATCCCGTCCGCGTCTCTTGACCTGGATATCACGCCCTATACCAAGAATCAAGAGATGGACGTATCGGTGCGATACTGGGAGGGCGCGGTGCGCATTCGAGGCACGAACGACGGCGAGCCAATCAACGGCAGCGGCTATGTCGAGCTAACCGGATACAACGATGCTCGAAGCGGACGCTCGTAAGCGTCAGATTACAGTCCCTTTCTAACCCTGACAAATTCGGAATTCCCACTGTTATTGTTTCTCCATTGACATCTTAAGTCGAACGTGTTACACAAACTATTAAGACTATTGGTCACATACTCCATTATTCTTAGAACAATAGTCTGTGTCAAACTTAGCAAACTCAGAACCATGGATGTAATTGGACTGGCCCGATAAAGAAGTGTGTCATGGCAGTTGCTAATTGCGCAAGTTGCGGGAGGCAGGTTAGCGCCCAGCTAATCGCATGTCCCGACTGCG
>CBDBJK010000022.1:0-32257 GCA_965206395.1 Dehalococcoidia bacterium
CATGATCACCTGGTTGCATTAACCTATTCCCCCCGGGCTGTATACAAGCATGTTGTCCCATACACACCTTTATGAAGGGCTAAACGATATGCCCCCTTACCTGTATGGGTCATCGCCGTTGGAAGAGGATAAGAACTGAGGCTAGCTATCTCGCCTTTCACAAGCTCTGGTATGACTTGGCCTCTACCTGAATTCCACTCAGCCACCTTTTTAATCAATTGTGTTGGCAAGGACCATTTAAGTTTACCTAAAACCAGAAAACTTGGATTTCTGTCTAGATTTCTATGGCGCGCATGACCATCAAAGAAGCTGCGCAGCGACTAGGTGTAGTTGATCGCACCATAAGAAGCCGCTTACACAAATGAGACCACTGAATCATTAGTAAGGCAGGGTATGAACCATGACAACTGAAGAACAAACTACGGCGGGCTTGGCTGCAATCGGCAACATCCTGGCGGTGGACGACGAGGAATCCATCCGCAGCATGCTTTTTGACCTTCTCACCGATCTAGGACACCAGGTTACCGTGGCTGTGGACGGGCAAGATGCCCTGGACACCCTCAAGGAACAACAATTCGACCTGATCATCTCTGACATGCTCATGCCCCGTCTCAATGGCATCGAGCTGCTTCAGGCATCCCTTCGCATGTATCCTCAATGCCCCGTGGTCATGATCACTGGAGCCCCATCAGTGGACACTGTGGTGAAACTGATAAAACTGGGTGCCACCGACTACCTCATCAAGCCCTTTAGCCTGGAGATGATGGCGGCCACAATTACCAAGGCCTTGCTCATGAAGAGACTCCGAGGCGACACTCCCCAGCAGGCACCGACAGGGTCGGATAGCTCAATTGATGGGGCATCGAAGGCATGGGATTATGACCAGTTCCACAGACTGCTTGAGGGGGAGATTGGGAGATCAGAGCTGAGAGACCACAGCTTCAGTTTGCTGGTGATAGAAATAGAAGAGCTTGAGAGGCGCGCTGGAGAGGGAGGAGAGCGCAGTGGAGGAGAGCTTGGTGAGAAGTTCACAGAGATACTCACAGAGCAGTCCCGACCTGGTGACATCATTGGACGCTTGAGAGAGCATGAATGGGGGATGTAAGGTGGACCCCATTATTAAGACAGCACGAGGGCTAAATTAAGAGAGTCTCCCACCCCTGCGCTAGGTTTCACCAAGCCCGATGGCAGCCCTGCTTCTTCAGCTGCTGCTCCCCTTTCTTCCTGGCCATGTTGGTACACCTCTGCTGGGGTCCGGTAGCCCAAAGCCTGGTGAGGCCTCTGCCGGTTGTAGAACTCCAGGTAGGCATTGATCCCAGTTCGGGCCTCGGCGACGGTCTGGTAAGCTTTCAGATACACCTCCTCGTACTTGATGCTCCGCCACAGCCGCTCCACGAAGATGTTGTCCAGGTACCTACCCTTACCATCCATGCTGACCTGGACCCTCTGCTCCTGCAACGTCTGGGTAAAGGCCTCACTGGTGAACTGACTCCCCTGGTCGGTGTTGAATATCTCCGGTCGTCCCTTACCCAGGGCTTCCTCCAACGCCGCCACGCAGAAGCTGGTGTCCATGGTGTTGGAGAGCTTCCAGGCCAGCACGTGCCGGCTGTGCCAGTCCATGATGGCCACCAGGTACAGGAAGCCCTTCGCCATGGGGATGTAGGTGATGTCCGCGGCCCAGACCTGGTCGACCCGATTAACCTCCACTCCCTTCAGCAGATAGGGAAAGATCCGGTGTCCCGGCGCTGGTTTGCTGGTGTTGGGACGCCGGTAGATGGCTTCCAGACCCATCAACCGCATCAGCCTTCGAACCCTTTTTCGGCTCACCAGATAGCCCTGTTGCAGCAGCCAGGCCTTCATCTTCCTGGAGCCGTAGAAGGGGGTCTTCAAATACTGACGGTCCATCAGGGCCATCAACTCCAGGTCTTCTGCCCTGGTCGGTACCGGCCGGTAGTACACCGAGGCCCGGCTGACGTCCAGCAGGATACATTGACGCACCAAAGACAGCTGCTGGTGGTCTCGGTCTATCATGGCTCGCCGTATGCTGCGACTCATAGACCGGACCTTTCCGACAAAAAATCGCGTTCCACCTTCAGCTGGCCGATGTGCCGGTAGAGGTGGTTAATCTGAGCTTCCTTGGCTTTCTCCTGGGATTTCTGATTGGTGGCAAATAGCTCCGGGGCTCCTTCCACCAGGGCCCTTTTCCAGGCGTGAATCTGACTGGGATGGACCTCAAATCGGCTGGCCAGCTGGGCGATGGTCTCTTCCCCCGCAAGGGCGGCCAGGGCCACCTTGGCCTTGAACGCCGGACTGTGCTTATTCCTCGTCTGCTTCATGTCCTGCTCCTTCACGTCGGTTAGTTGCCGGTTATTTTAGGAGCTGGACTCTCTCTTAGCCAGTTGTCTAGTTTTTGGGTACCACCTCAGTAGTCGCGGTAGTCCACAAAGAAGATGATTCATTCATAGCGACATCCTATACGACCAGCAGGAGGCCTAGAGTCCAGGGGAGAGAGATATGAACTACAAGGCAATAAGCGTGTGGTGGGACGGAGAAGGTGACTTTCTGTCTGTCACGTTGGCAGAAGGAGAAGGCAATATGGTGCCGACCAAAGATGGCCGAGCTATGGTTAAGATTGACGACGAGGGCAACATCCTGGGGTTTCACGTTCTTGGCGTTACCAAGACGACTAACCAGAAGCCTTTCAGAATTGATCTTGTTCCTGCAGAATTGGCTGAGTCCGTAGAAGAGTAGAAAATAATGACTATGACAAACGATGAGGTAAACGCATTCTTGAAGCGACCGCTGGTAGCGGTGCTTGGAACGATTGACGCGGCGGGCAGGCCGCGCTCTGTGCCCATATGGTTTCATTGGGAGGACGGGGCGGCCTATATGTTCACGGGTCGTAGTACGCTGAAGTGGCGCAATCTGGAACGCAACCCGCACGCGTCGCTCTGCGTAGACTGGCGAGAGCCGCCGTATGCCTCGGTCATCATGGATGGGCCTGTGACAGAGGCGGACAAACCGCTATACGACCTAGTGCTTTCGATGGCGCTGCGATACTACGGCGAGGAGAAAGGACGCCCTTTCGCGGAGGATTACCGCAACAACCCCTCAAACGTCGTTGCCTTCATGCTGACGCCACGCCACATCGCTTCATTCGTCAGCGATTCTTAGATGTTGTCAGTCTGTTCCGGTTGCGGAGTATGTGTCCGTTAACCTCTTCTTGATGATCGGCGTAGTAGCTTAAAGCGTCGAAGACCGCTGATAGAGTCAGGTGAGGCAATCTTGTGGGAATTTCCTCGGGAGCGATGCCCATACGCCATAGCTCGACAATAGCCCGAACTGGCGTACGAGTATCTTTTACGATAGGTTCACCCTTGAGGATGCGCTCGTTTTTGACTATGTAACAGTGCTCTGTTTCAGTAACCAATGGTTTTTCTCCGCTAATCGCGCGCATTTGTGGCGAACAGGCTTTCGACGAACTCGCTGGGGTCGAACGAGGCGATGTCGTCGGGCTGTTCGCCCGTGCCTATGTACAGGACGGGTAGCTTTAGCTCGTCGGTGATGGCGAGGACGATGCCCCCTTTGGCGGTTCCGTCGAGCTTGGCGAGGAAAACACCGTCGCACTTGACGGCGCTCACGAAGGAGCGAGCCTGAAAGAGGCCGTTCTGACCGGTAGTCGCGTCCAACGCCAGCAGCACTCGCTGAGATTCGCCGCCCTGTCGGGAAAGCACGCGCTGAATCTTCTTTAGCTCCTCCATCAGGTTGAGCTTGGTGTGCAGGCGGCCCGCAGTGTCGATGATAACTACGTCTGCGTTGCGGGACTTTGCCGCGTGAAGCGTGTCGAAGGCCACCGAACCAGGGTCCGCCCCGGACTGGTGCGCGATGACATCTACCTCAAGGCGGCTTCCCCATGCCTGTAGTTGTTCTATGGCGGCGGCCCTGAATGTGTCGGCTGCGCCCAGCACCACGCTTTTGCCCTCTTCTTTGAACATCTGTGTCAGCTTTGCGATGCTGGTGGTTTTGCCAACTCCGTTTACGCCGACCACTAGCAGGATGAGTGGAAGCTCTTCCACTTCGAAAAGATCGTCTGCTTTATCAACTTCCAGGATGGACACCATTTCACGCTTCAAGGCTTCCAGAGCGTCGTCAGGCTGGGTGATGTGATCCTCTCGGATTCGCTCTCTCAAATGGTCGAGTATCTTGTGAGTGGTGACAACGCCTACGTCTGCTGAAATGAGCAGTTCCTCCAACTCGTCCCACAACTCGTCATCGATGTGCGAGCGTTGAAACAGAGTGGTCATTCGGCCAAACCACGTCTGGCGGGTTTTCTTGACCGCCTGCTCTGTCTTTTCCTTATCTTTCTCTTTGTCTTGCCGTAGAAATCTTCTTAGCACAGGCACATCCCGCAGTAGTATGATTATTGACGGTTGTTAGTAGATGGCGCCGTTTCGCCGTTAGCCCATCCCACCTACGCGCTCAGGGGCAACCTTAACGATGAGACGCTGTTCGCCCGGGCTGCGGTTGGGATAGCTGTCCAATCCAAGGTATTTCTTCGCCAGGCCGTCGATGTGGTCGTCCGCGCCTTCCGCTGTAATCTCGACGACACGTCCGCGCACGGTCAATTGTTCAAACATGTTATCTGCGTGGGTAACTACAATCGCGACGCGAGGGTCTCTTCGCATGTTATCTGTCTTCAGGCGTCCTTCCGCTGTATTGAAAACAACGTTTTTCCCGTCGGAATCTATCCAGACGACGCTTGCCTGAGGCGAGCCATCCGGCATAATCGTTACGATGGTAGCTATGTTTTTACCTTCCCTTAGGAGTTTGAGCGCGCTTTCGTTTAGTTCTGCCATCTTGCCCTCCATGAAATATGAAATTTTAGGGTCGTCTCAAAATAGCGGCGAGGCGTAACCTTGATATTTAGAGATTAGCATGACCGCTTTTAGGTAACAAGTCCCTGAATAGAAAGAGGCGCTCCGATACATCGGAGCGCCTCTAGATGAAGTTATCGTCACGTGCAGATTGGTAGGGAATGGCGTTGACCTCTTTTAAGGAATCAGCGTCACGCTGCCTTTCTTGAACGCCGTGCGTCCTTAATCCTTTAAAAAAAGCCGGACTCGCGCTTGAGGAAGATGCTGTAGTCGCGCCTTGCCTCGTCCGCGCTAGGTGCACCTAGCCGTCCACCACGCTGGACGTTATTGAGATACAGCTCAAAGCTGCTGGGGTCGTTCAGGTGGCGAATGGAGTTGATGAATTTGTGAAGCATTGTTTTCTCCTTAGAAACTGGTCTCCGTTTTCGGCAGATCAGGCTGAATTTGTTCTAGGTTGTGTTGACATTTGGTGCATAATGGATACATGTCAACGACTGAATTACGCAATGAACAATGGTCGAAAATCCTTGAATTTCTGCGCTCATGCCCAGACCTCTACGTTGGAGAGGAGGACGATTGCAGGCGCTACGTCGAGGCCATCCTGTGGATGGCACGAAGTGGTGCTCCTTGGAGACTGCTGCCTGAGCACTACGGTCACTGGAACAGCGTATATAAGCGCTTCGCACGCTGGTGTGAAAAGGGTGTATGGGAACGAATGCATCAGCATTTTGTGCAAGACCCCGATATGGAGCATGTCATCATTGATAGCACTGTGATAGCACTGTGATAGCACTGTGATAGCACTGTGGTTCGCGCTCATCCCTGTGCTGCTGGAGCCTCCAAAAAAACGGTGGCCAATCGGCCCAAGCTCTTGGCCGGAGCCGAGGCGGGTTCAGTACCAAGATCCACGTGAGCGTGGATGGATTGGGCAACCCGTTGCGCTTTGAGCTCACAGCAGGTCAACGTCACGACATCACCCAGGCACAGGCATTGATTGCTGATTTCGAAACCGAGCATGTGATTGCTGATAAGGGATACGATTCGATGGATTTTCTCCAATGCATCCTGGGCAGGGGCGCGTTACCTGTGATTCCACCTCGGTCAAATCGAAAGACGCCACGAGAGTATGATGAGTACCTTTACCGAAGCGCCACCTTGTGGAGTGTTTCATCAACAAGATCAAGCACTACCGGCATATCTTCTCTCGCTTTGACAAGCTGTCATCGCGTTTCCTGGGATTCTTGAACTTCGTCGGTGCTCTCATATGGCTCAGATGAAATGTCAACACAACCTAGATACACTATTATAAATCGAACATAGCATCATGTATAGATATATTATATAATACTTAATATCCAAAATACTGATACTATCTGTGGAGGCAAGATGATATGGAGCTGCGTGAGCTAAGAAGCTTTTGCACCGCGGCCAGGCTCCGAAGCATATCCAAGGCAGCGGATTATCTCGAAATTGGACAGCCGACGGTTACAACCCATATCAAGAAGCTAGAGGAGGAGCTTGGGATGGTGCTGTTCGACAGAATAAAGCGGCCTATCCAGCTTACTCTCGCAGGAGACAGGCTGTCTCAGCTAGCGACGCCCCTTGTGGAGGGCATCGACGCGCTCGCCGCTCAGACATCTCTGGCCGAGGAGCAAGGCCCCGTCGCCATTGCCTCGACGCCCGACATCATTCCGCATACGCTACTGCAAGTGGTGAGGGTTTATCTGGCTCAGTACCCTCATGCCCATCTCCGCATTCGCTCCGGCTCTAGGGACGAGGTGATGCAGCACGTGAGAGACGGCGAGGTTGACATGGGCATCGTGCAGCATGCCGAGAGGAACGACGACCTGGACTTTCAAGGATTGTTTGTGTACGAGCGCGTTCTCATTACTCCCAAAGACCATCCCTTGCTCAATGAGCCTTTGTGGTCATTAGACCAGTTGGCTCCGTGGCCCTTGATTTTGATGGGTAGAGGGACGCACACCAGGGTTATTATCGAACGAGAGTTCACTCGTAAGGGTCTAGATTACGAGATACTGCTCGAATTGGACAGCATGGACATGATCAAGCGCTACGTCGCCCTTGGCATGGGAATATCTATCGGGCCGCGTCTGGCTATCGAGCCTGAAGACGAACGCGAACTGGGAGTGGTCAGCCTGGCGAACCTGCTGCCGGTAGACCAGGCGGGCATCGTAACCCTGCAGGGCAAGACCATGTCCACACCGACTCAGCATTTCATCGCGGCGATGAAGAACACGCTTGCCCCCGCAGCCTCCAGGCGGTGACTGCCTATGCCCCCTTGCATCCACTTCAAAACGTACTAGGGATGCTCTGAATAAGTCCCGATGGCTTGTGGGATAGTAAAATAGGGCCAAGGGCTGAAGACGGGGGAGGAGAGGCAATGAACCAGCCGACGTTTGCGGACTTGGACTACGAGAGCAAGAAGCGAAAGACTCGCCGGGAGAAGTTCCTTGAGCGCATGGATGGACTGATCCCTTGGGAAGAGTTGGAAGAGCGCATTCGACCGTTCTATCCCAAGGCCGGTCGTGGTCGGCGGCCCTACGAGTTATCGGTGATGCTACGGATACACTGCGTGCAGTTGTTTTACAACCTGAGCGACCCTGGGATGGAGGACATGCTCTATGAGGTCGAATCGGTGAGGCGGTTCGTAGGGCTGAGACTGCCTGGGCCGCTGCCGGACGAGACGACGATTCTGAACTTCCGCCACCTGCTGGAAGAGCATGAGTTGGGCGCGGGTCTGTTCGAGGAGATCAACCGCTATCTGGAGTCCAAGGGTCTCCGTCTTCAGGAGGGGACGATAGTGGACGCGAGCATCATAGCGGCGCCCTCATCGACGAAGAATCGGGCTAAAGAGCGCGACCCCGAGATGCACCAGACGAAGAAGGGTAACGAGTGGCACTTCGGGATGAAGGTGCACATCGGTGTGGACTCGCAGACGGGAGTGGTGCACAGCATGACCACGACATCTGCGAACGTGCATGACCTGACTGAGTTGCCCCGGTTGCTGCACGGTGGGGAGTCTCAGGTGTGGGGAGATGCTGGGTATCAGGGAGTTGACAAGAGGCCGGGGAACCGGGGCTTGGACGTGGAGTGGCAGGTGGCGATGAGGCCCGGCCAGCGTCGGAAGCTGGAGCCTGGGAGCCCTGAGGCGGTGTCGGAGAAGCGCAAAGCGTCGGTCAGAGCTAAGGTGGAGCATCCGTTCCTGTACATCAAGCGGCACTTCGGCTACGCCAAGGTCCGCTACAGGGGGCTGTCCAAGAACACGCAGCGGCTGATGACGCTGCTGGGGTTTGCCAACTTGATGAGGGCCGAACAGTACCTGGCGGCGTGAGACCTTGTATAAGTGCGCCCAAAATCAGGGCTAAGGGCGGCGAAAGGCCCTGTCAGGGCCGGTTGTAGGCCGACAATAACCCTCACCACGGTGCCATGAGGCAATTTAACGCCCCCAAAACCACTCCGGTCAACTCGGCCCAGCCTGAAGCCGATTGTTCAGAGCATCCCTAGAGCAAAGGCTCCTTCTGGCCTAGGGTCTCGCGCATACGCTCGAAATCAACCCGGATGCTGCCGGACAGTTCGCTGACGTTAAAGTCCTTGTGAATAAAGACGTATATATCGATGCTGTTTTAGGCAGTTTCCGATACATTGCTAATGCCATGCGATTCTGGAGTCTGTCGGCAATTGACAACTTTAGAAGGCTACCATATAGTCTGTGCTATCTTGGCATGATGTGTTTATGAAAGCCTTTTAGTTCATCTGGGAATTCCAGATCACCAGATCAAAGGATATGCGCAATGATAATTTCTCTGATTCCCTTCCAAATGTGGAGGTATGACAAAACTTGAACATTAAAGGAAGCATTGTAGTAGGAACGATCTTGGGAGTAATGGCGCTGGCCTTTGGCTGCAACTCTTCTACGCCGCCAGCGTCTAGCCCTGAGACGGCAGCTTCTCAGCAAGCTCCCGCGCCAACCGCTCAGGTAATCAAGCCTGTTGAAGTTGCTCAATCGGCCTCTTCACCTGTCGCTGACGTGAGTCAACCTACGCCGCCATCGTCTAGCCCTGAGACAGTAGCTTCTCAAGGAGTTACCACGCCAACCGCTCAGGTAATCAAGTCTGTTGAAGTGGCTCAATCGGCCTCTTCACCTGTCGCTGACGTGAGTCAACCTGCGCAGACCGAGGCTGGTCGGGACATTAAGATTGGCTATGAAGTAGGCAACCGTGTACCTGACATTGAGTTCACACTCGATGACGGACGCACCTTGACATCAAAGGATCTGCTGAGTGAAGGCAAGCCAGTGTTCCTGTTCTTCACTGCTTCCTGGTGACCGACATGCCGCGCCGAGTTACGGCGCTTGAAAGAGATTCATCCCGAATTTGCAGATGATGTAGCGTTCTATCTGATAGGCGCAGACCCCAGTGAGAGATTGGAGAAATTGGTGGCCTATAGAGACGAAAACAGTTATCCCTGGCCCATAGCCTTCCCGGGTATAGGGACGTTAAGGAAACTCTGGGTGATTTCACAAGCGACGAAGATTGCCTTAAACAATGAGGGCATCATTACCTATAGGGACGGCTACGGTCGAGGAAGTGATCAAACTTGGCGAGGAGTTTTTGAGGATTTGGCTGCCCAGTAATTGCGCTTAATCAAGCATCTGCCGATCAAAACAACTCCAAATCTGCGATCTAATATCTCCTGCCAGGTTCCCAGGCGCCTTCCATTGTAAAAAGCGCGGTGACAGAAACCGCTGTATACTTGGCAATTGATGGAAATTTGAGGTTAGGAGTTTACATTGAAAGTCGTTGATCTCAAGACAATGGTTGTTGAAAACGAACCGCCGTACAGAGGTGGCAGATATCTGCTGTTCCTGAAAATCACTACCGACGAAGGAATCATAGGACTCGGCGAGCGCATAACCGGAAACACCTATTCGCGCAACCTGGGCGACCTGAAGTCGCAGATCAGCCTGATAGAGGAGTTGGCTAGCCAGTATGTCATCGGAGAGAATCCCTTTAACATCGAGAGGATATGGGACCGGATGTACGCCTCCCGCCACGACTTCCGCCACCCAAGCCTGCACGCGACCCCTGTGATGAGTGCAATCGAAATGGCGCTGTGGGACATCGTCGGTAAGGCGGCGAACCAGCCTATCTATAATCTTCTGGGCGGACAGTACCACGAGAAACTCCGAGCCTATGCCTACATGCCGGGAGGCCCTTTCAAAGACGATCCCGAACGAGCGGGCGAGGTCGCGGTACAGTTGCTCGAAGAGGGTAACTCGGCCTGCAAGCTCGATCCGTTCATGCCGGAGTATCCGATACCGAGGGATATTCCTCTGTGGGAGATTGAACACGCGGCGAAGATATTCGAAAGCATTCGGAACGCCGTCGGCAACAAAATGGAGGTGGGAATCGGGACTCATGGGCAGCTAACGACCTATAGTGCACTTCGCGTCGCCGATTATCTCGAACCGTACCACCCCTTCTGGTTCGAGGAACCGGTTCCACCCGAAAACGTGGATGAGATGGCTAGAGTTGCTGCCCATACGAGCATTCCGATAGCCACAGGCGAACGACTGGTTACGAAGTACGAGTTCGCGCAGGTTCTCGAAAAGAAGGCCGCGCAGATCATCCAGCTGGACGTCGGACAATGTGGCGGGATACTGGAGGCGAAGAAGATCGCCAGCATTGCCGAGACTCATTACGCGATGATAGCGCCGCACATGGCTTGTGGGCCAATAGCCGCCGCCGCCGCAATTCAGGTCGACACCTGCTCGCCGAACTTCCTCATCCAGGAGGCGAACCAGGGGCCGCTCCACAAGATAATTTTCAAAGAACCTCTTGTGTTCGAAAACGGTTACATCATTCCGCCAACAGGCCCTGGTCTCGGCATTGAGTTCGACGAGGATGTATTGAAGCGGCATTTGATCGAGTAGGCTTGAGATTGTTCAGAGTCAGAGTGATCCGGCCCTTGTAACGTTGCCACCAATTACCCCGGTTATTCAGCCAGTTCAAGTTCTGGAGTGATTGCTCTCGGAGTTGGTGGACGGCGTCGGAGCAAGGTCTATGGTCGAACGGTAACGGCCTCTCGGATATCGTCAATCATTCACGTTGAATCTGTCAATACCAAACAGAAGTATCGGTACCAGTCACCACCACAACAAAAAAGGAGTGGAAGTTTTGGCGAAAAGAGTCCTGATTACGGGTATGAGCGGTCTGGTCGGAGGTCTCCTGAAAGACCACCTTCAACAGGTAGGGGGCTACGAGCTAACGGCCCTTAACCGAAGGTTCGTCGAAGGGGTTACCAACTTTCAGGCGGACATCACCGACCTCAAAGCCATCAAGCCCGCCTTCGAAGGCCAGGACATCGTGGCGCATCTAGCCGCCAACCCCGGCAGCCCGGACTGGGAGGGCCAGCACGCCAGTAACGTGGTCGGCACTTACAACGTTTACGAGGCGGCGCGTCTGGCAGGCGTCAAACGGATCGTTTTCGCCAGCAGCAACCAGACGTGTGGCAGCTTCGAGCAGGTTTCGCCATACTCTGACATCTGCGCAGGCCGCTACGACCAGGTTCCCGCTGAATTCTCGCTGATTACCCATGAACAGGTCCGGCCAGCATCTCTCTACGGCACGACCAAGGTTTGGGGCGAAGCCTTGGGCCGACATTTCTGCGACAAGTTCGGCATCTCGATTATCTGCGTGCGAATCGGGTCAGTCCGCAAGGAGAACAGGCCCACGACCTTCAGGGAGAACTCCGTCTACCTGAGCCACCGGGATATGTGTCAGGCACTCAAGAAGTCTATAGACGCTCCAGACAGCTTGAAATACGATATCTTCTTCGCGGTGTCCAACAACCGTTGGAACTACAGGGATCTCTCCCATGCCAAGGAGGTTGTCGGCTTCGAGCCGCAGGACTCAGCCGACGACATCCCTTTCAAGGGATAGTCAGCTTGCGAACGACCGGGGATGGCGAGAGCCGGACGACCATTTCCGATTGAATAGCGATATTTACATCGCCTGTGCTCATGAGATACGTCTCTCTCGATTGACTTCAGCTTTTGGGTTTCTCTTCGATGACATGGAGATACATGAATGCGCCCGTGAATACGGTCGCATCTTCACAATGGCCTCCAACCATTTCACCCGAAGGGCGGGCAGCGGCAACATGGATATGCACTCGTATGCCTCCGTCAGGCAACGGTTGAATGTAGCCTGAAGCGCTCACCAACTCCAGGTTCTCATCTATGGTCTGACGCTGAAATTCGGCAGAACCTTCGACATATCGGCACAGGTTTCGGAGCTTCAACTGGCTGAAGCTCCCAATGCACGATGTTATGGCGGCTTCACGGATGCCCTCCGAGAGAGCCAGGGCTTCGAGATCGTCAATCAGGGATTCCCCAGGCTGAAAGCGGCGGTACATAATGCGCGATGTCTTGGCCTCCCAGTTCTGAATCATTATATGTCCTCCTGGTCGGAATTTCTCAGTTGGAACCGAGTACCTTCGTAAACGACACATTCTTGAATAGTACAAACAGTATACCCTGTTGCTGATGTCGTCAATCGCCATCTGAAATTCCATCCAGCTACTCAGAACCAACAGCAGAAACGCAACAAGGACTCTTTCGGGCCGAACTCGCTTTTGAAGTCGTGCACCTCACCCAGGGCAGCATCGACATGACCACAACTCTCTGTGTCAACACGTCTGTTACCAGGGTTGTGTATTTCAAAAAAGCGGTGTAGTATTCCCATCGACCCCTTCAGCGTGCGAGAGAAAGGCCATCGTTGCGCTGTGCGTCCCAATGCATAGCGTTGCGCTGGCTTCGAGCCTCACGGATGCCGAATTCGACCAAGGAGGATAACAGAACTGATTACACGGTTCTGGAGGTACGAGATTATCCCCACCAACTTAGCGGCGGCATGAAGCAGCGCGTGGTGGACGCTACCGACATCTCATGCGACCCGCTAGTGCTCATCGCCGACGAGCCGACGACCTCTCTCAACGCAGCGATTCAGGCATAGTACCTCCGTCTACTCTGTCCCCGGTCAGCCTCCAGCCGTGCGGCATCGACCTATATGAAAGTGCAGTTTCGCACCTCGCTGTCCATACGTCCAGGAGAGGCGCGAGGAGTATCCACCGACGTTCACTGTTGACGATGGTTAGACATCGGCATGCTGGCTAAGGGAAAAGAAGGAGGGTAATCCAAAATGACGACTCTAGAAGAGATAGAGTGGAAACGTGTGCTGTGGGACATCTCGGACTCGGGCGTCCTCTCGATTACGCTCAACCGGCCCGAGCGGCTCAACGCTGTAAGCTACCGGACGTTACGCGAGATACAATGGCTCATCGACCACGCCGGCAGCAATCCTGATGTCCGCGTTGTCACGCTTCGAGGGGAAGGGACCCAGGCGTTCTGCACCGGGGACGACCTGAAGGGAATGAATCCTGAACCCGGCATAGACGACTTTCACGTCCATCATCGGCTGATACCGTCGATACGCGAACTCCCCAAGTCTGTCGTGGCCCTGGTCAATGGCTTTGCCCTCGGGTTCGGGTTCGAGTTGGCGTCCGCTTGCGATTTTCGGCTGTGCGCGGACAACATCGACGTTGGTGACCACAGGGTCACAAGGTCTATCGGCCTGATCGGAGGATCAACGTGGTTCCTGCCGCGCATAGTCGGGCAGGGCAGGGCGCTGGAGATTTTGATGACAGGCCGCCATCTCAATGCACAGGAGGCATTGGATTGGGGTTGGGCCAATCGTGTCTGGCCGCTGGATGAGTTTCAAGAGCGCGCCGCTGAATACGTCAACATGCTTGCGCGCCTTCCAACGATTGCGACCAGTGTTTACAAGTCGTCTGTGGAGTACTCGATGACTCACGGCCTGCGCGACTCCCTTGCATACGAAATGGCGGTCTCGACCCTAAGAATCAATGGCACCGATGATCAGCGGGAAGGGCGCGCGTCCTGGCTTGAGAAGCGGCAACCCGTTTTCAAGGGCCGTTAGTATCCCGCCCCCTAAGAACGTTGAGCATATTGGGAAGTAGGGATTGAGGTAAATGAGCAAGCACGCGCTATCGGACCTGCGGGTGATTGAATTTGGCGAACTGGTTGCCGCACCATTCTGTGCCAAGCTTCTGGCAGATTTGGGTGCTGAGGTAATAAAAGTAGAACGGCCCCAACGGGGTGACGTGGCCCGAAGCTATGGCCCTTTCCAGGGTGATGTTCCTCATTTGGAGCGTAGTGGCCTTTTTCTTTATCTCAATACAAACAAATTGGGCATCACACTGTCGCCCACAAGCTCCGAAGGCGCAAAAATCATCAAGGAGCTTGTGGCTGAATCAGATGTGTTTGTAGAGAGCAACCCACCGGGTGTCATGAAGCAACTAGGTCTGGATTACCAGAGCTTGAGACAGATCAACCCCCAGATCGTCGTTACCTCCATCACTCCCTTCGGTCAGACCGGGCCATATTCCGATTACCGTGCCTTTAATCTCAATACCTGGCACGCTGGCGGGTTGGGATACGTCTGGAGGGAGCGCTATCTGGAAGATGGAATCGGTCCGCCTCTTAAAGGGGCCGGAACGCTAGCCGATTTTCACACGGGCGTCTCAGCAGCCGTTGCGACCATGTGTGCCATTATCAGACGAGACTTCACTGGTGGGGGTCAGCACATTGATGTGTCGGCCCAGGAGTGCATGGCCTCGGTATTGGGCAGCGTCTTCGCCACCTTACAAATGACAGGCCAGATCGTGGGGCGTGGGGCCGATGTGCGTTCCGCGATGATGCAGCCTATGCTCTGCAAGGATGCCAGTGTTCAGCTAACCGGGCGCGAGGAGGCCTAGTGGCAGGCGCTGGTGGACGCCATGGGCAACCCTGAGTGGGCCGAGGAGGATTGGTGCCAGACCAGGCAGAGCAGGGCCGAAAACGCAGATGTCCTTCGGTTGTTGATGGCAGAGTGGACGTTGGCCCACACAAAAGATGAGATCGTCGAAAGCATCCAGAGCAGACGGGCTCCCGCTTCGATGGTTAAGGATATGGGTGACGTGGTGAACGATAGGCACCTGCGCTCGCGAGACTTCTTCGTGGCAGCCGACCACCCTGAGACCGGTGTCGTGGAGTATCCCTCTGCTCCCCATAAACTTTCGGAGACTCCGTGGAGCATACGAAGGCCGGCCCCGCTGCTGGGAGAGCACAACGAAGAGATTTACTCCGACCGGCTGAAATACTCCAGGGAGCAGCTAGTAGAGTTCAGGGAGGCCGGAGTTATCTAAGGGTGCCTACGCTGAATCCATTTGAGGGTTGGGTGCGGAGTGCTTGGGATGGGAAATTGCAACGACCTAGCTTCGACATATGGTCACCAGGATGACGTAGGAGTATCCATGGGTTCAATGGCTTTAGAGGGCATCCGGGTAGTCGACTTCACCTGGGTCTGGGCTGGCCCTTATTGCACCAAGCAGTTGGCCGACATGGGTGCTGAGGTGATAAAGATAGAGACCGCCACCCGTGTGGATGAGGTTCGCCGAGGGCCTCCCCAGCTTGACGGCGTTCCCGGCACGAATCGCAGCGGCACCTTCAATTTCTTTAATCGGAACAAGCTGAGTTGCAGCATTAATCTGAAGGCTCCCGGCGGACTGGATTTGCTAAAGAGGCTTGTAGCGATCAGTGACGCCGTAGTGGACAACTTCACTCCCAGAGTCCTGCCAGCCCTGGGCCTCGATTATGCCTCGCTGAAAACGGTACGTCCCGACATCATAATGGAGTCCCTGACCGGGTTCGGGAGTAGTGGCCCTTACAAGGACTACGTTTCCTATGCGGAGCACTCCAGCAACTTTGCCGGGCTTACTTCGCTGACCGGAACACCAGATCGGCCAATGGGGGACATGAACGCCCTATCAGACCATACTGTGGGGCTAATGGGAGCCTTTGCGCTACTTTCGGCCCTACATCATCGCGCCAAGACGGGGGAAGGCCAGAGAATAGACCTTTCCCAGGTCGAGGCCATGGTCTCCTTCCTGCCTCAAGGAATAATGGAGTATACCCTGAATCAGCGAGTCCGCGAGCGTAATGGCAACCGCGACGATATTATGGCTCCCCATGGCGTATACAGGTGCCAGGGTGAAGACCAGTGGGTTTCCATCGCTGTAGCTACTGACGAAGAATGGGAAGCCATGGCAAAAGTCATGGGCCATCCTGAGTGGTCTGAGGACGAGAGGTTTTCCGAAGCCCTTCAGCGCTGGAGCAACCAGGACGTCCTGGATCAGCTAATACAGGGTTGGACAGAGAGATATACCCACTACGAGGTCATGCATGCTTTGCAAGCTGTGGGCGTGGCAGCCGTCGCCACCTTTACCAGCACTGAACTTATGGATGACCCTCACATCAAAGATCGAGGCTTCTTTGTCCAGACCGACCATCCTGTGATAGGCCCTCAGGTGCTGACGGGGCCGTCATGGAAGATGTCAGATACTCCGGGACGCATAAGAAGAACGGGGCCTCTGTTGGGTCAGGATAACGAGTATGTTTTCTGTCAACTCCTGGGCCTATCTTCAGAGGAATTGAACGAACTGACCCAACGAGGCATCGTACACTGAGCCTGAACAGGTCTATTCTAGAGTTGAACCTCATAGAGCGGGTGTTGATAACCTGACCCAGGCAGTTAACGCTGCTTTTCAACGAGCCAACCCAAAAGAGTCTCTATCAAAACTAAACAACATCTCAGGCCAGCCGATCAGGGGGTTATACCTGGCGAGGATGGAGGCAAAGAGGCTGTCGCGTCAGTTGAGCGCGCTGAGCGGCTTGAAGCCGACGAGCTTTGCGGTCACAAGCTGTCGTTGGTCGTAAAACGGCCTGTTCGCGCATGTCACGAGGGTTATCGTGGAGTCGTCTGTGTCATGGATGCGAAGCTCGCTCTGGTGTATCACCCTGGAGGAGACGACCTGGTATAGATACTCTCCATCGTCGTTCAGGATGCTGACGTATACGGGGTCGCCGTTCGTGATATACTCCGCCACCTCGTGCAGCTTGTTGAAGACGCTGCCCTCTCCCTTGACGAAGCTCTCCAGATGACCGAAGAACCAGCCGTTGCCCGATTCGCCTGGATTTGCCGTGTCCGGTATATGACCCACGATATTGTCTGGGGTCTCGTAGGTGCGGCTGTCACCAAGGTCTACGATTTCAAGGTCGTCGACAACGGAGTCAACGCCGATGATGGGTATGCGGATTCTCTGGGCGCTGGCGCTTGTCCCCTTTTGCGGCAGGTCTAAAGCTGACACTGGTCGGAAACCCGCCGTGCGGCTGGTGTCTACTGGCGAGTAAACGTCTGTGCCCGCCCACATTGGCTGATGCCAGTACTTGGGGTGCAGCTGAGAGGCCGGGTAGATCGAGGCGTAGCTGGACACAGGGAACGCGGAGCCTTCTGTAGCCGCCTCACTTCCCACACTCGGAGCCTTGGAAGGGGGTGGGAAGGTCGCGTAGTCTCCTTCGTTCTGCGCTGAGGCTTCCTCGCCGAAGAACGACGCAAGGTCTGTTACTACAGCCTGGACGGGTTTGAAGGAGCCGTCAGGCATAATAGCGCCATGGACGGTTCCAATGGAGGATGCGGTCGGTGAGGAGGGCAGGGTCACAGGGCCGTCGAACGAGGCGTTCAACTTGGATAGCTGTGTGGATGAGTACCAACCCAGGCCGTAATAGGCTCCAACGCCGGACAACAGTAGCAGCCCAATGGCGACCAGGGTAAGCCCCAAAATGAATCCCAAACGGCTTTGAGGTCGGGATTCCGTCTGAGTGCCGCTTTCACCTGATTGCATCACACCTCCCAAAACCCCTACCGCCTCTTACGCTCCACCAGGACGTTTTGCTCAAGCTGGTGGCGGTCAACCGAGTGGCTGCATAATTACATAGTACCACCTGACTGCCAACGTCGCCAGGATGA
This sequence comes from Dehalococcoidia bacterium, assembly GCA_965206395.1. Classification (GTDB taxonomy): domain Bacteria; phylum Chloroflexota; class Dehalococcoidia; order Lucifugimonadales; family CATOSD01; genus CBDBJK01. The sequence goes on from CBDBJK010000022.1 coordinate 17,822, forward strand.
AATCAAGATGATCTGGGCTATGGAGATTACCTGAAACGGCCCTTGAAGTCTCGATCAAACAGTCCCAAATAGAAGACGACCGCTCCTGAGATACTGGAGCGGCCCACTGTTAGTTTCAGAGAACTGAAATACCGGACGCTAGAAGACTGTGAGGCTGCCAGCACAGTCCGCCACGCATAAATCAAGCTACATCCGCTGAGGTCAAACGGGGGTAGGCTTATCTTACGCGAGGCGCGTGCATAGCGCCACTTGCAATAGGCTCGTTCAGGTAAACGTCACCATTGCGAATCTTGATATTGAATCCGCAGTCGGGATTGCTGCACACCCATGCCTTGTAGTGAATAGGCGCGCCCTGACTTCCGAAGTCGGATAGGGGCAACAATTCACCGTCAGCACACTTGCGGCATCTAGGCCATCCATTCTGCTCCATTGGTTGGTCCCTCCTCCTTTTCCACCACCCTGGTGATAAAGCGCCGCAAGTATACCATCCGCGTGTTGGTTTTGCCAAGCCCTATTAGCTGGAACCATTACGAGAGCGGCCTTCAATTGGCATAGAGGCAATGGATTCGTAAACCGCACCGTCAGGCAACAGCGTGCTTTGCATCAGGCTAATCGAGTCTACTTCGATGTGAAGTCCGGGCTGCACTCGCGTCGAAAATATAGCTTCGGCGGCCCTTTGCCTGTCGGCTTTCGATGACCCGTCTCTTATTCGGGCGACCGTCAGATGAGGATTGAATCCGCGCCTGTCTTCTGCGAAGCCGAGCGTCGCCAGAGCGACTTCGACCTGCTGGTGCAAAGCTAGCAAGGGAGACAGGTCGCCGCCGATGCCAACCCACAGCACTCTGGAAGCGTTCCGATTCGGGAAGACTCCGGGCTGACCAAGCTCCAACGCGAAGGCTTTGCTAGCCTGCGCTGCCTGAGATACAGCGGCAACTATCGATTCAACCTGGGATTTCGGAACATCTCCCAGAAACTTCAGCGTGAGGTGAATCCCTTCAGGCCGCACGAGCCTCAGCCCTGGAATTTGAGTATCCTTGAGCTGCTCGATGAGATCAGCGAGCGCGTTCCTTACCTTCGGTGGAAGTTCAACGGCTACGAACACGCGTATCGTCTTGCTCATTGCCCTTTCAACTCGTCACGCAACTCTTTGAGACGGCAGTACCAGTGTACGAGAACGTCAAACGAAAAGGCGGCGTTGGCCGGGCTTGGGTTCGGAACCATAAACACCCTGGAACGCCCTATGGAGCGAGCTTGAAGCCCTAACTCTGGTCGCTCGTCCGTTTCCTCTGAGTATTTCAGGTAGTTGCGATAGGCCATTGCCCCGTGAAAGCACACGATTAGCGGCTGAAAGCGTTCCAGCTTCTCCTTGAGAACTGGCGCCCACTGGCGAAAGTCGGCTGCTCGCAGGTCTGACGCTCCGCTGGACGGCCTTTTCACCACGTCGGTAAAACCTATGCCCTGCTCAATGGCCTTGTGGCCTGTGTTTGCGTTCAGTGGCTCATTCAGAAGCCCTGAGCGGTTGACGGCGGGCCAGAAGCGATTGCGTGGCGAGGCGAAGTAGCACCCTGCCTGCACCGATGTCAGCCCAGGATTCAGCCCCACGAAAACGATGTCCAGCCCAGATTCCAGGTAATCAGGCAGGGACGTCATATCAGTCATAGCGCACAAGCTGTTGATTCCGGCTCTACGACCAGACGCCAAATCCTATTGCGCACCCTGTTCCCGCTGGCGACCGATAGCTTGGCACATAGTCCGACCACTCATGGCCTAATCCCTCAGCGGCCCCTGCCATAGCAATCCAGTTACGAATCTCAGACGTGCCTGAATCCATTCGCTCCTTGGGCAGAGACACGAGCGTGTCTGAATCTCCCTCGCGCAATGCCTTCATTACCAGGCAATCAAGCTCCTCGTCAATCACGAAGTGGCTAAGCCCGCCGGAGGCGATGACACCCACACGCATTTCGGCAGGCAAGGACTCTACGGCTGCCCGTATTTGCCTGCCCAACTGAAAGCAGCGATTCAAAGTCGGCTGGTTGGGAGGATAGTAGGTATTTATCATGACGGGAACGGTTGGGATGATGTTTTCCTGCATAATTCTGCGATGCACGAATGCGTAAGCGTGGCCCATGCTGGGGCGATGTTCTGGCATACGGTTCCCGTGGGCAATATCGAACTCCTGATCCCGAAGATGCTCGATCATGTGCAGTCCCAAATCCGATGCTACCGGATAGGCTCGATCTCCGTCAGGCTCGCCCCAACCAAATGCGGAGGCGCGTCTGGCCTCTGGCATGTCAGGTGTGATCACAGCCTTGTCGTTCACGAATGTATCACCCCAATAGACCATTATGGCGGGCCTGTTGTCGTCCAGAAACAACTCTTCTTGATCGTCCCCAACGATGATGAGTGCGTCCAGCGAGGCACCGGCCAACCTCTCGGCGAGATGAGCTATGCCCTTCTGGTTGGCTTCGTGGCGTTGACTCCACCTCTCTGGCGTAAGCTCCTGGCTAATCGAAGACGGAGCCATCTCCAACAACTCCTCGAAGGTGCGATGCGTGCCTGTGTTGTCGATCAGACCAGGATTACGTACATCCCTGTCTCCAAGGCTTGACCATAGCTCTGACGGGGTGCTCAACTGAGGACTGTGAGAGGTTCCCATAGCCAGTACGATCTGTCCCATAATTCTCCTCCATCATGCTGACGTACTTATTGCGCGCTTAGCAAGCATCCTTACGAGTGTACAGCCGCGCTTCCGCCGCCGCCTGCCCCTATCGACTCTCCCGTGATGGCCTCAGCCTTTGGAGAAGCGAGGAAGGTGACCACGTAGCCTATCTCGGTGGCATCCACGATTCGGCGAATCGCCATTCTCTGGGCGATGCGCTTCTCGACCTCTTCGACCGAGATACCCTCGCGCCGGGCCTGCTCCTCGTGCATCGGCTCTGTGCACTCTGTGCGGGTCGCGCCCGGATGCACCACGTTGACGGTAATTCCGTCCGGGCCTAGCTCGTTGGAAAGGGTGTTGGTCAGGTGTACGAGGGCGAGGTTGCGCACGCCGCTATACGTCCCTGAATTTCGCGCCGCAAGGCCGCCTATGTTGATGATTCGTCTCCATCCCTGCTTTTGCATCAGAGGTGCTACCGCCTTGGCGCAGCGAAGGTATCCGACGACCTTCGTGTCGATGTCAGACAGCAGGTCTTGATCGTTGGCGTCGGCAAGCGAGCCTCCCACAAGGCCGCCCGGTGCAGCGGCGTTGTTCACCAGAATGTCCACCTTGCCGAATGCGGCCATCGCCGTTTCTACCATCTGTTTCACCGACTCGTTGCTGGTCGTGTCGGTTGGAATGGCAACTATGCGACGGCCTGTTTCGGCCTCAAGCTCTTTCGCGGCCTGTTCGAGAACATCCTGACGCCGTGCGCAGATGGCAACGTCTACGCCCTCTCGCGCAAGCTCCCTTGCGATGGCCTTTCCGATTCCAAGGCTGGCCCCTGTGACGATTGCCGTCTTACCTGAAAGTTCCAAATCCATGTTCTGCGCCTTTCTTCTAATATGGCAGTTGAGTATCCGAATGCTCTCGCATATATTGCGCTTGACGAACGCCGAAGTCCTCCTGAAGCTGGACTGTCAGGCCGCCGTCTACGGTCAGAGCGTGGCCTGTGATGAACGCGGCCTCGTCCGAGCAAAGGAACACGATGGCGTTGGCGATGTCCACAGGCTGCCCCACCTTTCTCAGCGGGTACTGGTCTTCAAAGAAGCGCAGCCCCGAAGGGTTCTCGTTCCAGCTAGCCTGAAGTCGTTCGGTGACGATGTGTCCCGGACAGATGGCGTTGACTCTTATTCCCATCGGCCCGAAATCGGTTGCCATCTGTCGCGTCGCACCGATGACCGCCGCCTTGCCTGCCTCGTAAATGAGCTTGCCAGGGGCCACCAGCAGACCATGCACCGACGCGATGTTCACGATGCTGCCCGCGCCCAATCTTCGCATTTCAGGCACGGCATACTTGACGCCAAGGAATATGGATTTCACCAGCACCGACATGCCAGCGTCCCACGCCTCCTCCGAGACCTCTAACGCGCTGCCGCCACTATCCGAATGAGCAGGACTGTACGCGTTGTTGACCAGAATGTCCAGCCTGCCCCATAATGCCGATGCCTTTTCGACCATGGCTTTGATATCATCATGACTGCCCACGTCTGCTCGAAAGCTCTCCGCCGTGTTACCCTCCTTCCGAATGGCATCGACGTTGGCCCCAGCAGCGCTCATATCGATGTCTGTAATCAAGACCTTCGCCCCCTCCTCCGCGAGACGACGCGACGCAGCGCCGCCGATTCCCTGCGCGCCTCCGGTGACGATTGCCACCTGTCCGTCCAGTCTTCGCATAACTTGCCTCCATAAGGTCAGATTTTTATATATTTATATATAGTGTTGTCGTGTTTTTGGGAATGTGCGGCAACCCTTTTGAAAACGAGACGCCTCATGTCATAATGGTTAGCACATTGTAACCCGTGATGCGCTCGACAGAAAGCCTCAGTAGCAACAAGGGTTGAGTGCGAAGGCGTGAGGACGATTATGGCCGACGATATAATAGGCATGGACGAAATGATGGCCGTTTACGAGGTCACGGACCGCTTCGGGATAGACCGCGAGAGCATAAGCGTTCCGCTCGAAAAGGAAGGCGTTGGAGCCGTGAGCAGGCAGTTCACCGGCGAAGTCGAGATCACGGTGCCGCTTACGATTCCCGTCCGCGAATGGCTTCCAACCCTTCAGGATGAGCTGGTGCGGCTTGGGTTTCTGATCCTGAACGACGAGGACGACGAGTTTTAACGAATCTGGCAATAATTTACTGATGATAGACTACTGCGAGGCGTCTCACCCTCATCCCAGCCTTCTCCCGTCAAGGGAGAAGGGGTGGTCTCCTCTCCCTCGGACGGGAGAGGATTGAGGTGAGGGTGTTCTTCTTCCGCCATTTATGGTTTAGCCATTCATGCAATGAACTTGTAGGAGGTGCGATATGAAATGGAGTTCTGCCGTATCAGAGAGTTCCTCGCTTGCCGAGGCTGTCGCCGAGTGTGCGATCAGGATTCGTGAGGAGCTTGGCGACAATATGCCCGACCTCATCGTTGCCTTCGTTTCGGCCCACCACGCCACAGAGTATGAAAGTATTCCGAAGCTGGTGCGAGAGCATATTAGCGGTGGCACGCTCATTGGCTGCTCGACCGGAGGCGTCATTGGCGCAGGCAGAGAGGTCGAGCACAGCCCCGGCTTCTCGATGACGGCAGCCCACCTGCCGGACGTGAATCTGACGCCATTTCACATCGAGGACGCCGCGTTGCCTGACGGCGACGCCGCGCCGGATGCATGGCAAGCCCTGTTCGGGACAACGACAGACGACACCCCGCAGTTCCTCTTGCTGGCAGACCCTTTCAGCGTGCGGGGCGAGCATCTGCTGATGGGCCTGGACTACGCTTATCCTCAGAGTGTGAAGATAGGCGGACTCGCAAGCGGCGGCAACCGTCCGGGGACGAACGCACTCTATCTCTCGGACGACGTGCATCGTTCGGGCGTCGTGGGGCTTGCCCTGACCGGCGACATCGTGGTCGATACCGTCGTTGCGCAGGGATGCCGACCCATCGGTCAGCCCATGCACATCACAAAATGCAATCAGAACGCGCTGCTTGAACTGGACGGCCTTACTCCGTTCGAAGCCCTCAAGGAGATTTTCGCACGGTTGAGCGATCGAGACCAGGAGCTTGCCCAGCACTCCCTTTTCCTTGGCGTGGTCATGGACGAGCTAAACGAATCCCCCCAGCTTGGCGACTTCCTGATACGCAACATCATCGGCGTGGACGCGCAGCGTGGCGTTCTCTCAATAGGCGAGATGCTGAAGGAAGGACAGACCGTGCAGTTTCACCTGAGAGATGCCGAAACCTCGGCCCACGACCTCGACGCGATGCTGAACCAGTACGTCGGCAACCACCCGGTACATCAGGACGCAGGGGCCTTGCTGTTCTCCTGTCTGGGCAGAGGGTCGGGCCTGTACGGACGCGCCGACCACGACACCGACATGTTCCGCGAAAAGCTTGGAGACATGCCGCTGGCAGGTTTCTTCTGCAACGGAGAGATAGGTCAGGTTGGAGGGTCAACCTTTTTGCATGGCTACACAAGCTCTTTCGGCGTCTTCCGCCCGAAACGGTAGGAGGCTCGCTAATTTTAGGAGAGGAGAAACTGCAACCATTGGATACGAACGAGGCGACGATGCAACAGAGGCTGGTATCCTGTGAATGGCTAGCCCAGAGGCTCGATGACCCGCAGGTGCGCGTCGTCGAAGTGTCCTCAAACCCAGATGGGGCCGCCTACCACCAGAGGCACATCCCAGGCGCGGCATTCTGGTTCTGGAAGGAGGCCCTGTGGCACGCCTCTGACAGGGAATTCGCTACTCCCTAGGAGATGGCCCTCCGACTGGGCGCTATGGGTATATCGTCGGAGACCACCGTCGTGATCTACGGCGACCCTATCCAGTATGGGACTTATGCCATATGGGTACTCGTAATGGCTGGTCACCGAGACGTCAGGTTGCTGGATGGAGGACGAAAGCTCTGGGTCGCCGAGGGCAGACCTGTGACAGCCGAGATTCCTCGCTTCGAGGCGTCAGAATACTCTCCGGGGCCTGCAGACCAGTCCAGCAGAGTAGGGCGTGACAACGTGTGTGCGAAGCTCGGAACGCCGGAGCGAGTGCTTCTCGACGTGCGCTCTCCGGAGGAGTATACAGGCAAGCGGGTAAGCCCTCCTACTATGGGACTCGACCACGGCGCCGAGCGAACGGGACGAATTCCGGGCGCGGTGCATCTGTACTATCAGGAACTTCTTAACGACGATGATACCTTCCTTTCCGCCGACCAGCTACAGGCCAAGCTCAGTGGCGCTGGCGTTACCGGGGAATCTGGACGCGAGATAGTCGCCTACTGCCGCCTGAGCCACCGGGCGACGCTGGCCTGGTTTGCCATGAATTACCTGCTAGGAATGGACGATGTGAAGATATACGATGGCTCCTGGACTGAGTGGGGCAGCATAGTGGGTTTTCCTGTGGAGACGGATTGAGTCGTTTGGAACCTACCTCTATAGCAGCCTTGCCGCATTCCCGCCGAGTACCGCCTCTTTCTCAGCGTCAGATAGCGTAGACTGCTCAATTTGACGCACCAGGCGACGCGCTCGCAGCAACGGAAAATCGCTCCCCATGAGTATCTTGTTCGCACCGACCAGTCCAGCCACCGTCGAAAAAACGTGTGGCGTGTACAGGAAGGGCGACGCCGCTGTGTCGAAGTAGACGTTGGTCAGGCTGTCGGCGACCTCTGGCATCAATGCGTAGAACGGCAGGCCTCCTCCCCAGTGAGCGCACACAATCGTCGCGTCTGGGAAGTTCTGAATGAAGCGCCACAGAACCTCTGGCCTTGTCTCGCCCTTGCCGGTGTAAAGGTGTCCAACAGGCTCCGACGAGTGGGTTGTGACGATTAGCCTGTACTCGCGGACGACTTCCATCAACGGGGCCATAGTCTGTTCGTCGTCAAGGTCGAAGGATTGCGAATCGGGGTGTAGCTCACCGATGCCTCGGAGTCCGGCCATTGCGCAGCGCTCGGCCTCACGTGCCGCGCTATCGCCCCAGACGGGGTTGATCCCCGCAAACCCAATGAGTTTCTGAGGATAGCGGCGTGTCGATTCGATGATGTAGTCGTTTACTTCGCGGGCGAGGCCTTCGTCTGTCCAGCCGATGCCCATGACCACCGACGTATCAACGCTATCTTCGTCCATCGCTTCCAGGATGTCTTCGGCGGTAGCCATCCTGGCCTCTGGGTTTGCGTACAACTCGCCGAAGGCAGCGTCTCGCTCCATGTAATGCTGACGCTGCTCCCTAAGCCATGAGGGAAATATGTGAGTGTGAAAATCTATTACCACGGGTTTGCGAAGGCCTGGCTCAAGCTGAGGAAGTCCGAACTGACAGATTCCAACTTTTGGAATCTGCGCTAACAGATATATAACAGAGGTCGCCGTCTAGTGGAAGGCGCTTTGTCTATGAAAAGAGCCAGATACCTTGGCAGAAGAGGGCGAGATTAGCTGAGGATGTTGTTTACCGCCCATGCGGCAGGAGCAAGAATAATGGCATTGATTACCAGCATCGTCAGCAAAGAGACCACAAGTTCGCCGAATGCTACGCCGGTCTGCCTGATGGCTAAAACTGAACTTTTCATTATCGAAAACCTTTCATTATGGTTCTTCTGCTCTCAAGGCCAGGCCATTGCTTTGTTTGCGGATACTGGCCTGACACGCGAGATTCGCTCACTTCACACCTCCAGTCTATACGTCAGAAGAGAAAGAATGGGGGGAAGCGAGGTGTGAAGTGAGGGGGAGTATGGTGCAAATTAGCGAATAAGAAGTGACAAAATCGTTAGTGTTTGCTCGCCTCGTAGGGGCCTCTAACTATGACGCTGACATGGGTAGGTATGTGATTTGGATGGCATATTGATACTTGAGGTCTGGCGTTGCGCTGACTACATCGTGACTTATCGAAATTTTCACACCCTAGCCAGTCTGACCTTTTCTCCTGCGGAGGAAGGCTCATGGCACAACTTTGTAGATTACCTTGGTCGTGATTCCGTTGGGAGTCACGAAGGTCGCTCTGTTGTATTTGGTCGCTACCACCGACGGGGATGGGTTCGCAAGAACAATGATCTCTTCGTTCGGATTCAATGTGCCTATGTCGGTAATCTCGGCAGTCAGAGTGGTCGCGTTGATGTATATTCCCTTATCCGTCCACTGGTTCGCCCCTGGGCTGGAGCTCTCGGTATATGTCAGATATAACACCTCAAAGCCGGAGGCCTTTTGCACCTCGAATATGACGTTCCAGTCCGCGAACCGCCCGATAGCATTGCCTCCCTCATTGGCAAGGATCATCTCCACCGTTGAAGTCGCGCTGACCGAAAGACCTATGGGGCCGGTGAGCTTGGTGTCGGCTTTCTCGACTGAGAGCTTACGGAGGGTGGTCCAGGAGTCCGAAACGTTATCGTACGAGACAATCATCTGTCTTCCAAGCGTGAAAAACGAAAGCAGGATTATCATCAAGGACAATAGAAATGTGATAGCGACGCCCACGCTTCCCTCTACCTGCCCCTACCAGAGGCGTGCAACCGCAATGCGGCCCTATATCGTCCGCATAGAGCAGTGTAATTGAAAACAAACAGACTTGGGGATGAGTAAGGTGGACCCCATTATTAAGACAGCACGAGGGCTAAATTAAGAGAGTCTCCCACCCCTGCGCTAGGTTTCACCAAGCCCGATGGCAGCCCTGCTTCTTCAGCTGCTGCTCCCCTTTCTTCCTGGCCATGTTGGTACACCTCTGCTGGGGTCCGGTAGCCCAAAGCCTGGTGAGGCCTCTGCCGGTTGTAGAACTCCAGGTAGGCATTGATCCCAGTTCGGGCCTCGGCGACGGTCTGGTAAGCTTTCAGATACACCTCCTCGTACTTGATGCTCCGCCACAGCCGCTCCACGAAGATGTTGTCCAGGTACCTACCCTTACCATCCATGCTGACCTGGACCCTCTGCTCCTGCAACGTCTGGGTAAAGGCCTCACTGGTGAACTGACTCCCCTGGTCGGTGTTGAATATCTCCGGTCGTCCCTTACCCAGGGCTTCCTCCAACGCCGCCACGCAGAAGCTGGTGTCCATGGTGTTGGAGAGCTTCCAGGCCAGCACGTGCCGGCTGTGCCAGTCCATGATGGCCACCAGGTACAGGAAGCCCTTCGCCATGGGGATGTAGGTGATGTCCGCGGCCCAGACCTGGTCGACCCGATTAACCTCCACTCCCTTCAGCAGATAGGGAAAGATCCGGTGTCCCGGCGCTGGTTTGCTGGTGTTGGGACGCCGGTAGATGGCTTCCAGACCCATCAACCGCATCAGCCTTCGAACCCTTTTTCGGCTCACCAGATAGCCCTGTTGCAGCAGCCAGGCCTTCATCTTCCTGGAGCCGTAGAAGGGGGTCTTCAAATACTGACGGTCCATCAGGGCCATCAACTCCAGGTCTTCTGCCCTGGTCGGTACCGGCCGGTAGTACACCGAGGCCCGGCTGACGTCCAGCAGGATACATTGACGCACCAAAGACAGCTGCTGGTGGTCTCGGTCTATCATGGCTCGCCGTATGCTGCGACTCATAGACCGGACCTTTCCGACAAAAAATCGCGTTCCACCTTCAGCTGGCCGATGTGCCGGTAGAGGTGGTTAATCTGAGCTTCCTTGGCTTTCTCCTGGGATTTCTGATTGGTGGCAAATAGCTCCGGGGCTCCTTCCACCAGGGCCCTTTTCCAGGCGTGAATCTGACTGGGATGGACCTCAAATCGGCTGGCCAGCTGGGCGATGGTCTCTTCCCCCGCAAGGGCGGCCAGGGCCACCTTGGCCTTGAACGCCGGACTGTGCTTATTCCTCGTCTGCTTCATGTCCTGCTCCTTCACGTCGGTTAGTTGCCGGTTATTTTAGGAGCTGGACTCTCTCTTAGCCAGTTGTCTAGTTTTTGGGTACCACCTCAGAGGTTAGCATCTATATTCCTGGGCGTAGTCTCATATCTTTTCGCTATCCATCGAGGCATCACAGAGTCATTCGTCTTTCATTGGAGCAATCATATCTGACCGCAGAGAACGCTGAAACCGCAGAGAAAATCAACAAAATCTCAGCGTTCTCAGCGCGCTCTGCGGTAAATTTTCGCTCAGATGCGAACAGAAATGCGCCCCATGTGCCATTTTGGGTTATGATAGAATCGCTGATTTTAGTAGAAGCCGATTTGAGGAATATATGCAGCCGGACGAAGTAATAGTTGCCCGAATGAAGGGCGGGACCAACGTTGGACGCTATCTGGGCGAAGAAGCCACGTCCACGGGCCAGAGCAAGCGGATTCGCATATCTGTGGGGCGCAACAAAGAAACGCAGCTTCCGGTTGACCGGATTATCCTCGCAACAGGTTTCATTGCGACCGGGGAAGAAGAACTGGAGGAGTTCCGGCGTCAGGCAGAGAGCATCGCCTCGCAGGTAGACTTGACAGAGGTATGGGAGGTCGTCCGCGACGAGGCCACCCCCCTGAGTCTGGGTGATCTGGCGGAACTGCACTGGGGATCATCGCCGGACAGCGCTCAGATGGTTGCGATTTTGCTTCATCTCGACAGGTCGTCACAGTATTTCGTCGACGACAAGCAGGGCTATCTGGCGCGCTCCAAAGAGTCTGTGGAGGAAATAGAGGCTCGTCGTCAGCGTGCCATAGAGAACGCGCAGGCATCGGAATCTCTGGCGGAGCACCTGTCGCAAGGCACGCTGCCATCTGAGATGACACCTTACCAGGCTGGCTTGATAGAGCATCTCAGAGGCTACGCCGTTCACGGCGAGAGTTACACCCGAAGCGCGGTCGCACGCGGCCTGCTTGAGAGGCTGGAAAGCCGAACACGCGACCTTCAAAAGCTCAGCTTCGAGGTTCTAGTAAAAGTGGACGTGCTCTCGCCGGATGAGCCGCTCGAACTGGAACGCGCCGGAATAATCAAAGAGTTTTCCAAAGACTCCCTGACCGAAGCCGACGCTCTGGATGTTTCTAAAACTCTGGAGGAACCTCATCGCAGAGACCTCACCATGGTTCCTACCGTTACTATTGATGACGCTGACACAGAAGACAAGGACGACGCCCTATCGCTGGAGATTATCCCCGACCAGCCATCGCCGACCTTTCGTATAGGTATCCATATCGCAGACGGCGGCGCGCTGATACCATACGGCGGCGCAATCGATCGGGAGGCCGACCGCCGTATGTCTACCCTGTATTTGCCGGAACGCCAGGTGACGATGCTCCCTCCGAAAGTATCCAACCAGATAGGAAGCCTGCTCCCCGACGAGCGACGGGCCGCTCTCAGCCTGCTGGCGCGAGTAACGGAATCCGGCGAAGTACTGGGTTGGGAGGTCATGCCGTCGGTAATTCGCAGCCAGGCAGCACTCGCGTACGAAGAAGTCGATCAGGCGTTAGACGATCCCAGCCATCCATGGCATCAAATGCTGGAATCGCTGAATCGTGTGGCCCTTTCGCTTCGCCAGAAACGCGGGGAGGCAGGCGCGGTCATGATGGACAGGTCTGAGATGAGGATGGAAGTGAAGCCGTCAGGAGAAGTCGAAGTGAGGGTGCTGCACCAGACCGCATCCCGGCAGTTGGTGGCTGAGCTTATGATACTGTCCAACTCGCTGATGGCAGAGTTCTGCCGTGACAGGGACTTGCCAGTGGCGTACCGCTCCCAGGCGCGGGCCGACCTCGAAGACGTGATAGCCGAAATCCCTGACGGGCCTTTGCGCCGCTACCAGATGATGCGCCGCCTCACACCAGCCGACCTCGACACAGTTCCAGCGCACCACGGTGGGCTTGGCGTGCCAGCGTATATTCAGATCACCTCTCCGTTGAGACGCTATCCAGACCTCGTGATGCAGCGTCAAATCAGCCGATTCCTCAATTCTGGCGAGCCTCTCTACTCGACGGAGGACATAGCGTCGATGGCGCAGCGCGCCGAGGCGCAACTAAGGGAGCTTGGCAAGCTGGAGGACGAGCGAAAACGCTACTGGTTCCTCAAGTACCTGAATCAGCTTCGCGAAGTTGGGGAGGAGGATGGCGCGTCGGACCTTTTCCAGGCCGTTATCCTGGAAAATCAGCCGGGCCGCACCGCGTACCTGGAGCTTGTCGACTATCCCTTCCGCGTCCGGGTCGAGCTTCCCGAAGCCATCGAGCCAGGCGAAACCGTGACGCTCCGACTACACGGCGTCGACCTGTGGCGGCGCATCGGTCACTTCATACACATGCCTTCCCCACTGTAGAGTTGACATTGGATTCTGTTTCTAAGGAGTTGGGATATGAATGAGTTCGGTGCGTCGACCTACGGAGACAAAATTGCCGAGATATATGACAAAATGTATCCAGATCGCGCGAATACTGAACCCACAGTGCGTGCGTTGGCAGAGCTAGCGAGGGAAGGCCCTGCCTTGGAGCTTGGAATCGGCACAGGTAGGATAGCAATACCTTTGGCGGAGCGTGGGATTGCGGTGCATGGAATAGACGCCTCTGAAGCCATGATAGCAAAGTTGCGCACCAAGCCTGGTGGAGCGGAAGTTTCGGTAGCAATCGGCGATTTTGCAGATGTCGATATTGATGGCAAATTCCCTTTGGTGTTTGTGGCATTCAACACCTTCTTCGGACTGACCACCCAGGAAAACCAGGTGAGGTGCTTCCGAAATGTGGCCGACCATCTTACCGACAACGGCGTGTTTGTAATTGAGGCTTTTGTGCCCGATATGACGCGCTACGTTCGGGGGCAGAACATTAGCGTGACCAGGGTTGAGACCGATATGGCCGTGCTGGATTTGACACTTCACGATTCTGTAAACCAGAGTGTCACGTCGCATCACTTGGTAATTGCGGAGGATGGAATGAGGCTCTATCCTGTGCAGTTGCGTTACGCTTGGCCGTCCGAGCTTGACCTCATGGCACAACTTGCAGGCTTAAGCCTACACGAAAGATGGGGCGATTGGGAAGGAGCGCCCTTCACCTCTTCAAGCACAAGTCACATATCGATATACAAGAGGGTTTGAAGGGAGGATTCTAGAGCCTGATGTCAGGGGCCTTTATAATACCTGACTAGATGCTCTCATAATCTTAGCCTCGGACGACACGCCGTCGCTGATAGCCCATTACCAGTATTCCAAAAACAACGCTCAACGCTACTAGTGGTTCAACGTTTTTGTATTGATGGGTAGAGTGACTTTAGCTTGATGCGCGCATCCTCGGTAGTGAAGCGCCAATCCACTCGTATCACATCCCGGTTGCGTTGATTCTGCCAAGCATTGACCTCGCCGCGCAGGATGTCTTGATTGGCAATCCGTCGGTCCAGGCACTGTCGAGCCAGCACACCGATCTCTATCTCCGCCATATTCAACCAACTCCCGTGTTTGGGAGTGTAGTGTATCTCCAGTCGCTCAGCTATACGCCTCGCCTCAGCAGGCTCGAATGCCTCGTATAGCGAGGACAGCTTGTGAGTGTTGAGATTGTCCATTACCAGCACGATCCGGTCTCTGTCAGGGTAGTCCTCGTCGACCAGTTTCTTTATCACATGCGCCCAGTCCACCTTCGTGCGACGCTCTCTGACCTCGACTCGGCGCCATCCGTCCAACGGTGCAAACAGCATGAACAGGCTGCTCACTCCATTGCGCTCGTATTCGTAGTCGTATGCCGCCGATAAGCCGGGCGCTGCGGGACGCGGCACTCGCGTCTCCTTGACTTGCTGTTTGCTCGTCTCATCCATGCACACCAGAACCTCATTCCCATCGTACGGCCGTTGGTAGACCTCCAGTACGTCTTCCATCACGTCTTCCATCGCGCACACAAAC
>CBDBJK010000023.1:0-21144 GCA_965206395.1 Dehalococcoidia bacterium
CACTCAGAGTGAGATACTTGGGAATATTCCACAGGCTGTCGGTTTCTTGAGCGTATCAACCGGATTTGTTTGGCTGATCGTAGCCCTGGTCAGGCGTCGAGGCTGGAGAATACCTGCATTCGTCATAATTATTGCGCTGGTTCTGGCCTTTGGAAGCGGCCGCTTTGAAATCACCGATAATTCTCCGCTGGCCCGCCAAAGCCATACGGCAGTGGTGTTGCTTGACGGCAGAGTGCTGGTGGCGGGAGGCAAGGAGAGCTGGAAGATTATCGCCTCGGCTCGGATATACGACCCGTCCAGAATAACCTAGTCCTCCACCAGTGACATGGCACAGGGGCGTCGTAACCACACGGCGGTGCTGATGCCTGACGGCAGAGTGCTGGTGGCGGGGGGTTTCGACAATTACAATTTCGGAAGACTTGCTTCAGCGGAAATATACGACCCATCAACTTCCAGAGGGTATGCCGCCAACAGCATGGCCCAAGGGCACCAGAGGCATGCGGCAGTGACACTTACAGATGGGAGGGTGTTGGTCGCGGGTGGCATAGTACTACACAAGGAACATTTGCATGGCTTCCGAACAATTGCCTCGGTGGAGGTATACGACCCATCCACCGATACCTGGTCTTCGGCCGACAGTATGGCTGATGCACGTCATAACCACACGGCAGCGCTGCTGCCTGATGGTAAAGTGCTGGTTGTGGGCGGCTCTAATGGCGCTCGGCCCCTTGATTCGGCAGAAGTGTATGACCCTTTAACTGACGCCTGGCGGAAACCTTGATATATGTGCCGGTCCGCTGATTCACGAGCATCCTTAATTCAAGCTAGTCGAGAAAGAGGCTCTAGGTTGTGTTGACATTTGGTGCATAATGGATACATGTCAACGACTGAATTACGCAATGAACAATGGTCGAAAATCCTTGAATTTCTGCGCTCATGCCCAGACCTCTACGTTGGAGAGGAGGACGATTGCAGGCGCTACGTCGAGGCCATCCTGTGGATGGCACGAAGTGGTGCTCCTTGGAGACTGCTGCCTGAGCACTACGGTCACTGGAACAGCGTATATAAGCGCTTCGCACGCTGGTGTGAAAAGGGTGTATGGGAACGAATGCATCAGCATTTTGTGCAAGACCCCGATATGGAGCATGTCATCATTGATAGCACTGTGATAGCACTGTGATAGCACTGTGATAGCACTGTGGTTCGCGCTCATCCCTGTGCTGCTGGAGCCTCCAAAAAAACGGTGGCCAATCGGCCCAAGCTCTTGGCCGGAGCCGAGGCGGGTTCAGTACCAAGATCCACGTGAGCGTGGATGGATTGGGCAACCCGTTGCGCTTTGAGCTCACAGCAGGTCAACGTCACGACATCACCCAGGCACAGGCATTGATTGCTGATTTCGAAACCGAGCATGTGATTGCTGATAAGGGATACGATTCGATGGATTTTCTCCAATGCATCCTGGGCAGGGGCGCGTTACCTGTGATTCCACCTCGGTCAAATCGAAAGACGCCACGAGAGTATGATGAGTACCTTTACCGAGAGCGCCACCTTGTGGAGTGTTTCATCAACAAGATCAAGCACTACCGGCATATCTTCTCTCGCTTTGACAAGCTGTCATCGCGTTTCCTGGGATTCTTGAACTTCGTCGGTGCTCTCATATGGCTCAGATGAAATGTCAACACAACCTAATTGAATCCAAGGTTTTGGGCTTCAATCCTCTCATTTTGAGATCGCGGTCTGAGCTTCCATAACCTTGGATTCCATCTCACCAGGATCCCAAGGCTTGGTTATATAATCGAATGCTCCAGCGTTCATCGCCTCCAGTTGGTCCTGCTCTTGTCCCTTGGCACTCACCATGATCACGGATATGGATTGTGTGGTCGGGTTGTTCTTCAGACTTTTCAGCACCACAAAGCCATCCATAATCGGCATCCACACGTCCAGGAGGATAACGTCGGGATGTTCCAAGCGAGCCTTCTCGATAGCCGTATCTCCGTTCTTGGCCTCTATCGCTTCATATCCTGCTTCAGAGAGGATGTCCACCAGCAGGTCTCTGATGTCCTGCTCGTCATCCACTACGAGCACCTTCGGCATCGTAGCTCTCCTCTATAGGCTCCCTGGAGTGCCAACTCCCGCCTTCGGACTTGCGACGTTAACTGTACCATTTGTCAGACCTGGACTACTGATGACTGAACTTGCGAATTCCCGTGCTCGATGTCAACATCCGTCTGTGGCAAGGTGAAACTGAATATAGTGCCTCTTCCTTCTTCACTCTCAACCCGAATCTCGCCCCCGTGCGCTTCTATGAGGTGTTTGGTAATGAAAAGTCCGAGGCCGGTGCCTGACACCTGGCGAGTCGAGGAGTTGTCGGCACGGAAAAACTTGGTGAATAGCTTGGACTGGTCAACCTCTGAGATGCCTATCCCTGTGTCTGAGACGTCAATTTGTACAAATCCCGTTTCTTCTTTAACAGTAACGGTAACGGTAGACCCCTGGGCGGAATACTTAGAGGCATTGCTAAGCAGATTAGCTATCACCTGAGAGAATCGAAGCCTGTCAGCTTGGATCGCGGGTAGATCATAGGGTATGTTTAGTACAACATCTATTTGCATGTCTTCGATTAGGGCCTGCATAGACCTGACTACATCCTCAATCTCTTGTCGTATGTTGAGTTCGGCAAGACTGAGTTCAATGCCTACCTGGAGTTCTACAACCGGCAGAGGCCTCACCAGGCTTTGGGCTACCGGACCCCAGCAGAGGTGTACCAACATGGCCAGGAAGAAAGGGGAGCAGCAGCTGAAGAAGCAGGGCTGCCATCGGGCTTGGTGAAACCTAGCGCAGGGGTGGGAGACTCTCTTAATTTAGCCCTCGTGCTGTCTTAATAATGGGGTCCACCTTACTCTCTCCAGGTCAAGTAGTACCCTATCGATGTAGCCCACAATACTGGTCAGTGGAGTCTTGAGCTCGTGAGACGCCGTAGACAGAATCTGGTCTTTGGCCAGGGAGGCCTCCTCCAATTCGCTCACGCGATCTGCCAAATCGGACTGCAACTCCACCATCCGTTCCCCCACGCCAACGCGCGCGCAACTCCTGAAGGTCGAACGGCTTGATGACGTAGTCATTGGCTCCAGCCTCGAGACCCTGCACGATATCTTCTCTGTCCCTTCTAGCGGTCAGGAGAATGATGTAGGTTTCACCGAGGTTAGAGGATTCGCGGGCCCTCCGGCAGATTTCTGGGCCATCCATGCCTGGCATCATCCAGTCAAGGATAGCCAAAGGGGGTGCGTCTTCACATTGAAGCGCCTGCCACGCTTCAGAGCCATCGGAGCAGACGACGACGTTATGTCCCCAATTGACCAGCGTGGTTTCCAGCCTACGACGGGAGACGGGTTCGTCTTCGGCAATCAAGATTCTCATGGATCGTTCTTCTCCCCCTCATCCCCGCCGAGATTGACCAGAGCCGGCGCCATGTCCATGCCATGATTAGGACTTCTTGCCGAACTCGCCTGTTGTCCATATCGTTTTATTTGGGGCTTAACCACCTTCTCGTGACAGTCTGGGCAGTAGGTATGGCTGAACTGAGCTTGCGAATGCTCCGTAACATAAATTTCAACCTGCTGCCAGTAATCCCGGTCGTCACGGATCCTTTTACAATAGCAGCAGATGGGGAGAAGTCCCTGCAGTTGTTTGACCTGCGAGAGTGACTCTTCCAATTCGCTCACGCGATCTGCCAATTGGGACTGCAATTCCACCATCCGTTCCCCCACGCCAACACGCGCCCTCAGCTCCTGAAGGTCGAACGGCTTGATGACGTAGTCGTTGGCTCCAGCCTCGAGACCCTCTACTATATCCGATTTGCTTTCCTTGACAGTTAGCATGATGATGTACAGCGGTTGGAGCCTGGAATTTCGACGCGCTTTATGACAGACATCGATGCCGTCCATGCCTGGCATCAGCCAATCGAGGATGACCAAGGGTGGTGCGTCTTCACGTTGGAGCACCTGCCATGCCTCGTTGCCGTCACAGGCCAACAGGACATCGTATCCCCAGCGTGTCAATGCAGCATGGAGTCCGTGGCGTGTGGTGCGGTCGTCCTCTGCAATCAGGACTCTCATGCTGTGACATCCTCACTTACCAGTGCTGATAGAGCTTCTCGGAGCCGCCCAATCTCTCCTTCAAGGACCGAGTACGCTTCTTCAGCATGAGCCACGTTACCAGAACGCCCCATCATTTCCAGTTTGAGTGCCGCCTCATACGCTGCTGAGGCCGAAAAGTTGCCTACCGACCCCTTAAGGGTGTGGGCAGATCGATGCAGACTCTCACTATCCCGGCCTGTTACAGCTTGTCGTATGTCATTCAAGAGTTTGGGGCAGTCATCCGGGAAAATCTCCACCATCTCTCTTAGAAGCTCCTCGTCACCATCGATGCAGTCCAGGGCCGCGACCTTGTCGATGACTTCGTCTGGAAGCTGTTCCTCGGGGGTGTCCATCTGAGTTTCGGTGGGAATGGCAACTGCGCCTTCGACGACCTCGAAGAGGTCCTTTGACCGGAGCGGCTTGGAAATGTAGGCATCCATACCCTCCTTAAGACAACGCTCACGATCTCCCTTCATTGCGTTGGCTGTCATTGCAACGATTGGGATGTGAATACCAGTAGCTTCCTCCCTCTGGCGAATCGCGGCTGTGGCCTCGAATCCGTCCATTTCGGGCATCTGTACATCCATCAGTACGAGGTCGAACCGCTCCTGCTCATGGATGGCAATAGCCTGTTTGCCATCATCGGCTACCACTATCGTATGTCCACGCTTCTCAAGCAGCCGGACCGCCACCTTCTGGTTGACGGCGTTGTCCTCGGCCAGCAGGATGTGTAGGCTTCTTACGTTCCCTTCCAAAGGTTGACTGGTGGTCGGAGCAGACTGATCTTTGTACACTGAGGACCCTCCGAGTGCAGTTAATATGGCATCTAGCAGCCTCGATTGTTTTATAGGCTTGATAAGGTATCCACTGATGCCCAGCTTCTCACACCGTGCGGCGTCGCCTCGGCGATCGGATGACGTCAGTATCATGGTGGCGGCCTCCGACAGTTCTGGCCTCATATTGATGCGCTCGGTCAGTTCAAAGCCATCCATCTCCGGCATGTTGACGTCGATGAGAATTAGAGAGAAGAGCCGACCCGCGGACAGGGCCCGCTCTAACGCCGCTAGCGCTGCTTGCCCGCTCTCTACTGCGGTAGGTTTCATGTGCCAGTTGGTCAGTATCTGTTCGAGGATGCGCCGGTTCGTGGCATTGTCGTTGACCACCAGGACAGGAAGGTTGCGTAGTTCTTCCGGTTCTGCCTGCTTTGCGTGCGCTGTGGTACCTGTTCGTAATCCATAGCGTACATTGAAGTGGAAGGTGCTGCCGCGGCCGACCTCGCTCTCGACCCAAATCCGCCCACCCATCATTTCGACCAGTTTGGAGCAGATCGACAAACCCAGCCCGGTGCCTCCGAAATTGCGCGTGGTGGAGCTATCAGCCTGCGAGAAGGAGTCAAAGATCGCCTGCTGCTTCTCAGGTGGGATGCCTATGCCCGTATCGGTGATGGCGAAGTGCAGGCAGACCTCTTCGCTGTCTTGAGATTCCGTCTCCACCCGGACCACTACCTCGCCTTGTTCAGTGAATTTGATGGCATTGCCGACCAGATTGAAGATGATCTGCCGCAGCCGGGTCGGATCGCCCACCAGCGCGTCCGGCATTTCGGGGTGGACGTCGTATGCCAGTTCCAGTCCCTTTTCATGGGCGCGCAAGGCCAGTAGGTCCATGACATCAGCGAGGCTGTCCCGCAGGTTAAAGTCAATGAGCTCGAAGTCTAGCTTCCCTGCCTCGATCTTAGAGAAGTCGAGGATGTCGTTGATTATCTCCAAAAGCGAATCAGCGGACTTCCTCACGGTATTAATGTATTCTCGTTGTTCAGCAGTGAGCTCAGTATCAAGTGTAAGTTCAGTCATCCCCATGATTCCGTTCATCGGGGTGCGGATCTCGTGGCTCATGCTGGCGAGGAAATTCGACTTGGCACGCGAGGCTTCGAGGGCGGCTCGCGGGCTAGACGCAGCTCCTGCTCCGTCTGTTTGCGCTCGGCTAGCTGGTTCTCGACCAACGACAGCTCCCGCCTGTTGGTCCGGTATATAGTCAGGTCGGCCACGAAGATGAAGCCAAGGAGGACGAAGAAAAGTCCTCCCATCGTTCCTACCATTGTCCATAGAACCACGGACTTTGTATCATCAACCTGAATGGCAAGATCGTCGGCTACATCCCTACTAAAATCCATGACGCCTATAATTTGGCCCGAGGGAGTCTCTCGCAGGGGTACGAAGATTTCCATGATATCGGTGCGGCGACTGACTCCGTCCAAGTCGACAACTTCATTGTTCTTCGCCAGAATAGACGCGGTTCCTCCGGTTACCGCCTGCTGATATAGAGGACTTTCCCGGTTGCTTACACCAACGACTTCAGGGTCAGTACTCCACACAACCATACCGTTGCGGTCGAGGAGGCTGAATTGCACGATGTTTAACCCCTCTATCATCATAGGAAGGTGAGTGGGTAATCCGTCGGCACCTGTCAAGTCCTCCAGGGTAAGTGGCATTGCTTGATGCATGCCCTGCATGGCGTTACCGTTGTCGACATCCCCAGTGGATGACATACCGGTTGGCATAGGCTGTTGCATGTCCTGCATTGAGTTGCTGTCGGTCATGGTCCTGGTGGCTGGCATCCCGTCCATCGAATTTTGGCCTCTCATCATGGACTGAATATGCAATGCATCCCGGGCTGTGTTCTCCTCGGCAAGGTCTCCGATGACGCGGTTTACTGAGAAGGTAGCGAGGAAGACCTGTATTTGCCTTTCGTCCACCTTCGGAAAGTAATAGCATAAAGCTAGGTTGTGTTGACATTTCATCTGAGCCATATGAGAGCACCGACGAAGTTTAAGAATCCCAGGAAACGCGATGACAGCTTGTCAAAGCGAGAGAAGATATGCCGGTAGTGCTTGATCTTGTTGATGAAACACTCCACAAGGTGGCGCTCTCGGTAAAGGTACTCATCATACTCTCGTGGCGTCTTTCGATTTGACCGAGGTGGAATCACAGGTAACGCGCCCCTGCCCAGGATGCATTGGAGAAAATCCATCGAATCGTATCCCTTATCAGCAATCACATGCTCGGTTTCGAAATCAGCTATCAATGCCTGTGCCTGGGTGATGTCGTGACGTTGACCTGCTGTGAGCTCAAAGCGCAACGGGTTGCCCAATCCATCCACGCTCACGTGGATCTTGGTACTGAACCCGCCTCGGCTCCGGCCAAGAGCTTGGGCCGATTGGCCACCGTTTTTTTGGAGGCTCCAGCAGCACAGGGATGAGCGCGAACCACAGTGCTATCACAGTGCTATCACAGTGCTATCAATGATGACATGCTCCATATCGGGGTCTTGCACAAAATGCTGATGCATTCGTTCCCATACACCCTTTTCACACCAGCGTGCGAAGCGCTTATATACGCTGTTCCAGTGACCGTAGTGCTCAGGCAGCAGTCTCCAAGGAGCACCACTTCGTGCCATCCACAGGATGGCCTCGACGTAGCGCCTGCAATCGTCCTCCTCTCCAACGTAGAGGTCTGGGCATGAGCGCAGAAATTCAAGGATTTTCGACCATTGTTCATTGCGTAATTCAGTCGTTGACATGTATCCATTATGCACCAAATGTCAACACAACCTAGTAATCAATACAAGGATCAAGAAGTGACGCCCCTAGTCGGTAATTGGAGCGGAATAAAATGTCATCATCACTCGTACGCGGTAGATATGTCGTCGCCAGGGTGATCGACGAGAACAGCAGCGAGATAATCGAAGACGGGGCCGTGTTTCAGCGAGACGGCGAGATAATCGAAGTCGGCACGTACGCCAGCCTCAAATCACGATACTCGCCAGACGAAGAGATTGGCTCCTCTGACTTCGTAGTGATTCCCGGACTGGTGAACGCACATCACCACGTGGGATTGACGCCATTTCAGCTTGGCGCGCTCGACGCGCCGCTGGAGACCTGGATAGTCGCTCGTTGGGGTTTCCCGGACGTAGACCCGTACCTCGATACGCTCTACTGCGCGGCAGAGATGATCGAATCTGGCATAACGACGGTCATGCACAATCAGGCGTTGTCCCGTGTTCCAGCCGAGTTAGGCCCATACGAGGCCAGCGCCAGCATCATTCGAGCATACGAAGAGTCGGGCATGAGAGTTGCCTACTCGCTTTTCCATAGAGACCAGAATCACCTTGTGTATGAGGACACCGACCAGTTTCTGACGACGTTGCCCTCGGAGCTAGCTCGAAATGTGAAGGACTACCTCGGTGCCAGGCCAATATCGCTGGAAGACTACTTCTCTGTATGTGCCGAGCTATACGAGCGCAAGCAGTCCGACAGGACGCGGATATTCATCAGCCCGCATAATGTTCACTGGTGTTCTGACGCGCTTCTCCGGGACATAAGAGAGTTCGGGACGCGGCACTCGACCGGCATCCACATACACCTGAATGAGACGATTTATCAGAAGATGTACGGCACACGCAACTGGGGCAAATCTCCCCTGGCCCACCTTTATGACCTGGGCTTCCTGGGGCCGGAGGTGTCCTGCGCTCACGGCGTATGGCTCACCGACTCTGACATTGACATTGTTTCCGAGACGGGCACATGCATATGTCACAACCCAAGCTCAAACCTGCGCCTGAAGAGTGGCATCGCGCCACTGAACCGGATGCTTGAGAAAGGCGTGACCGTTGCCATCGGCATAGACGAGGCAGGTATCAACGACGACAACGACATTCTTCAGGAGATGAGGCTTGCTCAGAAACTGCACCGCGTGCCGGGGGTAGCCAGCGCAAGCCCTTCCTCGCACCAGATATTACATCTGGCGACCGCTAACGGTGCGAAGGTCACCTTCTTTGGCGACGAGGCAGGCACGCTGGAGGCAGGCAAGCGCGCCGACATCGTGCTCGTCAGCCTGGAACGCATCGCCGAGCCGTACCTGAATCCGGACACGAATATCGTCGACGCACTGCTATACAGAGGAAAGGGGCTTGACGTTGACACCGTAATAGTCGACGGCGAGGTGTTGCTGAGAAACAAGAAGCTCACCCGCATAAACAAGGAAGAGGTTGGCGTACGGTTAAGGGAGTCGTTGACCCGCCCACTTCAACCTCACGAGGCTCGACGTGGCGAATTAGGGCAGCAGTTGCTTCCACACGTTCAGAAATTCTTCGAAGGCTGGACGCTGGACAGGGATGCGCCTCACTACTTCTACAATGAAAGCTCTTGAAGCACTCTAAGGCGCTAGCAAGCCATCGATGCGCAACTCCGGCGCTCCTTCGTCGTCGGGATTCAAGCCATCAATCAGGCGGCTCTTGGAAATCATGCTTATCGTACTCAGGCGCAAGGACAGCCCTCTGACGCGCTCCGCCACGTACGCTTGAATAGACTCAGGGGCGAGGCTGACAAAGTAATCATACAATTCAAGGGCAGATTCCGTGCTCAATCTTCCGTTGACCGCAAGCTCGTCTCGCAGGCCAATCAGTTTGGAGTCGTCCATCACAGCAAGCCACTGCAACAGGTAGCCTAACGAGTGCTCGTTCCGTGGAGCGTCCCGAACCCATGAGTCCAGCCTGTGGTCAATCACAGTGTGAAAGACTGCATAGTCGGGATATGTAAGCAGGCTCAGACCAGAGAACCCTTCAATCGCCAGCCAGAACGCCCTCTGGAACTGCTGCGCCTCCGCCTCTTGAATCGCGTTCAGGAAATGATACTGTTCGGCTTCGGTCTGGTCTGGGTTCAGATAATCCTGACGCATGTGCCCAAGCTCATGGGCCAGGGAGTCGATCACGTCGGCGGCACGCCGCTCGGCATCGACAACAACGGCGACTTTGCTGAAACGTCGCGTCTTGAAACCGAGGGAGCGAGTCTTGATCCATTCTCGACTGGCGAGCAATGACGCATACGCGGATTCATCTCGTGTGGCAAACTTCTCCGCGAAATCGTCGTCAATCCAGGCCAGGTAATCTTCCCGATTCAAGAGAGTAATGTTTACCCGCTCGTCTTTGAGGCTTTTGCCAGTCGAGAGGTAGTATCCGGCCTCGGCAACATCCATTACAGCATCGCTGTGATCGAAACCAAGGCCGAGAGCAGGCTCTTGTATATCCAGCAGCGACTTCAAATCGGCAAGCATTAGTTTGAGGTCTTCATTACTATAGATAATAGGCGTTGGCTCAACGACCTAGCCTTTGCTCCATAGGAAGCTCTTCTCGTAAATATTATCGTTTTCGTTAGCCTCCTTAACGGCATTTAGAGGATCAATGACCATTCTCAAAGTATGGCTGCCGTCTGCTATCTGCGACCTGTCAGGCAGGCCATCCCAGTCGTCATGCCATTTGATAGCACCTGACCTAATGCGTCCTGAGAACTCGAAAGTGTTTACCTTCTCGCCATCGAAGTACAGGTCAACTGTGAAAGCAGTCGCCTCAATAGTACTTTGATTTTTGACTACAAGGTCTATAAGTGGCCTTTTGTCCACAGTTAACAGAGCGTCGATGTACGTTCCTTCTTCGTGTGAGACGATTATGGGGCCGTCCCAGCCGAATCTCCATCCGGGAACAAGGTTGGGCAAGGTCAGCGGCAAAGGCGGGGTAGGCCCAGGAGTTGTAGTCGCCGCCAGTTTAGAGGGTACGGCATCTGCGTCCCATGTGAACCGCTTCTCGAATGTGTTGTTCGTCTCGTCCGATTCCAAAACCAGGTCGTTGGGGTCTATGACCAGCTTCAGCACGTGTTCGCCCTGAGTGACGTTCGTGGCCTCCAATAGCCCTGCCCACTCCGGCTGCGGAACCGTTCCGTCCGCTATCAGGCCATCCAGCGCCCTCATATCAACCAGGATGTCGTCGAGGTACAAATAGACCCAGATGTCGCTCGGGGTGCTGGTTAAACCTCTGTTCTCGATGCCGTAGCGTATGTACGTTGTCGCGCTGAGCGAAAGCGGCCCTTCGATTGTATCGCCGAAATAAGACGTGGCTATAATGGGGTCATCCCAGCCTTCAGGTATATAAGGGGCAAGGTCGGAAAGTCTGGATGGAACAGGCGTCGCTGCGGAAGACGCAGGCTCCCAAATGAAATCCTGCTCCAACACGTTATCGGACTCATTCGTTTCCGGTATGAGCTTGGTTGAGTCTGCCACGATTCTTAGCGTGTGTTTACCGGGTTGGAGACGCACTCGCGACAGAAGGTTGCTCCAACTATCCATGAAGATGAATCCGCGAACAGGCATATCGCTGCCCAGCCATCTTTGGACTACTACCCCATCGAGGTACATGTCAACTTGAAATCGGCCTTCAATTGGCGATGGGCCGTCATTGGTTATGGCCCAGCAGACAAAAATCTCGCCATCGGACAATACTTCCACGGAAGAGCCGCACAGCCCTTCTCTGTCAGAGACAACAAATGCGCTCTCCCAACCATAGGGGATGTATTGTCTCAAATTACCGTTAGCCTGCTGAGTAGGAGTCGGCGACAGCGTAGGTATAGGAGTCGGCGTTTCGGTGGGCGTGGCGGTAGGCGCGGGAGTGTTCGTAGCCGTGGGTGTTGGACTTGGCGAAGGCGTCGGTGTTGTGGTTGGCGTGGGTGTAAACGTCGGGGTAGGAGTATTCGTGGCAGTGGCTGTCGCCGTGGGTTTAGGTGTAACAGTTAGAGTTGCTGTAGCGGTCGGCGACAAAGTCGGCGGCGGCGTGGCCGTCAAAGACTGTGCCACGACCAGTGGCTGAGTTGTTGTGGGAGTAGTCTGAGACGCAAACGATGGCACGGGCGTTGAGCAAGCCAGCAACAGAACGGGCAATGCGACGTACAGCATGACGAGAGTCGCACCCAGGTGACTCGCCCGCTTCCGCGACACTCTGAACGTCAATTCTTTCGAGCTTTGTAAACTATGGAAAACGGCACGTGGCTCAGACGCTCTTGCTGGTTTTCCCAAAAGGGGCCGGAGTAGGGCATGGCGCGTTTCTCAGCCTCGTTCATAGAGTGCAAGGGATAGGGGTAAGGCTCAACTATGCGCTCCACGCGAAAGCCGTTTGAGGTCAGAAGATCAAACATCTCCTGAATAGTATGGAAAATTGTTAGGGCTTTATCCATGCCTGGCTGTGAGGAATCGCCCCATACCTCTACAGGCGGGTTGAAGTAGTCTGCGACTATCAGCGCCTTTTCGTCCTCGTCCCACTCGAACGCTGACAGCGGGTGCACGGTGCATACGATCAACAGTCCATCGTCGACAAGCACCCTGCTGCACTCGTCGAAACAGGCTCCCAGATCGGGCACGAACTCCCAACCGAAGGACGATAGCACGATATCAAAGGCGGCATCCCTGAACATCGCAAGCCGCTCCATATCCCCACGAATCAGGTTGACATCTACTTTTTCGCCGGAAACCAGGACTCTGGCCTTTTGCAACTGCCTTGACGAAAAGTCCATCGCGGTGACGTGAGCACCCCATTTCGCCAGGGCTATCGAATTCTGGGCCGCGCCACAGGCCAGCTCCAGGACACGCTTCCCGCCAACGTCTCCCAGCAGACGCAACTCACGCTCGCCGGGAGCGATGGGAGCGTAATGAACGTCATCGAGGGAGATTCGAGAATCAGCCTGGTAGGAGTCCGACATCTCATCCCAGCCCGCCTGTATGGCTTTCTTGATATGCTCAGTAGACACGGCGATTCCAATGTAGACTAGTGGTTCAACGTTTTTGTATTGATGGGTAGAGTGACTTTAGCTTGATGCGCGCATCCTCGGTAGTGAAGCGCCAATCCACTCGTATCACATCCCGGTTGCGTTGATTCTGCCAAGCATTGACCTCGCCGCGCAGGATGTCTTGATTGGCAATCCGTCGGTCCAGGCACTGTCGAGCCAGCACACCGATCTCTATCTCCGCCATATTCAACCAACTCCCGTGTTTGGGAGTGTAGTGTATCTCCAGTCGCTCAGCTATACGCCTCGCCTCAGCAGGCTCGAATGCCTCGTATAGCGAGGACAGCTTGTGAGTGTTGAGATTGTCCATTACCAGCACGATCCGGTCTCTGTCAGGGTAGTCCTCGTCGACCAGTTTCTTTATCACATGCGCCCAGTCCACCTTCGTGCGACGCTCTCTGACCTCGACTCGGCGCCATCCGTCCAACGGTGCAAACAGCATGAACAGGCTGCTCACTCCATTGCGCTCGTATTCGTAGTCGTATGCCGCCGATAAGCCGGGCGCTGCGGGACGCGGCACTCGCGTCTCCTTGACTTGCTGTTTGCTCGTCTCATCCATGCACACCAGAACCTCATTCCCATCGTACGGCCGTTGGTAGACCTCCAGTACGTCTTCCATCACGTCTTCCATCGCGCACACAAACTCCGCGCTCTGACCGGGCGGGATGCACCAACTCTGCTTCAGCCACGGCTTCAGTTCGTTTTTTTTTAAGCGCCTGGCGAACCGTCTCGGTGCTAATGGTCCCGACTATCTCACACTCGACCAACTGGTCAGCCAACAGCTTCAGGGTCCAACTGGCACGCCCCTCCGGCGGTTCCCCGCAGGCCATCGCTATCAACCGTGCTTCACCTTCGCCGTCCAGTCTCTTTTGACGCCGACGCAGTTGCTTTTTGCGATTCAGCGCAGACTCGACCCCCTCCTCCACACAGCGCTTGCGTATTCGCTCGACTGTTGACTGTCCCACACCGAGCGCGCTGGTGATGTCCGCGTCCTTCATTCCCCCGTCCGAGCGTGACTCATCGCTCATCAGCAGAATGCGCGCATGGGTCTGTTTGTACGCCGC
The DNA here is from genome assembly GCA_965206395.1 of Dehalococcoidia bacterium. GTDB lineage: Bacteria > Chloroflexota > Dehalococcoidia > Lucifugimonadales > CATOSD01 > CBDBJK01. The sequence continues at coordinate 13,860 of CBDBJK010000023.1, forward strand.
AGCCCGACCGCGTGAGACCAAGGCGTTGAGTTCCTGTTGTTCGTCGGTAGTCAGTCTGATACGGTACTTCTTGGTAGACATCATGGTTCCTCCTCGGTTCAACGTTACGATTGAACCCCCAAGAGGAACAATGACTATCATGGTATTCATTTCAATGATGTTGGACCACTAGGTTGTGTTGACATTTGGTGCATAATGGATACATGTCAACGACTGAATTACGCAATGAACAATGGTCGAAAATCCTTGAATTTCTGCGCTCATGCCCAGACCTCTACGTTGGAGAGGAGGACGATTGCAGGCGCTACGTCGAGGCCATCCTGTGGATGGCACGAAGTGGTGCTCCTTGGAGACTGCTGCCTGAGCACTACGGTCACTGGAACAGCGTATATAAGCGCTTCGCACGCTGGTGTGAAAAGGGTGTATGGGAACGAATGCATCAGCATTTTGTGCAAGACCCCGATATGGAGCATGTCATCATTGATAGCACTGTGATAGCACTGTGGTTCGCGCTCATCCCTGTGCTGCTGGAGCCTCCAAAAAAACGGTGGCCAATCGGCCCAAGCTCTTGGCCGGAGCCGAGGCGGGTTCAGTACCAAGATCCACGTGAGCGTGGATGGATTGGGCAACCCGTTGCGCTTTGAGCTCACAGCAGGTCAACGTCACGACATCACCCAGGCACAGGCATTGATTGCTGATTTCGAAACCGAGCATGTGATTGCTGATAAGGGATACGATTCGATGGATTTTCTCCAATGCATCCTGGGCAGGGGCGCGTTACCTGTGATTCCACCTCGGTCAAATCGAAAGACGCCACGAGAGTATGATGAGTACCTTTACCGAGAGCGCCACCTTGTGGAGTGTTTCATCAACAAGATCAAGCACTACCGGCATATCTTCTCTCGCTTTGACAAGCTGTCATCGCGTTTCCTGGGATTCTTGAACTTCGTCGGTGCTCTCATATGGCTCAGATGAAATGTCAACACAACCTAGACTGTAACTGGTGTGGTCAAACTCGCAATCGATCACCGATCAGGTGACAGAGCGGAATGTAAAGTGCGCGGCCCCAACGGAATTCGAATCCGTGTTTGCGGCTTGAAAGGCCGCCGTCCTAGTCCACTAGACGATGGGGCCATGAAAGGCTGCTGAAGAATTGAAGTCGTTGATTTCCCTGGCAAACGCCCATACGCAAGGCACAGGCCGGAAAGCGCCTTCGAGAAAGCCAACATTACTATTCTAGTGCCAAACGGCTGCGGCTGCAACGGTTCTATGCGAATTTTGTTGCATGAAGTAATCAAAGATCGTTTAACTGATAAATGAATTCTATAGTGTTCATGTTGCGTCTCAGCATAAACTCACGAGCATTGATTTCAGGAATTATGTTAACCGCTTGAATTCTCTTTTCTTCCACCCTCGTCTGAACGTAGTCTCGCTCAATCGTTAGCCATATCACGAGTCTATCCAGATAGTTCAGCGCATCTAGGTGAACCTGACCTAATACAGATGGAGAAGATATCCCTTCGAGTTCAGATAGCAGTTGTTGCGCATCCGATACCAGGGCTTGCCTATTGGATACAGACCACCACCCTTGCCCCTCAATGTCTTTTGCTCTGCGTTCCGAAATCGAGTCCTGCGAGTCCATAATACCATTGAGATTATCAACGTACACCCGGACTTCGGCCCTTATCGGGTCTTCCCAGTTCTTCAGCCACTCGGAATAATCGTTTTGGAACTCAGCATAAGACTGGTTTGTGAGTTCTCTGAGGGCCTCTGGCAAGCTCAAACCCTCTAAGATTATCTATTACACCCATGACTTCGTTCGGGCTGAAGGCCTCTACCAGGAATCGAACCGCCATATGAGCCTCAGCGTACTGAAGATGAATTTCGTTATCGTCTGTTCGATCGTTCCACAGTGCCCTGCTCTCCAGCGTGTTCAATGGCAATGTGCTACCTGATAACGCTGCTGACCTTGCCCTGTCTGCGCTGACATACATCACCAGCCTTGACGCATCTGACGCTCACCCTGAAGTCCAAGTTGATATTCATAATAGCTCGCCAAGCCTTCATTTAGCCACGCGGGTAAGGATGTACTGCCTGCCTTCTCGTCCAAAGTAAGATGAATGTACTCGTGAGTTAGAGTTCGCTGCACCTCGGTACGAAGAGAATCTGCTCGCATGTAAATACCTTGATGCTGGCCTCCAGGCATGAAATATCCCGCTTCAAAGCCTAAATCCACACCAATGGCTTCGCTTACTCTTTCAAGCGTACTTTGGCTTCCAACAAGGTAAATGTCCGGTATTTGGCTGCTCCGAACGCTAAGAATTTCCTCAAGCTGGTCTACCAGCCATGCAAGGTGTGCCTGAAGATCTACAGTCAGTGAGGAAGGAACGTCTGCCGAGTAGAATACGTTTGAAATGAAGCCCTGGTACCTTCTGAACTGCACCCCAATGTCTTCAAACTGTTGCAATGGCAACTGTAGCTGAGTTATCGGGTAGTTGACTGTGACTGTTCGTCCATCGAGGGTGATGAGCACCGACCACACCCCTTCGACATCCTGAGTGGCAATACGGAGCCATTTTAATTGCCCTGAATCATCTGCGTAAAAGAGTCGTTCTGTGACTGGTAACCCATCTTCCTTTGCGAAGTTGGCCTCATTCTCTGTGATCCACTCGGCTGCCTGGCCTCGCGGATCAACGAATTCAACTTCGACTCTTTGCCAGGGCTTTAGATTTTCCAATGTAAATGAGATGTCACGTCCAGCCAGTGGCTGCCCCGGTTCAACTCGGAGCGTGATTTCGCCTGATACTGTTGTTGTCGCCGGGCCAGACACTTGAGGAACGATTGCAATCAGAGCGGGCAGGGAAATCGGCGTAGGAACTGGAACAGGTGTCGTTGTAGGCAAAGGAGTAGGAATGTCTGCAATCGCGGCGGTTACGATTTCTCCCACAAGACTCTCTACCTGAAGTAAAGAAAGTCCGGGAGTCAATGTTGGCAAAGGCGTTGAGGTAGGTATCTCAGCAATTGCAGCACTTACGCTGGAATCTATCAGCGCTTGTATCTCAGCAAGCGATGGGCCGGGAGTGGGAGATGCCGTAGGTGTCGGAGTAGGCGCCGGAGAGGTAGTTGCGATCGGTGTCTGTTCGAGACGAGCCACTTGACGGCTCACTTGGTCAATCGTAACGCCGATTTCCTCTACCAGACGTTGAAGCTGATCTATTCGCGGGTCAGGTGTGGGCGGAGGATTAGATTGGAAACCACACCCGACTAACAGAGCAAACGTTATGGCTAGCGCCCCAAAGGAGAAGAAAACAGGGCTAGCCCGCCAGCTACTATCGCTGGCGAGGGCTAGTGGTTCAACGTTTTTGTATTGATGGGTAGAGTGACTTTAGCTTGATGCGCGCATCCTCGGTAGTGAAGCGCCAATCCACTCGTATCACATCCCGGTTGCGTTGATTCTGCCAAGCATTGACCTCGCCGCGCAGGATGTCTTGATTGGCAATCCGTCGGTCCAGGCACTGTCGAGCCAGCACACCGATCTCTATCTCCGCCATATTCAACCAACTCCCGTGTTTGGGAGTGTAGTGTATCTCCAGTCGCTCAGCTATACGCCTCGCCTCAGCAGGCTCGAATGCCTCGTATAGCGAGGACAGCTTGTGAGTGTTGAGATTGTCCATTACCAGCACGATCCGGTCTCTGTCAGGGTAGTCCTCGTCGACCAGTTTCTTTATCACATGCGCCCAGTCCACCTTCGTGCGACGCTCTCTGACCTCGACTCGGCGCCATCCGTCCAACGGTGCAAACAGCATGAACAGGCTGCTCACTCCATTGCGCTCGTATTCGTAGTCGTATGCCGCCGATAAGCCGGGCGCTGCGGGACGCGGCACTCGCGTCTCCTTGACTTGCTGTTTGCTCGTCTCATCCATGCACACCAGAACCTCATTCCCATCGTACGGCCGTTGGTAGACCTCCAGTACGTCTTCCATCACGTCTTCCATCGCGCACACAAACTCCGCGCTCTGACCGGGCGGGATGCACCAACTCTGCTTCAGCCACGGCTTCAGTTCGTTTTTTTTTAAGCGCCTGGCGAACCGTCTCGGTGCTAATGGTCCCGACTATCTCACACTCGACCAACTGGTCAGCCAACAGCTTCAGGGTCCAACTGGCACGCCCCTCCGGCGGTTCCCCGCAGGCCATCGCTATCAACCGTGCTTCACCTTCGCCGTCCAGTCTTTTTTGACGCCGACGCAGTTGCTTTTTGCGATTCAGCGCAGACTCGACCCCCTCCTCCACACAGCGCTTGCGTATTCGCTCGACCGTTGACTGTCCCACACCGAGCGCGCTGGTGATGTCCGCGTCCTTCATTCCCCCGTCCGAGCGTGACTCATCGCTCATCAGCAGAATGCGCGCATGGGTCTGTTTGTACGCCGCAGCCCGACCGCGTGAGACCAAGGCGTTGAGTTCCTGTTGTCCGTCGGTAGTCAGTCTGATACGGTACTTCTTGGTAGACATCATGGTTCCTCCTCGGTTCAACGTTACGATTGAACCCCCAAGAGGAACAATGACTATCATGGTATTCATTTCAATGATGTTGGACCACTAGCCTGATTAAATCTGTGAATTGCCTACGGATACATCGCAAGCTGCTCAAGGCCTTCGTCTTCAGAGAAGCCGAACATGATGTTCATGTTCTGGACGGCTTGTCCTGCCGCTCCTTTTACCAGGTTGTCGAGGCAGCTTACGACCATCAGCCGGTTGGTGCGCACATCCACCATCGGGAAGATTACGCAGTTGTTGTTGCCTAATGTATGCTTGGTCATCGGAGGAGCATCTACAACGTGGGCGAACGGCTTATCCTCGTAGAAGCTCTTATAAAGCTCACGTACTTCGCTTTTCGCCGCCTCTCCACTCGCTATCGCACCCTCTTTCAACGGAGCGTAACAGCTGGCCAGAATGCCCCTGGTCATCGGTATCAGGTGGGTGAGAAGCGTCACTTTCAGGTCGCCGGTAGAATCTATTGCTCCAAGCTCCTGAGTGATTTCCGGCAGATGGCGGTGTCCGTCCACAGCATAGGCGGAGACATTCTCGTTCACTTCGGAAAAGTTCGTTGCGACCGAAGCCCCTCGTCCCGCGCCTGACACGCCAGACTTGGCATCGATGATGATGTCTGGCTCTATGATGCCAGCCTTCAACGCAGGGGCCAACGCAAGAATCGCCGCCGAGGGATAGCACCCTGGATTGGCTATCAGATTCGCGGAAGCGACCTCTTCGCGGTGAATCTCAGGGAGGCCGTACACTGCCTCTTCCAGGTATTGCGGGCATGGATGCTTGATCTTGTACCACTCCTGGTACTCGTCCAGGTCTTTAAGGCGGAAGTCGGCGCTTATGTCGATGGCCTTGATTCCGTCATTCAATGCCCCTTCCAGTCTCTCGGCACTGGCGGCATGTGGCAAAGCCGAAAACACTACGTCAACACTTTCGGTCACATCTTCGGTAATCGTCAGGTCAATAGCTGAAAGGTGAGGAAAGTACTCCCCAAGTTTTTTGCCGGCAGCGCTTCGTCCCGTAACAGAGGTAATCTCGACTTCAGGATGTCGGTAGAGAATACGCGCAAGTTCTGCTCCAGCGTATCCCGTTACGTTGATAATCCCTACCTTCATCTCAAACATAACCTCCATTAATTTAGATTAAAATCAAGTATAATAGTCGTCCGCACAGTTAACAAGGGGCATTCGGGAGAATCCGCCGTGATGCTCGATTACTGGCTATTATCGCGATACATGGCGTCACGTTTCTTCAGGAACGAACCCCAGCCGCCTTCATGAAGCAGCTTGAGACGCTCGATTGCCACCTCGTCGTCTCGTGTGCTGTCAGCAATGGCCGCGATGTCTGGGTCGTCGCGATACGCCAACGCTTCGCGGAATCCGGCTAGTTCATAAACGCGATTCACAAGCAGCTTGTTGAGGCGCACCGTAGTCTGCGGCAGCGCCGCCAGCTTTCGCGCCATAGCCTCGGCTTCAACGTAAAGCTGGTCAACGGGCACTACGCGGTTGACCAAACCCATGCGATGGGCTTCATGAGCGTCAATCTGCTCTCCGAGCATGAGCAGTTCCTTCGCATTCTTCATACTGACGAGGAACGGAGTTATCAACACTGGCGCGGCAAATCCGTGACGTATGTGTATCTCCCCGAACCTGGCGTTTTCCGCCGCGATAGTGAAGTCACACACGCCAGCCAACTCGCACGCCTGTCCAACGGCATGTCCCTTTACCGCGGCAATCACCGGCTTTGGAAACGACCAGATTTTCATCTGCACTTCCATGCCGCTCGGAGCAGGGTCGTCGTCCGGGTAATAGGAGGAATACAGATCGCCTCCGGCTGAGAATGCCCTACCCGCGCCGGTCAGGATTACCACCTTCACGTCGTCATCGGCCTCGGCATCCTCGAACGCGCTGAAAAGCAGGCGTTGGACATTCTTGTTTATGGCGTTGAGTATGGTCGGGCGATTCAGGGTGATGCGAGGCGAAGCAGTCGCCCTTGTCATAGAGCACGTCGTTGGGGCCGGGCGGCGGAATCTCGATACCGTCAGGAGTTTTCTTGATCTCTGTCATATTTACAAAAAATCCTCTGTATAGCATTACAGTAACGAATTGTACACCAGTGCGCGAGGTCAGGTCGACGGCTCGGCGGCTAGCCCTTGTCCATCAAGCCTTGAGCCGGGTAAAGTGTCTAGCATCCACAGTCTGAAATCGCAGGAGGTAGAGAATGGAAATTTACGATCTTATCAGGAGTCGTCGAACAGTAAGAACCTTCAAGCCGGATCCGGTGCCTGAGGAAGTGTTGCACAAGATTCTACAGGCCGGACGCATGGCGCCTAGTTCCAGCGACTCTCAGCCCTGGCACTTCATAGTCATCAATAATCGCGAGACTCTGAAGACTCTGGGCGGCATCTGCACTCAGGGCACGTTTCTAACGGACGCGCCTATGGCTATCGCTTTCGTGATGGACAATGCGCCTCGCCCTGATCTGGACGCGGGCCGTGCCATACAGCAGATGGAGCTTGTCGCCTGGTCAGAGGGCTTGGGAACTTGCTTTGTGGGCATGAGGCAAATAGAGCAGATGAATCAGGTCAAAGAACTGCTGGGCATCCCTGATGATCTGGAGTTGATAACCTTGCTGCCATTTGGCTACCGTGAGGCAGGATTCAAAACCAAGGGAGCAGTTCGAAAACCTATGTCAGACATGGTTCACCACGAAAGATTCGGACAGAAGAACATAGCCAGCTAAA
>CBDBJK010000024.1:0-40996 GCA_965206395.1 Dehalococcoidia bacterium
TCAAACGTCAATGGGCAGGGCATCCGCTCCATGAGCACCCCGGGCACAGCCTATGATGACCCCGTGCTTGGCAAAGACCCGCAGCCTGGGCACATGAACGACTTCAAGAACGTGGACTATGACAACGGTGGCGTGCATATTAACTCTGGCATACCAAATCACGCCTTTTACATCGTCGCCAATGAAATCGGCGGTCACGCCTGGGAGAAGGCTGGCAACATATGGTACGTCGCGCTGAGGGACAGGCTGCGGGCGAAATCGGATTTTCAGGATGCCGCCAACATGACCTACGCAGTTGCGAGGCAGCTTTTCGGGGCCGGTAGCCTTGAGCAGCAGGCTGCGCGCAAAGGCTGGTCTGACGTGGGCATCAATGTCGTCGAAGAGCGCGAGGATGACGGCGGTGGTAGCCCTCCAAAGAGAGGAGGAGGATGCCTGCTGGCTGTTCCGGCGTTGCTTCTGGGAGCCGTGGCGTTGCAAGGCGCGAGAAGCTCACGTAGAAGACAATAGGAGAATGCCATGCGAATCTACTTCGAGCGCACGGGCGGCTTCGCAGGAATGCGCGTAACCACGACGGTGGACACCGATTCGCTGCCGCCGGACGATGCGCGCGAGCTTGGCGATATGGTGGATGAATCTGGCTTCTTCAACCTTCCAGCAGCTTTCACCTCTCCTCCTGGGGAAGCTGACCGGTTTCAGTACAAACTCACGATAGAGAATGAAGGACGACAGCATACCGTAGAGATGGGCGAGTCCACCGCCCCGGACTCGATTCGCCCTTTGCTGCGGCGGCTGACAACTCTAGCACGAGGCTAGCGGGGGCGAGGGCTTTAACCCCCATCCTAGCCTTCCCCTCCTTCCACGGAAGGAGGGGAAGGGACAAATCTGTTATCCCGTTGTTGCCTTTCCATAGCAAGGAGGAGGGGGACAGCAGGTCTGGTTCCTTGCCCAGGTTTCAATAAAGCGCAAAGGAGACCCGATGACAAGCAACAGTGGCGTAGAGTACGGCAAGCCCCACGACGACGAAGTGAAACCTCTGTGGGACATAATAGGGCAAGCGCTGCATATCAATATGCCAAGAGGATGGCCGGAGCAGCTTGGCTCGGAGACATTCCGTACAATTCGGCAAAACGGAAAGGTCGCGGGTGGGCTTGCGATTATGAATATGGGCCAGTGGTTCAGCGGGGCCAGCGTACCTATGGCGGGCATCACGGCCGTAGGCGTCGCGCCTGAGCATCGCGGCAGGGGTACGGCGTCCTGTTCTCATGCAAGAGACGCTGGAGGAGTGCTACGAGGAAGGCATTCCCATATCCTCGTTGTACCCCTCGACTGTGACGTTCTATCGCCGCGCCGGATACGAGCGCGCAGGCTCGAAGACGATCTACGAGTTGTCCACCCAGTCTATCGACGTTCGAGAGCGCCCCCTTGAGGTCGTTCCCATCGACGCCTCGGAGCATGAGGAAATCTATTCCACGTACCAGATGCGCGCAAGGGCTACGAATGGCAACCTCGATAGACCACCATTGCTGTGGCAGGCTACCCTCGGAGCCGAAGGCCGGGAAATCTACAAGTACCTTTTCACGCGAGAGGGCCACACCGAAGGCTACGTGGTCTTTCAGCAGGCTAGAAGCGCGAGCCACATAAGAGTCCGCGACATGGCTTTGCTGACGCGAGACGCGGGCGTTCAGCTACTGAAATTCTTCTCCGACCATCGCTCCACCATCGATGCTGTGTCCTGGAACGGGCCGCCCAATGACCCGATGGCGCACCTGCACACGGAGCAGGACGCCAAAGCCACGAGCGTCAGGGACTGGATGGTGCGAATCGTCGATGTCGAAAAGGCGCTCGAAGCACGAGGCTATCCGGCGGGGCTGGATGCGGAACTGCATTTCGAGATAGAAGATGCGCTCTTGCCCTGGAACAGAGGGAGGTTTGTGCTTGAGGTCTCCGGCGGACGCGGAAGCGTGCGCAAGGGCGGAGACGGACACCTTCGCACAGATATTCGCGGGCTGGCGTCGATGTACGCGAGCTATCTGACGCCAGCCGAACTCAAGGTCGTCGGCAGCACGGACGCGGCAGACGAGCATCTGACAACGGCAGGACTCATATTCTCCGGCCCGCGTCCCTGGATGCCCGACCAGTTCTAGCTGTGCTAGGCCCTTTCTAGCGAAGGTATTTCCATCCCACCAACGAAGAATGGAGTGAGGAACGAGTGTAATAAGGTCTTGGGCACTTTAGGAATGATAAGTGTCGAATTGAGGGTACAAGCGGAACATCACATACTTGCGCAAGCAAAAGGCCTGGCTGTTATTTCGGGGCGTTGTCATGGATATGGAGATAAATCAGACTCCTCCAGAGATACTTGGAACTTTTTGATGATGCTCTCCGTCTTAATTATTGATGAGAAATCCATCCAAGCAGTCATAATTTGCCTATTTCCCACCTCAACTGAAGATTATCGTTGACTGTGCAAGAAAGTGATGCTAAGGTGTTCGCGCAACCCTGATTTTCCTCTCTGGTGACCTGATCGTGGAAACTTCCGCCAAGGCTTGACTATGAAAATCGGGACTTAAGCACGTCAGAAAGACTTTACAAATGAGGTGCGAACATAGCAACTTATGTGCAAGCCCTTGAAGCAGTGCAGAAATATGGACTGCAAACGCTCTTGAACAGCAAGGGAGTCCACGCGGTTGGCGTAGGTGTGAAGGATGACACTCCTTTCCGTTCAGCCAAGGGTAATGACTTCAGCGTTACGGCTGTAGTCAGTAACAAAAGAACTATCCGTGATTTGGCAGAAGAAAACATCCTCCCTTTTTCAGATGCATTCAAGAGAGACACAGCAAACACATCTGCCGAACCGGTAGAAATCAATGTTGTTGAGTCAGGTGGGCCACCGCGATTGGAGATGTTGCTCGTACCAAAGATACAAAGAGGTCAATATGGAGGAAGGCGTCCTTTATTGGATACGCAGAAACGGTTCAACTCCCTACGTTGCGGTATTAGGTTGTGTTGACATTTGGTGCATAATGGATACATGTCAACGACTGAATTACGCAATGAACAATGGTCGAAAATCCTTGAATTTCTGCGCTCATGCCCAGACCTCTACGTTGGAGAGGAGGACGATTGCAGGCGCTACGTCGAGGCCATCCTGTGGATGGCACGAAGTGGTGCTCCTTGGAGACTGCTGCCTGAGCACTACGGTCACTGGAACAGCGTATATAAGCGCTTCGCACGCTGGTGTGAAAAGGGTGTATGGGAACGAATGCATCAGCATTTTGTGCAAGACCCCGATATGGAGCATGTCATCATTGATAGCACTGTGATAGCACTGTGGTTCGCGCTCATCCCTGTGCTGCTGGAGCCTCCAAAAAAACGGTGGCCAATCGGCCCAAGCTCTTGGCCGGAGCCGAGGCGGGTTCAGTACCAAGATCCACGTGAGCGTGGATGGATTGGGCAACCCGTTGCGCTTTGAGCTCACAGCAGGTCAACGTCACGACATCACCCAGGCACAGGCATTGATAGCTGATTTCGAAACGAGCATGTGATTGCTGATAAGGGATACGATTCGATGGATTTTCTCCAATGCATCCTGGGCAGGGGCGCGTTACCTGTGATTCCACCTCGGTCAAATCGAAAGACGCCACGAGAGTATGATGAGTACCTTTACCGAGAGCGCCACCTTGTGGAGTGTTTCATCAACAAGATCAAGCACTACCGGCATATCTTCTCTCGCTTTGACAAGCTGTCATCGCGTTTCCTGGGATTCTTGAACTTCGTCGGTGCTCTCATATGGCTCAGATGAAATGTCAACACAACCTAGTATCTCATCTCCAAACGGGCATTATCCCAATATGTTGAGTGTAGGTACACTGGGTGCTTTTGCGCGAGACGATTTAAATGAGCTATATTTAATATCTAACAACCATGTCATCGCCCACTCAAATACGGGCGCCACGAGTGACCCCATAGTCCAAGTCAGAACGCTAGACCTAACGGAAATAGAAATGTCCCTTATGAGCGATACGCCTGCAGTTGCCAACACCCTGAAAATAGCGGAGCTTACTGACTTTGTCCCCATTCAATTTCCGACGCCGCAGAATGTGCCCTTGAATAGAAGCGACACAGCAATCGCTAGACTAATCTCCAATGGTAGAGACACAGACGGGATTCACTGCCTAGCCTTCGCTGGCGCAATTATGGGGGTGGCTGACCCCATCGATGTAGACAATGATGGACACCCCAATGTACCGACTCGCGTGTACAAAATGGGACGAACCACCGGACTAACCGAAGGCGAAGTGGATATGATCGGAGCGATTGTCCCGATACCGTATCCTCAAGGAGTCGCCTACTTTACCGATCAGATCATTGTCCACCCAACCGACGACAATGCAGGGCCTTTCAGTGACCAGGGTGATAGTGGAAGTATCGTCCTAGATGAACGACATCAAGTACTTGGACTGCTCTATGCCGGTAGTCCCAGAAGGACATTCATAAACCCAATAGAATTTGTCCTGGAAGACCTCAGTAATCAGATAAACAGGCCACTTACTTTGGTGACACTCTGAAAACCAAACCATACGTTCGGGAATACCGTATAATATATAGGCAACTTCACCGGTGCCAATTCACGCATACAAAGTCTCCCACAGGATTGACCGCGCAAGCTGCTAAGCGCATCCAAGTAATTAGAGGGTGACAAATGGAAAATCAATTGACGCGCCGGAGAATACAGGAACTATTGAGATCACATACTCATGAGATAATGAAACAACTAGGTGATGAGGAAATCATAATCGGCATATCAATGTCTGATTCTAAAGCTTGTCTAAGTGTTTCGGTACTATCAGAGCGTGTATCCGAAATACCGCATTCAATCACCATAATGACTGACGAAGGAGAAGTGGAGATTCCAGTCAAAGCAAAAGGAGACTACGAACCCATTCGTCTTCATTGAAGCTGTTCGACTCAAAGAACGAAACTGATAAGCTAGAGTCAATAACGGGATAAACGATGATAAAAGGGGTTCCAATGAGTTGCATTGGAACCCCTTATGTGTTGGCATTTCCCCAGAGCTATCAATGTCAGGCATAGCAACCCACATGAAAAATTCTAGCGAAGGCTCGCCTTTAGCGACTTGCGCAACTCACTGCGAAAGTCGGGATGGGCTATCGCAATAAGAGCCTCGGCCCGCTCCCAGTGGTTCTTGTCTATCAAGCTGGCTAAGCCGTACTCGGTTACTATGGTGTCGGCAAAGAAACGGGGAATGGTTATCAACGACCCCGCCTCCATCATGGGCACAATGCGGGAGACCGCACCACCCAACGCTGTGGAAAACAGGAGGGTGATTGCCCTACCACCCTTCGAGTACAGCGCGCCCATGTGAGTCTCGGGCTGACCGCCGATGCCGTTTATCATACGGGGGCCAAATACGCTCTCGGAGTTAATCTGCCCCGTCAAGTCCACGGATATGGCGTTGTTCATGCCTATCTGCCGTTCGTTCTGAGCGATAAGCATGGGGTTCAGCAGATACTCTGGGTCGTATAGCTCAAACAAGGGGTTGTCGTCGATGATGGACATCTCCTTGTCATCTGCGGACCTCCAGGAGACTGCAACCGCCTTGCCTTTATGAATGCTCTTGCGGCTTCCGTTAATCACGCCCGCTTCCACCAGCGGAATTACTCCTGGCACGACCAGTTCCGTGTGCAGGCCCAGATCGACCCTATCGTCGAATATGCCCAACCTTGGCAGGTATACTGAAGGCGCGCCTACCCCGGTCTGGACGGTCGCGCCGTCTGGAATGAGACGCTTCACGTGTTCGGCGATGGCGTGCGCTTCTGGGGGCGGTTCCAGCAAGCCGAAACGGGTCTTGACGTCTTTCAAGTCAACGGTATCCAGACGCGGCACGATGGGGGCCAGTCGGCGCGGATTGACGTAGTTGATAATCTCCTCAAGCGCAGTCCGTCTCTCCACCGGGAAATCAGAAACAGCTTGCAAAAGCTCTTCCCTGGTCAGGGATGGGGGCGTCTCAACAAAATGGTCGAACATGGATATGGGCAAATAACAGTCGCCGCGTGCGCGGGCGAGCGAGGGGTCGACCTCGGCTATCACCTTCCGCGCCCGTTTCACGTAGCTACGCTTGTACCAGAGCTGCGGGCCAAACGAGACCAGACCATGCTTGTCTGGAGGAGTCACGGTCGTCATCACAACGTCAACAGGCTTTGCCTCGGAGGGGCGCTCATCCCCTACCTTGTGGCTTAACGAAAAGGGAAGCGGCAAGAATGGGGCGAGGCCGTCGTCATGAAACGGCCTCGCATTTGGGCCTATGAAGTTCTCGAACTCCACCTGGAAATTTCCTTCCTCGGAGGATAGGAACAGGTTCAGATCGAGTTCTGGGACCGAAATGGAGATGCTCACGCCTTGAAGCTCGTGCCTTCGGGCAGACAGGGCCTGGGCTAACTGGCGCGGCTGATCGGTAAGGGGAATGACTATTCTGTCACCATTCTCTACCAACCTGACCGCTTCTTCAGCCGAGACCAATTTGCGCTTGTATTCTTCCTGCCAGCTCATCGAATACTTCCAAGAGGTCTGAATTTACGCGGGCTATCTCGCTCCACTCGACGAGGATGAGAGATAGCCCGGAAGTCTCTAGTCGTGGCTAACATGAGTAAAACGTCATGACAAGGATTACCTAGTGTCCTCTGGAATTGCCGCATTTGCATTGCTGAACAGGTCTCGCAACTCGTTTGCGGACAGTGCTTGAGATGATGGAGCGCTTGTATCAATCAAGTCAAAGTCCCAGCACGCCATACCCTCCGATGTCGTCAGCGTTGTGAAGAACATGAGAAGACCTGAAGGAGGCACTGGCACCGAAAAAGTTGGCACGTGTGTCGGTGGATCGATAAGCACTATGATCGGTGCTCCCCAGAGCGGAATGAACTGGCCTCGGAAGATCAACCATACGTTCCAGAGCGCAGGTTCTTTTGCTCCAATAAGGAATCCCAGGTCGAGAGTGCCCTCCGCATAGTCAAGCTCTATGTCCAGAGTACATGCTGGAGTCGGCGTCGACATGGGTGTCGGCGTAGGGGGCCTTGGCGTTGGTCTAGCCGTAGCAGCAGGCGCTGGCGTAGCTGTTGGCGGTATAGCTGGTGGCGGCGTCGGAACCGGCGTTGGAGGCGCTGGCGTGGCTGTTGGCGCTGGCTTGGCTGTCGGAACTGGCGTTGGAGTCACAACACCGCCGGTTACGGGCGCGCGGAGGTCGTTTCCCTGTACGGCTGATTGTTGCGCGATTACCGTCGCCGCAATAACCAGTGCGCCAAGCAGCATGGCAGTCACCAGCAAACTAATCTTGCGAAGCATATAGAACCCTTTCGTATCAGATGAACCTCAAGCGCGCCGCATTCGTGCGGCATTATTATCTTACTAAGAGCGTCTAACAAAACCATTATTGGAACAGAAAGCGAGAGCAGATGATGGCACAACCTATGGCCAAGAAAGCCTCATGTATGTCTGCCCTGCGCTCATATCGAACCCGTAAGCGTCGGAACTGATGAAGCCAACTCAGGCTTCTCTCAACCACCCATCTATGCACACCCAACCCGCTGCCATGCGGCTCACCTCGCTTGGCCAGCAGCGGCCAGATATGTCGCTTCTTCAACTCCTTGCGAACAGGCTCAGAGTCATACCCTCTGTCTCCCTGCGCCTGAAGAGGACGCTTGCGAGGCCTGCCTCGCTTGCCCTTGACAGCAGGTATGGCATCCACCAACTCAAGGGCTTGGGTGACATCGTGAGCGTTCGCGCCAGTCAACCTGACCGCCAGTGGAATGCCCTGGGCATCGGTTATGATATGATGCTTGCTACCCGCCTTCGCCCTGTCCGTGGGGTTGGGGCCTGTTTTCTGCCCCCAAAAACTGCTCGCACTGAAGCACTGTCCAGCACTGCGCGAGTCCAGTCTATGCGCTCAGCTGCTTGCAGGCGCTCAAGGCATACCAAGTGGATGCGCTCCCAGACTCCCCGACTGGTGCCAATCTCTGAGGCGCCTCCAGCAGGTCATCCCACTGCCACAGTCCATCTCCTTGGGTAGGTCTTCCCAGCCAATGCCTGTCTTTAGCACGAACAGTATCCCACTTAGGACCTGTCTGTCAGGTATCCTGGGCCTTCCTCCTTTCGGCTTCGGTGGTTGTGGCGGCAGTAAGGGTTGCACCAGTTCCCAGAATTCATCGCTTACAAGGGGCTTAGACATTAGGTCATCCTCCTCCAGAGAATGTCCAGATTCTAACCCCTTTTATTAGGTTTTGTTAGACGCTCTTAGAATCGTTAATTCCAGGGCTTAAAACAATGTTAGAGATTCAATTGGAGTCTACTGTATCACACCCGCAGGCTTTGCTCGTCGGCGTAACGGGCGTCCTGCGCCAGCAAATCATCAAGCCCGACGATGTTGAAGCAGTCTTCCAGGCTGTCCATGCTGTCCATCATGTGCGCCGTCGTGCCCTTTTGCTTCAACTCTCGCATGAGGTTAGAGACGACTTTGGAGACCATCATGAAGGCGCTTCCGGGGAAGATGACCAGCTTGTATCCCATGCTCTCTAGCTCTGATACGGACAGCAGAGGGGACTTCCCAGACTCCACGAAGTTGTAAAGCAGTGGAATGTCAAAGGTCTGCGCGACGCGCTCCGCCTCCTCCGGCGTTCGCAGGGCTTCGACGAACAGAACGTCGGCCCCAGCCTTGATGTAGGCCTCGCATCGAGACATGGTGTCGTCCCAGTCGGTGACGGCGAGGGCGTCTGTACGAACGATGATGACGAAATCGTCGTCTGTGCGCGCGTCCACGGCGGCGCGGATTTTCTGAACCATGTCGCCAACCGGTATCACGCGCTTGTTGTCCAGATGGCCGCAGCGCTTGGGCGATTCCTGGTCTTCGATGTGAATTGCGGCCACGCCAGCGCGTTCGTACTGCCGGACTGTGCGCTGCACGTTGAGCACGCCGCCATAGCCGGTATCGGCGTCCGCGATGACCGGCACGTCCACCGAACCGGCAATGGCGGCGGCGTTGGCGACCATCTCGGTCACGGAGGCAAGGCCGAGGTCCGCGTAGCCAAGCTGCGCAATCGACGTTCCCGCGCCAGTCATGTACACGGCCTGGAAGCCTTCGTTCTGAATGATTCTCGCCGTCAGGCAGTCGTAGGCTCCCGGCGCTACCGTAATCCCAGGCTCTTTAAGCATCTGCCGCAGTCGTGTCGTAGTTCGCATTGTTTTCTCCTTAGTTGAGTGAAGTTCCCTGTATCAAAGTGTATACATAGATGGGCGAATTTTAGCACTGCCTACCAAGTCGGTCAAAGACTCTCATTTGGCAGTATGATTCGGCTCTCTTTCGTTTCGATAAAGAACCCGATGCGATCTGTTCTGTCGTAATTGACAGCTATCGATGGCACTGTTAAACTCGCGCTCGTCGATTATGCCTGTTACTTAACCCCACAACAGTTTTTAAGGAGAAAAGGTCATGAACAACAACACGCAGCGTATTATAGCCACATTAGAGGAGTCTCTGGGATTGCCGCGCCCTCCTATTGGGCTTGCCTTCGTCGATGGGCCGCCTGCTGGCGTCGAAAAATCCGACACAGGCGTGCCGTCGGCCTGCTCCTTCTGGCGCATGGCGGAAAAGAGTGTCTTCTACGCCTCAGAGGAAGAACATCTCAACTGTCCAATCGGCGTTATGACGATGGGCTTTCAGATTCCAGAAGAGCGCCAGGCAGAAGCTCAGACCATCGTCGAAACCATGTGCGAGTTGGAGTACATCACGCCAGAGGAGGCGAGCGCGATTCCGTCGGTCCCTGGAGGACACAAAGGGATTGTCTACGGCCCTATATCCCAGATGCCCGTCGACCCCGATGTGGCCCTATTCTTTTGCAAACCCGCTCAGGCGATGCTTCTAGTAGAGGCATCGGATAGCGTCACGTGGACAGGAGCGGGCATGACTGCCTTTGGTCGGCCTACCTGTGCTGCAATTTCAATGGCTATCAAGAGCAGCAACGCCAGCGCAAGTATGGGGTGTATCGGATTTCGAGTTTACACAGGCATTCCTGATGAGGAGATGCTGATCGTGGTTCCTCGTCAGCAGCTTGAGATACTCGCTAGAAAAATGGACACCATCGTGTCCGCGAATGGCAGCCTGGAAGAGTTTCACACCCAACGACGCGCCCTCGTGTAGACTGGATTACTATTGGCTTCCCCGAAGTTCGTCGAGGAAGCGGTGGTCTTCCTCGGAAAGCTGCGCCGATTCCAGCAGGTCGGGGCGGCGCAGAAATGTCCTGCGAAGCGACTCCCGCCGACGCCATCGGGCTATCTCCGCGTGGTTGCCGGAGAGAAGCATATCCGGCACGGCCCAGCCTCGAAACTCGGCGGGACGGGTGTACTGCGGATGCTGAATCAGGCCGGTGGTGAACGAGTCGTCCTGCGTCGATTCCAAGGAACCGACGACGCCCGGCACAAGCCGCGACACGGCGTCGATGACGACCATCGCCGCAAGCTCGCCACCGCTGAGAACGTAGTCGCCTATGCTAATCTCGTCCGTCGCCAGATGCTCGCGCACACGCTCGTCTACGCCTTCGTAGCGTCCACAGATTAGCACCAGGTCGCTATGCGCTGAAAGCTCCTCCACGACCTTCTGCGTCAGAGTTCGGCCTTGAGGCGAGAGCAGAATTACGGGTGTGTCATCGTCCAGACGGGCGGAAGCGCGAACCGAGTCTACGGCCTCAAACAGGGGTTCCGGCTTCATCAGCATGCCTGGTTCGCCACCGAAAGGGTAGTCGTCTACCTTCCTGTGGCGGTCGTGTGCGTGGTCACGGATGTCGTAGGTTTTAACATCGACCAGGCCGTTTTGAATTCCACGGGCGACGATGCTCTCGGCGAAAGGACTTACGAACATCGCCGGAAAGATCGTCACGACGTGAAATCGCGTACGTAGGTTCAGTGTGTCCGCCATCCCTTGACCATCTCCAGCGCATGGGCTATGGCCGGAACCGCAACCTCAAGGGTCTCTCGAACTGCCTTTGGACTGCCTGGCAGGTTGATGATGAGGCATCCAGACCTCACACCGGCCACGGAGCGGCTGAGCATAGCCAACGGCGTGTTCTTCAGCGTTTCGATCCGCATGGCTTCCGCTATTCCGGGCGCTTCGATGTCGATAACGGCCCTCGTAGCTTCCGGGGTAACATCCCTGGGGCCAAGGCCAGTGCCGCCTGTAGTCAGTACAAGATCGACCTTTCCGCCGTCGCTCCATTCGCGGAGCTTTTCGGATATAATATCTTTTTCGTCTGGAACGATATCACGAAGCACCTGCTCCAAACCTTCACGTTCCATAATTTCGCTTATGGTGTCGCCACTGGTGTCAGCCCGCTCTCCCTTAGAGCCAGCGTCGCTTATGGTAAGTATTGCTAGTTTGAAAATGGTTCGCCTCCTTCTCAAACAAGGGCAAGGGTTGATGCAGACAGACCGACCCTGAAAACACCTCGGAAAAATAGGGCTAATTCACCTTGCATGGGTCGGGCTACCTCTGTGACACTCGCAAAGAATGTTGTGGGTTCATACGCTCGAAGCCATCCTATACTACCATGATTGGATGGTCGGAGCCTATGTCGTTGGTCTGCTCAACGCAGAATGCCGAGGGTTAGGCTGGCGTAATTGCGAAGGATTGGGGGGTGGCCCTCTTAGGAAGCGTTGGAAGTACGCCACACACCCGTAATGGCGCAGGAGGTTATCTCCGCCCTCGAAATCAAACCTCTTGGGACGTTTGTAGATTGCAACGTTGGGGAGGGTGGGCATTCTCTGGCGATTTTGAGCGCCGTTACCCCAGGGCCGCATCTCCTTGGAATAGACCTGGATGCCGAATCGCTCATCGTGGCGCGGCGGCGGCTGGAAGCATACCAGGACACTGTTGTCCTGGTGCAGGGGAATTTCGCGGACGTGGGCACTATCGCCGAGGAACACGGCTTCAAGCCCGCAGACGGCATTCTCTTCGACCTTGGCCTGTCCTCGCTGCAAGTGGACACCGGCAGCAGGGGTTTCAGCTTTCGCCACGAGGCACGGCTCGATATGCGGTTTGACCCGGGCCAGGAAACGACCGCTTATAACGTGGTGAATGAGTATTCCGAGGAATCGCTGGCTGACGTTATTTTCTGGATGGGCGAAGAGCGGAGAGCGAGAAGGGTAGCGCGGGCCATCGTTCGAAGGCGTCCGATAGAGACGACGACCCAATTGGCGGATGTGGTAACACGTGCTCTGGGTCGGCCTGCAAGGGGACGAATTCATCCTGCTACGCGAACGTTTCAAGCAATCAGAATGGCCGTCAACAAGGAGTTGGAAAATCTGGAGCGTGGCCTTGAACAGGCCCTGGAACTGTTACGCTCAGGCGGGCGTGTCGCGGTGATTAGCTATCATTCGCTTGAGGACAGGCTGGTGAAAAACAAGCTGCGGCACGAGGCGTCGGATTGCATATGTCCACCGGAAACGCCGATATGTATATGTGGCCATAAGGCCAGTATCAGGCTGATCAATCGGAAAGTGATAAAACCAACGCAGGCCGAGGTTCAGGCCAACCCTCGGAGCAGAAGCGCCCGTATGCGAGTGGCAGAGCGGATCTGAATGCTATGGCAATGATGACAACGGCGGAAGTGTACACTCCGTTTTCAGAGGAACCAATATTATGGCAGACGCAACGATAATAGCTGCGATAGACGTAGGCACAACGAAAATTTGCACTATCGTCTGCAAGAAAACCGGGCCGACAAACCTTCAGGTGCTGGCATATAGCGTCGTACCGTGCGATGGCCTCAAGAAAGGGAACGTCGCGGATGCTGCGGCAACGGAGGCGGCGATTCGAGCTTCCATCTCTGAGGTGGAGCATAAAGCAGGGCTTAGTATTCAGTCCGTCTACGTCGGCGTTACCGGCACGCACGTTGCTTTCGAGAACCGTTCGGATACCCTGAATTGGGCCGGTGAGCGTGGCGTCATAACTAACGAAGACCTTGAGCGGGTTCCTCAAAAGGTTGCTGCCGAGAGCCAGGCGTCCGGGCGCAAGGTAATTCACGCCATTCCGATGTCCTACTCTTTAGACGGTAAGGAGGGCATCAGAAGCCCGCTGGGAATGCACACCAATCAGTTAAAGGTCGAAACCCATGTCGTGACGGGGGCCTCTTATATTGTTAACAGCCTCGTGGATGCTGTAGAGAGGGCCGGAGTTAGAATAGAGTCGCTCGTGTTGGAGCCGCTGGCGAGCAGCCTGGCGGTACTGACACAAGAGGAAAGGGAGCAGGGAGTCGTGCTGATAGACATCGGCGGTGGCACGACCGATGTGGTTGTATTCAAGAGGGGGAATATCCAGTATACCTCTGTCTTGCCTATAGGTGGCTATCAGTTCACGAACGATATTTCACTCACTTACGACACCACTTACTACGCAGCAGAGGAAGCAAAGCTCAAGTATGCTCACACCGAGATGAACGATGTCCATCCAAATGATGAGATTTCCTTGCCGGTTGTCGGCAGATCGACTGAGCTTAAAGTGCCACTACGGGATATTCGCCAGCTAACGCGCGAGCGCGCCCGGGAGTTGGTGCGTCTGATCAAGCTGAAACTGGAAGACGCAGGCATTGAGGACATCTCCAGCATGCAGCTTGTCATCACCGGCGGGGCGTCTGTTTTGCCAGGGCTAAAGGAGCTAATCCAGCGAACTCTCACTCTTCACGTGCGCATCGGCGTGCCCGATGGTGGCGGGGATTTGCCAGACGAGCTTAAAGCCCCCGCATTCGCGACCAGCACGGGAATCCTTCTGTGGGCCGCAGCACAACACAGGCCAGAGACAACCAGAGCGACCAACGGGGCAAGCAACGGCACTAAGAACGGAGGCGGTGGAGTCGTTTCCCGGTTTGCCAGACAAGTCAGAGGGTTGTTGTCCTGAATAGTATTTGTAAATCTGAAAAGTATATCTTTATCACCCTCAAAAGCGAGGGTTTGAATTGCCGAATAGAAGTCCGAAAGCAAATTTCCTAGAAACTGGAGAGGGAGGAGTCAATGGCCGTCACCAACAGAGACCCCGATGGAGTCGCACGGATTAAGGTAGTAGGCGTAGGCGGTGGAGGCTCGAACGCCGTCTCAAGGATGTTCAGGGAGCGCATGCCTGGCGTGGAGTATATGGTGGTGAACACCGATGCCCAGGCCCTGATGCGGTGCGACGTGCCCTTGAAGATTCGAGTCGGGGACCAGCTCACCGGCGGTAAAGGCGTAGGAGGCAACCCAGACCTGGGTATGCGCTCCGCCGAGGAAAGCAGAGAAGAGCTGTATGAGGCCATGCGCGACTCCGACATGGTGTTCGTCGCAGCAGGTATGGGCGGAGGCACTGGCACGGGCGCGGCACCAGTCGCGGCCCAGATGGCCAAAGAAACGGGCGCACTGACTGTTGGGGTAGTAACCCGGCCGTTCAGCTTCGAAGGTCTGCGGCGCGCTCAGGTAGCCGAAGAAGGCATCAAACGCTTGAGGGAGCATGTCGATACGCTTCTGGTCATCCCTAATGAGCGTCTCCACGTCATCTGCGAAGAGGAGATCACCGCCGAGAACGCCTTCAGGATGGCTGACGATGTTCTTCGTATGGGTGTGCAGTCTATCGCGGAGCTTGTGACCGTGCCGGGCGAGATCAACCTGGACTTCGCCGACATACAGGCAATCATGCGAGATGCTGGCCCTGCGTGGATGTCCATCGGCTTCGGCGTCGGCGAACACAGGGCAAGGGAGGCGGCGCAGCGTGCCATCACCAACCCATTGCTCGATGTGTCCATCGAAGGGGCTAGCGGCGTGCTGTTCAACATCACCGGGGGCAGCGACCTCAAGCTGTCGGAGTTGCACGAGGCCGCCGAAGTCATCCAGCGAGTCGTCGAGCCTGACGCCAACATCATCTTCGGCATGGTCACCGACCTGAAGCTGGAGAACGAAATCAAGCTCACGATTATCGCTACTGGCTTCCCCACTACCGAGAATATTCAGGAGCGAGAAGACAACGTCGCCCAGATGCTGCGAGAAGCCCTCACCAGCGACGAGGCACAGCTTGACCTGCCGCCGTTCCTTCGCAGGCACACCAAGGCGCGTAAGGTAGACCCCTCTCAGATCAACACGCACTAATTCAGAAGAATGCCCTTCACAGGGCGATAGCTTCTTCGCAACGGGGCCGCCAATTAAGGCGGCCCCGTTTAATAAGTGGTCATAAGGACACTGGTGCAGGTAACACCGGCGTCCCCGCCTTTATTTAGTACCATCTATTACCCCTCCGCGCCTGTATCAAGGTAAAAAGTGCATTTTCACCGTCAATTAGCAAGCAGTGTTGTGCGTATACCCTGACTGAATTATTACTACTGAACCAAAAGTGTCAGAACAGGCGTACCTATAGTGGGATTCCACCGCAAGAATCAGTGGCAAAAGCCCGAAAACGAGACTAAGAAACCATAGACATACGGTTATCAACACTGTATCTTACTGTCGTAAGACAGCATGAAGGGATATTGGCGAGCATAGTTCGACCCTCCCACCTATCTGGGCTTAAAAGTTTGGTGGGGACGGAGGGATTCGAACCCTCAATCCGCATACGCGGCAGCTACTTCACAGGTAGCCGTGAATGCCAATTCCACCACGTCCCCGAATGTTGTTAATGGCGTGCCCAGGGCGGGATTCGAACCCGCACGGTTGGAATAACCACCGGAGTCACAATCCGGCGTGTCTGCCAATTCCACCACCTGGGCACTTTTTTATGTGGCGACTTAGGCCACGCTATTACTATTACCACCTTTCTTCTAGCAACGTATAGCGACTTTCCACGCTCTTTTCTAGCACTAATGTCAATCCATATCAATGCACTTTGGGCACCTAGAAATACGGGTTTCTGCTTAGGAGGTACTTAGAGCGTCTAACAAAACCTAATAAAAGGGGTTAGAATCTGGACATTCTCTGGAGGAGGATGACCTAATGTCTAAGCCCCTTGTAAGCGATGAATTCTGGGAACTGGTGCAACCTTTACTGCCGCCACAACCACCGAAGCCGAAAGGAGGAAGGCCCAGGATACCTGACAGACAGGTCCTAAGTGGGATACTGTTCGTGCTAAAGACAGGCATTGGCTGGGAAGACCTACCCAAGGAGATGGACTGTGGCAGTGGGATGACCTGCTGGAGGCGCCTCAGAGATTGGCACCAGTCGGGAGTCTGGGAGCGCATCCACTTGGTATGCCTTGAGCGCCTGCAAGCAGCTGAGCGCATAGACTGGACTCGCGCAGTGCTGGACAGTGCTTCAGTGCGAGCAGTTTTTGGGGGCAGAAAACAGGCCCCAACCCCACGGACAGGGCGAAGGCGGGTAGCAAGCATCATATCATAACCGATGCCCAGGGCATTCCACTGGCGGTCAGGTTGACTGGCGCGAACGCTCACGATGTCACCCAAGCCCTTGAGTTGGTGGATGCCATACCTGCTGTCAAGGGCAAGCGAGGCAGGCCTCGCAAGCGTCCTCTTCAGGCGCAGGGAGACAGAGGGTATGACTCTGAGCCTGTTCGCAAGGAGTTGAAGAAGCGACATATCTGGCCGCTGCTGGCCAAGCGAGGTGAGCCGCATGGCAGCGGGTTGGGTGTGCATAGATGGGTGGTTGAGAGAAGCCTGAGTTGGCTTCATCAGTTCCGACGCTTACGGGTTCGATATGAGCGCAGGGCAGACATACATGAGGCTTTCTTGGCCATAGGTTGTGCCATCATCTGCTCTCGCTTTCTGTTCCAATAATGGTTTTGTTAGACGCTCTTAGAACATGATTTCTGGAAGTTTTTTTACCTTGGGCGAAACTGCTGCCTTGCATGGTAAGAACCGATACACCATTAGCCAGTGAATACAGAAAGGCAAGGTCAAGGGTCAGCGTGTGGGGAACATGGTGTTGATTACAGAAGACGAAGTGAAGCGATTGCAAGAAGAACTTGGGGTATGACTTTATGTGCGAAACCTCATCCCGCACAAGAAATGACCGACCTCAAATACTTCTTGTGCAAATGCCCATATTACGATTGACATACCCCAACATGTAGTGGTATTGTAAATACATAGTACGATAAGTTGTGGTTTTTAACATAAGTCTTATATTTTAACTAAACAAAGAACAACACAGGAAATATGGACAGCAATCCCTGTAGAGTATTGATATGCATTGCCCGTTTTGCACTAACGACGACTCGAAGGTAATCGACTCCCGTGACACCGGCGAAAGCATCCGGCGCAGGCGCGAATGCCTCCGGTGCGGGTTGAGATTTACCACGTACGAGCGCGTTCAAACGAGGTCGCTGCTTATAATCAAGCGCGACGGGCGGCGGGAAGAGTTCAACCGCGACAAGCTCTGGTCGAGCCTGACCACTGCCTGCGCCAAGAGACCATTGCCCATCGGCAGCATCGAGAAGGTGATAGACGAGATAGAGACGCAGCTTTCCAACCTGGGCCGGGCCGAGATACCATCCAAAACCATCGGCGAGATGGTGATGGACAGGCTCAAGGGCCTTGACCGCGTGGCCTACATACGCTTCGCAAGCGTCTACCGCGACTTCAGAGACATAGAGAGCTTCAAGGAAGAGATAGAAGCCCTGCTGGAACCTCACGGGGCCGTCGTCGACGACAACCAGCTTACTTTTCTGGAAGACGATGACCTGCCCGCCACGCCCCGTCGTCGGGGTCGGAGGCCCAACAAGCCTCAATCAGACCCCGCGTAGGGGATTTCTGCCCGGATTTCCCCCAAAGAAACATAGACCGTATGTTCGTATTGTGTTATGCTTCGTCTGAATCCGAAATTGCCAAGAGCGTACAAAAGGGTCATAAAAACCCTAGTGGGTAAGAGAAGAAAAGGGTTAAAAAGTAGTCTCTTGAAACCGATATGCTGACCGTTGGGCTTATTTTCTTCTAACCGTGATTAGAGATCAATTATCAACCAGGAGCAGAAGATGCTGAAAGACCAGACCTCCACAGGAACCGAAGGCTACGATAATGAGAAAAGGAGCGCCTTTACCCCGTTCATAAAGGCCAACGGGAATGGCAACGGCAATCACAATGGCAACGGTCATGCGGAAGGATTGCCAAAGGCAAGCGCGGTCAGCGAGCTATCCGAGAACGCGCGGGTCATATTGGAGAAGCGATATCTGCGCAAGGGCGACGATGGCAAGCCCAACGAGACGCCGGAAGACCTGTTCAGAAGGGTTGCGCGCTCGGTGGCTCTTGGCGAGTCAAACCTACAACTCCGCGAGGCTTACGAAGAACGCTTCTACGACCTGATGTCGTCATTGAAGTTCATGCCCAACTCGCCCACGCTGGTCAACGCGGGCACGGGTCGGGGCTGCCTGTCCGCCTGCTTCGTCGTGACTCCCGAAGACACGATGGACTCTATAATGGAGGTGGCCCACTCCGCCGCGATGATAGAGAAGTGGGGCGGCGGCATAGGCTTCGGCTTCTCGAAGCTGAGGCCCCGAAATGACAGCATCTCGACGACTCATGGCATGGCCTGCGGCCCAATCGCCGTAATGAAGCTATACTCGTCGGTGGGCGCGACGCTTACTCAGGGCGCGTTCCGACTGGGCGCGCACATGGGGCAGCTTCGGATTAACCACCCCGACGTTCGGGAGTTCATCCACTGCAAAGACCATGACGACACGCTTGCGAACTTCAATATCTCACTGCAGATAACCGACGATTTCATGCGAGCCGTTGAAGCCGATGGCGATTGGGAGCTAGTCAACCCGCGAGACAACAGCGTCGTTGAGACCGTTTCCGCGCGTGCGCTCTGGGACGAAATCGCAGAGTCAGCGCACAAGACCGGCGACCCCGGCGTCGTGTTCATGGACAGAGTGTGGGAAACCGCGCCGAATCCGCAGCTAGGCCAGATCGAAACGAGCAATCCTTGTGGGGAGGAATTTTTGGAGAATTATGGCAATTGTTGCCTAGGTTCCATCAATCTAGACAGACATATTGTGTATAATCCCAACGACACTTCATCAGGCTCAAGGCAAGGCTTCGACTGGGAGAAGCTGGAAGATACTGTACGCACCGCCGTGCGCTTTCTGGATGACGTAATCGAGGTCAACCAGTTCCCGCTGGACAAGCTGCGCGATGTTAACCTTGCGACCCGACGCATCGGACTCGGCGTCATGGGCTGGGCCGACGCCCTCGTGCGGCTCAACATTCCCTATGACGCGGATGAGGCGTTAGAGCTTGCGGACAAACTGGGCGGCTTCATCAATCAGGTTGCCTGGAACGAGTCCGCCAACCTCGCGGAGGAACGCGGCCCGTTCCCTGAGTACGAGAACTCCGCGCTCAAGCAGTGGGGCATGCCCCCGGTGCGCAACTCAAGCGTGATAACCATCGCACCCACCGGCACTATCAGCAGAATATCCGGCTGCTCAAGCGGCATAGAGCCTCACTTCGCCGCCGCGTGGTGGTCGAATGTGCTATGGGACGACGATACAGGAGGCAGCTCGCGCCTGCTCGACGCGCCCACGTCGGTCTGGGAAACGTTGATGAGCCAATTGCGAGACGAAGACAGGGTTAAGGACGTGCTAGGGCAGTTCGCTGACCATCCCGAAGACGCCGAGCGCATCTTGGGCGAGTGCGGCCTGGACGCCGCGATATTCCACACGTCTATGACTATCAGCCAGGAGCCGCACGTTCGTATGCAGGCCGCATGGCAGAAGCACGTTACCAACTCGGTGTCCAAGACCATCAACCTGCCCAACAGCGCGACGGTGGACGACATCAAGGACGCTTTCTGGCTGGCGTGGGAGACGGATTGCAAAGCCGTTACCGTGTACCGCGACGGCTCGAAGGCGATGCAGGTGCTTGAGACGGGCGGCGCGGAAAGCGAAACAAGCGCAACCGAGGCAGGGGGAGAGCATTTGCTCGTTCCTCGACGGCGGCCCGGCTCGGTCAGAGGTATCACAGACCGGATTCGCAGCGGCCATGGCAGCATGTACGTGACCGTCAATTTCGACGATGACGGCAAGCCGTTCGAGGTGTTTTCAACGCTGGGCAAGTCAGGAGGCTGCGACTCCGCGCACCTTGAGGGCATATCGCGCCTCGTATCGCTGGCCCTGCGCTCCGGCATAGACCCTGACCAGGTAGTAGAGCAACTGCGAGGCATCACCTGCTGTCCGGTCTGGGACGGCGGCACTCTGGTGCGCTCGACAGAGGACGCCGTGTCTCTGGCGCTGAGCCGCCACGTGCATGATGTGGAGCCGCTGCACGGGCGAGCAGAATCCAGCGAAGACTCGGCTCAGTTGGGGCTGTTTCCTTCGACTAAGGACGCCACGACGGAGGAGGGACACCTGGTAGTGCAGACCAACGGCAGCCAGGTCGCAAGCGGGGCCAGATGCCCTGAGTGCTCAGGCTTCCTGGTGCACCAGGAGGGATGCCTCCACTGCTACGACTGTGGCTACAACAAGTGCGAATAGAATATTCTGCCCTGTTCTTTTGCAAGAGGACAGGGCAGAAGGCAAGATATATACCTTAAGGAATCAGGGGACACGATACGTCGTGTCCCCTACTTTTTTGCAGACGTGGAGAGTTATAATAAGATAAGTCATACACTCACTTCGGATGCAAGGCATCGGTGTATCGCGTGGCCCCAACAATTGCTGAAAATCAATCGGTGAAAGCTTATGATCGAAAAGCCGTTTGTCGCCATAACAATGGGCGACCCATCTGGAATCGGGCCAGAGGTTACCGCCAAAGCCCTCCTAGACCAGCGCGTCTATGAGAAGTGCCGACCCTTCGTGATTGGCAGCGTCGCCGCTATGGACGTCGCCCTCCGGCTGATTAACGCTACGGTCTCCACTCGCGTCGCGCATTCGCTGGAAGAGGTTGTCGGACAGGCGGGCGCAATCGACGTGCTCGACCTTGAGAACCTGGACTACGCCGAAATCAGCGTTGGGCAGCTTTCTTCGGCGGCGGGCAAGGCGACCGTGGAATGGATACTCCTCGCGGGCGAGCTTGCAAGCGCAGGCCGGATACAGGCTATCGCGACTGCTCCCATCAACAAGGAGGCGTGCGCTCTGGCTGGTCACAAGGACGTTGGTCACATGGAGATTTTCCAGCGTCAGACCGGGGCCAAAGAGGTCGCCACGATGCTGATGACGGGAACGCTGCGGGTAGTGCACCTGACGACACATCGCTCGCTGCGCGTGGCCTGCGACTACGTGACGAAGGACAACGTGCTGGCGAAGCTGAAGCTGACCGATGAGTATTTCAAGAAATGGGGTTTCGCCGCGCCAAGAATCGGCGTTGCCGCGCTGAATCCGCACGGAAGCGATGGCGGGCTGCTTGGCGACGAGGAGGAGAAGCAGATTGCACCGGCTGTCAATGAGGCGCGCGCCATGGGAATCGACGCAACAGGGCCGGTGCCAGCCGACACGGTTTTCAACCAGGCTATCGACGGCAAGTACGACGTGACGCTGGCTATGTACCACGACCAGGGCCACATACCCATCAAAGTCCACGACTGGACGAGAAGCGTCGCCGTCAACCTGGGCTTGCCGTTTGTCAGAACGTCCGTCGATCACGGCACGGCGTTCGACATCGCGGGCAAGGGCATCGCCGACCACACGAGTATGTTGGAGTCCATCCGAGTCGCCGTAGACCTTGCAAGCGACGGAAAGTTGATATAGCTATCGAAGCACTGAATATCAATATCCAAACTAGATTAATTACCGAACGCTTCACCCTCAACTCAATCCTCTCCCGTCAAGGGAGAGGAAGCTAACCCCTTCCCCCTTGACGGGGGAAGGTTGGGATGGGGGTGAGACTTTAGCGGGCTATCAGGTCTGGATATTAGCATTCAAGGGTTAGTAGAAAGAAGCGTGACATGAGCATATCATTCGTAGGCGGCGGCGTCATGGCCGAGGCCATCATCGGCGGAATCCTTGAAGCCAGGCTCTCATCGCCGGACGAAATAAAGGTCGGCGAGCCAGTAGAGGCACGCCGTTCGTATCTAGAGCAGAAGTACGGGCTAAAGGCTTATTCCGGTAATCTGGATGTCGTGAGCGGCGCGGATATAGTTGTGCTCTCTGTGAAGCCTCAGAGCCTTCCAGACGTGTTGTCGGAGCTAAAGACTGGCCTTGTGCAGGACACCGCCGTGCTGTCTATCGTCGCAGGCGCGAAGATGAAGACGCTCGTGTCTGGCTTGGGGCATTCATCCGTCATTCGGGTCATGCCCAACACGCCAGCACAGATAGGCGCGGGGATGACTGTGTGGACTGCCTCGTCCGATGTGCCTGAGGCGAAGATCGCCGCCGCGCGTGATATACTGGGCACGCTCGGCAAAGAGCTTTTCGTGAACGACGAGAAGCTGATAGACATGGCGACGGCGTTGAGCGCCAGCGGCCCGGCCTACGTGTTTCTGTTCATTGAGGCGATGATAGACGCGGGGGTTTACCTCGGAATGCCGCGCGACATGGCTCGCACGCTGGTGCTTCAGACGGTTACCGGCAGCACAAGGCTGGTTGAGGAGTCCGGTCGCCATCCCGCCGAACTCAAGGACATGGTCACTTCGCCCGGCGGGACAACCATCGAAGCTGTCCTGGCATTTGAAGAAGGCGGGTTCAGGGGGACCGTCTTCCAGGCGGTCATAGCCGCCTACGAGAAGTCGAAGGAGCTGGGAGAATAGAGTTGAACGAATTAATAGTCCAATTCATATCGTGGCTCGCCAATATCCTGTATCTGGCGCTTATCGGGCGGGTGATACTTTCCTGGATCAACGTATCGCCATCGAACCCCATTGCTATTTTTATTCATCAGGTTACCGAGCCTATCCTTGCCCCGATACGGCGACTTCTTCCCAGAATGGGTATGCTGGACCTCTCGCCTATGATAGCTATTATCCTGATAACGGTCGTTCGAAGTATCATCATAGGCCAATTGTGATTCAAACTCTGTTGCGAACGGGGCGATAGTTATCTGTCTGTCAGGCGCGTGATGATCTCGTCTTCGGTTAGACCCTCGATGTCCAGCAGCTTGTCCCGGCTCTTGTGGCCTTTGAGAATCCTTATGTGGCTCTTGGCAACCCCCAGGCTTTTGGCAAGCAACGCCACGACGGCATCGTTGGCCCTCCCGTCCTCCGGCGCGGCGGTCACGTAGACTTTCAGCTTTGATCCTTCGACAACCTCGATGCTATTGCGCTTGGCCCTGGGCTGTACCCTAACCTGCAGCTCCATCTGAGATTACGAGCGGTGTCTAGCCGTGAGCGAGCGCGCCGCCGTCGATGAATATCGTCTGTCCCGTGACGAACTCGTCGGCGTCGGAAGCAAGGTAAACCAGCAGGCCGCAGAGGTCGGTTGGATGTCCCTTGCGCCTTGATGGAAGATATCTAACCAGAGGATCTCGCTTGTCCTCCTCTGTCGGCTCATCAGTCGTGAGCCAGCCCGCACCGATGGCGCTTACCCTGATGTTGCTGCGCGCCCATTCCAGGGCCAGCGCCGAGGTAAGCTGGTGTATCGCTCCTTGACTTGCGCAGGCGGCGACGGAGTTCCAGAGGCCACGCACTGCCAGTCCTGAGCTTATATTGATGATGCGGCCCTTTCCCTGCTCTAGCATGTGCTTGCCGATCGCGTGGCAGCACAGGAACATGGAGTTGACGTTGAAGTCCATGACGGTCTTCCACTCGGCCTCTGTTACGTCGGCAAAAGGCTTGGCGAACTCGACGCGAGCGTTGTTCACGAGGATGTCCACCTTGCCGAACTCCGATACCACTTTTTGCAGCATCGAATCGATTTCCGCCGAGCTGGTCACGTCGGTTGGGACTGCCAGCGACTTTCTGCCCTGACTCTTCACTGCTTTGATCGCGTCGGCCATGTCCGATTTGTTGGAGCCTGCGACGGCAACGCCTGCGCCAGCTTCGGCCAGGGCAGAGGCGAGAAAAGGCGTCCAACCTCGTCTGTCGGCGGTGATGATGGCGACTTTACCTGTCAGATTCCACTCTTGTGGGATAGGCATGAACTTCTCCTCTCACTAATTGAAGGCCTTACTGACCTCTGCGAAAATGTCTCAGAATGCTTGATAGTATTGTTACGTTGTCATTCTGAATGAAACGAAGAATCTTAGCACTATGTTTAGATTCCTCGTCGCAAGCTCCTCAGAATGACATATAGCAGGTCTTTTTAAAGATTCCTAAATCTCCAGAGGTATCACAGGGGCGTATCCGGTTGGCGCGTAGCCGCCCGCTATTGCGCCGCCGTCAATGATGAACATCTCGCCGTTCATGTAGTCCGACGCCGAAGACGCTAGGAACACCGCGATTGGCCCCATCTCCACAGGATCGCCGACCCTGCCGATGGGAATGAAGTCGTTTACGGGCAGACCACGTCCTCCCTCGCCTGTGGACTGAGTAGGAAGAAAGCCGGGCACAATGCAGGTGCTGGTAATGCCGTACCTGCCCAGGCTGGTCGCCAGCGTGCGCGTGAGCTGAATTACAGCGCCCTTCGCGCAGGCGTACATGTAATTGTCCCGACCGCCGCGAAGCCCGAAACCGGACGAGACGTTTATTATTTTGCCCTGCCCCCTGTCAACCATGTGCTTTGCGACAGCGCGAGAGCAGTACAGGGAGCCGCTTATATTGGTGTCCATCCCGATTCTCCAATCCTCATCGGTAATATCCCAGATGGGGATAGACCCCTGTTCACGAACGATGCCCGCGTTGTTCAGGAGGACATCGACTTTGCCGAACTCCTCAATGCTCCGTTCGATGAGGCTGTTGACCTGAGTGGAGTCTGTAACGTCTGTGGCGACGGTGATTGCGCGCCTGCCCATCTTCCTCGCCTTTTCCGCTACCTCTTCGATAGGGCCTGTGCGACGCGACGCGATGACAAGGTCTGCCCCTGCCCTAGCCATCGCAAGCGTCATCTCCCTGCCCAGACCAGTGCCGCCTCCGGTAATGACAATCGACTTGCCGTCGAGGCTTAGATTCTCAAGCATGTTTCCCCCTTATTTCCTTGCCTTAAAATTCTAAATTGCTACCCACAGCCAGATATCTTCATACTATAACGAGTGATCGGCAACCCTCTGAAGGGTTACCTCTCCGGCCACAGCCGTGAAAGTTGAGCCGTCGGGCCGCTTGAGGATGAGGTTCCCCTGTTCGTCTATGGCTTCCGCCGTGCCCTCTACCACCTGGTCTAGCCAGCGTACCTGCACAGTGCGACCCAGCGTTTCCAGGATAGCGGCCCAATCCTGAGTCAACGAGCCTCCGGCTTTGACCGTGCGATAGAGGTCATCGAAGTTCTTCAGGACGAGACGCAGCACCACCGTCCGGTCTGCCTTGTGGCCTGTTTCGCTGAACACGCTTGTGGCAAGAGAGGCAATCTCAGGAAATCGAGACGTGTCCATGTTCACGTTTACGCCAATGCCGACGATGGCGTACTTGACCTCTCTTGCTTCTATCGCCGTTTCGATCAATATGCCTGATATCTTGCGCTCGTCGATGCGAACATCGTTGGGCCACTTGACGGCTGTCTCAAGCCCTGTCACGCTTGCGACGGCCCT
The DNA here is from genome assembly GCA_965206395.1 of Dehalococcoidia bacterium. Lineage (GTDB taxonomy): Bacteria > Chloroflexota > Dehalococcoidia > Lucifugimonadales > CATOSD01 > CBDBJK01. Next base: position 25,572 of record CBDBJK010000024.1, read on the forward strand.
GGCGACCGCAAGCGTCGCCGCCATGTTCATGGATGGCAACTGAGCAGGCGCAGGCCGCAGCAACACCGAGAACGAGAGATTCTGACCATACGGCGAAACCCATGCCCGGTTGAATCTGCCTCTGCCTGCCGTCTGCTCCTCGGCTATCACGACTGTGCCTTCCGGCGCGTCCTGTTCGGCTAGCTTGCGGGCCTCGTCCATGGTAGAGCCGAGCGAGTCGTGATGGAATATCTGACGCCCTATCACGCGGTCGGACAGGGCGTGCATTACCATTTTGACATTAAGGTCTGATTCAATCAAGGCGGGTTTCAAAATTCCTATCAAAACAGATTTTCGACCGGATGATACTTGCGAGAAACCGGAGTGTCAAGGCGCGGAGAAATCAATAGGCGTTCATAGCATCGCCGGAATGGTTTGGGAACAGAAAGCAATACGAAGGAGCGGCGTGCTACGCATGTTCTTATTGTGAAACTCCTGATAGTTTCGATATAATGACCCCCTAGTCGCAAAAACACAAAGGGGTCATAATGACTAAAAAGGTAAGTGCGGCGCAAGCTAAGGCACAGTTTTCGGCTCTTGTGGCTGATGTAGCACGAGGAGGCGAGTATGTCATCATTGAGAGAAGGGGCAAGCCTTTAGCTGCCCTGGTGAGCATTGAAGAATTGAAACGCCTGGAAAAGTATCAGGCAACGTCTGCGAAGCCCCAGGGGGCACTGGCGCTGACAGGCGCTTGGCGGGAGGTGGAAGACGCGGAGGTGGATTCCTTGATTGCGCACATCTATGCTGAACGGGAGAACCAATGAACTATCAGAACTACGACATTGCGATTATCGGGGGCGGCATTATCGGCCTCGCCACTGCCATGCGGCTGACGCAGGAGTTCCCGCGATACAAGATAGTTGTCATCGAAAAGGAGGCCGAGGTCGCACAGCATCAGACGGGCCACAACAGCGGAGTCATTCATGCTGGAATCTACTACGCGCCGGGGTCTCAGAAGGCTAACTTTTGTTCCACAGGCGGCACGCTGCTGCGCGAGTTCTGCGACGAGCACGGTATCGAGTACGAGATGTGCGGCAAGCTAATCGTCGCCATCAACGACGATGAAGTCCCGCGCCTGGAAGATTTGTTCAGCCGGGGAACGGCTAACGGCGCGCAAGGGCTTGAGATGGTGGGCAAAGAGCGGCTGCGAGAAATAGAGCCTCACGCCGCCGGTGTAAAGGCCATATTCTCTCCCAATACGGGCATCATCGATTACACGAAGGTGTCGCAGGCGTACTCTATCGAAATGAGGGAGGGCGGCGCAGACCTCTTGATCAGAACAAAGGTGCACGAGATAGCCCGTCGAAGCGGGATGCTTTATCTGATGACATCCAGGGGCGAGATACCCGCCAGATACGTGATTAACTGCGCTGGACTGCACGCCGATAGCGTTGCCCGCATGATGGGCGTGGACATAGGTGTGCGCATAATTCCATTCAGGGGCGAATACTTCTCTTTGCGTCCTGAACGCGCCAATCTGGTCAAAGGTCTTATTTATCCTGTGCCCGACCCCAGCCTGCCTTTTCTTGGGGTCCACTTTACCAAGAGGATAAGCGGTAGTGTGGAGGCTGGCCCCAACGCTGTTCTCGCTCTTGCGCGCGAAGGGTACAAGAAGACGGGCTTCAGCCTCACGGACATGCTGGGGCATTTGACGTATCCAGGATTCTGGCGGATGTCTAAAACCTACTGGAAGACAGGCTTTCAGGAGCAGTACCGGTCGATGGTCAAAACGACCTTCGTTCGCTCTTTGCAGACGCTCGTGCCTGAGATTCAAATGGAAGACCTGAACGAGCCTGGGGCCGGAGTGCGCGCTCAGGCGGTGGACAGGCAGGGTAAACTGCTACAGGACTTCAGCATCGCGGAGACTGAAAACGCGATCCACGTCCTGAACGCGCCGTCTCCTGGGGCCACCTCGTCGCTCTCCATCAGTCGCTACATCGTGGACATGGCCCAGAAGTCCTTTGAGCTTGCGGCGTAATAGTACCGGGGGTTAGGGGTTAGGGTACGGGGTTTAGGGGGCGTCGGTGGGCCTTTCGTTCAACATAACCAGGGCGACTTTGAACTCATCGTTGCTGATATACTCCACCTGCATTTCGTCGTCCACCTGATATGTCCAGAGAAGTGTCAGGAAGCGGGCCATATCAGGCGTGGGGATGCCGTCTATCTTTATGATAACGTCGCCGACCCTGATACCAGCCTTGAAAGCGGGGCCGTCCCTGGACATACGGGTGACTATTATCCCTTCGTCCACGGGAAGATTTAGCCTGTTCGCCCTCGCGGGAGTGACGTCTGCGCCTGTCAGCCCGATCAGAGGCCGCACCACCCGCCCATGCTCTATCAGGCTGTCTATAATTGGTATCGCAACCGATGAGCTTACGGCGAAGCCAATACCTTGCGCCTGTCGAAAGATGGCTGTGCTTATGCCTATGACCTCTCCGTTCAGATTGACGACGGGGCCGCCGCTGTTGCCATCGTTGATAGCCGCGTCGGTCTGAATCATGTCGTATAGAACGCCCCGGTCTGTCGTGATAGTGCGCCCTCGCGCGCTAACTATGCCGAGTGTGACAGTTGGGCCACCTTTCAAAGCTAGCGCGTTACCAAGAGCTACAACCCAGTCTCCCACCTTCAAAGAGTCCGAGTTGACCAGATTAGCGGCAGGCAGGTCTTCTTCGGCTTCTATCTTGATAATGGCCAGGTCGGTTATCACATCTCGCCCCACCACTTCGGCGGTATAAGTCTTGCCATTAGGCAGGTTGACCTCTATCTCACTGGCGTTCTGAATGACGTGAAAATTGGTCACGATGTAGCCATCGGGCCGGATTATTATCCCTGAGCCAGCGCCTTCGTCGTTGAAGTCGAAGAACAAGCCTCTGGTGACAGATTCCACTGATATGGATGCGACGGCAGGATTGACTTTGTCCACCAGGTCGGCGATAGATGGCAGGGTCGCCAAGGCGGCAATAGGAGGCAGTGTTGCGATAGTAGATGCGGGGGCTTGGGAATTGGCAAGCGCCGGTGAGACGCTGCTGCCAGGTTCTTGCGAGCTTGACTCAGCAGATGGAGCTTCTGTTGGATCAGGCTCAGGCGTCGGCACGGGGACTGGCTGAGAGGAGCAAGCCAGAGAAACGATGATCAAAAAGAGGGGTAACCCAATTATGGCGAGGCGGCTTTTGCCACTACCCAACCCCTGTAGATGCCACAACCCGAAGCCTAACACGCGATATCCCCGCCCACACTAATTTGAAGCCTTGCAAGTCCTTCGTTCTGCGGACGCTCACTGCATAACGAGAGGTAACGAGAGCGCCGAATAGTAATATGGTAGCTGATACATACACCCAGGTCAACAAAGCCATCACTGCGCCGACAGAGCCGTAGACGACGTTGTAGACGGGGAATCGCGTCACGGACCATACGAATCCCCAGTTGGCTATGTCGAAGGCAATAGACGCAGCCAGCGCCCCCATCCAGACGTCGCTAAAGCGCACCCTGGCATTGGGGAGATAGCGGTACAGCACAATGAAAGTCGCAAAGGAAATGATAGGGGTCAAGAGCCTGCCTCCCAGACTCAGGAACCTCCGAGCGAACTCAGCCTCGGGCGCGACGTATTCCATAATCTCGCTGAGAAACGCAAAGAGAGGTGTGACGAACAGAAGGAACATCACGAGGACCCCCGCACCCAGTACCAGCGCCAGGTCCATGAGACGCTCTTTTATGAAGGGGCGTGTTCTCCTGATTCCCCACGCCGCGTTGATTCCCTTTCTGATGGCCCCAAAGGCGGCGGTAGACGCCCATAGCAGGCCAAAAATGCCGGCTATCCCCGTAATGGCCCTTGCTCTCGCTACACCTTGCAGCGTGTCGCCGATGTACTCGGTTGATACGGGGAGGACACTGGCGATGTCGCCGGCCAGCTTGGTTTCCTCAGCGTTAGGCCCCAGCACATAGCCCAGGACAGATATTATCGCCAGTGTCAGAGGAAAGAGCGAAAACAGTGTATAGAAAGATATAGCCCCTGCTACGTAAGGGCAGTTCTTGCCCAGAAATTCGTTTATGGTGTCCGTGCAGAACAGCACGAACCTTACGAAGTACAACGTCAGGCTCCAGTATGCGTTGCGCGAAAATATGGGCTACCTATCCTCGTTCAAGGTATTTTCATCCATCCAATAAGAGTATGTAACCCTTATGTAGCATTGCTCCAACAAAATGATGCAAGATGCTGCTGAAAATTTGCCCCCAACGTCAAGGGCTAATCAGGCCCAGCGATTGTGGAAGGCGCTCTAGGTTTCAAAGAACTCGCGGATGATCTGCACCGCCTCTTCCATGTTCTCGCTGTGGAGTCCATGCCCGGCAGCCGACAACTCTTTGAATGTGCCTTTGCCGTTGGGAATAGTGGCCTCCATCTTTTGCGCCTGCTCTTTGTCAAGAACCGTGCTGGTTTCCCCGCGCAAGATCAGTGTCTTGCAGGAAATCCTGTCGACGCAGTCCCATAGAAACGGGCCTTCCTTGAGCGCGGTGCGGCCAAGCAGCCATGAGATTTCCGGGTCTGTCTTGGATACCAAAATGCCATCCCAATTGGTGCGGTGCGTGTTCTGGATGGTGCGCCAGATTTGCTCGTCCGGCCAGCTGGGGTTTTGCTCGCGGTACCAGTCATAGGCCATCTTAGAACTGAAGAACCCCTTCGGCTTTGGCTTGGCCCCACTCTGAAGACGTTGTGCCGCAGTATCTCGTCCGCTGGGAGACGGGTCGGGAAGCGGGCCGTAGTCGCCCAGAACGAGGTGGTCTACCAGATGGCCGTAGTACGCGCCCAACGGCATACCAATGCGGGAGCCTTGCGAGTGGCCGTAGTAGTCGAATGGAAACAGGCCGAGTGCCTGGGCAAATAGTCCTATGTCGGATGCGAACGCCTGCGTAGAATATCCACCACTACTCCAATCGCTGTCGCCGCAGCCGCGAGCGTCTATGGAGATGACGTGCCACTTGTCGGTCATGTGTGAAGCGAAGTCATCGAACATGTGGGCGTGCCCGCCGATGCCGTGCATCAGAATCAGGGGTTTCTTGGTGGTGTCTCCGCCCCAGTCCAGATAGTGGAGATTCAGATCGTTTACCCGTACCCATTTGTCTTCGGGATATACGTTAGTCATGGGAAGTCCACCTCTCATCATGTGTGAATTAGCCGCCGCTGCTGTGATTCTGCTCCGCAGCGTTTGACCGATTGTAATTGTATATCATGACGCTGAGATGGTACACCCAGTCCTGCAGTCTACGCTACGAAAAGCTTGATACATCTGAAGATAAACTCGCTATGGGTTCTATAGATAATGGCCATCAAGCTTGCGGAGGTACGTCAATTCGACCAATTCTGACTAATCAGGAGACCTTATGACAACAAAGCTGAGGAAATCAATTTCAGGTTACTGCCTTAAAATGCAGCGATTCTTGGTATTGCAATTCATGATAGTTCCCCTTATCATTGCGCCAACACTTTGGGGAGGTTGACGGCTTAATTGACCGTTAAAAAGGCAAGCGTTCAGGAAGACTCCAGAGAAGAGAGGCTTCAAATTTGTTTAGAAGGAAGTTAACACTTGTGAGGCGGCCTATAGGCCTGCTCATGTTAGTGGCCGCGACTACATTGACGTTAATGCTCGTGGCCTGTTCTTCCACTGACGGGCCGGAACAATCACAAACAACCCCATTACGGCCAGCGCCCACGGCGCAGACTTCGCCCCAGACTCCCGCTGCTACCGTTCCATCGACCAGCGGCGGCACAACCACGGCTACTGCAAGGCCCACGCCCGTTTCAAGGGCAACACCTGCCGTCGGTGCGGAGGTAGTCAACATCGAGAGGGGCGGCGTCGTCAGCTATGCTGTCCACGCGGCATTTTCAAGCTTTGACCTCCATTGGGAGAGCGGCTACATTGCTACTCAGCTCCTGACTCCCATATACAACGGCCTACTGATACGGGACATTACCACTGCCGGAGATGACCCGGCAGGGCAACTCCGGCCAGACCTGGCCGAAAGCTGGGAAGCCCTGGACGGAGGACAAAAGTACGCATTCAATTTGCGCGAGGACGCAACCTGGAACGATGGTAGCGAGTTCAGTTGTGAGGATGTCGAGTCCACCTTCGCCAAATGGAATAACGCCTCTGTGTCCACCCGCGGCACTCAATTCCCTACTATGGGAAGCTTCAGATGCACTGATGAAAGCACCTTCGAGGTCAATTTCGATGTGCCCCAGGGTTCCTTCCTCACGGCCATCGGCAGCGCCAGATTCGAGATGCACAAGAAGGAGATAACCGACCAGGTGGAGATGTTCCGGCAGGGCATCACCAAGGACCCCCACTTCCTGGTCGGCACCGGCCCCTACATGGTCGATACCTGGAACCATGGCGTGGAATTCGTCGCGCAGAGGCGAACGGACTACTGGAAGATGGGCGAGGACGGCGACCCTCTGCCCTATCTCGATGGCTACAAGGCAGTGGTTATGGGCGACCTTTCGGCTATCTTCGCCGCCTTCCGAGCCAGGCAGCTCACCATGGGAGGCATAGCACGCCATCTCGAGAAGAACGAGGCCGATATTATCGAGAGAGATGGCCTCGACGCCACAGTTCTCGTTGGCCCGCGGAATGCCTTCCACAACATCCGATTCAACCTGGAGAAACCACCCACTAACGACATCAGAGTCAGGAAGGCCATCTGGTTGGCAATAGACCAACGCGCCACTATTCAGGCGGCGGTGGAAGGCTGGGGCAGCGTGGGCACCTTCATAGGGCCACACCTGCCTTTCGGCATACCAGAGGACGAAATGTTGGCGCACGAGTATTTCAGCACGGATATGGAGGCCCGACGTCTAAAAGCCAGAGAGCTACTGGCCGAGGCAGGTTTCGCCGAGGGGCTAGAGCTTACACTGCAACAGCGCCAAGGCCCCCTGTACGACCGTGGTGTTATCGTAAATCAGGCTGACCTGAAGAAGGTGGGGATTAACGTCGAAATCCGACCTTTAGATACGCCTACCGCTTTTGCTGTAAGCGGAACTGGCGATTTCAATCTCCTCACCTTACCCGGCTCTCCCCTCCTGGACGACCCCGACGGATATTGGTCCTTTTTTCAGTCGTGGCAATCCCCTCGTATCAACGGCTCAAGATACAAAAGCGATAAGTTCGACCGACTGTACGCGCAGCAGTCCGGGGAGATTAATCTAGCCAAGCGCATCGAGATCACCCGCGAGATAGACCGCCTCCTGCTGGAAGACCTGCCGTCTCACCGAAGCTACTACTGGTTCCAGTCCATGGCCCACTGGAACAATCTTCAGGAATTTCATATGAACTTCGGTGACAACGTGTACAACTTCGGCAAGTGGGAGAAGGTCTGGTGCAAGACGGGTCAGTGCCAGTAGCTTACTGACCTCTGCATGAATTGCTAGACCATCTTTCCATGGAAGGACACCCTCATCCCGGCCTTCTCTCCCATCAAAAGAAGAGGACTGAGGTGAGAGTGAAACCTTGATCGCGTTAATCGACTGGAATATTAGCAATCAAGGCGGAAATCAGTAAGCCCTGCAAAGAGAGACTACTGTAAGCCTCTTTTGTGTTCGACCTGGCCTCTTTCGCGCTATTCGATGTGGTCAGTGACCGATGATCTCCTGACATCCCATGCCAGTGTGATTGGATGCGGGGTATATTTGCGTTTCCCCTTTCCCTGATCGAGAATAGAGAAATATAAGCCATCAAAGTTCAGGTGCAGTGCGGAGGTAAATGGGCGAGTATATCTTTAGACGTTTGCTTCTGGCAATACCTACTCTTATCGGGGCGGTGACTCTGGTCTTCCTGGTAATGCGAATCCTGCCAGGAGACGTAGCTTCGGTGATGCTGGCGGGACAGGAGTCGGGCATACAGGCCTCCGACGAGCAACTGGCCGCCTTGAGGGAACAGTTGGGGCTGAACAGACCCCTTGTCGTCCAATATTTCCAATGGCTGTGGGACGCGCTCCGGTTCAATTTTGGGGAATCCCTATCGTATCCGACTCCTGTGCTAGACGAGTTCAAGCTAAGGTATCCCTTTAGCCTCAGCATACTGGTCATATCTCTGGCTACCTCTCTGATAATAGCAATACCGGCGGGCATAATCTCAGCGGTCAAACAGGACACCTGGATAGACTATGGCCTGCGGATTTTCACACTGGCGGGCCTATCCATTCCTAGCTTTTTCGTGGCTATCCTCACAATCTTATTCCTGCTCCACTTCTTTGGATGGCTTCCTCCTCTGGCACATGCGCCCATCTGGGATACTCCCTGGCTCAACTTCCAGCGCCTGATCTTCCCATCCCTCATCATCGGATACCGACTGTCGGCTATCGGCACGAGGATGACTCGCTCCAGTGTGCTTGAGGTTATGCGAGAGGACTACGTCAGGACAGCGCGGGCCAAGGGGCTGAGGGAGCAGGTGGTCATATGGCGACACGCCATGAGGAACGCTATTTTGCCCGTGTTGACGCTCGTCGGTATCGAGATAATAATCCTCTTCTCAGGCCTAGTTATTATGGAGAGGGTCTTCACAATCCCGGGCATGGGCAGTTTGCTGGTGGACGCGCTATTCCACAGAGATTACATCACGGTTCAAGGCGTGGTGTTCGTTTTCGCGCTCTTCGTGCTGTTGATGAACCTGCTGGTGGACATATCTTATGCCTTATTCGACCCCAGAATCAGGCTAAGGTAGCGCGACTTCAGGAGATATGTTGGCTTTTAGAAACTCTGCCAACCAGGAGCTAACGAAAGGCCCGCTCACTACCGAGAAACAGACCAACTGGCTAAAGGCCGTTATTGGCTTTTCTCGAAAGAAGCCGCTGGGCGCTGTCGGAGCGGCGGTATTACTACTATTCGTGTTCATGGCCGTTTTCGCGCCGGTGATAGACCGTTACGATCCCAATGAAATCGAGCCTTTCAACGCCTTTCAAGGCCCGGGCCTTTCGCACTTCTTCGGTACGGATAACTTTGGCCGCGACGTGTACTCCAGGGTTATTAACGGGGCCAGACTCTCCATGTACGTTGGGCTGGTGGCAACGGCCCTGAGCGTCATCACAGGAGCTATCCTTGGCTTGATGGGAGCCTACTTCAAGGGTTGGGCAGACCTTCTTATGCAGCGATGGATGGACATCATGTTCATCTTTCCAGACCTGGTTTTGGCTATGGTTATCGTCACAGTGTTCCAGGGAGGGCTACTGCTGGAGATTCTAGGGTTTGGTTCTGCTCTCTGGGGGAACATGAACGCGATAGTAATTGCCATAGCCATTCCCAGGATTCCGGGCACTGCCCGCGTGGTGCGCTCGGTAGCGCTATCGGTAATGGGGACACAGTATATGGAGGCGGCGCAGGCTGTAGGCGCGAGACCCGTGCGTCAGATATTCCGCCATCTGACCCCCAATTGCATTGCCCCGTTCATAGTCTACTCCACAGCCCAGATAGGCGGAGCAATCCTGATCGAGTCTTCCCTGAGCTTCCTGGGCATTGGAGGGTCACCAGAGACTGCCTCTTGGGGCCGGATGCTCTCTATAGAGGGCATGCGCTACTTTGAGACCCATCCTTATCTGGCTATCTTTCCCGGAATCGCCATAAGCGCGGCGGTATTCGGTGTCAACCTCTTCGGCGACGCCCTTCGGGACGTACTGGACCCGCGCTTGCGAGGTTCGGAGAGGCGATAAACAAGGCCGCCTGTCACCCTGTAGGGAATAAAAAAGCTATAGTTGCAGTAAGGGGCACGATTTCTATCGTGTCCCTTACTTTTTCCATCAACATATACACAGATAAAAGAAAAGCGCCCCAGGTTAGGTATCTGGAGCGCTTTTTTACAGGCCTAGTTAGTTTCTTAAAACTCCCAGATGCTTCCTGCTCTCGCCATATGAGTTACGGTTGTGATCGACTCGACGTTCCATCCTTTGTTCTTCAGCCATTCCTCAAAGGTCTCTTTGCTGTTCCCCTGACACTCGGCAAGCAAGCGTCCGCCTTCCAGCGCCGTGACGGATGTTATGGTAGTTCTGGGGTCTAGCCGCCACATGCTCGTCGGTTTCAATTCTTCGTCGAATTTTTTAATATCGTCCCATCCGGGGGCAGTCCCGATGGCTAACCAGCGCATATCGCCTCCTCTGCTCGTTGATTGGATTCTTTGAACCAGGCTGGCATTCCCCAACTCACCTCAGAGATGCTAGTCCTTGGGTGGTACAAAGGGATATGGAACAGCTTTGCCACCACGAATGGGGAGCACGATCAGCCCTCTGCCGGGACAGGTCTCGATTCCGGTCTGAAGCCCCATGCCTGTGTCCAGATCCAGGAAGCCGAGGCCTTCTTTTTCATACTTGTCGGTAACTTTGGCCCAGCAGGTAATCGTGTCGCCCGGCACGATCATGGCACGATGCTGGAATGACACCTTCCACATCCATCCATCGGGAAGGCACAAGTCTTTAAGATAGCGAGGCATTATGCTCTGCTTCCAGGAGCCATGAATCAGGATGTTAGGAAGGCCATCGTGATTGACGGCGAAATCCTGATCGTAGTGAATCTTGTGCCAGTTCTCTATGGCAGCGCTCCATCGGAACGCGTGAGCAGTGGTCATTGGGCCGACTTCCATGCTGGGCAAGTCCTGGCCCACCTCTATATCGTCGTAATATAGCTGTTCTTTATTCCGCAGTTCGTTCGCGGTTGTCATTGTCATTGTATGCTCCCTCCTGTCTGTCGTGCCCTACCTTAGCGGCGGATGCCGGATGCCCTGGTGATGCAGAGTATCTCATCCTTCTGGTTGGTATAAGTAGTCTCGGTGGTGGTAATGAGCATGTGACTGCCATCCCTGCCGACTCGCTCGTGTATGTTGGCTATTTTGGACTGGGAATATATCGTGTCGCCGAGGCTTGGGTACATGAACACTTCAATCTCGTTGCCAGCGTTCAATGTGCGCACAAGGTCGGTAGGAATTTCAGGCAGTCTTCCTCGCTGGTCTCCGCGAACCATGTTTTGGATTCCATCGGAGACAGGGTTTTCGCGGAATGCCTGAGTTATAGGGTCAGTGGTGCCGGGCGGCGTTCTGTTGAGATAGGTGCAGTAGATAGGAGGAGTAATAACCCCGCCAAATTTGGTAGTCTTTGCGAACTCTTCGTCCCAATAGCGCGGGTCAGGATCCATGATCGCCTGTGTGAAACGGCGTAAGCCTTCTTTTTCAATCTCCCACAGGCTGGCTTGCACTTTCTCCCCAGTAGTGCCTATGAGCGCCTTTACCTCGTCTGTAAGATAAGTCTTACCGCAAGACATATTTCACCCCCTCTTTGATTATGGCGACAGCGAGTAGACCTCTTTTCTCTCCCAATGTTGGGCATGCTTGCCGAATTTCACTGGGATGACTGTTAGCCACTCGAGTGATTGGAATCGACTTTCGTGAAGGGCAAGTAGTCATTTCACTTCGCCCCTCTGGTGATTTTGTGCCTAATTTCTATTTCATCGTCAACATAGGCATGACGCCATCCTTCTGCGGAAGGACACCCTCATCCCAACCTTCCTCAGATCAAAGGAGAAGAGGCGGGATGAGGGCTGAACGCCTCCATCATAATGATGTTGGCATATTTTAGCCTATGAGGATTTCTTGGGGAAGAAGTCCTCTGTCCACGGCCAGTTTCCATTCACGTCATACGCGGGCAGATCCTGGTCAACACGGTCTCGATAGGGGCTGGTGATAGGCTCCCGCCAGGGGGAGATTGCGCCCTCATACACTTCAGGCCCCTTCAAGAAGTGCTTGGCCTGCTCAAGCGTCTCAACGAAGGGAGAGTTGATGTCAAACAGCCGATCTTTTGTCGTTGGCCGTGCGCCAGCCCTTGAGACATGTCCCCAGAGTTGCCGACCGAGAATCTCCTCAGCCATCCAGACGCATTCAACGAGCTTGTCCAGGTCTACACCTGTCTCTATTCCCATGCCCTCCATCATGTGCATGGCGTCCTCGGTGGGGGACATGCCCGTTGCACGTCCGTTGCCACAGTAGGGGCAGCCACCAAATCCACCGATAGTGCCGTCGATGTTCAGGTTGTCTTCGGGGCCGAGTGAGCTGATGGCGGCGTACATTGAAGGAAGCGCCATACCGCGGCTATTGTGCAGGTGCGCCCTGAAGTTGGTGACTTCCGGCCACTGATCTTTGACGCGACCGAATATCTCCTCAACCTTGACGGGGTGACACCAGCCCATGGGGTCTCCTACGCTGACCTGAGTGACCGGGATGCTCACCTCGTCCCACAGCCCGTGCTGTTGTTCCATGAACTTCATGGTCATGTCTACGGAGAAGTCGCCCAGGAAATTGGAGCCAAAGGTGGCGTTTGTGCCGATACCTGCTTCTGTTGCCCCTTGCTCTTGCGCTTTGGCGACGATTCGCGGCCAGGCTTCCATCTCTTGCATCTGGGAGCGGTTGGCGTTGCGCCGGACGAAAACGTCGCACATGTGGCAGCTAAGAGTTGGACGTCCACTGCCTCTATCGATGGTCAGGGGCGGTGAATATTCGCGCGCGCGCTCAACGCCCCGTTCGTTCAGCGCCAGGGCAGTGTAGGTAACGCCCTCTTTGGGGTGAAACTTCTTCACTATTTCATCAATGCGTTCCATCTGAGGCGTGTAGCGGGGACTCACGAAGGAGCCTACGACTATTCGCTTCAGGCCTGTCTCCGATAGGGCATCCAGAAGCGCTACCTTATCATCTACTGCGATATTGGCGTCTTCGATCTGCATGCCCTCGCGCAGACCTTCTTCTGTATACGTAATCGTGGGATATTCTCTAGCCATGCCTCCTCCTTTGGGCTTTCGACTGCTCGATGCAAGTTCAGCCCAATGCTAAGTTATGAGTTTGACTATTAATTTGCTATGGTTACGGTGTCCATCAGCTTGCTGACGTTATCCAGTTCGTCCAGGTTCTCGACGAGCTGGATTGGCTGACCAACTTGCTCCTGCTCGAAGACGAAGCCAGCGTTGGCTCGGAACTTGTCTATGACCGCGTCGCCTGTGAGGTGCATCGCTGCCCCCCGGCCTCCAAGGTTCAAATCATGCACCCGGCCATCCCGCATCGTCAGCTTCAAGCGTGCCTCAGGGTTGCCGTCTGCTATGTGTTCGTTGCGTAGCTCAACGTCTGGAGTCCTGCCGACGCTCACCTTGGCCATGAATTCCTGCAGGTCGCCCTTGTCGGAGCGCTCGTCGGTGAACGTGGTCAGGTCGACCTTCCGGTCGATGATGGCGGCGGAGATGTTGTAGGCCAGACAGAATTTGCCTTCCAGTCCCTCGTGCACCTCGGAGCGAAGTAGTGCGCCGGTGCAGGGAATGGCGGGGCCGGTGAACTCGATATGGTCTACGTCGTCGGGGTTGATCTCCTGCTCTTGAATCAGACCCATCAGGCCGGTGAGGGTCTGATGGTTGCCGCCGCAGCAGGGCCAGGGCTTTATGCGCGTGCCTTCGGCCTCCAGGTAGTAGAGCTTGCCAAGGAACTGCGATATTGCAGGTATGTTGCACTTGACTCCGCCGAAGTTGTCGGCGTAGCCTTGTCTGCCCTCGATGATGTCAGGGTCGGAGGTGTAGCCTCTGGAGGCGAGCTTGGCCGCGACGATGCCGCTTCGCGCTGCGTTGCCAGGATGGAAAGGCTTGGTCATCGTGCCGAAGTTGCGTCGGAGGCCGCCTGCCTCAGAACCGGCGATGCCCAGGGCCATGCGGGTTTGCTCAACATCCAGGTTAAGAAGCTTGCTGGCTACTACTGCCGCTCCCATCGTGCCGAATATGGCTGTGGGATGCCAGTCCCTATCGGGATGCAGGTTCGAACTCAAGCGAGTGCCAACCTCGTATCCGACGGCCCATGCAGTAAGTATGTCGCGCCCTGAAAGGTTGAATTCCTCACCCAGCGCCAGCGCCGTGGGCGTGAGGGTGACGGCAGGATGCCCGCCGACTCCGCCCAGGTCGTCGAAGTCATCTGCGTGGCCCATAGTCCCGTTAGCAAAGGCGGCGTTCGCGCTGGAGGTGCGTATGTTTGCCGCTATGACGCGAGCCTGCGGATTTCCGCCCTGCTCCTGAGTATAGTCAAGGATCATGCCACCCAGTTTCGTGGTGGAACCAAGAATGGTTGTGCCAAGATAGTCCAGAATGGATTTCTTGGCCTGTTCGTATGCGGCGGGTGGAATATCCTCGTACGATGTGTCCACGATCCACTTAGCCAGAGTTTCGGTTGTTCCCATTAAAAACCCCCTTTCTACATTGGCCCGATTTGGCGGAAGGGCTATTATATCGGATGGCTTGGCGGGGATAGCCCTTGATTTCAACCCTGTCCCTCGCCTACCACTAAGGCCGATGTTATGCTGTTGCCCCCTTTCTGTCAAGACCCATCATACGTCTCCAGAATGGCATATTGGCCTGCTTGCGGAGTCGGGTCAAGGTTTCAGTTAACAGTATGAACAGGTTCGATTTTATGGCCCAAGCATATGTGGATGTAACTCACCGAGAGTTAAATCCCCAGCTTCTGTTTGTATTCAGGGTCGTAGTAAGCCAGACGGCCCTGCTCGACCAGTTCGTCCATGGTCATGGTGGGGGGTGTCTGCGGGTTCGAAGGCTTATCGGCTACGATACCAGCCTCCTCCAACGCGTTGTACCGCGCCTCGTCATAGCCCAGGATACCCTGGAGAATTTCCCGGTTGTGCTGTCCCAATTGCGGGGCTGGCTTTTTGATGGAAATAGGCGTCTTGCTGAGACCCCAGGGGCGGCCTATGAGCACTCGTTTCCCCATTTGAGTGTCCTCCGGGTACTCGACCTTTTCCAGGAACTCGCGAGACCAGAGGTGTTTGTTCAGGTTCGTGTCTCTGGAATCGAACACAGGCCCGGCAGGAACTCCCTCTCCCTGAAGTCGCTCCATGAGGTCGAACTTCTTGAGGGTTTTTGTCCACTCGGATATGATGCCGTCAAGCTCGTCGTGGTTCTTGGCGCGGCTGAGACTTGTGGCAAATCGTGAGTCTTGAGCCAGTTCTGGTTTGCCCATGACGCGGCACAACGACGCCCATTCCTCGTCGTCTCCCACTGAAATTACGCACCACTGGTCGTCGCCGTCGCAGGGATAGCAGCCTTGAGGAACGCGCCAGGGATGTCGATTCCCCATGCGTTCCCCTAACCGGCCGTTGGCTATCCAGTCCATGATGTACTCGCTAGTGGTATAGCATCCTAGCTGATACATGCCGATGTCTATCCAGAGGCCCTTTCCGGTGCGGTTCCGGTGCCGCAACGCAAGGGCGATGCCCAGAAGGGCAGACCAGCAGGCGAGGAAGTCCACGTAGGACTGGCCCGCCTTGGAGGGGATGTCGCCCCTGTATCCGGTGATGTGCGTCAGCCCGTGTGTGGACTCTTGTGT
>CBDBJK010000025.1:0-47224 GCA_965206395.1 Dehalococcoidia bacterium
CGGGTCGTTGAGAATCTCGCTTGACGGCAACCCTATTCTCAGCAGCGCCTGGGGTAGCTCAAAAGCGCGCGAGATGTTCCTTTACATGCTGTCAGAGGATGGGCCAATTCCCAAAGGGAAGATCATTGAGACTCTGTGGCCGGACATTTCGCCGTCAAAGGCCAATTCCAATTTCCACTCCACCCTTCATCGCATGAAGGCTGCCCTTTATCCTAGCTGCGTCGAGCGCGACGGAGAGCTTTATCAGCTTAATCCTGGCTGGAATTACCAGTTCGATGTCCATAAGATAAATGGACTGCTGACAGACGCAGAGAAGGAACCACAAGAGAGTCCTGAAAAGGCCGCTTATCTTCTAGAGGCCGTCGAACTCTACAAGGGGCGTTTCCTTGAAGATGTAGACACAGAATGGTGCGATCAGTTGCGTACTAATATGGAGTTTAAGTTCTGGAAAGCTGTTTCCGTTCTGTCGGACCGCTATGAAGCAGACGGAGAGCCAACGAAAAGCATAGCCCTTCTGGAGCAAGCACTGGCTGTGGATGAGTTCCAAGAGGACATCTATTATAAGATCATGGACCTATATCTAGAGATAGGTGAGGCATCGTCCGCAACGAAGGTCTACAGACGATGCCTATCAGTATTCGGTGAAACGGTGTTTCTCAGTGACTCTCCAAGAGTCAGTAATTTGTTGTCTCACCTCAACTAAAACTTCAAATGGCGTTACTCCCCTGAATTCATCCGCAATTATCTTAGACTATCTGCAATACAGATAGTCTTATGTACACTAACTTGTGAGTAATTCGTAAGAGTTTCGTAATAAGTCGCATGGTAATCTCCTGGTGTGTGAAATTATGCCCAACTAACACATTAGGAGGTTCTAGGATGAGGTTCAGGAAAAGGATTGACAGGTTGTACTGGCGCGCGTTCTACGTCGCCTTGACTGTAGGAACGCTATTGATCCTTACTGTGGGGACAATTTTAGCCGACGGCAGCGACTGGGGCTAAAGCGCTAACACCCGGGACGAACAATAAAAAGGCCAAGCTCTTCTTAGATGTTTGCATTATGAAGAGCTTGGCCTCTTTCTGTTTGCTTTCGACAGCACCGGCGCACGGCTCAATGTTTAAAAAAGTACCAATGTTGTTTATATAATGCCTAAGGATACTCTGAACAAGTCTGGGCATAGTAGCATAGAGAATAGCACTGTGTTCGGGGAGATAATTGATGGACCAGCCAACATTTGCGGACTTGGAATACGAGAGCAAGAAGCGCAAGACCCGCCGGGAGATATTCCTGGAGCGCATGGATGCTCTGATCCCGTGGGAACAGATGGAAGAGCGCATCCGTCCGTTCTATCCCAAGGCGGGCCGAGGCCGTCGACCATATGAGTTGTCGGCGATGGTGCGGATACACTGCGTGCAGTTGTTCTACAACTTGAGCGATCCTGGTATGGAGGACATGCTCTACGAGGTCGAGTCGGTGAGACGGTTCGTAGGGTTGAAGCTGTCGGGCCCGCTGCCGGACGAGACGACGATTCTGAACTTCCGCCATCTGCTGGAAGAGCATGAGTTGGGGCAGAGTCTGTTCGAGGAGATAAACCGTCATCTGGAGTCCCAGGGACTGCGGCTTCGGGAGGGGACGATCGTGGACGCGAGCATCATAGAGGCGCCGTCATCGACGAAGAATCGTGCGGGTGAGCGAGACCCTGAGATGCACCAGACGAAGAAGGGGAACGAGTGGCGCTTCGGGATGAAAGTACACGTAGGCGCTGACGCTGAGACGGGAGTGGTACACAGCATGACTACGACGCCAGCTAACGTGCATGATGTGACAGAAGCGCACCGATTGCTGCACGGTGGAGAGAAACGAGTGTGGGGGGATGCGGGGTATCAGGGAGTGGACAAGCGGTTGGAGAATCGAGAGTTGGATGTGGAGTGGCGAGTGGCGATGAGGCCCGGCCGGCGACGGCACCTGGAGCCTGGCAGCCACGAGGCGTTGGCGGAGAAGCGCAAAGCGTCGGTCAGAGCGAAAGTGGAGCATCCGTTCCTGTACGTGAAGCGGCGCTTTGGCTACGCCAAGGTGCGCTACCGAGGGGGTTGGCTAAGAACGCGCAACGGCTGGCATTGCTACTGGGGCTGGCCAACTTGATGACGGCAGAGCGTCGTCTGGCGGCATGAGAGGGGCGCAGTGAGCAAATCACGGCCGGGGAGCCGCGATGGCTCCGAAAAGCCGCTTCGAGGCCACAACAGACACGGTCTGAACGCCTCAACCACGACCTGGAACGTCACAAAGATGCCTGAACATCTCCAAAGAACGGAACCACTCTGCCCATCCACGCTTGCGCCGAGTTGTTCAGAGGTTCCCTAATGCATTTTTCAGATACTTTCGCGCTAGAATTATCTGAACCAAAGTAGTGTTTCTGGAGCTATCTACAAATGACTCTGTCAAGCGGTGATTCCCTTGCACGCGCGTATTCCACGCCGAACGCGAACTTTCACGATTCTCCGGATCCCCTCGATTCCAACAGTTCCTCTCTTCTAAACAGGCAACTTTCGCGGATTAATGCGCACATCAAAGACGAAGGTTTAAATAACCTGCTATGGGTGTCAGGCATCCATACTTCCGAAATTGCCTCCAGTATACTCGAAACCGTTACAGGGAAGCCCGAAGCACTTCAGCACAACACTGAAAGTAACTCCTGCATAGTGGTGAAACCAGGGGAATTCCAGCTAGTTGAGCGTTTCAGTTCACAATACGGCTGTAGCCTTAGACGCATGCAGGAGTTTCATGACGATAGCTTTTTGATAGTGAACGAGACTGCAGTCCTGGATATGACGCCGGTTGCTTCAGACGATGGTGAACCAGAATTTACAGACGACCCGACAGTCGTGAGTTTGTATATCGGGCTGTTCAATATGCTGAAAAACCGCTCAAATTCTGTCTAGTCTTCCACACCGAACAGAATTAGTCCTCATCGTGCTTCCGCTTTTCGTTCCCCGCTTTGAGCTTTCACATCCCGAAATTTGAAAGAGCATAACGCCTCGCTCGACATGCTAGAGCACGCTCATAATTCTAATGTAGCCTCATCATCGCATTGGGTTTTGGATCACAAAACTCTGATTCAGCACACTTATTTTGCTTCTACTCTGAATCGAAGATGTCTACATCGCCACATCCATTAAGCTGTCACAATCCCAAGCGTTCATTCGCTTTGGGCAACATCCTTCCGCGAGACTTAAAGCCATTGTAAGTCGGGAAACCTTTCACAGACCGCTCATCCAAATTATCAGAGTCGCAGATACACCAACACGATTGCCAACACCCTTGGTATAATGAGAACCCTAGAGGTAAGAGCTATGAAGCAAAATTTGATCTCTTTTGGGCGATCGAGATATGCATGGTTTAATCAAACACAATGGCAATTTTCTCTGAGGACGCCTTAAGAACTCCTGCATTTATGGAATATTTCGGATATTAGTCTAAGGTTGTGTTGACATTTGGTGCATAATGGATACATGTCAACGACTGAATTACGCAATGAACAATGGTCGAAAATCCTTGAATTTCTGCGCTCATGCCCAGACCTCTACGTTGGAGAGGAGGACGATTGCAGGCGCTACGTCGAGGCCATCCTGTGGATGGCACGAAGTGGTGCTCCTTGGAGACTGCTGCCTGAGCACTACGGTCACTGGAACAGCGTATATAAGCGCTTCGCACGCTGGTGTGAAAAGGGTGTATGGGAACGAATGCATCAGCATTTTGTGCAAGACCCCGATATGGAGCATGTCATCATTGTCATAGCACTGTGATAGCACTGTGATAGCACTGTGGTTCGCGCTCATCCCTGTGCTGCTGGAGCCTCCAAAAAAACGGTGGCCAATCGGCCCAAGCTCTTGGCCGGAGCCGAGGCGGGTTCAGTACCAAGATCCACGTGAGCGTGGATGGATTGGGCAACCCGTTGCGCTTTGAGCTCACAGCAGGTCAACGTCACGACATCACCCAGGCACAGGCATTGATTGCTGATTTCGAAACCGAGCATGTGATTGCTGATAAGGGATACGATTCGATGGATTTTCTCCAATGCATCCTGGGCAGGGGCGCGTTACCTGTGATTCCACCTCGGTCAAATCGAAAGACGCCACGAGAGTATGATGAGTACCTTTACCGAGAGCGCCACCTTGTGGAGTGTTTCATCAACAAGATCAAGCACTACCGGCATATCTTCTCTCGCTTTGACAAGCTGTCATCGCGTTTCCTGGGATTCTTGAACTTCGTCGGTGCTCTCATATGGCTCAGATGAAATGTCAACACAACCTAATGAATAAAATCTACATGGCTGATTCGTTACGTATAACATATTGGCTGGTCAAAACGACTACTCTATCTAAATGGTGCGTCTAGTGGCGTATATAGAGTTGTCCGACAAAGAAGTTCTCGAGTTGATTGTAGAGCACGACCGAGAGGCTTTGGAGACCCTGTACGACCGCTACCGCAGTGGGGTATATTCCCTTGCGATGCATATGTTGCGAGACCTTGGGGCGGCGGAAGAGGTGACACAAGACGTGTTTTTCAATGTTTGGCGTCGAGCATCTAGCTATCACTCTCAGCGAGGAAGCGTTACGTCCTGGCTTTTCAGCATAGCCCATCATAGGACAATTGATGAGCTGAGGCGGCGTAAGAGGGAGCAAACACGTGTGCAGCAAGGTGTTGACCTTAGCAACAAGCCGTCAGAAGACGCCGAAGGCGACCCGATGGCATATGCTACTTCGCAGTTCGAACGAGGCCAACTTGAAGACGCCCTATGCACCCTTAGACCTGAACAGAGAGAAGTCGTCGTGCTCGCCTACTTCGGAGGACTTACCCATTCTGAAATCTCCAAGCATCTTGGGCAACCTCTCGGAACAGTGAAAACTCGAATGCGGTTGGCATTAAGAAAGCTTAGAGACGTACTTGGTTCCCAAATCCAGGAGCAGGCCGATCATGGATTGTAATCAAGCTGAAGAGTTGATGGTACCTTATATCCTTGGAGCCTTGGATTCTGAGGAACTCTCAAAGATGGATTCCCATATCAACACCTGTATACCGTGTAGTCTCAAGCTGCAAGGAGACGGCGAAGTCGTCGCTAGGTTAGCCTTTTCTGTGCCCCAGTTGGAAGTGCCAATTAGCGTCAAGAATCGATTATTCTCTAGAATTGATGCCGACATAGCATCTGAATTATCGCGGTCACAAACTGCTACAGGAATATTGGCCGGAATTTGGTCAGCTATGAGCCAAAACTTCGCTCCGCATGTCAGCAAAGCAGTGGCGTCGATTCTGGTGGGGGCACTGGTCTTCAGCGGCATCTGGTTCAACGACCGTTTGAGCGATCTTTCGACCGACAACGAGATGCTAATCACTCAACTGGAAGATGTCGTCGAGCGAGAAGCCAATATGATGGATATAGTGAAGAAGCAGCGCAATTTCACTATTGAGGCGCTAAGCATGACAGCAGCTTCAGAAACGTCAGTCAACATGTTAAAAGCCTCGGGACCCTCACCGGTGACGGCACACGGTGTAATGATGGTCTCACATACGGAGTCTCGCGCGCTGCTACTCGTGCTTAATCTACCTCCTCTACCGCATGGCAGGGCCTACCAAGTATGGCTCATTAGTGGAGACCAACGATACAGCGCGGGCCTGTTTACAGTCGATTCGACGGGATATGGCCAGGCAATCGTAATTCCCGTCGTTCCATTTGCCGAAATTGACGCCATAGGAATTACAGTTGAACCCGAAGGCGGTAGCCTCGACCCAACCGGAGCTAACGTTCTATCCGGCGATTTGTGAAAATCTGTCATAAATTAGCTCTCAGGGCCTATGCGCACGTCTCATCATGTGATAGTGTTATGAAAGTGCACAGCCATAAAACTCTATCGTTAAGGAGGCAAGAGACGTAGCATGTCAAGGTCAAAGCTACTGGTATTCTTCGCTCTCATTTTGCTCATGTCAGTACCTGCCGGACTAGCACAGGCGCAGGATGCCACTGTGTCAGGAAGCGGCACCGCAATTATCTCCGACGGCGAAGCCGCAGGCGATACGATTACATACGCGATGACAGACGTTACTCCACCTGCCGACGGAATGGTCTATGTAGGCTGGTTGGTGTCGGATGATGGCTCCATCAAGCTCAACACTGGTGTTCTCACTGTGGATGGCGACGGCTCTGTCAGTGGGGTTTTCATCTCGCCTGACGGTGAGAACTTTATCGACACCTACAACAAGGTGGTTATCACCAGTGAGGAAGACGCAAATGCCGATGCTGCCGAGCCAGCGGGCCCTGCGGTATTCAGCCACGTAGTGCCAGTAGGCGCTATTACACACATCAGGCATCTGCTTACATCCTGGCCTCCAACCGACAATGGCATCCTGATGGACCTCAAAAGCCAGCTTTCAGTTGCTATCACCCACGCTGAGCTCGCCGGCAACTCCGATACCATTGAGGATGTTATTAACCACGTTCACCACGTGATTAACATAATCGAGGGCGAAGGAGGACCGAATTTTGATTCCGACTTTGCTAATCCGGGTGATGGGATTGGCGTCTTAACGCACGCGGAGAACAGGAAGCATGCACGCTTTGCCGCTGATGCGGCCCCTGACGACGAAGTAATCGCAGAGCACGCCGCGCTCGTCGAGACCAACGGAGCGAACGCGGAGATGTGGGCAATGGAAGCGAGAGACGCAGCTGTTGATATCTTGGGCTTCACCAGCGTAACCATTGCGAAAACCCTTCTGAGCACAGTTACTACCACTCTTGATTCCGCGCTCAACGGAATTGAAGCTTCTGGAAAGGGCGGTGCCAGTGCGGCATATGTAGAAGCGCAGATGATGGCAATTTATTCCATAGAGCCGGGCGCTCCCGGTGCTGGTGATTCTGATAGTGGCCCCTGCCTTGGCGCAGGCTGCCCTGTTGTGGGTGATCCCGCCATTCCGATGCTGGCGCAGATCGGGCTAATTGCGGCCCTAGTGTTCCTCGGCGCGGGCGGAATTGTCCTGCTAAGAGGAAGGCGTACGCGCACAAATTCCTAGGGGTCTGACGGTAACGACTCTATAATGAAAAAGCCCCGTCCTTCTGCGAAAGGACGGGGCTTTTTGTGACATATTCGTCGTCGACGACTTGCAACATTGATTGACGTTCCATATTTTGCCCACACTAGAGACCTGTGATATTGCTCCAGGCTTTACCACGCCCAACAATTTGGGCGAACCAAATTGCGCACTTCTTAACGAAGACAAGACGCTGGATTGAATGCAGATGAACCCTCTTGGAAAAGGCGATACACCAACATCTTGAGCGAAGCTGGGACGAGCGTTCACACGAGTCCGTGGTACCACCTTGGCGACAAGGGCCAGTTCATAGCGATCTTCCAGCCGTCTGGTTTGGAGAGAGTGATGTATCTGAAGTCAAAACTTTTCTTGATATACATAACCATAGTGGTACTGATGGGCTCTTTCGCTTGCGGGGATTCTGAAACGAAACCCGCGGAACCGGGTGCCTCAACCACTCAGGTGCCCACTTCAACGCCGACCCCATCGCCTACACCAATAAATCCGCAAGCGTTGCTTGATCAATCTGGTCAGGCAATGGAAACCCTTGACTCATTTCATTTTTTGCTTGAACACAGAAGTGGAGGCACACCTCTGCTTCCAGGTCTGCTCATCGAGAGCGCGGGTGGAGATGTCGTCAATCCAGACCAGCTATCGATAGATTTCAGTGGCGCGTTCGGTAATGTATTCGTCGAGTCTAGTGCCGTGATTCTGGGTGACGCCAGCTATATGACGAACCCTTTGACCGGAAAATGGGCGACCGTACCCACGGAAGAAAGCCCGTTAGGATTCTTTGATCCTCAACGTGGCGTTTCGGAGATAATGTCTCAGGTTGCCAATGCAAGCCTAATCTCCAGTGACGAAGCAGCCTATAGGATTGAAGGGGAGTTGCCCGCAGAGGCCCTTGTTACCATATTGGGCACGACAGTCAAGGGAGTTTCAATCTCAGTCGAGCTTACGATAGATGCTGATAGTCTATATCTGCTCGAAGCAGTTCTTGACGGTAGAGTAACTGAAGGGGAACCCGATGGCACGGTTAGGGTGATAACTCTTTCTCGCTTCAATGTACCTATTGTCATCGAACCACCGTTGTAGGGCCTCGTATTGCCTTCCTACGAACCCCATAATCCCCGACTTGGCTTCAAGAGGCGCATCGCCCCATACGCGGCGTTGATACCCGTCTGCGCAGGCGTATTCATCGCTGCCGGCGACCAGACCGTAATCGTGACCATTCTGCCACAAATCATGCTCGACATGAAGTTAAACGTTATTCAAGACGTAGATCTAGCTTCATGGACGATCACAGGGTATCTGCTGGGCTTTGTGGCGGCAATGCCTCTAGTCGGAAAGGTATCGGACGTTTGGGGACACCGTCGAGTCTTCATCTTATCTATGGCGCTATTTATGATTTTCTCGGTCGCGGTTGCCCTCACGACTCAAATTTCGTGGTTGATCGCAATGCGAGTTCTCCAGGCTCTGGGGGCAGGCGCGCTTATTCCTATTTCCATCGCCATCGTTGGAGACCTGTTCCCGCCCGAACGCAGAGGGATACCCCTGGGTATAGTGGGGGGAGCTGCGGAAGCCGGAGGGGTGATAGGCCCCCTCTGGGGCGGCATTATGATCAGGTATCTGGAATGGCAATGGGTATTTTGGATTAACATTCCGCTGGGAGCAGGCGTGCTCCTTCTATTGGTGTATTTCCTGAAACACAGTCCCAGATATCCGGGTAAGATAGATTACATTGGCGGAGCGCTCATTGCTCTCGCCATCGCAACGTTGACACTGGGCCTCGCCAGGATTGACAGTCTTGATCCTCTGATGGTGGCTTACCTGGTTGTTTCCGCAATATCGCTAGCACTCTTCGTTGCCCGACAAAAAGTCACCTTTTCACCACTCGTTCCGCTAGTAATGTTTCGAAGTTGGGCCTTCAGCGCGGCGAATGTCACTCATTTGCTCGTCGGCGGTGCATTGATTATCGGCATGGTGACGATACCCTTGATGTCAAATACTGCCATGGGGCTGAGTCCATTGGAGGGAGGGCTTCGATTGATGCGCCTCACTGCCGCTATCCCAATAGGAGCCGTGCTCGGAGGAGTAGCCTGCCAGCGCCTTGACTACCGAGTGCCGACCATAGTGGGACTGGCATTGGCTGCGTTGGGGTATTGGTTCATGAGTCAATGGGATATTCAGATTGCCGACCCTTCGATGACGCTCCATCTTGCGACGACAGGGCTAGGCTTCGGGCTAATAATCGCTCCAATCGCCCTTGCAGCTACCAATTCTGTCGAAGAAGGAGTAAGGGGAACCGCAGCAGGGTTGATAACGTCAATGCGCATGATCGGCATGACGCTTGGCCTGGCAGCACTGAGCGCATGGGGGGCAGGCAGATTCCAAGACCTCGTTGCCAACATAGATGACAACTTAGATTTTTTATCGGCAGAATATGGCGCCCAAGTGACAGACGCGGGATTCAATCTTTTCAATAACTTCTTCCTGATTGCGATGGGTGTATGTTTGCTAGCGATAATTCCCGCTGCATTGATGGTTTGGGAGCGAGACAGGGAACAACCGTGAGCAGAAACTGAAAAGCAATAACCTGTATTCTCCTCGAATCTTTCGCACCGTACGAGCACATGGAGCATCTAACCTCCGACTTCAACCGCATCTCGACTTGAGGGCGCAATCTCTTTTTCGACTTTGTTGCGGCGGTAGGCTTGAAAAAGTGTGTCATAGAAATACGTGTGCAGGCCAACACAAGGCGCTATATCCTTGATTCAGCGAATGGCAACCCACGAAAGATCTGAGCGAGGGAAGGTATTGCATGGCATCTAAAGGCAAGCGAAATCGGCGGGACCGGCGAAGAGGCAGCAGCGGCGACGCAAGCGTGACTCAGGCGACATCTCAGGCTTCGGCGAGTCGCTCACCGAAGCGCGCGAGCAGGGCGACATCCAGACGTGCCCGCTCTCAGAACAGCTCCACGAAACCTATCCTGTTTGGAGCTGGGGCCATCGTAGTCCTTCTGTTTGGATTCGGGCTTTTTCAATTGATAAACGGAGCAGGCTCTATTTCGGCATTCGATGTCAGCCTTTACCAGGGCCAGGAAGTTTTAGGCGGAGACGACATAAATTTCGCTGACCTGTTGGATGACGGCAAGCCTATAGTGTTGAACTTCTGGGGAGGAGATTGTCCTCCGTGCCGTGCCGAGATGCCAGCCTTCCAAAATGTTTTTGAGAACCACGAGGATGAGCTTACATTCCTCGGAGTTGATGTTGGCACGTTCTTTGGATTGGGCACACGTCAAGAGGCACGCGACTTGCTAAAGGAGCTAAACGTGACCTACCCCGCAGGCTCGTCAAATAGAACCCCGGTAGTCAACTACTCGGTGACCGGTCTGCCCACTACGATATTCTTCGGGGCTGACGGAGAGGTGTTCGACCGAGCAAGCGGCGCTCTCAACGAGAGCCGGATGGAATCAATCGTGAGCGGCATGCTTGGGCCTTCCTGATGGCGACTTTGACGTTGAATTTGGTATACTCTATACTCTAAGTCGAGGCGCACGAAATTCAGTGGAGGAGTTATCATTATGGCAGATTTTCCCGATTCCCAGTCCCTCGTGAGCGCGCAGTGGGTCGCTGACCACGGCGGCGACGCCAATGTTCGTCTGGTCGAGGTGGACGTGGACACGACTGCCTATGAGCAGGGCCACATCGCCGGTGCAGTCGGCTGGAACTGGCAGACGCAGTTGCAGCAGTCCGTCCAGCGAGACCTCATCAGCAAAGCCGAGCTTGAGACGCTGCTTGGCAGTTCCGGCGTCGACAATAGTACGACTGTCGTCGTCTACGGCGACAACAACAACTGGTTTGCAGCTTGGGCATACTGGCAATTGACATACTACGGCCATAGCGACGTTCGACTCATGAATGGCGGACGCGCGAAGTGGGTAGCCGACGGGCGGCCCCTAACCACGGAAGTGCCAAACCCACAAAGCAAGTCTTATACCGCCGGAACCCCCAATGAAAACATCCGGGCATATCGCGACTATGTTTTGCAGACCACCGGCTCAGGGAACGTCGCTCTGGTGGACGTAAGGTCTCCAGACGAATTCAGCGGAAAACTGCTTGCCCCGCCAGCTCTTCCGCAAGAAGGTGCGCAGCGCGGTGGACACATTCCTGGGGCCGCGAATATCCCTTGGGGTACGGCAGTCGATGAAGACGGCACGTTCAAATCGGTTGACGACCTCAAAGCGATATATGGCGGTAAGGGCATCGACGGCGGTCAGGAGACGATTGCCTACTGCCGAATTGGGGAACGCTCCTCTCACACCTGGTTTGTGTTGTCAGAGTTGCTCGGCTACCAGAACGTGCGCAACTATGACGGCTCCTGGACTGAATGGGGCAGCATCGTAGGAGCGCCCATCGAAAAGTGAATCCCACACCTGAAGTTGGGCAGCATTTACAGGTGAAAACCCAAGAGCTATGATTGTAGAGGCGATCCTTACGGGGGTCGCCTCTAGGCGTCTCAAAGACTATTTAACTACGACATTCAGGTGAGAGATGACTCAACAGGACACGCGTTACACCTTCCCAGCCGGTGGCGACGGACCGGCGTCCTACGACAGCTACCGCGAAGAGGAAGTCCAACTTGCCCTTCGCAACAGTGCAATGCCTTTGGAGGCGTTACGCTACCCAGTTACGCCGACCGGCATGCACTACAAGCTCGTCCATTTTGACGTGCCTTACGTTAAAGCTAAGGATTGGCGGCTGAATGTCGGCGGTCTCGTATCGAAGCCCTTGAGCCTTACCCTGGAAGATATTATGGCGCGGCCATCTGTGACACTCACAGTGACGATGGAATGCGCGGGAAACGGACGTGCCCTACTACATCCCCGTCCGGTCAGCCAGCCATGGATGCTTGAGGCAATCGGGACCGCAGAGTGGACAGGCACTCCACTTCGAGGAGTCCTGGAGGATGCTGGCATAAGTCAGGAAGGAGTCGAGGTTCTCTTTGTTGGACTTGACAGGGGCATACAAGGTGGCGAGGTGCAGTCTTATGATCGCAGTCTGAGCATAGCCGAGAGCACACGCGAAGAGGTGCTGCTTGTCTATGAGATGAACGGCGAGCCGCTCCAACCTCAGCACGGCTACCCGCTGCGTCTTGTAGTACCGGGCTGGTACGGCATGACGAGTGTAAAGTGGCTTGATCGCATAGAGGTCATCAATGAGCCGTTCAGAGGATACCAGATGGGGAAGTCCTACCGGTATTCTCAGACAGAAGACGAGCTTGGCGAACCGGTCTCGGTTATCAAGGCGCGCGCGCTTATGATTCCGCCTGGCATACCGGACTTCATGACTCGAACCAGGGTCGTCGAATCTGGCCCGGTGACGCTCAAAGGGCGGGCGTGGGCTGGTTGGTTGAGCATAACAAGAGTCGAGGTAAGCGCCGACAGCGGCTCCACATGGTCTGACGCAAAACTGGAAGCGCGGCCCTCACCTTTTGCATGGCGGGGTTGGCTGTATGAATGGGACGCGAAATCGGGGAAGCATGCTCTTTGCGTGCGCGCTACAGATGCTGAGGAGAATGTTCAGCCTATAGACCAGGCTTGGACCGTCCATGGCATGGAGAACAACATGGTGCAGCGCATCAAAGTGGTAGTAACGTAGCCACGAGGCGCGCTACCAGACGTGATCGAGCTTACACCTTCGAATACTCTGGCGTTGCAATCCTGGTGCCGTCTGGAAGGCTTTCAATCGAAAAGTCCCCGAACAGCAAAGGGGATTCGCGTTGAAGAATCTCTAGCACGGCTATGGCAAGATTACGAATCTCCCAATCCGCGAAAGAGGCGGCACGCATTTCGATGAAGTGCCTCCACGCCCGAACATTTCCCGTGACGAATATCTTGGTCTCGGTGGCGTTGGGCAGCACTGCCCTCGCGGCTTGACGTATCGCCTTCCTGCGGTCTGTATTCGACGAAAACTTCTCTTTGGGGAGCGCCTTGTCTAAAGCCACAACCAGCTCTTTGTAGCTGTTGGATGCGGACTCCAGGGCGTTCTTGAGCGCGATCTGGGCATCCTCAAGGTTCCCGTTGCCCTGAACCAACGCGGGAGGTATCACGAACGAACTCTCGGCTTCGTCCACGTATCGCTGCGATCTCTGGCTGTATGCAAAACCCGCCCGATGTCTGACAAGCTCGTGGGTCAGGCTGCGAGAAACACCTGTGAAAGCGAAACCGTAGTTGACGTGCTCGAAAACGCTTCCATCCTTGGAAGAAAGCAGATTGTTGATGAACTCCGCGATGTCCCTTCTGCCCCTCCCGTAGCTCATGTAACAAAGACGCGCCGAAATCTCAATAGTTGCCGAGGCGTCATCCTGTCCGGCGCGGATGCTGTCGGGTATAGACGGCAAGCCCTCGTCCTCCAGGAACGCGGCGACCTGCTCCCAATCAACTGAGGTGCGGGTTACCAGATAAACCTTTGGCTCTGAAATATAGCTCATGTTCCGTGTCCCCTGTCATATGCAGCGTATATCGTTTGTATCTTAAGAGCGTCTAACAAAACCTAATAAAAGGGGTTAGAATCTGGACATTCTCTGGAGGAGGATGACCTAATGTCTAAGCCCCTTGTAAGCGATGAATTCTGGGAACTGGTGCAACCTTTACTGCCGCCACAACCACCGAAGCCGAAAGGAGGAAGGCCCAGGATACCTGACAGACAGGTCCTAAGTGGGATACTGTTCGTGCTAAAGACAGGCATTGGCTGGGAAGACCTACCCAAGGAGATGGACTGTGGCAGTGGGATGACCTGCTGGAGGCGCCTCAGAGATTGGCACCAGTCGGGAGTCTGGGAGCGCATCCACTTGGTATGCCTTGAGCGCCTGCAAGCAGCTGAGCGCATAGACTGGACTCGCGCAGTGCTGGACAGTGCTTCAGTGCGAGCAGTTTTTGGGGGCAGAAAACAGGCCCCAACCCCACGGACAGGGCGAAGGCGGGTAGCAAGCATCATATCATAACCGATGCCCAGGGCATTCCACTGGCGGTCAGGTTGACTGGCGCGAACGCTCACGATGTCACCCAAGCCCTTGAGTTGGTGGATGCCATACCTGCTGTCAAGGGCAAGCGAGGCAGGCCTCGCAAGCGTCCTCTTCAGGCGCAGGGAGACAGAGGGTATGACTCTGAGCCTGTTCGCAAGGAGTTGAAGAAGCGACATATCTGGCCGCTGCTGGCCAAGCGAGGTGAGCCGCATGGCAGCGGGTTGGGTGTGCATAGATGGGTGGTTGAGAGAAGCCTGAGTTGGCTTCATCAGTTCCGACGCTTACGGGTTCGATATGAGCGCAGGGCAGACATACATGAGGCTTTCTTGGCCATAGGTTGTGCCATCATCTGCTCTCGCTTTCTGTTCCAATAATGGTTTTGTTAGACGCTCTTAGACTTTGCAATAATTGCCGCAATCCATATAGGTAGGCAAGGGGAAGTATTTTGCGAATATTGCCATGGCAGGCTATTGGTAAATCTAATCAACCGTACTATGTCGAAACTGTCGCCTGAAAAACGACCGGCGTCGACGGGATTGTTCCCATCGACGCCGGTTATGATAATTACGTAGGTTTAGCTGAGATTAGACAAACAGGCTTAGCGGATTCTCCAGCAATCGCTTGACTTCGACGATGAAGCGAGCGCCTTCAGCGCCATCCACGACACGGTGGTCGGCGGAAATGGTAGCCGTCATGATCTGCGCGATGACGATCTGGTCGTCACGCACTACTGGCTTCTTCGCCACGGTGCCGATTGCCAAGACAGCAGTCTGTGGCGGATGGATAATGGCAACGAAACTGGAAACGTCGAACATGCCCAGATTGCTGATGGCGAAGGTTCCACCGGTGTATTCCTGGGAGTGAAGAGCGCCGGTCTGCGCGCGGTCTGCAAGGTCTTTGCTTGCGGCAGCCAGTTCACGCAGCGACTTGTGGCCGCAATCCATGATTGCAGGGACAAGCAAACCTTCCTCTTGAGCCATTGCGATGCCAATATTGATTTTGTCGTTCAGTTGAATGCCATCTTCATCGAAGAAGGCGTTAAACTTGGGGTAAACCTTCAGAGCATCAACACACGCCTTTACAATCAGATCGTTGACGGTAACACGAACCCCTTCGCCCTCCATCGCCTGGTTGATCTGCTGACGCAACTGCATTGCCTGCGTCATGTCAATGTCGGACGCCACATAGAAGTGCGGTTTTTCCTGCTTGCTTCTCACCGTGACCCTGGCGATCTGCTGGCGCATTCGTGAGAGCGGTATCTTCTCGGCAGTCGTCGCAGCCTCTGTTGAAGGCATCACGGCCCTGGTGGGAGTCGGCGGTGCTTGAACAGGAGGCGCGACAGGCTCAATGACAGGCGGCGCTGGAGCCTCAATAGGGGCAGGCGCTGTGACAGCAGGTTCTGCTTCAAACCCTAGCACGTCGTCCTTGGTAATTCTCCCCCCTGGCCCTGTGCCCTGTAACTGTGACAGGTCAAGACCACGCTCGTCGGCCAAACGACGGGCCACAGGAGAAGCTCGAACCCCAAAGGCCTCTTCAGGCAGGGGAGACTCCGTTGCAGGAGCTGCTGCATTCATCGAGGGAGCCGCGACGACAGGCGGCGGAGACGAAGCTAATGGGACTGTCTCTGACATCACAGTCGGCTCTGCTATGGATTCGCCTGCCGTGCCTATAATGGCAATTGCCTGACCAACCGACACAGTGGAACCTTCTGCCACCAGTATTTTTTGAAGCAGACCCTCTGCATATGATTCAAATTCGACGACGGCCTTGTCCGTCTCGATCTCGGCGATTGGCTCGCCCATATACACCTCCGCTCCCTCCGGCTTTAGCCAGCGGACGATGGTGCCCTCCTGCATGTCATAACCCATCTGGGGCATCGTCAGTTCAGTTGCCACAACGCACCCCCTCTCAAAGTGAAAATATGTGACCGTATGTTATTGGATACGTATATAAGTTATTATCAAATGCTGATCAGAGCAAACGAAAACAACCACATCAAGCCCGCTTCGTTTAGATTGCGAGACTATATGCCGAAAGTTCTTTCGATAGCCTTTACCACCTTCTCAGCGTTAGGTATTGCCGCCGCTTCGAGCTTGCTTGCGTATGGAATCGGGACATCTGCCCCTCCAACGCGAGCGACTGGTCCATCCAGGTAGTCAAAGGCCTCTTCCTGGATGCTGCAAGCAATTTCAGCCGCAAATCCGCCAGTCCGCCAAGTTTCCTCTACTACAATCGCGCGGTTTGTTCTCTTGACAGACTTTACCACAGTTTCGATGTCAAATGGGCGAAGGGTGCGCAGGTCGATGACCTCTGCTTGCCTACCTCTTGTTGATTCCAGAATCTCAGCCGCTTCCAAAGCGACCTGAGTCATTTTTGAATATGCCACAATCGTGATGTCATCGCCTTGTCGACGCACGGATGCCTTGCCAAACGGAACCTCATACCTTTCTTCGGGAACCTCTCCCCGCACGCCATATAGGAGGGCATGTTCAGCGAACAGTATCGGGTTGTCATCCTGCACCGCAGTTCGAAGAAGGCCGAGAGCGTCGTATGGTGTAGATGGTACAACAACCTTAAGACCCGGCACAGAGGCATACCATCCCTCAAAGCTCTGGGAATGGGTTGCCGCCAGTTGCGCTCCGCCACCTGTGACCGTTCTGATAATGACTGGCACTTTGAACTGACCATTAGACATATAACGCATTTTGGCCGCGTGATTCACAATCTGGTCGATAGCTAATAAAGTGAAATTGATTGTCATCATTTCCACTATCGGCTTCAGCCCGGCCATAGCCGCACCCACAGCAGAACCCATGACAACGGATTCAGATATAGGAGTGTCTTTGATTCGGTTAGAGCCATAATCCTCAAGGAAGCCCTTTGTCACAGCGTAAGCGCCGCCATATGCGCCTATATCCTCGCCCAATAGGAACACCCTTTCATCTTCCTCAATTGCCTCTCGCAAGCCTTTGGCAATGGCGTCCCTGATTATCATCTCAGTCATACTTTGCTCCACGCTCAGGCATAGACGTTATCGTATAATGAGTCGAGGTCTGGTTCGGGACTCTCCTCCGCAAAGCTCACGGCTTCTTCGATCGCGTTGTCGACTTCTTCGTCAATGCGATCAACCTCTTCGTCGGTAAGGAGGCTTTCACTCAAGCACATGGCCTTGAAGGTATCTATTGGATCCTTCAATCTCCATTCATCGACTTCAAGTGATTCTCGATACACTGAGGGGTCGGCAACGGAGTGCCCTCGGAACCTGTATGTCATCGCTTCGAGAAATACAGGCCCGTTGTCCGTTCGCACACGCTTCAGGGCTTCAACAGTGGCCTCATGAATTGCCATCACATCCATTCCATCGATTTGCGCCGCAGGAATCTTGTATGCCTCGGCCGCGAGGTATATATCCTTACCCCCGGCATGAGTAAGATCAACGTGAGTTCCCATCCCATATAGATTATTTTCCAGGAAAAAGAGCACAGGCAGTTTCCATAGGGACGCCAGATTTAATGACTCATGGAATTCGCCCTCGTTGACTGCCCCATCACCAAAGAAACATAGCACGACTCGGCCGTCGCCACGATACTTGCTAGCCAGAGCGAGGCCAACCGCAATAGGGAGTTGACCACCTACTATTGCGTAACCGCCCATGAAGTTCTTGGACGCATCGAAGAGGTGCATGGAGCCGCCTTTTCCTCCGCTGCTGCCACCGACTTTGCCATAAAGCTCGGCCATCACGACCTTCGGGTCCATGCCCTTCATGAGGGCATGGCCGTGGTCACGATAGTGGCTAACGACATAATCGTCCTCATTGAGGGCCGCAATAGAGCCGACCGCAATCGCCTCTTCGCCGATATACAAGTGCAAGAAGCCTCTGATCTTGCCCTGCATGTACAATCGCCCGCTAGCCTCCTCGAACCGGCGGATCAAGAGCATCTGCCTGTAGTATTCGGCTGCCTGTGTCCTTTCAATGTTCAATGCGGTCCTCGTTTTTTCCATACTTTTGATCCCTTTCAGATCTCTGGCCAACTGAAGCTCGTCGGCTTCTAATTGACCGTTGCTAATGTACTAAATCACGGGCTTAGACTGAAATATATCAGATACGAACTGGACTATATGCACGTTGCTCAAATGTAACACTCAAGCGTGAATAGCCTGCCCGTCCGCGGCTAGAGCCGCCTCCTTCAGTGTCTCGGATATGGTAGGGTGAGGATGGACAAGCCAGCCTAGCTCTGTCGTCGTGCCCTCAAGCAACTTCGTCAACGCCAGTTCCCCTAAAAGCTCCGTTACCTCAGCGCCGATCATGTGAACTCCCAGGATTTCTCCCACATCAGCATCCACCACAAGCTTCACTAGGCCATCGGTTTCGCCAAGCGCCAGAGCTTTGCCACTCGCCGAGAGCGGGAACTTGCCTATTTTGATGGTGAATCCCTGTTCGCGTGCCTGTGCCTCCGTGAGGCCAAAGCTGGCAACCTGAGGCTTGCAATATATGGCCTTGGGCATCGTATCGTAGTCGAGTTGCGGAGGATTCAGACCAGCTATGGTTTCCACTGCCGCAACGCCCTGAGCCGAAGCCACGTGTGCCAAAAGCATCTTGCCAGTCACGTCGCCGATGGCATATATGCCTGGGATGTTGGTCTTCATCTGGTCATCAATGACAATGAAGCTACGATCAGTTTCGATCCCCACTGATTCGAGTCCAATTCCGTCCGTGTTGCCCTGAACACCAACCGCAACCAACACTTTATCGCCCTCGATGACCGTCTCATTGGCTCCCACGGAAACAGTTACCTCAGCCTTGTTGCCGTTGACAAAGATTCCATTCACACTGGCCCCAACCATGGCCTCGATTCCTTGTCGCTTGAACGCGCGTTCAAGTTGTTGGCTCAACTCTTCGTCTTCCTGAGGTATGAGTCGAGGGAGCAATTCGATGATCGTAACGGCTGCCCCATAAGTTCTATAGATGTACGCGAACTCTGCTCCTGTCGCGCCGCCTCCTATGATGATTACCCTTTGAGGCACTTCACGCAACTCCAACGCCTCACGGCTCGTAATAACAGTCTCGCCGTCGATAGGAATGTTAGGAAGAGGGCGCTGCCTGGCCCCGGTTGCAATGATTATGTTGTTTGCCGAGATCTTACCATCGGTTTCCACGATTTCAATTGTGTTCTGGTCTCGGAGGATGCCGGTGCCTTTTATGTGCTCTACGTTGTTTTTCTTTAGCAAAAAGCCGACGCCCGTCGTGAGACGACGTACTACGTGGCGACTACGGTCTATGGCCTTGCCGAAATCGTATTGCATATTATCGAAGCTGATTCCAAAATCCTCGGCATGCCTTACCAAGTCGAGTACTTCAGCATTTCTGAGCAGTGCCTTGCTAGGTATGCAGCCCCAATTGAGACATATGCCGCCAAGTTCATCACGTTCTATAATAGCCGTTTTCATACCCAATTGGCCCGCTCGTATTGCGGCCACATACCCGCCGGGGCCTGAACCCAACACTACCAGGTCGTAATCTGCCAAGTACGCACCTCAAATTTGGGAATTTCATCTCCCAATCGTTTATTTATTCAGGATTCATTTTACACTATACTATTTGGGTTATAAAAGCTAATTTTTTTGGTCCTTAAAGGCGAAAGTAGTCGACGGCGACACAGTGAAGGTGTCGACAGTAGCACTAACTATACATCACGCCAATGTTTTTACTGTCTCGTGGCGACGCGGACATGCCAAGCTAGCTATTCGATGCCAACCTCAGTGAAGGAGATCCCCTCGCTGCAATATTGCCGCCACGCCCCAACTGTTACACATCTGAAGATTTTTAGCATAGAATCCATTCTGCTGATAGGCATTTGAGGCCCTCTTTCGGGCATCGGGCTGTCTCAGGACACGAAGGAAGTGAAATGTCGCCTCACAACCTTGACAGCGAATACTCGCCAGACTAACATATTGATAGAGCCGAGGTAGCTCAGTCGGTAGAGCACAGCACTGAAAATGCTGGTGTCGTCAGTTCGATTCTGACCCTCGGCACGCCAGCCGACTATTCGCACGGCGTGCCAGGGCGCTACGAATGTGGCTTCTGCGAGCGGAAGTGGCTCAGTGGTAGAGCATCACCTTGCCAAGGTGAGGGTCGTGGGTTCAAATCCCATCTTCCGCTCCAATTTTCATCTTTTGGATTATCATAACAGTCTGGCTAACCGCTCTAAACAGCAACTCCTACTGTATGCCCTCGCCCGCCAGAGCCTGAGGATTCGTAAACGCTGTCTCCAATGTCCAGAGCACATCCGGCGGCGTTATGCCTAACGCTCGCTTGAGCTTTTCCATATTTAGTGTGGTATGCGCCCTCACACGCTCTGGATAGCCCGCCTGTGTCGACAATATCGGTTCCACCAGGCTTTCATCCGACCCAACAATACGAGCGCACAGCCGCGCCGCCTCATCGTATGAAATCTCCTGTTCGCCGGAAACGTGAAATGTGCCGCGAAGCCGTTGGTCTATGAGCAGCTTCAGCGTGGACACCACAAAGGACAGAGGCATCGGAGCCATGCGCATGTCCTTGAAAGGGTGGATCGACTCTCCTATGCTCAGGGCGTCGACCCACCCGGAGAACAAGATGTCTTTCGGGCTAATGATCTTGGTGAAGCGCACGATAGTGACTGAATCGGGCCATTCTCCAAGCAGATGCTCGACCTCTGCTTTTTGCTTCCCGTATTCGGTGACAGGCGACGCAGGGTCATCCTCGAGATAGTATGGCTTCGACCCTTCGAACACATGGTCGCTCGACAGATATATGACAAATGCCCCGTTGTCCAGCAGTTTTCTCATCAGCCCCATCACGCCGTGTACGTTGACGTGCCTGCTCCCTGCGGGGTCTCGCTTGCAAGCGCCGACCCTGGTTATCCCGGCGCACACGACGACAACAGATTTGGGCGAGAGGCTAGCAGCCTGTCCGAGTAATGCGGGGCAGTAAGGGTTAAAATAGAGGCAAAGCTGGGTTGAGGAGGCAGGGATGAGCAAGACCTTTCGCCGCTATGAGCCAGATCAGATGCTGCTGATGCCGGTGGCCCTTCAGGAGTGGCTACCCGCGGACCATCTGGCCTACTTCATCTCCGATGTGGTGGACCAGGTGGACTTGAAGGAAATCCTGAGCAGGTATGAGGGAGAGGAGCGAGGCTATCCTCCCTACCATCCGGTGATGATGGTAAAGGTGCTGGTCTACGCCTACTGTGTTGGGGCACCCTCCTCCCGGCGCATCGAGAAGCGTCTCCATGAAGACATTGCCTTCCGTGTGCTGGCGGCCAACAACACGCCCGACTTCCGCACCATCTCCGACTTCCGCAAGGAACACCTGGTAGCGCTGGGAGGTCTCTTTCTAAAGGTGCTGGAGCTATGCCGCCAAGCCGGGCTGGCCAAGCTGGGGCACGTTTCCCTGGATGGGACTAAGGTGAAAGCCAACGCCTCCAAGCATAAGGCCATGAGCTACGGCAAGATGAAAGAGAAAAGGGCACGACTGGAGGCAGAGGTTGAGGAGCTACTCAAGCGGGCTCAGGAGGTGGACGAAGAAGAGGACCGGCGCTACGGGAAGGACCGGCGCGGGGATGAGTTGCCCGTGGAACTGGCCTTTCGCGAAAGCCGGCTGAAGAAGATTAGAGAGGCCCAGGAGGCCCTGGAAGCGGAGGCCCAAGCCCAGGGGAAGGAAGCCCCGGAGGATAAGGCCCAGCGGAACTTCACCGACCCGGACTCTCGCATAATGCCAGGCCCTGGGGGTAAGGAGTTCAGCCAATCTTACAACTGTCAGGCGGCGGTGGACAGCGCCCATCAGGTGATTGTGGCGGCCGATGTCACCAACCAGCCCCCCGACCAGGGCTGGGCCCTACCCCTGGTGCAGCAGACAGAGAACAACACTGGCACTCTACCCAGAGAAGCATCGGCCGATGCTGGCTACTACTCGGCCCAAGCGGTAGCGGAACTCTACGCTTTAGGAGTAGACCCCTTCATCCCACCGGATAAGACCCGGCATGGAACGGTGATACCGTCGGCACCTCGAGGTCGTATTCCCAGGCATCTGTCGCCGGCGGACCGGATGCGAAGGAAGCTGCGAACCCAGCGGGGTCGGCAGCGTTACGCCCTGAGGATGGAGACGGTAGAGCCGGTGTTCGGGCAGATCAAACAGGCTCGGGGCTTCCGGCAGTTTCTGCTCCGAGGATTAGCGAAGGTGAAGTTGGAGTGGAAGCTAATCTGCGCTGGACACAACCTGCTCAAGCTCTTCTCTGCCCTGAACAGCCACCCCAAGCCAGGGAGTCGGATGGTGGCATAAGAGACTATCTTTGACGCCCGCTGACCAGGAGCCCCCACGGAAGCAACTACTTATCCCTCACGCCCCAACTCCCATTAGTAATTACCCAGACAGGCTCCTAGGCCAATTTACAACGTCATCGGTCAGGTCAAGATAAAGGCGAGAATCGTCCGTTTGCTCGGGCCGGCGTGTCGTGCCAATGGCTGGCTGTCCGGCTTTCTTCATGATTTTCAACAGCGCTCCACCAACCACGCTGTCCGAGCCAATTATTAGTGTTGCTGGGGTCGCAGTTTTCATCTAATTCCATTCAACATTGTTTTTGCAATCACTTGCGCAGACGTAACAGCATTTCTTTTCGACATACCTTCGCCCTGCAATGGTGAACGTTATCGTCGGTATTGTCAAAAGAACCGATCGAGCCGGGGTTCAGCGTCAAGTCATGACGCGAACAGCAGCACAGGGGCATCCTCACGGGTGGGAGCATTCTTCTACACTACGACAATTACCTATATCGCCCCAGAGAATCGCAACCGAAACATCGATTACAATGTGAATGCCATCCACATTTATATTGTCGAAAAATGGGAAGTGAATTCCAGGGAATCTTAGCTCTGCACCCGAGCTTACCTGCGGCGAATGTCCACTTTTTCGCTGTGCCAGCAACTCGACACTATGCGGCGCTGATGCTAGTACGAGGATACATTGGCCTCCGTCATCCTGCCCATTGCGTGATAGACGACGCGCTCCACGATTGGTTTAGCTATTGAACCCTTGCCAGATCGCCCCAAGCAGGATGGCCGCGCCGACGATGATGACAAACGCCGCGAAGTTGACCCGCTCTGCTACGACAAGAAGTGCTCGAATAGTGGCAAATCCCACGATACAGGCAATTACAGCGGCTAACAACCCATTCCCGGATGTTAGGACTCCCCTGTCAATACTGACGTAGATTCCAGCCGCCAGACTTGCGGGAATGCTCATCAAAAAGCTAAGAACAAGGGCTTCACGTCGATCAATCTCGCGCGCAAGCAGCGCCGCGACAGTCAGTCCCGAACGACTGAGGCCGGGCAGCACGGCAAAACCCTGCGCAAACCCCGCAAACACGGCGTCAATTGGAGAAATCTCCTGTCTGCCTCGTGTCCCGGA
The DNA here is from genome assembly GCA_965206395.1 of Dehalococcoidia bacterium. Classification (GTDB taxonomy): domain Bacteria; phylum Chloroflexota; class Dehalococcoidia; order Lucifugimonadales; family CATOSD01; genus CBDBJK01. The sequence goes on from CBDBJK010000025.1 coordinate 23,553, forward strand.
TTGCCGTTTCCGAAGCTGAAGGCCTCCCGTGATGAACATGAGCAAACCCACAAGCCCCATTGATACAGCACCCACTCTCCCTGAAAGCTCTTCGACGGCCAACAGCAAAGGAAATCCCACAAGCGCGCTTATGGCAGTGGCGACAAGCAGGTATACTATCAGAGGTGATGGTTTAAGCGGGTTGCTAACCGCATCTCCAATAATCACACGCACTTCGCCTCTTAAGGCAATCAACGCCGACAATGACGTGCCGATGTGTAGCCAGAGAGCAAAAGCGATGGCCTCACTCAACGAACTCTCATAGAAAATAGAATGGACAGCGGAAGTGACGCCTTCAGAACTGACCGGGAGCCATTCGGTAATGCCTTGCAGCAATCCCAGTAGGACAGCAATTATCATGTATGTGCACTCCGTGCGATGCCATCATTAAATACAGACTATCTTGTATATAACCAGATTTTCCGACTGGGTCGCCTAAGTCAGCTTGATTGTGGGCGCACTCGACGGTAAACCATTGGCATAGCTGGAGAACAATGTCATGCATAACCAAGGAGGCCACAAAGGGACAAGCGTCAGGTGGAGCGTGGAATGGCGAAAGTGAGAGTGCTGCCAACCCCTTCCGTGCTTTCCACGTCAACCTTGCCGTTAAATGCATAAACGATAGCCAACCTCAGGTTGGTGCCTCAGACGCAGATGGCAGAATGCTGAGGGATAGAGCGAACAGCCTTATCGAATGTTGAGCGGCGACACACTGACGCCTGTTTCTGGATTCAAGTCTACGACGGCAACTGTCCTGCGCTGTGAACCCGAAGGAGCGCCGGAGTAATAGGCGAGCACTCCGCTTTGAGAGACATTTCGGAACGCGTGCACGTGACCCAGGGCAATATAATCACACTTCGCTTCGGATATTTCCTTGGGGGAGATGGGAGAGGAGCGGAACTCGTCGTTCTGACCGTCCATGAACATTCCGTGCGCAATTGGCACGTACCAGCTGTTCCCTGGCCTCGGCGGCAAACCTTCCAGGGGTCGAAAATCTGGATTGTGGTCGAACACTGGACGCCCCCACACAGCCAGGTTGAGGCCCTCGATAAGGATTAGCTCCCCGTCTTCTTGCCTTATCAAGTCGACATTTTCCGGCAAACTGCGAGATGTCCAGCCAGTAGTGAGAAGCGTGTCATGATTGCCAGGCAGAACTACGACAGGTTTCCCAAACGAGCCAAGGTCATCAAATACACGATCGATCGTTGTGTCAGGGATGCGGCGGTTGTCGAACAGGTCTCCTGCTATTATTATCGCGTCAACCTTCATCTTATGGCTAGATGCGAGCATGGATTCCAGTCCGCGAAGGGCGTCTTCCGGGTAGATATCGCTTCCGATATGCAAATCTGAGGTATGTAGAAGTCTAAGCGGAGCTTGTTGAAACCCATTTGTCGAACCCGTTATTCCCATAGAGGTCTGCTCTCCCGCAAGTCTAATGTATCACTCAATTGTATTGTATCGTGAATTTTAGCACAAGAATATTTCTGGCATATTGCAAATCTGCATAAAACCCGCTTGTGTCTCGCTATCGAACGGAACGAGCGCAATTTGCGTCACCAGACACGCACAACGTCCTCTTCCGCAAAGATTGGTCCAACTTCGAGACCAAGCGAAGGGCCAGCGTATAGTTCCGGAGGTACGCTTATGTCGGCGAGGAATAGTTCTCCAACCATTTCCCGTGCCTGCCCGGAGCGTAGACCTTCTTTGGGCAGAGCAAGCGTCAACGTCGCGGTAGCACGTATCGCCGGTTCATAAACATTGCCTGTCGCAGTATCAATTCCGCTGGGGACATCGAGTGAGAGAATCGGCGCATCGTGTTGTACCGCCGCAAGTATGAGTTGCGCCGTCGTACCAGCAGGTGCTCCTCGAAGGCTATAGCCAATCAGAGCGTCGATAATCAGGTCTGCCTGCGATAAGGTAACGCCATCAGCAGAAGGAGCGTCTATTTTTACGCCCATTCGCTGCAGGATATCCAATTGATGCTGTGGCACTTCGGTAAGTCTCGACTCTGACGCTGAAAGCATCACCTTCACGTCGGCTCCCCAGTTGTGCAGCCGCCGCGCGCAGACCAGCCCTCCGCCGCCGTTGCCACCCGTCCCAGCGAGGATTAACACCTTGCGACTTCTCGGATCGCCATCGAGGAATCGCCAGCGCGCAAGGTGGGCGAGATTTCGGCCAGCGTTCTCCATCATCTGTAAGAGGGAAATTCCGTAGTCTTCCATCATAGCCCTGTCCACCTCGCGCATCTGCTCGGTGGTCAAGAACGGAATATTTTCCTCCGCATTACTTGACGGCATAGCTCATTCCCATCTTTTCGGCGAACTGTCTGACATCGCTAATCTTGAATCACTGATACGTTATTGGTGTTGGAGTTCGCCGAGTATACCCGATTCGTCATAAAGTTCACCGTAATGCCGTCAGGAGTAAATCCTACCGCCAACGTTGCGATGATAGCGTTGGTTGCCCCGTCAAGCACCGACACTGTGTTGCTGGCATAGTTTCCTATGAAGATGTGATTCGTCGTTGGGTTCGCCGCGACTCCGCCCGGCTCTTTTCCAACAGGGATGGTGGCAATTACCGTATTCGTTGTTCCATCCAACACTGACACGGTCTCGCTGAAGTAGTTTCCTATATATATGAGGTTTGTAATCGGATTCACCCCGACAGCGTCTGGGCCTTTGCCTACCGGTACGGTGGTAATAATGGTGTTCGTGGCCCCGTCAATCACTGTGACGACATTCACATCACCTGTCGCGGCGTAAATGCGGTTGGTCTTCGGATTCACTCCGATGCCAAACGGCGGCCCATCGAGTGGAATCGTGGCTATGACCGTGTTCGTAGAGCCGTCCACTACTGACACACTGTTGCCGCCGTAGTTTCCGACGTAGATGCGGCTACTCCACCCAATTACCCCGACCGCACAAGGAAACCTTCCCACTGGTACGGTGGCGGTTACGGTGTTCGAGTTGGTGTCAATCACAGTTACGTCGTTCGAGTTGACGTTGGCGACATAGGTTAGCTTGCTCAAAGAGTCCGTTCCGACCGCGCAGGGTTCTTTCCCGACAGGGACGGTGGCGACGACGTTGTTGCTGGCACCATCTATCACAGCAAGAGTATCATCGCCCGTGTTGGGCACGAATATACGATTGCTCAGAGAGTCTACCGCAACGCCGACGGGGTGGACACCCACCGTTATGGTAGGCTTAACGGACGCAAAGGCGAGCGTAAGCGGCCCAACGACGCCCTGGGCAAACACGCGGAACGAGTCAATCACAAAGACGTGATAGCTGCTGTTCGGTGGCAAATCCGCGGAAATCTTTAAGCTTTTGCTAAAAGCGCCGTCTGTGAGCATCGTGAAACCGAGCAGCCTGACCATGCCATTACTGCCTGCTAATCCAGCGATGGCCCACTGGCTAGTCGGGTCGAAACCGCTAGCCGACACGTCTATTGTTCCGCCGGGGAACGAAGTCGTTGGAGAAAACCCGAACCAGGGAGCGTCCGTTGGCGTCACGGCAAGAGTGCCGGTGAGGTTGATGGCTATCATGCCTGATGAATCGCCGACATGAACCAGGTATCTGCCTGGAATCAGGTTTTCGGGTATCTTAAAGCTCTTGCTAAAGCTGCCTTCGCTCAGAATCGCGAGGCCCAGTGTGGTGCGTTGACCATCCGCGTCCATTACGGATACAACAACGGCTGTGCTTGCCGCGTCAAATAGAGTCCCAGACACGGTAAAAAGGTCTCCAGGTGCCACGATATTGGGCGAGTGCGTGAACCTGGGTGGCTTGCCTTCGGCGTTAGCAACGTCCGTCGGAATCAACACTACGGTGAGGAAAGCCATCAGCAAGAACATCAAAAGGAAAAGGCGGTTGGTCATTTCGATTCCTCGCCCATCAGATGATGTTCCCCCAACCAATGGCATAAACATCAGCCGTCTTGTCAGGGTCGAATGCGCGAATACGAGCCGCATAACGGCCAGAAGGCAGAACGACCCCATTGTCGTCTCTCCCATCCCATTCGAGTGTATTTGTTCCTGATGGTATTTCGGTCCAATCCTGCAATGCTCGCTTGTGCCTTATCAGCCAGGGTCGAAAATCTGCGGTTTCAACGATGTCCACACGAACGCTAGCATCCCGGTCAATCCAATATGTGATCTCGGTAGTCTGTCCGTCGCCGGGCGAGAATTCAGCGGGATTGAAACCTGGCATCTCGATGTTGATAGGAATGAGTGCTCTGGCAAACTCACGTGAAGGCAACGCATCTCCAACAACATCTATGGAGTTCATATCGTTCGGGCCTAGTCCCAGGGCCGAGGCGTACCTCAAATGCTGAACCCAGGTCTGAGGAATGCGCATTACTTCCAAGCATGTTTTGTCAACCGCCAGGGCGTTCGCTCCGGCCACAACCACGTCCATCTTTACTGGCTGGCCGTACAGAGGGCCAAAGCCTTCCATGCCCCATATGCCGTCAACGACCGCGTAATCGATAGGCCGCACGAGGTTGAGATCAACGATGGTTTGGCTTATGCTCCGGTTGTGCATGGCGAAGCGACCTGTGGGGTACGAAACCGGGTCGCGGTAAAACGGCTCCGCAGGCAATCCAAATAGGTTCTTCATTGCGAGGGTTGCAACGGTATCTCCATGGGTCTTCAGCTTCGACGCGCTGATAAATACCACTTCAGGTTCCATCAGGGGTTTGGGCATATAGAGCCAACGATACGCCATCGCGCCTGGAACAGGGAAAATGCCAACCGGCCAATCAGCAAGATCGACCAGCGCAACGCGTTCATCATAGCTATTGAAGAAGTCGTAGCCAGAGTCCGAAAAACGCGCCCCTCCGGGGCCAGTCTCCACGATGACCACTTTGTCTGCATCAAAATACAGTGCGAGGTCTACCAGGGCGCGCGCTACTCTGGGGTCGGTGTTCGCGGCGTACCACGTGGGTCGACCGGAGACTAGATTGGTCTTTATCACCACTGTGCGGCCCGCGACCCGACCCGCGGGCCATTCGTTACTGACTTCGACGGCTCTTATTGTCGCGGCATAGGGGTCTGTCAGATTGCCCACGCCTACGCGGTAGTCAAGCGCATTCGCGCTCACCGGTGTGCTCGCAAACCAGTTGTGGACTAGCGAGGTCAGCCATAAGGCCGCTCCCCCGGTCACAACCTTGAGAAACTGCCTTCGGCTCAAGCCACTAGCGTTCCACTCGTCCATTCCACTCCCTCTTCTCACAACTGCCAGTGAGCAACTCGAACTCCAGGTTGGAACATTAACGATTCCAGTTCATCAGTACCGCGAATTTCTGCTAAGGGTGCTCGATGCGAACATCAAGAACCGCCGCCCTGCCATTTCTGACCTGTTCCATTGCTCGCTCCAGCGCGGGCTTGACCTCACCGGGGTCTGTGACAATCTCACCATAGGATCGACATGCCTCCGCCACCATTGCGAAGTCCACCGATGGGCCTAACCCCATTCCGACCCAGTTATTGGTCTTATCCGAATAGCTGGTGGCATATCCGTTTTTCAAAGCCTGCTTGGGGGCGTTGTGAATCTCATTGTTGTAGATGACTGTTAGAAATGGCGCATCATGTACGTCTGCGGCCCAGAGCGTCGATGTTGGACAGCCGTAGTAGAAGGCTCCATCTCCAACAGTCGTTACAACAGTTTTGTCAGGTTTGGCAAGCTTTGTGCCAAGAGCAGCACCTAAAGCCCATCCGAGGCTTGAGCCGCCGCTCTTGAAGAATGTCGCGGGCTGGCTCCTCTTGATATAGCTACTAACATTACCTGAGTTGGTTACACATTCGTCCAGGACGATTGTGTCCTCATCCACGACCTGATTGATACAATAGCTGAGCCACTGTGGAGTTATCTGGTCGCGTTGAGCATGGCTCAGGGCAAGCTGCTCCGCTTCCTCGCGCTGCTTTTCGTGGCGGTCTTTGATTAACTGGAAACGTTCGTCAATGCGCGCCTTATCCGCCTCGGAAATCTTGTCGTTGATTGCCTGCACAAGAGATGGGACTGCTTTCGCGGAATCGGCGTGAATAAGGAGGTCGCTTGGGAACACCCAGAGCGGAATAGTCTGCTTTACAGGGTCGAAATCGATGTTTATCAGTAGAGCATTGGGATTGGGTTTGCCTGCGGCCGGAATGTAAGGCACGTCCTGGTCTATCGTCAATATGACATCGGCGTCTTCGATGTAGGGTTGTGATGAGCCCCCGGCGGACATCGGGTGAGTGCTGGGAAAGTTCATGTAAACAGGTTCTGAGACCACCGGAGCGCCTATTGTATCGGCTAACTCAACCAATGCCGCAACAGTGGACGGGTTTCTTCCAGACTGTCCAGTGATTATCAACGGGTTGGTGGCATTCAGCAGAAGCTCTGCTGCCTCATCAATCGACTTGGGGTCGGCGGCAGGTGTGATCGCAGGGCCATGTCTTCCGGCAGGAGGCAGCTTCACCTCGGTCATATGATCCATGAGCACTTCCCTAGGAAGGGTTAGGTAGACAGGGCCGCTTGGCTCGGACGAGGCTACCTGAAACGCCCTCTGCACGACATGCTGGATGTTCTCTGCACGCCGCAATTCGTAGTCCCATTTGGTGAAGTTGCGTAAGACCCCGGCTTGATCGAGCTGCTCCTGCGTCCAGTGGATGCTCATAGAACGGGTGCCTTCCATCTCTCCCTCGAACGTTATCGGCGCTCGACCTGCACACAAGATGATTCCTGCCCGTCCTCTCTGTGCATTGTGCATGCCGCCGCCTAGTTGAAGAGTGCCCGCATCCACGTGTACCATTACAACCTGGGGTTTTCTGGACACCATGAAGTGACCGTGAGCAGCAGCAAGGGCCGTAGACTCGTCCGGGCACAGCACGACTTTTGGCACAGGCCTGCCAATGTCGGCAAATTTAGCTATCGCCTCTTGAATGGGGAAGGTGTCTGTTCCAGAATTCAGGAACAAGAACTCAACCCCATTGCTGTTGAGCAATTCGATAAATGCCTCTGCTCCACGCTCTACTGGCACTGTCGCCTCTGACGAATGCGAACTTGCGGAGGTCATTGAGTGTCTCCTTTTTCGGAATGCATGACTACTTCCGCTTCACATAAGCGGCATTAGTTCGATGATGCTATCCTACACTCTGAGTGAACATTGGGTCAAATCGCGGCGATGTTCCGAGCACTCATGAATGCCATGCACATCCGAACAGTATCGAGCTTGCGTAACCATATCGACAAGTGACATCCTGTGATTGCTCGCATTTGAGGCGATAGGTTCCAGACGCTGAGACAGAGGAAGTGGGTGGCTCTATCAGAATATATACCTTTGCAGTAATCTTCGTAACGTTGATCATAATCACGGCGGTGATTGGAACCAGAGGCGGTGCTTTCTCCACGATCTCCACCATGCCACCAGAGCCAGGGGTCAACCTGATCGCTTTTGTAGACCTTGAAGGCTCCATAAGAACAATGCGCCCAGACGGCTCCAATGTGGCGCAGATAAGCCCTGAGGCTGGAATTTTCACGTGGCCCTCGTGGTCTCCCGACGCAACGCAGGTCGCTTTCTCTGGTATTACCCTTCAGGACGATGTGCGAAGCCCATTCACTCTCTTTGTGCTACGTTTTGGAGATGACGAGCCAAGGACAATCTATACGAACGAACCGGACATGGGGCCTATTCTGGTGGGGATGCCTCATTATGCCCTCTGGTCTCCAGACAGCAAACGTATTTCGTTCATGGCAGGCACGCCCGAAGGTCTGACAATTTTCATAGATGACCTGCACGATAATTCCGAATCACAGGTCGTCTTGCGCAATTCACCTCTCTATGCTGCGTGGTCGTCCGATTCAGAGCACTTGATAGTGCACGGGAACGTCGACCATTTCCTTGTAGATGTTAATGACGCTGGCAATGCAATAAACCTCGGCATTCACTCCGCCAGGTATCGAACGCCCGCGTGGTGGTCTTCTGGCAACGGCCTGGCATACGTCGCCGATGACCCGACCGGCAGGGCCAGGATACACTCAGATGACCCCACCTCTGAAAGCCGAATACTTGTAGACGAAGTGCCAGGTATCACGGCCTTTCTTTGGTCTCCCGACGGCCAGTCGTTGGCTGTGGCACGTCCCGGGCAGGCTCTCGGCGCTATTGCTGGCTTCGTCTATCAGGGCGTGACCTTTTTCTCGTCAGACGGCGTAAGGCAATTATTCGAGATAGACGAAAACGTAATCGCCTACTTCTGGTCGCCCGACAGCACAAAGCTGGCTTACGTCACCCTGTCGGATACCAGAGGCTCGCTGCGCTGGAACATACTAGATGTTCATGATGGCGCCCATTGGTCTCTCGTAGACTTCGTGCCGACGCAAGACCAGTTGAGCATCTTTCAGTTTTTCGACCAGTTCGCATACTCTCAATCGATGTGGTCCCCTGACAGTCGGTCACTTGTATTCGCTGGCAGTATTGTGGGCGAGGGCGTTTCCGCGTCGTTGAGACTTCAGGCGTTGTCACAAATAATCGTGCTAGATACAGAACCCAACCCTACAGTGCAGCCCATCGCCGACGGTCTACTAGCTACGTGGTCGCCTCGTTAAACCTGATTTTCACGTACTCGCATCCTATTATTAAGCGTTAGATTGGAATACAATCGCACTTTCAGAGGGAGCTTCATTCGTGATTTCCTGCGCAATGTTGACGGTTTTGCAGACCTCTGGTAAAGTCAAAATTAGAGATAGATGACGATAGTCGAGACAAATGGATGCTCTGGAGAGAGAATCCGACAAGCTGTCAACACACTGAACGGGCCGCCCTGCTCGTAAGGTAGGAGGTTGTCAGGAGGTGACGCAGAGCAGTACGCCGCCAGGTGAATGTTTCATATGGCGGCTTTTTCGTCTTTGAATCTTGAAAGGAAATGAGGGATTTCAGCGAAAAAGGTCTCAACGGGTAGAGCCATTGAGACCTTGGTTGCACCAGAAACAAGCAGGCACCAGTGCAGCAGGATAGTAGCATAGGCTCTTGAAATGAGTCAAGCCAGGTATGCTTTGGAGACTCTCTTGCAAGAGCGGTTTCTATCGAGGGCCAATCCGACGGCTCTCGAATACTGGCCTTGCCCTACCCAACCTGCGATTGCCTGCACCACCAATCCCTCAAGTAAGCCAGACGATTGGGAGGTGTGTATGGTATTGACAGAGCAGTTAACCGAACTTCGAGACCCGTTTGCTTCAGGCCTCACTCACTGGGACCTTCTGGAAATGTATGGAACGCTGGTCATGGCTCGCGCCCTGTCCGAGCGTATGTGGTTGCTGAACCGGTCTGGTAAAGCGCCCTTCATCGTGACCAGCGAAGGCCATGAAGGGGCGCAGATTGGCAGCGCTTACGCGGTACGTAAGGGTTACGACTTCATGCTCCCCTACTACCGAGACCTCGGCGTTGTCCTTACCCTGGGAATGACGCCGAAAGAAGTCATGTTAAACATCTTCAACAGGGCGGCAGACCCCAACGGTGGCGGTCGGCAGATGCCCGCCCACTGGAGCCATCCAGACCTGCGCATCGTCTCCCACTCCAGCCCTGTCGCCACTCATATTCTCCACGCGGTGGGTATCGCACACGCCGCTCGCATCAAAGGCGAGGACGTAGTGGCTATGGCCTATTTCGGCGATGGAGCAACCAGCAAGGGCGACTTCCATGAAAGCCTCAACTGGGCCGCGGTCTTCAAGCTGCCTGTAATCTTCGTGTGTGAGAACAACGGATATGCAATATCGGTTCCTTCCAGTCGTCAGGTTCCGGTGAAGCGCGTGGCTCAGCGTGCCACCGCCTATGGAATCCCCGGCGTAACAGTTGACGGTGGCGATGTCGTAGAGGTCTTCGAGGCCACCCAAGAGGCGGTGTCCCGCGCGCGTCGCGGTGAAGGCCCGACGCTTATTGAAGCAATCACATATCGCTTCAAGCCCCATACGAGCAACGACGACGACAGCGTCTATCGTTCCAGTGAAGAGGTTGACGCGGCTCTAAAACGAGACCCTATCACCAGACTGCGCGCGTATCTCCTGAAGACGGGCGCGCTCTCCGAAGATGAAGACATGGCAATCAATAATCGGGTGCGCAGGGAGATAGACGAGGCTGAAGCTTTCGCCGAGGCCAGTCCACTGCCTCGGCCAGAGGACGCCATTCTCTACGTGTGCGCCGAATCCTCAACGGCAGCGAATCGTGAGCCACCTGCCAGCGATGGCGAAAGGGGAGACAATGGCGGCTAAGACACTCCTGGAGGCAATACGAGAGGGCTTGCGAGAGGAGATGGCCCGCGACAGCAGCGTTGTAGTGCTTGGAGAAGACGTAGGAGTCATGGGCGGTGTCTTTCGCGCCTCCGAAGACTTGATCGACGACTTCGGAGAGGAGCGAGTCATCGACACGCCTCTAGCCGAGTCTGCCATCATTGGCGTCGCCATCGGCATGTCACTCAACGGCCTGCGTCCGGTTGCAGAGATTCAATTCGCCGACTTCATACATTCGGCCCTTGACCAGCTCATCAGCGAGGCGGCCAAGCTACGCTACCGTTCGAACAACGGATGGCACAGCCCGATGGTGGTTCGCACGCCATACGGGGCCGGAGTTCATGGAGGCATCTACCACTCGCAGAGCATCGAGGCGCTGCTGTGCCACATACCTGGCCTCAAGGTGCTAGCCCCGTCCACGCCCTACGACGCCAAGGGCCTGCTGAAGGCAGCCATCCGAGACGAAGACCCTGTAATCTTTCTTGAGCATAAGAAGCTATACAGGCTTGTCAAAGGCGAAGTACCGGATGAGGATTACACAATTCCAATAGGAAAAGCTGAAGTCCGACGGAACGGGAGCGACATCACGGTCGTCACTTACGGAATCATGTTACACTATGCGCCAGCGGCGGCGGAACGACTGAGCCAGGATGGAATAGAGACAGAGGTAGTGGATTTGCGCACGCTTGCGCCACTGGACGAGGACACTGTGCTGGCCTCCGTTCAGAAGACAGGAAAGGTGCTGGTCGCCCGCGAGGACAACGTGACCCTTGGCCTGGGTGCAGAGATAGCGGCGCGCATCGCACAAAAGGCTTTTGATTATCTCGACGCGCCAGTCGCCCGGCTTGCGGCGCTCGACGTGCCTTCGATGCCGTTCGCTCAAGTGATGGAAGACTTCTGCCTGCCCGACGAGGCCAAAATAGAGGCCGCCATGAGAGAGCTAGCGGCATACTGACGTTGGTGAGATAATACAGACCGCCACCCTAGTTCCGGGCTTTTTACCGCTCATATAGAAAATTCCGAGGAGTGTTGGATGGCTACCAGCAGAAAACCCAGGAAGCCACAAGCAAAAGAACACCAACCGGAGGCTGGCATGCCAAAAGAGCGCAAGGCCAGCTTCAGCACGGTATCTGGTCTTCCCGTAGACCGAGTGTACACGTCTCCAAACCCTGGCGCAGATAAGCCAGGCGAGTATCCCTTCTTGCGGGGCATCCACCCGACAGGTTACAGGGGGCGACTGTGGACGATGCGCATGTTCGCGGGCTTTGGCACGGCCGAGGACACCAACCAGCGGTTCAAGTACCTTCTCGATCAGGGTCAGACGGGCCTAAGCGTCGCCTTCGACATGCCAACGCTATACGGCTATGATACGGACGACCCTCTGGCCAAAGGCGAATTCGGCAAGTGCGGCGTCGCCATCTCGTCTCTCGCGGACATGGAAGTGCTGTTCGACGGCATCCCTCTGGACCAGATCACCACTTCGATGACGATCAACGCGCCCGCCGCCATCATCTGGGCCATGTACATCGCCACCGCCGAGAAACGCGGAATTCCCCTCGACGCCCTTGGTGGCACAATTCAGAACGACATTCTAAAAGAATATACCGCGCAAAACGAATACATCTTCCCCGTCGAGCCATCGATGCGCCTGGTAGTAGATACGATTGAGTACGCCACCAGACAACTGCCAAAGTGGAACCCGATAAGCATTAGCGGTTATCACATCCGCGAGGCGGGTTCCACGGCAATACAGGAGCTGGCGTTCACGCTCGCCGACGGCTTCGAGTACGTCCGGGCCAGCCTTGAGCGCGGCCTTGACATCGACGACTTCGCCCCCAGGCTCAGCTTCTTTTTCAACGTCCATCAGGACTTCTTCGAGGAGATAGCCAAGTTCCGTGCGGCACGCCGTATATGGGCGAGGGAGATGCGAGAGCGGTTTGGAGCCAAGAACGAACGCTCGTGGTGGCTAAGAACCCATGCCCAGACTGCCGGAGCGACGCTCACAGCCGAGCAGCCTCAGAATAACATTGTGCGAGTAGCGATTCAGGCTTTGGCAGCAGTTTTCAGCGGAGTACAGTCCCTTCACACCAACTCGATGGACGAAGCTTGGGCGCTTCCGAGCGCGGATGCAGCGTTACTTGCCCTCCGAACGCAGCAGCTTATCGCGCATGAAACCGGCGTCACGGACACTGTGGACCCCCTTGGAGGAAGCTACTACCTTGAGTCACTGACTGATCGCATGGAGGAAGGCGCATACGAATACTTCCGCCGAATTGAAGAGGCAGGAGGGGTAAGGGTAGCCATTGACGACGGCTTCTTCGTCCGGGAGATTGCCGACGCAGCCGCAGATTTTCAGCGTGAGCTAGAGCAAAACGAGCGTGTAATCGTCGGCGTCAACGACTACGTGGGCGAAGAAACCCTGGATATTCCTCTGCTCAGGGTTGACGCACAGAGTGAACGCCATCATCTCGAGCGCCTGAATCGCGTGCGCAGAGAGCGAGACAACGAGGCCGTTGCTGTTGCCCTCATGCGCCTTCGTGACGCCGCTCGCGGCAACGAGAACCTGATGCCATTCATCCTCGAAGCGGTAAAAGCCTACGCCACGCTTGGCGATATGATGGGCGCGCTCAAAACTGAGTGGGGCGAGTACCAGCCGACCTGGTATTAGGCCCCTCCCTTGCTATCTCTCTGACGGCATCGCACTAGCGGCGCACGTATTGACTGCTGCTGCGAGCGCAAATATAATCGCCGCGTATAGCATCTTCACCAGTGTGCTGCGATTCCGTTCGAGAGAGGACTCCGATGGCTCAACAAACTCGCTCCAAGTCCCAGCCTGAATATGAAGTAATCAAACAGAGCAACGTCATGGTTACGGCACGGGACGGCATAAACCTCGCCACCAACTTATACTTCCCTGCCAGGAACGGAGAACCCATTCAAGGCGCTTTTCCGGCCATCATGGAGAGGACGCCTTACGACAAAGAGGCCGCGCCCAGACCAGATACGGCGCAATACTTCGCGAGCCGGGGCTACGTCGTTATCTTTCAAGATACCAGAGGCCGATTCAAGTCCGAAGGCTCGTTCGTAAAGTATCTGAACGATCCTCACGACGGTTACGACACATTGGAATGGATCGGCAAGCAGCCCTGGTCAAACGGCAAGGTTGGAACATTCGGCATCTCTTACGGCGCACACACTCAGGCAGCATTGGCCGCAACCAATCCGCCTAATCTAGCTTGCACCTTCATGGATTCCGGCGGCTTCACCAACGCCCACGACAACTCCTGTCGCAACAGCGGTACACTCGAAATGCGCCAGATTTGCTGGGCCTTCACTCACGCCAAGGCCAGCAAAGAGGCATTGAGCGATCCTACCATCAAGGCCGCTCTTGAGGCCGAAGATTTGCGCGAGTGGTTCAAGCGAATGCCATGGAAAAAGGGCCACTCTCCGCTGCGATGGGCGCCTGATTATGAGGATTACATATTCGACATGTGGACTCAAGCCGATTTCGGCGAGTACTGGCAGCAGATGGGCATATGCAACGAGCTTTACTTCGACCAGTCCGCCGACGTTCCGCAGCTTCACATGGGCAGCTGGTACGACCCCTACACCCGCACTACGACGCGAAACTATACCGGCCTTTCGCCTATCAAAGGAGGGCCGGTTCGGATGGTCCTCGGCCCATGGACACACGGTCAGCACGACGTGTCTTACTCAGGAGACGTGGACTTCGGGCCTGACGCGGTTGTCGCAGGCAATCTAGCCGACGATTACAACGACATGCGTCTGCAATGGTTTGATCGCTGGCTCAAGGACATTGGCAACGGAGTGGAGCAGGAAGCATCGGTGCGATTCTTCGTCATGGGCGGCGGAGACGGACGAAAGAACGCTGACGGTCGCTTGAATCATGGCGGGCACTGGCGTGACGAACAGGGCTGGCCCATCGCCCGCGCGAGGAACACCGAGTTCTACTTACACTCCAATGGCTCGCTGTCCACAACGCCCCCTCAGCCAGACGCATCTCCTAGCCGCTACGCATTCGACCCGAAGGAGCCAGTGCCAACAATAGGCGGGAACATATCGTCGGGAGCAGACGTCATGGTGGGTGGAGCGTTCCACCAACAGGAAGACCCGCGCTTCTTCGGCTCCAGGGAACCGTATCTTCCGCTGGCGTCACGCCATGACGTTCTGGTGTTCGAGACGCCTCCTCTTGATAATGAAATCGAGGTCACAGGGCCGGTGATAGTCAACCTGTGGGCGTCGTCGTCATGCACCGACACCGACTTCACGGCCAAGCTGATCGACGTCCATCCCGCGAACGAGGACTACCCGCAGGGCTTTGAAATGAACATCACCGACGGAGTTATTCGAGCGCGCTACCGCAATTCGTTTGAGGAAGCAGAGTTGATGGATCCTGGGGAAGTCTACCAGTTCGCTATCGAGTTATACCCCACGAGCAATCTGTTTGCGAGAGGTCACCGGATTCGGGTCGACATCTCCAGCAGCAACTTTCCTCGCCTAGACGTTAATCCCAACACCGGCGAGCCTCTGGGCCTAAGTCGCCGCACCGAGATAGCCGAGAACACCGTGCAGCACGACAGGCAGCATCCTTCTCACATACTTCTGCCAGTGATACCGTCGGGATAGGCAAGGCGCAACCACGTTAAAGCAAAACGCCCCTGGATATCCGGGGGCGTTTTTATTTTGGGCTTGGTGTGGTGCCGAAGGTCGGATTCGAACCGACACGCCCGATAAAAGGCAACGGTTTTTGAGTTGCCTGCCCGCCGTCCTAGCTTATCTCAAGTGATTACATTTGTTAGTCAATAGTGCGGCGCGTCGGGTACTCTTTGTTCCCCTTATGTTACCTTGTCGCACCATGTTACAAGTGGTTTGGGGGCAAATAGGGGGCAGATTGGACGGGCAGTTTTACAAATCACCACCGGCTGCTAGCTCGTCGTCAAGGGCCTGCGCTGCTGCTTCCTGCATTCCTGGCATGACGTGAGAGTAAATATCCATCGTAATGCATGCTGATGTTACTGTGCCCTAGTCTCTCGCTGACTACCTTTGGGTGAACACCTGCTACAAGTAGCAACGTTGCATGTGCGTGGCGAAGGTCTTTCAAGGTTATTTTCGGCAGATCGTTCTGACGGACGATGCGAGTAAAGTCCCTGGTTATCTTGTCAGAGTCAACTTTTCTGCCATTTTGTTGAGTGAACACATACCCCGTGTTCTCCCATATAGGCCCCGCTGCCAAGCGTTGTTCAATCTGTTTTCTTTGAATGCTCTTTAGCAGGCTCACCGCTTTGGGGCTAAGGGCTATCATACGACGCGAGAGCAGCGTCTTGGGGTTCCCTTCCATCAAACCTCTCCCTGTAATTCGCTGAAGAGTGTTGGCAACGCTCAGTTGCGCCCTTTCTAAATCAACGTATTCCCACTGCAAGCCTGCTAATTCACTCCGACGCATTCCGGTTCGGATCGCAAGATGGTATAAGAGCGTCTAACAAAACCATTATTGGAACAGAAAGCGAGAGCAGATGATGGCACAACCTATGGCCAAGAAAGCCTCATGTATGTCTGCCCTGCGCTCATATCGAACCCGTAAGCGTCGGAACTGATGAAGCCAACTCAGGCTTCTCTCAACCACCCATCTATGCACACCCAACCCGCTGCCATGCGGCTCACCTCGCTTGGCCAGCAGCGGCCAGATATGTCGCTTCTTCAACTCCTTGCGAACAGGCTCAGAGTCATACCCTCTGTCTCCCTGCGCCTGAAGAGGACGCTTGCGAGACCTGCCTCGCTTGCCCTTGACAGCAGGTATGGCATCCACCAACTCAAGGGCTTGGGTGACATCGTGAGCGTTCGCGCCAGTCAACCTGACCGCCAGTGGAATGCCCTGGGCATCGGTTATGATATGATGCTTGCTACCCGCCTTCGCCCTGTCCGTGGGGTTGGGGCCTGTTTTCTGCCCCCAAAAACTGCTCGCACTGAAGCACTGTCCAGCACTGCGCGAGTCCAGTCTATGCGCTCAGCTGCTTGCAGGCGCTCAAGGCATACCAAGTGGATGCGCTCCCAGACTCCCGACTGGTGCCAATCTCTGAGGCGCCTCCAGCAGGTCATCCCACTGCCACAGTCCATCTCCTTGGGTAGGTCTTCCCAGCCAATGCCTGTCTTTAGCACGAACAGTATCCCACTTAGGACCTGTCTGTCAGGTATCCTGGGCCTTCCTCCTTTCGGCTTCGGTGGTTGTGGCGGCAGTAAAGGTTGCACCAGTTCCCAGGAATTCATCGCTTACAAGGGGCTTAGACATTAGGTCATCCTCCTCCAGAGAATGTCCAGATTCTAACCCCTTTTATTAGGTTTTGTTAGACGCTCTAAGTCTGTGTATAGGCTGGCCTGAGCCTCTTTCCAGGCCTCTTGTGGTTCAAGCGTAGCCTCTGCTGATAGCTCTACGGCCTTCCATGAGCCATCCGGCAGAGGCTTGGAGTAGCGGACGGTTGCGGCTATGGTCTTCACTTTCATGGTGGTTTCTCCTTGGTTTGTCATGGGTATCTGGTAGAGGCGGAGCCAGGCCTTCTGCTAGCTCTCCTCTCAGAAGGCCTGACTCTCCTCCTTAACCCTACTCGTTACCTTTGCGGTCTAGCACGTAGTTAGCTGCTTTCTGTCCCTGTGACGCTGCTACGACTACCAGGCGCTTGTCTGAGCGTATCTTCTTGGCCCAACCTTGAATGTATGCCGTCGAGTTTTCTATCGTATTCTCGATGCCTGACTCATTGCACAGGAACGCGCTGGTGAACTCTGCCGCCAGTTCTTCCTTCGAGTAGGTAGGCGAACCAAACGGCGCTATGCCTGTCTCTAGCTCATGCCTATCTAGCCTGGACTTGTGGCCTGTGCTGTGGCCTAGTTCATGGAAGGCAGTCGAGTAATACTCGCCTGAATCTGCGAATGCCTGTCTTGGGGGTAGGTGTATCTCGTCTGTGGCTGGCCTGTAGTACGCTCTATCACCGCCGTCATGGGTTATGCTCGGCGGTTTAGGCATGTTGGCGATAATGGCCTCTGCCGCTTCTATCGCGTCAAACTCTTTCACGTCGGGGTTTACAAGTACGGGGGTGCCTTCGCACTGTTCGACGTTGAACACGTTGAAATACTTCAGGATAAAGAACGCTTTAACATCCCACTCGCCTCTATCGTCCTGTACATCCTTGGTAAGGCGCTTCCAGAATACTATCGGCGTTGACTTCTCACCTTTTGCGAACGTTCCCGCCTAGCTCTATAGACTTCTTGTAGATGAGCCACCTTGGGTCATGATATGGCTACATGCCAAGCATCATGGTGTTAATACCGCTATATGGTCGTCCTGAGATATTCCTGGGCCTGACACCTGCTGGCAGTGACCAGGGCTTTCGCCACGGAACAACGCCTTTATCCAGGGCCTCGATTATCCTTGCGGTGCGGTAATGATCTCGTAGGCTTTATCATTGGACATAGTGAATACTCCTTTGTGGGTGTTCATCTGCGTCGCCGGTGTTTAAGTTTCCACGCTCTTTCACCGGCGACGACTTTCATTAAGCGGCCTTTGCTTCTGTGACTATTCCTTTGACATCCTGGTACACTAGAACTGCCAGCTTGTGCTTGCAGAGGCCGTCGGTTAATTCTGAGCGGTTTTGCAGCGTCGGGGCAGCTACAGGTATCGTTGACAAGGTAATGGCCTTCTCCTGTGCTGGACTCCACCACGTAATGCTCAGGCATTCCCAACACTGGCTTGACCCTATTGTCGGCGACTATGCCCTTCGCCTTCTGTAGGCGGCAATGCAGGGCTTCGATTTTCTCGATGACGGATGCCATAGCTCATTCCTCCTGTTATTAGATTCTAGGCTTCGAGCCGCACACGTCACACCTACCCATACCCCAAGGCCAGATGTACGTCACGTCCGGCCCATATCGTTGCCGGTGATTCTCACAAGCGCGACAACTGAAACAATCCACCTTGCCTGACTCGCTGGTGTCGTTCCATTCGCACTTTTCGCCGCAATCTGGACAGTGCATTTTCATTCCCTCCATATATGATTACCGTCGTGTTGTTGGTTACTGTCGGGGACAAATCAACCCGCCACGTCTGGTCTAACGTGAGCTTCGCTTGCTACCTCTGCCGAACGGTTGGCAGTTAGGTGGGCCTTGCTCTGAGCTTGCTACATCAGAGAGCTTGCGGCCTATGTTCGGTGCTGATATCGTCGATGTTGCTGGCCTCCAGTGTTTACCTGGTATGTGTATATAATACATACTCCGTCTGTATATGTCAAGACTGTTATTGTTAACTTGAAAGATGCGCTTTGCATTGACATCTGCATACCTGGTCTTGTATGCTAAGGGCATGAATGATATACAGATGAAGATAACCAACCTTGAAGAAAAGGGGTGGACACAAAGTGCCATGGCTGATGAACTTGGCGTGACAGTTAGCGCCGTTCAGAAGTGGAAGTCAGGAGACAGGTATCCAGGCATGGCAAATGCCGTCATTATGGCCCTCGACACTCTCATGAAGCGTAAACCACCTCCACGTCGGCGCTATCCTGGTACACATCACTTGCAACGCAAGCGTGATGAGTCCGGCGATGGGGACGACGATTAATGGCAGGTTAGGGATTCCATAATCTCAATCATTGCGCAATCAGACAGTGAGAGTCCAGGGCGTGTGAGGAGAGTGTACGAGTGCAACTAAGGGCGCGTTTGGTGTGGATAGTCGTCGGCCTGGCTTTGGGCATGTTGGTGGGACTGGTGGTCAAGTCCCTTTTGTAGGAAGACGACGACTAGATCGCTAACACTCACGGGCAGGTGCCGACGTACCTCTCAACACACGCGGGCGCGCGTATCTCCCTGCCTACAGGCGCGCACTGACCTAACTTAAACATAAAAGCATTCTGCCAGAAAAGACCCCCTCGAATGCGCGAGCCGGTTGAGGATGGCGACCCCCTTTTTATATACATGTCATGCCTCGGACGGTAACTACTCTGCTAGACCTCACTAGACATAATGTATATCTAGGCTCGGTGACAGTAATTATTTTCGCAAAAGGGCTTACGAAGGAATTGCTCTGGTAGGCTAGATTCATTAACTAACGCCAGTCATGAGCTTTGGGCATGTCCGCTGGGATATGTATGCTTTTGATGTGAGAGGCTATCACGTTTGTGGTTCCATCCCACTTGGATATGACGCCCTTTGCCACCAGCACGGTGTTTCTCAACTCTCGCTTGTATCGCGCAAAGACTTTGGGCCACAGAATCAACTGGGTATCTCCGGTCTCATCTTCGATAGTGACGAACACCGTACCCTCTTCGCCACGCGGATGTTGCCTTGCTATGGGCCAACCTGCAACAACTACTCTATCCCCTTCCCCTGCTCTCTCTACTTGCTCAGTCGTGAGGATATTATTACCGAGACGAGGGCGCATGAACTCCATAAGGTGACCTCTGGGATAGATGCCCATAGCGGCATACTCGCCTAACATCTTCTGATAATCACTGAAGTCCCCAAGCTCCGGCACATCATCGTCCATTGATAGAGGCAACACCAGTTGTCGAGTGGTTGGGCGAGGATACAGGCCAGCCTCCCATAAAGCCAGTCTGCGATTGGAGTTAAGGGTGTCAAATGCTCCTGCTATAACCAGCGACTCTACGGCCTGTGGCTTCAGTCCGGTGCGCCTCACGAAGTCACCGATACTTATGAACGAGCCGTTTCTTGTTCTCGCCTCAACGATGGCTCTGACCGACTCCTTGCCAACCTCTTTGACGAACCGCAGACCCATAAGCACTGAATCGTCCTTGATTGTGCATTTCACCTGACTTGCGTTTACATCGGGATTGAGGAAAGGGACTCCGAACCTTCTGGCGTCTTGCTTGAGGGCCTCCATCGGGTAGAAGCCCATAGGCTGGTTGTTCATCAGCGTGACGAAGAACTCGATTGGATAGTGACACTTCAGCCATGCAGCCTGGTACGCGGTGATAGCAAAGGCGTGAGAATGCGACTCTGGAAACATATAATGCCCGTTTATCTTGGAGAATATCTTTCTTGCAATCTCCTCCGGTACTCCGTTCTTCCGAGCGCCTTCCCTGAACCGCTTCCAGCAGGCAGCTATCAGATGGTCATTGTTCCTCTTACCAAAGGCCCGCCTCATCTCGTCTGCCTCTGACGCGCTCATGCCCGCGACATCCATGATTAGCTGTACTACCTGCTCTTGCCAGACGATAATCCCGTATCCCCGTTCAAGTGCACGCTTCTCTAACTTATGGTCGTAGCTCCAGGCAACACCGTGTCTATACCTCTCCACGAATTGAGACACGGCACTGCCCTGTACGCCTACTCCAGGCCGTATGAGCGCCACCTGGTAGGCGAGATCAAGCAGGTTGCGAGACCTGAGCCGTTGG
The DNA here is from genome assembly GCA_965206395.1 of Dehalococcoidia bacterium. GTDB lineage: Bacteria > Chloroflexota > Dehalococcoidia > Lucifugimonadales > CATOSD01 > CBDBJK01. The sequence continues at coordinate 44,266 of CBDBJK010000025.1, forward strand.
CCCATCTTCAACTGGGCGGGCGACTGAAGCAGAAACACACCCTTCGCTCTCCCCTGGGCAATCATGTCATACACTTCAGAGTCTTCTGGACTGATGCGGCTGAGGTCTGGTCGATTGCCAGTACCTTCCTCGATGAGTCCTAACGCCTCGTCTAGTTGGTCTAGGACTGGCAGCGAGAGAATGTCTATCTTGGCAAATCGAGCGTCCGCAACGCTGTCTTTGTCCCAGTCCATGATGTAACGCCCTTCGATGGCCCCCTGTCTTACGGGAACCATCTCTGGAATGGGTGAGGAGCTTAGAATCATCCCTCCCACATGCTGACTGAGCACCTTGGGAGCGCCCTGTAGCTGGGGTGCTAGCTCGACAAGCGCCTTCCATCCAGGGGAGTTCATCCGATCTCTGAACTCAGGTAGTTGAAGCATCTCTGCTTCGATGCTGGCGGCATCGTGGGAGTGAACGCTTTTAGATAGTCGTCGCAGGTCTTCCTTGGGCAATCCTAATGCCTTTCCCAGATCAGCAATGACTCCCTTCATCCTGTATGTGCCAATAGCGCCCGTGAGGACTGCGTAATCCGGGCCAAAACGCTGATGGATTCGCTCTATCAGCAAGTCTCTCAATGATCTTGGAAAGTCCAGGTCTATGTCTGGAAGCATCCCCAGTTCTTCGGGCAGAAAGCGTTCCAGAGTGAGGTTGTACACCAGAGGGTCAACATGTGAGATACCGATAAGGTAGCCCGCGAGCATAGCGACTGATGAGCCTCTTCCACGACCAGGTGGACGCGACTCCAACGGCGTCTCAGGGTTGACGACGCCTTGCTCGACCATTAGCTCCCTTGCGATTAGGACGATCTCACGGTACAAAAGCAGAAAGCCAGCTAGGCTATGCTTACCGATGAGTCTGAACTCGTCCTCAAGCCGAGACTCCACCTTGCCTGTGATCGTTCCATACCTTCTCATGGCCGCTTCGTAGCATAGCCGTCTCAGGTAGCTCTCCGGCGTGTAACCCTTTGGCACTGGGGGAGCAGGTAGCTGATAGCCAAGGTCAGTGGACAGGTTGAAGGTACACCTCTCGGCTATCCTGACGGTGTTCTCTACCGCCTCTGGACATGAACGGAACAGACGCTCCATCTGAGCGGGCGATTTCAGGTAGAACTCCCTGTTGGGCTTGAGTGAGTGGATGGCCTCGTTCATGGTGGAATTGTGCTTGATGCCAACAAGAGCGTTCTGGAGCTTATGCCGTTCAGGTGTGTGGTAGTGTACGCAGTTGGTGGCAACGACGGGGACTCCGACATCTTTTGCCATTCTAGCAAGCTCTCGATTGCGCTGGGTATCTCTATAGACCATGTTCTGTTGCAACTCCACATATACGCCGTCGCTCCCGAACCATTCCATATACTCCTTGAGGGCTTTACCGGCTTCCTGATAACGCCCCTCTGAAACCAGAGAAGGAACCTTGCCATCACGACAGCCGGTAAGCAGGGTAATCCCTTCGGCATATTCGGGAAGAAGTGCGGGGTCTAGGTGCGGGTCTTTACGGTCTGATGAATTGGCGCAAGTAAACAGCCTTGAGAGATTGGAGTAACCCTTGCGTGTCTGTGCGAGCAAGGTCAAGTGAGAGCCGTCATTCAGGGTAATCTCCCCGCCTGTAATGGGCTGTATTCCCAGGCTGTTGGCTGTGCGTGCGAAGTCCAACGCTCCACACAGGTTAGTATCCGTGAGGGCGATAGCGGGATAGCCAAGCTCTTTCGCACGGGCGATAAGCTCATGTGTATGTGATGCTCCCACTCCGAATGAGTAGAAGCTATGTGCGTGTAGCTCTACATAGGTAGAAGTCATAGGACGCTTCTGGTTATCTCAGGCGTTCTGCCGATACCAGTTATTGTCTTGAAGGTCTCGAAAGACGATGACAACCGTTTCGTCTCTCTGCACAAGCCTGAAGTAGTCCCTCACTACCGGAATCGGCATAAACCAGAGGTCTAGCCTCCAGAAGTCGTCAACCCTGACGACCTCAAGCCTGTGTCTGCCTGTGTACAGTGCTGCTGGCAGGTGTCCCTTCTTCTCCTGAACGGTTATGGGAAGCGGTGAGTTCAGGGGCTTTATCGAGTCGTGAGCAGTGAAGTCTATGGGTGTTTGCAGCGCTCTCATCTCAGGCACAGGATGGAGAGGGTCAACCTCCACCACTCGATAAAGGGACTTCTTGCCGTTCATCCTTATCTGGAGATTCCTATCTAGCTCTGCCAGCTTGCTTCGTCTGCTCTCACGAACATCTGTGACAAGCCCTACCTGAATAGCAGGTTCTTTGGTGAACTCGGACAGAGTAAGAGTCACGTCCTCAACAGGCCCAAGTGGTAAGTCCACACCCATCCGGCTCTTGATAGCGAACAGCGCCCTATCAGCCTCACCGAGTCCTTCCTTGAAGGCAAAGGTTTTCGTCCAGGCGGGAGCGTTGAACACTTCGCATTCGATGGTTGCTTTGCTTGCGTATTTCCCTCGCATCTGAAGAAGGGCGAAGGCTCTCTTCAGCAGTGCTTCCAGCGCAACGAACATCACGTCCAGGTTGGTCGAATAGAAGGGCAGCGATAGGTATTCGGTTACCGTTTCCTCATACTTCAGTGGAAACAAGGGGGTGTGATCGACGCCGTTGCAAAGCTCCCAGATACTCACACCCTCTGATCCGAACTGGGCCTGAAGAGTCCCGACAGCTAGAGACGCAACCTCTCCCATCCTGTTAATCCCAAAACAGTGTAGCCGTGACTTTGTATTCCACGACACGGGAAGCAGGTCTATGGAGAGTGGTCTGAGGAACGAGGCCACATCAAAGGGAACTCTGGTAGCCCCACAACCTCGATTCTTCAGGGCAGCAACATAAGCAGGGAACTTTCCCTCGGCTACCCCGATACGAGGATTCAAGTCAGATGGAATGGCCCGAAGCACAGAATCAATCAGGTTTACCTCACCAC
>CBDBJK010000026.1:0-36801 GCA_965206395.1 Dehalococcoidia bacterium
CGTTAGGATTGGGGTAGGTCAAGTCGCAAGAGAATATTTGGCTCCGGTCGCCCTGGCCCAAAACAGTCTTGATTAGTCGGGACCCAGAGACAGAGTTATCTGTCCACTTTGTGAAGCGTACACTGTTTCGTTTTATGTCGCTGATTGCGTTTAGCTTGCTCAGAGCAGACGAGATCAGAGGTGGTCTCGTTTGTCTGAACAGCGCTGCCCGGTTTGATAAGTGGAATCGCGCTGCCGTGCGTTAGGCCGCCGCGGACTCGGCAGGCGCTCTGTCAAAGAACTGGTCCGGCGTCATTCCCCCAAGGCTCGAGTGGGGCCGTCCGGCATTGTAAAACTCGAAGTACCGCCCGAGTCCAGTTCTGGCTTCCGGGACCGATTCGTAGGCTCTCAGGTACACCTCCTCGTACTTCACGCTCTTCCACAGTCGTTCGACGAACACATTATCCTTCCAGCTTCCCTTCCCGTCCATGCTGATCTGGATCCCATTGGCTTTCAGCAGGCCGGTGAAGGCATCACTTGTGAACTGGCTTCCCTGATCTGTGCTGAATATCTCCGGCGCGCCGTGGCGTCCCAGGGATTCTTCGAGCGCCTCCACGCAGAAGTCTGTGTCCATTGTGACCGATACCCGCCAGGCCAGCACCTTGCGGCTATGCCAGTCCATCACTGCGGCTAGGTACACGAACCCCCTGGCCATCGGAATGTACGTGATATCCATTGCCCACACCTGGTTGGGCCTGCTCACCTCAAGCCCGCGCAGCAGGTACGGATACACCGTATGGTCGGGCCGTCGCCGGCTGGTGTTGGGCTTGCGGTACAGCGCCTCGATGCCCATCCGCCGCATCAGTGTGGCGATGTGTCTACGCCCGGAGGAGAGTCCCTCCTGGCGGAGCAGGCCTCGCATCATCCTACTGCCTGCCAAACGGATACTCAAGGTGCAGCTCATCGATGCGGCGCATCAGCCCGAGACCGGCTTCGCCCACCGGCCGTGGCCGGTAGTAGATGCTCCCGCGGCTGATGCCCACTGCCTTTGCCTGGCGGGCGAGAGGCAGCTTGTGATCGCGGTCGATCATCGCCTTGCGCCCGGCAATCCCGCCTTCGTGAGCGCGGCCTCTAAAAAATCGTTCTCCAACGCAAGCTCACCGATCTTAGCGTGAAGGACCTTCATATCTACCGGCTTTTCAGCCTGCCCTGTCCCGCGCCAAATAACTGCGCCGCCCGATCCAGCAACTGGGTCTTCCACTGCGTGATCTGGTTCGGGTGCACATCGAACTGGCTTGCCAGCTCCGAAAGTGTCCGGTCGCCGCGCACTGCGGCAAGAGCCACCTTCGCCTTGAACTCTGCCGAGTGGTTACGGCGGGGTCGTCTGCTCATCTCTCGCTCCTGTCTCCGAGAGCACTATCATGCCCTCAATCAGGCAGCGATTCCACTTATCCCCCTGTTCAGATTTCCGGAGCCACTTCTCTTTACCTCTGCCTCTGTATCTGCCAACTCCTTACCCGCAGCCATCAGTTCTTCGAGGAAGATTGTAGTATCTAATGTTGATTCCCTCGTAAAAACCCGTTTTGAGGAAGTTCCAGCGATTCAGCACATCTGAGCGCTACCGTATGTTGGGCTAGTATACGGAACAGAGACTGTATATTGTACCCAGGCGCGGGTACGTTTGTTCTAATTCGGCCTGCACAGACTTTTTACGAGAGAATCAATGTTGACACAATAGGCACTATGCTTTATGCTTATGTAAGTTCAGTCCACTTATGGAAGGAGATACAATGCCGCACAGTGACTACGCCATATCTGAGGGATTGATTGAATTAGTTAAGGAGGGAGAGAAAATCGCTGAGGCAGACAAACAACTTACCACCGCTCTTGGAAGGTTCGAGATCGCTTCTAGGCGTTACGCCGCAGTACGCGATACAGTTACAGATATGTTGGGTGGGGAGAGTCCCTTTGAAGTGTCTGACAGACTCCACGAAATGAAGGAAATCCCTGCAGACCCAAGTAATCCCAACCAAAAGTACTACGAGAACCCGTACTTCATGATCTATAGATACTTGCACAAGTCGGTTGGCGAGGCTGTTCTCGATGTACTGAGGAATACCCCTTGCCCTCTTACCCTGAGTCAGTTGGTTGAGGCCCTGAAAGAGGGTCACCTTTCCACCGATGCACGTGCAGTCAATGCCTCGCTGCTGAACATGAACGGCGTCGAGAAGCTCCCGGATGGTAGTTACCAGATTGAAGGCAGCCCATCGATAGTCAACACGGACGACCTGCCCTTCTAACGACGAACGGCGTGGCCAGCCTCCAAGCATAACCACGCCGCGTCGCACCTTAACCCGGAACCGCCCAACGCCTTTCACAACGAGGGGGTCAGAGTTACCGATATTATGCGCCAACGCACGGCCAGACGACGGATAAAGCCACAATCCGTAGCTAATTGGTGCAGTAATGCCGCCATTCAGCTTGACTTTTTAGCTGAAATCGACGACAATTATAGGCAGACGGGAGCGGTGGTGGTCGAACACCAATCGCTCCCTAATCAAGATGGAGGGTCTAGCTCCACCATGACTGCTACTAATCTTAATCCCACCACGGCGAATCCTCAACCCCGCAAGACCTATCCCCAAGACTGGCCCGCTTACAACGCCGCCCAAACCTCGGAGAAAGATACCTTCATGGTGCTCCTGGCGGACTTGTGCGCCAACATCCCCCAGCCTGAATACAGCTTTGGTCGCCCACGATTCCCTCTGGCGGATATGGTCTACACCGGAACCACAAAGGTTTACGCTGGCTTTTCGGCCCGGCGCTTCGATTGCGACGTTAGGGATGCCTGCCGGAAGGACTTCATTAGCACACCACCGTCGTTCAACACGGTCAACCGCTACATCGCCAACCCGGACTTGACGCCGATCATTACGGCCCTGATCGAGCGGAGCGCGGAACCACTTAGCATTGTGGAATCGGCTTTTGCCGTGGATAGTTCCGGCTTCTCCACCTGTCGCTTCGACCGTTGGTACGACGCCAAATGGGGCAAAGAGAAGTCTCAGAGACAGTGGCTCAAGGCCCACATCGTGACTGGAACCAAGACCAACACCGTCACCAGCGTTGAGATCACTCCCAGCAACATCCACGACTCGCCGGTATTGCCCAGGCTGCTGGACAGCACGGACAAGCAGTTTACAATGACTGAGGTTTCGGCTGACAAGGCGTACCTGTCGGATGCCAACCTGCGGCTTATCGAAGGGCACGGGGCCTACCCGTACATCCCCTTCAAGTCCAACACCACGGGCAGGGGGTCGCCTATGTGGAAGCGGCTTTACGCGTACTTCACGTTGAACGAGGAATCGTGGGCCGCCCACTATCACCGGAGGTCGAACGTCGAAACCACGTTCAGCATGATCAAGGGCAAGTTCGGCGATTCCGTTCGGGCGAAGTCCGAACCCGGCCAGGTCAACGAGATTCTGTTGAAGATTCTGTGTCATAATATCTGCGTTCTAATCCAGTCGATGCATGAGTTTGGGGTTACCCCTTCACTTGAACCAAAAGTATTGCCTGAATCACAAGTCAGGTGGTTGAACTAAAAGTGGCCTATTAATCTGACTTTTGGTGCAAAGCCGGTCTCCGGCTACATTTGCCAAAGCTGCTTTGAGCACTTGGAAGCAGACCTTGGCTGTATGCTCGTCAGGTTTGAAACCTGAAGCCATTTGTTCGTACGGGTGGATGTAGTTTCTGAAATCCCGCAACCCATGACTAAATTTCTGTACATCCGGCTTGAGCAATCCGATGTCACTCGCCACATCAATGAACTCCGACAGCTTCCAATCCTGGTAAGCCTTTACTTTGCCATTCTGCTTCGGACTCTTGGACGACCGATTAAATCTTTCCGGCTCGTTTTGAGCCGCTCCGAGGAGAACTGCCTCCAAGACGCTACCACACTGGAAGATGACCGATAGGTGAGCGCCATTGGACAGGCATGACTGCGCCTCCTTCACCCGGTCTTGGATGATCTCACATACCGCGAAAGCCACCGGAAGTCTCTGAATGTTTGGTATCTCAAATTCCTTGCTCAGAAATCCGTCGTCAGGCGTGGAATTCGCGTTGAAGGGTTCTCCGCAAAGTCTGGCGACGATTTCGCGGCACTTGCCGAGCGAAACAGAATCTCGTTCAAGGCGGTCCGATTCATATTGAGCCTCGTAGTAGTCAAGCAATTCCGACAAGACTCGGCCTACCAGCAAGTCTGGCTCTCTTTCCCAGAATCCCCGCATCTTCTTCGCCTTAGACGTGCCGTAAGTCTGATATTGGCTGCCATGAATATTGACACCATGACGTTTGAAGAATGCTCCAAACGTGGCGTCGGTGAAGTTAAGAACAAAGCCGTCACTCATGTCTAGAACCTTCTCGACGTGGTGCTGTTCGGAGAAATTAAGGCTACTCATGCAATTACCATCCCTTCAGCCCCTGTTTATGCGATCCAGTAGGTCGCCAGTGGAGATACCGTCTCTTGGCTCACCTGTTAGCGGATGCAAGCATTTGAGGCCATTGCGTCGTTTCAATGGCAAGATCGCCTGGGTCGTGACGCATCCGCAGATAACCCAACAGTTGCCAGCCCGGGACCGAATTCCATGAGCCCGGCGGGGTTCGCGCCTGTGCCCTGTCCTAATGTTGGCGCCCATCCCAGCTCCGGACCGGCTACCGTTTTCATCTATTATCCTATGCTATCATCTAGAATAGGTCTAGACTATCCTTTTAGCATCGAGGTATCATCGAAGATATGGAAAAAAGAAATGCGGCCGATAACGAGGCACAACCATTTGAGGTTATGGTGAGGGGACCGTTTGCAGCACTGCTCCGTGTGCCCGACGGTGGCTTTAGCTGGGACGATGGACTCGTGGTCTTCGACAATGAGCAGGCCAAGGCGGACACACGGAGCCCGTGGTTAGTTAGGCCATTGGGTCCACGTTCGGTTCGTCAATATGCCCCACTAGCCGTTCAGGATCTACACAGGCGGTTTTCTCGGCTTGAGCCGACACGCGACGCTATCCATGTCTTCGCCAACGAGTACGGGTTCCTCGGCCATTCTCTAGCTCTCCGCGACCCTGAGCTGCGGTCACAGACGATACGTATCGACGAGATCCCAGTTGGTGAATCCTTGGGGTTTTGGCAGCGCGAGATAGTGCGCATGGCTTGGCTGCAAGACATGTGGGACCTAGTACGGCTTAGGCATCGGCAGGTACTAGACCAGCTTGTCCAATGGACCCCATCCGAACAACCTCGAGCCGTCGCCCTTGATTTGGAGTTGCTTTCGCATGTACGCCTACAGACGCCGCGACCACGGAGTCAATCGCTTCCTGCCTTCTATGAGGAGATCCTTCGGGAGAGAGGGCAATCTGAAAAGGCGAGCCCCTGGAGCTTCACGATATTGGCTCATGCGGAGAACATCAACGACATTGAGTTACTCGAACGATGGGAGTACGGCGACTCCGTGGAGCCGGCCCGTTACTATCTGCATCGAGAAGTGAATAGACAACTCAAGAACCACGTAAGTCCAGCCGTACTTCCCTATCGCAAGGGTGAAATCTACTTCTTTCCAGACTGCCTGCGTGGTGCTCTCTACACCCTCCTTATGTTGGAACTCTCCGGGCGACAGCGGCCAGCGATGCTATGTGCACGACCGGGATGTGGACGCTATTTTGAGCCCGCACACGGTCGGCAGCAGTATTGCGAAAAGCGCTGTCAGCAGTTGGCCTACTACTACCGAAGGAAGGGGAAGGCACAGATGAGCGAATTGCCCCATTCTATAGACTGTGAACAATCGGAACCGATTGGAAGAGGAGTATCAAGGCATAACCATGACAAATGCCACTGACGTGGTCGACGCAGTAGCTAAGATGAGGTTTCACTGCCAAGTCGAGGGATATCACCACGCATACAGCGATCAGGCAAAGCGGGGGGCACGGCTGTACGTCGATAGGCTGTGCGTGGAGATACTCACCTTAAACGAGAGGGACCGCCGGACGATGCTGTCGCAGATAGGCGGCGTTGCTGCGTGGCAGCTTCGCTCGATTCAATCCAGAGAATGCGCGGTCAAGCTAGTGGAAGGAAAGACCGGTATCCCCAGCGTCCTGTACAAGTACATTCCCATGGACCGCATCGGCAAGGGGGCTCCAAGGAGCTTGCGGGCGACGCAGCCGTCGGCCCTCAACGACGATATGGAGTGCAGCATCGGGCCAATGGGAGGGACCGGTGCAGACGCCAGCCGGTACCGCGCTGCGGTGGGTGCAAAGCTGCAGGAATACCTGGGGGTCACCATGTCGAAGGGGGAAGTCGCGAAGCTGTGGGTGACCAGCATCAGGGCCGCCCGCTTCCCCGCGGTCAAGAGCCTGGACACCTTCGATTTCCTGGCCATCCCCTCGGTGAACAAAGCCCTGGTCGTGGAATTGGCCCGGTGTGAATACATCGAACGTCGCGAGAATGCCATCGCCGTCGGCAACAGCGGCACCGGAAAGACCCACATAGCCCTGGGGCTGGGCCTGGCCGCCTGCCAGAGGGGCATGTCGGTGGGATTCACCACCGCCGCATCCCTGGTCCACGAGTTGATGGAGGCCAGGGATGAGAGGAGACTCCTCAACCTTCAGCGGCAGCTCTCCCGCCTGAACTTGCTGATCATCGATGAGTTGGGTTTCGTCCCACTGTCCCCCACCGGAGCGGAACTCCTCTTCGAGGTCTTCAGCCAGCGCTACGAGCGGGGTTCCATCCTGGTCACCACCAACCTCCCCTTCGACGAATGGACCGAGGTGTTCGGATCGGAGAGGCTGACCGGCGCCCTGCTGGACCGGCTCACCCACCACGTCCACATCCTGGAGATGAACGGCGACAGCTACCGCCTCAAGGGCAGCCGGGAGAACGCTGTTTCCCCGTCTCCAGACTACTCAGACGACGTCTAGCTCGTACCAGAACGGCTCCCCCTTACCCCCTGTCATTGCCGGCGGTGGGACATTTCCCATGAACAATTATTGAGGACATTTATGCTGCCCAATTACGCCAAGTGGTACGGATTTACTCCGCCCCATTGGCCCAACTTCCCGCCGCCCTTGACAGAAGTAATACTTAGCGAACTTCTCTGGGTGGTGACTACAATCCCCCCTACATCAATGGGATCTCGTATTTTCCCCTGCTCGTCGTTCCGTCCCATCCTCACGCTTACGGATGCTCCTGGTGGAGGGTGTATAGTCCCGTCGTAAGGGCTGAAAACCAGCACTTCGTGGCAGGTCTCGCCCTCGGTGTTCTCTGCCACGCTGTAGCGCACGCTGGTTATTTCGTCGAAGTGGTAATCCCATTTGCAGGGCGAGTTGGTGTTGCCTGGTATCTCCCGGTCCTCCGGCGCGCAGTCTGAACCCGCTGTCTATAAAGGCGGTAAGGCCCGTTTCTCCATCGGCCAGGGTCACTACTCGCGAAATATGTGGGTCGTCATGGCTGGGGTAAGGAACTGATCCCCAGAATCGGATGCGACCGTCAGGCTGAGTTTCTCGCTGAGCAGGTTGTTCGATGACTTGGGCAACCCAGGCAAGCTCGATATATGGACGGTTGCTTTGAAGGCGTTCCTGAAAGTGCTGGGTAACCTTCATGCCCTTATTGTATAGATGGTCCGGTAAATTGCAAACTGGCTATATGGAAACGGAGGCCCCCGGCACAAGTCGGGGGCCTCTGTTTTGCCGATTCAGTTTTGGGTAGTGGGGGTTGGACTCGAACCAACGACCTTCAGGTTATGAGCCAGGTTCGCCGACGTAGTCACTTACTAGGGAACCTCTGAACAACTCGGCGCAAGCGTGGATGGGCAGAGTGGTTCCGTTCTTTGGAGATGTTCAGGCATCTTTGTGACGTTCCAGGTCGTGGTTGAGGCGTTCAGACCGTGTCTGTTGTGGCCTCGAAGCGGCTTTTCGGAGCCATCGCGGCTCCCCGGCCGTGATTTGCTCACTGCGCCCCTCTCATGCCGCCAGACGGCGCTCTGCCGTCATCAAGTTGGCCAGCCCCAGTAGCAATGCCAGCCGTTGCGCGTTCTTAGCCAACCCTCGGTAGCGCACCTTGGCGTAGCCAAAGCGCCGCTTCACGTACAGGAACGGATGCTCCACTTTCGCTCTGACCGACGCTTTGCGCTTCTCCGCCAACGCCTCGTGGCTGCCAGGCTCCAGGTGCCGTCGCCGGCCGGGCCTCATCGCCACTCGCCACTCCACATCCAACTCTCGATTCTCCAACCGCTTGTCCACTCCCTGATACCCCGCATCCCCCCACACTCGTTTCTCTCCACCGTGCAGCAATCGGTGCGCTTCTGTCACATCATGCACGTTAGCTGGCGTCGTAGTCATGCTGTGTACCACTCCCGTCTCAGCGTCAGCGCCTACGTGTACTTTCATCCCGAAGCGCCACTCGTTCCCCTTCTTCGTCTGGTGCATCTCAGGGTCTCGCTCACCCGCACGATTCTTCGTCGATGACGGCGCCTCTATGATGCTCGCGTCCACGATCGTCCCCTCCCGAAGCCGCAGTCCCTGGGACTCCAGATGACGGTTTATCTCCTCGAACAGACTCTGCCCCAACTCATGCTCTTCCAGCAGATGGCGGAAGTTCAGAATCGTCGTCTCGTCCGGCAGCGGGCCCGACAGCTTCAACCCTACGAACCGTCTCACCGACTCGACCTCGTAGAGCATGTCCTCCATACCAGGATCGCTCAAGTTGTAGAACAACTGCACGCAGTGTATCCGCACCATCGCCGACAACTCATATGGTCGACGGCCTCGGCCCGCCTTGGGATAGAACGGACGGATGCGCTCTTCCATCTGTTCCCACGGGATCAGAGCATCCATGCGCTCCAGGAATATCTCCCGGCGGGTCTTGCGCTTCTTGCTCTCGTATTCCAAGTCCGCAAATGTTGGCTGGTCCATCAATTATCTCCCCGAACACAGTGCTATTCTCTATGCTACTATGCCCAGACTTGTTCAGAGTATCCCTAGGAGAATCAGCAGGCGTCCGATCCAATTATCCCCTCAAGATACCATTGTCCGTCTGCAAGCACCCAATTATCGTCGTCTCCCCCGTGGGCACCGATGATAACGTCATCTAAATAGAATTCTATCAGTACGGATCCTGTGTTTCCGGCAACTTCAACATCGGAGGCGCGAACTTCTATATCGAGATCTTCATTGATGCCGAATAGTGCACGCATCGCTGTTTTCGGTGTGGCGTCTTCATCCAAGCCCATGGAAGCAACCTCAGACATCAGTGCGGCGTTCCCCTCTGCCACATACTCCTCCTTCGAGCATCTGGATTGGGATTCAGGAGATGCGAGGTCATAAAATTCCGAGTAGTTGCCTTCCATAATAGCAGCGCCGAAGTCTTCAGCCCGGGCCTTCAGATTTTCCTCGGTAGGGCCCGAGGACGCCCCTCCACCGCAGGCGACGAGGACCACAACTGTGATGAAAAGGAGCAGTAGACCCGTGTATTTGCTCATAGACAACCCCCACACGGACAAATAAGCGTGGTCCAGCGTCGCCTCTCTTGGTCTCCAACAGCGATTTGTACGGAAAACGTGCCCATAGGGATTTGTTCATCCTTTCCTAGCCTGACCCGGTACGTATATCCGGCGCCTCTCGTATCTGCATTGTAGCATAGAGTTCATAACCCGAAGGTCCTTGGTTCGAGTCCAACCCTCGCTACCAATTTCTGTAATCCACCGTCGTGCCTGAGCCACCAGGTCCGCCCATTGGTTAACGCGGCCAGCTTTACCCCTTCCTGAAAGCAATACTCCAGTAACTGCTGCCAGTGGTTTTCCAGATTTTCGCCGGACCGTTTGACCTCTATGAACACGGCGTCGGCTGAACCTGGCCTGAGCGCAAAATCGACACGGCGGTTCCCAACTGATTACGCATTTTGCCGAGTTTGTCCTCTAGGGATGCTCTGAATAAGTCCCGATGGCTTGTGGGATAGTAAAATAGGGCCAAGGCCTGAAGACGGGGGAGGAGAGGCAATGAACCAGCCGACGTTTGCGGACTTGGACTACGAGAGCAAGAAGCGAAAGACTCGCCGGGAGAAGTTCCTTGAGCGCATGGATGGACTGATCCCTTGGGAAGAGTTGGAAGAGCGCATTCGACCGTTCTATCCCAAGGCCGGTCGTGGTCGGCGGCCCTACGAGTTATCGGTGATGCTACGGATACACTGCGTGCAGTTGTTTTACAACCTGAGCGACCCTGGGATGGAGGACATGCTCTATGAGGTCGAATCGGTGAGGCGGTTCGTAGGGCTGAGACTGCCTGGGCCGCTGCCGGACGAGACGACGATTCTGAACTTCCGCCACCTGCTGGAAGAGCATGAGTTGGGCGCGGGTCTGTTCGAGGAGATCAACCGCTATCTGGAGTCCAAGGGTCTCCGTCTTCAGGAGGGGACGATAGTGGACGCGAGCATCATAGCGGCGCCCTCATCGACGAAGAATCGGGCTAAAGAGCGCGACCCAGAGATGCACCAGACGAAGAAGGGTAACGAGTGGCACTTCGGGATGAAGGTGCACATCGGTGTGGACTCGCAGACGGGAGTGGTGCACAGCATGACCACGACATCTGCGAACGTGCATGACCTGACTGAGTTGCCCCGGTTGCTGCACGGTGGGGAGTCTCAGGTGTGGGGAGATGCTGGGTATCAGGGAGTTGACAAGAGGCCGGGGAACCGGGGCTTGGACGTGGAGTGGCAGGTGGCGATGAGGCCCGGCCAGCGTCGGAAGCTGGAGCCTGGGAGCCCTGAGGCGGTGTCGGAGAAGCGCAAAGCGTCGGTCAGAGCTAAGGTGGAGCATCCGTTCCTGTACATCAAGCGGCACTTCGGCTACGCCAAGGTCCGCTACAGGGGGCTGTCCAAGAACACGCAGCGGCTGATGACGCTGCTGGGGTTTGCCAACTTGATGAGGGCCGAACAGTACCTGGCGGCGTGAGACCTTGTATAAGTGCGCCCAAAATCAGGGCTAAGGGCGGCGAAAGGCCCTGTCAGGGCCGGTTGTAGGCCGACAATAACCCTCACCACGGTGCCATGAGGCAATTTAACGCCCCCAAAACCACTCCGGTCAACTCGGCCCAGCCTGAAGCCGATTGTTCAGAGCATCCCTAGATGCCTACAGGTGGCTGTCCCCTATTGAGGGTACGGATTTTTTGCAACTCGGAGGGTCAGGGTCTCAAGCCATCAAAGCACTGATAGGCGGGGCAAGCCGGGCGCTGCTTCTGACCCCTATGTCTCAGGAAGGTCTTATTGCCAGACGCATGGCAAGATATCTAGGCATATCTTCGCGCATTGAAGTCATCCAAGGAATCGGTGAGCAGATACCGGTTGCGGATGCGTCCATCGATAAAATCTTTGGTGGGGGCACTCTACACCACCTGCAGCTAACATATGGGCTGCAAGAGATCTTGAGGGTATTGAAGCCAGGTGGAAGGGCTGCATTCGTAGATCCCAATCTCAACTTCATATATAGATTCTTCGAGATCACTGGGATCAGAAACCTGGGAAGAGAGCCGGGAGCACAGTGCTATCCATTGCGGGTATCCGACGTTTACAAAAAAGGTCTTGGATTTCGCACAGTCAAGTGCGTCCTATCTGGTGGCATGCTGCGATATGGAATCGTGGGTATGACTCGGGTACTGAAGATAAAGATCCCTCCCACACTGTCACTGATGTTGCAGTCCTTGGAGACGAAAACTCTTGTGAAGTTGAGGCTCAAGAGCTTTCTGGGGGGTGTTGCCGTGTTACTGGAGAAGTGAGATAGGATGATCTATTGACAGACCTGATTACGCCCCAAAAGCCTCAAGACGAAAGTGACTACTCGGTCAGAAAAGGTCGCCGGTTGCCTTTCCAAACGTCTGAACGGAAGGCGCTCCTTCTGCTAGTAGATGGCATTCTGGTCAATACCGCCATTTTCATCGGCCTTATGATCTGGATGCTCAGAGGTGGAAGAGCATATTCCACCGAATTTGTCATCGATCATATCTACTGGTTTCCATTACTCAGCGTACTGTGGCTAATTGCCGCGTCGCTTAGTAGCCTTTACGATCCTCGTGTGGCTGCTCAACCATGGCGCACCACCAAGGCGTTGGCCCAACTCGCCGGGTTCCTTTTGGTTTCCTACGTCGCTATATACTTCTTATCGACTCCTGCCTCACTTCCAAGACTCTTTGTTCTCTACTTTGTCGCCATTTCCCTTGCTATGACCGGAATATGGCGTTCTATTTACACAATTTACCTTGGCAGCAACCCGTTCCATCGCAGGGCTGTAATAGTGGGGAGCGCCCGCGACGCGCTCAATATTGCCGAAGTAATTCGTAAATATGGAAATCCTAATTACCAGGTGGTAGGCTGGGTAGATAGCAATGTCCCGACTCATGTGGAATCATTGGATAACCTGCCTGTTCTGGGCATGACCGCCGAATTGCCCCAGGTAGTGCAATCGCAGGCGATTTCGGAGGTTATCTTCACGAGCTTTGACCATCAAGATGAAATGCTCATTCGCAGTCTCATCGATTGCCAGGAGCAAGGGGTTCAGATCACGCCTATGTCCACTATTTACGAAGAACTGACCGAACGGGTCCCGCTGTCAATGGTGGCGGATGGATGGATTGCAGGTTTGCCCTTGCAACATGCTAGCACCGGCGTCATATTTCCGCTGCTCAAGCGTATTTTGGACATAACGCTTGCTGTAATAGGCTTGCTTGGCCTCGGGCTGATTCTGCCTTTTGTGGCGCTGGCGATTCGATTGGATTCTAAAGGCTCCATATTTTACTTCCAGAACCGTCTGGGTATAAGGGGGTAGGGTATTTCAGGCATACAAGTTCCGCTCCATGACAGCCGACGCTGAGAAGGATGATGGGGCGGTATGGGCGCAGAAAAACGATCCTCGCGTAACTCGCGTAGGGCGTTTGTTGCGTGTTACTCACCTTGACGAGTTCCCCCAACTGTTTAATGTGCTAAAAGGGGATATGAGTGTCGTGGGGCCTAGGCCAGAGCGTCCAGAACTTGCCGCCCAGCTGGAACAGGTTATTCCGTTCTACCGCGTTCGCCACTCTGTGCGGCCTGGCATGGCAGGATGGGCGCTGGTAAAGCAAGGATACAGCAGCTCTGTCGAAGATGCATGGGTCAAGCTTGAGTATGACTTCTACTACATCAAGCACCAGTCGATTTGGGTGGACATTGCCATATTGCTCAGAACGTTTGTTGATGCAGCGACCCTTCGCGGAAGATGAGCGATGCTATTTCTCACAGTAGCAAAAGGACAAGAACGATTTCTGTGCATTTGAAAATGAAAAGATGAACCTGGACAGAAATGCCGTGATAGACGGAGACGAAATTTCCTTGCGTGATCTTCTCATCATTCTTCTTCAGAAATGGTGGGTAGTGGCCATCGTCTTCATTGTTACTATAGCCGCATCCGCAGCCTTTTCATTCCTCAGCAGCGATGCATACGAGTCTCGAACACTGCTCCTTTTGGAGACCAGTTCCCCGTTGGAAATCCTGAACGCCCTGGCAACCTCAGATGTTTTGATCGGGTCAATTATCTCAGAGCTTGATCTTCGGGACTCGGATACGGGAAACCCTTTGGGTGTCCAGCAATTGGCAGACATGATGGAGGTAAACTCTCAGGCGCTTGGGCAGCAAAGCGGCCAGCCCTGGATCACACCTTTTTAACCTGATAGTTAAGGGAGAAACTTCCGAATTGCTCAAGCCTATAGCCGATGAATGGGCACGGCTCTTTGTGGAACAAAGCAGCCTGTTATTTGTAACTGAAGCCGATCGATCGTATGGCATCGCTTTCAATCGCTTTCAAGAAGCATCGAAAGCCCTACGAGAAAAAGAGGATGCGAAACTGGCGTATCAATTGGCGAATCCTATGGTCACGCTTCAGAGCCAACTCGAAGTATCGACCGCTCAGTACCAGGATTACCTCCGGCAGTTGCAAGGCAATCGGGAGGCTTTGATAGAGGCGCAGGCGATGCTAAAGAGCGCTGAAGAGGCATTTATCGATGAGCCTGAACTTCTGACGCTTGAAAGGGCTATTTCCGGCGAAGATATCCTGGCGTTACTTGCTAGCATACCGGGCGAACAGTCATTAGACGACGTTTCCGACCTGGTCCTTGCCGATCAGGAGCTGAACCCACTTCATTTCTCATTAAAGACCGAGATCGTCTATCTGCGAGCAAATATCGCCGGGTTAGACGCTGGCATAAACTATCTGGAACCTCGGACGGCGGAGCTTCAGACGTCCCTTGAGAGGATGACCAGCCAGATCGAGGAAAGCCAGTTGAGCCTCTCTCGCCTTGACCAGGATATCGGCATTCTTACGGATAGCTTCAATCAGCTTAACAAGAGCCTTCAGGACGCGCAGATCGTCGAAGGAGGACAGCAAGAATTCGTACAGGTCTTTGAGGCGGCTATCGAACCGCTAGCGCCCCTTCCAAAGAGAAGCCGGATACAGATTCTGGTGGTCGGTGCAGCACTAGGCCTTGTCCTGGGGGTGGCGCTTGCCTTCCTCATCCACTACTTGCGTGCTCCGGCGATCCTTCGCGGCAGGTAGGAGTCAGCGCCGCGAATCGGCTCCTCAGCCGCTATCTGGTACTAATGCCACCTTGACGCACGGGCGCCCCCCCGTTGTATGATAGGGAATGCCGATTAGGAACATTAACAAAGGCACAGACTCAATCGCAGATTTGCTCGGACATACCGAAAAAGGCCATTTTCGGGCATTGCAGGAGCACGCGTTTCCCACTATAGTGAATTAGGTGGTTGCCAACAGAGCCTTCCACGGCTTGGCCCGGAGTACCTATTTAAGGCAGGCTGGAGTGAGTGGAGGCGAGCCGATTGAATACGTCAGGCTCGAGCGGGGCGACTTGACTTATGTCGAATGTCCTATTTCGCTACGATTCTGCAAGACTGGCGCGGGTCGTCGTGGATGCATATCAAGAACATGCTCAAGGTTGTTATTAATGGCTGGAGTCAGGCGTGCGTTCGTGGAGCTTGGCTGCGTCACATCTAGAGAGGAATCCAGCGCGTGCCAGACGGGGTGAGCGCAGAGCTTCGCCGAACAACGGGAATATGCCCAAAGTGGCATCCTAACTCATTGACAGCACGCGCGAATCTCCTATATAGTTTCGCTGACTTCTGAGAAGTATCTGCTCGAACATCAACGTGTACGATAACTCAAGGGTGCAGTTTGGCATTAAATCAACTCAAAGGGGACTGGACGAATGACGGCCAGTATTTTTCTTTGAGCGACGGCAACCTCTTTTTATCCCAAGATAAACGAATACAGATGACTTGCGCAACAAACAGTTTCATCGAAAGCGAGGTAATAGATGCAATCGCATTCCGCCTCATCAAGAGCGGACCCTCTCCTCCATCCCGGGTATAGCTTCAGCCCGGGAATTCGTCGTTTCAATTTAGATGAAGCTAATCTTCAAACGGTAAACCCAATTTTAGGGGGTAGGTAGTGAAAAGCAGACTAAGGTTTGTACTTATTCTTGGAATATTAGGTCTTTTGACCTCTCTTGTGGCTATCGGCCCGGCCTTTGCCAATACCGGAAAGGTAGCACTCAAGGGTGGAGCCCGTGACACCCTTGGCGTCCCGGAAGGGAAGTTCTTCTCCGATAAACTAGGCTTCAACATCGTCACGGCGACTACTGCCGACGATGACCTCAGCCCTGTCAGGACGGGGGTCGCGATTTTTGATTTCGACGTCGTGAACGACCTCGGGGTCCTCGGGGGTCTTCCCAGCGGGGGTTCGGATGTTTTCGACCTGAGGGGCACTGCTGTGATAAAGCCCATTTTCAATTCAGAAAAGGACGAGGCCAAGAAGTTCTCCGGCAACACCCTCCTCGCCTCCGGAACGGCGGACGCTGTTGCCAGCGCCAGAGTCCTTAAAGACGTGCAGGGTACCTTCGTGACCGTAGGGGTTGCTGCGGGCGATCTGGTAACCAACACAACCGACACCGCTAGGTGCACCGTTTTGACCGTAGACAGCGAGACCCAGTTGACCTGTGCGGACGATTTGACTGATGACGGTTTCTTTGATACCGCCGACCTCTACACGGTAGGGGATGCGTCCTTCAACCTGGGCGATATCGCAGACCCAAAGAATAGAGGCCGAAACAGGAACGCCGACGTTAACTTGGACACATATGACGTTCTCGCAAAGGTCTCAGGCACCGAGGTAATGGTAGCTAGTGTGACTATCGACCCCGACGGTTATATCACCGGTGATGTGATCCTGGCGAACGCCCCGAGCACGGGTACAGACAACGTTGTGATCACCATCGGCATATCGGAGTACGACCAGGGCAACCCGGTGGGGACTCCGATCAGTTCGGCCTCCTTTGCCTTTGGGACTGCAATTGATAGTACGCCCAATCTCCAGGGGGCGAACAGCATTAACAACGAATCCGGCGTTATTAGGACTACGCCTATTGATGCGATTAATTTCGTAAAGCTCACCTTCAACTACAATGTGAAGGAAACCCAGACCGACCTGATGACCTTCACGACCCCAACCCTGGGATCTAGGGGGTTGACCCGCAAGCTTGACGGTGTGGAGACTACGGTCAGCAGTAACAAGTTCAAGGCAATAGTCGCCCTCTTCAGTGGGTCTGACTTCGACAAGATAAAGACAGTCATCGACGCTGGGGACACAACGATGACGATTGATGAGATCCAGGCGAACGGAACCATTGATGATGCTCTAGAAACACGAATTAGCGCCGCAGTAACCGCACTTACCGAAGCGGTCATTCCAGCTGAAACCACCCCGGGTTCTGCTGTTGTGTTCCTGGCGCACATACTTCCTGTCGCCGACGGGGACGTGCTCACTGTGACCTACGTCGACACAAGTCCCGCTGGAACCAGGACGGCCGTCGCAGATATAGACTTGAAGGCCCCCACGTTAGTCTTGGTGGGGCCAACGCAAAAGTCGTACATGAACAGCCTCTCCCAGACACTGGTAATGGAAGTGGAGGATGAGGCATCAGTTGGTGGCAAGCGGTCAGGTATGGCTACAGCCGATCTTGAAGAGCTCTGGGTAACGACAGCAGTAGGAGGACCAACAGGTAAACCTGCAAATGCAGTCGTTCCACTCTTCCTGGGTGGAGAGAAATTCAGGGTAAGCCTGTCGAAGCAATTTGGCAACAGTGATGAAGGTGAAGTCTCGTGGTTTATCGCCACGCGGGACAAGGTTGGTAACATGCCGGCAAGCACAGTCGAGGGTAGTGACGTTGCCAAGCCCTTCAAGTTTAACCTGGACGTTACGCCAGCAGTCCCATCGGCTACCGGGGCAAAGCGCCCTGTAGTTACCGGCGGGAAGGTAGACACGAGATTTGCGGTGCCTCTGACTGGTAGTGTAACGGTGGCAGGAACCCCGACAACACAATTGGACGACGCTAACGCCAAGTTCATGACTAACGGCGTAAAGGTAAATGACAAGATTACCAACACTACGGATAGCTCGACGGCTCTGGTTCTTTCTATAGTTAGCGAGACTCGGATAACTCACGCCGCTCTGTCCGGGACCCCCGGAAATATATGGACAGTTGGCGAGGGTTACAAGATAGAGAACCCATTGGTGGATACCATAACTTCCAGCGGAACGGCTGTGGGTGCAGTCAGCATCTTCTACGACCTGGGCGTAGGTAAATCGCCCATAGACGATGCTACCGCCAGCGCCGCAGATTTCACAGTAGGCGGCGCAAACCCTTCTAGCATCATTGTTGGTGCAGTCAATAAAACTAGAAATGAGCAGGGTATTCTGCTCATCTTGGCTGGGGATTTGTCCACGACCGACAAGCCGCTCATCGAGCAGACAGGCGCAATGAAGGACCAGGCAGGGAATACGATTGCCACCTTCACAGGCACCGCTAATGACATAGCAGCCAAAGACGGCCTGTCCCCTGTGATGACTCTCACAGTGACGGGCACCGCGGCGAGCCGGCCAGTAACAAACAATAAAGTAACAATTAGCATCGTCGCTAACGAGGATACCAGCACACCCACCGTATCCGTGTATGCCGTGGGTCACACCACAGACACCGGCAATGCCGTAGGATCAATTGTTGCGCATGGCACGCTCAAATTCGTGACAACGCGCTCATGGGAAGTGGATGTCACTCCTGGTGCAGGTCTATATAGTGTCTTCGCTGAAGCAACAGACACCGGTGGAAACATCGGCAAGGCTGGAGTAGAGGGCGTAACAGGCAGCGACACCGACATTATTGACGGTGGCATTCAGATCGACCTCACGAAGGCGACGCTGTTTGAGAAGGACACGGGCATCCCAGCACCAACCCTACTCCCGGCTTCAACGTCGAATGCCAGCCCGTTCATCTCGGCCAACTTCGCGGGTGAGGGCAAGGAGTACGGCCTGGAGAAATGTACAGGGACAGCAGGGAACGAGACTCCTGCCGGTTGTGACGCAGCTGACGTAACTGCAGAGAGGGGTGTCCTCTCAACCGATTCGGCCAAGGTTACGACCAGCTACGACCTTCACAAGACGGTTACCCTGATGTCCGCGAGCATTGATGGGACTGACGTGACCGCCGAGATCAACACGGTCGACAACATAACCTTCCTGTACAAGGCTACAGACCTTTCGATAGCCGACCACACATTCATAATCAGGGTCATGGACGCCTCTGGAAACGAGAGGGAGTTCTCCAAGACCGTCAAGGTCACGGAGAGGGCGCTCTTCAAGGTAAACTTGATTCCGGGTTGGAACATGATTAGCTTCCCGGGTACGCCGGCAGATTCGTCCGTCGCCGCGGTGATAGGCAGTACGCCCGTGACGACGATTTACACCTTCGCACCTACGACGGCGAGCAAGTGGATGGTGGCCGTACGCGAGCGCATGGAGGACGGAACCTTCGGCCCGTTCGTAGGCAACCTGACGAACATCGATCCTAATCAAGCATACTGGGTGCTAACGGACACATTCGAGGCGATTCAGGTAGACATACCACCACTACAAGGCGGCGCGGATCCCGGCTCGACGCCCTCCACGCCTCCCACCATTGAGATGGTAGAGGGATGGAACTTCATCCCTGTGCTAGATGTTACCGGAGCTCTGTCAGCAGGTGCGACGCTCGACTCCGCCGTGTACTTCGCCGGATCCATCGCGAAGATAGCGAGGATATACGTCTTCGATACGCAGGCTGGTACATGGACACTCATAATTGCGGGCGCGGCTGTTGATGATCTGGTAGTAGGCAAGGCTTACTGGGTGTTCGCAACCTCTGCCTTCACCCTGGTGCCATAGCGGCAAAGGTAGATCGGTAGAATCCAAATCGGATTAACCAAGAGGTCTCCCTCCCTCTCTTGGGGAGGGCGGCCTCTTTATTAGGAAACGAGGCATGAAACTAAAAAAGTGGCGGCTATCAGGCAAACTGCTCGGAGTCGTCATCGCAGTATTAATGATTCCCCTTGCGACGAGCATTGCCGTTGCGCAGGATGCGGGCAGCATACCGCCAATACCCTCGTTTTTCATTGGAACCGTCACAATCGAGGATGGCTCGGCAGCAGACGGGCTTTTTATAACAGGGCGAATAGATGATTACGAATCTGAACCAGTCATTATTGAAAACGGCCGCTACGACCTGCTTTTTGTGGCCCCCCCAGACGATTCGTTTCGCAATAAAACGATAACATTCCATATTAACGGCATTCAGGCAAACGAAACAATATCGTTCAACCCAGGCTCGGCTAATTTGAGTTTCGAGCTTACGTTCCCCAGCGTCCCACAGCCAACACCAACACCAACGCCCATAGTGATCGGCCCAGCCGTATACTCCGGGCAAGTCGTGATTGCAGGCGGCATACCAATACCCGAGGGTGGTAAACTCGTGGCGCGGATGGACGGCTATGAATCGGAACCGGCGGCCATCGATGGAAATGGATACAATAGCCTGGTCGTTGATCCGGGTACTGAGAACTTCATCGGCATGCCGGTGATTTTCTTTCTGAATGGCATACAATCGGCCCCACCGAGTCCGTCGGTGAACTTCAAGCCCGGAGAATTCCGAACGGTCAGCCTGGTATTCACGGGGTTCCCTACGCCTGAGCCGACGGCAACAGAGGTCCCTCCAACCGAAACGCCAACGGCAACGCAGGTACCGCCGACAGCGACGCCCGTGCCGCCGACTGCGACGCCAACGCAAGTACCGCCGACAGCGACGCCCGTGCCGCCGACTGCGACGCCAACGCAAGTACCGCCGACAGCAACGCCCGTACCGCCTCCCGCGACAGCAACGTCCGCTCCGGCAACGCCGGTTGCCACACCGACGCCAGAAAGCGGTGGCGGTTGTGGAGCCTCACAGGGGCCAATCGCACCACTGACGGCGATGGGCAACCTGTTCTTCCTGCTCGCTCCACTGGGGATGGTCGCAGGATACAGCCGATGGAGAAAGAAGGCTTAAGCCTTCGCAAGCTATCATAGAGATGACAAAAGGGGCAATCCTCCCGCGCGAGCGAAAGGACTGCCCCTTTTCTTTTGTTGGAAGTCAACGGAGCGGCAGTTTAGCTGCCTTTCTGGAGCACCACAACGCGCAATTCCCCAGGAAGGTTGGTCGACGTGACGTTCAGCCTGGGTTGAGGTGTAACGTCGGCGACGCCAAGCTCGCTGAGGAGTTTATCCAGAGGGTCTAGCTCTACTTTGAGGCCTTCAATGCCGTAATGGATAGGTATGAGGATTCGAGGGCCAACGAGTCTGACAATCTGCATGAGCCTGGCAGCGTCTAAGGTGCAACCCGCACCGGCAGGGACGAAGCAAACGTCGGATTGGCTAAGTTCGTCCACCTGCCTGGGAGACAGGTTTTCGCTAAGGTCGCCCAGATGACACAGCGTTAAACCTTCGGCTCGAAAGGTGAAGATGGTGTTGATGCGCCGAACACTGTCATCACCTTGAAGGCGTGTCCCCATTCCGCTGATGCGGAAATTGGAGATTTCGTATTCACCTGGCCCGTTAAGAATTCTCGGACTGCCCGCGATAGCGCTGCTTTGAGAATGATGAGGATGATCGTTGCTTATTGTCACGATGTCGGCTTGTGGTTTGCCCATAGATAGACCGACCGAGTCTGCATAAGGGTCGGTTATGACTGTAACCGTGTTGCCTTTAAGTCTAACAGCCGAGTGTCCCAGCCAAACGATTTCCATAGTGCCTCGCAAGAGTCAGCGCTCAATTAACCAGAGTATAGCAATCCGAGAGGTGAAGTTTCAATGTAACTGTAGGTGCTTAACTAGTGGTTCAACGTTTTTGTATTGATGGGTATAGTCACTTTAGCTCTGATGCGGGCATCAATCGGTAACGTTGAACCGAGGAGGATCCATCGATATCACATCAAGAAGTACCGTATTCTGCCAAGCACTGACTACTCGACGAACAACAGGAACTCAACGCCTTGGCTCACGTCGGTCCGGGCTGCTGGCGTAGCAAACAGACCCATGCGCGCATTCTGCTGATCTGAGCGATAGTCAACCAACTCGGACGTGTTTGGGATGAAGGACGTGACATCTCCAGCGCGCTCAGGTGTGGGACAGTCAACGCCTCGAGCAGAATACGCAATGCGCTCGTGTAGCGAGGACAGGGGGTCGAGTGTTGCGATTGAATCGCATTAAAAGCAACGATGCGGTCGGCTGTCAAAAGTAGTCCTCGTCGACCAGTTTCTTTATCACATGCGTGAAGTCCACGGTTCGATAGCGATGGCTCTGCGGGGAACTCGACTCGGAGCCATCCGTGCCAACGTTGCAAACAGCCTGAAGCAGGTTGGCTGACTCCAGTTGCGCTCGTAGTGTGAGATAGTCGTATGCCGACCGATTAGCACCGAGACGGTTCGCCAGGACGCTTAAAAAAAAACGAACTGAAGCCGTGGCTGAAGCAGAGTTGCTCGTCTCATCCATGCACACGGTCAGAGCGCGGAGTTCCCATCGTACGTGCGCGATGGAAGACGTACTGGAGGTCTACCAACGCGCACGTACGATGGGAACTCCGAGGTCTGACCGTGTGCATGGATGAGACGAGCAACTCAGCTTCAGTCAAGGCTTCAGTTCGCGAGTAAGCCGCGTCCCGCAGCGTCTCCGTGCTTATCGGTCGGCATACGACTATCTCACACTACGAGCGCAACTGGGTGAGCCAGCCTGCTTCATGCTGGTGCACCGTTGGCACGGATGGCGCCGAGTCGAGTTCCCAGCAGAGCCATCGCTATCGAACCGTGCTTCACCTTGGGCGCATGTCTCTAAAGAAACTGGTCGACGCAGTTGACTACCCTGACAGAGACCGGAGCGCTGAATGGACAATCTCAACACTCACACAGCTGTCCTCGCGTATACGAGGCATTCGAGCCGTTGACTGTCCCAGGCGAGGCGTATAGCTGAGCGACTGTCCGAGTACACTTCATTCCCAAACACGTCCGAGTTGGTTGAATCATGGCGGAGATCAGCAGAATGCGCGCATGTGTCTGTTTGCTACGACAGCAGCCTGGACCGACGTGATTGACCAAGGCGTTGACATCCTGTTGTTCGGCGAGTAGTCAATGCTTGGCAGAATCAACGCAACCGGGATGTGATACGAGTGGATTGGCGCTTCACTACCGAGGATGCGCGCATCAAGCTAAAGTCACTCTACCCATCAATACAAAAACGTTGAACCACTAGGGTGTTAAGCTATGATTCTGATATCATCAGTAAATGAAAGCTGTTCAAAGTTTTAATGATGTGCTAATGTTTATGTCTAGTCAGGTTTTGTGTTGTTATGCTAAACTTAGGCAATGTGGAGCGTATCAGGCATTGGTTTTTGCCTGCGCTTTGTACTAAGATAAACTTTGTAGACAAGCTTACCTGTCAAGCTCACGATGGAGCAAAGTAGGCGGTGTGGCTATGGTGACACCAAGGCAAGAAACAATACTTAGAGTAATAGTGTCTGACTATATCGCAACGGCGGCGCCAATCGCCTCTGACGGTATCGCTCGCAAACATGACCTGGGCGTAAGCCCCGCCACAGTAAGAAATGATGTCGCTGAACTGGAAGAAAACGGCTACATAACGAGGCCCCATACCTCTGGTGGAAGCATTCCCTTGGACAAAGCGTATCGGCTTTATGTCGAGTCGCTTTTGACTATGGAGACAGACGGAATACCGGCACGTGTACAAAAGTCGGTTCGCGAGCAGTTAAGCACCCTCGAACGAGACATAGACGAATGGGCCAGCGTCGCGGCGGCGGTGTTGGCGCGTCTCGTGGGGAATCTCGCTATCGCTACATTCCCAAGGGCCATACAACCGCGAGTGAAGCACGTCGAGCTAATTCCCTTGCAGGACATTCTGGCTATGTTGATAGTGGTGCTTGAACAGGTCGGGATGAGACGTCAGCTTATTCGACTCAGGGAGCCGTCACAACCAGCAGAACTTGAGGCCTCAGCTAGTAGGGTCAAGAGTCAACTCGTAGGGCTGACTCGCCATGAGATTGAGTCCAGAGTGACGCCTGCCACGCCTCTGGAGGAGGAAGTCATAGATGCCACAGTCCTGATCCTTCGTGAAGAGGGGCAGGCTATATATCGCAACCACTACGTTAACGGCCTTAGAAACCTCTTGAACCAGCCAGAGTTCGTTGAAAACGACAAGTTACGCTCTATTGTGGAGGGGATTGAGGACGGCAGCCTCGCGCAGGCGGTGCTTGAGGAAACCCCTGAGGGCGGCATGGTTAAGGTGATTATCGGCCAGGAAAATCGCGGCGATATGCTATGGCCGCTTAGCATAGTCATCTGTGAATATGGTGTTCCAGACAATGTGGTCGGCGTTGTGGGCGCTGTGGGGCCAACTCGAATGGAATACTCCAAGACCATTGCGGGAGTCAAATTCGTGTCCACGATTATGAATGATCTCGTCGAGGGCGTGAGTAGCAGCTAACCACCATCGTTATTGCCAGACCTGACAAACTGCACCGGCACTCGTTCTTCGATGCCGGTGTTTGTTTTCTGCGAGAAGATGTCAGGCAGAGGGAATCAGGAATTCCACCTTGACCCCCTTGATGCTCTGGCCTACAATCGAAATCAGGAGGCGTTTATGTTCGAAGCGTTAACCGAGAAATTGAATGGCGTGTTTCAACGTCTGGGAAACAAGGGCAGGCTCACCGAAAAGGACGTGGATGACGCCTTGCGTGAGGTTCGTATGGCGCTTCTGGAGGCCGACGTTAACTTCAAGGTGGCCCGCGACCTCGTGGCTCGCATCCGTGAGCGCTCCCTTCAGGACGACCTGCTCCAAAGCCTGAGTCCGGGTCAGCAGGTGGTCAAGATTACCAACGAAGAGCTTACCGCAACCCTTGGTGGCGAATCCCATCGCCTTCAGCAGTCTTCTAGCCAGCCATCGGTGGTTATGATGATTGGCCTGAACGGGTCGGGCAAGACGACCACAGCCGCCAAGCTCGCGAGACATTTGAACCAGTCGGGCCAAACGCCTGTGCTGATAGCGGCAGACCTCCAGAGACCCGCAGCCATCCAGCAGTTGGAAACGCTCGGCGGGCAGGTGGGAGTGACCGTCTATCAGGCCGGAAATTCTCAGCCTACTGCCAGGGTAGCTCAGGACGGTGTAAAGAAGGCCAGCGAGTTAAACGCTGCGTGGGCCATAGTGGATACAGCAGGCCGTTTTCAGATTGACGATGAACTGATGACAGAGCTTGAAGAGGTCAAGGCCGCCGTCTCGCCCACCGAAACGTTGCTAGTGGTGGACTCCATGACTGGTCAAGACGCCGTTCAGGTGGCTGAGGAGTTTCACGCCCGCATAGGGGTAACTGGCCTGATTCTGACGAAACTGGACGGCGATGCCAGAGGCGGAGCGGCCCTCTCCATCACAGCGGTTACGGGAATTCCAATAAAGTTCCTTGGAACCGGCGAGCGGGTTGACGCGCTTGAGCAGTTCCACCCCGATAGGCTGGCGTCTCGCATACTGGGCATGGGCGACATGCTGACGCTCATCGAGAAGGCGGAGACGACGTTCGACGAACAGCAGGCCATCGACATGGAGAAGAAGATACGTCAGGCCACCTTCGACCTGGAGGATTTTCTGGGCCAACTTCAACAGCTAAAGAGTATGGGGCCGCTGAGTCAGATAATGGAGATGATTCCAGGCTTTTCGGGCATGAAGGGGAAAATCTCCGCGGACGAACTGGACGATGGGCATCTCAAGAAGGTGGAGGCTATCATCTACTCGATGACGCCGCAGGAGCGCAACAAGCCCGAAATGATTGGCGGAAGCCGCAGGCGACGCATCGCTAATGGGAGCGGCACCTCTCCTCAAGATGTCAACCAACTGCTTAATCAGTTTCGCCAGATGCAGAAGATGATGCGGCAGATGACATCTGGAAAGGGCAAACGCAAAATGAAGCAGATGATGCGGCAGGATGGCAACATCTTCGGCGGTTGATGCTTGCATTGAAAGCTAATCAGTCTAGGGGACAGAGCGTTTGACCTCACCCCCTTCCCCTCTCCGTTAACGGAGAGGGGTGCCTAAAAACCAGGCCTGTTATTCCTTCCGCGGAAGGACGGGGTGAGGTCAGAAGGCATGACACCCACTGTATCGCGGTATATTTATTATTTACCTCTCGCTCTCAATTGACCACCAAGGACGAATGGTGTACCTGCGCCTGCCTACCATGAAGGTCTACGGCGTGTCTTCCGACAACGCTTCCACTATGCGGTCGTCGAATTTACGCGCGGCCTCGTCTATAGGCACTATCGGAGCGTCGCCGTCGAAGTACATGACGGCAACGAATGCCCCGACTGCGTCTCTCCTGAACGCCACCATCTCCATGCGAAATGGAATTCCTTCTGAATCGAACGCTACTGTTAAGCCTGCAGACTTTTCGCCGAAGCCGTCCAAGCCCGACAGCGTTACCTGCTCTCTTATCTCGGTGCCTTCTTCAACAATCCCTGACACGACGGAACCCAGGAGAAATTCGGGCTGACTCAAAGCCAGGTCGAAACCGATCTGCTCCAATGCGGTAGGGATTAGCAACGTGAAGCCGAACACGAACTCGAAGGGATCGGCATTTCCGAAGGCAAAGCTGCTCTCGATGATGAGATCATCATCAAGGAGAGCCGAGCCTTCTTCGAGGCCTAGCTCGGCGGGAGAAACCTCCTCGAATCCTGTGGGAAAGTCATCCAGCGTAAGCACGTTGGCGGCGGACAGTGGGCTTGCCGGAATCGGGGTGGGCGATGGCCTGGGTGTTGCTGTGGGCACTGCAACAGGCTCAGGAGTTGAGATAGAACCTGGAGAAGAAGGAGGAGTAAGTTTTACCTCCGGGGCCTTGATGACGACGGGCTTGCCAAAATCGGAGAACTTGAGGGTTAATGACAGAGTAGCCGTGGCACCAGCGAAAAGCTGATTGGCATCAACTTCCAGGTCTATCTCACCACTTGCCGCAATCTGCATCACGAATGAGTCTTCTTTGCCGATCCAGAGGTCGACCTTTATGTCCTCTCCGCCTTCTTCGTCACCAAACATAATCGAGGTCGTCAAGCCGCTAATATGGTAGACCGCGAGGCCGTCCAGGACTTCCTCTCCTATCAGCTTCAAGTTTTCCACATCGGAGGCATCGAGGTTTATCAGGTCAACAGGGTCGCCAATGGGCAACAAGTCATCTGTTGAAACCTCCCACTCACTCGTTTCGGGGTTGGTTACATAGTTTGCCTCGCCGATGCTGACGAATTCGGACTCTATGTTGAACCCCAGAATGCTCGCAGATATAGTGCCCTTGCTGCTATCCGGCGCTTGGAAGTCTCCAACAAAGGTGAACGGAATGTCAAAACTGAGGCCCTCTGATCCAGCCTTTATCTCCATTTCCAGGTCGAAGTGGAATGAATCGAGCTTTTCCATTGCGGCGGAGGCAGCCTCAAGGATGGTCGCTGCTGATTGTGGCGCAACTGTCGGCAGTGGCGTTGGTGATGCAGTGGGCGTAGGCGGCGGCGTAGCGGTAGGCTCAGGTGTGGCCGTCGACGTCGCGGTGGGCGCGACGGCTAAGGCCGCGGCGGGGGACGGTTCAGACTGCTCGCCACATGCCGCGCCAACGACGGCCAATAATGTCATCAGAAAAACAACGTAACGTTTCATATTCCGGTTCCTTGTGGATAGGGGTCGCTGTTGAAATGTCGAAGTTGGATGTGTAAGGATAATACTCGATATAAGCCATATTACCATGCACAAAACATTGCGATATACGTTACAATAGGCTCGAATTGCATGATACGCAGGAGTCTCATGCAGGGAGTTGACGTACTGAAAAGACAAGAACTCGGAGTCATGGCGCAGATTGTTTTCTTTGAATATTCCAGGACGCGGACGGGTAAAGGCTTACTATGATCGAGATATACACAGATGGCTCATGCCTTAGCAATCCCGGCCTCGGTGGGTGGGCCGCAATTGTTTTGCAAGATGGCTCCAAGCGGGAACTGCACGGCGGCGAGAAGGACACCACCAACAACCGCATGGAGATTCTGGCCGTCATCAAAGGGTTGGAGGCATTGCCCGAATCGTCGGAGGTTACTATATTTAGCGACAGTCAGTACGTCGTCAGCACCATGACGCGAAACTGGAAACGCAATGCCAACAAAGACCTATGGGCCAGACTGGACGCCGAGACTGGCAAGCGTAAGGTAAAATGGCAATGGGTGCGCGCTCACGTAGGCAATCCGCTGAACGAAGAGGCCGACAGGCTTGCCGTTCAGGAGGCCAAGAGGATAGAGAATGGTGGCTCCACAGAACGACCGGCGAATGAGGCAGTCGAAGTTTCCGCCAGTCAGAGAGCTAATGCAGGCGAGACCGTAGTGGCGACCCGGCAGGCTGCTGCTACGAAGCGTGCGTCTCTTACTCACATAGACGAGTCGGGAGAGGCCCGCATGGTGGACGTCGGCTGGAAACAAGATACCGAGAGGGTCGCGGTGGCTAAAGGGGCTATTGTGATGAAACCTGAAACCCTAGCGCTCATCAAGTCCAACGGCTTCGAGAAGGGTGATGTCCTGGGGGTTGCGCGGATCGCTGGCGTCATGGGTGCCAAGAGTACCTCTCAGCTTATACCGTTGTGCCATCCCATACCTCTGGACAAGGTGGATGTCGAGTTCGAGCTAGACGACGAGCGAAGCGCGGTCAACATCACGGGCACGGCCAAGACCACGGGTAAGACTGGCGTTGAGATGGAGGCGATGACGGCGGTGAGCATTGCCGCCCTGACCATCTATGACATGTGCAAGGCCGTTGACCGCGCCATGCGGATAGAAGGTGTGCGTCTGGTCAGGAAAAGCGGCGGCAAAAGTGGCGACATCGTTTTGGAATAGGGTTTGGGGGTTTGGGGATAGGGCCTCCCCAAACCCTGAACCCTAACCCCCAAACCCTAACCCCGCGTAGGTGAGTATGCAATCTGAGTCATCTGGAAACATTTCTGGCTTGAGTCTGGACATCGAGGCACTGGGTCAGCCTCAGACCTGGGTAGTTCATCATCGCGGCCTTGAATACACTGGAGAGGTTATCATCGCGGATGCCGTTGACCCGGCTTTAGGTCAGCCGCTAGAGAAAGGCCTCGACTTCAGGGTCGTCTTTTTCACGGTGCCTAGAAGGATTTCCTCAGACCGCATACTCGATGCCCGCATAGCGATGGCTGTGCCGCATCGCGCTCCCACCCAATTGCGAGAGACCGTCGGACGAGAGATAAGGGCGATTCGTGAAGCAGGCGTGCGCTATATCACGGCGCGAGACTCCGATGCTCTTGCGCTGCGTCGCTCGATTGAGGAGCGTGAGGCGTC
The DNA here is from genome assembly GCA_965206395.1 of Dehalococcoidia bacterium. GTDB lineage: Bacteria > Chloroflexota > Dehalococcoidia > Lucifugimonadales > CATOSD01 > CBDBJK01. The sequence continues at coordinate 28,830 of CBDBJK010000026.1, forward strand.
CCTGCGGGGCGAGCTTACGCGTCGCTATAAAGTGTCCTACTCTGTGGGACGCATCTATACTCATGAGGGTTTTGTAATTCGTGCCGAGGATGTTTTCGTTGAGGAAAGCCTGGAATCCTGGGCCGATCATCTGGCTTCAGCCGTCCTCATGTTAGCGCATCCGAGCCTTTCTGTTGACCACGATAGCTTCCCCTATACGCTGACTTCCAGTAACATTCCCGCCCTGTACAGAGGCCTGTTCCACGACGATAGCGATGATGTCGAGTTGGCGCGGGCGTTTGGCCCCGGCCTTGGCCTTGCACGTCAGGAGTCCCCTGAGGTGTTCGATGCCAGCGATTGTGTCGTGCTCGACATCATCCAGAAGCAGTTAGAGTCACAAGGCGGCGGGATGGCCGCGCAAGGTTTGCTCATGGAGCTAGCGCGAGTTCACGGCTTCCCGCGACCGCTGGCGACGCTATACCTGCTGGCGTTCGTGCGTCAAGCCCGCGCCGAAGTAGAGCTAGAACCTGGTCATGGGGTAGAAGGCCTTCAGGCTCAGCCTTTCGCGGGAGACCGTATAACCTGGGATATGGTCTCCGGGGTGTCCTTCACCGATTCACTGGCAGATAGTCTTGGCGTGCTTCGACTTCAGCCGACTCTGGCGTGGGATGCCATCCTGCCGTATGCGAATCTGCTCGTTCAGGGGCTGGAACCTGGCGACGATGCCGCACACGTCGCGGAACAAGAAAGACGGCTGCTGGACGTCCTCACCATTATGGCGACAGAGACAGCGAACATCAGCGAAGCTCTAAGCGCCCTTGAGATGAGTCTTGGCCCCGTTCCTCACGGCGCGATGGAGACACTGGGAAAGCTGCTATCCCTAACTGCTGTCTCTGACTACCAGGAGTTCTATTCGGTAGCGCAGGAGAGCTTTCGTGGCCCGACCGGACTCGACGAGTCTCTGAATTTATACCGACGCCTTGGACAGCTAGCGGCACTGGCAGAGGTCATAGCTCAGGTGAGGACATACCTGGGCTACATGAGCTTCAGACGAAGCTACCAGGAGTTGCTTTTCGAACGAGACTCGCTACAGGCCAGGATAGAACTTGAGAGCCTGATAGCCAATCCATCGCTGTGGGGAAGTATCGAAGAAGGTTTTCAGCGTCTGCGCGTCCGGTACGTCAACGTCTACGTCTCGCATCACGCTCGCTATCAGCAAGAGGCGTTGGAGCTGACTCACCGGCTGGAAAGGTTTGCCGTTCAGATCGAGGCGCTGGCGCGGTTCAACGAGATGCCTGAGCTTGGCGAGCCTGTGGGCGCAGATGTGCCGGAGCTGTTCAAAAGCGTGACCGACTCGTTCAGGACGTGTCCAGTCGAAGGGGGCAGGCTAACCCTTGAAGCCGTGCCTTACTGCCAGACCTGCCTGCTGCCACTCGATGAGGATATTTCCCGCCATGATGTGGAGATGCTGTTCGGCGCGGTGGAAAGGGCCATGCGTGAGTACAACCGTCGTCTTGGCTCCTACGGCGTGCGGCAGATTCTGGCGCATCCCAGCAGAGAGCAACTCGACAAGTTCATCAACCTGGTGCAGGTGGCCGACCCATCAGCGCTGGCGAATGTGCTTGACGATGAGGTGGTGGAATTTCTGCGCCAGTTCATGAGGGGCAGTTGAACTGACCCTATGAGGAAGTTTCGATTACCTAATCTGAATGCGATTCTTGGACAGCGCGAGCGTCACGCCGGGCCGCCTTCGCTGGTCGTCGTCGGTCTAGGCAATCCTGGCGGCAAGTACGCCAACACGCGCCACAACGCAGGTTTCTGGTACATCGACCGCCTGGCAAAAGAGCATTCCGTTACCCTGGAGCGTCGCAATCGCTTGGCTCTCATAGGCGATTGCGACATCGAAGGGCAGAGAGTAGTACTCGCCAAGCCTCGCACCTTCGTAAATCGCAGCGGCGAGGCCGTCAGCTATCTGCTTGCGCGGTACAAGGTCACTCCCAAAGAGTTGCTGATTGTCTACGATGAAATCGCGCTGCCGACGGGCAAGATTCGGCTGCGAGTCAGGGGCAGCGCGGGCGGACACAACGGCATCAAGTCCATCATCGAGTCACTGGGAACGCAGGACTTTCCGAGGCTGAGGATTGGCGTTGGCGGCACGCCCGAAGGCGAAAACCAGATTGAACACGTTCTGGGCGCTCTATCGCCGGAGGAGCAAGAGGCCGTTGACGACGCCGTAGAGCGCACCGTCAAGCTGGTGTCTAGTCTGCTCACCGATGGCATCGACACGACGATGAACAGGTTTAACTGAGGTGGGGTGCCCTCTTCATCGAAGGAGAAGCGGTCCGTGAATTACTCCGACAAGAAGAGTCTGAACCTTCTGCCATGTTCTGGAGTGAAGGATTGGAGAAGATTTATAGATTGGGAAGGCAGAGTAAGCATAATTGACCTTTCGTCGTTGATTAGGTCAACTTACCCTGCCTTAAGCGTTTGAGTTGCCCGTGTACAAAGCGGAGCTAAATGGGCCTTCCTCTTTTTAGGGATTCTCTGTTACCTAAAGGAGTTGTCGTACGAAATATTACCCAAGAGAAATAGGGCAGTCGAAGCTTTCAGTTGGGTTAGAGGTTCCTCCGTAATATACGCAAACCTGTGGGATGCGAGGGGTGCTTCCATCTGTAGTGCTAATCCACACAATGAAATTGACAACCGTACCAGGATTTATTGTGTCTACGAAAGAGTAATGGGGCTCAAATTTTATAGAGTCAAGTTCATCAACTAGGCTGGTTAACAGCAACGAAGTGGCAGATCCCACTGCTATTGCACAGGTTGGGCCTGCTACGGGCGCAAAAGGCCCACTGATGCTTGCACAAGCTAGCCCCGCCCCTGTACCTACGACCCCCGAGGTGAGGGTGATTGCGAAATCTCCGACAAAACTGCTCTTATCATCAAGAGGAAATACCTCTCTGATGACGGTGTTGTCTGGAGTAGATATCGATGGTCTAAATAAGCTTAGACCAATCACATTTGACTCCTGATCTTGAGGATATTTCACTTGGAGTTGGAAATATCCGTGCCCAGGGACAGCGGCGAAATCATAAATTGTGATGAAGTTTTTTGCCTGAATCTTGAAGGAGTCTGGTGGCAACCCAAAAGGCGATACTAACAATGTTTGGCTTACGGTGTTGTCGTTCTCGTTAGATTCACTCACTTTGTTGTCAGGGTCCACCTGCACTACAAGTTGATAGCTCCCTGCTTTCAGATTACGCGGCAACCGGAAATCCGGGTTATGCCCATGCGTGCTGGACCCTTTGGATAAAGCATCGTTGTTGTGTTTTCCAAGTTCCTCATCAATCCCCTGACCCTGCAGGCGTATTGAGTTCGAGGTGGAACCCACATCGGCTCCCCCAGAGTTCTTCACTGTCCACCTCACCTTGATCTCCTCACCTGGCTCGGCTGTGACAGGCACACTCAAAGCATATGGTTCCAGATTAGCCGGTGTACCGGCCTTAATCTCTAATGTTTGGCTTATGGTGTTGTCGTTCTCGTTAGATTCACTCACTTTGTTGTCAGGGTCCACCTGCACTACAAGTTGATAGCTCCCTGCTTTCAGATCACGTGGCAACTGGAATTCCGGGTTATGCCCATGCGTGCTGGACCCTTTGGATAAAGCATCGTTGTTGTGTTTTCCAAGTTCCTCATCAATCCCCTGACCCTGCAGGCGTATTGAGTTCGTGGTGGAACCCACATCGGCTCCCCCAGAGTTCTTCACCGTCCACTTCACCACGATTTTCTCACCTGGTTCGGCCGTGCTAGGCACACTCAAAGCATATGGCTCCAGATTAGCCGATTCTGTGTTTCCCACCACTTTGAATGTGAGCAACTCCGCCTTCCATCCTTGCTGGTCTGTGGTAATACCATTCGAGGGGCCACGAGAGCAGTCGGTATATCCTGATGCACATATCCAGCCGCGAACCTTGGCCGTGAACGACCCTGGGACATTCGGGGTTATACGAAGCTTGAGGGTTCGATCTACGCCGCGAGACCAGGACGCATCATCGGTCTCCACTAAAAGGTGCTTGGCGGCGATCTGGGTGTCGCTAGAAGTATTCACTACATCGCCACTCTCAAAGAAATGAACTTGGGACAATCCTGTGGTATAATTCTCGACTACTACGTTGCCCTTCGACGATGTGTACGAACGAGATGAAGCTCCTGGCTCGTCGAAGCTCGGAAACGAAATGGAACCCCCCCCCCATGGTCACCAGATCCACCGATGTCGTAGAGGCGTACACTAAGGGTGAAGCTATCACCCACCTGGACGGTGGACGCTCACCAGGTCCACGAAATCCTCCAACTAGGACCAAGTAACGGTGTATCTTCTGGCGATGCCGTGACCTCACGTGGCCTAACTGCAACGCCGGTGACTATCAACCCAATTATCAATGCGACCCGTAGGAAAAACACAGAAATTTTCATCGGAACTTCCTCCTAACGCCTTGAGTCGATGCTCGTAAGGCGACACGCAAAAAAGTGGCTGAAGCCGGCCATCTCTTTCTGGCGACCCACGAATGTGTCAGGCATGGGAGACTCCCTCCATTGCTGATGGAAGCGAGTGTATCAGCAGCCTCGGAGTCAGTCAATCGACATTGCGTCCACAGAATCCGCGACCATGCTCGGCGGCGTAGTTCAAGTTAACCCTTCCGAGGAAGTTCGGTGTTATCCTGATAGTATGCATTTCGTGATTTCTTCAAAGCCTCGCCATGTATCAATCGTTCTGTTCGTCATAGCGTTGCTGGTTCTCGCGGCGTGTGCGAAGGACGCGCCCACTCCCACACCGAATGTCTCATCAGCCCCGTTTACCTCGACGCCTGTAGCGACCGTCGCGCAACCGCCTGGCGAGATTCCTACGCTACCATCTTCTGCGACTGCGGTTCAACCGACCACGATGCCCCAGACCACACCCGCGACGACGCCAATCAGCGTCGGTGGAAACGCGCTCGCCAGCATTGAAGTCTCGAACGAGCCGCCTGAACGGGACCTCTTCGAGCTTGCGCTGAGGCTTCGTCCGAGTTCAGGCGGGCCGGTATCCAGAGTCGTCAATCCTCAGCCAGTGAGTTACGAGAAAGGTCACAGCGAGACCTTTTGGGTGTCCGACCTGGTTGATAACACTTCCTATACCATTGAGGCCGCGATCAAGGTCGTGAGTGAGCACGCCTACTGGTATGTGGACAATAGCATTGACCTCTCCATAGACGACCTACGAAAGGCCGCGAAGGTCTTCGAGGAGGAGATTCACCCTAAGATAACCGACTCCATCGGCGACATATGGAACCCCGGTGTGGACAATGACCCACGGCTGACTATACTGCATACTGCACTGGAGGGCGTCGCTGGATACTACGGCTCTCAGGACGAGTACCCGCGTGAGACTCATCCTCAAAGCAACGAGCGCGAGATGATCTACATGGATGGCAGCAGGCTAAAGCCGGGCAGCCGGGCGTACCTTGGCGTGCTTGCGCATGAGTTTCAGCACGCCGTACACTGGAATATCGACTCGGGAGAAGAAGCCTGGATAAACGAGGGTCTGTCTGAGGTGGCGACGGAGCTTGCGGGATTTCGCGCTTCCTTCGTAGACCTGTTCCTGCAAAATCCCGACACACAGCTAAACTACTGGCCCGACGAGATTGGGACGAGCGGCCCTCATTACGGTGCTGCTACGCTGTTCTTGAGCTACCTTGCTCAACACTATGGCGGCTACGATCGCCTGGAAGAGTTGGCGCGGAGACAAGAGGATGGCGTCAATGGCATAGGGGCTTACCTGTCCGACTATGATGTGAGCTTCGAGGACGTGTTCAAGGACTGGGTTGTCGCCAATTACCTCGATGCCGCGGAAGGTCGATTCAGCTACCCGGATCGCAGCATACGCGTGCGAGACGTAGACCTGATGTCTGACTACGGCGAGAAGGAAGACACGCTGCCGCAATTTGCGACTCGATACGTAGACCTTCGTCTGAGTGATGGCGATGCCGTTGTCAGCTTCGAAGGCGACTCTATTGCGACGCAGGTGGGCGCCGGATGCCACAGTGGTCGGTATTGCTGGTGGGGCAATCGCGGTGACTCGATAGACTCGAAGCTGACGAGGGAGTTTGACCTGTCGGGCTTGAACAGCGCGACGCTGGAGTTCTGGATGTGGTTTAGCATCGAGAAGGACTGGGATTACGCCTACGTAGAGGCTTCGGCAGACGGCGGCGACACGTGGGCTATTCTGAAGGGTCGGCACACTACGTCTGAGAATCCCATTGGCAATAGCTTTGGAGACGCCCTCACGGGCAATAGCGACGGTTGGGTGCAGGAGAGCATAGACCTCACATCCTACGCGGGCGGAAAGGTTCTGGTGCGATTCGAGTATGTGACCGACGATACGGTGTACCTGAATGGCTTCGTCATCGACGATATGGCCGTTCCTGAGCTTGGATTCTTCGACGATGCCGAGCAAGACAACGGCTGGCAGCCGGAAGGCTTCAAGCGCATAGACAACGTGCTATCACAAGACTACTTCGTGCAGGTCATAGAGGTGACGACTGATGGCGAGCCGCTGGTGCGCGACGTAGAGCTTGACGCAGACAGAAGGGGCGAGCTACTGGTTGAGGGCTTTGGCTCTCGAATAGAGCGCGCTGTCATCGTCATATCGCCCATCACACGCGACACACACCATCCCGCCCGCTACTCCCTCTCGATCAGTGCGCCGAAATGAGCGCTTTGTAAGCGTTCATTCCCCCCTGACACTCAAGGGGTGAATGCTTACAAAGCATCAACGTGCAGACTGTCCAACTCGGAACGTAGTCAATCAAATCAGTGGCATGGAACGTGCTATGGCGTGACCCTCATCGTTACTTCCCAGCGACTGATAGTCACTTCGCCACCTGCGGAGGAGAAGTGACTGGGTGGATTAGCCGCTCTTAGCTCCGCAACTCCAGGAATTTGTTCGGCACCGCCGACCATTCGGCTGTCCGCATTGGCAAATCCGTGAGCGACTGCCATGCTGCGGGGATCGCCCAGGGACCTGAGCACCAGCCCTCCCACATAACCTTCCACATGCTCTTTCAGCAACTTCATTACCTGTATGCGAGTGTCCACGAAGTCTCTCGCCGCGGCAGGGCCCTGATCGATGTTCCAAAGCCTGACCACAATTCCATTGGCGTTGGTGCGGAACTCATCATCTGCAACGCTGTCGATGATCTCGGATGCTGATGGGGGTGTGATGGGGATAATGATGCCTTCCAGCAGCCTTTCCCTGGATTGCGCCTGCCGTGCCTCGCTCGTGCGCCATGCTTCAGCAGCGGCGCGGCTTTCCCAGCGGTACGAAGCCCCGTACAGGCCGGGCTCACCCAAAGAGTGTAGGAGCGTAGCTGATATGAACCCGGGCTGAGTTCTCAGTGGTTCAAAGAGGGGCTCCGTCGCTGAGATTGCTTCGGTGACCCTGCCCGGCACGACTCTGTTTATCACAGCAACTAAATACATGCTTCCCCCTCCTGATCAGTCCAATATTTCCCAGATGATGCCTAGGTTGTGTTGACATTTGGTGCATAATGGATACATGTCAACGACTGAATTACGCAATGAACAATGGTCGAAAATCCTTGAATTTCTGCGCCCATGCCCAGACCTCTACGTTGGAGAGGAGGACGATTGCAGGCGCTACGTCGAGGCCATCCTGTGGATGGCACGAAGTGGTGCTCCTTGGAGACTACTGCCTGAGCACTACGGTCACTGGAACAGCGTATATAAGCGCTTCGCACGCTGGTGTGAAAAGGGTGTATGGGAACGAATGCATCAGCATTTTGTGCAAGACCCCGATATGGAGCATGTCATCATTGATAGCACTGTGATAGCACTGTGATAGCACTGTGGTTCGCGCTCATCCCTGTGCTGCTGGAGCCTCCAAAAAAACGGTGGCCAATCGGCCCAAGCTCTTGGCCGGAGCCGAGGCGGGTTC
>CBDBJK010000027.1:0-70530 GCA_965206395.1 Dehalococcoidia bacterium
GGGCCAGCCATGTCCCCATTATCCGCCCTCGGAATCCCACCAAAGCCACTCAAATTGACTGCCCCCGGTACATGGCTGGTGGTGTATTGTTCTGGCTGTCTTGCGTCGATCACCCGTACTTTCGGGTCGGTGAGATGGTCGGCTAGCCAATCCGTTTCCGTAAGAAGCTCGGGATGCGCGTAGCCACGATCTTGTATAGGGAGGGGTTGCATAGCATGCCTCCGATTCAGTTGATTGATGTTGAGCTTGAATTCCCAGATGGATGCCAGTGCTTTCATAAACACTTCATCCTGAGATAGCACAGACTATATGACCATCGCCAATGTTGTCAATTGCCATTCAGCCTATATGGAAAATCCGGCGCTAGCATTCACAAGACCCACTAATAGCTTGCTCCGTCGATGCGCTATGCTTAAAATGTTGTCACACCATCGAAATACACAGGAGGCTCAGTGAACACATTCGTCAAGAGACTCGCAGCGGCGTCGCGAACGAACCAGAGCCTTGTCTGCATTGGGCTTGACCCTGATCCTGACTTGATGGCTGTGCCCGACGTGGCCGAGTTCAACAAGGCCATTGTCGATGCCACGAAAGACCTTGTGTGCGCCTATAAGCCCAACCTGCCGTTTTACGAAGCCCTTGGCCTTCCGGGATTCAACGCTCTGGGCAAAACCATATCCCACATCAGAGCCGTTGCCCCGGACGTAGTCATCATCGGCGACGGCAAACGCGGAGACATCGCCTCTACCAACGTCATGTACGCAAAGGCCATGTTCGATGTCTGGGGGTTCGACGCCATTACGGTCAACGCATACGGAGGCGGCGAGTCGCTGGAGCCGTTTCTTGAATACGAAGACCGGGGGACAATCGTCTGGTGTCGCTCCTCCAACCCTGGGGCCAAGGAGCTTCAGGACATCATGTTGACCTCCGACGAAGGCGTCCGACTCCCTAATCGGAACAAGGTCGGACTCTCCGACTCCTTCAAAGGAACCAGGTCGGAGTCCGTCCCTACGGACCGACCCTTCGGAGAGATACCACTTTACGAGTGGATGGCAAAGCTCGCTTCCGGCTGGAACTCTCGCGGCAATGTGGGGCTGGTCGTAGGCTCGACGTATCCAGAACAGCTTAGAGTAGTCCGCGCGCATTCTCCGGGAATGCCCATCCTGATACCTGGAATCGGCGCGCAGGGAGGCGACCTGGAAAGCTCGGTCAAGCTCGGTCTGGATGAGAAGGTGTCCAACATAATAATAAGCTCGTCTCGCGGTATTACATACGCCTCCCGCGACGAAAAGCATTATGCCGATGCTGCTCGTGAGGCGGCTGGAAATCTGCAAGAGCGTGTCAACCGTATCCTACTAGAGATGGGAAGAGGCTGGTGATAGAGCTGCACATGGGCACTGTGGTGCGCTTGAAGAAGGTTCATCCTTGCGGCGAATTCAATTGGGAGGTCGTGAGACTAGGCGCAGACATTGGGTTGCGATGCCTGGGCTGCAAAAGACGCGTGCTATTGCCCAGGTCTGCACTCGAAAAGAGGGTGAAGGAAATCGTTGCCCCCCAAGTTTGATGGATTGATGAATGAGTTTATCGTCACTAAATGGGCGGCATTATCGATGAAGTTGGGCTGCCCGTGTTCCGCGCCGCCATATAGAAATCAGTACGCTAACCGCGCATTTAGAGAAGCCTTTCAGTCTGACACCGTTTTACGCCGTGCGCGCTCCTTTAGCTCCGTTGACACGAGCATTGCGCAGGCATAAAATGAGTTTAAGCTTCGTCTAAGGATATGGAGGAATTGGTCGATGTTGGAAATGGTCATAGACAGCATCCGCGTGAGCCTGATGAACTACCAGAGGGTGGTCATACTCAAGGTAAAGGACACCGACCGCTACCTTCCCATTTGGATTGGCCCAAACGAGGCGGATTCGATTGCACTTAAACTGCAAGACGTTTCAGTTCCGCGCCCCCTCACTCACGATCTGCTAGGGTCAGTTATATCTGACTTGGGCGCGTCAGTCGATCATATCGTTGTATCCGACCTGAGCAACGACACGTTCTATGCCAAGATCATTTTGAGCCAGAACGGGAACACACTGGAAATCGACTCCCGCCCCAGCGACGCGATTGCGCTGGCCGTACGGTCGAAGTCGCCTATCTTCGCTGAAGAGGCCGTGCTGGAAAAGGGTGGCGTCCAGATGGACATGGAATCTGGAAAGCCTGTTGTCCCTGACCAAGATGGTGAAGAGGCGCAGCCTATGAATGAAGACGAACTTAAGCGTCTCTCTGCCTTCACGGATTTTATCGATAGCCTGAACCTGGAAAACCTGGGCAAGGAGGAGAGTCCTCCCGCTGGAAGTTCTGAGTCAGAATAACCCCAACAATCAAACGATTTTAATTCTCAAGGCCCTGCATCCTTCTGCGGAGAGATGCGGGGCCTTTCCTTTTGCCGAGAAACAGTCAGGTGCTGGCCGAAGCTCTGAATTAATGAGGTATCATGTCATCGACGAACACGGTAAATTTTTCGTAAGTGTTCATACCTCTCTTGTAATAGCTTGTCGAATGGCTTTAGACAATGTTTAATATCAGTAGACCGAAGCGGATGATCGAGGATTGAAAAATGGTCAAACTGGCTGGCTATCGAGCAATCCCAACCGCATGGTCGCCCACCATCGTTGTTCTTTCGATAAGGATGAGATATGAATGGTAACTATCATGAATGATTCTTGCATGGCTCACATGAAAAGGCAGGTTAGATAGGTGAAAGCGAAACGTCTCATTATTTACGTTGCGATAGCCTTCGTCGTTCTTGTAGTCCTGGGCATCTTGAGGCAGGGCAGGGACAGTTCAGAGCCGGTGAGCGACGCCGGGATTACAGAGAGCCTGGGAATTCCTGGGGACTATCGCTCTTTGTATTCAGAACTGGATGAGAAGATAGATGACTTCAACTCATCCACGCAGTCCGAATTGGGATGGGTCGTCTTACGACAATCTGGTGTTTGGAGCCGAGTTGCTCACCGCGAACGGCAATCTGGGAGAGGGCCTGCTTACTGAACAGGCATTCGAAGGCAATGTATTGCTTATTCAAGGCTTTAAGAAAATGGGGGTTGGCGGAGTCAAGATTAGCCTGAATTACCCCTTGCTGACAGAAGAGTTCCCCCGTTCAGATGAGTACCTGGAGTTTTACAGAAAGGTTTTGCAAGAGCTTAGAAAAAACGATATGCGTGTGCTAATTCAGGTAAGCCCCATCTTTGCGGATCCTGCTTTCTCCAGCTTAGAGGTTGATTATTCAGGGCTGACCTTGGAGAGCTATCAGCAGGGGAAAAGACAACAACTGGAGATTATCATTTCAGAACTCAGGCCAGACTACATCACGGTATCTCAGGAGCCAAGCACTGCGGCTGGCAATACCGGCCTGGCCGAATTGAATTCCGTCGAAGGATTTGTTTCAACGGTGGAGAAGGTTATTGAAGGGTTGAATCCTCCTGAAACACTTATTGGAGCAGGCGTAGGAACCTGGGAAGATACCGAATTCATAACAGAGTTGTCCCAAAATCCCAACATCGACTTTATTGACCTGCACATTTATCCATTGGACAGCGGATTCCGAAATTATCTAGAGCAAACCGTAGAGATGACAGATATCGCAAAATCGCACGGTAAGAAAGTGGTTATAGGCGAACTGTGGTTATCTAAAGCCTCGGCGAAAGAAATAAGCGGAGGAGGCGGTATCGCCTCAAGTATAGACAGGTTCAAGAGAGACGCCTTCAGTTTTTGGGAGCCGCTTGACTCTAAATTTCTGGAAACTATGATGGACCTGGCTCACTACAAAGAGTTTGAGTTCGTTTCCCCGTTCTGGACCAAATACTTCTTTGCCTATCTTGACTACAGCGAGGAAAACGATGCTCTACCATATTCACGAATTGCGATTGAATCGAGCAGAGCGGCAGGGCAGAATATCGCATCTGGAGATTTTACACAGACCGGTTTGGCATATAAAGACTTGATAGAAAGATGAACCTACGCCGTATCCGCTCGAATGCTTCAATGACACAATTGTCGTGTTTGCGCCGTAGCATAGGGCATTGCCTGGACTCAAGTGAACGTTTACAAAATCTCGTAGCAACTACCTCGTGATTGCAATCGACACCATAAATCAATTGTGATATACTACACAAGCTTCAGAGGAAACCCCCTATGAACGCCAGTGTTATGGGAACCGTGCTCCGGCTGGTGGGTATCGGCTGGTATGTTGCAATCTGCATCGGAGGCGGAGCAATAGGGGGTCTATGGTTGGATAACAAGCTAGACCTCAGCCCGTTGTTTACATTGCTTGGGCTAAGTGTGGGAATAGCGGTTGCGGTCATCGGAATGTACCGACTGCTGATGGCCGTCCTCACAAGCACATCTGAAAACGAGGAGAGTGAATAGTGTCAACGCTTCTGCGTAACCCGAAGGCGCTGACTATTCTAATTATCGCCGGGCTTGTATTAGTAGGCAGCCTTGCGGGTGGGGCGTTGGGAAACGAGTTCGGCGGCGGATTCTTAAGCACGCCGATAGCTCATATTCAGCTTCCCGCCGAACGTATTGCCTCCGGTGAACTGTTCCTAGGCTTTCAGATTACCAATACGATGATCGCCACCTGGATTACTATCCTGGTGCTGGTGTCGATTTCCTACCTCGCTACTCGCCGCATAAAAGACGTGCCGACAGGATTTCAAAACCTCGTAGAGGTGCTAGTAGAGTTTTTCCTTGACCTGTGTGAGAGCATTGCCGGACCTGAAAAGGCCCGGCGTTTTTTGCCACTCGTTATGACTATCTTCCTGTTTATTATGATCGCTAACTGGACAGGCGTTCTGCCAGGCTTCGGCACTATCGGTAGAATCGAAACGGTGGAAGAGGCCATCCATCACGCCGAAAGCGAAGCGGAAAAAGACGGTGAAGAGGCTAATCTCAGCGAAATCAGGCTACAGGTCTTCGAAGGCGACGGTTCATTTGGCTTTGTGGCCTTCGGGTCGCTCGAAGACGAGATTACGGCAGAGGAGTACGAGGAGCACGGGGTAGGGTCAGGTCAGCAGGCCGGTATCCTTGTCCCGTTCCTTCGCAGCGCCAACACGTCGGTGAACACCACCCTGGCGATAGCCCTGGTCGCAATGGTCACAGTACACTTCTGGGGGCTTAGTGCGCTTGGAATCCTCGGTCACCTTGGCAAGTATATAAACTTCAAGGACGGCCCAATCGGATTCTTCGTGGGTATCCTGGAGGCTATCGGCGAGGTTGCAAGGATCATAAGCTTCACCTTCCGTCTTTTCGGGAACATCTTCGCGGGCGAGGTCTTGCTTGTGGCTATGGCGTTCTTGTTGCCAATGGTGGGCATAATCCCTTTCCTGGGACTGGAACTGTTTGTTGGCGTAATTCAGGCCTTTATTTTCGCCATGCTGACGCTCGTGTTTGCGACGCTGGCGACTATCAGCCACGGGGCGGAAGGACACTAGAGGCTGTCCGACTTGGCCGTACGGCTTACTTAACCAATAAATCCTAATTAAGAGGAGAGGTAATGATAGAAGGAGATATCCTAAACATTGGTGCGGGACTTGCCATCGGGCTTGGGGCGATAGGGCCGGGGCTGGGCATTGGAATTCTCGCGGCAAAGGCAATGGAAGCTCTAGGCCGTAACCCTGAGGCCGCAGGCCCGATTCAGCAAAATATGATTCTAGCCATCGCCTTCGCCGAAGCCATCGCAATTTATGCGCTGGTGGTAGCAATTATCATCAAGTTTGTCTAGTCGAAACACCAAAGTGCGTATCCATCTTCACTGCCCTTCGGGGTCGGGAGAATCTTAAGGAGAAGGCATGGAGGCCTTAGGAATTAGCTTACCTGGATTAATCACCCAGTTAATCAGCTTTGTTATCCTGTTCGCGTTGCTATCAAAGCTCCTTTACAAGCCGATAATAAACGCGCTCGATCAGCGTTCCAACCGGATCAAGGAGAGCCTGGAAAGCGTCGAACGGGTTCGGGAAGAGGCCGCCCGCTCTCAAGAGGAGATGCAGCAGCAGATAACCGAGGCCCGCTCAGAAGGCCAAAATCTGATAGCCCAGGCCAGAGAAGTCGCTGACCGTTTCCGAGAGGAAGAGATTGCAAAGGCCAGAGAGGACATACGGGCTGAGAGGGTCAGGGCCGAGGCCACCATCCAGAGAGAGCGCGACGGAGCCATTGAGGAGCTACGCCGTGAATTCGCTGGACTGGCTATCACGGCAGCGGAGCGTGTAATCTCGCGCTCCCTTGATGAATCAGCCCATCGGGAATTGATAGATCAGGTCTTGGAAGAAGGATCGCAGGTCAATCGAAGCAACTAAACCGTTTATGAAGTTTTGTTAGCTGTTCTAAAATAAGAGCGCCTAACAAAACCACAATGTCATTCTGAACGAAGAGAAGAATCTAAGCGCCCCATATCGTGATGGCAAAGGCTTATCCTTTCACGGAAGGATCGTCGCAGGCTCCTCTCCGAAGAGTCGGTCCGTGGGGACGGACTACGACCTGGGTTCCTTTGAAGGAATCGGAGAGTCCGACCCAATTCCAATTAAGGAGTCGGACGGAATGACATAAGTAGGTTCTTTTGTTAGGGCCTCTAATTCAAAATGTAGGAAGGGACTATGCCAAGAGCCGCTTCGTCTAGACGGTTCGCTCAGGCAGTATTTCAACTGGCCTTGGAAAACGATGAAGTGGACAGGTGGCTTGACGACCTGACGCTTCTAGCCGATGCCCTGGAAAACCAGGAGTTTTCGGAGTTTCTTGACGCGCCGCAATTGTCCGTCAATCAGAAGACAGAGGTCATCAAGAGCGCCTTGGGCGATTCCGTAAGCCAACTGGCAATCAATCTGATCTCACTCCTCGCTTCCCGCAATCTCGCCCTCATTACGCCTGACATTGTGGAGCAGTACCAAAAGCTACTCGACGAACATCGCGGCATAGAGAGGGCAGAGGTCGTCTCTGCCATTCCTCTGGACGATTCGCAGCGCCAGCAGGTGTCTGACCTCCTCCAGGGAATAGTTGGGAAAGAGGTGCGGCTGAACACGCGCGTAGAGCCTCAGATTCTGGGTGGGTTTGTTGCGCGAGTCGGAGACCGTGTTATAGACGGCAGCACCAGGACGAAGCTATATGAGATGCGACGCGGTATCGTCCAGCGACTCTAATTGATTTCTATAAGTGCGCAACGTTTGCGCAATGCTTTTTGAACGTAAAACTAATATTTAGGCTGAGGCTTGGCCCCCTCTCTAGCTCTCCCCTCCTTCCGCGGAAGGACGGCAGGGGAAGGTTAGGATGAGGGTATCCGACACGCCAATACAACGTGAATTAAGAATCCTCAACTGAGGATTGAAACAGCATGGAGGCTGATATGGGATCCAGGGGACAGGACATCGCTTCGGTAATCAAGCGACAGATTGAGGAGTTTGGCACTCAACTCACGATGGTGGACGTGGGAGTGGTCGTCGAAGTCGGCGACGGCGTCGCGCGAGTCCACGGGCTATCGGGAGTGGCGTACAACGAATTGCTGGAGTTCGAGGGCGGCGTCATCGGCCTGGCCCTGAACCTGGAAGAGGACAGCGTAGGCGCTGTTATCATGGGCGACCCTATTACCGTGAAAGAGGGCAGCGAGGTAAGAAGCACCGGACGCATCGTCGAAGTCCCGGTTGGCGATGCCCTTGTCGGGCGCGTTGTGGATGCTCTCGGCAGGCCCATAGATGGCAAAGGCCCCATCGCGACAGACAAGACGCGCCCCGTGGAAGTCGTCGCGCCCAACGTGGCCTCCCGCAAGTCTGTGGATACCCCTGTGCAGACCGGCATCAAGGCCATCGACGCAATGATTCCCATAGGCCGAGGGCAGCGAGAGCTAATTATCGGCGACCGCTCCGTCGGCAAGAGCGCTATCGCAATCGACACCATTATCAATCAGAAGGGTGGCGACCTGATTTGCATCTACGTGGCTATCGGTCAGAAGATCGGAAAGGTCGCCCAACTCGTTGGACTGCTTGAGCAGCACGGGGCTATGGAACATACCATAGTCGTGGCAGCCACCGCCGCCGACGCTGCGCCGATGCAGTACCTCGCCGCCTACTCCGGTTGTGCGATGGGCGAGGAGTTTATGAGTCAGGGCAAAGACGCCCTGATAGTGTATGACGATCTTTCCAAACACGCCTGGGCCTACCGCCAGATGTCCCTGCTGCTGCGGCGACCTCCCGGACGCGAGGCGTATCCGGGCGACCTTTTCTATCTACACAGCCGCCTGCTGGAACGCGCCGCCAAGCTCGACGATGAGCACGGCGGTGGCTCGCTGACGGCTCTGCCTGTAATCGAGACTCAGGCGGGCGACGTTTCGGCCTATGTGCCTACAAACGTTATCTCAATCACCGACGGTCAGATATATCTTGAGCCGGAACTGTTCAATGCAGGAATCCGGCCAGCCGTGAACGCGGGCCTGTCCGTCTCCCGTGTGGGAGGCTCGGCCCAAACCCGCGCGATGCGTAGCGTAGCCGGTCGATTGCGCCTGGACCTGGCGCAGTATCGCGAGCTGGTAACGTTCGCCCAGTTCGGCACCTCCGACCTGGACGCCGCCACACGTGCCCAGTTGGAACGAGGTCAGCGCGCCACTGAAGTGCTGAAGCAGAACCAGAACGTGCCTCTGTCTATGGAGCAGCAGGTGTCCATTCTGTACGCGCTTGTTAACGGCTACCTTGATGATGTCGAAATAGCCAAGGTCGTCAGCTTCGGAGACGGCTTCCGAAGCTACATGGACTCGAACCATCCCGAAATTCTCAAAAGCATCGTCGATTCCAAAGAGATAACCGGCGAAATCGAGCCGACACTGAAGACGGCTATCGAAGATTTCAAAGCTAACGTACCTTACTAGATAGGGTTTGGGGTTTAGTTCCCCAACCCCTGAAACCCAACCCCTGAACCCCTTTTCCCAGGTGATAATATGCCAAGTGTAAGGCAAATACGTCGTCGAATACGCAGTGTCGAGAACACGGCCAAGATAACCAAGGCCATGTCGATGATTGCTGCATCCAAGATGCGCCGCGCCCAGGAGTCGGCCCTTAGAGGCCGTCCCTACTCCGAGCGTATACGAGACTTGCTCGCCGACCTCGCGGCGCAGCCCCAGAACGAGGATACGCTACATCCTCTGTTGCAACGCAGGGAAACCACCAATATCCAGGTCGTAATCATCACGCCAGACCGAGGCCTGACTGGTGGCCTGAACTCGAATATCAACCGTGCGGCGGCGCGTTTCATTCTGGAGCAGAGTGCGCACGTGAACATCATCGCCGTAGGCAAAAAAGGCAGAGACTTTATGGCGCGCTCAGGCCAGGACATGAAGGCCGTATTCACCGACTTTTCCGATAGGCCCGCCCTGACAGACGTTACCCCTATCGCGCGCATAATGATAGACGATTACACCGAAGAGAGGGTTGACGCCGTCTACATCGCCTACGCCAATTTTATAAACACAACCTCACAGCAGCCTGTCGTAGAGCAATTGCTGCCGGTAGTTCCGGTGACGCTGCGAGCGGGCGAGGCTGTAGGATACATATACGAGCCGGAAGACCTTACCGTGCTGTCTGCGTTGCTGCCCAGGTTCGTTGAGATGCAGCTATACCATGCCGTCCTTGAAAACATAGCGAGTGAGCAGTCCGCGCGCATGGTTGCCATGCGCAACGCAACGGACAGCGCAAATGAAATGGCCGAAGACCTCACGCTTGTCATGAACAAGGTGCGTCAAGAGGTAATCACCAGGGAGCTTCTGGACATAATTGGAGGCGCGGCGGCGGTCGAAGGCTAAGTTATTATTTCAAAACCGCTGAGAACGCAGAATTCGCAGAGAAATATCCTTAATTTGTTCTTTTTCAGTCCTTCCGCGAAAGGACGTACTCTGCGGTTAATCTTGAGATAGTTTCTAAGGACTCAGGAGGAACAATGGCAACAGGACACATAACGCAGATTATCGGCACCGTGGTGGACGTAGAGTTTCCACCTGAATCTATGCCTTCCATCTACAACGCACTGGAAGCCAGGGTTGGCGGTGAGAGGCTCGTCCTCGAAGTGCAGCAGCACATCGGAAACAACTGGGTGCGTTGCCTTGCGCTCGGCCCTACAGAGGGTTTGACTCGCGGTGTTGAGGCCGAGGATACCGGCGCTCCCATCGCCGTGCCCGTAGGCGACGCGACGTTGGGCCGGCTATTCAACGTTCTGGGCGAAACCCTGGATGGCCTGGAAGAGGTCGAGGCGGACGAGTCTTGGCCCATACATCGCCATCCTCCTACGTTTGAAGACCAGTCCACAACCATTGAGATACTGGAGACCGGTATCAAGGTAATGGACCTCATCACACCCTTCACGAAGGGCGGAAAGATCGGGGCCTATGGTGGCGCGGGAGTGGGCAAGACGGTCATCATCCAGGAGCTTATCCGCAACATCGGCACGGAGCATCAGGGAATGTCGGTGTTTGCTGGCGTGGGCGAGCGCTCGCGTGAGGGCAACGACCTCTGGCGTGAAATGCAGGAGTCAGGCGTTCTCAAGAGTACTGTGCTTGTCTTCGGCCAGATGAACGAGCCTCCCGGTGTTCGCGCAAGGGTTGGTCTGACCGGCCTGACGATGGCTGAGTACTTCAAAGAGACTCGCGGACAGGACGTGCTGCTGTTCGTGGACAACATCTACCGCTACATCCTGGCAGGTATGGAGGTGTCCGCGTTGCTGGGTAGAATGCCTTCCGCCGTTGGATATCAGCCCACGCTAGGCACCGAGATGGGCGAGCTACAGGAGCGCATCACATCCAGCAAAAACGGTTCCATCACCTCGTTCCAGGCCATATACGTGCCTGCCGACGACTACACAGACCCCGGAATCGTGACGACGTTCGGCCACCTCGACGCGGTTGTCGCCCTGGACCGCGCGCTCGCGGCGCAGGGCCTCTATCCCGCCGTAGACCCGCTGACCTCGTTCTCGAATATACTTGAGCCTGGGGTAGTCGGACAGGAGCATTACGACGTTGCTCGTGGCGTGCAGCAGGTGCTTCAGCGCTTCCAGGAACTTCAGGACATTATCGCCATTCTAGGCATCGAGGAGCTTTCGGAAGAAGACAGGCAGACCGTCGCACGCGCAAGGAAGATTCAACGCTTCCTGACTCAGCCGATGTTCGTCGCGGAAGCCTTCACTGGACAGGAAGGTCGTTACGTTCCCGTCAGAGAGACGGTGCGCGGTTTCAAGGAGATTCTGGACGGACAGCACGACAGTCTGCCAGAGCAGGCATTCTATATGGTCGGCACAATCGAAGAGGCACTCGCGCAGGCCGAGAGGTTGCAGCAGACATAGCGACGCTGCCCCCTCCTCAATCCTCCCCCGCTGCGGCAAGGGAGGAGGTATGTTGTCCTCTCCTCCGTTATAGACGGGGGAGAATTAGAGAGGGGGCCACGCGCTTGAGGTTTTCATATGACAATACGACTGGAAATAGTCACAGCGGAGAGACAAGTCTACTCTGAGGATGTTGACATCGTCATCGCGCCTGGGATAGACGGCGAGCTTGGCATATTGCCGCGCCACGCTCCGCTTCTCACCGTCTTGAAGCCCGGCGAGCTTCGCGTCAGGAAAGACGGAGAGGAGAGCAGCATCGCGGTAAGTGGCGGGTTCCTCGAGGTGCTTGGAAACAAGGTGACCATCCTCGCGGACACCGCCGAGCACGCTGAAGAGATTGATCTGGAGCGTGCCGAGGAAGCCTTGAGGCTGGCGCAGGAGCGTATTGAGGCCAGCCCCGCCGATATGGACCTCGAACGCGCCGTTGCATCGGTGAGAAGATCGCAGGCGCGTGTCAAAGTGGCTCGTCGCGGTAGAAGGCCCAGAGATGGAGGCGCACCACCACGGAGCTAGGAAAGAACTAACGCATACGAAAGGGGACGCTTGTCAAGGCGTCCCCTTTCGTATGCGTTAGTCGATCTTTCGCAGGTAGAAGGTCATCGACTGCAGCGAAAGCACGGGGTCGATGTTCCTGATGACGACGTGCATAGGCACTTGTGGAGCTATCGGGGCGTAGTTGAGAATGCCGATGATGCCGTTTGCAATCAACTGATCAATCACTGTCTGAGCTTCAGAGGCAGGAACAGCCACAATGCCGATTGTGACGTTCTTGGTCTCGACTACTTCGGCCAATTCGGACATCGGCTGGACTCTGATTCCGCCAACCATACCTCCCACTTCAACATCGTTGCTATCAAATACGGCGACCATATTGAAGCCTTCAGGAGCGAAGCCCGGATAGTTAATGATTGCCCTTCCGAGGCGTCCCACTCCCACGAGGCAGGTGTCCCACTCACGGTTAAGCCCCAGAATCTGCCGAAGCTCTTCCAGCAGGAAATTTACGTTGTACCCTCTGCCCTGCTTGCCAAACCTACCGAAGTAGCTCAGGTCTTTTCTAATCTGGGCGGGGGTCATCTGAAGGCGATGGCCAAGCTGCTGCGAGCTAACAACATCTGTCTTTTCAGACAAAAGCTGTGTTAAAGCCCTGACATACAAGGGCAACCTGACGACGACTACTTCAGGGACTTCGGCAGAATCCATAATACTACTTAATCAGAGGTAACCTACGGGTGCGTATTCTAGTCATCCTATTGAAAATAGCCTGCAAACGCCAGTGTGAATCAAATGTTTTACAATGCCAAGTGTCGATATTGTACCTAGCGCCCCATAGCGGAGTCAATGGCTTGTGAATAATAGAACTACCGATATTTGGGGCCATTATCTTGTTGCGGCCCAAATTCTCATTCATAAGAATATGCCTGCCGAAAACAGATTCGTTGAAAGACGGTTGTCATCCTGATAAGATAGATGCGCAGCCAATCCGACTGGAAAGGTGAGCGTTATGATGCAACTAGATGGAGCCGCCGACAACCTCATGGGCGTGGCAGGCGGCGAGCAATGGAAACTTAGGAGAGCCTTCCCGACAAGGTTGGGAAGGCTTTTGCGTTGAGTGGGAAGATTTATTAGCTTATGAGCAGTATCAACGATGTCGCTGGCATCAAGGTGGGGCATTACACCGACAGGGATGCCGCCACTGGCTGTACCGTCATCCTGTGCGAGGCGGGGGCCGCTGGCGGGGTGGACGTTAGAGGCTCCGCTCCCGGCACGCGAGAGACCGACCTGCTGCGTCCCATGAATGCGATAAACGAGGTACATGCCATACTCCTGAGCGGAGGCAGCGCCTTCGGCTTGGACGCCGCTTCAGGCGTCGTTCGATACCTGGAGGAGAATGACATCGGACTTCATCGCGGTGAGGCTACCATTCCCATCGTTCCGGCGGCCATTCTCTATGACCTTGGACTCGTCACGCACAAGGTTCGCCCCGGGCCGACTGAAGGATATACAGCGTGCGAGAGCGCGTCCGATGGCCCTATCGCGGAGGGCAGCGTGGGCGCAGGCACGGGCGCGACGGTTTGCAAACTCCTTGGAGCAGACAATGCTTTAAAGGGTGGCATCGGGACGGTCAGCATAGACCTTGGCGATGGGCTTATCGTCGGCGCAATCGTCGCCGTGAATGCCATTGGAGGCGTCTATGACATTGACAGGGGCGAGATGATAGCAGGCCCGCGCAAGGACGACAGCGTGACGATGCACGATTCGATGGCGTTGATAACCTCGCCGGGGTTTACCAGACCAGAACGGCCCAGTCCCTCCAACACCACGATAGGCGTAGTCGCAACTAACGCTGTCCTGACCAAGGAGCAGGCGAACAAGTTGGCCTCAGTCGCTCACGATGGCCTGGCGATGGCTGTGAGACCCGCGCATACTATGGGCGACGGCGACACGATGTTCGCACTGGCGACAGGAACTCTCGAAGAGGCTGCTGACATGAATCGTCTCTGCGCGGCGACGGCCCTATGCGTGGGCAGGGCAATCGTAAGAGGCGTTCGCAATGCCGATGGCATAGGAGGCGTACCCGGTATCAAGGAGCTTGGCAAAAGATGATTCGATTCAGCCGAGACTCAAAGATAGCGTTCGTGGGTTCGGGCGTCGTCGGAGGTTCTCTAGCGGTAGCGCTGTCTCAGGCGGGATACGCCGTCGTGGCCTCCGCGAGCCGGACGTTCTCGTCAGCCCAGAAGTTAGCCGAATGGGTACCGGGATGCGTCGCTTACGAGACCATTCAGCAAGCCGCAGATGAGGTCGACTTCGTGTTCATTACGACATCGGACGATGCGATAGGCCCGGTTGCCGCCTCTATATCGTGGCGTCAGGGTCAGGGAGTGGCCCACTGTTCGGGCGCGGCGTCGCTCGATGTGCTTCAAGCTGCCGTCGATCAAGGTGCGATTGCGGGCGCGTTCCATCCGCTTCAGGCCATCTCGTCGATAGAGAACGGCTCGAAGAGCATTCCAGGCACAACCTTCGGTATAGAGGGAAACGAGGAGATGCGGGCGTTCCTCAAGGAAACTGCGCTGGCTATCGGCGGCAACCCTATATTTCTCAACTCTGAGGACAAGGTTCTGTACCACCTCACGGGCGTGATGATGGGAGGTCTGCTGACGACTCTGGGAGCGACTGCCGCACAACTGTGGGGGCATCTGGGCCTAACACGGGCCGACGGCGTGAAAGCCCTTATGCCGATGATGCGGCAGGTGTCTATCAACTTGGAGACATCTGGAGTGCCCGCCGCCGTAGCCGGGCCTTACGCGCGGGGCGACATTGGCACTGTGCGAAAGCACCTGGAGACGCTCAAGGCGCGCGCTCCTGAAGTGCTTCCGCTCTATTGCGAGCTTGCGCTGGTGGGGCTGCCATTCTCGGTGGAAAAGGGCACGCTGAAGTCCGAAACAGCGGACGAAATCCGCGAGCTGGTGGAGCAGTTCCGTATAGGGTCACCCTCACCTTAATCCTCTCCTGTCAAGAGAGAGGAGACACCCCTTCTCCCTCGATGGGAGAATCCTTCCGCGGAAGGAGGGATGAGGGTGTCGTTCTGCGGAAAGACCATTATGACCATATTGACACCGTGCTAAAAACGTCAAGTAAGTGCGAAAACAAAGCGTAGGCCCTCACTCTTAAAGTAGACTGCGAGGAGGTACCACAATGCGTGTGACGATTCGAGACCTGAAGGACATGAAATGTCGAGGCGAGAAGATAGCGATGATTACCGCCTACGACTACACGTCAGCCATGATTGTCGAGGATGCGGGAATTCCTGTGGTTCTGGTTGGCGATACTCTGGGAATGGTTATCCTGGGCTACGATTCGACTGTGCCGGTCACTATGGACGAGATGGTGCATCACATCAAGGCGGTCGTGCGTGGAACCCAGAAGGCCCATATAGTCGGAGACATGCCGTTCCTTAGCTATCACGCCGATGCAGCCGAAGCCGTCCGCAACGCAGGACGACTCCTGAAGGAAGGCGGCGCGCAGTCGATCAAGCTAGAAGGGGGCCGACACATGGCCGAGACCGTGCGACGCATCGTGCAGTCCGGCATCCCGGTCATGGGGCACATCGGCCTGACTCCACAGGCCGTAAACCAGCTAGGGGGTTATCGCGTTCAGGGCAAGTCTTCCAGGGAAGCCATCGAGATTTTGGAGGACGCAAGGGCGTTGGAAGAGGCCGGAGCTTATGCAATTGTTTTGGAGTGCGTTCCCGCTCCTCTGGCTGCTCTAATCACCGAACGGCTGTCGATCCCCACTATCGGAATCGGCGCGGGGGTGCATTGCGACGGTCAGGTGCAGGTATTTCATGACCTTCTGGGGCTGTTCTCAGACTTCGTTCCAAAGCACGCGCGTCGCTATGCCAACATTGGCGACGAAATCAAGGCAGCGGTCGCCGAGTATGCAGGGGACGTGCAAACTCAGGCATTCCCGACTGACAAGGAAAGCTTCACGATGAAGCAGAGTGTCCTTGAGGAGCTTGCCGAAAAGACGGCGCAACCGGCGTAGCCTTCCGTGGGAGAAGGCAGGCGAAAGAAGAAAGGTATGTGGCTTGGGAGACTCATGTTGGAGGAAGGTCAGTTTAATACCAAATTTGCTTGAAAGCAGTATATAGTTTCCTCTCCCCATTGTGGGAGAGGATTAAGGTGAGGGGGATGCCTGCTAAATCATTAGCGATAAGCGCAGAGGTCGGCATATCAAGTTTACGGGTATCGAGAGAAGTCGAAGCCCTCTTTCACGATGCACTCGATTAGCGCAGGCTGTCCCGTCTTGGTAACCTCGATTGCGTCTTTCAAGGCGGGTATGAAATGGTCCGGCTTTTCCACACGCACGCCCCAACCGCCGAGCGCCTTGGCTACGTCCCGGTAGTTGCCGCCCTGGGAGTGGGAGCTATATTTCTCGATGGCAAAGGGCATTGTCCCGCGCTCGATAGCCATCGCGCCGTTGTTCCAAACTATGGTGAGGATACCGAGCTTGTTCCGCGCCGCCGTCTCGATGTCCATGCCCACCATGCCGATGGCGGCGTCGCCCATGATGTTGATGCAAAGCTTGTCAGGCTCGGCTATCTTCGCGCCCATCGTGATTCCAAGGCCGTAACCAAGCTGGGTTGACTTGCCCCATCCCATGTAGGTGCGTGGCGCGATACTCTCCCAGAAGGGCGTTAGCTGATCTCTTGGGCTGCCCGCGTCGTGGGTGATGATGGTATTGGCACGGTCGACGGTGTGCATCAGGTCCCAGATGATGCGGTACTGGTTAATAGGCTCTTCGTTCGAGGTTAGCTGTGGCATCCACTCGTCGAGCCATTCCTTCTTGACCGCCTGCACCTCTGTTGACACGCTGCCGTCGTTGCGATTGCCGACGCCGTTGGTCTGGCTCTTGATCTCATCGATCAGCGCCTGAAGCACAAGTTTCGAGTCGCCGATGAGGGCGTAGTCGGCCTTGTAGTCCTTGTTCACGTCGCTGGGATCGTTGGTGGAGTGGATTATCACTTTGCCTTGTGGGATGGTCTTACCGTAGCTGGTGCGTGTAAAGCTGCATCCTATGCCGAATACGACATCGGCCTTCCGCAAAAAGTGGGATATAGCCTTTGTCGTGGAAACCGCCGATGCGCCCAGAGCCAGAGGATGGCTTTCAGGGAAGCCGCTCTTGCCCGGCATGGTTGTCATCACGGGGGCCTGAAGAAGCTCGGCAAGCTCTTCAAGCTCTGCGGTTCCCTCGGAGTACATGACGCCCTGACCAGCGTGGATGACCAGGTTCTTGGCGTTGAGAAGCACCTGTGCGACCTCTTTTGTCTCCTGCGGATCGGCAGCCGACCTGTTGCCCTTGACCGGCGTATAGTCAAACTCGCCATCAAGTTCGGCAGTCCAAACATCGCGGGCCACTTCCAAAAGAACGGGGCCGGATTTGCCCGTGCGTAGCTGGTAGAAGGCACGACGCATAAGCTCCGGGATGCGCTCGACGTGATTGATCTGCGCCAGCCACTTGGTGACGTTCTTAAAGTTGTCAGCCGCGCTAAAGTTAGGCTCGACGAAAGACCGGTTGGAAGGCTCACCGCCGGGCAGAAGCAGTACAGGCACGTTGTCGGAAAACGCCTGTGCTGCGCCGGGGAAGGCGTTTTCAGTGCCGGGGCCTTGCTGCATGGCAAACACGCCAAGGCGCTTGCCGCTGGTCGTCCGGCTGAACCCGTCGGCGATTGCCATGCCTATTCGCTCCTGACGGCATAGCACGGGCCATATCCCAGCAACCGAGCTAGCCTCTATGAGGGGCTGTGCGGGAAAACATGCCAGGAACTCGGTGCCTTCTCTTTTCAGAATCTCCGCAATTACATCTACGCCCTTCATTCGTAATCCTCCTACAATCGTTTTGACTTCGGCAACTGCGCCAGACTGGACGAACACTAGGTAATTCTGACCGGACGTATGGTATCATGCTGCCTAAATTCTTGATATTGGTTTGTTCGAGAAAACTCGATTCTTGCGAGGGCAATATGACCACCGTCATCAGAAACACGACAATCGTCACTGGAGACTCAGGCCGAACTATTCTTTACGATGCCGCCATCGCCGTGCAAGACGACAGCATAACCGCGCTCGGCTCTAGCGACGACGTTGCGGCAAAATATCCAGATGCCGAAGTCATAGACGGGCGCGGCAAGGTCGTATTCCCGGGCCTTGTCAACTGCCATACGCATCTGCTGGCAACGGCGGACAGGGGCATCCTTGAGGACTTCGGATTTCCTACCACGCTGCGATTTCCCATCAGCGCACGTTCGCTGCTGACGATAGAGGAGAGGAACGTCATCGGACTCCTGGGCGCGTTAGAGGCCATTCGCAGCGGCACGACGTCCTTGTTGGAAATCTCCAACGACATCCCACAGTACGCGGGCAGCCTCGACAAGTCAGGCTTGCGGCTCGTCCTCGCCGAAAACATCAACGATGTGGACGATGCTAGAGCCAGGGATAACGTATTCGAGTTTACGGAGCAGAAGCTCGACGCAGGCCTTCAGAGAAGCGTTGACCTGATCGAGAAGTGGCATGGCAAATCTGATGGCAGGGTGACCTGCTTCATGGCCCCGCACGCTCCTGAAAACTGTTCGCCCGACCTGCTGCGCCGCAGCCTTCAGATGGCGGAGCAGTACGATGTCGGCTATACCATCCACCTGTCGCAGAGCAACATAGAGATTGAGGCGGTTATGCGCACTCGCGGCGTCCGGCCAACCCAATACCTGTTCGCCAACGACTTCCTCGGCCCTCGGCTTGTCGCGGCTCACTGTCGCTACGTGGATTCGTCCGAGATTGCGCTTCTGGGCCAGACGGGTTCTGGCATCTCCAACAACGCTGCCATCGCCGCACGACGCGGAGCCGCTGCGCCTGCGAAGGAGCTTCTGGCGGCGGGCTGTGCTATGGGCATGGGGACGGACAACATGGCGGAGGATATGGTCGAAGTCATGCGTGCGGGCCTTTTCCTTGAGCGTGTGCGCCGCAACGACGAGATGGACCCTCAGCCAGAGGATGTGCTTGAGTGGGCAACCAGAGGGGGAGCGCGAATTCTAGGCATGGACAAGCAGACTGGCACGCTTGAAGCAGGCAAGAAGGCTGACTTCTTTATCATCGACGCCATGCGGCCCCATCTGGTTCCGACATTGCGCATAGTGTCCGCGTTCGTTCATCAGGGACAGCCCGCTGACGTTACCGACGTGATGGTGGATGGAAACTGGGTAATGCGTGACAGCAAGGTTCTGACGATAGACGAGGCTGACATCGTGCGTCGAGCGGAGCAGATAGGTCATTCGGTGTGGCAGCGTCTGTTGGAGCGATACCCCAACGTGCCGTTTCCTGTCTCGCTTCCTCCACACGCCCTGTGAGTGCAATAGTGATGCCGCATGTCATCCAGGTTCTTCCACGGTCAGAGGATTTGAGGCGTATACCGTATAGATAATTCTTCAACCCTAACCCCCTCTTGTACCCCATTCCCTCTCCCTCCTTCCGCGGAAGGAGGGAGAGGGGGCGCTGTAGACCTACATCAAGCCATATATGGCGCGCGGGGGAGATTGGGTTGAGGGTGGGACTTGAGCCACATTGTTCGGTTGGAATGTTAGTAATCAGGGCAAGGATCGATAAGCCGTTTAAAGGAATGTCCGTTGACCGGCCCCCGCCAGAGCCATACAATACCAAATGTGCCGCCAGATCAATCTGGTGGCACTTCTGCACAGCGAGTAAAATTGACGCGACTGGAGGAGTCTATGAATTACGAATTTATCCTGGTTGAAAAAGTGGATGGTGTCGGAATCCTAACTCTGAACCGACCAGAAGTCCTTAACGCCCTGAATAGAGGGCTAACCTCCGAGTTGTACGATGCTGTAAACACTATGAATTCCGACGACGAGATCGGATGCATCGTAATTACTGGAACAGGAAAACGTGCCTTCTCTGCCGGGGGTGACATTCACGAACAGAGAGTCCATTCTCGTGAGCTTACCGAGGAGGAACGCGAACGGAATGGCGAAGTGCGATCACATGAGTCCTACGAAATTTCCGCCTCTCCCAAGCCAATCATTGGCATGATGAACGGGCTGGCCCATGGAGGCGGCGCTGTGCTAGCTTCTTCGCTGGATTTCCGCCTTGGCTGTGAGCATACAAATTTTCGCTTCCTGGCGGCCGCTTACGGGCGTATCAACTCAACCTGGACACTGCCCAATCAGGTTGGCTGGCCTATGGCTAAAGAGTTGCTGTTTTCGGGGCGGATAATCGAAGCGGAGGAAGCCTATCGCGTAGGTCTGCTCAATCACCTGGTTCCCTGCGATCAGCTTCGCGCGAAGACATTGGAGATAGCGACAGCCATCGCCGGCAACCGGCGCGAGTCTGTAATGGGTATCAAGGAACTGCTGCTTCAGGACAAGGCGGCGGACATGCGCCAGATGTGGGCCAATGAGAAAGAGTTTACCTCCAAGAAAGTAAAAGATTATGGCGTGGAGGAAGCCTTCCCGAATTTCCTTGCACGAAAAGGCAGGAACTAGGACTGACAAGTCGGCTTTCCTGAAATCGCATTATAAGATTTCCTAAAAAACAAGTTGAGGTAAACAATATGAAAAATGGAAAAGGCCCCATGGCTGGCATTCGCGTTATCGACCTGGGTCGACATCAGGCTGGCCCCAGATGCGCGCAGGTACTGGCGCGTATGGGCGCGGAGGTCATTAAAGTAGAGCGTCTTGGTGGCGAAGAGACCCGTTACCACGCGCCACACGTGCGCAAGCAAAGCGCTTACTGGGTGCAGTACAACACTGGCAAGAAAAGCTTGAGCATCGATCTGCGCAGGGAGGAAGGCGCGGAAGCGTTGCGAAAGCTGGTCAAAGTATCAGATGTTCTTTTGCAGAATTTCCGTCTAGGCACTATCGAGACCATGGGGTTTGGTTACGACGTATTGAAGGAACTCAACCCTCGAATCGTCATGGTTAACGTGTCAGCCTACGGACAATTCGGCCCGTATCGGGAAAAGATCGGCTACGATCCCATCGGACAGACCATGTCGGGTATCGCCATGGTCACAGGGCAGGATGGGATGCCGCCCATTACGGCCGGTGTGCCGATAATCGACCGTACCACGGCATTACACGCTGCCCTGGGCACTATGGCCGCTCTCTACGAGCGAGTGGAGTCTGGCGAAGGTCAGAGCATTGACGTATGCCTGGCAGACACAGGCTACAGCTTCACCGAGATTCCGATTTCAGCGTACCACGGCACAGGGGTTTCTAAGTCGCGAGGCACTGGGACGGAAGGCGCGCCCGGAGGTATCTATCCATGCAAGGGTGGCTGGGTCTTGATTACTGCCGGAGACCAGCACCAGTGGCACAGGGTTTGCAACGCTCTGAACAAGCCAGACTGGCTGGAAGACCCTCGATTCTCCACTCGGCCTGAGCGTATGAAACACAAGGATGTTGTTAACGCCGCAATGGACGAGCTATTGTCAACGATGACCATGAACGAAGCCATTGACCATTTCACGAGGCACGACATCACGGCAGCGCCAGTAAACACAATTCCCGAAGCAGCCGAGGATCCTCACCCTTGGGAACGCCGGGCCATGGTGGACGTACCGGACTTCATGGCAGGTACCATCGCGGTATCGGGTGATTTCTGGCACTTTAGCCGAACGCCTGTAGTAATTGGCTCGGCTCCCAGAGTAGGCGAGCATAACGAAGAGGTATTGGGCGATCTGCTGGAATACTCCGCAGAGCAAATAGCCGAACTTTACGACAAGAAGGTGATCGCCACCTTTGACCACTATGACGAAGTCCCCGACTAACCCCTGAAGACATCCATTGACGCTGCGAAACCACGATTGATAGCATGAGCTATATTTTCGCGAATTTCTTATCTACCTGTGGAGGGGGAAGCCATGAAACGAAGCACGTCGAACATCCTGACCACCCACACGGGCAGCCTGCCGAGATCACCTAAACAGCAAGACAATCTTGTAGCCAGGGAAGAGCGCCGACAATTTGACCAGAGCACTTTCGACGCCAGTGTGCGTGAGGCAGTTGCATATGTCGTGAAGATGCAGATAGACACCGGCATAGCCGTGATAAACGATGGAGAGCAAGGCAGATCACAATACGCCACCTATGTCAAAGAGCGATTGACTGGATTTGAAGGTGAGCAAGCGAGGCGTGCCAAGCCTCGCCTCGACGACAAAGACTTTCCTGAATTCGCCGAGATACGTGCGAGTACGACCTCATCCAACATGCCTCAACCAGTGTGTTCCGGTCCCATCGCCTGGAAAGACTTTGGTGCGGTGCAGAAGGACATCGACAATCTGAAGGCTTCAGTTGGTGGCGGCGCACAGGAAGTGTTCATGACGTCCGCCTCGCCGGGGGTGGTCGCTAACTTCCTGCCCAACGACTATTACCCCAATCATGAAGCCTACCTGCGTGCTCTTGCCGCTGTGATGAAAGACGAATACACTGCCATTGTCAACGCGGGGTTCGTGCTTCAAATAGACTGCCCTGATCTAGCTATGACAAGGCCCTCCCAGTGGGCAGAGCTTACTTTAGATGAGTTCAAGAATATTGTAGCGTTGCACATAGCGGTTTTGAATGAAACGCTCGCAGACCTCCCACCGGACAGGATGCGGATGCACATGTGTTGGGGAAACTTCGAAGGCCCGCACACTTATGACGTTCCTATTATTGAACTGCTGGGCATAGTACTCCAGGCGCGTCCTCAAGGTCTCTCTTTCGAGGGAGCCAACCCTCGTCACGCTCATGAATGGAAGGTTTGGAAAGACGTTGAACTGCCAGAAGGAAAGCTGATAATCCCTGGCGTCCTTGACACCACCTCCAATTTCGTCGAGCATCCTGAATTGGTAGCGGAACGCATAGTCAGATACGCGGAAATCGTCGGGCGTGAGAATGTAATAGCCGGCAGCGATTGTGGGTTTGGCACGTCGGCATGGAACAGAAAGGTAGATACCAGAATCGCGTGGGCCAAACTTCGGTCCATGGTCGAAGGCGCACGTCTGGCATCCGAGGTGCTGTGGTAAGCTAGCCTTCTTCGCGGTCTATTCTGGCAGGACGATGAAGACCGAGGTGCGCGTTCCCTTGCTCACTACTCTGGTCGTGTGTCCTCTGCCGGTGACATCGTCTGCGAGTAACACGTCCCCTGGTCCGAAACGTCTAAGCGTCCCATCGGCAATACCGATCTCCGCTTCGCCTGTCAGGGTTATGACGTATTGACGCGCTGGCGCATTGTGCCAATCGCTAAAGTAGTCCGGGTCTTGAGTCCGAAACTGAACGCCTGTCGCCGAGTTCATTAACGTCAGATCAGGATGGGTTGCCTGGTCTAGCTCTTCAAAGTGCGATTCACCGTCATCGCCCGTGTATATTCTAACGATTGCCATCAGTCAACTCCTATCAAGAATAATGGACACTGACAATTTACGCTCGCGGCAGTTTTCAGGTGCGTGTATGGAATGTCCCCTCTCTTTGGCGAGAGAGGGCATTTCATCGATGTGCCTGGGTTAGGATGGGGGTAGACGCACACGTTTATTTGTTGAACAGATCGGCGATTCGCTCGCCAACGATTTTCTCTTCTCCCTCACGCATACCAAATATGTGAATGACTATCTCTTCCTCGCCCTCTCGGACACGTGTCCATACGGGCGGATCGCCTTCCTTCAGCTTCACAACCACATCGTTGGCAGTCATACCTGACAGGCTCTCGTCAATACTCAGGCTCACGCCGAAGGGCTGATGCCCTATGATATTGGTAAGCATCTCGCTTTTGAGACCCTTTGATTCCAACCCTTTGAGAGAGGATAAGATGGTCTCGCATCGGGTTTCGACTGAGGCCAGACGCTCCTCGTGATTCATGGTCATCCAGTGCTTGACCGCCACTACAGCGCCAACCATTTCCTGCCGATCAACCTTTTGTGGTCGTCCGACTCCACGTATACGACGGCTTTCATAGCCGACGAACGAGTGCAGCGAGAGCTTGTGGATCATGTCCCTGGTGCCAAGCGCAAGGCCAACCGACTGAGTCGCGCCCAGGTATTTGGCAGCGACACACTGAAAGTCTGCTCCCATCCTGACGTACTTTCCGAACAGTTCGAGAGGATATATCTGACCAGCGGCGTCTACTGTGACTGGCAGGCCATGCGCGTGAGCTATTTCGATGGTGTCCTCAAGCGAAAGGGCGTTCGGGTCGGTAGTCTGTTCGACGGCGTAGTAGTGGACTGCGGCCGTGTTGTCGCCGATGGCCTTTTCAAGGTCTTCTCTCGTTGTCTCATCCTCAGACCCGAACTCCACCAGCCTGGCGCCCGCAAGCTCCAGGCAGCGGTCGTACCAGTAGCGCTGCCTGGTCTGAATAAGGATTTCATTCTTCATGCCTGTGGTGTCTGGTAGCTGCTGTATCTTGTCATCGTCGTCGCCAGCCATGATCGCTGCGGTGGCAAGAGTCAGCGCGGAACCTGCTCCGGCTGTGATGTAAGCCGCAGGAACATCCAGCATGTCGGCTATGGCTCGGCCTGCCTTTTCCTCAAGCTCAATGAGGGGCAAATAGGCAGAATCGGCCTTCTCCATAGCCTCTTTGACTTCAGGAATCGGCGTTGAGCCTCCAAGCATCGTCACGCTGCCGATTGCGTTGATGATAGGCTTCGCGCCCAACTCTTTGTAAATGTCTCCCCAGTCTGAATCTGCCATAGTACTCCCTTCTTTTCTTTCGACAAAGTGTCAATTTTGATGCTCTGAAAACACGAACGCAGCTAACTAACGCTTACGTTCTGAAGATACTTCGCTCTACCTGAATGGTGTAAAACCTCAGGCATCCCACGTGATATACTACCTCAATCGTGTTCCTTGCCACAAGACAGGTAAGAGCCGCAGCGCGAAATGAACAATGCTGACGTTACGAGGTGCCAATAATGATCGATCTCACTCAGTTTCAAGAACTTGTCGTGCAACAAGAAATTGAGCATCTGGAAGTCTTCACCGGCTTTGAGACGAGCAATCGCTATAGCGTCTTGACGGTTGATGGGGAGCAGTTGTTGTACGCCTATGAGGAGTCAGGCGCGCTGAGCCGCCAGTTCTTGAGCACACACCGACCCTTGACGCTGCATGTGATTGACGAGGATTCGCGGCCCGTCCTTACCGCTAGCCGAGGCTTTTTCTGGATTCGATCACATCTGCACGTCCGCGATGCCTCGGATAATCCTATAGGCTCGCTGCATCGCAAGCTTGCCTTTCTCGGGCGGAAGCTTGATCTGGAAGACCCCACTGGCCTACCAATCGCTGAGGTTCGAGGCCGCATGATGCGCCCCAACACCTTCATGATATATGGCCCACAAGGTGCCGAGATAGCGCGCATAACCAAGGAGTGGAGCGGCATCATGCGGGAAGCCATGACCGATGCCGACACGTTCCGAGTCCAGTTTCACGAGCAGGAGAGCGACCAGGAATTCCGCCTCCTCGTCCTCGCCACAGCCTTCGCCATCGACCTGGATTTCTTCGAGAACAAAGGCAGCCGCGCAGGTTTCAGGTAGAGTTACAATTGATGCGGTGCTTGCCGTAGCCGCCGGTCAGCCGTGAATTCTGCGTTTTTCGAACGTGTCCTCGTTCGGTTCTATGCATTCAAGGGAGGAGAATTAGATATTGATGAATCCGCATGTGTTCGCAGGCAATCCGCTGAACCGAGGGGAAAGTGAGCGCCGTGACGAAGAGGGAATAAGTAACAGGGCGAAGGACTCAACGAGCAAGTTCCTGCCTATGAAGGACCTGAATGTTCTCGTTACTGTAAGCGCCCAACCCGAACTCGGCTGGCTTAGCTTCGACGAATTGACGCAGATCGGAGCCAGTTCAACCCCGATATTCCTGGGTCTATTGGAGGAAACAGCCTACTTCGCCATAGACGTTTCCAATCTTGACGACGCGGTGAGCCAGCTCCAGAGCAGTACGAACTGGAGGTTCGAGGATGCCAGGGCTGCCGCAGAAATGATCACTGGGCCGGAGGGAGGAATACTCGCTCAAGCCAGATCACAACTCGACTGGCACAACCGCAACAGCTTCTGTTCGGTGTGCGGACATCGGACAACTATGCAGCGAGCCGGACAGGCGCGGCAGTGTGACAAGTGTGAAGCCCATATTTATCCGCGCACCGATCCTGTAATCATCGCTGTAGTATCAGATAGGAACCGCTGCCTGCTTGGTCAATCTCGCGGACGTATGGCAAGCTCGAACAGGTACTCCGCTCTCGCAGGATTCGTCGATCAGGGTGAATCGATTGAGGAGGCTGTAGCCAGAGAAGTCATGGAGGAGGCGGGAATCAGGATAAAGAACGTTAGATACCATTCCTCCCAGCCGTGGCCGTTCCCATCGTCATTGATGATAGGCTGTCATGGCGAGGCGTTGACCACTGACATTTCGATGGATGCCGAAGAGATGGCAGACGTAAGGTGGTTTGAACGCGAAGAGGTGCTGCTTGCCCTGGAAGGTAACAGTGAGAAGCTGGCGGTTCCCGGACCGATTGCCATAGCCCATCACCTGATTAAGGCCTGGGCCACGAACAAAAGCCTCACTAACTGATTCCGAAGGCTCGGCCCATCGAAGAAATGCCCCTAAATTTTCGCTAACTTGGTGACTCCCGCCTGGTTGCCCGCGAGGTAGATGTTACCCTGGGTGTCGACCCACATGCCATGACCGTTATAGGGCGTACGGCCCCGGGTAACCATCTCACCATTAGCGTTCAGCATAGTAATCCTTGGAATCTGATCTGTGACATAAAAGGTGCCCTCTCGATCCATGAAAATGTCCATGGGGTGGAAAAAGTCTTGCCACTCTTCGATGTAGTCCCCTTCAACTGTGAAGATTTGAACCCGGTTATTCTCGCGGTCGCAAACGTACACCCGTTCCTGGTCATCAACCCAGATCCCATGAGGCGTGGCGAACTGACCGGGGCCGTCACCACGAGAACCCCAAGATTTGATCAACGTGCCATCACTGGCGAACCTGTGTACGCGGGAATTGCCGTACCCATCGGCTATGAATATCTCACGACTAGGAGCTATCGCGATGTCCGCCGGATGGTTGAACGGATCGTGCAGGGACGGCTTCTCCCGGTTGCCGATTCGCATTAGAACATTGCCATCGATGTCGAACTTGATAACCTCGTGGGCGTCTCTATCCACAAGGTATATCTCGTCATCTGGTGTAATGAAAATTCCGTGTGCGTCGAGAATCTGCCCATCGCCCCAGGTTTTGAGCAGGTTGCCATCGCCGTCAAAGACTATCACCGGCGGGTCGCCCCTGCGAAACGCATACACGCGATCAGCGGAATCTGTGGCAATATGTGACACGTTGTCGAAGGCCATTCCAGTGGGCAGCTTCCCGAAGGGATGAATGGCCTCGTAGGTATGGTCCCCTGTTCCCAAGATGTATCGGGTCATCCTGTCTCCAGTCGCGAATTCAGATATTGAATCGTCTATAGCCACATAAAGATGTCATTTTCATCATGCCTGAAAAACTGGCACGGCCTCACAAAACGCCCTATGAACTCGAAAAGACTAGCAAATGCCCTAGATGCTGTCAAACGGTGTGAGTTCTGGTACGTTGTCAGCGATGGCGAAGTTATTATAGTATGTTGCTTGAGCAAGACTGTGAGTGAGCTTAGGCTATCATCCAGGTTAGGAGACTAAAAGATGACTACCACCAGTTTCACCGACGTTATTACGACAGAATCGGAGCTTCGGGAGGTTTTCGGATGGCCTTCGGAGCGAGCAGCAAACAAGCAAATCGACCGGCTTGACGAACACTGCCGCGCCATCATAAACAAAAGCCCGTTCCTGCTGCTCGGCACCTCTGCTCCGTCCGGTCGCTGTGACGTGTCCCCCAAGGGAGACTATCCCGGTTTCGTGCGGGTACTCGATGATAGGACTCTTGCGATTCCCGATCTGCCGGGCAACAACCGTCTCGACACGCTCACCAACATTCTGACCAATCCCCAGGTTGGCTTGATTTTCATGATACCAGGAATGAACGAAACCCTTCGCGTCAATGGTAAGGTGCGGCTGGTCCGAGACGCCGATCTACTCGAAAGCATGGCATACAAGGGAAAGCTGCCCAGGCTGGCAATTGTCGTAGACGTAGAGGAAGTGTTCACTCACTGCCCCAAGGCGTTCCTGCGCTCCAAGTTGTGGTCGGAAGAGTCCCGAATTGATCGAAACGAACTCCCCTCCTTCGCGGAGATTTTGCGTGATCATGTAGGAATAGCCGAGTGTGACGTAGAGGAGTTGCAGCGAGAACTTGACCACAAAACAGCCACGACGCTCCATTAAATCATTGCAGTCTAATCCGTCGTTGAACAAGTCCTACAGGAAGGGGCAGAAACTAATGAGTAAGCAGGCAACGAATCACACTCCTGGAATTCATGGAGACTACGCCCACCGGCCTATGGTCTGGGGCACTAGAGGCATGGTCGGTGGCGGAACGCAGCTGACGGCTCAAACGGGTATGCGCATACTCTGGCAGGGCGGGAACGCGATAGATGCCGCTGTCGCATCGGCCCTGGCTGCCGGAGTGCTGGAGCCAACGGCCCATTACACGCTAGGCGGTGAGGTGGCAATGCTCTTCTACGATTCCGCCAGCAAGAAGGTTCGGTCTGTCGTAGGTCAAGGCTGGGCACCCAAAGCGGCTACTATAGACCTGTATATGGAGCGTTGGGGAGAGATACCGCCTGGGATACTCAGCACGACTGTCCCCGGAGTAATATCGGCGCTGCTCGCCATGCTGTCCGAGTACGGCACGATGAGCTTCAGGCAGGTCTCGGAAAGCGCCCTCGCCCTCGCCGGCGACGGCTTTCCTGCTTATCAACTCTTCACTCGCACGATAGCTACGCCCAACCGTATGGAGAATCTGCAAAAGTACCCAGATTCCGCGCGTGTCTTTCTGCCCGACGGCAGGCCACCAGCATTGGGAACTATTTTCAAGCAAACTGACCTGGCACGTACCTTGTTATTGATGACGCAAGCTGAAGACAGCTCCCTGAACGGCGGCAAGTCGCGGGAGACAGCCATTCAATCCGCGCGCGATGTTTTCTACAAAGGGGATGTCGCAAAAAGAATGGTTTCTGCTCTCGAAGACCTGGGCGGGTTGTATACGTTTGATGACTTCGCCGAGTACGAGTCTCCGTTCGAGGAGCCTATCTCGACGACCTACAGGGGCTATGAGATTTTCACCAACCGCACATGGACGCAGGGCATCACGCTTCTCCAGACACTGAATATCCTTGAAAGCTCCGACCTGTCATCCCTGGGACATAACAGCCCTGAAGCCATCCATCTGCAAGTGGAGGCGCTGAAGCTGGCCCTTGCCGATAGGGAGAAGTACGCCGGAGACCCAGCATTCGTTGACGTTCCTTTTGACGGGCTGCTGTCCAAGGATTACGCGGGGCTACGTCGCCATCTGCTGAATACCGATAAAGCCCAGGCAGAGTATCCGGCGGGTGATCCCAGAAACATGCTTGCGGCTCTCAACGGACATCGGCAGGTAGAGTCAAGCCGTACAGCAGATGTTGCTTTTGACCAGGACGGTACGACACATCTCGCCGTCGTCGATTCTCAAGGGAACATGGTTTCCGCTACCCCTAGCAGCTTCGCCGCGCTGGCTCAGGGTATGGTGCTGGGCGACACTGGCATCACCATAAACACCAGAGGCTGCTACTTCTGGCTAGACCATGACAATCCCAATGCTCTTGCGCCAAGAAAGAGACCTCGTACCACGCCCTGCACATTCATCGTGCTCAAAGACGGCAAGCCCTTCCTGACTTTGGGCACACCCGGAGGTGATAGTCAGACTCAGGCCTGCTTGCAGGTATTCACAAACATTGTTGACTTTGGTTTGAACGTTCAGGAGGCCGTGTCCGCGCCTCGGTTCTGCGGTTACAGCTTCCCTCAATCGCCCTGGCCTCACGGGGTCGCGCCTAATCGGCTTGTCCTGGAAGGACGCATTTCACAGGAAGTCGGCGACAAACTGAGAGACAAAGGCCATAAAGTGGAGGTCGTTGGACCTTGGGCCATCGTAAATGGCTTTACGCCAATCATTGTTGATTCTGTCAATGGCGCTTATCGCGGCGGAGCAGACCCTAGACGAGAGTCCTTCATACTGGGCTGGTGATTATCGAGCAAGCGCTTTGATGGCAAATTCTGGTCAGGAGGATATCAGTATGGCCGAGTTACCGAATCGCTTTGGCATTGGACTGCCTGGGATGAACGTGCGGCAGAACATGGAGTTGGCTCGCTATGCCGACCAGAAGGGAGTTGACTCCATCTGGGTTATCGAGACTCGCCTGGCTGCCGATGCTATCACTCCCCTTGCGGTATATGCGTCCGCGACAGACCGCATTCGACTTGGCACAGGAATAATCCCATTGTGGACACGGAATCCCGCGCTCATAGCCCAGACATTCGCGACCCTGGATTTGCTTGCACCGGGTCGAGTAATTCTAGGCCTCGGAGCCTGGTGGGAGCCTCTGGCTGCGCGTACTGGCGTCAAGCGAGAGAAGTCTATACGGGCTATGCGAGAGGTCATCGAGTCGGTGCGGCTGCTTCTGTCCCTGAAGGAGCCTGTAACGTATCACGGCCAGTATGTACATATGGAAGACCTTTACCTGGATCACGGCGAAACAAAGCCTCACGACGTGAAAATTTACATTGCGGCGGTGGGGCCGCAGATGTTGCGACTTGCGGGCCGAATCGCCGACGGCGTGGTGCTAAATGCCAATCACACCGTGGATTCCATTCGCAGGGAGGTAGAGGAAATCAAAAGGGGTGCAGAGGCGGTTGGTCGGTCTCTTGACGAGATTGACCGGGTAGCGCCAATGCGCGTAGAAGTAACCCGTGACAAGAAGCAGGCCTTTCTGGAAGCCAAGCCTAGAATCGCCCAATATCTGGCGCAGCAGCCTCATATCGAAGGCCCGATGGAAGTAGACCCGGAACTGACCGAGCGATTGAGGGCCATGATTCCCTGGCCTGCGAGTGAACAGCAGGTTATGGACGGGGCAAAATTGATCCCAGACGATGTGGTGGAAAGCCTGGGATGCTATGGCGACGAGGATGAAGTGAGGGCAAAGCTTCGAGAGTACATCGACGCAGGGATGAACTCGCCGACGATAGCTAGCGCCTCGAAAGAGACCATCGACTTCCTCGCACGAGGATTCTAAGACTACTGTTTTGAGATTTCCGACGATACATGGGGGCGAACTATGCTCGATCTGCTGATTCGCAATGGGATGATTATAGACGGCACAGGCAATCCAGGTTTCTATGGAGCAATAGGCGTGGAGGGAGAGGAAATCCAGGTCTTGCGTGGAGACGTCAGCGACATAGAGGCAGTGCGAGTCATCGACGCCAGCGAGCACGTAGTTTGTCCCGGCTTCATAGACCTGCACTCACATGGAGGCCTGGTAATCCTCGGAGACCCCAAACACGAACCGAAGGTCCGTCAGGGAGTCACCACGGAGCTTATTGGAATCGACGGCAACTCTGTCGCTCCATTCAAAGACCAGGATGAGTTGCATCGCTTTATCGAGCTGGACTCCGGTCTGAATGGCAAGCCTCCTATGCCTGCCGAGTGGTCAACAGTGGCGGAATATCTGTCTATGTACGACAACAAGGTGGCAGTAAATATCTGTTACATCCTGGGCAACTCTCCGGTGCGCATCTGGTCGGTTGGCTGGAACGACAGGCCCGCCACAAAGGCCGAGATCGAGGACATGAAAGCCGTCGTGCGAGAGGCCATGGAGGAAGGTGCTTGCGGGCTGTCCTCAGGCCTTGATTATCCGCCAGGGGCCTACGCCGACACCGACGAGCTTGTAGCGTTGTCCAGTGTGGTCGCTGCGCGGGGCGGCATGTACCATACCCACACTCGCGGCAGCCTTCGTCAGCATGGCCCTCTGGCCCCGTTCGAAGAAGCCCTTGAGATAGGCCGACGCAGCGAGGCTCCCGTTCATCTCACCCATTATTATCAGCGTGCGGTGCCTGGCGCTGGAAGCCACCTGGACTACATCGAGCTTATCGAGAACGCCAGAAACGAAGGGATGGACGTAACCTTCGACTGCTACCCGTACACCTATTCCAGCACCAGGGTAATCATCTCTCTTCCTAACTGGACAAAAGACGGCGGCCCGGAACGAATCATTGAGGTGCTGAACTCTCCCGATGAGCGCGCCCGCCTGCGCGAAGAGATGAACGCCAACCCTCGCGGGCACCACGGCGAAGGCTGGCTGACCAATTTTCAGAAGCCCCACAACAAGCAGTACGAAGGCCATTCCCTCGCAGAGATCGGCAGAATACGCGGTCAGGAACCTCTAGATGCGTTATTCGACCTCCTGCTCGACGACGGCCTTGGTGTTTGCTCCATAGGAATGGGCGCCAATCCGCTCACGCTGCCCGCTTTCGTTTCCCATCCCTATGGCATGGTCGGCAGCGACTCTATCCTTCTTGGAGATTTTCCCAGCCCTCGCACGTACGGATGCTTCCCGATGATCCTGGCGCAGTTCGTTCGCACCGAGAAACATCTCCGTTTGCCCGAAGCTATCCGCAAGATGACCTCCTTCGCCGCACAGCGTCTGGGTCTGAAAGACAGAGGCATTCTGCATGACGGCATGAAGGCGGACATTGTGGTGTTCAACCCCAACACGGTCGAAGCGCCCGCGACGCGATGGCAACCCAAGCAGTTCCCTCTGGGAATACCATACGTAATCGTGAACGGGCAGGTGGTAATCGACAACGGCGAGCATACCGGCGCTGTTCCGGGTCGTGCTCTGCGCCACAGACGTTGATGGCATTAGTCAGTGATCTGAAATATAATGCTGCTTAAAAACCGACTCTGAATACAACATGGAGGGCCGAACTATGCGACCAAATACGCTTCGGGAAAAGCTGAACGCTGGCAAACCAACCCTGAGTACGCACATTCACACAGTCTGGCCGTCTGTCGTCGAGGTGCTAGGACACACCGGGCTGTATGACTACGTCGAGTTCGTGGCCGAGTACGGGCCATCCGACCTGCACGACCTCGATAATCTCGCCCGCGCCGCGGAAATCTACAACATGGGCACCATGATGAAGGTCGATCAGAGCGCGCAAGCCTACCTTGCCCAGCGCGCAATCGGGTCTGGATTCAGCAGTGTGCTGTTCACCGACGCTCGAAGCGCGGACGACGTTCGCGAATGCATTCGAACGATCAAGCCCGACACGCCTGAAGACAACGGGCTGTACGGCGTTGCGACCCGCCGCCAGTCTTACATGGGTTACGGAGGCTCCAAGGAGTACGTCAAGGCGCTTCAGGACACCGTAGTCGCCATGATGATCGAAAAGAAGGGCGCGGTTGAAGACCTCGATGAGATACTCGAAATCCCTGGCATCGACATGGTGCAGTGGGGTGGCGCCGACTACTCCGTGAGCATTGGTCTCGCAGGTGAGCGCAATCACCCGGATGTCGTTGCGGCTCGCGACAGAGTGTTCAAATCTGCCATCGCGAAAGGAATCCCCGCACGAGCGGAGATCAACTCGGCTGACGATGCCAAGATGTACCTAGACATGGGAGTGCGCCACTTGTCCGTTGGCACCGACATCAACATCCTGTTCAACTTCTGGAAGAAGGAAGGTGAGGCCCTCCAGAAAGCGCTCGATGGAGCTTAAATTGTAGGTTCAAGCGAAGTGCTGCCTAAGTCGAATTTATGGGAGCGGGATGATTGAATAGTTCCTATGTCTGGAGGAAGCATTGAATTTCGGCATTACCATACCCAACAACTGGGGCATTGAAGACCCGCAGGACGTTTTCAACGTTGCCGTTCTCGCTGAGGAGATGGGATACGACTCTATCTGGGTGAACCACCACGTATTCAACGCCGGGTACGTTAAGGAACGCCTTGGACAATTGCCGTACTACGACGCGCTCACGACGCTTACTTACGCTGCGGCTCTCACGAAACGGGTGCGTCTAGGTACGACGGTGCTGGTGCTGCCGTACCTCAATCCGATGGTGCTGGCGAAGACGCTTGCGACTCTGGATGTGTTTTCTGGCGGACGACTGATAGCAGGAGTTGGCGTCGGTGCGCTGCGACACGAATCAGATTCCCTAGGCAGCGACTATCACACGCGGGGCGCTTACGCCAACGAAAGCATCGCTATCATGAAAGAACTCTGGACGAACGATGAGCCGAACTTCGAGGGACGTTTTTTTAGCTTTTCGGGCGTCCTCTTCTCGCCAAAACCTCTGCAAAAGCCTCATCCGCCGATTTGGGTGGGCGGAACGAGCAACGGTGCGCTGCGCCGCGTCGCGCGATATGGCGACGGTTGGCATCCCAATCGCATGTCCCCGGAAACGTTGCAAACGAGCATCGAAACCCTGAAGTCGTATCTTGACGACGCAGGGCGAAGCCTGGACGACATTACGCTGTCCGTACGCGCCGAACTGAACGTTTCGACATCGCCATCGTCTAACCCGGAGGAACCAATGGCCGGAACACCCGACCAGATAATACAGTCCATCGAGGCGTTTCGAAGTATCAGCGTGGAGGAGTTCGTGTTTCAGGTAAGCTCGACCAACATCGACGACATTAACCGAAACATGGAAGCATTCGCCGAGAAGGTCTTGCCAAGGTTGGGTTAATCTAACCGACTATAGCCTACTGAACCTGAGCATCCGCACACTGGAGAGTGACCGTATCTAGTGGTCCAACATCATTGAAATGAATACCATGATAGTCATTGTTCCTCTTGGGGGTTCAATCGTAACGTTGAACCGAGGAGGAACCATGATGTCTACCAAGAAGTACCGTATCAGACTGACTACCGACGAACAACAGGAACTCAACGCCTTGGTCTCACGCGGTCGGGCTGCGGCGTACAAACAGACCCATGCGCGCATTCTGCTGATGAGCGATGAGTCACGCTCGGACGGGGGAATGAAGGACGCGGACATCACCAGCGCGCTCGGTGTGGGACAGTCAACGGTCGAGCGAATACGCAAGCGCTGTGTGGAGGAGGGGGTTGAGTCTGCGCTGAATCGCAAAAAGCAACTGCGTCGGCGTCAAAAGAGACTGGACGGCGAAGGTGAAGCACGGTTGATAGCGATGGCCTGCGGGGAACCGCCGGAGGGGCGTGCCAGTTGGACCCTGAAGCTGTTGGCTGACCAGTTGGTCGAGTGTGAGATAGTCGGGACCATTAGCACCGAGACGGTTCGCCAGGCGCTTAAAAAAAAACGAACTGAAGCCGTGGCTGAAGCAGAGTTGGTGCATCCCGCCCGGTCAGAGCGCGGAGTTTGTGTGCGCGATGGAAGACGTGATGGAAGACGTACTGGAGGTCTACCAACGGCCGTACGATGGGAATGAGGTTCTGGTGTGCATGGATGAGACGAGCAAACAGCAAGTCAAGGAGACGCGAGTGCCGCGTCCCGCAGCGCCCGGCTTATCGGCGGCATACGACTACGAATACGAGCGCAATGGAGTGAGCAGCCTGTTCATGCTGTTTGCACCGTTGGACGGATGGCGCCGAGTCGAGGTCAGAGAGCGTCGCACGAAGGTGGACTGGGCGCATGTGATAAAGAAACTGGTCGACGAGGACTACCCTGACAGAGACCGGATCGTGCTGGTAATGGACAATCTCAACACTCACAAGCTGTCCTCGCTATACGAGGCATTCGAGCCTGCTGAGGCGAGGCGTATAGCTGAGCGACTGGAGATACACTACACTCCCAAACACGGGAGTTGGTTGAATATGGCGGAGATAGAGATCGGTGTGCTGGCTCGACAGTGCCTGGACCGACGGATTGCCAATCAAGACATCCTGCGCGGCGAGGTCAATGCTTGGCAGAATCAACGCAACCGGGATGTGATACGAGTGGATTGGCGCTTCACTACCGAGGATGCGCGCATCAAGCTAAAGTCACTCTACCCATCAATACAAAAACGTTGAACCACTAGTTCGGTTGGCGACATTATTCCTGCCTCTTGCGGACTACCGGTCTTGTAGCTGCTTCAACCAGCTTTCGACGTCATCGACCGTCTGCACCCGCTCACCAGGCGAAGCTATCTGGATCATCGACTTGGCCTGTAATCCCAGATTCGCTGTAGGTTCATAGTTTTTGATAGCTTTGCGGATTTCTTGCAATGTCCAGTAGGGTGAGTCGGTCTCTCCCTCTACAAAAAAACACCAGAGGTCGCAGTCTGGGTCTCTTCCCAGGTCTTCCAGATCAATCCGGGTTGCCATTTCTCGGCCTGTTACTTGCAAGTCCATGCCAGCAAGAGGCGCGTGAAGGTCAATGGCGTTTTGCAACTCCACCTCTGCCTCTATGGGAGCGTTCGTCCAAGCCTGAACTAGGAATTGATAGCTCATCTTGCCATACCGCCCTTGTGAGCCTGATTACGTCCTCAGCTTGAGATAATTATAGCTCATTTGTCCTGTTGCTGTCACGCAACAAGATTCTAGTTGACCAGGGAGACGCTCCTTGCTACACTCGCCCCATCAGCCAGAGGAGAGGGTTCAGATGGAAGGCGAAAGAGTCCAGGGCCGTATCTCTGCTGGACGAATCACTGTCCATATCCATCGAACTTGGCATGAGGCCGCTCATCGAGCGCGTGCTGTCGCGGCGGGAGATATTGAAGGCTTAATCTGAAACTTTGAAAGGAACCTGTGCAATGAGTCAGAAAAATGATGTCGACCAACAAATCATTCAGCTAGAAAAACAGCG
Organism: Dehalococcoidia bacterium; assembly: GCA_965206395.1. GTDB lineage: Bacteria > Chloroflexota > Dehalococcoidia > Lucifugimonadales > CATOSD01 > CBDBJK01. The sequence continues at coordinate 36,668 of CBDBJK010000027.1, forward strand.
CTTGGAGGCTATGACGAGTGCTGACACCGATGCCTTGGCGCTCATCTTGGCAGACGAACTTACATATACTCACACTTCCGCGGCACAAGACACGAAGCAGAGTTTGATACAGGCCATCCAGTCTGGCACATTAAAGTATGAATCTATCGCCACCGACGACGTTAGTGTAAGAGTCTATGGCGATACCGCAGTGGTTACGGGGAGCGCAAAGCTGACGGTAGTGGCGAGAGGTCAGCAAAATAGCTTTGGCCTCCGGTTCACAGATGTGTATGCGAAACAGGAAGAACGCTGGCAGATGGTGGCATGGCAGTCTACTCGTCTACCGGAAGCCTAGCAATTTAGTTCGCAAGCGTTCGGCCTGTGATGTCAGCAGGGGCTGAACGCTTGCGAATTCTCGATCAACAAGGTGGGCATCAAGCATCCTGGCATTATAGTCAATAGTCTAACACTCGCCGAATATTCTGTAGGCCATCCGGACGCTAGCCACAATTCTGTTTTCTTTGGGAATCCTACTAGAAGGCACTGTCGAACTTGATTATTCCTCGCCCATCTTCTCCCCTGTCCAGAGCGTCGAACCCCTCGTTGATCTGTTCCAGGGAATAGGTTCGAGCGATCAAGCCTTCTACGTCTAGCTTACCCTTCAGATAAAAGTCCATCATCTTGTCGAAAGATTCGTAAGGGCTAGCAGAGCCATAGTAGCTGCCAACCAGCGATTTCTGGTTGCGAACAAGGTCTACCATATCGATAGGAGCATGGTCTCCGACCGGGGCCAAGCCCACTATCACGGCTGTGCCGCCTTTGCGCAGCGAGTTGATAGCGCTAGTTGTTGTCTCAGCGCTTCCAAAAGTATCGAATGCCAGGTCTACACCGCCGCCAGTCAACTCTCTAATGGCCTCTACCGGGTCTACCTCGCGGGAGTTTACCACATCGGTCGCCCCGAATTTGTATGTTACTTCCAGCTTGTGGTTGTAGATATCGACTGCGATAATTCGGCTGGCATTCATGAGGCGCGCGCCTTGAACGGAGTTGAGTCCAACGCCGCCACATCCAAACACGGCTACCGTAGCTCCAGCATGCACGGCAGGATTGTTGATTACTGCGCCAACACCAGTTGTAACGCAGCAGCCGATAAGTGCAGCCACATGCATGGGTACCTCGTCTGGCATCGGATGGCACGCCTGTTGTGGGATAATTACCGTTTCGGAGAAAACACCAAGTTTGCCCATCTGGTGCATGTCGAATCCGCCCTTGTGGAGTCGGAAGGTGCCGTCGAACTGCTTTGTTCCTGACTCCGCGTTCGTGTCGCACATTTGAGGATTGCCCGTGCGACAAGGCCGACAGTGGCCACAGTTGGACACGAACGACAGGACGCATCTGTCGCCGGGTTTGACGCTGGTGACACCTTCGCCAACCTCAATAACAGTCCCTGCACCCTCATGGCCGAGCACTATAGGCATCAACGATGTGGTAGCGCCCTTCATGACGTGGATGTCGCTTGCACAGAGACCAGCAACAGCAGTCTTAACGCGCACCTCACCTGCTTTTGGCGGATCCTGCTCTAGCTCTTCTATTTGAAGTGGCTGATTGGGTTCGTACAGTACGGCTGCTCTCATTGTGCTACCTCAGAACTTTTCATAGCTTGGGTCATGCTGGACTCAAACTGTCGTCTGCGCCCAGCATGACGATGCGTAGATTTTTGTGCCGAACAGTGGCACTGCTTTACCAGGGTCATTTCGACCCTTTGCATAAAATGACGCTGGCAAGCGCGTAGCAGGCTTAATCGGCTACGCTGACCTGCCCCACAATAGCTCTCAGGAATTCCGTCACGTGAGGAAGGACAACATCGCTCCCCTGGGACACCTGCCCGTGGTTCAGGCCGGGGAAGGATACGAAAGCCGCCCCAGGAATATGCTTCGCGCACTCCTTGGCCCCTTCATAGAACGCGTCGGCCTCGCCCACATACACCAGGCAGGGCATCGTCATCGTAGGCAGCACGTTGCCAGAAGTTCCTCGCGGTGAGGTAATAGCGGCGATCAAGGCTTCAGGGTCGTTATCTATCAACCGCGCCTTGCGTTCGGGATCCATTGGATCGCCCTGCGACTCCATGCTGGCTACGTATGATTCCATACCCTGGCTGAGAAACTTCACTCGGTCATCGGTTGTGATATTGCCCACAGTATCATAGGGGTGCATCCCTCCGAGGAGTAGAGAGTGGACTCTCTCAGGGGCGTGTGCGGCGATGCCGAAGCCTATTCGCGCACCCATCGAGTAACCCAGGTAGTGGGCTTTATCGATATTGAGATCGTCTAGCACGGCGGTCACGTCGCCTACCCTCAGGCTTATTTCGTATGCTTCCGGGTCGTGAGGCTTGTCACTTTGGCCATGGCCTCTTGCGTCGACCAAGATAGGCTGGTAATCCTTCTTTAGTGGCTCGACGAACCCATATGCGTACCAGTTCTTCAAGCTGCTGGTGTAGCCGTGCTGGAGGACCAGAGGAGGGCCATTTCCCTCGATGTGATAGTGGATGCGGACTCCATTATTGTCAACGTATGGCATGCTAATCCTCCTCAACCTTATTATTGATTGAACAAGTTGTGCTGTAATGTGCCTGCTGGAATCCTGCGCCTCAACTGCGTTTCCAGCGATACTCTCTAAGACTGAGCCTTATACCAGTCGATTATCTCCTGACCGGTGGCTTTCCAGACTCCGCCGAACTTGGTCATATGCGCGAGCATTTCGTCCAAGTATTTGATACGGAATGGCTGACCGATGAGCCAGGGATGAATGTTCAGCACGAGCATCCGGCCATTTTCTACGCCACTGCGGTACAGTTCGTCGAAGGTCTCACGAGCGATCTCGCTGTATTCCATTATCGGCACGTTGCGGCTTCTGTGAGTGAATATATCGTCCAGGTCCAGATGCACGGACAAAGAGAACATTTCCCCTTGCTGCACGTTCATTTTGTAAGGCTGCTCATCGTTAGCCCAGTCACAGACGTACCGAATGCCCTCGGAAGCCAGGATATTAGGAGTCCGCATGGTCTCATTGAATTCGGGACTTAGCCAGCCGACTGGTTGTTGACCTGTAGCTTTCGACAAGGCCTCAATCGACTCGTGGATGTATGCGCGCTCCTCGTCTTCCGACATTCCAGCGTGAATCAAATGCCTGACCGTGCTCCCGTGCGCTATGAATTCAGCGCCATATTTCTGGCATTCACGTATGACGAAGGGATAGTTTTTTGCCGCTGTGGAATCCATTGCGATTGTGGGCTTGATTCCGTACTTGTCAAGCACCTTCAATACGCGGAAGATGCCCACGCGGTTACCGTACTCGTGATGAGAGAAACTCATGATGTCGGGGAACCTGCCAAAACCAAATCCCCTGCCACCGCCTGGCGGACCTAAAGGCACTGGGGCATCTGGGGGCATGTACCAATCGTAATGCTCAAGGTCTACGACGACACACAGGGCGACCCTGGCGTTGTTGGGCCATTCAAGTTTGGGTCGCGTGACAATCGGGGACCACTGGTAATATTCGTTGTCTTGTCCGTATTTGCGTTCTGCTGGCATACTATGTCTCCTCGGTGTTGTTCAAAATCAGGTCTTACGTTTCTCGTATTTCTACCTAGGCAAGACCCTTTTGTTTCTGCTCCTCTACATAGGCCAACACCTTGTCGTAGTAGTTTTCGATGTAGTATTCGGCTATGTCGTCCGCTGTAGTCTTCCATACGCCGTCATGGGACAATATGTAATCCAGCGCCTCATCCAGATACTTCACACGATGGGGCTGTCCAATCCAATAGGGATGCAACGCTATGCACATCACCCGACCACTTTCCGCGCCTTCTTCGTATAGCGTATCGAACTGGTCTTTGATGATCTGGCAGAAATACTTGGCGTCATTTCCCTGTCCGTTGACAATTACGTCGTTCAACTCGATTGTGTATGGCAGGGAGATTAGCTTGCCCGTCTTGACTTTGATTGGAAAGGGCTGGTCGTCGTGGAACCAGTCGGTGTGATAGATAAGCCCAGCCTCGGCCATCAGGTCGGGGGTGGCTTCGGTGTTTGACAGGGCAGGCCCTAGCATGCCTTTGAGTTGCTTTCCGGTGTGTTTCTTCAGGGTGTCTATGATGTCTCTGTAGAACTCTCGCTCTTCTTCTTCAGATATGCCGGTAATGAATCGGGTGTTGTAGATGCCATGTGACATGTAGTCATAATTTCGCTCTACCATAGCATCTCTGATTTCGGGAAAGTGCTCAAGTACGGCCTCGTTCAGTGAGACGCAGCATCGCATGTCGTGCTTATCGAGCACTTCGAGCATTCGCCAGAAGCCTATTCGGTTTCCGTAATCGCGGTAGGAATAGCCAGGGATGTCGGGAGTAGTTGGTCTGCTCGGTGGCGTGTACTCATAGTGCTCTACGTTCGGAGACACCCAAAACGCCACTCTTGCGTCGTTGGGCCACTTGATAATGGGTCGATCAATTATTGGAGAATAATCGAAACGGTCTGGATTCATATGTCGCCTCCTCGCGAAACTCTGCTGCGCGTTATCGTTGTTCTGTCATTGCGTTTTGAGGCCGGCCTAGGTGCCAACGTCTCCGGCACGCCGACCAAGGGTGGAATCGTAATCTCGTTGAAGCTCCTTTGGCAGATACTTCTCCTCTATCTCACGGACGCGAGATATGGAAAGCATATCGCTCGGAAGCCGTCTTTCCACTGGCTTCGCGGCGGTGCCTGTCTTGAATTCGTGGAGAGACTGCACGCCTCTTTCCTTGAAGTCTATCAGCGCCTCCCAACCCGCCTGGCTTGCAGGGCCGGACGATAGGCCGACGTAAAGGCCGATCTTTTGTCCATCTGCTTCCTGCTGTTCCAGGCTCGGCCCAGGAATCAGGTTGCCTTCGCTGTCGTGATATATTACGTCGTGCAAAAGACTGAAAGCAGGGATACTCACAGAGGCAAAGGCTATCTTGCACTCTTCCCAAGATTGAAGCGACTCGAAGAAGATCACGTCGACTCCCGCCGCCTCGAACGCTTTGCCGCGCTTGATGACCTCATCGAAGCATCCGCCTTCCGCGCCACGAGCGTCGCTGCGGGCGACTATTACGAAGTTGGGGTCTATCTCGTTGCGTGCGTCTATGGCAGCCTTGTACTTGCCAACTGCCTCATCAATGGTGATGAGCCTTCGCCCAGCCATGCTGCCTGACTTCTTCGGGGACTCCTGGTCCTCAAGATGGACTCCGGCGACTCCGGCCCATACGTACTCTTTAATCGAACGATAGACGTTGATGGCGGTGCCGTAGCCCGTGTCGATATCGGCGAACACAGGAATGTTGACGGCCTTGACGATGCGTGCGGCGTTGTCGGCCATCTCCCTCAAGGATATGACGCCCACGTCAGGCCATCCGATTGTCCATGCAGATGTCATCGCCCCAGACATATAAAAGGCTTCGTAACCAGCTCGCTCGGTCATCATCGCGTGGTATGGCGTAGACCCTCCTGGCACGATAGTCAGTCCTGGACGGTAGAATATCTCTCTGAGTTTCTTTGTCATCTCAGGATTGGATAGTGGCATATTTTCAGCCTCCTTCTAGTTTGCTCATGGTAGTGTAGTTTTCCCGCCTTTCAGGACTTCTATCACGAGAGCGAGTGTAGCAACGAGCGATGTGGTCGTCAAGCCGAAGTAAGTTATCGCCAACGTATGCCGGACGGCTCTACCTTCCCGGGCCATCACCGCAGAGGAAGAACACCTCATACAGGGAGAAAACCCCCTGCTTGCAGATATTCTGCGGAAAACCAGGATAGGCTGCCATATCGTCGTATCTTGCGGCAAGGCTTCAGTCTGATGATTACAGACAATGTGATGGAGAGCAACCTCTACTTGACAAACACGTGGTGTGTGATGAACCTTATAGGGGCAAATTCAAAGGCAAGAAGAAGGAGGTAACCCATGTGGAATCAGTTACGCACGGACGTAAACGAGGGCATGACCGCCGAGTTAATCACCATAAAGGGACACAATGGCGACGACATACACGCCTACTTTACCAAGCCCAGCGGGGCGGGGCCGTACCCCGGAATCGTGTTGGTACACCATCTTCCTGGTTGGGATGAGTTCTATCGGGAGACGGCGCGGCGGTTCACAGATCATGGATACGTGGTGATCTGCCCAGACCTATTCGAACGATTTGGACATGGCACGCCTGAGGACGTGGCAGCCAACGTACGGGGTAATGGCGGAGTCCCGGACGACAGCGTTGTCGGCGACTGCGAGGACGCGCTGAATTATCTGAAAGCTTTGCCGTACTCCAATGGCAAGGTGGGGACAATCGGAACATGCTCAGGAGGAAGACACGCCTACCTTGTGGCCTGTCGTGTGAACGGATTCGACGCAATCATAGACTGCTGGGGCGGGAACGTCATAATGCCAGAAGATAGGCTAACGCCGCAGCAACCTGTATCGCCTATTGAGTACACGAAAGATCTATCGTGCCCGTTGCTCGGCCTGTTCGGGAACGAAGACCAAAGCCCATCACCGGAGCAGGTGAACCAGCATGAGGAAGAGTTGAAGCGGCTCTCGAAGACATACGAGTTCCACAGGTACGACGACGCCGGACACGGATTCTACTACTACGACCGGCCACCTTATAGGCAGCAGCAAGCTATGGATGCCTGGAACAAGATGTTCGATTTCTTTGGGAAGCACCTCGCCTAGAGACCGCGACAATATTGGAGGAGAGCAAAGATGTGTACGATGATCGTTGAGAATGCCCAGGTTTCCGGAAGCGGAAGAGGGGCGAATGGATGGTTCGAGGTTCGGCAGGCAAATGTGTCGTTTGACCATCCCTTCAACGCCCAGCTTGAACATGCGTTGAACATAGACTTTGTGAACGAGGAATTGGGTCTGGATGCGAGGGTGGCTGTGGAGCTATCCCCAGAGTCAGCGCGACGGCTGATGGAGGCGATAGGCACAGCATTGAAACGCGGCGAAGCAGAGGTGGGAATCTCGTAATTCCTGCACGTGGCTGCAGGTGATGGATTTGGGGGGAATTACTTCAAGCCATTCAATCACCTCTATGCCAGAAGCTCGAAGACCCACATACAGACGTGTTGTAAAAGGAAAATATAACTAAGAGCGTCTAACAAAACCATTATTGGAACAGAAAGCGAGAGCAGATGATGGCACAACCTATGGCCAAGAAAGCCTCATGTATGTCTGCCCTGCGCTCATATCGAACCCGTAAGCGTCGGAACTGATGAAGCCAACTCAGGCTTCTCTCAACCACCCATCTATGCACACCCAACCCGCTGCCATGCGGCTCACCTCGCTTGGCCAGCAGCGGCCAGATATGTCGCTTCTTCAACTCCTTGCGAACAGGCTCAGAGTCATACCCTCTGTCTCCCTGCGCCTGAAGAGGACGCTTGCGAGGCCTGCCTCGCTTGCCCTTGACAGCAGATATGGCATCCACCAACTCAAGGGCTTGGGTGACATCGTGAGCGTTCGCGCCAGTCAACCTGACCGCCAGTGGAATGCCCTGGGCATCGGTTATGATATGATGCTTGCTACCCGCCTTCGCCCTGTCCGTGGGGTTGGGGCCTGTTTTCTGCCCCCAAAAACTGCTCGCACTGAAGCACTGTCCAGCACTGCGCGAGTCCAGTCTATGCGCTCAGCTGCTTGCAGGCGCTCAAGGCATACCAAGTGGATGCGCTCCCAGACTCCCGACTGGTGCCAATCTCTGAGGCGCCTCCAGCAGGTCATCCCACTGCCACAGTCCATCTCCTTGGGTAGGTCTTCCCAGCCAATGCCTGTCTTTAGCACGAACAGTATCCCACTTAGGACCTGTCTGTCAGGTATCCTGGGCCTTCCTCCTTTCGGCTTCGGTGGTTGTGGCGGCAGTAAAGGTTGCACCAGTTCCCAGAATTCATCGCTTACAAGGGGCTTAGACATTAGGTCATCCTCCTCCAGAGAATGTCCAGATTCTAACCCCTTTTATTAGGTTTTGTTAGACGCTCTAAGTGTTACCAAACGCTCTGATGCCTGCTAGGTATCAGAGCGTTTGGCGAACGACCTCGGCTGTCTCAACCAGGAGCCTTGCCTTGGCGTGTGCCAGTTTTCGATCGATGGTTCTGAGGCCACAGTCCGGAGCTATGAGTAGACGCTCAGGAGCCACAGTCCTCAGCGCAGAATTCACCTGATTTACAAGGTCTTGCACCGGCGGTGCGGGGGTGTCGCCCGGGTCAAGACATCCGAGCATCACTAACCGGTCCTGGCACAGACTGAGGACAGCAGGATCGTAGCCACTCCTGGCGAACTCCACTGAAAATCCCTCGATTCTGGTCTGCATAAGGAGTTCCAGAAGTTCAGGATACGTGTATTCGTACTGACGAACACCGACGCCAGGATAGCCATAGCACAGATGGACTATCGTGGGGACTGTCACGCCCTCTAGACAGCGGTCGAGAGCCTGCGCGCCATATCCCGCGACCTTTTCATGGTATCGAGTCATGGCAGGCTCGTCGATCTGCAACACATCGGCCCCAGCAGCTTGCAGGTCGAGCAGCTCCATGTTGAGAGCTGTGGCGACGTCCATTGCCAGAGCTTCCTCATCTCCGTAAGCCTCGTCATAGGTAGAATCGATGATTGTCATGGGGCCTGGAACCGTCATCTTGACCGGTTTGGCAGTGCGGGCTTTCACGAAAAGGAAATCATCGACAGCCGCAGGAGAACGACGCTGTACACGGCCTACCACGCAGGGGACAGGTCGCTCGGTAGTTCGTCGCCGGATAGCCTTCGGCTGCCTCTTATCGAGGTCAATGCCGTCCCATGCAGCTAGGATGTGATGGATGAAGCTTAATCGCCTCTGCTCCCCGTCCGTGAGCAGATCAAGGCCCACTTCCTCCTGCTCACGAAGGCAGAGCACCGTCGCATCGTCCTGAGCTTCCAGGAGAGGATCGCCGTCAAGAGCGAACTCTGTGCGTAGGCGATCGCCCTGTTCGGTCGAACGGACAAGCCAACCCGGTTGCGGAAAGCTTCCGACGGTGGTTGCCGCGACTGGCGGAAGTTGCATAGTAATTCCCTCCTCTGAGCAATCGGCAAATTTAGCCGTTGTCTCGGTCTAGTCTATCAAGATTTCCCCATGCATAGTAACTGGCGTGGCGATTCCTATGGGGATTCCTGTCACGTCACCGATGAGCGAGATAATTGGCGAGATATTCAGCGCCAAGCCATTGAGTGCTGTAAGACTTTGGACCCTCGGCAATCGTCCGTAACAGGCAATTTTCCGTTGGCAACGCAAAGATAGTCGCCGTCACCTCTTCTGCAACCCCCAGTTTCGCCTCAGACGCTTGACAATCATGCAAGAATGCTTTAGTCTTGTTCTACAAGAGCCATTCTTCACAAGATTATAAGTTTCAGTGTTGAAAGAGGGCTCGTTCGTAAGGATACAGAAATTCGCCTCAATCGATTCCTAGGAAGGTGTCGAAATGTGATAGTTGTCTAGTTTTCAGACTAGCCTTAACACGAATGCCGAACCGTGCTACATCGACACATGAACAGTCAATGAGCACCTGATCAATCCATCTAGTCAATCAAGGAGAATAACTCATGTCAACAAGCAAAAAAGCAGTAAGCGTCCTTTTCGATGATGAGGAGTACGCAGATTTGGTCCGAAAATCCGCCGAGTTGACTCTGGCGGAGGGGCGTCGCGTCTCGGTCGCTGAGTTAGTCCGTAGGGCGACGCTCGCAGAATACACGCAAAAAAGAAAGGCTGCTGAACAGTTAAAGGTATCGTCCACTGAGAGTTAACGCCTTGTAATCAATGCGTAGCAAATTCTTCGGCTTTTGCCAGTATTATTGCTGCGCTCAATAATACTGGCGCTTACTCCTCGCCGTAACCAATCGTCCGTCGCGAAAATGTGCGGCATTATTGAGGAATTGTCAAACACTACCATAGGCCAGTGAGAGTCATGGAAAAACGGTCGTTAGGTAAGGGTCGATACACACTCATTGAGAGGCTCGGAGAAGGGGCCGCCAAAGAGGTATTCCTTGCAAGGGACGAGGCTCTTCATCGAGACGTGGCGCTGTGCATGTTCAAGCCATCCATGCTCAAAAGCTTTATCAACCGGGTTGAGACTGAATCAAGGACTCTTGCCAGCCTCAACCACCCCAACATCATAGCCATATATGATGTTCTCGACGACGATGGCAGGTACATGATTACCGAGTATGTGTCCGGTGGTAGCCTGAAGTCGAAGATGGACAGGGACTGGAAAGGTGGCTCTGACCTGGGCGAGGTTACTAAGAGCGTCTAACAAAACCATTATTGGAACAGAAAGCGAGAGCAGATGATGGCACAACCTATGGCCAAGAAAGCCTCATGTATGTCTGCCCTGCGCTCATATCGAACCCGTAAGCGTCGGAACTGATGAAGCCAACTCAGGCTTCTCTCAACCACCCATCTATGCACACCCAACCCGCTGCCATGCGGCTCACCTCGCTTGGCCAGCAGCGGCCAGATATGTCGCTTCTTCAACTCCTTGCGAACAGGCTCAGAGTCATACCCTCTGTCTCCCTGCGCCTGAAGAGGACGCTTGCGAGGCCTGCCTCGCTTGCCCTTGGCAGCAGGTATGGCATCCACCAACTCAAGGGCTTGGGTGACATCGTGAGCGTTCGCGCCAGTCAACCTGACCGCCAGTGGAATGCCCTGGGCATCGGTTATGATATGATGCTTGCTACCCGCCTTCGCCCTGTCCGTGGGGTTGGGGCCTGTTTTCTGCCCCCAAAAACTGCTCGCACTGAAGCACTGTCCAGCACTGCGCGAGTCCAGTCTATGCGCTCAGCTGCTTGCAGGCGCTCAAGGCATACCAAGTGGATGCGCTCCCAGACTCCCGACTGGTGCCAATCTCTGAGGCGCCTCCAGCAGGTCATCCCACTGCCACAGTCCATCTCCTTGGGTAGGTCTTCCCAGCCAATGCCTGTCTTTAGCACGAACAGTATCCCACTTAGGACCTGTCTGTCAGGTATCCTGGGCCTTCCTCCTTTCGGCTTCGGTGGTTGTGGCGGCAGTAAAGGTTGCACCAGTTCCCAGAATTCATCGCTTACAAGGGGCTTAGACATTAGGTCATCCTCCTCCAGAGAATGTCCAGATTCTAACCCCTTTTATTAGGTTTTGTTAGACGCTCTAAGATTGCTTTCGAGGTTGCCGGCGCCCTCAGCTTCACCCACGCTAAAGGCATATTTCACAGGGACGTGAAGCCGAGCAACGTGATGCTGACGCCGGAAGGCACGGCCAAGCTGGGAGATTTCGGCATGGCCAAACCCTTCAGCGACGAGTCCATCAGTGGAACTGGCGCAATCGAGGGCACTATCCCTTACATGTCACCAGAGCAGGCTAAGGGGTTGCCCCCAGATAGTCCCAGCGACATGTATTCTTTTGGGGTAACGCTCTACGAAATGGTGACTGGCCGCAGGCCCTTCCATGGGGAGGATGTTTCGGTGCTGCTCCATCACCTGAACTCTATTCCTCCCCCTCCAACAAGATTCATGCTGGCCTGTCCTCCTCGGCTTGAGACGTTGATTCTGAACCTGCTGGAAAAAGACCCTGAATTGCGTCCTTCGGCATCCAGTGCGGAGGAGGAGTTGCGAAGCATCCGGGCAGAGTTTCTGGGCGAGAGATCAAAACCTATTGTTCCCATCTCTGCAATTCCCGGCGCGAATGACGAGGACGATGGGGAAATCGAAATCCCTTCGCTGGAATCTCTGCAAGTTGGGCGGCTTTCAGATGCCCTTCAATTCCCTTCGACAGTCGTCCCGCTGTTCGCCGCCGCCCTGGCGTTAATGTTTCTAATCCTGCCGTTGCCTGGATTTTCGGCGATTGCATCAATCATCGTGATAGTCGGAGCAGGAAGTATCGCCGCCGCTTCCTTCGTCTGGCGCTATTTCGTCCGATACGGTCAGGACTACGCCATACGAATGCAGGAGTTGTTTGAACGTCAAGAGCACGCAAGAAGGGCGCAGGAACGGCGAGCGTTGAGAGAATTACGGGATACGCTGCGAACCGGATTCACGAGCATAAAGTCTTCCGAAGGCGTCCGATCGTTAAATCGTCTGGTGAATGAGTATGAGCAGCTTCAGGCGGTTGTAAGGGGTTGGCCAGAGCCGAACCTCGTGCCCATCGGCCAAATACCAATACTTATAGGCCAGACCTCCAGGGAGGGGCTCGACATGCTTTATGGCGTGCTATATCGGCTGCAAATCGTCGACACATCAGACAAAAAGGGGCTGGAGGCGGAAGTTGAGACTCTGGAGAGAGACATACTGTTGCTGAAAGAGGACGAGACTCAAGCGGAGTTACTTAAGATACGCGAGGCTATGCTCTCGGCGCGAAATGAACATCTGAGATTGCTGAGCAGCCAAGAGTTACGGGCCGCGGAGTTCTTGCTCAGATCAAGTCTTATCGAAAGCTCCCTGAATCGGACTCGAATCGAACTGGCTTCTCTGAGGATTGACGGCTCTAAAGGAAGCGTCAGTGCCGTTGTCGAAGCGCTGCAGAGGACTATTGATCAGGCCAGAAAGGTCATGGAGGAGATGCGCGATCTTGGATTTTAAATAAACTCAAAGAGAGTCAGCAGAGCATCTATCGTCTAAGCAGCAAGCCATTTTCTGGAGTTAAGTTATGGTTTCGGAACAACGCCCTGATGAACTAGAGGAAGAGCAAGAATTAATCCCGTCAAGCACTAAAAGCATGACGCCCGTAGATGCGGTTGAGCCGACAGCCCCTCAAGGCATGTCAGAGGATGAGCGTAACGAACTGCGCGAGCGTGCCAAGGCATTGGTAGGAGAGCTTTCCAGCGTTGAGGGCGCAAAGGAGATGGAGCTGATAGACAGCGTGACGAGCGTTGGAATTCAGGCACAAAGGAGCAGCAGACCTGAGCTAGACCTTTTAAGGGTGCGCGTTGGCGAAATGCTCTCACAAGAGGGGACCGGGAGCGATATTGCTGGAAGCCTTGTCGATCTACGCATGACGCTCAAAGAGATAAACCCCAATGAATTAAACAACCCCAGCCGTCTGAGGAGCTTGACCTCGATTGTACCCTTCGTCGACCGCCTCCCCTCTCCAATAAAGGTGCTGCAGAAGATTGCGATCAAGTACGAGCCTGTCTCCAGGCAGATTGACGTGATTGAAACGAAGCTTCGAGAAGGCCGAATGATGCTGACGAGGGACAACGTCGAACTGAGGCAGGTCTATGAGCGGGTTGAGGAGCAGCGACTTCCGGTACAAAAGAATGCATATCTGGGAGAACTGCTGATGGCGGAGTTGCAGGCCCTGATTGATCAGACCGACAACCCTGTCAAAGCCGATAGGATTCGAGATGCTTTGTACAACGTCTCCATCAGGGTGCAGAACCTGCGGGTGATGGACCGGGTGTACGACCAATTCTTCGTCAGCATCGAGATGACCCGTCAGAACAACACACGGCTGGGCCAAGCGGTGGAGCAAACCTTGAGTGTCGCCACAAACGTTGTAACGGTTGGCCTTGCCATCCAATCTGCCCTTATCCGCGAACGACAGGTGATGGAAGCCAACGCACGCGCGCAGCAGTTCATCGGCGATTTGATAGTCGCCAACGCCGAGGCGATCAAAAGGCATACAGAGGAGATTGGTGAGGTTTATAACAACCCCGTGATAGCGATAGATAAGATTGCTCAGGCTCACCAGGAGCTGATCGAGGCGATGGATCTCGCGGAACGCTTGAAGCAAGAAGGTATTGAAAAGGCACGAGTGAACATCACCGAACTCAGCCGACTATCCGAAGAGTTTCAGCAGAGGGCCGGGGCGCTTCGTGGTGCAGACAAAGTAGAGTCCGTTGAGGCATGAAGACGGCAAATTATTTAACTACCAGATTCCTTTCGATTAGGTTGTGTTGACATTTCATCTGAGCCATATGAGAGCACCGACGAAGTTCAAGAATCCCAGGAAACGCGATGACAGCTTGTCAAAGCGAGAGAAGATATGCCGGTAGTGCTTGATCTTGTTGATGAAACACTCCACAAGGTGGCGCTTCGGTAAAGGTACTCATCATACTCTCGTGGCGTCTTTCGATTTGACCGAGGTGGAATCACAGGTAACGCGCCCCTGCCCAGGATGCATTGGAGAAAATCCATCGAATCGTATCCCTTATCAGCAATCACATGCTCGGTTTCGAAATCAGCAATCAATGCCTGTGCCTGGGTGATGTCGTGACGTTGACCTGCTGTGAGCTCAAAGCGCAACGGGTTGCCCAATCCATCCACGCTCACGTGGATCTTGGTACTGAACCCGCCTCGGCTCCGGCCAAGAGCTTGGGCCGATTGGCCACCGTTTTTTTGGAGGCTCCAGCAGCACAGGGATGAGCGCGAACCACAGTGCTATCACAGTGCTATCAATGATGACATGCTCCATATCGGGGTCTTGCACAAAATGCTGATGCATTCGTTCCCATACACCCTTTTCACACCAGCGTGCGAAGCGCTTATATACGCTGTTCCAGTGACCGTAGTGCTCAGGCAGCAGTCTCCAAGGAGCACCACTTCGTGCCATCCACAGGATGGCCTCGACGTAGCGCCTGCAATCGTCCTCCTCTCCAACGTAGAGGTCTGGGCATGAGCGCAGAAATTCAAGGATTTTCGACCATTGTTCATTGCGTAATTCAGTCGTTGACATGTATCCATTATGCACCAAATGTCAACACAACCTAGTGTGCGAGCCTTAGGCTTTTACATATTGGCGTTTGCCAGTATAGGAATTGCGTACGGAACCGCGGAGGTAGCCACCGGATACGTCAACCCTAGGATCGAGTTGGAGGCAGCCTATCCAAGCGATTATCCGGGGTGTCCGGACATATTTAACGTGCTTATGTTCAGCATTCCGTATGCGATCTGGTGGGTCGCGGTTGCGGCGTACGACCTGTGGCGTAGATATCGGCGAAGTGGGCAGCAGCCCAGTGATAACGATAGACAAGATCGCGCAGGCTCACAAGGAGCTAATCAAGGCGATGGGTCTAGTAGAAAACTTGAAGCAGAAACGGGCCGATAGGACGCGAGAGAACCTCACCTGTTTGGCCCCATGCATAGGCAATCATTGAGGGTTTGAGGAGGAACCATCGGATGAAACGCTTACTTTGCTGCTCACAGGTCTGCTTATCGTTGTAGTGGTCGCGGCCATAGTCGTGCGTTTATTGCCCGATGGCGACAACTCTGGTGAAGAAGTATCGGTCGCCGATGAACCGCCTGTTCCGTCTGGCTCCATCCTGGTGACATTAGTCTCTTCCAGTACCAAAGCAGATTGGCTGGATCAAGTCATAGAGCGGTTCAATGCCGAGGATAGGAAGACGGCTTCGGGCAAGAGCATCGTGGTGCAAGTCAGCCACACGCGGTCAGGTAGTTCGATGGATGCCATCCTCGATGGTAAGTCGAAGCCCATAACCTGGAGTCCTGGCGACCAGTCCTGGGCTGCTCTAATTAACGAGAAATGGCGGCAACGAGAGAACCGCCCGCTCATTAGTCAGCCGTGCCAGCCCACGGTCTATGCCCCTATCGGTTTTGCCATGTGGCGGCCAATGGCCGAAGTGTTGGGTTGGCCCGATACGCCGATTGGTTGGGACACCATTGTCGAACTGGCCGCCGACCCGAATGCCTGGAAGGCTTACGGCCATCCTGAATGGGACCCATTTCGCTTTGGTCACAGTCATCCCGTTTACTCCAACACCGGGATGCTTTCCCTGACAGCCTTTGTCTATGGCATTCTCGGCGCTGGCAGCTCGATTTCGGCTGAGCAGGTTTACCAAGTAGAAGAATCGATGCGTTCCCTCGAGCAAAATACCTCCAAGTACGGTCGCGGATCAACTGCCCTATTCGACCTGATGGTCGAGCAAGGCACCGGCTACGTGCATGCCATCGCTGCCTCTGAAGAGACCACACTCCGCTTTAACATTAACAAAGCCGACGAATTACGCTTCCCTCTGGCCTTCATTTTCCCGGATGAGGGCACCATCTGGGCCGATCACCCTTACTGCATCCTCGATAACGCTGATTGGGTAGATGACGCGCACGCGGAAGCCGCCGCTATCTTCCGTGACTATCTTCTATCGCCAGAACAGCAGGCGTTGACTATTGACTACCGCCTGCGTCCAACTGACAGCAGCATTCCCCTTCACGCGCCCCTCAACCTGGAAAACGGCACCGACCCACGTGTTGGCGTCGACAACGCGATCCTCCTTCCCAGCCCGGATGCAGAGGTGAGTGCATCTGTGATCGACCTCTTTATGATTACCAAACGCAAAGCTACCGTCATAATCGTTTTGGACGTTTCCGGCAGTATGCGGGGGGAAAACATCAAGACCGCGACAGCCGCTACGGCTGAATTCCTAAGCAGGCTTGACCCCGACGATGAGGTGGCCGTCTTAACCTTTAGCGATAATGTTGTCACCTTGTCTGATCCAGCCACCGTCCGCAACGTCGTCGAAGGGCTGTCATCGCGGGTTCGTACCCTTACGGCCCTTGGCAGCACTGCCCTTCACGCAGCCGTCTGCAGGGCGACCGCGCTGGCCGACGAACTGCGAGTTGAGGACGAGGCGCAAGGTGAGTCGCGGTTGTACGGTATCGTTCTCCTTTCTGATGGCGACGATACGACAGGAGAGCCAACGGAACAACAGATGTTCACTATGTGCATCCCGAACAACGCTGAGGTGGATGGCTTCAAAATCTTCCCTATCGCCTTTGGCGGTGACGCCAATGAGACGCTCCTGCGGCGATTAGCTTTGAAAACTGGCGGGAAGCTGTTCACGGCAGACCCCGATTCCATCAGTGATGTTTACCTCGCTATTTCGGCGGAGCAGTAAATCCTGTGAGTTCTCTGCAATGAGACAACCTGTAGGAGGCGAAGTGAATTGTCCTAAGTGTAGCTTTGACTACGGCATGAGGGTGGAAGAGTTCAACTTCTGCCCCAAGTGCGGCGAACGCCTTCCCGATCTTCCTCAACTGAGCCAGACGGCGTGGAGGCGAGTCCAGTTGACAGACCTGGTTTTTTCATTCGTCCGCTTGATCGCGCCAGGAATGTTGGGCGGAGGAATAGCTCTCTGGTTCATGGGGCCGGCCTGGTTCGCATATACCGAGACACTGACGGTACGCGTTATCAGCATAGTCTTGATGATTGGAGGCCCGCTGCTCTTTGCCCTGGCTCTGGCTGCCAGGAAGCTGGCCGAGGACATGGCCCTGCGCGGCGCGGCCAAGAACCCAGAAGATAGGAGGCCCGCGAACATCTACCTGCTGCTTGACGTGAGCAGGAGCATGGAAGGAAGCAAGCTTTCCAGCGCCAAGAAAGCGTTAGGGTCTTTCCTTGCCCAGGTTAATGGCGAACGGGATCACGTGGGTCTAATAACCTTCTCGCACAAAATCAAGGAGGTTCGCCCCTTGGAGCCAGCAGATGGGGCATCCTTTATTCAGAGCATACAGATGTTGGGAGCCGCCGGGAACACTGCTCTATACGACGCCGTGATCCATGCCATCGGGCACTTTCAACAGATCGAAGGTTCAGAGCGGAGTAACATCATAATCGCCATGACAGACGGCGAGGACACGGCAAGTAATCATTCGTTAAAGGACATCGACTCCACGATGGCTACGGCAGATACGCCTGTTTCCATATTCACCGTCGCCTATGGCTTTGGCGCTGACATGAAAGTGCTGCGGCAGATCGCCCAATGGGGTCATGGTCAGGCATATAAGGCCAATCGCCGAACAATTAGAAAGCTCTACGAACTGCTCTCGGCGTTCTTTTAGGTCAAGGCAATGCGTAATGCTATCGCAGTGGGAATAACGAGGAGATGAGTCAGATGAAACCACTTACGTTGGCGCTCGGAGGTCTATTTATAGTTGCTGTGATCGCGGCCTTGGGTGTACGTTTCACATCAGTCGGAGATATATTCGACAGGACTGAGCCGGTTGTGGTAGTCCACTGGACTACGGGCCATCTGACGCGGGACGGGCTGCTGAAAGACATGGCCATACAATTCAACAAGGCCAAACACAAGACGAAATCCGGTGCGAAGGTCGTTGTTGAGGTCTACGATGCCCCTTCGGAGTTGCAGGGCGAATACTTGAGCGAGCTGCTGAGATTCGGAACGCGAAGGAATCTCCATGAGGAAACCAACGGGTACGTCGTCGAAAACATCCCGGACCCCACTATCGTTACTCCCTCAAGCGCTCACTGGCTGGTAACCCTCAATCACGAAGTTGGGCGCTCCGTGGCCGACATAGACGCCGCCGATAGCATCGTCCGCCCGGTTATCGGCATCGTCACCTACGAGGAGATGGCGAAATGTCTCGGCTGGCCCGAAAAGCAAATAGGCTTCGAGGACATAATAGCGTTGAGAGACGACGACCTTGGCTGGGCCAGATACCCCTGTGCCAGGGCCGAATGGGGGCAGAGGCCTCTGTTGGCCTTCACCGACCCAACTACCTCCAGCACCAGACGTAGTTTACATCTCGCACTCTACTCCTTTGCAGCGAACAAATTGCCGGAGGATCTCACTGTCGAGGATGTGAATGATCTGGATGTCGTTAACTACGTCAAGAAGTTCCAGGGCCTTATAGACCACTATCTGATTGGCACAACCGTTTTGAACACAAAGATCTATCAGGGGCCACGCTACGGCCACTTCTTCATTATGCCTGAGGACAACCTCATCCATCTCTACGAGGGAACCGAAAAGTCCTACATGAACGGAATAAAGACCACGGCTCCTCCCATCGAGGCCCGCATGGTCATGATCTATCCGAAGGAAGGCTCCATGCCTCGCAACAACTGCGCCTGCATTGTTCGGGCAGACTGGGTGAGCGAAGAGCATGTTGAGGCGTCACAGCAGTGGATTGACTACATTCGGGAAGATGAGCAGCAGCGGACGTTCATGACGGCGGGTTTTCGGCCAGGGACAGACCTCGATCTCAACTTCCAGGGGAGCAAAATTACTAAAGAGTTTGGATTGAACCCGGATGAACCAAAAGTAGTGCTCAATCCTTCGCTGACCAGGCCGGAGGTTGCCGCAGCCATCGACGAAAACTGGGAGCAAGTCAAGAGGCCTGGCATTGTGACCTTCGTGGCGGATACTTCCGGCTCTATGGCTGGTGGCAAGCTTCAGCAGGCCAAGGATGGATTGATAGGCGCTCTCGACGCTATGGCCAGGAACAACAAGGTCGGCTTTCTGTCCTTCGACGACACGGTCAATACTCGCATCCCTGTTGCGCCACTCGAAGTGAATCGCTTTGTCATCGCTGGTGCTGTGCAAAAGCTGAGAGCAGGAGGCCAGACCGCGCTTTACGACGCCATCAAAGCTGGAGTCGAGATGACTGATTCCGTTGAGGGAGATGCCGATGCCATTCGCGCAGTGGTTGTCCTGACAGACGGTCAGGCGAACCAGGGCAAAACGAAGGTGGATGAACTAATACACATGATATCCATTCCTGACGAGTTCCCTATCCGTGATTTTCAGGGTTTCGTGAGTGATTCATGGGCGACAGACGAAAATGGAAGGAGAATAACTAAACAAGACATAATTGGCACCGGGCTGGCTCTGGATACACGTCATCCAATTCAGATCTTCTTCATAGGTATAGGTGATGCCGATCTGGATATTGGCAGGTTGCTTGCTGGAGCGACCGGCGCAGAATTTCAGGGTGTCACCGAGGATGATTTGGCCGAAGTGCTAGAGGAGTTCAGCAAGTACTTTTAAGCAGAGGCAGAATAGATACTTCGTCAACGGGATTTTATCAGGTTGAAATGGAATGAAGGAGGAGAAAATATGAGACTGCACGGACTGGCAGCCCTGGCTTTGATGGCGGTGAGCCTGCTCTTGATTGCCTGCGGAGGAGAACCTGCTCCTGCTACTGCGACAACGCAACCTGCTGCTACGGCACAGCCTGAGACCCCTAGGGATGCTCTGAACAATCGGCTTCAGGCTGGGCCGAGTTGACCGGAGTGGTTTTGGGGGCGTTAAATTGCCTCATGGCACCGTGGTGAGGGTTATTGTCGGCCTACAACCGGCCCTGACAGGGCCTTTCGCCGCCCTTAGCCCTGATTTTGGGCGCACTTATACAAGGTCTCACGCCGCCAGGTACTGTTCGGCCCTCATCAAGTTGGCAAACCCCAGCAGCGTCATCAGCCGCTGCGTGTTCTTGGACAGCCCCCTGTAGCGGACCTTGGCGTAGCCGAAGTGCCGCTTGATGTACAGGAACGGATGCTCCACCTTAGCTCTGACCGACGCTTTGCGCTTCTCCGACACCGCCTCAGGGCTCCCAGGCTCCAGCTTCCGACGCTGGCCGGGCCTCATCGCCACCTGCCACTCCACGTCCAAGCCCCGGTTCCCCGGCCTCTTGTCAACTCCCTGATACCCAGCATCTCCCCACACCTGAGACTCCCCACCGTGCAGCAACCGGGGCAACTCAGTCAGGTCATGCACGTTCGCAGATGTCGTGGTCATGCTGTGCACCACTCCCGTCTGCGAGTCCACACCGATGTGCACCTTCATCCCGAAGTGCCACTCGTTACCCTTCTTCGTCTGGTGCATCTCGGGGTCGCGCTCTTTAGCCCGATTCTTCGTCGATGAGGGCGCCGCTATGATGCTCGCGTCCACTATCGTCCCCTCCTGAAGACGGAGACCCTTGGACTCCAGATAGCGGTTGATCTCCTCGAACAGACCCGCGCCCAACTCATGCTCTTCCAGCAGGTGGCGGAAGTTCAGAATCGTCGTCTCGTCCGGCAGCGGCCCAGGCAGTCTCAGCCCTACGAACCGCCTCACCGATTCGACCTCATAGAGCATGTCCTCCATCCCAGGGTCGCTCAGGTTGTAAAACAACTGCACGCAGTGTATCCGTAGCATCACCGATAACTCGTAGGGCCGCCGACCACGACCGGCCTTGGGATAGAACGGTCGAATGCGCTCTTCCAACTCTTCCCAAGGGATCAGTCCATCCATGCGCTCAAGGAACTTCTCCCGGCGAGTCTTTCGCTTCTTGCTCTCGTAGTCCAAGTCCGCAAACGTCGGCTGGTTCATTGCCTCTCCTCCCCCGTCTTCAGCCCTTGGCCCTATTTTACTATCCCACAAGCCATCGGGACTTATTCAGAGCATCCCTAGAGTACCTGCTGCCCCAGCATCGGGCCTCTTTCGGCTGACTATTCTTCACAACAACGACGGCGAGTCCCAGCTTGTGGACCTTGGCCCGGGTCTGGAGGACTTCGGAGGCGTGGCCGGTTTCGCCGCAGTAGTGGATCGGGAGAAGCAGGCGGTTGCTTCCAGTAATGTTGGCGCTGGGAAGAATGGGGTGATCATGGTGTCCTCAGGTGACAACTTCCTGGCTGGGGCCGAGTTTACCGCTGGTCGTCGGGCTGGCATATTTTACGATGCCGTGGCCCTCGACCTGATCGGCTACGACGCCATTGCCCTGGGCAACCACGACTTCGACCTTGGTCCCGAGGTGCTGGCCGAGTTCATCAAGCAGGTGTCGACAAGCAGGGCGCCTTTCCTCAGCTCAAATTTAGACTTCTCTGGTGAGCCTATGCTCCGTGATCTGTTTGACATAGGACGTATCGCGGCAAGTGTTGTTGTAGAGGAAAATGGAGAGAGGATAGGAATTATCGGCGCTATCACCCACAACCTTGACACCATCTCCAGCCCTCGAAAAGTAAAGATCATCAGCAACGTGGCGGGTGAGGTTCAGTCCGAGGTGGACCTGCTGGAGGCCTCTGGGGTCAATAAGATAATCCTCATCAGCCACTTACAAGACCTGGACACCGACATTGCGCTGCTACGTCAGATTCAAGGCGTAGACGTGGTGGTGGCAGGCGGCGGTGATGAGCTTCTGGCTAATGAATGTGATCTGCTCATCCCCGACGAAGATACTCCCACTGGTCCTTACCCCATCATGGCCACCGATCGAGGTGGCAATAGTGTACCGGTAGTCACCACGTCTGGGCAGTACGGCTACCTGGGCAAGCTGGTGGTCACATTCGATACAAACGGCCGCCTGATAGAAATAGACCAAAATGTCAGCGGCCCCATCCGTATCGCCCGTGGGGACAACCCCATCTCGGTACGTGCCAACTTTGATGACTGTAGGTTCCTCCTTCAAATCAGAGACTCGATTCTGAATGGTGAAATGCAAAATAAAGTAATGGCCCGTCTGCTGAATGCCCTCAACGACTTGGCACAGCCCTTCGCCGACAGTCAGGTGGCCCTGGACAGCCGCCGCAGCGAGGTACGATCCCGGGAGACAAATCTGGGCAACTTGATGGCTGACGCCCTCCTCAGGCAGGCGGCCCGGCTGGCCCCTGATTATGGCGCGGCTGTACCCGATGTGGCCATTCAAAACGGCGGTGGCATCCGTGGCGACTCGGTACTGCCCGCAGGGCAGATTCGGGAGTTGGACACCTTTGACGTGGCTCCTTTCAACAACCTGGTGACGGTGGTGGAAGAAATCTCCAGAAGTCAGTTCAAGGATATTCTGGAAAATGTAGTGTCTCGTGTCGTGGACGGCGACACTGCAGGCGGCACTGGACGCTTTGCCCAGGTATCCGGGTTCCGTTTCGAGTGGTCGGAGTCTGGCACTGCCCAGGTTCTTAATCCCGATAGCTCTGTGAGAGTTCCCGGCACCCGTGTCCAGAAGGTCGTGCTGGATAGTGGCGCCGTCATCATTGGCGGGGGAAGGATAATTTCCGGTGACTCTTTGACCGTAGCCACTGTCGATTTCCTGGCCCGTGGCGGTGACGAGTATCCCTTCCGGAGCGCGCCCTTCACCGTACTGGGAGTGAGCTATCAGCAAGCCCTGGCGAACTACATCCAGTTGCCTGATGGCCTCAATGGAACGATCACCACTGCCGACTATCCAGAGGGTGGTGAGGGACGCATAAAGCGGCTGCAGTAGGCATCCCTCGGTGTCCTTGCAGTATCAGGATATGTGCTGTGAGGGCACCGAAAGTAACCCAATAGGGCTGACTATTCTGCGCCAAGAAGCGAGTTTAACCTTGTCTAGTGGTCTCAAATGTATTGTTGGGAATTAGAAATGGAGGAGTCTGGTAGGGATGGTTGGATTCGAACCAACGATCTATCGCTTATCAGACGATTGCTCTACCACTGAGCTACATCCCTGTGTGGTAGGGGCGGAGAGGATCGAACTCCCGACAACTTGTTTGTAAGACAAATGCTCTTACCGCTGAGCTACGCCCCTATGATACGCCTGCCTGGACTCGAACCAGGGACCAATGCCTTATGAGAGCATCGCTCTAACCAACTGAGCTACAGGCGTTTGGTACCCCGGCCAGGTACATTCGTAGGGTTTCATATCTGCCCGTAACGCCCCATAAAGTGGCAACATTGGCCTGATTTAGCTACGACTTACCCCGATTCTTGGCCCTTGACGTTTTAAGGCGTTCCATGTAACATCTCTCCAAACGTGGTAACAGAGAGGGGAATATGGAACGCCCTAAGAAGCTATCAGCAACCTTTGTCAAGACGATCTCTGCCCCAGGGCGATATGGAGACGGGCGCGGCGGGCATGGCCTGTCATTGCTGGTGAAGCCTTCGTCAACTGGACGGGTCCGGCGTATCTGGTGCCAACGTCTGAGGATCGATGGCAAGGCGGTTGACCTGGGGCTAGGTTCGTTCCCGGTGACGACGTTAGCCGAAGCACGGGCAAAGGCGTTGGCCAACCGCCGATCCATCGAACACGGCCAGGACCCGCGCACCAAGGCTCGCACAGTCCCGACGTTCTCTCAAGCTCTTGAGACAGTGATAGACCTCCATCAAGCCAATTGGAAGAATCCCCGCGTTGCCGGTCAGTGGCGGGCCAGCATGAAAGTGTACGCCTTGCCGAAGCTGGGGCGCAAGACCGTTGCCGCTATCACCACGTCGGACATTATGGCCGTGCTGTCTCCGATATGGTTGGAGAAACGGGAGACGTCCCGGAAGCTACGCCAGCGGTTGGGGATGGTAATGAAGTGGGCGGTTGCAGAAGGCTATCGGGATGATAACCCGGCTGGTGATGCAATCGGCGCGGCCCTACCCAAGCCAACCCAACAAGTGGTCCACCAAAAGGCGTTGCCATTCGCGGAAGTGGGCGCGGCCTTGGCTGCCATCCGAGAGACCGGCGCTTGGCCAGCAACGAAACTTGCCTTTGAGTTTTTGACACTCACAGCAACCCGGTCTGGTGAGGTCCGTCAAGCAACCTGGTCTGAGATAGACCTTGAGAATCGGGTATGGGAGATTCCAGCGGCGAGAACGAAAACCGGCAAGGTGCATCGTGTCCCTTTGTCTAATCAGGCGATGGATCTGCTAGAGCAAGCGCGGGAATCGACCGGCGGCGAGGGCTTGGTGTTCCCGGCGCAGCGTGGAAAACCGTTGACGGATAGCACCATTAGCAAGCTCGTGCGGGAAAATGGCATCGGTTGTGTACCCCACGGTATGCGCTCCAGCTTCCGAGATTGGGGGGCTGAATGTTCGGATGCGCCAAGAGAGATAGCCGAGTTTGCCTTGGGCCACGTCGAAGGTTCGGCTGCGGAACTGGCCTACCGGCGAACAGATTACTTTGAACGCCGTAGGGAATTGATGCAAGCCTGGGCCGACTACCTGGCCAGCTAACCGCAACAGCACCGATACTGACCCTGGACCGCCTCGAATTTCTGCTGTACCTCTCGAAACCGATCCTGCTGTACCCTTCTTATTTAGAAGGCTGATTTGACCTGACTCCTCACAATTCAACCGGAAGTCGAATGGCGTCGGTACTGTGGATGTGCAACGATTATGTCAGTAGGTAGGTGTTCAGTGAAAATGTCAGTCCATGAGGACATTGACATTGACGGCAACGGAACAGAAGCGGTTACAGGTATTGGCAGGTGTGTTGGAAGGTCGGTTAAAGGTGACCGAAGCCTCTGGTTTGATGGGAGTGAGCGAGCGCCACGCATGGCGACTACTGGCAGCATTCAGAAAGGAAGGAGTTGCTGCCTTAGCTCACGGGAACAGGGGCAGGACGCCAACGATCTCCACGGACCCAGCAATTCGGGATCGTGTCAGGGGCCTGGCCAAGGGGACTTATGCAGGACTCAACCACACACATCTGACTGAGCTGCTGGAGGAGCGGGAGGGCATCGACTTGTCACGATCCACGGTCAGACGGATCCTGCTGTCGGGCGGGATCAAGAGCCCACGCAAACGCAGGGCTCCGAAGCATCACAGCAGGCGTGTGAGGTATCCCCAAGAAGGCATGCTGCTGCAGATTGATGGCAGCAAGCATGACTGGCTCCAAGGCCGTGGCCCCTACCTCACGCTCATCGCAGCCATAGACGATGCCACAGGCACCGTCCCCTTCGCCCTCTTCCGCGACCAAGAGGACGCTCACGGATACCTGTTAATGCTCAGGTCTATCATCCAGGACAAGGGCGTCCCTATGGCCCTCTACAGTGACAGACACGGCATATTCCAACGCTCACCCAAAGAGCCTGAATCGTTGGAAGAGCAACTTCGAGGCAGACGTGACCCCACCCAGTTTGGAAGAGCGCTTCAGGAATTGGGAATAGAACTCATCCTGGCCTACACTCCACAGGCTAAAGGCCGAGTCGAGCGCCTCTTCGGCACTCTCCAGGACCGGTTGGTCTCCGAGATGCGGTTGGCTGGCGCCACTACCGCACAACAGGCCAACAACATTCTGTGGCGACTTCTACCCGACTTCAACCGGCGCTTCGGTGTCTGCGCTGCACAGCAAGGTTCGGCCTATCGTCAACTATCGGCAGACCTGTCGCTGGATAGTGTGCTTTGCTTCAAGTACCTGCGTACTGTGGCCAACGACAATACCGTGCGGTTCAACTCCACTACACTCCAACTCCTACCCGACGCACACCGTGCTAGCTATGCAAGGGCCACAGTGGAGGTCCAGGAACGTCTTGACGGCAGCCTGGTCGTTGTCCACGCAGGTAAGACAATCGGCAGTCAGCCAGCTCCCTCCTCGCCTGTCACGCTCAGAGCGCGCAATGGCCGAAGGGCCACAGGTACAATCAACACCGAGGGTCCAATCGATGCTGCTCTTGACCCTGTTGGGAACCCAACAGGGTCAAGAAAACAGGCTTCGGTGCCGCCAGCAACCCCGAAGACCAAACGGTCCAACAAACCTGGCCCCGACCACCCGTGGCGGAGAAAGCTACTGACATAATCATTGAACAATTAGACTGACATATTCACTGGACAACAACAAGGTGAATCGCACGACTTGACTGTTAGCTAATACGGCGGTAAAATTAAACGTGTTATACTCGTTTAGCCCATAAAGGAAGCGACATCATGGGGCAGACAATCGAAGGAAAAGGGATAGTTACAGGCAAGGCCGCGATCACCCTTCAACACGCATTGGAACACCCCAAGTCAGACCCGGAAAAGGTCAAGAGGCTCAAAGAGGCATTACAGTTTCACCGTGGGGTGAAGGTTATAAAGAAGTAGATAACTATTTCTACATCCCAAAAGGCTAGAGTGCAAAAGGAGAGGATGATAAACATCCTCTCCTTTTTCTTTATCTTCCTAGGCTAGCTGTTGTCCGCATATGTGTATAAGTCGAGCCACATTAGGATATTCTTCCCACCTGAGCCATTTCTAAAGCCACATGCTTTCCAAAACGCTTGTCCGCCTTTGTTATCCTTGTCCACATGCAATATCAACAGCCGCGCACCAATGCTACTCTGACTGACCTCGGCTAAGACCCAATCAAATACTTTTCGACCATATCCTTTGCGATGATGGTCAATATGTACGCCAAACCGTGCAATCAGTACACTGGGAATCACATCACGGCCCATTTCTGTGATACCAGGACGGCGTACTACTCGTTGTGCATGCTGAACCTCCAGCAATGCCGCAGCTAAGGTAACATAGCCGACTAGGTTTTGATCGTAGTAGAATAATGTGGTTTTGTTAATGAGCCATTCTTGCTGTTCAAGGGCGTCGTTCACTAGGAATTCGGTTACAGATTGACCCCACGGTTCGTCACCGCAGTTCATGTCGGAGACATTAGCATCACGGTCTAACTGGCGTACATTCCATAATTTGGGGTCATCAATCATCTTAGTCGCCTCACTATGGCACTGTAGTATTAGCCCTTACGCTCAGATAACATGCAGAGGAAATTACACCACACGGCAGTTATCGTACATGAGCATGTCGCTTTAATCCATTGGGCTAGTGGTCCAACATCATTGAAATGAATACCATGATAGTCATTGTTCCTCTTGGGGGTTCAATCGTAACGTTGAACCGAGGAGGAACCATGATGTCTACCAAGAAGTACCGTATCAGACTGACTACCGACGAACAACAGGAACTCAACGCCTTGGTCTCACGCGGTCGGGCTGCGGCGTACAAACAGACCCATGCGCGCATTCTGCTGATGAGCGATGAGTCACGCTCGGACGGGGGAATGAAGGACGCGGACATCACCAGCGCGCTCGGTGTGGGACAGTCAACGGTCGAGCGAATACGCAAGCGCTGTGTGGAGGAGGGGGTTGAGTCTGCGCTGAATCGCAAAAAGCAACTGCGTCGGCGTCAAAAGAGACTGGACGGCGAAGGTGAAGCACGGTTGATAGCGATGGCCTGCGGGGAACCGCCGGAGGGGCGTGCCAGTTGGACCCTGAAGCTGTTGGCTGACCAGTTGGTCGAGTGTGAGATAGTCGGGACCATTAGCACCGAGACGGTTCGCCAGGCGCTTAAAAAAAAACGAACTGAAGCCGTGGCTGAAGCAGAGTTGGTGCATCCCGCCCGGTCAGAGCGCGGAGTTTGTGTGCGCGATGGAAGACGTACTGGAGGTCTACCAACGGCCGTACGATGGGAATGAGGTTCTGGTGTGCATGGATGAGACGAGCAAACAGCAAGTCAAGGAGACGCGAGTGCCGCGTCCCGCAGCGCCCGGCTTATCGGCGGCATACGACTACGAATACGAGCGCAATGGAGTGAGCAGCCTGTTCATGCTGTTTGCACCGTTGGACGGATGGCGCCGAGTCGAGGTCAGAGAGCGTCGCACGAAGGTGGACTGGGCGCATGTGATAAAGAAACTGGTCGACGAGGACTACCCTGACAGAGACCGGATCGTGCTGGTAATGGACAATCTCAACACTCACAAGCTGTCCTCGCTATACGAGGCATTCGAGCCTGCTGAGGCGAGGCGTATAGCTGAGCGACTGGAGATACACTACACTCCCAAACACGGGAGTTGGTTGAATATGGCGGAGATAGAGATCGGTGTGCTGGCTCGACAGTGCCTGGACCGACGGATTGCCAATCAAGACATCCTGCGCGGCGAGGTCAATGCTTGGCAGAATCAACGCAACCGGGATGTGATACGAGTGGATTGGCGCTTCACTACTGAGGATGCGCGCATCAAGCTAAAGTCACTCTACCCATCAATACAAAAACGTTGAACCACTAGGGGGCGATTAACAAATAAATAACTTCTACCCAAGCCAGACGCCGCAGTATGCTAGTTCGCGGCCTAATGCTATGAGTATTACGGGTTCAGCTTTCATTCTGGACATGGCCTCACTCCTCACGTATCCTAGTGGTCATTGGCTGTGGCAACATAAATAACAGAAAAGGAGGACAGAGAATTGGCAAATTCCAAGGTGGTGACTCAGAAGCCTGCCGGTGTCACCTTCGACATGGCGGGCGGCTCCTACGAGCTTGAGATGGAGTCTCTCGCTCCTATTGACGCAGAGATCATTGAAATCCCCGCGAACACCGAGGACGAGTTTATAGAGGCGGCGCGAGACGCGGATGCTATCATCGCAAGAGGACGCCCAATTACCGAAAAAATCATTAATGGCCTGGAAAACTGCAAGATCATAGCTCTCGGTAGCGTTGGCGCGGACGCGGTAGACGTGGCCGCCGCGACCCAACGCAACATTCCGGTGACCAACGTGCCGGACGTGTTTATCGAAGAGGTCGCCGACCACACGATGATGCTGATGCTGGCATCATTCCGTCGCCTCACCATTATGAATAGCATGGTAAAAGAGAATCGCTGGAGCGAGGGACGGCCTCTGCTGGCCCAACTTCCAAGGCTCATGGGCCAGACGCTAGGTTTTGTCTCCTTCGGACACGTTGCCAGAGCTACGGCAATACGGGCGCGGGCTTTCGGCGTTCGTATGCTTGCTTACGATCCCTACATCGAGGAGCTAATGATGACCGATTACGGCGTAGAGCCTGTCGGACTCACCGAGCTTCTCGAACGCTCCGATATAGTCTCGATGCACGCGCCATCGACGCAGGAAGTCCATCACATGCTTACCGATGAGCACTTCAGGCTAATGAAGCCGACCGCCATCTTCATCAACAATGGTCGGGGGCCGACTGTGGACGAGGAGGCGCTAATCAGAGCTTTGCAAGATGGGTTGATAGCGGGCGCGGGCCTTGATGTGCTTGAGCAGGAGCCGCCCGACCCAGAAAATCCACTGTTGCATATGGAGAACGTGATACTGACGCCGCACGTCGCATCGGCATCGGCAAGAATGGGGCCTGAGACACGCAGACGGGTAGGGCAAGAGATCGCGTTGGCCCTCAGCGGACGCTGGCCCAGAACGTGCGTCAATCCCTCAGTGCTGGAAAAGACCGATCTCAAACGCTGGCAGCCTTACTCCATGGGCAGAGGCCCCGGTTCGTAGCATCTCTGAATGGCTCGTTCAGGGGAAACTCAGGACATGGTTCTCACGGCACACCGGCAGCAGCGGGAGCATGACGCGGCGGCTTCGCCAACAGCATGATGACGACAGTCGCCGCGCCGAATGTTGCGAAGGTGAGAAGGGCTATCTGATAGCTTCCCGTAGCATCGAAAACCACGCCGGATAGCAACACTCCGAATGCTTGACCGAGCGAGGCGAAAGGCTCGGTAACGCCGCGAATAGCGCCGAGAGAGCGGCGACCAAAGTAGTCGGCGAAGGCCACCGGCGGGACGACCAGTATTCCTCCAATCGCCGCGCCGAATAGGGAGGAGTACAATAGCGCTTCTATGGCGGTGTCGGCGGTGAGAAACAGCAGCGATGAAAGAGACATGAATAGCGCGACGGTTGCGAAAACGTACCGCACCGGAAACCTTTCGATAATCCGGCCCCACATGAGGCTGCCTATGCCTGTGAACACTGCGATGAGACTTAGAGCAGACGCCGCGACTGTCGCGCTGAGGCCTTGATCCCTGAAGTATGCCGCGATGTGGACGTTTGTTCCGGCTTGAATCATAAACACAAAGCCTGCCGCAAGCGCAAGAAGCCAGAGTGAAGGCGTGCGCATGGCCTCGCTTAACGTCCATACCGGCTCTAAATTAGTTGTCCTTGCAGAAGGCGTGCCCACATCGTCAGCCGTGTCTCCGTCTGGCCTCAGACCTATGTCTTCAGGACGCCGCACGATGAGAAGGGATGCCGGAGCCAGAGCAGCTACCCAAACGAAAAGACCAAGGAATATCCAGGCGTCTTGCCACCCGCGCGCCTGTATGACGATGCCTGCCATTAATGGAAACAGCACCATTCCAGCCGAGTGAGAAAGGAACAGGAAACCTGTGGCTCTGCCTCGTTTCTTTATGAACCATTGCGAAACCGCTACCGATGAGCCTATCTTGACAGGGCTGGAGAACATGAGACGGCCCGTGCCGAAAGCAAGATAGAACGCTATTGGGACAGTCGCCCAGGAAACCGATATGATGGATAGGCCAAGTACGAAGATACTTACGCTGAGCACAATTCGGACGCCGTAACGGTCTATCAACCAGCCAACGAGGGGAGAAGCGAGCGAGGCCATCAGACCGCCCATACTGGCCGCGCCCGCGATCAGCGTGCGGCTCCATCCCAGTTCTTGGGACATGGGATACATGAAGGCTGATATGGTAAGGCTGGCAGCCGCATTCGACGAGAACTGGGATGAACTGGCCGCGAATAGAACGACCCAACCATAGAAAAACGGCGTCCTTCTTGCCAGTCGGGAAGCGATATGCAAAGCTGGTGTCTCCCTGCCTTTGGTTGGATTCCCTGATGGGCTTGAACAAGCCGCCAAAGTCGATGGCGATGCTATCACCGACGACGACAGCAGTCAACAATATCGTGTCGCTGACCTTAGTCGAAAACACAGGAGAATTGCGGTGGACTCAAGAATACTTGAACAACTCATCGGCGAACTGGTTGTGACCAACGACATGCTGGTAGTAATCGACTCTGGAGGAGCGGTTGCCGAGATGCACGCCAGAGGACTAGCGAAGCCGGATTTCGAGGACGGCTGGGCGATTGTGGAGGCCGAGGGCTGGCACGTTCATCTGAATATGAAGACGGTAGATGAGGCACAGTTCGTGGAGGCTGAGGACAGCTACCACGACTTTCCCAAACTTTACTATGTTCGGTTATCGGACGCGCAGGGTAACACCCTCATCAGGTTCTATTTCCCCAATCCCTGGCTTGACGAGAACGAGAAGCGCACTGAATTTCAGCCCGAACGTCTTAAATTCTTCGAGGATTTCCGAGACCGCTACGTGGGCGAGGGCCGAATCGTGTTCGTGCAGCGTTAAGCCAGCTTCATTACCCTGCGGGATATCCAGGATGCCAACTGCCGCGAGAGGCCCACGAGTCGCGCATACGAGACTTGTATCGCAGTGCGGCAGGTGTTAAAATCGGGCCTGTTGTTATTGGCAATCCATCAGCAGTTTTGGAGTCCGCTAGCGGAGGAGACATACAAGGTTGACAGGTATAAATGTAGCTATCATCGGTGTTGGTAACTGTGCATCGTCTCTCGTGCAGGGCATTCACAAGTACCGTAACGCCACCAATGAGCAGACAATCCCTGGGCTTATGCATCCCGTACTGGGAGAGTATGGCATCGGGGACATCAATGTCGTCGCCGCCATAGATATTGATGCCAACAAGGTCGGCCTGGACCTCTCAGAGGCCATTTTCGCCGAACCTAACAACACTATCAAGTTCCAAGACGTGCCTCACATGGGCTTGACAGTCCAACGCGGCATGACCCACGATGGCATCGGCAAATACATGTCCGAAATCATCGAGAAAGCTGACGGGCCGACTGACGACGTTGCTCGAATCCTGAGAGAGAGCGAGGTAGACGTGGTCGTCAACTACTTGCCTGTAGGGTCGGAAGAGGCGACAAGATGGTACGTGGAGCAGGTGCTGGCGGCGGGGTGCGGATTCGTCAATTGTATTCCTGTATTCATAGCAAGCGGGGCAGGCAACTACTGGCAGCGTCGTTTCAAAGATGCGGGCGTCCCCATCATCGGAGACGACATCAAGTCACAGCTAGGGGCGACCATAACCCATCGTGTCCTGACACGCCTGTTCATGGATAGAGGAGTGGACCTCGAACGCTCTTACCAGCTCAACTTCGGGGGCAACTCGGACTTCTTGAACATGAAAGAGCAAGAGCGCCTGGTGTCCAAGAAAATCTCCAAGACTAGCTCCGTTACCTCGCAGCTAGAGTATGACATAGAGAAAGAAAATATCCACGTTGGCCCAAGCGATTACGTGCCCTGGCTATCCGACCGGAAGTGGTGCTACATCAGGATGGAAGGGACAAGCTTTGGTGACGTGCCGCTCAACCTTGAACTAAAGCTGGAAGTGTGGGACAGCCCCAACTCGGCGGGCGTGGTAATAGACGCCATCCGATGCGCAAAGATAGCCAAGGACAGGGGCATGGGCGGGCCAATCACGGGGCCGTCGGCATATTTCATGAAGTCGCCGCCAGTACAGTATACAGACGATGAGGCCAGACAGATGGTGGAGGATTTCATAGTAGGCCGAGAAGGGTAGCGGTAGCCTAAGAAGGGATGACCTCCGGGACTGGCACAAGGCTGCCAGTCCAACTGTGAGGAGATTTCAACCCACGAGGTAAAGTTATGGACCGCCCGATGAAGATTGCTTTCGTGTCGCCTTACGATCACGCGTTCCACGGCGGTGTCACCGACCATATCAATAAACTGGCGGGACAGTTCAAAAACTGGGGGCATACCGTCAGGGTGATTGCTCCGTGTTCTGCGCCACAAAAGATAACCGATGAAGACTTCATTCCGATGGGAAGGCCGGTGCCCGTTCCCAGTGGCGGTTCCATAGCGCGTATTTCCTTCTCCATATGGCTGCGTCCACGCATCAAAGAATTGCTGCGAAAAGAAAACTTCGATGTCATACATCTTCATGAGCCATTTGCAGGGTCTCTAACCGCAAATGTGCTAAGCCTTGCCGCTTCCTCGAATTCGGTCAAGATAGGCACATTTCACTCGTATCGCGGCACTCGCCTCTATCGGGTAGGCGCCAAGAGATTGGCGATGCCATACTTTCGAAAGCTCCAGGGTCGTATCGCGGTCTCACAACCTGCCCATCAGTTCATAAGCAGGCACTTTCCAGGTCAGTATGAAATCATCCCCAACGGTATTCAGGTGGACGACTTTGCCAACGCCATTCCATTTCCCCACCTTCAAGACGGCAAGATAAACTTGCTGTTTGTCGGACGCCTTGAAAAGCGAAAAGGGCTAAAAATACCTGCTGAGCGCCTACAGCAAACTCAAGTGGGACTGGCCCAATCTGCGCCTTCTGGTGCTAGGGCCTGGCAAGCCCGACGAAGACTCCTATCGCATCATGAGCGAACGAAATCTGCAAGATGTCGTCTTCCTCGGCAGAGTCTCGGACAATGAGAAAGCCAGATACTACAAATCAGCGGATATTTATTGCTCGCCGGCCACAGGCAGAGAGAGTTTCGGGATTGTGCTGCTCGAAGCGATGGCGGCAGGCGTACCAGTGGTAGCAAGCGACATCGAAGGCTACGCGA
>CBDBJK010000028.1:0-85877 GCA_965206395.1 Dehalococcoidia bacterium
CGATTATAATTCCTCTTCAGAGCGGCGGTAATATATTGATGGATGAAAATGGATTCAAGGTCCTTGACGCCAACGGTAACTTAGAGCGTCTAACAAAACCTAATAAAAGGGGTTAGAATCTGGACATTCTCTGGAGGAGGATGACCTAATGTCTAAGCCCCTTGTAAGCGATGAATTCTGGGAACTGGTGCAACCTTTACTGCCGCCACAACCACCGAAGCCGAAAGGAGGAAGGCCCAGGATACCTGACAGACAGGTCCTAAGTGGGATACTGTTCGTGCTAAAGACAGGCATTGGCTGGGAAGACCTACCCAAGGAGATGGACTGTGGCAGTGGGATGACCTGCTGGAGGCGCCTCAGAGATTGGCACCAGTCGGGAGTCTGGGAGCGCATCCACTTGGTATGCCTTGAGCGCCTGCAAGCAGCTGAGCGCATAGACTGGACTCGCGCAGTGCTGGACAGTGCTTCAGTGCGAGCAGTTTTTGGGGGCAGAAAACAGGCCCCAACCCCACGGACAGGGCGAAGGCGGGTAGCAAGCATCATATCATAACCGATGCCCAGGGCATTCCACTGGCGGTCAGGTTGACTGGCGCGAACGCTCACGATGTCACCCAAGCCCTTGAGTTGGTGGATGCCATACCTGCTGTCAAGGGCAAGCGAGGCAGGCCTCGCAAGCGTCCTCTTCAGGCGCAGGGAGACAGAGGGTATGACTCTGAGCCTGTTCGCAAGGAGTTGAAGAAGCGACATATCTGGCCGCTGCTGGCCAAGCGAGGTGAGCCGCATGGCAGCGGGTTGGGTGTGCATAGATGGGTGGTTGAGAGAAGCCTGAGTTGGCTTCATCAGTTCCGACGCTTACGGGTTCGATATGAGCGCAGGGCAGACATACATGAGGCTTTCTTGGCCATAGGTTGTGCCATCATCTGCTCTCGCTTTCTGTTCCAATAATGGTTTTGTTAGACGCTCTTAGTCAGCAGCTTCAACACGACTGGCTCAATCCACAACAAGCCTGAACTGTTCTCGACGATATTTATTCCATTAAAGGACGCGAATGGCAACGATTCGGGCCGGATAACCATAGATGAAAATGGGGTAACCGTGAGGGATGCTGCTGGTAATCCTGTTGCCTTCTTCGATGAAACTGACTCCAGGCACTATAAGCCTGAATATTTTACAGGAGGCCTCTTCGCAGCGACCGCTGATGCACAAGGCAACCTTACACCAGCGCAGGTAGCGCTAAACGGCCACAGCATTAGCATTGATAACATCGAAGGCGTACAGGTAGCGCAGGCCGCCATAACCGAGGACGATGCCTTTGAGATAAGCGTCAACGGCGACAGAGTTCTAAGATTGGAAAATGCTGATGCAAGTCCGAACATCATCGGTGGAAGCGCCAGCAACGCAGTTCTGGCGGGCGCCTTCGGAGCTACCATCGGCGGCGGCGGAACCGCTTCCAACATCGTTACCGACAACTTCGGATTCATAGGCGGCGGTGACGATAACCAGGCAGGTAACAACAACGCAGACCTTACTGACGCTCAATACGCCACCATAGCCGGAGGACTCGACAACACAGCCAGCGGAGACCGCTCCGTTATTGCGGGAGGCTTCACGAATACCGCGTCGGACACGTTCGCTGCCGTAGGCGGCGGCGAACTCAATATGGCAACAGCTGAGGCTTCGACAGTGTCTGGCGGTGACAACAACGAGGCAACCGAGATAGAGGCAACGGTGGGTGGTGGCGGCAGCAACTCCGCAAGCAATATCGGCGCTACCATCGGTGGAGGCACGAACAACATCGCGAGCGGATTCCTTGCTACCGTTAGCGGCGGTCAGTCCAATACGGCTAGCCAGCAGTTTGCCGCAGTAGGAGGCGGGTCTAACAACAACGCATCCTTCGACTTCGCCACGATTGCTGGAGGGCAGAACAACACCGCGGTCAGCCTGAACGCCACGATAGGCGGTGGCGACGGTAACTCGGCTTCAGCGCATGCAGTGGTGAGCGGTGGCGTAGACAACACAGCCAGCAATTCCTATGCAGCAATTGGTGGTGGGCAGAACAACGTCGTATCAGTCATATACGGCACCATCGCCGGCGGAGGCCCATCAGACCCGGCGAATAATCCCACGACGATCAACAATCGGGTCACCGACAACTATGGATCAGTAGGTGGTGGCGCAAACAATGAGGCCGGAGACAGCAACTCGCAGACGGCATCATGGTTCGCAACGGTGGCAGGCGGTGCTAACAACGATGCTAGTGCGCTTGCATCGTTCGTCGGTGGTGGCAGCTCCAACGTAGCCAGCGGAAGCTCCTCAGCTATTGCCGGGGGTGTTGGCAACATTGCTAGCGGCAGCGGATCATTCATTGGGGGAGGAGGTTCGAATCAAGCCTCAGCCTTATTAGGGGGAGCTACGATAGGCGGCGGATTCGGAAATATCGCCAGTGGAACCCAATCCACAATACCCGGTGGTCAAAACAACACAGCCGCAGGCGAACGCAGCTTTGCCGCCGGATTCAATGCCAATGTTTTGTCCAATCACGGCGGCGCGATGCTGTTTTCCGACAACCAGAACATCGACTTTGACTCCGCAGCCGCCAATGAGTTTGCTGTGCGAGCGACGGGCGGCACTCGCATCGTATCCGCCATAAACATTGGGACAGGAGCACCAACGGCAGGCGTGCAACTTAGCCCTGGTTCAGGATCGTGGTCTTCGCTGAGCGACCGTAACGTAAAGGCCAACCTATCTGTCGTTGACAATCGGCAAATCTTGGAATTGTTGAGCCAGATTCCAATAGATACCTGGAACTACAAGACACAAGACACGTCCATCCGTCACATAGGCCCAATGGCACAGGACTTCTACGCGGCATTTGGAGTTGGCGAGGTGGATACTCGGATCAGCACCATCGACAGCGACGGCGTTGCACTGGCAGCTATTCAAGGTCTGTACGAACTGGTGCAGATAAAAGAAACAGAAATAGAGGCGCTAAAGCAGAACATTGATGCTCAGTACTCGGCCAATCAGGAGATGATTGCAGGCTTGCAGGAGCGGCTGGAAGCCCTTGAGAATGAGTCCGGCGCAAACGAGACAATCGAACCTGCGGCAGTCGAGAAAAGCCAATCGATTTTCGGCTCGTATATGGCGTGGGCGCTGCTTGGCCTACTACCTCTTTCGGCCCTGCTTCTGGACTATCGCGTAAGAAAGACGCGCCAAAGGCAGTAATCGAATGCCTAGCTGTTTGGGGAAAAAAGACCCACTACAGAAGGACTTGATATTGGTACGCCACATCAAGACACTTGCGTTGTAGCTCGCTGAAGTGTTGGCGACCTGGGATATGTTCAATAAAGTGCTGAGATGGATCGGAAGACTTAGTCCGGAGCCTGGCTAGCAAACCATTTCGACGAGTGGAGTCGTGATCAGACCGAGGTCGCCATGGAGGGGTGCGTAGCTTGAAAGGGGAGTTAGACCTGAAAGAAGCGACCTTGTGGGTGTTTGGATGGCGTCATAAGGAGATATCAAACACTTCAGACGGCGATTGACAATATCAGAGGGTGGCCGTATAGTCTGTGCCATGACAGTATGTTGCATTTGCCAAAACATTGGTCATTATCAGGGTGATGACGTTAGCCTGAGAGTTGCGAATCTGCGATTACAAAGCGTTAAAGAGAACAGGCAGAGAGGAACAGATCGGGATAAGGCAAGCCAGGCCTCGTCAAATGCATCTTCGTTCATTCCGGTGGGATCGTATGGCACTTGATTCCGCTACTCTTAAGTTGCTTGAGCAGATGGCTGAAGGCGGCGGTAAGCCTCTTCACGAAAGCACACCCGACGAGGCACGCACCCTAGGATCGATGTTCGCAGAACTTGCCGGGCCTGGGCCAGAAATGCAACGTGTCGAGGAACGCACTATTGAGGGCCAGCGTGGCAAAGCCACACTCTGGATCTTTGTTCCCATAGAGAAACCTCGTGGAGTTCTGGTCTACTACCACGGAGGCGGATGGGTCATAGGTTCGATTGACGAGTCTGACACAGTCGCACGTAAGCTCGCGGAGAGAACATCTTGCGCGGTCGTCCTCGTAGAATACCGTCTTGCGCCTGAGCATCGCTACCCAACGGCCGTGGATGACTCGTATGCAGCGCTGGAATGGGTGGGGAAACACCTGAGCGATATCGCGGGACAAGAGGTGCCACTGATCGTGGCTGGGGACAGTGCTGGTGGAAACCTCGCTGCGGTGATTGCTATACGCGCGCGCGACCGCAACGGACCACCCATAGCACTACAGGTGCTCATCTATCCCGTCACCGATGCAGATTTCGACCGACCCTCCTATATCGATCCCGAAAATGAACTACTGCTGACTCGCGATGCGATGATTTGGTTCTGGGATCATTACGTTCCGGAGTCCTCTCGCCGCACTGAGCCGGACGCCTCTCCGTTTCACACAGAGAATCTCTCTGGGCTTCCACCTGCTGTGATACTTACAGCGGAGCATGATGTCTTACGTGACGAAGGCGAGGCTTACGCCGGGCGTCTTAAGGATGCTAACGTACCGACTGATTTGAAAAGATATGTCGGCCAAATGCATGGATTCTTTACCCTGCTGTTGCTGCCCGGCAGCGAGCTTGGCTTTCAACAGGTTGTAAAGGCAGTCAAAGCATGTATTGCGAGAACGCGCAAAGTTCAACCAGCAAAGTAATAAGGGCCAACACCCTTCCGAACGAAGAATCACCAGGAGAATAAAGATGGCTAAATCAGGAAAATCCCCGGACTTCGACGCTGTAGTCATTGGGGCTGGCTTTGCAGGATTGGGCATGCTCTGGCGACTGCGAGAAGAACTCGGGATGTCCGCCCAAGTCTACGAGGCGGGCGCGGGAGTCGGCGGCACCTGGTATTGGAACCGCTACCCCGGTGCTCGGTGCGACTCCGAGAGCTACATGTACTGCTTCTCATTCTCAAAAGAGCTACTTCAGGATTGGAACTGGAGCGGAAAATACCCTGAACAGCCAGAGATACTATCCTACCTTAACCACGTCACGGATCGCTTCGACCTGCGCCGCAACATCCAGTTCAACACCCGCGTCACCTCCGCAAAGTTCATTGAAGACACTAACCATTGGGAGGTCGAAACAGATCAGGGCGACCACGTCACAGCACGATACCTGATTACTGGTATCGGATGCATCTCGACAGGCAATGTTCCCGACATAAACGGGCTGGACTCCTTCGAAGGGGACTGGTACCACACAGGAAGTTGGCCTCACGAAACAGTCGACTTCGCTGGAAAGAGTGTCGCTGTCATCGGCACGGGCTCGAGCGGAGTACAATCGATCCCAGTGATCGCCAAGCAAGCCAAGCACCTGACGGTTTTCCAGCGAACCCCGCAGTACGCTATCCCTGCACGCCACGGTACTGTAGATCGCAAGTTCATTGAGGAAGAGGTAAAACCCAACTACGATGAGATCTTAGATAAGGCGAAGTGGTCGCGAGCTGGCTTTCCTTTGGACCCCAGCGAACGCTCGGCTTTAGAGGTCACCGCGGAAGAGCGCCTGGAAACATACGAAGCTCTCTGGGCTATAGGTGGATTCAGTTTCCTGGGCGGATCATTCAAAGACATCCTCACGGACAGAAGGGCAAACGACACAGGTGCCGAGTTCGTCCGATCCAAGATCCGGGAAATAGTGAAGGATCCAGAGACTCTCGAGAAGCTTCTGCCAACGGACCATCCATTAGGATCGAAGCGTAATCTTATAGACACCAATTACTTCGAGACCTACAACCGCGAAAACGTCGAGCTGGTCGACATTCGCCACTCACCAATCCAGAAGATAACGCCGAAGGGGATTCGGACTGAGGACGAAGAGTTCGAGTTTGACATGATCGTCTTCGCCACTGGTTTTGATGCGATGACAGGCAGTTTCTTTAAGATGGGCATCCGCGGCAGAAACAATATGTCGCTTAAAGATAAGTGGTCCGAGGGGCCCAAGACTTACCTTGGCCTGCAAGCCGCAGGTTTCCCGAACATGTTTATGATAACGGGGCCTGGCAGTCCGTCCGTCCTCAGCAACATGCCAGTATCCATCGAGCAGCACATCGAATGGATTGCCAACTTCCTCGCGTATCTTCGTGAACGCGGCATCGAGGCAGCTGAGGCAGATCTCGATGCGGAGACCGCATGGGTGTCCCATGTGAACGAGGTCGCCGAGACGACGATGTTCATGCTGGCAAACTCGTGGTACCTTGGGGCGAATATCCCTGGGAAGCCCCGTGTGTTCATGCCTTACGCTGGTGGCGTCGGAACCTACCGCAAAAAATGCAATGAGGTCGCGGACAACGACTATGAGGGCTTCATCCTCGACTCCGGGAGTCCACTAAAGGCCGAGTAGGGAAGGGAAGCTTTGAACGCTGGTATCTAGAGAATATTCAAGGCCACTTTCTCACGGTAGTAAAGAGGTTTGTCGGACCTTAGGGTAGATGCCATTGTTAACTTCTTGCGGCATCGGACGCAAATGCGATTCCACTTTGCGACACGCCTTGACTGCGCTAATCGTCCGTTCTTACTGGCACCCACGTGGAATCGAACAGTCAGTGATACCTTGAACTTATGGCGGTGGGCGAATCACAGTCAGACCTCTGGCGGTCCATCGCAGCACAGGTCAACGGGTTGCGTTATCTATTTCCTGGGACACCACCACTGCAAAATCCTGGCCGCTTAACATCTATTGAGCAATAACCTGCAAGATGCGATCAGTTAATGATCACTCCATTGCATTCTGCTGGGTGTTGGCAACAGTTTCCGCAAGTCCGAAATAGTTGGCACGGCAGACGACGGAGCGCCGGTATCGACGGTCTCCCAGTCAGAGCAGATTATCCCCTCAGATGTAATCAGTGCAGTGAAAAAGCCCACTATTCCTATGGAAGGGAATCCTGGTGCAGATATTGGGATAGGTAATGGAGGGTCAATAGCTGGTAATGGCACTAACCATAATGGGAAAATACCTGCGTCAGGGATGAATATCCAAGTGCCCCAAAGCGCGGGCTCTTCTGTACCTAGCTCGAAGTCTATAGTGAGCGTGCCGTCCGCAAAGCCGAGCGTCAAGTCAAGCGTGCATGAGAAAGGAATTACGATCGTGATACTATCAACGGCCTGATTGTCATCGCTGTCGGTGGCTGTGAGAGTGATGAGATGGACACCTGGTGAAAGCGTCGCGATCAGCAACTCTTCATCATTCCCAGCGAGAATAGGAACGATCATCCTACTTGATACTGTCACGGTCCGTACCTCATCGATTAAGATACCAATATTTGGGTGTATTTATTGCCTAGGCGCCCATCATAACTATATTGTAGCCAAAATGTTCGTAGCAAACACAAGAACTCCAATCACCCCGCGTTAGTTTATGTGGAGGAAAGTCAGCCGCTTCCTATACCTGGATGAACTCCCCAGTCTGCAGACCCATCCATGCCAACACGTGGTCACTGCTGCCCACCCCTCATAGCAACATAGTACCCCGATGAGGCTCAAGAGGAGCGCATTGATCTCGGGCCGAGGGCGCATCACTTCACGGGAACGCCAGCAATCCTAGACCTCACTTGACAGTCACGGAAATCGGTAAGGTGGTAAAATGGGAAGACCTGAGATTAGTACAGGTTTATGGCATGGCCGTTTTCCATCGTACCAAAAGGCCTGTGAGATGGCGTTGAGTACGGGCAGGCCGTTTCAAACTGGTTCACACAATTTCTTCCAATTCGCTAGTGTGAAGTTCAAGCAATAGTAAGAGTTCACCGTCAGGCTTAGAAGCAGGACTAGGCAATATCAATTCAGCTAGTGGTCCAACATCATTGAAATGAATACCATGATAGTCATTGTTCCTCTTGGGGGTTCAATCGTAACGTTGAACCGAGGAGGAACCATGATGTCTACCAAGAAGTACCGTATCAGACTGACTACCGACGAACAACAGGAACTCAACGCCTTGGTCTCACGCGGTCGGGCTGCGGCGTACAAACAGACCCATGCGCGCATTCTGCTGATGAGCGATGAGTCACGCTCGGACGGGGGAATGAAGGACGCGGACATCACCAGCGCGCTCGGTGTGGGACAGTCAACGGTCGAGCGAATACGCAAGCGCTGTGTGGAGGAGGGGGTCGAGTCTGCGCTGAATCGCAAAAAGCAACTGCGTCGGCGTCAAAAGAGACTGGACGGCGAAGGTGAAGCACGGTTGATAGCGATGGCCTGCGGGGAACCGCCGGAGGGGCGTGCCAGTTGGACCCTGAAGCTGTTGGCTGACCAGTTGGTCGAGTGTGAGATAGTCGGGACCATTAGCACCGAGACGGTTCGCCAGGCGCTTAAAAAAAAACGAACTGAAGCCGTGGCTGAAGCAGAGTTGGTGCATCCCGCCCGGTCAGAGCGCGGAGTTTGTGTGCGCGATGGAAGACGTGATGGAAGACGTACTGGAGGTCTACCAACGGCCGTACGATGGGAATGAGGTTCTGGTGTGCATGGATGAGACGAGCAAACAGCAAGTCAAGGAGACGCGAGTGCCGCGTCCCGCAGCGCCCGGCTTATCGGCGGCATACGACTACGAATACGAGCGCAATGGAGTGAGCAGCCTGTTCATGCTGTTTGCACCGTTGGACGGATGGCGCCGAGTCGAGGTCAGAGAGCGTCGCACGAAGGTGGACTGGGCGCATGTGATAAAGAAACTGGTCGACGAGGACTACCCTGACAGAGACCGGATCGTGCTGGTAATGGACAATCTCAACACTCACAAGCTGTCCTCGCTATACGAGGCATTCGAGCCTGCTGAGGCGAGGCGTATAGCTGAGCGACTGGAGATACACTACACTCCCAAACACGGGAGTTGGTTGAATATGGCGGAGATAGAGATCGGTGTGCTGGCTCGACAGTGCCTGGACCGACGGATTGCCAATCAAGACATCCTGCGCGGCGAGGTCAATGCTTGGCAGAATCAACGCAACCGGGATGTGATACGAGTGGATTGGCGCTTCACTACCGAGGATGCGCGCATCAAGCTAAAGTCACTCTACCCATCAATACAAAAACGTTGAACCACTAGCTTATAATCGGTATTAATCCATATGACCGGGACTATAGTTAAACAACTCTTGGCAACTCATAACAGCCCGTGAATCTTGTTTATTTATTTAAGGAGAAGCATATGCCAGAAGCGTCCCATATTATCTATACCAAAATTGATGAGGCTCCAGCCCTGGCCACGTACTCGTTGCTGCCGATTCTCCAGGCCTTTACCAAGGGATCCGGTATTGAACTGGAGATCTGGGATATATCGTTGACAGGCCGCATTATCGCCAATTTCCCAGACAATCTGACAGATGAGCAAAAAGTCCCCGATTATCTGACCATGGCTGGTGAACTGTGCTTGGACCCGGCAGCGAATATTGTCAAGCTGCCCAATATCAGTGCCTCTATTCCCCAGTTGAGAGGCGCGATCAAGGAATTGCAAGACAAGGGATATGATATTCCCGACTACCCCGATGAGCCTACAACTGACAAAGAACGCGAACTTCATCAGCGCTTTTCAAGGGTTTTGGGTAGTGCGGTCAACCCGGTTCTGCGGGAAGGGAACTCAGATCGTCGGTCTGCCCCCTCGGTCAAAGAGTACGGCAAACGTAATCCCCATCGGATGATGCAGGACTGGCCGGAAGTGTCCAAAACCCGCGTTGGCCACATGACCAGTGGCGATTTTTACGGTAGTGAACAGGCTGTGACAGTCGCGGCAGCGGGATCGGCTGCGATCGAGTTTGTGGCTAGCGATGGTAGTGTGACCGTACTCAAAGCCGATATCCCCTTGCTAGCTAATGAAATCATAGATTGTGCCGTGATGAATGTGAAGGCGCTGCGCCAGTTTTACGCTGACGAAATGGAAAATGCTAAAGCTGATGGTGTGTTGCTTTCTTTGCATCTGAAGTCGACCATGATGCGCGTGTCCGATCCGATGATTTTCGGCCATTGTGTTTCGGTTTACTACCAGGAAGTGTTGACCAAACACGAAGCTGTGCTGGGTGAGGTCGGGGTGAACCCTGACAACGGAGTGGCTGAACTCTACACCAAAATTCAATCTCTGCCTGAGGCCAAACGAGGGGAAATCGAGGCAGATATCCAGGCGGTTTATAGCGCCCGCCCAGAGCTGGCTATGGTGAATTCCAGCCGGGGTATCACCAATCTGCATGTGCCGAGCGATGTGATTATTGATGCCACCATGCCCGTGATTGTCCGCGATGGCGGCCGCACGTGGGGTCCCGACAACGAGTTGCACGACACAATCGCGATGATCCCTGATCGCTCTTATTCGACTCTATATCAGGCGATTATCGAAGATTGCCAGAAGCATGGGGCGTTTGATCCGTCTACCATCGGCAGTGTCTCCAATGTGGGGCTGATGGCCCAACAGGCAGAAGAGTATGGGTCTCACGACAAGACCTTTAAAGCTCCCGGTAACGGGGCGATTCGGGTCGTGGATGCATCGGGAACAACTCTGATGGAACAGAGCGTTGAGGAAGGCGATATCTTTCGGATGTGCCAGACCAAAGACGCGCCGGTTAAGGACTGGGTCAAGCTTGGGGTCAATCGGGCTAGAGCCACCGGCTCGCCGTCTATCATTTGGCTGGATCCGAACCGGGCTCACGACGCTGAGCTGATTAAGAAAGTGGACCAATATCTGCCCATGCACGACACGGTCGGGTTGGACATTCGCACCATGTCTCCTATCGACGCGATGCAGTTCACGATGGAGCGCAGCCGAGCTAGCCAGGACACGATTTCCGTGACTGGTAATGTGCTGCGTGATTATTTGACTGATCTCTTCCCCATCCTGGAATTGGGCACCAGCGCCAAGATGCTTTCTATCGTCCCCTTGCTTGACGGTGGTGGGCTATTTGAGACAGGCGCTGGTGGGTCGGCCCCCAGACATGTACAACAGTTCCTCGAGGAGGGCCATTTGCGGTGG
Organism: Dehalococcoidia bacterium; assembly: GCA_965206395.1. GTDB lineage: Bacteria > Chloroflexota > Dehalococcoidia > Lucifugimonadales > CATOSD01 > CBDBJK01. Next base: position 10,993 of record CBDBJK010000028.1, read on the forward strand.
GATTCTCTAGGTGAATTCTGTGCTCTCGTCGCTTCCTTCGAGCATTTCGGCGAGGTGCGAGAGAACGACAAGGCGAAGCTCTTGGCAGATACCCTAGACCAAGCGATTGGGCAGCATTTGGAAAACCGTCGGGCGCCATCGCGTCGGGTGAACGAACTGGACACCCGAGGCAGTCATTTCTACCTTGCTCTGTACTGGGCGGAAGCGCTGGCGAAACAGACCCAAGATCCAGAACTACAAGCTCGCTTTACCGAGGTAGCCAAGCAGTTGACCGCCAATGAAGACAGGATCGTTCAGGAGCTTAACGAAGCACAAGGACAGCCAATGGATATCGGTGGCTATTACCATCCCAATGTTGAGCTGACCACCAAAGCCATGCGCCCCAGCGCCACATTGAATGCGATCGTGGACGCGATCTAGTAACACACCGACTGGCTGAAAACAACGATTCAGCCAGTCGGATTAGTCGGTTTAGTCGGTTTAATAGGTGTCTGAGTGCTTGCTGAAGGGCTGAAAGCTGCTTTCCCTTAACCCGTATCATTAATAGGAACGACTTGCCCCACCATAGTGACTATGTAGGCGGCACGTCTTAATAATCGAGTTGCCAGCGGACCGGAATGGTCTAGTGATCGGGCTTATAAGTAAACAGAAATGTTGGCCGTTTGAGTTCAATAATAAGATGATGATTTTGATCAGCACTGGGCAGCGGAACCACTCGAAAGCATGATACCCTCAACTGGTTACCATTGACAATTTGCGGAAAGGTCAAACTGAACAGACCTCCAGTACACACCCATGTGTATTAAAGAAGCATATCGTAGGAGGTCAAAGACTGAGTGCGACTGCACCAAAAGGGCAGTAGATTACGTCAAAGCCAGAAATTCCCAAAATATGCCATCTCTAAAGGGACTTAATATTGGTGCGCTAACATGTCCATACCTATGCAGCCTACTTTGCCATTCGATCACTATTCAATACCGTTCTCGTAGTACGGTTCACAAGCGGTTAATTCGTGGGAGTGGCGCTGTCCTCGTTGGAGTAACCACTTTCATTAGCGCCGTTGTCCACAGCGGCAACTACATAGTAGTGGCTGGTTCCCGAACTTACACTGCTGTCGATGTAGCTACTTGGGATCGATAGGGAGCCGCCGATTATGGTGTATGGACCGCCTGGGATAGAGCTGCGATAAACGTTGTAGCCCGCCAGGTCCGACTCGATGTTATCACTCCAGTCCAAATCTACTTGTCCTACTCCATCAGTTGCTACCAGGCCCGTCGCTGCAGCAGGAGGGAAGTCCGAGCTGGTGGCAAAGATGTTGCCACCCATCGAGTGGGTGTCAGTAAATTTGGCGAGGGTGCCTTCTATACCTATGATTCCGGCCATCGCCATCGCGAGCATTATCACAACACGGAGTACCAAGGTCTACGACACTCCTCTGCCTAAGAGTCCCGCCACTTTATCGGGCTGCCTAAGCTGTGGCGTTGACTTGAACGGCCTTGTTTCCCTGTATTATTCAGCCATGGTTCCCGAAAAGTTATCGGACCACGTGAAGCGCACGATTTATTCGACGATTGGTTGGAGTAATTGTGTGTGTTAGTCACACTCTTCATCCTTATGAGGAAGTCAGGAAGGCGCAGCGCACGAACTCTTGGCCGCTTCATCGACAGAGTGCTCAGGACGACTATGGGGACGATAATGAATAGCATCCTTCCAAGCCTAGAATCGACAAAATTCACTAGATAGCCCACGAATGGGATGCGATAAACCACCTTGGCCAATACGCGCTCTGATGGAACTGGCTCCATATCTGGAGTGGTGTTAGCGTCTCCCTTCGTCCGAAACACAATGCCTTCGGAACTTGAGTCTATCCCCACAATTCGATGAGTGGTGAGGTCTTTAACTGAACGGTATGTTATAACGTCGCCGATGCGCAAGCTCTCCGGCTCTACTTGCTTGGTCACGACCATGTCCCCCACGTGGAGGCTCGGTTGCATACTCCCAGATATGACCACCAGAGACACCAAACCAACGAGTCCTGGCAAAACCGCGGCCGCTACCATTAGAGTCGCGCCCAGCATTGCCGCTAGCACAAACCCCTGCACTAGCCCGAATACATCTCTAGGCGAAATAGCAATCGTCATTGGTATATTCCTGTGTGTTCCAGTATGAAGTCGACTTGACAGCTCTTCCCCTGATACTCGTTGGAAAGATTCATAGGAACGGACACGAACAGGGCGAGATTGTAAAGCTCGTTAGGTTGTAGCAGCAGATGTGGGCCAACACTTTCCGCTACCTCCAAGAAGCTGCCACCAATGACTAACTGTGACTGCTCCGCCATAGATACAGTTGCCATACGCAAGGCACTACATAGCCTGGCGTCTTTCTCATGCTGAGGCCGAATCGAAGCCTCCACGGGGTCGTCGGTCGGATTCATCATTTGAAACAGATTCATAGTCGGAGTTCCTGGAGCCAGAGGCTCAGGAGTGATGAACGGCATTTGTGTCGCTTGTACCGCTAATGGAGCGACTTGTAGAGCCTCGACGACTCCAAAGGCCGCCATAGGGTGAACCATAATTTCCTCTGTCTCTTTTGCTGTCGATACAGTAGTCCAGGCTACCCAGTCAGGGCCTCCCCCGGATATGATTACGGATGGCTGCTGGTTATTGGCCGACACTGTCGCAACGTTGTGCTTGATTCGAAAGTCTCTCGCATATAGAATGACTATCAACAAAAGAAGCAATCCAGCTACAAATCCTCCCCATTTCCACTTGAAAGGTTCGTCTGTTTCTGTGCTATGCATTTCTAGTTATTCGTTGTCTGCTCGGCTATTAAGTCAAGGGTTGCCGTGGTAGTCAACCCTTGGAAGGCATCAGAGGTAGAAGACGGAAGAGACACCTGAAAGCACAAGACCTCGCTGCTAGAGGCGGCCAGAATCCTGTCCCCTGAGTGTGCGCCCTGCGCTGGGTTTCCAATGAGATTAATCCCCGTGGAACTGCCCAGATCGCCAACGCCGTATAATACCGTGCCGTCAGTATAGAATCCGGCGTTCGTACACGCGGTGACACCGGTCTTGATAATCATGTCTAGCTGCGCTGCCAGGGTATTCTCTGTGGTAGTGCTTTTCACAGCATAGCGCAACTCAAGACTCCCATTGTTGTTCACTGTACTGGGGTTTGTAACCTTGTCGCCAGGCGACATGTTATTGAAAGTGATAAGTGTCGAGGTAGCGCTGCCCGAGATATCCAGAGTGCCTGTGACGAAAGTATTGCTTGCCACCGACTGGGTGTCGGTGAAGGTGCTTCCTGTCATGAGATGTCCTCCTGTGGAAAGAACACCTATGGCCAGGACTGCCATAATCATGTATCTAAACGTTCTCATGTCTCCAGCACCTTGACCTCGAGCACTTAGCTCGTTTCATTCAAATTGATATTGGTTTTGTGTGTTAATAGAGTGAATTGTTTGTGAATGGTGTGGACTCTATTGTGGACGATTGTGAGGGCAACGTCAGGGTAGCAAGCTACCAAACTATGTAGGCGGTAATTCCCTGGTGGAGTGGTCAACGAGTGAGTGATTACTACAGTGGGCCATGTACGACCCTGGGAGAATTCAGCTGTAGCCTGCGCCTACAAATGCTTTATAGTTAGCACCCATAGAGGACCGTGTGCGCGCTATTATGCGTCCCTAGCCTGAAGAGGAGAGTATTGGTTATACGGGCTAGCTCCTGAAGCGTCGCTTGCTCTACCCTGCGCGCGTTATTACCTTAAGATATCAGCGTCGAGCGTCATAGCGCACTAGGCGAGCTTGCCATCAGATAATCAAGCGTTGGTGAAAGGTCGTACCGATCATATAACGGGTTGCGGGCAATTTTGAGTGTGGCGCAAATGATGCGGTGCCGCTATCTCCCGCCTATCAAAAGTCGAGTCCGCATCTGTATCCTTCTTCCCCCGCCCGTAGCCGTGCAGGCTCTTGTGAAACGTCCTCATCGAGGTACTTCTGCGCCAGGCCAAGAATCGAGTCGTCTAAAAAGTCTGCCTGACACACTCCGCTTCCTTGCTCCGATGATAGGCGTGGGCCGTCTGCATAAGCGGTCGTGAGGGTAGCGAGCACAAGTATCACCAGTGAGACAAATATGACTATAACCTTGCGAAGCATTGTTGGCCTCCATATATGTGATGAGCAGTTGGCCGTTTTCAGTCGTGCTAAGGAGCCAGCGTTCTAAAACTCTCGAAAGAGTCGAAACTGTCACCCATCGAACGACTACTTGTTTTACCCATACGGTAGTCGGATTCATCGACTGGTGAGTCAACGACTGAGAATGCCCTAGTCGTCACGTTTGCTATGGTCACGTCGAAAACGTCTGCGCTAGCAGTTCCTGGGTTCATAACGCCTGTGGCGGCCGCTGTTCCGAGGATTAGTGCTATTGCTGGCGCTACTGCGAGTTTCTTCAGGTTCTTCATTGCGGTCCTCCATTTGTGTGATGAACCAATGGTATCTCCCAGAGGATAGAAGCGCCTGACCAGAGGCACACTGGAACCTGACAATAGGCTGACATTTCATTTCGCACTTCCCGCCCTGTGCTTACGAGTTCATTGTTTTGGTGCCAGGTCTAAACTGCTATAATCTCTATTCATGATGTCTACCATACTCTGGCTTCTTTCCTTCGCCGCCGTCATGTGGATAGTCGAGCTGGTCAATTGGGCCGTTAGTCACGACCTAAACAGCTTGGGTATATTACCGCGCACGACTTCTGGGTTGATTGGAATTCCTCTGGCTCCCTTCCTTCACGGCAGCATCGGACACCTTGTGTCAAACACTATCCCGTTCCTTGTTCTGGGAGGGCTTGTGCTGATTCAGGGTAAACAGAAGTTCTTGGAGGTCACCGCAATAGTCATCACGTTTGGTGGGCTTGGAGTTTGGTTGGTGGGACGTTCTTCATTCCACATCGGAGCTAGTGGGCTTGTGTTCGGGTATTTCGGATATCTGCTGGCTAGAGGGTGGTATGATCGGAGCGCAGTCTCAATCCTAATAGCTGTGGCTGTCCTTTTGGTTTATGGAGGGCTGCTGGTTGGAGTGTTGCCGACACTGTCATTTGTCTCATGGGAGGGACATCTATTTGGGCTGCTGGCAGGAGTGTTAGTGGCATGGCTGAATCGACGACGCTGAGGTTCGCCAGAACCTTGTCTATACGAATCTTCACGGAGGACCATCGGTCATGTAGTTGCTTCGGCCAGCCCATGCCCAGTCCTTCTGGGAGTTATCGGCCAATGTCACTTCCCCTATGACCGACGAAACTTGGGTGTCAAAAAGGCAAGTACGCTAATCGATACTATACCAATAATGGCGTTAACATTGGCGGCTACAGGTGTCCCCCAAGCTCCGGCCATGCCTCCTGAAATCAAACTCCCGAAAGCCTGAGGGTAGATTGCCATCGCCCGCAGCCCCATGATGCGGCCCCGGTATTCAGGCAGCGAAGTACGTAGTAAAATAGTAAGACTTAGCACCAGGCTCGATGAGAAAACCATTCCAATTAATACCAGGATAGCCATGGAAACAGCGAAGGAGGCAGAAAAGATTGAAAACACTATCATGGAGACATGCCAGGTCATTACTCCGACTATCAGCAATTTTCCAATGTGTTTCAGGTTCTGCACCGATGCTACGCCAAGGGAACCGATGAGGGAACCGATCCCAAATGCAGACATCAGAATCCCTAACCCTCTTGCGTCAGTGCCGAGTTCATCTTGAGCGAATATTGGAATGAGGGTAGTGTGAAAGGGAAATCCGGTAAAATTGATTATGACTCCAACCAATAGACCGACCCACAGCACTTGTTGTACCTTGACGTACTTTAGGCCTCCAGTAATTAGCCTCCACACCGACTCCCGAACCTGAGAGTTGCTAGTCCTGCTAACCCGGATGAACAGCGAAGTGACTCCTCCCAAAAAGTATAATACGGCCATTAAGGCATAAGCACCTTCAGGACCAAATTCTTCAAACAGTATCCCTCCAATGAGCGGTGCGATGATAAAGTTGAGATTCATTCCAGTGTTGACAAGGGCCACGCTATTGGAAACACGATCTTGTGTGACGCTGTCTGCTGCCAACGACTGACCGGCGGGCAATTGAAATATTCGAGCTAGACCGCTGGCAAAGGTCAAAGCGAAAAGGTGCCACACCTCCAGGAGGTCGCTCAGTAACAGTATGAGAATAATCAAGGCCAGTAAAGAAGTAACAAATCCAGAGGCTGCCAGGAGTAGATGACGCGGTAAACGATCGGCGACTGCCCCGGCGAATAAGGCCAGTATATTGGCGGCCATACGCGCCGAACCTGCTAATCCGACGAGAAAAGGGGATTCGGTCAAGATTAGGTTGTGTTGACATTTCATCTGAGCCATATGAGAGCACCGACGAAGTTCAAGAATCCCAGGAAACGCGATGACAGCTTGTCAAAGCGAGAGAAGATATGCCGGTAGTGCTTGATCTTGTTGATGAAACACTCCACAAGGTGGCGCTCTCGGTAAAGGTACTCATCATACTCTCGTGGCGTCTTTCGATTTGACCGAGGTGGAATCACAGGTAACGCGCCCCTGCCCAGGATGCATTGGAGAAAATCCATCGAATCGTATCCCTTATCAGCAATCACATGCTCGGTTTCGAAATCAGCTATCAATGCCTGTGCCTGGGTGATGTCGTGACGTTGACCTGCTGTGAGCTCAAAGCGCAACGGGTTGCCCAATCCATCCACGCTCACGTGGATCTTGGTACTGAACCCGCCTCGGCTCCGGCCAAGAGCTTGGGCCGATTGGCCACCGTTTTTTTGGAGGCTCCAGCAGCACAGGGATGAGCGCGAACCACAGTGCTATCACAGTGCTATCACAGTGCTATCACAGTGCTATCAATGATGACATGCTCCATATCGGGGTCTTGCACAAAATGCTGATGCATTCGTTCCCATACACCCTTTTCACACCAGCGTGCGAAGCGCTTATATACGCTGTTCCAGTGACCGTAGTGCTCAGGCAGCAGTCTCCAAGGAGCACCACTTCGTGCCATCCACAGGATGGCCTCGACGTAGCGCCTGCAATCGTCCTCCTCTCCAACGTAGAGGTCTGGGCATGAGCGCAGAAATTCAAGGATTTTCGACCATTGTTCATTGCGTAATTCAGTCGTTGACATGTATCCATTATGCACCAAATGTCAACACAACCTAGCACAAACCATGCCACCACCATCGTTTCCATTTGAGCGCCCATTCCACCCAGCATAACGGACAACCAGACCAAGCCGAAATTGCGTTGACGTAAGATGCTGAAGGAAGAGGCCGCGCTTTGTAACTTATTGGTCAGTTTCAATTGAATCGAAATTAGAAATTACCAGCCCTGTATTTCAAATTCTTGTAAACGTGACGCAGGCGTTCATGAATTCTCTCAGTCCTGTAATTATGATTGAACCAATGATGGAGGAGAATTATCTGACAGCACTCCCTGACAAGCTGCCTAAAAGGGAGGACTGAACGTTTACCTTCCATGGGCCACGAGCATACCACCAATCAGCGTAATCCGCCAACCGAGGCACAATCTACTAAGAGCGTCTAACAAAACCTAATAAAAGGGGTTAGAATCTGGACATTCTCTGGAGGAGGATGACCTAATGTCTAAGCCCCTTGTAAGCGATGAATTCTGGGAACTGGTGCAACCTTTACTGCCGCCACAACCACCGAAGCCGAAAGGAGGAAGGCCCAGGATACCTGACAGACAGGTCCTAAGTGGGATACTGTTCGTGCTAAAGACAGGCATTGGCTGGGAAGACCTACCCAAGGAGATGGACTGTGGCAGTGGGATGACCTGCTGGAGGCGCCTCAGAGATTGGCACCAGTCGGGAGTCTGGGAGCGCATCCACTTGGTATGCCTTGAGCGCCTGCAAGCAGCTGAGCGCATAGACTGGACTCGCGCAGTGCTGGACAGTGCTTCAGTGCGAGCAGTTTTTGGGGGCAGAAAACAGGCCCCAACCCCACGGACAGGGCGAAGGCGGGTAGCAAGCATCATATCATAACCGATGCCCAGGGCATTCCACTGGCGGTCAGGTTGACTGGCGCGAACGCTCACGATGTCACCCAAGCCCTTGAGTTGGTGGATGCCATACCTGCTGTCAAGGGCAAGCGAGGCAGGCCTCGCAAGCGTCCTCTTCAGGCGCAGGGAGACAGAGGGTATGACTCTGAGCCTGTTCGCAAGGAGTTGAAGAAGCGACATATCTGGCCGCTGCTGGCCAAGCGAGGTGAGCCGCATGGCAGCGGGTTGGGTGTGCATAGATGGGTGGTTGAGAGAAGCCTGAGTTGGCTTCATCAGTTCCGACGCTTACGGGTTCGATATGAGCGCAGGGCAGACATACATGAGGCTTTCTTGGCCATAGGTTGTGCCATCATCTGCTCTCGCTTTCTGTTCCAATAATGGTTTTGTTAGACGCTCTTAGTCGCAGCCTCATCCCGCATCATGATGGCACATCGTTGACTAACACCTCTTTCTTGCTTGTTGAGAACATGCATCTAATTCAGTACAATAGTTCTAGACAAGGATCGGATGACACTATGCCGATATTGAGGACTTGCAATATGTTAACAGAGAATTTGATGAAAAAATTGGATTGGCCGAGATGGAACAGACGACGAGACCCAGAATTATACGACTACTATACCAAGCACATGCCAGAACCTGGATGGGCCGGACACTTAAACGACGCTGAGAGTGAATACCTTCGGGACAAACTCTTGAAAAGTCGCAGACTTAGAGCTAAGTGGGGCTTTGGCGACGAGGATGAAGCGCTGACGCCTCAAACCATTCAAGCAGTCGCCCTCTGGGGATTGCCTGATGACAAGACTCATAATGCCTGGTTAGTACATAGCGCCCTATCCAGACAGAAGAGAAAAAGAAACGCAGCGTAGAGATTGGACTTGCCGAGTATAAGCGGTAGGAAAAGGAAGCAATGGAGTGGGGGTTCGAGTCCTTCCTGGGCACCACAAATTTAGCCCATTATAGATATGGCCTGTCAGCTTGATAGGGTGCCTTCAAGCCACTTCTGAATGTCATCGGTGTGGTCAACGTAGTGTGCAGATGCGTCGATGCGAATGCGCGCCTTGACTTCGGGCACTTCGAAAGCGTCCTCTTTCACGGCCTGAATGAATCGCACCGTCTCCTTGTGCGTTGTTCTCATATCGTCGAGCAGGTCGGCGAGTGACCTGGCTCGCTTCTCTTCTGAGGTGCGGGCATTGAAGGCGTCCAGGTCCGTCGGCCAGGCGAGCGTCTTGATGTCGTCGTGTTGAAAGTAGCTTTGCAGGCTTTCCATTGCCTCGTTTTCCCAGGTTGTGATATGGCCGATGAGGTCTTTCACCGACCAGGACTCTACGACTCCGCTAACCTCCATACGCTCCGATGGCACGCGGGTGAACACATCCTGTAACTCCTGCCATGTCGTCTCAATATCTCTCAGGACGATCTCTTTCTGGACTGACATACTGGATTCTCCCAATAATTATTGAACCAGAACATTATATCTAATCGCCATTATCAGGGCCAATCGTCTTAATGCAAGGTGTAGGGTCGGGATTCAACAACGAACCTTCGTTGAGTACAACCTGGCCGTCTTCGCCTTTTAGCGTGAAAGTGGCAGTGCCGTCGTTTGCATCGACCTCGACGAGAGCATATGAAAACACGTCCAGATTGCGGCAGTCCACGCCAAGCAAGTCGAGAAGCAGGTTGAAAGCCACGACGAAGATGTCTCCTAGCTCGTTGCCGACAATGTTTCTAATCTGGCCTTCCAAGGTAAAAGTGGCAACAGGCCCTGTCACGATTTCGTGAGCAATTGGCCTGGGGTCCGTGAACCTGTCGATGAACACCTCATTAATAAAGTTGGCATGGATGTCTGAGGTGAGAAATATGACGTTATCGATGCTATTGTTGCGAATGAACCTGAGTATCTCCGCTCGCTCGGCTCCGTAGCCTACCCAGCTGTCGTAGGGGAGGAGGGTATACAACTGCTGGATGGTTACCTCGTTTACGATGAACTTAAACCTGGCGTCGGAATTCCGAAGGACCGCCTTCAGAGCGGCTTTCTGGGTCGCTCCAAGCATCGTGCGGGATGGGTCATTTATGGCTTCTCGGCAGCCCGGAGGAGGAGTTGCTGGCAGGAAAGACTTAAGATCGTTCGGAAGGAAAAGTCTGAGGAGCTTACGTAGGCCTGTGGGCATTGTTGGGAATAGGTCTGGGAAAAATACGTCCGGCACGATTTCGTTCAGACAGAGGTTTTCCACATTCTCACTGCGGCATGAACGTTCGTCCAGGATGATCATGTCCACATCCTTACCCCATGAAAACACTCGGAACAGGGGGTCGCCTGCACACTCCGCGTCGCGTAATAGCGTCTGACGAATGGGCATGTATTCCAGGAAGGCCTCGTGTCCAGTGGCGTATCGCTCCGGGTCAACAGTCTGGCCCGCGTAGTCGTTTTGTACCTCGTGGTCATCCCAAATGGCGTAGGTGGATGTTGATTTCAAGAGATCGGGCAAAGATTTTACATCGCGGTTCTCTTTGTATTTTGAACGATACTCGTCAAGGGTCGTTGCAGGCTCATCCATGTAAGCGGAGTCCGAGTATATCGTGTCGCCCAGATATATGAAAAAGTCGAGGTCTTCCTCACGGGCGCGGTCGAATGTAAGAAAGTCGCCGAAGGGTCGGACTCCTTCCACCTGCGTGCCATCAGAATCGCCAGTGAATGCAAAGCGAACGCTTGCCGATGTTGACGGCAGTGGAGCGGTCTTGAATGTTCCCACGTCGCTCGCCACATCGTGGTGACGCCAGCGGTAGAAGTAAGTCTGGTTGGCGCTCAACGGCCTCGCAACGATTCTGGCGGTGAAGTCGTTTTCTTCAATGGCGAAAACAAACTTCTCAAAGACGAGGCTGATGAAATCGAATGTAGTGGAAACCTCGACCTTGAGCAAAGCTTGCTGGTCGACGCGAGTCCAGAGGACGGCGCTGAACTGTCTGACATCCCCCGAGGCTACGCCGTGCGTGAAGTTAACTTCATGCGTGGACCGCCGGGCGCCGTGAGGATGAACATCAAGAATGGAGAAAACAATACAAGTGCGATAGAAGAACGCCGCATGAAATATCTGCCTGATACGATATTTCCCAGATAAAGTTATGCTCAATTAGCGACCCTTCAATCTGAGATGCAACAGACTATACGGCTACCTGCTAATGTTGTCAACTACCATCAGCGCCCTCGATTTAGGGCAGCATCAGCGATTGCCGCGAAATCTTCTACGGCCCGACGGTTTGGCAGACGGAGGCTTGCGACTTTCGCCTGAGTTGGTGGCATTGCTCGGAGACCGGCTAGCCGTTGTCGTCCTGTTAGGATTGCCGCCGCGCCGCGACTGTTGTTGAGCCTGAGGCTGGTGAGCTCGCTCTGTCTGTGTTTCGGTGCCGAATCTGCCGTAGTCGAAACCAGGCAAGCGACGCCTTTCGATTCTGGCTCCCAGCAATTCTTCGATCCTACGCACCAGGGCTTCGTCTTCCGGCAAGAAGAACGTGATCGCCTCACCCGTGTTCTGGGCGCGACCCGTGCGGCCTATTCGGTGTATGTAGGCGTCGACAGTGTTCGGCATGTCGAAGTTGATCACGTGAGAAATCTCGGTCACGTCGATACCCCGTGAGGCAATATCGGTGGCAACGAGAAAGTCGAATTGACCGTCGCGGAAACCGTTGATCGACTTCAGCCTCTTGTTCTGAGGCATGTTGCCTTGAAGGGCCGTCACGCGATAATTCCGCTGTTCAAGGTCTAGGGCCAGTCTGCGTGCGCGATGTTTGGTGCGCGTGAAGATAAGCACTCGACCGGTAGGTGTCTGTTTCAGCATCGACATCAGCAGGTTTTTCTTGAGTGGCTCGGATACCGGATAGAGCGCGTGCGAAACCGTCTTCGCGGGTGCAATTATTCCGATCTGTATCGTGACCGGGTCGCTGAGAATGTCGTTAGCCAATGTTCGGATTTCGTTTGGCATGGTGGCGGCAAAGAAAAGCGTCTGGCGTTGTTTTGGAAGGTGTCCCAAAATGCGACGAATGTCGGGCAGAAAACCCATGTCGAACATGGTATCGGCTTCATCAATGACTAAAACGTCGATGTTGGATAGATCGATGCTGCGGTCGTTAAGGTGGTCTAGCAGGCGGCCGGGACAGGCAACTATAATATCCACACCGCGCCTCAGCGTCGTTACCTGCGGAACTTTGCTCACGCCACCGTAAATAGACGTGCTGCGTATTCCAGTGTATTTTCCGAGATCGTTGCAGGTCTCGCGAATTTGTTCGGCAAGCTCGCGGGTTGGTGCGATGACAAGGGTGCGCACTCCACGTCTTGCCCTTTGTTGGCTGAGGTGATGCAAAATTGGGAGCATGAAGGCTGCCGTCTTGCCAGTGCCGGTCTGTGCGAGGCCCAAAACATCGCGGCTTTCAAGCACTACGGGGATAGCCTGTTCCTGAATTGGCGTCGGCGTGGTGTAGCCTGCTGTATTGACGCCGTCTAGCACGCGTTGATCGAGATTAAACTGTTCGAAATTCAAAAAAGAAAACTCCTTGACCCTATTGAGCCAAGTCGAATTCTCAGCTCTTTATTATGTTTGGAAATCTGCAAAAATGGTCCTGGTAACCAGATGTCAGGCCTCTTCCATAGGCCCGACCTTCATTATAGCAGTTGTAGAGTGCTCAAAGTAGGGCGAGGCCGCGCCGAAGACCTCACAAGGCCTGATGCACGCAACTCCATTGTCAAAAGGCTTATCGGCCTCGCTCCCCTGTTTATACCCGGTGTAAATTGCCCATTGAAGCTGGTACAAGTTCCGGTAAATCGTAAACTCACTCGCATTCAGCTTCGTTCTGAACGTTCACTTCACGATGTCGGCGGCTGCGATTTCGTTGACCTTGGATTCCTGCGCGCCTATAATCGCTTGTGTGATTGCGGATTGTCACGGTGTGCGAAGAATTTATTGGATCAGCTACGGCAAAGAAGGACGGTATGACGAAGCGATGTGATTGGCCCGGCTCCGACGCTCTCATGACTGAATACCATGATAATGAGTGGGGCGTGCCTCTTCACGACGACCAGAAATTGTTCGAGTTTCTTATCCTCGAAGGCGCGCAGGCGGGCCTCAGCTGGCAGACAATCCTCAGAAAGAGGCAGAACTACCGCAAAGCGTTTGATGGCTTCGACATCGAGAAGGTGGCCGCTTATGGCGACCAGGACGTTGCAAGGCTTCTGTCAGACGAGGGAATCGTGCGCAACAAACTCAAAGTCAACTCCGCGATTCAAAATGCTAAAGCCGTTCTCGACGTTCAAAAAGAGTTCGGAAGCTTCGATGCTTATCACTGGTCGTTAGTGGGAGGTAATCCAAAGCAAAATGCCCGGAAAACGATGTCTGACATTCCTGCTATAAGCCCGGAGTCAGAGGCCATGAGCAAAGACATGAAGAAGCGAGGTTTCAAGTTCGTCGGCCCAACGATAATTTACGCTTACATGCAGGCCACGGGCATGGTAAACGACCACGTTGTGGATTGCTTTCGGTACGAACAGTTGTCCTGAGAGGAAAAAATGGCAATTAACGTATCTGTCGTCCTAGTCGTAATTCTTACGGGCTTTGCGATAGCCTGTGATGAGCGCCTAGCGGTTGCCACGTCCACTCCACTGGCGGCATCTGCACCGCAAATAGTGAACGCTATGGTGTCACCAACGCCCAGTCCTGCGGCGTCACCAACTCCCGAACCCACGCAGACCCCGCTGCCTCTCACGACGCCTCAACCTATGTTTACTCCTGCGCCGACCCCCCAAACAGGTGCACAAGCTCCACACTTCCAGCTTACCCTTTTCGACGGAAATACACTGCATCTTTCTGATCTCAAAGGAGAGGTTGTGGTCCTCAACTTCTGGGCATCATGGTGTCAACCCTGTCGATACGAGATGCCTGCTTTCGAGGCAATCTGGCAAGAGTACAGAGATCAAGGCGTGGTGTTCGTTGGTGTAGCGGTTTCAGATTTCGAAGAGGATGCAAGGGCGTTCTCGGAAGAGGTTGGAGTCACCTATCCTCTCGGACTGGACATTGAGGACAAAGTGGCAAACTCCTACCACATAACGGCCATGCCGACGACCTACTTCATAGACCGCGACGGAAATGTGGCCCGCAAACGCACAGGTTATGCCAACGAAGGGGTCTTGCGAATCTTCATAAAGGGCCAGTTGACAACAGAGTAACAGGCCTAGCCTTTAGAGCGAATGTCAGCGGTCCCAGCCTGCTCCCTGTCATCCAGGTGATTTGCCGACTATTGCCGAACGCCCTTGGCATACATCACTCGTCCTTTCAGCGGGCTTTTGCTCGTGACCTCAAAGTAAGCCATATGAGGCTGGTCTTCCGAGTCGATCTTAAGAACGACGAGCTGACCCAGTATCTTGCCTCCTGCGTCAACGGCTGTCTGAGTCTGCCATGCCGAGCCGTCCCAAACAGCAAGCATAATCTTCTCTTCGTCAGAATAAGCAATCCAGGGGTTGCCTTCGCTATCTAGCGCCAGCGATGTTATGTGCCTTGCGCCGACAAAACCGAAAGTTAACTTGTCGAGGTTGCCCAGGTCACTAAACTCCCAAACTGTGTCGTCGGCTCCCCTCGTTGCATACCTGACAACGCCTGAAATCGGCGACTGCCTGAGAAGGTAGCTCACGTGATAGCGACTGTCTGAATCGATAATCAGCGATGAGAACAGCCCTGCGTCGCTTTCGCTGTCGACCACGCTGATGCTCCATCCCGAATCGTCCCTGCTTGCCAAAGCTAAAGTCTGATTATCCTGGCCGAAATAGGTAATGTGCGGATTCCCCTCTGGGTCAACCGCAACAGAAGTCGCATACTTGTAGGTCAGAGGGCCGCTGCCAGTATCTTCCACGATCCATTCGCCTGAATCATCCTTGTGATAATACTCGACGCCACCGCCGCCGAAATCAATTGGATCTATGGCGCTGATGTGGACGCCGCCATCGCTATCAACCGTGATACGAGTGTCCC
Organism: Dehalococcoidia bacterium; assembly: GCA_965206395.1. Classification (GTDB taxonomy): domain Bacteria; phylum Chloroflexota; class Dehalococcoidia; order Lucifugimonadales; family CATOSD01; genus CBDBJK01. The sequence goes on from CBDBJK010000028.1 coordinate 26,075, forward strand.
AGCCATCGTGGCCCTGATCGAGGAGTTTCTCGAACTTCCACTCCCCGTTTTCGAGCGATGACAATATCGCATCTCCTTTGTCTGGCTGGAAAGAGGAGTCTTGATGGTCGTGATATACGATGTGAGGCACGTCATCAGAACCGATAGCAATATCCAGAGGGCCGTAGAAGTACCCGCGAACCACGTTTGATATGTCCCACGTCGAGCCGTTGCGTACAGCGTTCCTCACAAAGCCGGACTGCGCCTCCAGCATGTACGCCACGTTCGGCACATCGTCGGTCGTGAGCGCCAGAGAAGGCTTCGTGCCAGTGTCGATTTCCTCTATCGTCCATGCGAAAGCACCTGATGCTTCCTGTGCAGGCGGCGAAGTCTGCGCCCCTGCTGTCGCAGTAGGCTGTGTCTGCGAAGGGGGCGTGACCGCAGGCTGTGGTGGAGAACTGGTAGGAGAGGCAGCCGGCGGAGCAGCTACGGCAGGTGGCGGAGTCGCTGTGACAGATGTTGACGCGCCGCTACACGCTAGAGCAAGAATACCCACCGACATTGCGACAAGCGAAACCACAAACGGACCTTTGTTCAACCTCATCTGACCTCCCTCACTCTACAACAGCTTTGCGAACTTCATGTCCGATTTTTTAGATGCACCTGATGCAGCCAGCGTTTCACCGCAGACCGTCATCCATAGAAGTCACCAATAGAATGATCGAATTCAGTCGGGCTAATCCGCTGGCTGGCCGTTGACCTTTGCCTGAATTCGTACTTCTGGGCCTTGCGGCTGCGCCCGTAGTCTTAGAGCGTCTAACAAAACCTAATAAAAGGGGTTAGAATCTGGACATTCTCTGGAGGAGGATGACCTAATGTCTAAGCCCCTTGTAAGCGATGAATTCTGGGAACTGGTGCAACCTTTACTGCCGCCACAACCACCGAAGCCGAAAGGAGGAAGGCCCAGGATACCTGACAGACAGGTCCTAAGTGGGATACTGTTCGTGCTAAAGACAGGCATTGGCTGGGAAGACCTACCCAAGGAGATGGACTGTGGCAGTGGGATGACCTGCTGGAGGCGCCTCAGAGATTGGCACCAGTCGGGAGTCTGGGAGCGCATCCACTTGGTATGCCTTGAGCGCCTGCAAGCAGCTGAGCGCATAGACTGGACTCGCGCAGTGCTGGACAGTGCTTCAGTGCGAGCAGTTTTTGGGGGCAGAAAACAGGCCCCAACCCCACGGACAGGGCGAAGGCGGGTAGCAAGCATCATATCATAACCGATGCCCAGGGCATTCCACTGGCGGTCAGGTTGACTGGCGCGAACGCTCACGATGTCACCCAAGCCCTTGAGTTGGTGGATGCCATACCTGCTGTCAAGGGCAAGCGAGGCAGGCCTCGCAAGCGTCCTCTTCAGGCGCAGGGAGACAGAGGGTATGACTCTGAGCCTGTTCGCAAGGAGTTGAAGAAGCGACATATCTGGCCGCTGCTGGCCAAGCGAGGTGAGCCGCATGGCAGCGGGTTGGGTGTGCATAGATGGGTGGTTGAGAGAAGCCTGAGTTGGCTTCATCAGTTCCGACGCTTACGGGTTCGATATGAGCGCAGGGCAGACATACATGAGGCTTTCTTGGCCATAGGTTGTGCCATCATCTGCTCTCGCTTTCTGTTCCAATAATGGTTTTGTTAGACGCTCTTATATAGTACGGTGATACACGCAACGCAATAGGAGGCCATAATGACTACTTCTGACGAGTCTCTGAAAGCCGTAAGAGAATACGCCGACGACTACGAGTTGGATTTGGGCTGGCTGGATACGCGAGGCGAGTGGGGCATCCGCGCGGAGCCTGATAAACGCGGCCTGACTCTAGCTGATATTCAGGTTGGCTCCTACGGCGATGCACCCGACCAAAGTAACAATCAGACAGGCAGACCACGTGGCGCAGCCGCTCGACCGGACGGGTTTCGCACTGGCGGTTATTCGGCGCTCACTAAGTCAGACATATGGTTGACAAACGCCGCAATGCTCTACGAAGAGGCTCTCCAGCGCCAGTGGAGTTCGGCGACGGACATCCCCTGGGAAACCATCAAGCCTCTTCCAGACGACATTGAACGCGCTCAGTGTCAGTTAGCCACCTTTCTCACAGAGGTTGAGTTCGTTGCCGCCGATGTGCCGGGTCGCTGGATCGCCAGCACCACGCCCGATTACTTCGAGCCGAGAATGTTCCTGGTCACTCAGATCATGGACGAGTCCCGCCATCTGGATGTGTTCCGCAAGCGGGCCTTCGCGAATGGCGGTGGACTGATGCAGCGGCCTACTATCACCACAAGCGGCGTCGTTGGCAGCATCGACCTTTCGCGCGACTTCACTGAGATGTCCTCACGCCTTCACATTTCGGGCGAAGGCGCTGTATTGACACTCTTCCGTATGGGCGAGCTAATGGCCTACAACGAAGCCGAAAAGCGCATGTACAGGCTTGCGGCTCAAGACGAGTCTCGCCATGTCGCGTTCGGCGTAATGCACATGAGATACCTCAGCGAGACCGAGCCAGACCGCCGTGAGGAGATTCACTGCTACCTCGACGAGGGCGAGCGTGGCCTGATGGCAGGCAATCAGAACCCGGCTGGTGGCGACTCGGTATCCACGGAATCGCTGGCAATTCTGCTTGGCGGCGGGATAAATAACTACGATGAAGGATTCAACAAGCTGCTGGCTATTCGTCGTCGTCAGATCAAAGAATACGTGCAGCGCATCAGGTCGGCAGGTTATGGAGAGCGCTTCGAGAACGGACGCGCCAACGCCGAGATGATGAAGTATATTTAGGGCTAGTGGTCCAACATCATTGAAATGAATACCATGATAGTCATTGTTCCTCTTGGGGGTTCAATCGTAACGTTGAACCGAGGAGGAACCATGATGTCTACCAAGAAGTACCGTATCAGACTGACTACCGACGAACAACAGGAACTCAACGCCTTGGTCTCACGCGGTCGGGCTGCGGCGTACAAACAGACCCATGCGCGCATTCTGCTGATGAGCGATGAGTCACGCTCGGACGGGGGAATGAAGGACGCGGATATCACCAGCGCGCTCGGTGTGGGACAGTCAACAGTCGAGCGAATACGCAAGCGCTGTGTGGAGGAGGGGGTCGAGTCTGCGCTGAATCGCAAAAAGCAACTGCGTCGGCGTCAAAAGAGACTGGACGGCGAAGGTGAAGCACGGTTGATAGCGATGGCCTGCGGGGAACCGCCGGAGGGGCGTGCCAGTTGGACCCTGAAGCTGTTGGCTGACCAGTTGGTCGAGTGTGAGATAGTCGGGACCATTAGCACCGAGACGGTTCGCCAGGCGCTTAAAAAAAAACGAACTGAAGCCGTGGCTGAAGCAGAGTTGGTGCATCCCGCCCGGTCAGAGCGCGGAGTTTGTGTGCGCGATGGAAGACGTGATGGAAGACGTACTGGAGGTCTACCAACGGCCGTACGATGGGAATGAGGTTCTGGTGTGCATGGATGAGACGAGCAAACAGCAAGTCAAGGAGACGCGAGTGCCGCGTCCCGCAGCGCCCGGCTTATCGGCGGCATACGACTACGAATACGAGCGCAATGGAGTGAGCAGCCTGTTCATGCTGTTTGCACCGTTGGACGGATGGCGCCGAGTCGAGGTCAGAGAGCGTCGCACGAAGGTGGACTGGGCGCATGTGATAAAGAAACTGGTCGACGAGGACTACCCTGACAGAGACCGGATCGTGCTGGTAATGGACAATCTCAACACTCACAAGCTGTCCTCGCTATACGAGGCATTCGAGCCTGCTGAGGCGAGGCGTATAGCTGAGCGACTGGAGATACACTACACTCCCAAACACGGGAGTTGGTTGAATATGGCGGAGATAGAGATCGGTGTGCTGGCTCGACAGTGCCTGGACCGACGGATTGCCAATCAAGACATCCTGCGCGGCGAGGTCAATGCTTGGCAGAATCAACGCAACCGGGATGTGATACGAGTGGATTGGCGCTTCACTACCGAGGATGCGCGCATCAAGCTAAAGTCACTCTACCCATCAATACAAAAACGTTGAACCACTAGGCCCAGACTGGAAATTTCTAAGAAATGACCGAAAAAACCTCTGATGAGGCGAAAGCCGAGCAGCCTCCTGAAGAAACCCGGGATGTTCCTAAACCCTCACTGGCCTAGATGGACCGCACACTTGAGTGGGGAGTCAGGGTAAAGCCTGGCAAGAACGGGCTAACTATGGGTTCGTTGAACGTGGGCATCTACGGCGAGATTCCCGACCACTGGGAAGACCAGACGAGGATGCCACGCGGCGCGTATCCCATGCCTGGCGTCCCACCTATTGGCTATAGCCTTCGCAACAAGTACGAGCTATGGGCCGACAACGCCCCGGAGCTTTACGAAGAGGCTATTCAACGCCGCTGGGTTCCCGCTACCGACATCCCCTGGGGAACGATTGAACCCCTTCCCGACGATGTCGAAGCTGCTATGTGCCAACTTAGCACCGAGTTAAGCCAGCAGGCCAATGTCGAATTCGAGGTCATCGGAAGCTGGCTTCAACATATGTCATTTGGTTACCACGAGGTCAAGAACTTCCTGGCAACCGAGATGTTCGACGCGGCGCGCCATTGCGAGGCATTCCGTAAGCGGGCGCTCGTGAACGGCGGTGGCATGGGGCTGGAAAGCAAGGGTGAGGTCAACCGAATGATTCTGGAGAGCAAGGGAGGATGGACGGAAACCGTGCTATTCCTGCATCTCCTTCGCGGTACCTTCACTATGACGATCTATCGGTACGGCGAGCAGTTCGCCCACAACGAAGCCGAGAGGATGTTGTTTGCTCGCTGCATGCAGGACAAGGCCCGTCATATCGCCTATGGATTGATGCACCTGCGTACGCGATCACACATCAGCCTGACAAACCGCTAGTCTTGACACGGCTGCTGAACATCGGTGAGCGCGTCTTTGAACGCGAGCTTAACGATCCAGTGCTTAGAGAGTCGCTGGCCATAATCTTCGGAGGCGGCATCGAGGGCGCGCGCGCGGGGATGAGGCAATTCGAGCGTCTGATGGGCCACTTTGCGCAGCAATACCTATCCTACACCGACTGGTTGGGCCTTCACCGGGGCGAGGCATTCCCCAATGGTTTGGCTCGATACCTGGAGGCGTAGACATGCCGATATTTCCTTCGGTTGAGTGGTTCGACGCCGTGCGTGCGGCTTTCAACAGCGATGATTCTTATCGTGGCGGAGGAGGCGGAACCTGCGATGCTACCGTGGGTATCAAAGCAGGCCAGCAAGTCTTCCTACTTGTGTTCGATGGGTTTGAGTGCACCGAGGCCAGGGAGGTTGATGAAAACGAGCTTGAGGGGACAGACTTCTATCTCGATATGAATCTCGATGATTGGCATGAAATGTTTGCCAACATCAAGGAGAACGGCGCGGCAACTCTCAATTACACACTGAACACGCTTGACTTGGAGCGCACCGAAGGACTAGCCCTTTCAAAGTCTGGCGACCAGTATAGGCAAGACCTGTTTTTCCGTTACAATCAGACGTTTCAATACTTCTTCGACGCTTCAGCCCGCGTCGAAACAGTTTCCCAGCCTTCGCACGCCTCGACGGGCGATACGTAATCTCAAGGTGATCTGAAGATGCCAGCATTTCCCTCGGTACAATGGTTTGATGCCTTACGTCAAGCGGTCAACGAAGACACGCGCTTTCGTTCTTCGGGGACTTGCGACGCAAAGGTTGGAATCAAGGCAGAAGATCTGGCGTTTCTTATCACTTTCGAGGCGTTCGAGTGTGCCGGTGTGGAAGAGATAGGCGAAGACTCGTTGCGTGATGCCGATTTCTACCTCGATTTGTCAACGCAAGAATGGCAAGAATTCCTGAGAAATATCCAGGCGAATGGCAAGGCAGATTCCGACCATTCGTTAAACAACCTGGATCTGTCTCGTCCGAGTGGTATGGTTAAGTCCCATGATGAATACCACCGTCATTCATTTCTGCGCTATCACTTGTCCCTACAGGCCTTCTTTGATGCTTCCGCCGCATTGGAGACCACATTCAGCTAGGTGTGCTATGCCGATCTACGAATATCGATGTCAGAGCTGTCGGCACAAGCCCAACATCCTGTGGCGCAACTTCACGCCGCCAGAATCGATCAAGTGTGACGCCTGCGGCAGCGATGACACGACACGAGTTATATCTTCTGTCGCGTTCCATAAATCACTGACGACCAGAATGTCAGAGCTTGACTCTAAATATGACAAAATGGTTGATGCCGCCTCAAACAACACCCAAGAGTCTGACCCGTACCGCTACCTGGGCGATATAGATGCTCTCAGTAAAGCTCCGGAATAAGCCTTCTTACTCATCTGTTTTTGCAGCAATCCCTACATTTCGGGTGCATATCTTCGACGTCGCTTAGCTTTTTGAATACTTCATTGGTGTGCTATAATCAAGTGTGACGTGGGGACGCGTGGGTTCGACAGGGGAAGTCTCTGCGGGATTGCAGGTCGAGGCGCCATCTACCTCGTAAAAAGGTGGCAAAAAAGTAACTGGCAACAAACAGCTAGCACTAGCCGCTTAATACCGGCTACGTCCGCCGTCTCCTTTCCTCGAGGGAGGTGGCAGGGCGACATAATTCGAGGTGCAGTTCCTCCGACACCGATAAGAGGGACTAAAGACCATCGGCTGGCCTCTATTGACCCTTTCGCTGGTAATAGGCTATAGAGGTGAGAAACTAATACTGGCTAAGCCTGTAGTACATCCTAGCTGGCGGCTCTTCTGGACGGGGAGTTCGACCCTCCCCCGTCTCCACCAACTCCAAACCCGAAGTCTTTCTGTCTCATCCTCAGAGATCAGCATCACTGCCGTGCTCTCTGCCCGCGCCACCGCTTTGTCAAGCAGAGTTCGGAAAGCAGCGACAGGCGATATTGCTCCAATCAGTCTACTTTCCATGTCCACGTACACGCGCTCGATAAACGGGCTTATCAGCTTTCGCCTTTCCTCTGGCGTCGCCTCCATCCACAATTGTGGTATGTTTTCGAACAACCGTGCGGCTTCTTCTAGGGTAGGTAAATCCAATACGCTTGTCAAGTTCAACTCTCTGTCTATTTCCGCGAGTCTGGCCTTGTATTCCGCACGATTGATTACACCATCCGCGTAAATCGTGCCAATTCTCTTTCGCTTCTCCCGAAGTTTCTTAGGGTCAGGCCCTTCTCGGTTGGTAACGGCGAGCTTTGCCATACGCTTCTGCCAGTCTGGACGAAGCTCTACAGCCTGGAGTATAACTCCAATCTGCTCATCCACTACGCGGGCCATAATAGACCGTTCATTGGTGTCACATTCCACCGAGTGTCTTTCCCGATACATAGGCCCACCATAACGATGGCGGTCAGACTGGAGAGGCTTGCCGCAGTTCCCACAGGAGATCATGCCCTGGAGTATGCCCTTAGGTCCACGGACTGTTCTTGCGACGGCGGGAAGCCGCTTTCGAGCCTGGACCTGTTCGTAAAGCTTCTCAGTTATGAGGGTCTCTTGCCGACCGGGATGGTGTTCTTCTTTGTACCTGATCTCTCCAAGGTAGAATCTATTGTTGAGCATGTCCTTGATGGCATGTGCTGTGAAGATTCTATCGTTACGTGTCCTGAAACCCGAGTCATTCAGCCAGGCAGCTATGGAGCCATTGGACTCCCCTCTGGCCCTGCGCTCAAACATTTCTCGTACGACATTTGCTTCCCTCTGGTCAGGAACAGGTACTCCACCAGGCTCAGGAGTGGTATACCCAAAGGGGACAGGTCCCACAGGTAGCCCCAGACTTACCCGGTGTCTCATGTCCTTGCTGACGTGAACCGCCAGCTGGTCGGAGAAGAACTCTGAGACGCTGCCAATATTATTGAGGATGAGCTTGCCCCCAGGGGTCGTGAAATCGAAGTCCTCAGTTACACTGGCGAAGAGAACATCTGCTTCGCCAAGCATCCTCAGGGCTTGCCGTTGAACTCCCATATTTCGAGACCATCGGTCTATGGTGTGCACTACGACTTCATCGAACAATCCTGTCTTGGCGTCTCTTAGGAGTGCCATTAACTTTGGCCTGAGTTCGATCCGTTCACTGCGAGCGCTCTTGCCATCTTCCTCATAGACAGCCACAAGTTCATAACCATGGCGTTGACACCACTGGTTTATCTCCTTCAGTTGAGCATCGAGAGAATGACCTTCCACCTGAGAAGGATCGGAGACACGTATGTAGGCTACAGCCCTCTTCGTTGTTTTCTTCATCGTGATTTTTGCTTCCTCCTGACCAAGATCGCCCTGCCAACTTCCGCCCATTCTATGATCATGTGTTCAATGTCAGCCTGGGTTGGTTCGACATCAGCGTCAGGGTCACATGTATGCTCAATGGGCGATGAACAGTCAAGCTGAGGTACGCTCTTTGGCGCTGACCGCTCCTTATCCTTGGGCCGTGCCATTCTCATCACCACGATCGCATTCAGAAGTGGGCGATTGTTCTAAGACAACTGGAAATGGAAGGCCTAGCGCCTGGCGTAACAGCACCTCGGCCTGTAACTGTACAGGTCGAAGCTCAGCTGTAGCGTGGGCGACGAGAGATTCAAATGTCTCAGTGTCCACGTCTAGTCTCAGCCTTGGCATGGCAATCTCCACATCTAGCTATAGACTGAGAATGCCATAACCCGAACTGGAATACGAGGATAAAAAGCGGATAATAATTCCGGTCTAGAAATTACTTAGCAAGTCTCGCCAATCCAAGAAGCCAAACTTAGTCGTCCAGTGCCGCAACTGGCGGGATGGGTCTCCCAGCCCAAAGATGCTTCCAAATGCCATCACTCCTGCAACCTCCCTCTGCGTAGCTCTGTCGCCCCTTCCTCGTACCTGTCGGACTGCCTGACCTACTTGATAGAGAAGCTCCTCGCGTGTTGCGAAAGTTCCACTGCCGACAGGACGTCCTTGATGAATTCCAGTCGGTAGAGCCAATACGTCAACAACAGCGAAAGCAGCAAAGTTGAAGTTGCCGTCCTCGCCAGGTGGCGACTCTAGCATCACGGCTGCGGTGTAGGGTAATTCAAATAGCCACGTCTGCGCTGCTCGGACAGTCTCTTGCCTCAGCCATTCCCATACCTCAAGTGGTGTCCATTCCATGGGACTAGCTGCCATGAGTTCCCCGTCTGGTGTGGACAGAGTAAAAGGGCTGTTGTGTAGGGATAGTGGAAGCCTGCTTCCGATGCACGGCACAGCCCGCATGACGCCTTCGGTTAACGCTTCTGTTAATAGTTCATCGAAAGGTTTTCTTTCTGCCTTCGCTCTCAACGCTATTAACCGCCCTTTCTGCCCGCCAGGACGCCACTGAATTCTTTCTGCCAATCGCTGGGCAGCCTTTCTGTCACCATGCTCATGGACATCTAAGATATCTTGCAGGATAGGGTGGGATTTGATCTTGGGGAACCGAGGGAAGATAGTCAGTGCGCCGTATGCCACCGAGACTCTCTGGGCAGTCCGAACGAGATCGTTCATAAGGGAAATTTCCATCTGCTTGAGAGCCTTGCTCACTGGCTCTATCTGCAGGTAGACTTGCCCGATCAGTTGAGAGTAATCAAAGAGAGCACGAGGAAGGACCGTATCCTGCACGAGTCTCAATGACCGTGTGATTTCGTTGGTGGCATGCTGATGAAAAAAAGTCAATGACCGTTGGAGGCCAAAGTCGTGCTGTGCCAAGGCTTCTCGGACTAGAACTGCCATATTGGCTGCTTTTTCCTCGTCCGATAACTTCGAGCGCGAAATAAGTTCCTCTTTAATTCGGTATGGAAGTTTGCCTGAGTTCTTGCTGTCTTGCTGTTCAGCCATTAATCACCTCGTATGGAAGCGTACATCGACGCCGAATGGGAACTACCGTGCTATAAGTGATTATAGGCGCTGTTGAGTTATGGCCTCAAGGTAGTGAAGGTAGTGGAGGAGAAAGAAATAACTGGAAAGGATTACAAGCTTTTAGCCTGGGCTACATGCTGCCATCCATTATCCTCGTCGCCTTCCAGTCGCCTCAGGTAAACGGAAGTAACAGCCAAGCTGCTATGGTCTAGGAAACGACTGACTTCCTCCACAGTCTGTCCGGAATCCCGCCGCAGTTTGGCTGCCGAGTGCCTGAAGATATGCATGCCCGAAGCTGGCAGACCTGCCGCCTTAAGGTATTTTCGCAGATTGCCATAGAAGGTACCGGAAGTGATGCCCTTGCCGCCATTGGCACTGGGAGAACCATAGGGACTCGCCAGGCTCCATCTCTGACAAGTCTCTTCCGAAGGTTGCCAGGGACATCTGGATGGCATCGAATGCAGGTAGGGGTAGCTCCCGCCTTCCTCGCTTTCCACCCTTGCCTCTATAGGTGTAGTAGACGGTCTCTCCGACTTCGATGTCACCCGCCTTCAAGCTGAGCACCTCGGTGCGGCGTCTGCCAGTTAAAAACCAATGTCAGAATTATCGCCTTATCTCGAATTCCCATTGGCGTATCCGAAATGACATCCAGAAGCTGCCTAATCTGCTCTGCTCCAAGTCCTCGTGGCAGACTAGGCGATGTGTGGGGCCTTTCGAGTCTGTCACATGGGTTGCCATTGACGATGTCCATTCGTATGAGGAAGCGGTAGAAGCTGCTCAGGCAGGCGATACGTGCGCCGATAGTTATGGCTGACGGCTCCCTACCGGATTGTCCTTTGCCGTGGGCGTAGGCGAAAACGTCCTGGGCTGTTATTTCATCCGGCGACTTGCCTGCTCGTCTGAAGAAGTAGGTGAGCATTCTGCTGTAGCTCTCAACGGTGCGCATGGAGCCAGACCGACGTTCTTTCTCCGCAAGAAAAGCATAGAGCGCTTGTTGCCAGCCTTCGATGTCGCTGAATGCCGCTATAGACGTGGTCATGGTCAGACTCCTGTAAAGTTGGGCTGACACTATAGACGCTCTGACGGCTACGGAAGTCAAGGCTATGGAGTCGTAGTAAGCGTTCAGCTCCTTGCCAGAAAGTTCCGGGGACATGCACGCCTACTAGAATGTGTCGAGATAGAAGTTCTCAAGTAGACAGCCTACTCATTGAAAACCCTGTAAGTCGCACCACATACCCCGAACAGCAATTAGACACCCTGGTTGACCAGGCGTATAATGCCACACACCAAAGACTAGTGGTTCAACGTTTTTGTATTGATGGGTAGAGTGACTTTAGCTTGATGCGCGCATCCTCGGTAGTGAAGCGCCAATCCACTCGTATCACATCCCGGTTGCGTTGATTCTGCCAAGCATTGACCTCGCCGCGCAGGATGTCTTGATCGGCAATCCGTCGGTCCAGGCACTGTCGAGCCAGCACACCGATCTCTATCTCCGCCATATTCAACCAACTCCCGTGTTTGGGAGTATAGTGTATCTCCAGTCGCTCAGCTATACGCCTCGCCTCAGCAGGCTCGAATGCCTCGTATAGCGAGGACAGCTTGTGAGTGTTGAGATTGTCCATTACCAGCACGATCCGGTCTCTGTCAGGGTAGTCCTCGTCGACCAGTTTCTTTATCACATGCGCCCAGTCCACCTTCGTGCGACGCTCTCTGACCTCGACTCGGCGCCATCCGTCCAACGGTGCAAACAGCATGAACAGGCTGCTCACTCCATTGCGCTCGTATTCGTAGTCGTATGCCGCCGATAAGCCGGGCGCTGCGGGACGCGGCACTCGCGTCTCCTTGACTTGCTGTTTGCTCGTCTCATCCATGCACACCAGAACCTCATTCCCATCGTACGGCCGTTGGTAGACCTCCAGTACGTCTTCCATCACGTCTTCCATCGCGCACACAAACTCCGCGCTCTGACCGGGCGGGATGCACCAACTCTGCTTCAGCCACGGCTTCAGTTCGTTTTTTTTTTAAGCGCCTGGCGAACCGTCTCGGTGCTAATGGTCCCGACTATCTCACACTCGACCAACTGGTCAGCCAACAGCTTCAGGGTCCAACTGGCACGCCCCTCCGGCGGTTCCCCGCAGGCCCATCGCTATCAACCGTGCTTCACCTTCGCCGTCCAGTCTCTTTTGACGCCGACGCAGTTGCTTTTTGCGATTCAGCGCAGACTCGACCCCCTCCTCCACACAGCGCTTGCGTATTCGCTCGACCGTTGACTGTCCCACACCGAGCGCGCTGGTGATGTCCGCGTCCTTCATTCCCCCGTCCGAGCGTGACTCATCGCTCATCAGCAGAATGCGCGCATGGGTCTGTTTGTACGCCGCAGCCCGACCGCGTGAGACCAAGGCGTTGAGTTCCTGTTGTTCGTCGGTAGTCAGTCTGATACGGTACTTCTTGGTAGACATCATGGTTCCTCCTCGGTTCAACGTTACGATTGAACCCCCAAGAGGAACAATGACTATCATGGTATTCATTTCAATGATGTTGGACCACTAGCCTGTATCGTAACGGAAATATAGTCTGCATCGGCTAATTCCATTGCCATTCGCACGACAGCTGTTCCGTGAGAGCTACGGCTACTTTAGGAGGGGTTTGCTATGCGACTTAGAGCGTTAGTGATACTCGGACTTGTAATATTGATCGCGCTAACAGCGGTTCCAGGACAGGCGCAGGCAGCCACGCTTGCCGTCACCAAGACAGACGACACAAACGATGGGGTGTGTGACGCCGATTGCTCCCTGCGGGAGGCAATCTTCGCAGCCAACGCCCTGGCTGGTGCTGATATAATTACCGTTCCAGCGGGCACCTACGCTCTATCTATTGCCGGGCCTGAAGAGGACAACGCAGCCACCGGTGACCTCGACATCACCGACGACCTGACTATCAATGGCGCTGGTGCAGCCGATACCATTATCGACGGCGGAGAACTTGACCGGTTGTTTCACATTCTCTCCGGAACCGTGAGCATCTCCGGCGTAACGGTGCAGAACGGTGCGGTGATAGCGTTCAACCGCAACGGCGGCGGTATCGAAAACTTTGGCACGCTGACCCTGACCGACAGCGCTGTCAGTGGCAACTCGGCGGGCAGCATCGGCGGCGGCATCCACAACTCCAACCTCGGTTCAGCAGAACTCATCAGCAGCACCCTCAACGACAATACGGCTGCCGGTGGTGGTGGCATCGGCAACAACGGCACGCTGATCGTCAACAACAGCTTCGTTAGGGGCAATACAGGTGGTTTCGGGGGTGGGATTCTCAACAGGCAGAATGCAAAGCTCACGATCACTGCTTCCACAATAAGTAAAAACAACGCGACCATCTCAGACGGTGGGGGCATTTGGAATGGTGGCGAAATGAGTATTGTGGAGAGCACCATAGATGACAACCATTCATCTTTGAACGGTGGTGGCATTGCTAATAGCAATAATGGGACGCAGGTGATAAGCAATACAACAGTTAGCGGGAACAGTTCAAGGTTCGGTGGTGGTATTGCCCATCATGCGTTAGGAACAACTACGATCCGCTATAGCACAATAACTGAGAATCGTGGGACAAGTGCCGGTGGGGGTATCGCGAAGTCGCTAGGCACTCTGGCAGTTAATAGTGTGATCATTGCGAACGACTTAGGGGGCAATTGCGCAGGGAATCCTCTCACCTCTCTTGGGCACAATTTGTCTAGTGACGACACTTGCAACCTGACGGAGCCAACAGACCTCCCGAACACCGAACCGCTCCTCGGCACCTTGCAAAATAACGGCGGCATGACGGAGACTCACGCCCTTCTGCCGGGCAGCCCAGCCATCGACGCTGGCGACGATATTGCCGCCCCACCAACAGACCAACGAGGTGTTATCCGGCCTCAGGGCGCAGTCAGCGACATCGGAGCATTCGAGCTTGAAGCCGCTCCCTTTTCCTGCTCAAACGTCTCAGAGATTCCCACGTTGGAGTGTGAGGCTTTAGTCGTCCTGTTCAACACTACCGACGGCCCAAACTGGAAGGACAATACAGGGTGGCTGGAGACCGATACGCCATGTAGTTGGTATGGGGTCGCTCGCGATGCCGGCCACGTGACACAACTCAAACTGCCTGACAACCAGCTTAGCGGGAGCATAACCCCGGAGCTTGGAAACCTCTTCAGCCTGACCGATCTCCACCTGTTTAAAAACGACCTGACCGGGAGCATACCGCTGGAGCTGGGAAATCTCTCCAGCCTGACCAATCTCTTCCTGTATATCAACGACCTGACCGGGGGCATACCCCCAGAGCTGGGAAACCTCTCCAGCGTGACCGGTCTCTTCCTGCATGAAAACCAGCTAAGCGGAGGCATACCCCAGGAGCTAGGAAACCTCTCCAGCCTGGAAACTCTCCACCTGGGTTCCAACCAGCTAAGTGGGAGCATACCCCCTCAGTTGGGAAACCTCTCCAACCTGAAACAACTCTACTTGTCTGGCAACCTGCTGGACGGGAGGATACCCGCAGAATTGGAAAATCTCTCCAGTCTGGAAGGTCTCTACCTGCATAACAACCAGTTGAGCGGGGAAATACCTGAGGAGCTGGGAAGCCTCTCCAGCCTGGACACACTCCACGTGGGCACCAACCAGTTGGGCGGGTCGCTGCCCCAGAGCCTGACGAATTTGAGTTTAGTGAAGTTCTGGTTCCATGACAACGCTCTCTGCGAGCCACCCAACGCCGAATTCCAGGCATGGCTGGCTGGCATAAGCGACCTGCGAAGTACAGGAATAGTATGTATTACAACCCTTTGCACTCTAAAACTCGGGCTTGGCTATGCTGACGGCGCTCTCACTATGGACTTCGAGCTAGCCACACTAGAGCCAGCGACGTGGGACTTGTGGTTAGTCATTCCAGGGACAGGCATCTTCCCTTTATGGTCGCTTCCGCTACCCGTAGTTGACTCACCTGTCTTTCCTTCGCTATCGTTCTCATTCCCCAGTATAGGGACGATAGGCTTTCTGACTTCGCTATCTACACCTGAAGGGATTGCGTGCTCTGACTGGGAAACTGTCGATACGGGCGCTCCGTCTTCGGCTGTGCCATCACGAGGGGAGATAAGGGAGCTATTCCGAGGAGTGAACAAGGTGCTTTCGAACGAACAATAATCGATCGCCTCGCGCAGGCTGTTGCGCAATGTGGTGCAAGGCATTGTCCAAGGCAGCTCGACAAACCCCGTCCCGAAGGGTGGCGAACGCTTGCGGTATGTCCATTGGGTTCACCTTCCCCGCTTACCACCTCTGCTGGTAAGCGGGGAAGGTGAACGTGGCTAATGCCAGCATACACGATGACCTGATTGTGTTCCTTTCTTGGATATATTGTCATTCCGAACACCATGTTTATAATTGGCGCGTCATGCTGGAAGGCTTGTGCTCCAACTTGCAGGCGCAATCGTGCCGAGGAATATGCTCGACTAAAGTAGGATTGTGCAGAAGGCTTCGTTTCACTCATTTGCACAGGGCTGTGCCGATCACAGAAACGAAGCAATACCCAGTATGCACAGAGCAGCAAATGCGACTTCTATAGTGCGATTTGGGCCGCACGTGACCATCTAGCGAATTTGAAGGGAGTTCGATCTCGACAGACAACATTATGAGGGTTAATTGAGCGCTTCAGATGGTATTTGACAACATCAATAGGCGCTCGTATAGTCTGTACCATCCCGGTATCTTGCATACGCGAAAAAAAGTGAGCGCCATCTGAGAAATATTTGGTTAGGGCTTGAGGTTATGATGGAGTCGACAGGAAACCCTAATGGAGATTCAACAAGCAATGTCGTAGAGGGCTGGCAGAGAAGGCTCCTTCAGCTTGACCGGCGTAACAACCTGCTTTACTTTAAGCCTGGCAGAACGGCAACACTCATAGCCGACCACTCACCCGATGAAATTGCGTCACTGCTCGATTCATCGCCTCGCGGTCTGACCTTCGACTACGCAGAGCCCAGGTCCAGGCCTCGTGGGGCTAATCGCTTCCAGGCCCCCAACGCTCAACCTGAGGAAAGCGAAGAAACTGAACCCTACGTCCGTGAGGGCGACCTCCAGAGTGACTGTACTCCCCTTGAGCTTCAGCGCAAGCTCGGCAACCTTAAACGTAGAGCGCGGGAATGGCAAGAAGAGCAGGGCCTCAGTGTGCTGTCGCTTGCTCTTGGATTTTTGCGCTGGATAGATGAGGACGGAGAGGAAACCCATGCCCCTCTACTCTTGCTACCTGCGCAGTTGGATAGGGCATCCCCCAGGGATGCATTCATCCTCACAGAAGATGATGAGGACATATCTCACAACACCACCCTAGCCGTAAAGCTTGCCGAGTTCGGAATCGAAATCCCTGAATTCGATTCCGAAACACAGCAGCCCAGCGATTATTTTCATCTGGTGCTTTCCCTTGTCGCGTCACGGAAGGATTGGAGGATTGAGGATACCGTTTATCTCACGACGTTTGCATACTCCAAGCTCGCGATGTGGCGTGATCTTGAGGGCATAAGAACTGAGGGCACCGACCACTCCATAGTAAGGTCCTTTGCAGGAGACTCTATTGCCAGAACTGGCGTATCGCAGACTCCTAGCCCAATGGCTTCAGAGGAGATGGATCGGCTGGATGCCGGAAGGCTGGACGACGTGCTCGATATAAGGGACCAGCACACTGTTCTACCTGCGGACTACAGCCAGCTCATAGCCATCACAGGAGCGAAATCCGGGACCAATATGGTAATCCACGGCCCTCCTGGCACAGGGGAAAGCCAGACCATTGCCAACATCATCGCTACCACGATAGCGGAGGGAAAGTCGGTACTGTTCGTAAGTGAAAAGACAGCTGCACTGGACGTCGTGAAAAGGCGGCTGGAAGAGAAAAACTTGGACGTGTTCTGTCTGGATATGCACAGCGAGCGTGGCAGCAAGGCCAGCGTTTACGAACAGCTTCGCCAGTCGGTGGATGACCCCCGGATGGTTGCCAACCTGGGGTTTGATTATGATACTCTCGCGAGCCTGAGAAACAGGTTGAACCCTACTGTCCGTGCGTGCACATGCGGCGCACCCCTCTTGGCATGACGGTGTTTCAAATGCATGGTCGGCTTGCTGATCTGCGTCACGTACCCCACGTGGGTTTTGAGGTGCCAGACGTGGGAGACCTAACGTTGGAGCGTCTTACGTCGATTCTGGAGATATCGAGAAGGATTGCACAGCGCAGGTGGGAGTTTCGAGAGCATTGGACCAGCCGGTGGTGGGCGCTCAGGTCGGCTCACCCCTCGCTGGAACTCGCCAACACAATCCGGCGCGATATGACGGTGTTGACCTCTGCAGTACGCCAACTTGAGACTGATACTATCGGCACGGCAGAGGCTCTTGGCATGAGGCAGCCCAGCAATTTGGATCAGGTAAGCAACCTTTACGATTTGGCGGTGCACCTGAGCCAGACACCCAGTGTACCGGATGCCTGGCTTGAAGCCGGCGCTTGTGCCAGGCTTGGCAAAATTGCCCAAAGAGAAGCTGATCAACAGCAAACCCGCCAAAGTCATGTAAACAGGCTGCAAACCGCCTTTGGCGAACCCGTTCCTGAGTGGGACTATAGGTATCTATTGGCTGAGGTGGCGCTTCAAACACCAGAGAGGGAACTGCTTCAGCGACTGCTTGGAAATGAATATTCTCAGCGGCTGGTGAAAGGCGATCAGTCGGCTTTTGATGCTGTGGAGAGGTTGGACAGAGCAACAAGCGAGCTATTGAGCGTGTCAGCAGATCTTGCTTCAATCTTTCAAGTTGAGGCTCCTCAGACTCTTACTGGTATTGAAGCGCATGTAACAACAGCAGCAAGTATTGCGAACCTCAATCCCATACCTGAATCCTGGCTCTTGCCGGGAGCCATTGACAATGTGATCTCAGAGATTCAACGAGCCCAGAACTTCATGGGAGCCTTAATCGATTCTGAAAATCAGCTGTTCTCAAAATTTGAGCAGTCGATTCTTGATTTAGTAGACCAACACAACCTAGTGGTCCAACATCATTGAAATGAATACCATGATAGTCATTGTTCCTCTTGGGGGTTCAATCGTAACGTTGAACCGAGGAGGAACCATGATGTCTACCAAGAAGTACCGTATCAGACTGACTACCGACGAACAACAGGAACTCAACGCCTTGGTCTCACGCGGTCGGGCTGCGGCGTACAAACAGACCCATGCGCGCATTCTGCTGATGAGCGATGAGTCACGCTCGGACGGGGGAATGAAGGACGCGGACATCACCAGCGCGCTCGGTGTGGGACAGTCAACGGTCGAGCGAATACGCAAGCGCTGTGTGGAGGAGGGGGTCGAGTCTGCGCTGAATCGCAAAAAGCAACTGCGTCGGCGTCAAAAGAGACTGGACGGCGAAGGTGAAGCACGGTTGATAGCGATGGCCTGCGGGGAACCGCCGGAGGGGCGTGCCAGTTGGACCCTGAAGCTGTTGGCTGACCAGTTGGTCGAGTGTGAGATAGTCGGGGACCATTAGCACCGAGACGGTTCGCCAGGCGCTTAAAAAAAAACGAACTGAAGCCGTGGCTGAAGCAGAGTTGGTGCATCCCGCCCGGTCAGAGCGCGGAGTTTGTGTGCGCGATGGAAGACGTGATGGAAGACGTACTGGAGGTCTACCAACGGCCGTACGATGGGAATGAGGTTCTGGTGTGCATGGATGAGACGAGCAAACAGCAAGTCAAGGAGACGCGAGTGCCGCGTCCCGCAGCGCCCGGCTTATCGGCGGCATACGACTACGAATACGAGCGCAATGGAGTGAGCAGCCTGTTCATGCTGTTTGCACCGTTGGACGGATGGCGCCGAGTCGAGGTCAGAGAGCGTCGCACGAAGGTGGACTGGGCGCATGTGATAAAGAAACTGGTCGACGAGGACTACCCTGACAGAGACCGGATCGTGCTGGTAATGGACAATCTCAACACTCACAAGCTGTCCTCGCTATACGAGGCATTCGAGCCTGCTGAGGCGAGGCGTATAGCTGAGCGACTGGAGATACACTACACTCCCAAACACGGGAGTTGGTTGAATATGGCGGAGATAGAGATCGGTGTGCTGGCTCGACAGTGCCTGGACCGACGGATTGCCAATCAAGACATCCTGCGCGGCGAGGTCAATGCTTGGCAGAATCAACGCAACCGGGATGTGATACGAGTGGATTGGCGCTTCACTACCGAGGATGCGCGCATCAAGCTAAAGTCACTCTACCCATCAATACAAAAACGTTGAACCACTAGTACGGTACCGCACGGACCATCAGAGCAGAATCCGCCGGCTATTTGGCGCCTATAAGAACGACCGAAATCTTCTAAGGAGCTTGAGTCTCACCCCCGTCAGAATGAGTCAGGAACAAGAGCTTGCCGTCGTGCAACAGGCAATGGACATATCCAGGCGCAGAAGAGAGTGGTCTGATGAAGAAGACAAGCTTGCCCAAGCGCTTGGACACCGTTACCGAGGACGGGATACTGACTGGGATGCTATCAGTGTAGATGTCTGGTCTACTGAGGACCTTCTTGCTAACTGGAAGGGACGGCCTACGGCACTCGCCGAGCTTCTCACAGATCAGGATAAGGCCGCTGTGTGTCGGGACAGGGCCGCAAGCGCCAGTTACTGGTCTGAGCAGGTTCGAAGTCTACTTCATGAGGTTGGTCCAAAAGAGATTACCTTGATAATGAGCGGCGAAAGCGATCTGTTCAGTCTTACAAACCTCCTGCGCGAAAGCATGCCTGCATTGCACAGGCTGAGGTCGGCGATATTGGAGCCATTGAGGGTGGCACGAGAACCCTTTAATGACCTGGACACCTTGGCCGCGTTTCTTGAGGACGGCGCGCGCCTCCGGGAGATAGAGCGCGAGCACGATCAGGTCAAGGAGGCTTTGGGTGCGGACTTCCAAGGCCGCTTCAATGGTTTTGATACGGACTGGAATGAGATAGCTGAGGTCCTCAAATGGACGGAAGAGCTGCAGGTTATTCTGGATTCCAAGAGAGCTTCCGATACACTCAGAGAACACTGCACCGATCCCAAAGGGCCCGAATACTATAAGGAAGCGGCGGATTCCATACGGGGTGCTTTAGCCAGTTTTGATGGGGAGGTAAGCCCTCTAGAGGAGCGGTTCGATTTCGGCGCTGGTCCCTGGGATACTTGCACCGAAGCCCATTTCGACGACGTAAAGAAGTGGACAGACGAATTATCGGAAAACGCCGACTCTGCAAGCGACTGGCTTATATACCTTGCTGCTGTTGGGGAGTTGGAAGACGCCCTATGTGACTCAGTAGTTGATGACATTAGATCGGCTACTGACGACGCCGGGCATGTGCCCGACATTGTGCTAAGGCGGATAACACTTGCCTGGCTAGACTGGGTGTACAAGCAGGAGGCACTGCTAGCTGACTTCACCTCGGCGGATTACGATGAAATTCGTTCTAGGTTTAAGGACCTGGATGAAAAACTTCCTGTTGCCGCCCAGAACGAGATAAGAAACAAGGTCTTCGAAAGGTATCCCAGCCGCTTTACCACCTCTTCTAGAGCTGGGCAGTTGGGCATCCTTCAAGGGGAGCTTTCCAGGAGACGTCGTCAGATGCCTGTGCGCAGGCTTTTCACAAGGATACCGGACCTGATTCAGACGATTAAGCCCTGCTTCCTCGTAAGCCCCCTAGCGGTAAGCCAGTACCTGCCGATATCCAACCTGGCCTCAGAGACCCTTGGTTTTGACATGGTCATTTTCGATGAGGCATCCCAGGTCTTTCCTGAGGACGCGGTGCCAGCCATACTACGTGGTAAGCAGCTGATCCTTGCAGGCGATCGCAAACAGCTTCCACCCAGCAACTTCTGGCGGCGCTCCCTTTCGGAGGACGACGACACCATCGACGATGACGACGATGATAGTCAGCCAGATCAATTCGTGGGCAGGGAAAGCATTCTGGATGTGGCTGTAGGGCAGATTGGAAACCTTTTCACGGAAGGCCACCTCAACGTTCACTATCGCAGTAAGGACGAGCGTCTAATTCAATTTTCGAACCACTACTTCTACGATGACCGTCTGCTTACCTTCCCATCTCCTGGCGTGAAGGATTCCTGGTACGGTCTGCACGATGTTTACGTCCCTGATGGAATTTATGACGGCGGATACAGAAATGCGCCAAGAACAAATAGGATAGAAGCGGAGAAGGTGGTCGACCTCGTTTTTGAGCACATGCGCACGCGACCTGCGGATGAGAGTATCGGGGTGGTAGCGCTGTCCAGAACGCAAGCTGATCTTGTTATGAGGCTAGTCGACGAGCGACGCCTTGGAGAGCGTGACTTAGACCAGCGTTTCAATGAGGACGTTGTTGAGCCATTCTTCGTCAAGAACTTGGAAAACGTGCAGGGGGATGAAAGGGACCACATGGTAATGTGCATCGGCTATGGTCCCACTGCGTCAGGCAGACCGTACAATCGGTTTGGCCCCATAAACAACTAGGGTGGAGAGCGTCGTCTCAATGTTGCGATTACCAGGGCCAGGCGCCGCCTGACGGTTGTATGCTCTCTGAGGCCATCCGACATAACCTCTCAAACGGAGGGCGCGAGGCTGCTTCGTCGGTTTCTTGAGTATGTCGCCAACCCGGAGGCTGCGATTGAAGGAGAGGCCGTCGTTGATGCTGAAGCCGAGCCCGAGTCTCCATTCGAAGATGCTGTCGGCAGGGCGCTGGAACGTCGGGGCTATCGAATCTCTCGTCAGGTAGGTGTGGCGGGATACCGTGTTGACATCGCTATCCGTTCAGAAGACGGTTCCGGTATAGATCTCGGCATAGAATGCGATGGTGCGACATATCACAGCGCACCTGCTGCCCGTGACCGCGACTGGCTCAGAGAGGAGGTGCTCAAAGGTCTGGGCTGGCAAATTCATCGCGTCTGGTCAACGTCTTGGGTCAGAAATCCAGAAGGTGAGCTTGAAGCCATTGACAAGGCCCTTGAGGAGGCGAGATCTAGGCCATCAGTTCCTTTCACAATAGGTCGTGACTTTGGTACTGAGCACGAATCTGAGGATGTTTTAGAAGTTGAAGAGCGATCTCCAATTGAAGATATTGCGGCTCAGTCTTCGCCCGAGTTCAGTGATTACGTGGAGGCGTCTCTTGAGGGCCTTGCGAAGGGGCCTCAGCTTCAATATGAGACCGATAGAAACCTCGGCCCTATGATAGCCAGGATAGCCCAGGATGAAGGCCCCGTGCATGTGGACCTTGTAATAGAGCGCATAAGGGTCTACTACGAATTGGGCAGAGTGCGTGGTTCTACACGCAGGAGAGTGATCACCGCGATAGACCGAGCTGCGAGGGAGGGCCTAATCAAGAAAGAGGGCAGTATCATCTGGTCTGTCGATGATCAACTGGGCCACCCTCCTAGAAAACCTGCTATAGATTCGACGCAAAGAAGCATAGAACTAATTCCCGCAAAGGAGCTTGAAACGGCTGTGCTGCTGACGGTCAGGGCGATGTTTGGTGGAACCGAGGAGGATGTGATAACGCAGACCGCACGGAACTTGGGATACCAGCGCACAGGCAGCTCAATTAACCAGGTTCTCGACGAAGTTATCACCCTAATGCTGAAAAGGGGAGACCTTGAAGAGTCCTTCGGTATGATTGTAGTGAATGAGTAATATCATTGGCGGCCATAGGATATGCATATCTTATGCGATTTCTGTGTGGCCACTACCAAGCTCATGCGGAACAGAGCAGACACTATGGACGCTTTCACGGAAGCAATTTCCACCATTATCCGCTTGTCAGCGACAAAATCCGACAATAAGACGTCACTTCTATTGACAGGCGGTCAAGGTGTAAGAAGCTGGACTAGACACACGATGAAACGATCGTGTTAGAAATCTAGTCGCTCTGGATGCTCGAATTTTCGCAAGATCCGTGTAATTCGCGCTGAAAGTGTAACATTTAGGTAAGTAGCAATTCGCTCCATCGAGTAAGTCGAAATCGTTCCGCATAGGCTTCCCTTTTTACGAAATTGTTAATATCATGTGATTTTTATGGAAACATGATTTGAATCTCATAATGCTCCAAGGATCATCTCATTCGCAAGGTGTCAGAGGACAATTGACCGTATGGCACAAAGCACATCAGTTTTGAGAACTGAACGCCTCCTAATCGGGGTAAGCAGTATTGGCAACTTAGCCTGGTCTCTTCTTTGGAAACTGGGTTCGGGCGCGATCTTACTCATTGGATTGGTAGCTGCAGTTGTCCAGATTGCGCAGATAATTAATTTCCAATGGCCTGACGACGCTGTGAATCTGTTAGGATTCCTATTCTCGAGGCCTATGATCGTTGCCGGGGCCATAGCCATTTATGCGTCGTTGACAGCCGTCTCTTTGACCCTTTGGCTCCTACCTAAACCTTTCCAAAAAAGGTTTGCCGATCAGCGTCGCAGGAAAGAAGCAGAGCTTATGGCGATCGCCGACTCGACCAGAATAGCAGAAGAAATACTCGATCGAGAAAGGGTGGAAAAAGAGCGCCGCGAGGCCATCGCTAGAAAAAAGTTTGATTTCCTGAAGCCCGTGGAGGAGTTAGCATGTGGGGACCTAAATTTCGAGATGGTTGTCGATGGGGGTCGTAGGGCTTCATCTAATGCAAGACCCATGCATTCCGTTTACATTCCTAGACGTATCGTTCCTTTTGAGTCTGTGGAACAAGACCACCAAGGAACGGAGTTATCAGAAGAAGACCTTCGAACTGCCATTGCACGAGGCAATGGTTTCGTGCTAATCGGGACGCCGACTGGTGGAAAGACTCGTACCCTTTACGAAGTGCTAGGTTGTGTTGACATTTGGTGCATAATGGATACATGTCAACGACTGAATTACGCAATGAACAATGGTCGAAAATCCTTGAATTTCTGCGCTCATGCCCAGACCTCTACGTTGGAGAGGAGGACGATTGCAGGCGCTACGTCGAGGCCATCCTGTGGATGGCACGAAGTGGTGCTCCTTGGAGACTGCTGCCTGAGCACTACGGTCACTGGAACAGCGTATATAAGCGCTTCGCACGCTGGTGTGAAAAGGGTGTATGGGAACGAATGCATCAGCATTTTGTGCAAGACCCCGATATGGAGCATGTCATCATTGATAGCACTGTGATAGCACTGTGATTCGCGCTCATCCCTGTGCTGCTGGAGCCTCCAAAAAAACGGTGGCCAATCGGCCCAAGCTCTTGGCCGGAGCCGAGGCGGGTTCAGTACCAAGATCCACGTGAGCGTGGATGGATTGGGCAACCCGTTGCGCTTTGAGCTCACAGCAGGTCAACGTCACGACATCACCCAGGCACAGGCATTGATTGCTGATTTCGAAACCGAGCATGTGATTGCTGATAAGGGATACGATTCGATGGATTTTCTCCAATGCATCCTGGGCAGGGGCGCGTTACCTGTGATTCCACCTCGGTCAAATCGAAAGACGCCACGAGAGTATGATGAGTACCTTTACCGAGAGCGCCACCTTGTGGAGTGTTTCATCAACAAGATCAAGCACTACCGGCATATCTTCTCTCGCTTTGACAAGCTGTCATCGCGTTTCCTGGGATTCTTGAACTTCGTCGGTGCTCTCATATGGCTCAGATGAAATGTCAACACAACCTAATAATCCAACCGAACATTGTGGCTCAAGTCTCACCCTCATCCCAGCCTTCTCCCATCAAGGGAGAAGGGGTTAGCCTCCTCTCCCTCGGACGGGAGAGGATTGTCCGGTTCCTTAATTTGTATAATACCGGACTCCGCCCCTGCGGAGAGGTGAGGGTGTTCTTCCGTCCGTAGAAGGATGGTTTAGCAACTTATGTAGAGGTCAGTAACCTGGCAACGCTGTAATAGAGAGAATTGAACAGAATCTTGTATGTGCCTCTGACCTGTGCGCGGAACTGAACCCGGAATCCTATCAAGATTACCTCGCCCTTGCCAAGAGGTACGGCAGCAAGCGCCGCCTTGCCGTGCAGCTTCTCATGGCCCAAAAGCCATCCACTGAGCAGGGGGTCGTACTCTGGAAACTTGCCGATGACCTGTCCCTCTGCGACATCGAGGGCGGGGCCATTTAGGAACATCGCCACGGCCTCGCCCGGCATCCCGTAGGCAACCGGATGGCTCGTGTCCAGCAGAATGCGAAGAAGGCTACCGGGCGCGAAGAACTCCGAATGTGAGTGAGCCGCCAGGACGTTGCGCGCTGGCAGTCCAAGGTGTCGTATGGCGTACCGAGCGCCGCCATCCCAGCCGATAAGAGTGCCGCCGCGCTCCACGAAATCACGAAGGCTTTCGGCACCCTGCTCGCCAAGTCCGCCAGCGTATTCAGCGGGGTAGGTGGATGAGTTGTAGCCGTTGTGTATTTGTCGCACGCGCTGGTGGGGAATCAGGATCGCGTCAAATCGGTCCGCCAGCTTGCCCGCTCGGATGTCTCCGTCCACCAGCGTCGTGTATGAAAAACCATAGTCGTCGAAGATGAATCGCGTCCAGCCCTCCTCAGGGCTAGGCACATAGCTTCTATAGAGGCCGACCCTCGGCGTGCGAAGGTTGTATTGCGAGACCTTCGGGGTGCGGTTAATGGCATGGATGGTTAGCGATTCCTCCTCGGCTATCGAGGCTGCAAAACCATCGACCTTTGCGTCCTTCTGTGGAAGGATGATAAAAGTGCCCGGAGGATACTGAATTCCATCGCTTTCGAATTTCTCCTTTGCCCAACTGACTTCCACTCTGGCGGCAAGCAGGCGATTGATGGCGCGGGCAGAGGCGTTGCTTTCGGGCCGGAGGAGGTAAGCAGTGCTTGTCATTGCAGGGAAGGATGGCTTTAGCTGGACGACATCCCCTGTGGGCGCGTCAGGCTCGCTCAATAATTTGAGGTCAACTGTGAACGGTGCTTTCACTTCGACGACCTCGACGCCCATCTTCAATGGCAGACTATGGGCCGTGACATCGTAGGGGAGCTTTGGCGGCCCCCCAGGGTACTGTCGCAGGTCTGGATAGCGCTGCGCCTCAAGCATCGTCTTGGCGAACGCACCGTATGGCTGAGTCGTGTGAACCACCCTGGTGCCGCCCGAATATGCTCTGCCGTCGGCCACAAACGGCATCGTTGCTTCGTGTATTTCCACCGCCGCAGTCGATAACACTTGCAGCAACTCTGAGGTCGTGTTGGGGTCGCGCTGCTCTTTGGGAATGAGATAGGCGTAGGGATTGCTGACAGACGACACCGCTTTTTTGCCTATCACATAAAAATTGCGAACCCACATATCCTTGTATCGCGCGGCGTTGTTAAGGCAGGCCATGACTGCGGCGAAGTCATACTCGACTATGTGTCGCAGGCTCCAACGGCCTCCCTTCCAGGGCATTGGATGGTTCCAGGATTTCAGCGTCGGGTCTTCCGTTCCAATCGACTTGAGCTGGCTCTGTTCTAGCTGGATAGGCGTGGCAATGCGGACGCTTGCGACCTCTGAGAGGATGCGTATCCCACCGTGATAGTGCTGGTAGGTGCGGCTTGGGCTGTAGGCATCGTAGACCACGTTGATAGCGACGCCGGCCTTGCCTTGCGCGGTCAGTTCGTTAGCCATCGCCGAGCCGAGCATGGCTAGCTCGCTCTGCAAAATGGGGTCAACGTTGGGGCCAACAGGATCGATGTACGGTGGGAGAATCATTCGCATACCAGGCGTGCGGGTCTGGTGCAGATCGTAGAGAATTTGAGGATGCCACGCATTCAAACAGTGCTCCACGGTCAGTCTGGTTTCCGCCTGCGTGAACATTGACCAGTCACGGTTGTTGTCGTGTCCCGTGTACTTGTGATACAGGAAGGGAGGAATCACGCCCTCGTGTGGAGTCCCAAGCGTGCTGTCATACCACTTCTTGACCAGAATCAGGCCGTCGGGGTTCAGGGATGGCACTAACAATACGATGACGTTTTCGAGGATGCGCTTGACATCATCGTCATCGCTGGTAGCGAGGTGATAGGCTGCCAGCATAGACATCTGGGACGCGCCGACTTCGGTAGAATGTATGCTGCAAGTGACCGCGACGACGGCCTTTCCCTCGGCGATAAGCTCGTCTGCTTCGCTTTCGTCTCGGATCGTACGAGGGTCGGCCAGCCTGGACTGAATCGCCTGGTAGCGTTCCAGGTTAGCCAGGTTCTCCGGCGAGGATATGACCGCCATCATGAACGGGTTGCCCTCCGTAGTCTTTCCAACCTCCCTGGTGAGGACGCGCTCTGATGCGCTGCCCAGCATGTGGAAGTAATCGACGATTTGAGGCCAGTCCGCAAGCTTGCGATCTTCGCCCACCTCAAAGCCGAGGTGTTCACTTGGACTAATGATAGATGACATATGAAAGATTCTGACGCCTGAAGGCTTGCTGGTCAAGAGGGGAGTAGGTGCGCGACCTGGAATATCACGTCAGGACAGGCGCAAAAATCACACTCGTGCTGTTATAATGTGCTCGCCTTTTGCACGTCCATGGTGAAGTTTGCGGACATCGAACACCCGACACATTCCATCGGAGGATTTCTTGAGCATGGCCCAAAGTCGATTCTGGCTAGTCAAGTCCGAGCCGAACACATATTCATTTGCCGACCTTCAAAGCGAATCTGAACAAACGGCAGAATGGGACGGCATACGCAACTATCAGGCGCGAAACAATATGCGCGACGAGATGAAGGTTGGCGATGGAGTGCTCTTCTATCACTCGAACGCGAAGCCCAACGCGGTTGTTGGAACCGCCGTCATCATGCGTGAGGGATACCCGGACGACACCGCTTGGGACCCGAATTCCGAACATCCAGACCCCAAAAGCACGCCGGATAATCCCATCTGGTACATGGTGGACATCAGGGCAGAGGCGTTATTCTCTCATCCGGTGACGCTCGCGGAGGTCAAGTCAACCCCAGGGCTGGAAAACATGGCGCTGGTCAAGAACTCGCGGCTGTCGGTGCAACCGGTCACGCCGGACGAGTGGCGCATAGTAAACGCAATGGGAATTCAAGGCTAGTGGTTCAACGTTTTTGTATTGATGGGTAGAGTGACTTTAGCTTGATGCGCGCATCCTCGGTAGTGAAGCGCCAATCCACTCGTATCACATCCCGGTTGCGTTGATTCTGCCAAGCATTGACCTCGCCGCGCAGGATGTCTTGATTGGCAATCCGTCGGTCCAGGCACTGTCGAGCCAGCACACCGATCTCTATCTCCGCCATATTCAACCAACTCCCGTGTTTGGGAGTGTAGTGTATCTCCAGTCGCTCAGCTATACGCCTCGCCTCAGCAGGCTCGAATGCCTCGTATAGCGAGGACAGCTTGTGAGTGTTGAGATTGTCCATTACCAGCACGATCCGGTCTCTGTCAGGGTAGTCCTCGTCGACCAGTTTCTTTATCACATGCGCCCAGTCCACCTTCGTGCGACGCTCTCTGACCTCGACTCGGCACCATCCGTCCAACGGTGCAAACAGCATGAACAGGCTGCTCACTCCATTGCGCTCGTATTCGTAGTCGTATGCCGCCGATAAGCCGGGCGCTGCGGGACGCGGCACTCGCGTCTCCTTGACTTGCTGTTTGCTCGTCTCATCCATGCACACCAGAACCTCATTCCCATCGTACGGCCGTTGGTAGACCTCCACGTACGTCTTCCATCGCGCACACAAACTCCGCGCTCTGACCGGGCGGGATGCACCAACTCTGCTTCAGCCACGGCTTCAGTTCGTTTTTTTTTAAGCGCCTGGCGAACCGTCTCGGTGCTAATGGTCCCGACTATCTCACACTCGACCAACTGGTCAGCCAACAGCTTCAGGGTCCAACTGGCACGCCCCTCCGGCGGTTCCCCGCAGGCCATCGCTATCAACCGTGCTTCACCTTCGCCGTCCAGTCTCTTTTGACGCCGACGCAGTTGCTTTTTGCGATTCAGCGCAGACTCGACCCCCTCCTCCACACAGCGCTTGCGTATTCGCTCGACCGTTGACTGTCCCACACCGAGCGCGCTGGTGATGTCCGCGTCCTTCATTCCCCCGTCCGAGCGTGACTCATCGCTCATCAGCAGAATGCGCGCATGGGTCTGTTTGTACGCCGCAGCCCGACCGCGTGAGACCAAGGCGTTGAGTTCCTGTTGTTCGTCGGTAGTCAGTCTGATACGGTACTTCTTGGTAGACATCATGGTTCCTCCTCGGTTCAACGTTACGATTGAACCCCCAAGAGGAACAATGACTATCATGGTATTCATTTCAATGATGTTGGACCACTAGTGAGATTCAGGCACGCGAATGGCACCGAAACTCCCAGTCTATGTGGATGGCTCTTGTTTAAATCGGCCCTGGATTCCTGGGAGCAAAGTCTATATTCGCAATCTTCGATGGCACTTCTTAAAACCCCCACCATTCTTGCCACTTGCCTAGCGAAAGCTCTAGAATCAGCAGGTCGTCGGGCTTGCCCTGGAAGTTGCGAACGTGGTTTGGCAGCGTCGCCAGCCGGACGAACCCCAGGCTCTCCGCCGCTCGGACGGCTGGGGCCTGCTCCTCTGCAACAAGCTCGAAGATAAGGTTTTCAACCCCTCGGTCAGCGTCTTTGGCGATGGTGATAAGCTCACGAATAAGCGCTGTGCCAACGCCCTTGTTACGGTACTCAGAGTCAACTACGATGCGAATTTCACCGATGTGCTTTCGCGCCCCGGCCCTGCGTCTGTGGAGTGTACCGTCCGCGACTATCTTTTCGCCTGCGAGGGTCAGCATAGGCAGCGCGCGCGAGTAATTGAGACTTTCTGACCACTGCTTGATGACGTCCGGCGATGTTACGTCCTCTTTGAGATAGTATCGGTCTTCTTCAGAAACGCGAAGGAAGAACTCCAGCAGGGCGTCCTTGTCAGTGGATATCATTGGCCTGATGGTCACCTGTTGACTATCCAGCAACTCCATGGTTTTGGGATAGGCTGTCATTGCGTATGTGGTCAATCTATCGTCTCCGAAGACTCAGAATGTTTCACCAAGAGCATCTAACACGGCAGTCGAAGCTGCACGGTTATGCCCATCTTTTCTCAGGCTTCAATCCACAGAGGCTTTTTCAGGAGGTATCACAAGCACCGGGTCTCCCGATGCCCTCACAAGCGCCTCCGCGACGCTTCCCATGATCCAGCGAGTGATGCCGGATCGGCCACGTGTGGTCAGCGCGATGATGTCCTGAGGATTTTCCCTCGCCAGATCGATTATGCTCTGAGCGATTGAACCCTTCAGAATTTTCCACTCCACTTTCAACCCTTTGGCATTCAACGATTTGGCTATGCCCTGGAGGTACGTGGCAGCCTCTGCCTCGACGTCCGACTCCAGATCTACGTAGCCTTCGTATGGGTGGCCATCCATGTACGGCGCCAAACCGCCCACAATGTTGACTACGCGCACCAGAACTATCTCTAGCGCAAGTTTTCGAGCTAATTGCTCCACGTAGGGCAGAGCGGATTCGGCGGCCTTGGAGCCGTCCAACGGCACCAGAATCCTGGAAATGGCTGCGCCTTCCTCTCCGTATTCCTTGGCCCTCTCAGGTGTCATAGTTAGCGTGGGCAGGTTAGAGGAATGAATGATTTTATCTGTCACACTGCCCAGGATTCCGCGTCCCAAGGCGTTCCGACCATGAGTAGACATTGCGATGAGGTCGCAACCCTCATGTTCGGCGACCCGAACAATCTCTTCGGCTGGTTTGCCGAATGAAACCACGGATTGAGCCTTCACCCCTGCTTCATTCAGTCGCTTGACAACTGCATCGAGTCCTCTCTTGATTTCAGTCTCGACTCGCTCGAATATCTGAGAGGCGTAAGGGCCTCCGGCCTCATGAGCAGTAACGCCTTGCGAATCTCCGTGTGTTGGAGTATCCACTGGGGGTCTAGCCCCATACAATGCTCCAGGAGATGGCATGTTTTCTCCAGATTGCACAGCCTCGTGTGCTGTTTGAGAACGCTCTGGCATTCGCACTGTGTCAGGGTCAACCACGGATAGCAACACTATCGGGATGTCGAAACCTCTAGCCAACTGCGATACATAGGGCAAAATGCCCTCAGCCAACTCCGTGCCATCCAGAGGGACCAGTAATTTCTGGAACATGTGAATGCCTCCTTAAATTGGTAAACGATGAAAATGCGAACGATTCAAGCTGGTTCGGCTACGGCTTCCTTCCGGCGATATCGATTATCGAGAATGATATCTGCGTCGCTCGGCGTCTTCAAGTCCCTCATGTAGCCGCACTGCAGGCACAGAACATTCCAGCCATATATATCCCTGTCCACTACCACGTCACCCATTTCGCATCTTGGACAGCTCTTGAGCCAAATCATCAACACTTTCCCCTTCGTAGTGACCATTGCAGCCACGCTATTGTTTCTATTCCCAAGCACCATAATTATGAGTCTAATAACGTGAGGAAGGCATGAAGATGCGGCGCTCTAGCATGAAGATTCCATGAGGAATTTCATGAGGGTTGCCATGCATAGCTGGTAGCATTCAGGAGATGGGTTGAGGGTAGCTGAAGTAGTGATTATGTCGCGAATGAGGGGCCTGCGCAAACGTATAAGGCAAGCGCAGGCCCCTTCGATAGTGGAGGCATTTTCGTGACGGTGGAATCCTGAATGCTAAATCCTGCCTGCGATGATGTCGCCCATCTCAGGCGTCTTAACCCTCTCTCCGCCGTCGCTTGCTATGTCCGGGGTGCGATAGCCTTCCGCCAGGACGCCGTCGACCGATTGCTCGACTGCTCTTGCCTCATCTTCGAGACTCAGAGAATACCGCAGCAGCAAGGCCATGCTAAGTATCGTTCCGATGGGATTTGCGATACCCTGACCTGCGATGTCCGGCGCGGTGCCGTGGATGGGTTCGTAGAGACTTACGGGACGGCGTCCTCGTCCACCCATTTTGGGAAGCCCCGCCAGACTAGCCGAGGGCAGCATTCCCATGGAGCCGGACAGCACTGATGCTTCGTCCGTTAGAATGTCGCCAAAGGTGTTCTCGGCAACGATAACGTCGAAGTGGGCCGGGTTCCTGATAAGCTGCATCGCCGCATTGTCGACCAGGATATGTTCAAGCTCAACGTCGGGGTAGTCTTTGGACACCTCGATTGCTACCTCGCGCCACAGGCGGGACGACTCAAGGACGTTCGCCTTGTCCACCGACGTCAGCAGCTTGCGGCGTCCCTTGGCAAGCTCGAAGCCCACTCGCACTATCCGCTCAATCTCCTGCTCGGTATAGCGTAGGGTATCCACGCCACGCCGACCTCTGGACGTTGTCCAGCGCTTCTTAGGCAGCGCGAAGTACAGCCCGCCCGTTAGCTCTCGGACAACAACCATGTCCACGCCTTCGAGAAGATGTGGCTTGATGGGGCTTGAGTTGATAAGCTCAGGGTAGACCTTGACCGGCCTCAGATTGGCGAACAGGCCGAGTATCTTGCGAATGCCGAGGATGCCGTCCTCCGGCCTGACCTTTGCGCTTGGGTCGTCCCACTTGGGGCCGCCGACAGCGCCGAACAGGACGGCGTCCGTTTTCTCGCACAATGCAACGGTCTCATCGGGTAGGGCGGTGCCAAACTCGTCGATGGCGTTGCCTCCTATGCTTCCGAAGCTCAGATCAAACGAGTGGCCGAACTTGTGGCCTACCGCTTCCATAACTTTCGTTGCCTCCGCGACAACCTCCGGCCCAACGCCGTCGCCCGGCAGAACCGTAATCGAGTATTTCATGTATCACTCCTAAATCAATTCGAATCTGGCATGCGCCCTGGAACGTTACTCTCAGGTTTTCAACATAAGCGGGTGGGTCACCCGATGGCACGCAGAGTATTATAAGCAAAAACTTGCCCTAAACACAGGCGGGCAGAAAAATAGGAGCGAGCGCTATGACCGTAACAACCGAGGCTGTCGTCATCGGCGGCGGCGTAATGGGCACGAGCATTCTGTACAACCTTGCCTCGCGAGGAGTCAAAGGCCCGGTGCTGCTTGAGCGCGATACCCTTGGCTCCGGCTCGACGGGGCGCTCTTCAGGGGCCATTCGGATGCATTACTCGACCGAGATCAACGCACGGCTTGCCTGGGACAGCCTCAAAATCTTTCAGAACTTCGACGAGATGGTGGGCGGTGGCGACGTTGGATTCGTCAAGACTGGCTACATGGTCTTCGTGCCGGAGAACTCCATTGAAGGCTTCAAGCAAAACATCGCAATGCAGCAGGGCGTCGGTATAGCCACGCGTATCGTGTCGAAAGAGGAGGCCCACGAGCTTGCACCGGCCTTTCATCTGGACGATGGCGAGGCATTCGCATGGGAGTCCGAGTCGGGACACGGCGACCCTTCCGGAACGGCGCTGGCATACTCGACGAGGGCACGGAAGATGGGCGCGCGCGTTGTTCTGGAAACGCCAGCGCAGACCGTCGAAGTAAGCAATGGTCGCGTCGTCGCGGTCGTAACCGAAAAGGAACGCTACGAGACGCCCATCGCGGTGGTCGCCACCGGCCCCTGGTCGTCGCGATTCATGGGCAGGCTTGGGATAGACTTACCACTTGTGGCGACTCGTCACGAGGTTTTCTTGTTGCGCCGCCCGATGGACAGGTTGCCGTTTCATCCCGGCGGCGGCGGCATGTCCAACCTGATCTACTTCCGGCCTGAAGGCTCCGACCTCACGCTTGTGGGCAACGGCAACCGCGAGGAGGATGCCGACCCCGACGCCTACAACCCTCGCGTCAGCATGGACTACGTCGAGGACGTTTGGAGACGCCTTGCCAAGCGCATCCCGGACATTGCTGACGCCGAGTTTTTCACAGGCTACGCCGGGCTGTACACGACGACACCCGACCTGCACCCGGTCATGGACAAGGTGGACGGCATCGAGGGGTTGTACATATGCACCGGCTTCAGCGGTCACGGGTTCAAGCTATCGCCCGCCGTTGGCATCGTCATGGCCGAGCTTATTCTGGACGGTCAGGCAACCAGCATAGACATATCAAGCCTGCGAATGAACCGCTTCGACCAGGGCGACCTCAACACGACTGCGTACACGTTCCGCGTGATAGCGTAAAAAGTGATGAGGAGCTAGAATTACTTTGAGTGGAAAGGATATTGACGATGCACCGCTTCCTTGTCGTAATCGAAAAAGCCAACGGAAACTATTCTGCCTACTCGCCTGATTTGCCGGGCTGCGTAGCAACAGGCGAGACACGCGAAGATACCGAACGCAACATGCACGAAGCCGTCCAGCTGCATGTGCAAGGACTAATCGAAGAGAATTTACCGACCATAGAATTTCAAACCGAGTAAAATAGGCATTTCTAACACGACTATATGCGATTGATTCATCCCGTTTAGATTCACCACCTTCCCTCCATACGTCGCTACACTCTGCACCTATAAAAGCCTATATATAGCCGTTTACTCGCTTTAGAAATAAACGTGTTTTTAATACACCTATTTAACAGGCAATGAATCTTCACCCTTAGCTCAGTATAAATCTTTAGAGTACCGAGAGCATTGACAAAATAGAACTGTTGTGTTAAGATGTTTATATTGAACTTGGTGAAATGGAGATACTGAAATATCTAGGGAACCTCTGAACAACTCGGCGCAAGCGTGGATGGGCAGAGTGGTTCCGTTCTTTGGAGATGTTCAGGCATCTTTGTGACGTTCCAGGTCGTGGTTGAGGCGTTCAGACCGTGTCTGTTGTGGCCTCGAAGCGGCTTTTCGGAGCCATCGCGGCTCCCCGGCCGTGATTTGCTCACTGCGCCCCTCTCATGCCGCCAGACGGCGCTCTGCCGTCATCAAGTTGGCCAGCCCCAGTAGCAATGCCAGCCGTTGCGCGTTCTTAGCCAACCCTCGGTAGCGCACCTTGGCGTAGCCAAAGCGCCGCTTCACGTACAGGAACGGATGCTCCACTTTCGCTCTGACCGACGCTTTGCGCTTCTCCGCCAACGCCTCGTGGCTGCCAGGCTCCAGGTGCCGTCGCCGGCCGGGCCTCATCGCCACTCGCCACTCCACATCCAACTCTCGATTCTCCAACCGCTTGTCCACTCCCTGATACCCCGCATCCCCCCACACTCGTTTCTCTCCACCGTGCAGCAATCGGTGCGCTTCTGTCACATCATGCACGTTAGCTGGCGTCGTAGTCATGCTGTGTACCACTCCCGTCTCAGCGTCAGCGCCTACGTGT
Source organism: Dehalococcoidia bacterium (assembly GCA_965206395.1). Classification (GTDB taxonomy): domain Bacteria; phylum Chloroflexota; class Dehalococcoidia; order Lucifugimonadales; family CATOSD01; genus CBDBJK01. The sequence continues at coordinate 61,142 of CBDBJK010000028.1, forward strand.
ACTTTCATCCCGAAGCGCCACTCGTTCCCCTTCTTCGTCTGGTGCATCTCAGGGTCTCGCTCACCCGCACGATTCTTCGTCGATGACGGCGCCTCTATGATGCTCGCGTCCACGATCGTCCCCTCCCGAAGCCGCAGTCCCTGGGACTCCAGATGACGGTTTATCTCCTCGAACAGACTCTGCCCCAACTCATGCTCTTCCAGCAGATGGCGGAAGTTCAGAATCGTCGTCTCGTCCGGCAGCGGGCCCGACAGCTTCAACCCTACGAACCGTCTCACCGACTCGACCTCGTAGAGCATGTCCTCCATACCAGGATCGCTCAAGTTGTAGAACAACTGCACGCAGTGTATCCGCACCATCGCCGACAACTCATATGGTCGACGGCCTCGGCCCGCCTTGGGATAGAACGGACGGATGCGCTCTTCCATCTGTTCCCACGGGATCAGAGCATCCATGCGCTCCAGGAATATCTCCCGGCGGGTCTTGCGCTTCTTGCTCTCGTATTCCAAGTCCGCAAATGTTGGCTGGTCCATCAATTATCTCCCCGAACACAGTGCTATTCTCTATGCTACTATGCCCAGACTTGTTCAGAGTATCCCTAGCTCAAGGAGCAGGCGTGGGCAACTACACAATGGGACGTCGTGGTCAACAAACTCGGCTTGAAGTAAACCAGGAAAGATTGGAATATCTGTTCAACAAGCACCCCATCGACGCAGCGATGGACGGATGGGAAGATGGCAATGAATTAGACGGTGGGACATTGGAGAATCAGCTGGACGCTGAACCTTTTGCAACGGTACCGGATTCATTCGGGGAAGTTATAAAGCCAAAAGATACAGTTCCCGAAGAAATAGAACGCTTGAAAGTATTCATTTCTCACGGCAAGAATATGGAGATTGTCGAGCAGGTGAAGACTATGCTTGAGCTAGCAGACCTGGAATACGAAGTCGCTGTTGAGGAAGAGGCCACGGCTATTCCAGTTCCTGAAAAAGTGTTATCGGCGATGCGTAGTTGTTCTGCTGCTGTAATCTGTATATCTGCTGACGATCAAGCTAGTATTGAAAACGGCACATCCCACATCAACGAGAATGTTCTAATCGAGATAGGGGCAGCGTTCGTATTATATGATAGACGTGTTGTGCTACTTTGGGATAAGCGTATTCCTACTCCTTCAAATCTACAGGGCTTGTACAGGTGTGAATTTGAAGGAGATGAACTTTCATGGACAGCGGGAATGAAATTGATGAGGACCGTTGCCGAATTTAAGAAAAACGCGTAGGCAATAGTTCTCTAGTATCTTGAGGCAACCCTATCATAGAAATACAGTTGAAGGCCATCGAAGTTGAGGGAACGGTTGACGAAGAGGGTCAGCTTCACCTTGACGAGCCACTAACCACTCTCGGCCCCGGTCGTGTTCGGGTAATTCTGCTGTCGCCTGATGAGGATGACCTGCAAGAGAGGGAATGGCCACTAACCACTCTCGGCCCCGGTCGTGTTCGGGTAATTCTGCTGTCGCCTGATGAGGATGACCTGCAAGAGAGGGAATGGTTCCGTGCGGCGTCCAGGAATGCTGCCTTCGATTTCCTCAAAGACGCCGAAGAAGACATCTACACGCCTACCGACGGGAAGCCTTTCCGTGACGAAGGGTAGGGGGTATTTCTCACGAGTCGCTCCGCTACATTTTCCCTACCGCGCCACGATGTTGACGAGCTTGCCGGGGACGTAGATGACCTTTGCGATGTCCTTACCCTCGATATGAGGCTGGACGCGCTGACTTTCCATCGCTACGTTCGTAGCCTCGTCCTCCGTTATCTCTGCCGAAACCTCGATCTTGTCGCGCACACGTCCATTGACCTGCACCACCAGCGTCACGACCTCGTCGGCGGCGAGCGAGCGATCCCAATCGGGCCACGACTGCTGATGCACGCTGTACTCGTGCCCGGTGCGCTCCCATAGCTCCTCGGCGATGTGCGGGGCCATCGGCGCTATCTGCAGCAGCAGCTTTTCGATAGCCTCGTTCCACTGCTCGGAGGCTATGCCCTTGCGCTCCCATAGCTGGTTCAGCGAGTTGGTGTACTCCATCAAGCCCGCGATTGCCGTATTGAACTTGAAGCGCTCCACGTCGTCGCCCACCCGACGTATCGTCTTGTGCATCAGACGCTGCAGGTCGCGCACGGCGTCGCTGTCCTGCGGGTAGTCGTCAAGCTGACGGGCATCCCTCTGTGAAATATCCCAGACGCGATTGACCCAGCGTGCCATGCCGTTGATGCCTGCGTCACTCCACTCGCCGCCCTGATCCCAGGGGCCAAGGAACATCAGGTAGCAGCGCACCACGTCGGCTCCAACGTCCTGCACGAAGTCGTCGGGCGAGACGACGTTGCCGCGCGACTTGCTCATCTTCTGGCTGTTGGCGATGATGTGGCCCTGGTTGAACAGCCTTATGAACGGCTCGTCGAAGTCAACCAATCCCAGGTCACGCAGAGCCTTTGTGAAGAACCGCGCGTACAGCAAATGCATGACGGCATGCTCCGCGCCACCTGTGTACTGGTCAACCGGGTTCCACTGCCGGATAGCCTCCGGGTCGAATGCCGCGTCCTGGTAATGCGGACTGGCGAAGCGCAGGAAGTACCAGGACGAGTCAACAAAGGTGTCCATCGTATCGGTCTCGCGCTTGGACGGCTTCCCGCAATGGGGGCAATCCACGTTTACGAAGCCTTCGTGTAGAGCCAGCGGTGACTCGCCGGTCGGTCGGAACTCGGCGTCCTCCGGCAGTAGCACAGGTAGGTCTTCTTCGGGCACGGCAACCGGCCCACAGTCTTCGCAGTGGATGATGGGTATCGGCGTGCCCCAATATCGCTGCCTGGAAATCAGCCAGTCCCTCATGCGGTATGCGACGGTGCGCTTTCCCCAATCGTTCGTTTCAACGTGGTCGGCGATGCGCTGCCAGCCCTCTGCGCTCGGCAGGCCGTCGAACTCGCCTGAGTTGACCTGCGTTCCTTCTTCCAGGTAGGCTTCGGTCAACGCCTCTCCGCTCCAGCCCGAAGGCGCGATAACGACCTTGATGGGCAATCCGTACTTTGTGGCGAACTCGAAGTCGCGCTGGTCGTGGGCTGGCACGCCCATGACGACGCCGGTGCCGTAGGTGAACAGCACGTAGTCGGCGACAAGTATCGGCACTCTCTCGCCGCTGAGCCTGTTGACGCAGTACGCGCCGGTGAGGACGCCCGTCTTCTCCTTCTCGGTGGAAAGACGCTCCACATCACTCTGCATCCTGGCCTGCGCTACGTAGGCTTGGACTTCTGCCATTTGCTCCGCAGTGGTCAGCTTTTCGACCAGCGGATGCTCCGGGGCAAGCACGACGAAGGTGACGCCGTAGATGGTGTCTATGCGAGTCGTGAAGGTCTTCAGGACGGTTTCATCCAGGCCGTACTCTGAGATGTCGAACTCGATTTCCACGCCTTCGCTGCGGCCTATCCAGTTGGTCTGCATGATGTTGATCTTGTCGGGCCAGTCTATCTGGGAGTGGTCGAGCAGCTCGTCGGCGTAGTTGGTGATGCGAAAGAACCACTGGTTCAGGTCACGTCGCGTGACTGCCGTGCCGCATCGCTCGCAATGGCCGTCGTCGACGACCTGCTCATTAGCCAACACCGTGTTGCACGACGGACACCAGTTGGCTGGCGCGAAGTCGCGGTATGCCAGCCCCGACTTGAAAAACTGCAAGAAGAACCACTGGTTCCATTTATAGTAATCCGGGTCGCAGGTTACAACTTCTCTGTCCCAGTCGTAGATTGACCCCATCGTGCGAAATTGGCGGCGCATGTTTTCCATGTTGTCCATCGTCCACGAATAGGGATGGATGCCGCGCTTGATGGCAGCGTTCTCTGCAGGGAGGCCGAAGGCGTCGAAGCCCATCGGATGCAGCACATTGTAGCCCTGCATCCGGCGAAAGCGAGCGTGAGCGTCTGCGGGAGACATGGCGTACCAGTGCCCGATGTGGATGTCGCCGGACGGGTAGGGGTACATCGTAAGCTCGAACCACTTGGGGCACGGGTTGTCGTCTCGCACCTCGTAAAGCCTGTCGATGGCCCAGCGCTCCTGCCACTTGGACTCGATACCCTGATGGCTATAGCGTAGCTCTGTCTTCCTTTCGGTTGTCATACGCCTGCTCCGTCCTTAATCTTGAATCGGAATTCTCAGATATAACAAAAACCCCCGCCCCCAAGGGACGGGAGTTTTTTCAAAAAACGAATATTCCCGCGGTACCACCCTAATTGCCCGCCACAGGCGGACCACTCTATAGCGATAACGGCGCTTGCCGTCCGACCCTACCGACTTTTGGGGCTACCTGGACATTGCATCTTGTCCCACCCTCATTTCAGGATCCAGAATCCTCAAAGGTAGGAGCGGCAACCCTCATAAAAGATTCAGGCCGGATGCTCCGGGGCGAGTTCGCAGGCTTCAATGCGCCGGGCTTCCACCAACCCCGGCTCTCTATTGCCGAACGGCCCGCTACTACTCCCCATCAACGCGGTTTATGTTTTCATAAATATATGAATTAGCAATCCTCAGCCAGGCACGTCAATGCTTCATGCTATGAATGGCAACCCATATGAAAACTTGTGCATGTAAACACGCTAGCACAGGCGTCAATGCCCGTCAAGGTATTTCCACAAAACGGCTTATGGCTTGCTTGATAGACCAATCGCGTCGATTCCTGCCTTGGCTACGTCCTCGTCTTGCTGCGAAGCGCCGCCACTCGCGCCGACGGCTCCGACTATCTCGCCGTTCCTGTACACAGGCAGCGCACCCTGTCCCGGAATCATCCTGCCATCCAGCATCGCCATGAGGCCGCGAGACACCGGCGACTGAGCGTTGTCCGTAAGCTCACCGCTGGGCCGCAGCCACGCGACGGAGGCCACAGCCTTGCCTTGGCATATGAATACGCTGCGCCAGGGAGCGCCGTCCTGTCGAATCATCGTTATGAGGTCGCCTCTCGGGTCGACCACCGCGACGCACATCTTGACGCCGATTTCCTCAAGCTTCTTCTTGCTTCCAGCGATAATCTGTTCTGCCTCAGCCAGAGTTAATGATGACATCGGGGTTCCTCCTCCTAAAGAATTTGTGCCTCTTAAAGCTCAGTATAGATCACTTGTGGACATCAACAGACCCTCGACTGGAATGAGTCGCCGGTTAAATGGGTCAACGCCAAGCAGTAGTCCTTCCAGCGTCAATGCGCCCAGCAAAATAGGCGCTCCTTCTTCTCCAAAGAGAACCCAGGTAGAGGTCTCAAGACCCTCTACTTTGACCCTCGTTTCTCCCATTCCCATCTCGACGCTTTGGCCATTGGCGAGCCTAAACGTGCCTCTACGAGCCGGAGTAACGCCAAGACCCTGAAGGAGAGACGCAGGCAGGGTTGTCAAAATTGCCCCTGTATCCACAAGCGCGTCCTCCTGCTCAAACCTTTGACCTTGTTCGTCGCCAACTTCTATGGTAACGGTGAAAGTACCCATAACTCCATACCTGATGTATGATTAGCCTTTGTCTATCTTACCAGGTATTTGTCAGCATATCGGCTTGCTTGTGACCTCGGAGGCGACTTTGCGTGGGATTAGCTGTCCATAGCCCGCGCTGCCCAGAAGCTTGCTGTCTTCTACCATGATCTTTCCGCGCAGAACGGTGGTGACAGGCCAGCCCTGTATCTGCCAGCCATCCCAGATGCTGTAGTCTTCAAGGTGCAGGTCGTCCATCGACAGGCGCTTGTTTATCGATGGGTCGATTATGGTGATGTCGGCGTCGCTACCAGCGGCGAGAGCGCCCTTTCTGGGATAAAGGCCGAAGATCTTCGCGGAATTAGCCGAGGTGATGTCCACGAATCGCTCCAGCGACATTCCCTGCTTGACCACGCCATCTGAGTAGGCTATGCCAACGCGAGTCTCGATGCCGTTGTGCCCACCGGTAACATCGGCAACCGTCTTATATTTTATCTTGACCTCCCATGTCGTGGAAACGAGGTCGGTGGCAACCGTGGAGAGCCTGCCATCCAGAAGCCCGTCCCATAGCGCCTGACGGTCCCCCTCTGATTTGAGCGACGGATATGTGTGATACTTCATGCCATTGTCTTCGCGGTAGTTCTCGGCGGTGAAACTCGCGTAGTTGTGCAGCGTCTCGCCGTACACCGGCAGACCCCGACTTCGCGCCTCGCCGATTGCATCCACGCCCTCTTTCGCGCTGACGTGAACCAGGTAGATAGCAGCGCCCTTTCTTTCCGCAAGGCGAATGGCTCGTTTGAACGACACGTCCTCAGAGATACTGGTGTGGATAAGGTGCATGTTCCACCAGTCCAACTGCCCCCTCTCTTCAGCTAGAGAGTAGTTATAGTTCACCATTTCGTCATCTTCGGAGTGTACTAGCAGCATACCGCCGTTGGCCGCTATCTGCTCCATAATGGCCGCCAGCCGCCCGAAGTCGGTCTTGTTGTTCGGCATGTCCCCGACTGGCGGCCTGACAGTCGTCGTGAAAATCTTGAAGCTAGGAAATCCCGCCTCGATAAGCTCTGGAATCTGGCCGATTGCGTCGATTCCAGCGCCCTGTGTGAATATAGGATGGTAGGAGTAGTCTGCAAAGGCGTTGCCCTTCCAGCGCTCTGCGGCCTCGCCCATAGCGTGATGCAGGTCGTGACCAGGAACCTGGTTCGCGAAGTCCAGCACGGTCGTGGTGCCGCCGTATATAGCAGCCCTGGACACCGCCTCTGCGCCGGAGCGTTCGGGCTGGCGAGGCCCTCCGATGTGCGCGTGAGGCTCGACTCCTCCCGGAACGACTATTTTGCCAGATGCGTCGATGACCTTCGTCGCCTCCGATTCAATCGTTCCAGGTTCGGAGATTGCCACGATCTTCTCGCCTTGGACGGCCACCTCCCAGTTTCCGACGCCTGAAGGGGTCACCACCTGTCCCCCTTTGATTACCAGGTCGAGCATTTCAGACCTCCTGTCTCGATGTTTACGATAAGTAGAGCATGATGCATTCTTGCAGAGTGAGCGGAAGAAGGTCAAGTTCTAACCACGAAGTCCTGCAACAGGCGCAGGTGTTGTATGACGCCGGAACTAGCCGTGCGGAGCTTGGCGCTCCACACGGTATACGACCGGGAACTGGGATTCATCTATTGGGCGGGCATGTAGAGGGGCGGCGCTCATGCCTGTGAGAACATATTGATAAGCGCTTTTCGAAGATACAGCTAAAAGTTGTGCTAAGCGCCGGGTGGCTGGTAGCCAGCGCCACCCGCCCTCTTCAGCGCCTCGACTCCTTCCTCTACAGTCATCAAGGGTGTGGTCTTGATTGCTTTTACTGCACCACCGGCGGATACCGTCAGTGAAAGGGCAGCCGCACTCACGTTGTCGGGGAACTCAACGGTTAACACGACGTCATACTCCCCGAAAGCCAAGTAAGTCGCCTCAATCTTGCCTCCCAGCCTTTCGATCACTGGCCTGACTGCTTCAATGCGGTTCTGAGGATTCTTGACCTGCGCAGCCCACGCGTCGCTGGTGTAAGACACTTGGAACAGGTAATGAGCCATTAGTGACCTCCCTATTATTATTACGAATTTGAGCGCTGCCCCGACGACGGCATGGTACGTTTAACGTCCCGCAGTGTCAAGATGCGTTCTTTTGCGAGAAACCCCACTAACCCTTGCCCAGCGCGTTGACAACGGCATCGCCGACCTGCGATGTGCTGGAGTTGCCTCCGAGGTCGGGCGTCAGTGTTTCGCCCTCGTCGATGACTTTGAGAACGGCCTTCTCGATGGCTTCGTATGCCTGCTCGTGGCCCAGGTGACGCAGCATCAGGCCGCCTGACAATATCGCCGCCATCGGGTTGGCTATGCCTTTGCCCGTGATGTCTGGCGCGCTGCCGTGAACTGGCTCGAACATGGACGGGAAGCGGTGTTCAGGGTCGATGTTGCCGCTGGAGGCCAATCCCATGCTGCCGGTGATAATCGCGCCGATGTCGGTGAGGATGTCGCCGAACAGGTTGCTTGCCACCACTACGTCGAACGACTCGGGCCGTCTCACGAAGTCCATGCAGGCCGCGTCTACCAACAGCGATTGAGTCTGGATGTCGGGATAGCGCGAAGCTATCCGCTCGAAAGCCCTGTCCCAGACTATCATGCCGTAGCCTTGCGCGTTGGACTTGGTGACGGACGTTACGTGATTCTTTTTGTTCCGCTTGCGGGCAAGCTCGAAGGCGTAGGTTATTACGCGCTCGCATCCACGCCTCGTGAAAACGCCGGTCTGTATTCCGATTTCCTCAGGGAACCCTGTGTACTGGAAGCCGCCGACGTCCGCGTACTCGCCCTCGGTGTTCTCGCGTATGACTACCATGTCGATGTCCCAGGGATTCTTGTCGCGCAGAGGCGAGGTGATGCCGGGATAGAGCACGCTGGGACGCTCGCAAACGTACTGGTCGAACGTGCGTCTTATGGGTAGCAGCAAGCCGCTAAGCGTAATATGGTCTTGAATGTCCGGGTGGCCTACCGCTCCAAGGTATATGGCGTCGAATGCGGCGAGCGTGTCGAGCCCATCGCTGGGCATCATGTGCCCGTTCTTGATGTAGTATTCAGAGCTCCATGGAAACTCGCGGAACTTCCATTCGATATCGTTCTCCTGAGCGATAGCCTGAAGCACCTTCAGACCTTCCTCGATGACCTCCACGCCAACGCCGTCGCCGCGTATCACCGCTACTTTGTATTCGGCCATTCGTTACCTCTCTGACGTTTTTTGCGTTTAATTTAACTGCTTCAGCTTCGACAGCCATTTCTCCGTTGCCTTCGAAGAGTATAGACGCACAATGTGGAGATGAGTGTATTCGGGTTGACTGAACGCTACTGGCATTGTTCTGCGTCGACGCCAGTGTGTTTTGAAGACCCAAACAAACAGAGAATCTTTCGTGAAGAAGTGTCCCCATATGTTTTCCTTGTTGCCATTCCAAAGATCTTGTCGGAATATGCCCCGGCGCAGGATTCTCCAAAAGAGCCTCCATAGCACGACGCGCATCGGGTAGTCGAGCCATACCAGCGCGGTTGCCCTGGGCCACACAACGTCGCGAGTGACGCTGTAGTTACCGTCAGCAACCCATCGTTCGCCTTGCAAGGCTTCAGCAAGCTGCTCTCTGAATATGTCGTCAGGGGTTTCAGTCCAGTTGGGGCCGTGACGGTAGGCGTCGAACTCCACGTGAGGAACCCCGAAAAGCTGGGATAAATTTTGAGCCAGGGAGGTTTTGCCGGAACCAGACGTGCCCATGACGACGATGCGTCTGGTATCAGCGGTTGAAGGGTCTGCTTGGGAAGGATTGATAGAGGTCATACAGTCCCGATGTTAGCACGAGGTATCAGTGTGGGCAACAGTCTGGGGCATGATTATCTACGCTTCGATTAGTCGCTAATAAAGTCGAACGCCTTCTCAGCAAGCAGTCGAACATCTTCCGGCGGGGGTTCGGAAGGGGAGTCACCGTATTGCACTTGCGTGCTGTTAGCAAGGTCTGCCCTGGATACCCAGATCCAGCCTTCATTCAGCGAATTTGGCGAACTAGCCAGACGGCAAAAATAGATCATGTCTATGTGCTGATGGTAGCCTGTCGCCGGGTCGTGGATGTCCTCGACCATGATAGTGAACGGTGGCATCACTTGGGTGGGATAGGCTAGTTCGAAATCAGGGCCAGTCGACGCAACCTCGGCCTGAGTTCCCGTTTCCTCCTCAATCTCTCGCAGCACCGCCTGAACCGGGTCTTCGTTCGCTTCGACGTGGCCTCCCGGTGGAAGCCACGCCTTGACTTTGCGATGCCAGTGCAGCAAAACGTGATCGTCGTGTATCACGAACCCGGTGGCGGTGAAATGCCTGATAGTCGTCGATTCTGGGCTATCGCGCTCTGGCACGACGCACCAGGACAACAACGACACCACCGACGATTAGCCATAACGGGCTGAATATTGCCATCCAGATCAGACCTGTGCCTGCACCTTGGCCTATGCCCGATAGCGTTCTCGTCGCGGTCTTCCACTGGTCGCCAGCGCTCCAGCCTGACAGTACCCAACTGCGCGATTCGGTCACCAGGACACTGATAGATCCAGAGGACTCGACCTCTCCGGCGTCGCTCTGGGCCGTGATGGTCAGCGTGGCAGTGAACGGGAACGGGCGGTTGTCGGCGTAAACGTGGGACGCGACTGCATTGGTGACGCCCTCTTCCAGGCTACCGGTGATGGGCGCGGTGCCGTCTCCGAAGTCCCAACGGAAAGTAAGTTCGCTGAGACCTTCGGGGCGAGTAAACGAGCCGATTAACTCAAGCTCCTCACCATCTTCGACAACCTCGTTTTGTCCGGCGAACACCTCAATGGTGGGAACCTTTGTCACAGTGACGATGATTGTATCCTCGCCCTCCGCGAGGCCAGCGTCGCCTGTACCCGTCAGCTTGATCTCGGCTATAAACGGCGAGTCGCGGTCGTCCTGGTAGAAGTGGGTTATCGTGGCAGTGACCCTTGTATCATTGTCCAACGTCGGCGCTGTGCCTCTACCGGATACTGGCGGCGTGCCATCCCCGAAGTCCCAGGTATACGTGAAGTCCTCGATGTCCACGGGAGGCTTGAAGGTGGCCCGGAACCTGGTCAGCTGGCCGACGCTGACACTCTGATCGTCGCCTGCATCCACAATCATGTCGATGGGAGCCAATTTTAGCTGAACGTTAACAAGAGAGAACGCCGCAGTCTGCTCAAGGAAGTTGATGCGACCCTGCAGACGCTCGACCTCCCCCTGAATCCGCGTTAGCTCGGTCTGCACCTTGAGGGCGTCCTCCACTTTGTCTGCCCGATCCAGAAGCTTCAGGAGGGTCTCTTCGGTAGCTTGAAAATTCTTTAGGCGTGCGGTGATGTCCACGTACTCGTCTGTCACGTCTCTACTGCTAGTGACCTCGGAATCCACTTCAAACGCAAGCTCGCGCAAACGCAATATCCCACCGTCGAGCTTGTCGGCAGGAATGCGCACGGAAATGAATCCCTGGTGCTTTTGGCTTCGGTCTGACGAGACGACCCATCCGCCAAGCTCCTGAGCCAGGTCGGCGATGCCATCAAGTGCCCCGGCAACGTCGTTGACCACGACTTGCATGTCAACGGTGCGAACGATTATACGCTGTTGCGCGACAAGTGCGGCTTCCTGCTCCGTGGACGACGATTCTCCAAGGTCGAACGCACTATCGTCTCCACCGAGCGTGGGCAGACCAGGGCCTCGTGAAGGCGGCGCGACAACCGCGGGCGCGGGCGTAGGGAAAGGGGCGGGAGTAGCAAAAGAGGCACTTTCCTTGGTAGAGAAAAGTGCATCCGGTTCAACAGCTGGTGCGGCAGGCGCGACGGGAGCAGCAGAACCGGGAAGGCCGGGCGCACCCGGCGCACCAGCGAAGCCACCTGAAGCCGATGACTCGGTTCTCGCAAACAGGTCCTCGCTGTCTGAGCTGGAACACGCCGCAAACAGGAGAACAAACAGCAGGATGGATGGCAGTGTTAGTAACTTCATCAAGCGAATCATAGGTCATATTCCTCCACCATACAAGGATGATTTGTGCAAGGGTAGGGCGAACCCCGTATGATATATAGACGACGCTGTGCTTCGTTTTGTTCCACGCAGTCAGGCTAAATGCGGCGCCTTCGTTGACTTTTCAAAAACAGTGGGATATGCTAATTGCGCAAGGGAAAATCGAATAGTACCGGTGGGGAGCTTGGGCAAGCCAGGCTGAGAGGGCGACCAGAACTCGTCGCCGACCGCCAGATACCTGATCTGGGTAATGCCAGCGTAGGGACGTACCGAAGATGGAAGCAAATCGGAGCCGTTGGCATACAGTCAGCGGCTTTTTTTGTTTTAAACGCGAGTCAGTACAAATGAGAGGTAGAAATGAGCGATGCTCTGGTAATAGGTGGCAAAGAATTCAAGTCCAGGCTGATGGTCGGAACGGGCCGACATCGGAGCATGGAAGAGATGGTGGATTCCATCCAGGCCTCTGGCGCGGAAATAGTCACGGTAGCCATTCGCAGGCTAGACCTAGAGAACCTTAAAGAGAAGAATATCCTGGATTTCTTCGACTGGGATAAGTACACGATCCTGCCCAATACCGCAGGCTGCAAGACGGCAGAAGAGGCGATATTCACCGCCCACCTAGCAAGAGAGGTCACAGGTTCCAACTGGATAAAGGTTGAGGTCATACCGGACCCCAAATACCTGCTTCCCGACCCTGTGGGCACGTTCGAGGCGTCACGCCAGCTTGTGGAGGAGGGCTACATTGTCCTGCCATACATTCACGCCGACCCCGTGCTGGCGAGAATGCTGGAAGATGTCGGGTGCGCTACCGTCATGCCCCTTGGTTCGGCCATAGGCTCTGGACAGGGTATCCAGACACTCGACGAGATAAAAATCATCATCGCGGAAGCCAACGTTCCGGTCGTAGTCGATGCAGGTCTAGGCGTGCCGTCTGAGGCTTCGCAGGTGTTGGAGCTAGGCGCGGACGCCGTTCTTGTGAACAGTGCCATCGCTCAGGCCGACAACCCTGCCAGGATGGGAGAGGCGTTCAAGCTCGGAGTCAAGGCGGGACGGATGGCATACGAGGCTGGCCGCATTGTGCGCAAAGACCTCGGCACGGCCAGCAGTCCTACCGAGGGCGTTGCTGCGGCCTCGCGGAGCTAGCCATTGGATGGGCCTATTCCCTTTCCGTGCCTGTGCCTTGTGACGGACAGACGCCAGTGTAACGACAGACTGTTGGAAGACGTGGTATCTCAGGCCGTTGAAGGCGGCGTGAATCTGGTGCAGCTAAGAGAGAAAGACTTACCCGCGAAACATTTACTCGTGCTTGCGAAGCGGCTTCGGGAAACCACCAGAGGGAAGGCGCTTCTGTTCATCAACGACCGGGTTGACATCGCGTTGGCCTGCGGTGCTGATGGCGTGCAACTAGGCGAGGACGGCATGCCAGTTGAGGCGGCTCGCCGAATAGCCGAGGGCCTGCTGCTAGGAAGATCGGTTCATAGCGTGGATGGCGCTTTGAAGGCACAAGCCGATGGCGCGGACATCCTGGTGGTTGGGACGATTTTCCCTACCGGCTCACACCCTGGCGTAGAAACGGCGGGTGTTGGCTTGCTAGAGCAACTGCGCGGTCAGGTCGAAATCCCATACCTCGCAATAGGCGGAGTAACGGTTGAAAACGTCGATTCGGTTATCGAGGCTGGCGCTGCTGGGGCCGCGGTCATCACTGCTATATCAAAGAATACTGACCCTGAGCAGGCGTCAAGGGAGCTTCTTCAAAGGATGAGAGCTTCCTCTCAGAAAGGAAAAAGAGCATGATTGCGCTGACCGTCAACGGAAAAGAGAAGCAGCTAGATAGCCCTACCAATCTGCTAATGTATGTCGAATCGTTAGGCGTAAATATCCAGCACATTGCGGTGGCTTACAACGGCTCCGTGATTCGAAGAGACGAGTTGAATAGCGTTACGCTCTCGGAAGGCGATCAGGTGGAGATAGTCCGCGCGGTTGGAGGTGGATAGCCAATCAGCGATGTGATACATTGCCTTATCGCAGATGGCTTTCGGCTTATCAATAACGAAGGAGCGACGTCCATGACGCAGACCACTGAGGAAGCGAAAAATCTCAAGCTTTTATCGCACCACGACCTGAACGGGTTTGCTAACGGCGGCGAAGGCCTTGCCCTGCAAGCCACCTCAGACGGGCGGCGCATCCTGTACATCGCCCATGAGAGCGCGCCAAAAGACTTCACGGGCGTGGATGTCACCGACCCCAGGAATCCTAAAGTCGTCGTGCAGACCGCTCTGCCACATGGCGACGTGCGCTCGAACTCGCTGGCTCTGGTCGATGACATGTTGCTGGTGGCCTACCAGTCGTCGAGGCCGGGCCTTACGCCTGTCGGGGTCGGCGTCTACGACGTTGCGGACCCTGCTAATCCCAAGCGAATATCATTCTTCGATACCTCCGGGCCGCACTCGCGCGGCGCTCACTGTCTCTGGTTCGTCGATGGCAGATACGCGCACGTCACTACCGGAGCGGCAGACTTCGAGCCGACCAACCCGAAGGACGACCAGTTCCACATGATAGTGGACATGAACGATCCTGTGAATCCGCGAGAGGCCGGACGATGGTGGCTTCCTGGCACACGGAAGGGCGACGCCGAGGCTCCTCCTGTTCGTCATCCCAAACTTGACGCCGGATTCAGATTGCACAACGCAAACGTCTACCCGGAGCGTCCTGACAGGGCGTACCTCGGCTACATAGACGCGGGCGCTATTATTCTGGACATCTCCGATATGGCGCACCCGAAAATGGTGAGCAGAGTGGACTACCATCCGCCGTTCCCCGGCTTCACGCACACTGTGATGCCTTTGTTCGAGCGAGGGCTGCTGATCGTAACGGACGAGGCGGTTACCGAAGACCTTAGCGACTATCCCAAGCTGACGTGGGTGATGGATGCCAGCGAAGAGACGAACCCTGTCATCATCAGCACCTTCCCGATGCCATCTGTAGAGGATTTCGGCGCAAGGGGAGGGCGGTTCGGCTCTCACAACGTTCACGAGAACCAGCCTGTGCCCACGTCACTCGTGTCGGATACCATAATCGTTGGGGCGTACTTCAATGCAGGCGTTCGCGTCCACGACATCAGCGACCCCTTCCGCCCGGAAGAGATCGCCTACTACATCCCGCCTGTTCCAGAAGGGTCTAGCGGCGTCAACATGAACGATGTCTACGTGGACGAAAACGGCCTCATTTACGCCATCGACAGAGTCAAGGGCGGGCTGTACATCCTGGAAATGAGCGTGTAGCTCGGCGTTCCGGGTGCGCCCCTACCTCTTGCGCCACACGCTCCGCACGGGCTGATCGCCGCGATACACTGTGGACATAGCTGTGCGCACGAACAACTCGAACAAGATGTAACGTTCGGCAGGCGAGTAGCTTGATGACTCGACAGCGATGACACGCAATCCAGGGTCGCCTACCAGTGCGCCACGACCCTGAATAGAAAACTCGCCCTGTCCTCCCTCGGTGTCAGATACCGACGAGTGGAGCGCGAATTGCCCGTTCCTTCGCAGGTCGCGTCCCTTGGGCGATGTTGGCTCCATGAACACGAAAAGGTGTCCGCCCCCTATTATCGGTGTTACTGGGTACACGCGAGGCAAGCCGCTATTTCCCACTGTGGCAAGGTAAGCAACCACGCCGTCAACTCGTTCCGTGCCGAAAGCCGCTAGGTCTGGATTAGCCCGTTCAAATTCCTTCCAAGTCGCCATATGAGTATCAATCCTCCGTTGTGTCTGCATTTGGAAGTGAACATTCATCAGTAAGGTTTCATTGACTTGCATCCATTGTGGTTCTAAAATGGAACCACAAGAGGTGAGTAGTCATGCCAGTGAATCTGTCAATCAAAAACGTGCCAGACGAACTATTAGAACAGCTACGTGCAAGGGCTAACGGAAACCATCGCTCCCTTCAAGGGGAACTGCTGTCAATCCTTGAGGAAGCACTGCGCCCTCCGCGTCTAAACATAGAAGACCTTCACAGAGGAGTCAGGAAGCTAGGCCTACTGACCAGTGCCGAGGCCGCTAAGATGGTTCGAGAGGACAGAGATGCCCGCTAGAGTGGCCGACGCCTCAGTCATCGCAGCCACTGCCTTCGGAGAACCAGAGGCGGGGGAGGCCCTATCCCTTCTGGACAACGCGGAACTCTACGAGCCGAGCCTTCTGGCATATGAGCTTGCCAGCATCGCCCGAAAGAAGACTCTTCGATACCCCGAACAGGCGTCTGATATTGCGCGTGCCTTATCGCTGTCGCTAGCTCTTGATGTCACATGGTTAGATGTCGATCATGACGAAGCTCTGCGATTGGCCCTGGAGACCGGGCTAACAACCTATGATGCTAGCTACCTCTACCTGGCCCGTACCCTCGGGGTCCCACTTGTAACCTGCGACGAGCAATTGCGACGCGCTACTCAGAGCATATCATAAGTTGACGATATGGCCGCGTTAGATCATCGCCAGTTTGTCTGCTAGCCTGTACTCCGAGGCAAGGCCCTTTAGCTGCTCCCACGTCGAGTCCTCAACAAAGATCCCCTCCTGCAGCTTTTGCTGAGTACGAAGGTGCTCAAGCTCCCCCGGATAGTAGATTTCAGTAAACCCTTCTGCTAGTGGCGTGTCCTTCAGGTAGGCGGCGAACTCGGTGACTTCCTCTTTGAACTCTTCGAGGGACCGGAACGCTTCGACCTTGAACGCAGCCATGAAGCAGCCATCGTTGTGTCGCCCAGAGGGGTCGTGCCCGAAACCGAGGCCGGTCAGAACGCCGGAGAATATCTCGATCATCGTGGAGAGTCCGTATCCCTTGTGACCCTCAGGGCCGCCTAGAGGCAGCATGACTCCGCCCTGACGCAGCGCGCCGGGGTCAGTCGTTTGATGGCCATCCTTGTCCAGAAGCCAACCCTCTGGGATGGGCGCGTTTCTGGCGACGGCGACGCTCAGCTTTCCCGCGGCGACTGCGCTGGTTGCCATGTCGATGAACATGGGGCCTTCGAGGTTGCTGGGCATAGCGATGCAGAGTGGGTTCGTTCCCAGGCGCGCCTCACGTCCTCCAAACGGCGCGACGGACTTTGCCGACCTGCCGGAGTCTGCGGTCATAATGCCTATCATTCCGGCGTTGGCGGCCATGATAGGATAGTCAGCCACTCTTCCGACGTGGCTCTGCCGAAACACCGTCGCGGCGGCTATGCTGTTCTGTTGGGCTTTGTCTATCGTCATCTGCATTGCCCGCTCTGACACCACGTAGCCAAACCCCCAGTTGCCATCTACAACCGTAGTCGTGGGAGTCTCCTTGACGATTTCAAACGGCGCGCCGGGGATTATGTGCTCTCGCTTAATCCGGTCTATGTACGTGGGAATCTGGATGATTCCGTGGGAGTCGTGGCCTGCGAGGTTGGCTCCAATGGAGTGCTTTGAGGTAATGGTCGCCTCCTCCTCGCTGGCCCCGGCAGCCTGAAGCAATTGCGAGGCGATTTCTTGTAGCCTGTCAGCCTGTATCGTTGGCATAGTGCCCTCCTTCCTGTGGATGAATATACGTTAGGGTTTCCTGAGCATGTAGATGATGAAGAGAGGGACGCGGAGGTTGTCGGCGACATCCGGGTACTCTTCGACTTGCTGAGGTGATGGCATCGGCTCTCTCAACCCCTCAATGACGAAGCCTGCATTGACAAAAGAGTTGACGTAGTTCGATAGAGTGCGGTGGAAGATGTCTATTTCGTAGCCCGATATACGCACGACCCTAGCGCTTTCGTCGAAGTAGTCGTCCAACTTGAAGTGCAGCTTCTCGTTGACATGTTTTATCCAGCCGTTTCCGGCGGTTCTCATGGATTGCAGGTTGCAAACGACGAAGATGCCTTCGCGTCTAAGAACGCGATACGTCTCTTCGACAGCGCGCTTGAAGTCAGGCACGTCTACCAGAGTGATGTAAGAGACTGGCCATATCGAAACTCTGGTCTGGGATGCCGGTGAGGTTTTCCATGTCGCCAACCACATACTTCTCGTCGTCAAACCGATTGGCCCTTGCGAAGTCGATGAATCGCTCATTTAAGTCCAGGCCTGTGACCTTCGCCCCGCGCTCGGCCATCATACGGCTGAATCGGCCTTCTCCGCATCCAAGGTCAATCACATCCTGCCCAGCGACATCAGCAATGGCATCCAACATCCATGAGTCCAGCAGCCCTTCCCGATGTGGGTCGCCCCTGTCGCTGGTGAACTCGATCCACGTGTCGGCAAAGGCCGCCCACTGTTCCTTCAGCCGGTCTTTCAATTCCAATCGCTGCCTCCTTCATCTGGAATGTCGGTGTCTGAGGCCCAGCCCTTCGAGCGTTCGAGGGCGCGTTTCCATTGTCGGTACAGGCCATCGTTCTTATTCGTGTCGATGTTGGGCTGGAAACTCTGATCGCTCTCCCGCAGGTCGGCGATTTCGTCGAGGTTTCTCCAGAAGCCTGTCGCGAGTCCGGCGAGATACGCCACGCCTAGCGCAGTCGTCTCGACGATGGCAGACCGCTCCACAGGTATGCCGAGAATGTCCGACTGAAACTGCATCATCAATTCGCTGGCAGTGCCTCCACCGTCTACCCTGAGAACGGGCACTTCAACTCCGGTGTCCTTCTTCATGGCATCGATGACATCCCTGGTCTGGTAAGCCATGGCTTCTAAGGCCGCGCGAGCGATGTGTCCCCGCGTCGTGCCCCTGGTCATGCCGACGATTGTTCCGCGAGCGTGCATGTCCCAGTGCGGCGCACCAAGGCCAGTGAAGGCTGGAACGAGGTACACGCCGCCGTTGTCTGTCACAGAGGCGACCAGCGCATCAACGTCAGATGCCTTTTCGATGAATTGAAGCCCCTCCCTCAGCCATTGCACGGTTGAGCCGGTTGAGAAGATGCTGCCCTCCAGGGCGTAGGTCACCTCACCGCCGATGTTCCACGCGATTGTTGTTATCAGACCTTCGCTGGATGACATCCGACGCGCGCCCGTATTCATAAGCACAAACGAGCCTGTGCCGTAGGTGTTCTTGGTCATGCCCGGTTGAAAGCAAGCCTGTCCGAAAAGCGCGGCGTGCTGGTCGCCAGCGATGCCCGCGATTGGCACGGCACAGCCCATGAATATGCCTTCGCTGGTGTGACCGTAAACCTCGCTGGAAGATTTCACATTGGGAAGCATTGCAGCTGGTATGTCAAGCTCTCGCAGCAGGTCGTCGTCCCAGCGTAGCGTGTCGATATTGAACAGCATAGTGCGAGAGGCGTTTGTCATGTCGGTGGCGTGCATGGCACCGTTCGTCAGCTTCCACAGCAGCCAGCTATCCACCGTGCCGAACAACAGCTCTCCACGTTCTGCCCTATTCTGACCGTTGGAAATGTTGTCGAGTATCCAGCGTATCTTGGTGGCGGAGAAGTAGGGGTCTATCGGCAGGCCGGTCTTGGCCCTCACGATGCCTTCCAGACCTCGCGCCTGCATAGATTCGCAAAGTTGCGCGGTGCGGCGGCATTGCCATACGATGGCGTTGGTAACAGGCTGTCCTGATTCGCGCTCCCATACGATCGTCGTCTCCCTCTGGTTGGTAATTCCCAGTGCATGAAGTTGCTCAGGGCTGACATCAGTGTCTTTCAGCAAGGCCTCCGTCACCGACATGCAAGAGGTGAACAACTCCTCCGGGTCGTGCTCCACCCAGCCTGGGCGCGGATAAATCTGCGCAACCTCTTGTTTTGCCTGCCCGACGAGCTTTCCGAAGCCGTCCAGCAAGATTGCCGTCGTCCCTGTCGTTCCCTGGTCGATAGCCATGATGTATCCAGACTTTGCCACTATCCTTCCCCTCGCACATACTTAGCCACGATTTGGCAGTTGTGTCAAGGTTGGTCATCCAGCATAATGTTACGAGCATGAAGGCGCTCGACCCACCTTCACGGGCTTCACATGGATTAGTTGGAGACGTAGCACATGGGATTTTCAAACGAATTGAGGCAGAAGGGCGCGCCAATCTGGGACAGAGAGAAGCAGCATCCGTTCGTGACGGGCATCGGCGATGGCTCGCTCCCGCAGGATAGATTTCGTTACTACATGAGGCAGGACTACATCTTTCTAATCGACTTCTGCCGCGCCATTTCGCTAGCCGTAGCCAAGGCCCAGAGCGTAGAAGACATGGGGTGGTTCGCTCGACTGTTGCACGAGACCCTGAATACCGAGATGTCGCTGCATGTCAGTTTCTGCAAAGACTTTGGCATCTCTGAGGAGGAGTTGAAAGGCACTCAGCCCTCGCCGACTACGCTAGCTTACACGCGCCACCTGATACAAACCGCGTTCTCAGGCGGGGTAGGGGAGATAGCGACCGCGATACTGCCGTGTTCGTGGGGGTATTGCGAAATAGGGCAGACGCTTTACGATAGGGGCTTGCCTGCGGAACAGCCTCTTTACGCGCGTTGGATAGAGATGTACAACTCGCAGGAGTTCGCCGACCTGGCAGGTTGGCTTCGGTCATTTATCGACAGGGTAGCCCTGGAAAGCGGAGAGCAGGAGTTGAAGAGGATGGAAGAGGCTTTTCTGGTGAGCAGTCAGTACGAGTATATATTCTGGGACGCCGCTTACCGGATGGAGGAGTGGCCTATATGAAGACTTCAATCCCATGCCGAGAGTCGATACACGAAGCCTTAAACTTCTCTGTCTGCCTCGTTCTCACCCGAAAGCAAGTGACGGAGCCAGCTAACGGACAGCCCGCGCAAAAGCACGGTAAATAGCCGTCGCTGTGATGGATCACTGGCTTTCATCGCGTCCGAAGCCAAAATCAATACAGCAAATTCCTCATCGCTAAGCCCTGCCAGTGGTAGATTCTCCCCAGATGGTGTAGTCATATACTGAACCTCCTGCGCAGCCTCGCGAAGCTATCATAGCATTCAAGGCTGATTATTCAAAACACAAAAAAATGACCCGTGCCAGCGTAGGCTACGGGCCATCCAATAAAGTACTATGCGTACGTGTCGGCGTGGTCCCTCACGCTGGTGCTTCGGTCGGGGAGTGGCAACTCCCCGGCCATTTCATTTGTATGAAAATTTGTGACTGTATGTTACGCCCAGCAATTGCATATGTCAATACTTTATGTCTGTAATTTGTCAATGCCTATTGCATCAGCTTTGTCAGTCATCCTAAGCCATAGGCGTAACTGCTCAATAATATCAAGACTGTCGAAAACAGCGCTTCAAGAAAAACCAACCTATTACTTTCTGAGCATTTGAATTGACAGTGATGTACATTGTCATATACTATGCTGCCATGAACGAGGTGCAGCACAAAATTGTGGCGTTAATGGAAAAAGGATGGACTCAAGCCGCTATGGCCGATGAACTTGGATTGACCTCCAACGCTGTCGCCAAGTGGAAAGCAGGAGATAGGTATCCTGCCAATGCAAAGATGGTATTGGTTGGGTTGGACAAGCTCTTGAAGCGTAAGCGCATACCAAAGCGTCGTCGCTACGAAAAGGCCAGTCGTTAAGGATAGACTCTGACACGAATGGGTGGGGGATAATTTACCCCAAATATAAATGAAGGCGTCCTCCTCGATAGGTGAGTTAGGACGGCCCGTTTTAAGCTGAGTGCGATAATCGTCGAGATGATCCCTCAGATTTTGAGGTATGCCTTTGGAGATGAAGGAAATGAAGCAAGACTTGGGCCAATTATCGACGTCCAGCCCCGACAGGCGTCAGGTATGGGCCACCGCTTTGCGAGACGACGTTCTAGCGCAACTGCTTGATCTGGACTTGAGAATCAAGAACTTGCCAGAGGGCACGGCCAAAGACTCGACTAAGGAGTGGCTGGACGATATTGGATGGGCGCTGGCATCCGGCTCGCTGAGGCCGGACCTGGACTTAGGTAGGGAAGCGGCTGGTAAGCACTCAATCGCAGCCCTTAGAGACCACGTTTGGTCTGCTGAGTTCGACTATCGAAACTTTGGCATGGCGACCAGGCTGGTGTGGCTCGTAGGGGCAGCGATCTGGGCTACTACAGCGACACTTTTGTCGATATACAGTGGCAGCCTCCCTACAGGTGGCGTTACAGAAGAGCTTGCGCGGGTCTACGTCTGGATATTTGTCGCAGGACTCAGCGGAAGCGGGATAGCAGTTACGTTGAGAATCTTTCGCCAGTCGATTTCAGACGTAGATTACTACTTTCAGGAGCCTATCGACCCCCACAGCCGCTGGTATTCCCGGCTGAGTCGATTCCTACGCCTCGGAGCTTACACCGCGATTAACGCGATACTGAGACCGGCTGTCGGTGGCCTATATGCATGGATTATCACGCTCTTTCTGCTTACAGGTCTTATTTTCGAACCTCTGGTCGCGCCGTTCGTGACCAATAGCGGTGCCCTGGACACAGATAATACAAATGGTGTGCTTTTCTTTCTAGCTGTGGGAGTGGCCGCTGGCTTCAGCGACACGCTTGTGGTGAGACTATTGAGAAGAATCGGAGAGGTGATAGATCGGTCGGTGGTAGGGCAGTAGATTAGGTATCTGTTCCTGTGAACGTCTACCCGCCTTACTTTGGGGAAAAATTCGCTGGCAACCTGTCTCCGACGTAAGCGGAGTACATGCAACTTGAGTCGCCATCGCAGATGTTGTCTTCCCGCGCCAGTTTCAAATCCAGCATGGTGGAGATGAGGTTTTCGTCGAACGAGCAGACCGCTCTGTTCCGGAGTGCGACCAGGCGGAAGGGGCAGTTTAACAGTCTGATTTGTAGTGTCTCATCTACCAATTCAGCTACAGGCGAAAAGTCTTCTTTAGCAAGGAGGCCCATAAGTGCGGTCAAGCGGTGCTCCAGGTCCTGATCAACAACCAGCTTCTCATTTTCTTTGCAGACCTGATCAGCCAGGCGCTGGAAGACGAGTTCCAAGACCTGTTTCCCATTCCGGCCTTCAATGTCTTGAGCCGTCATCAAGGACACTAGCTGCATAACCTGGTTGAGAAGACGGTCGTAGTCCTTTGGCAAGGCTTCTTGCCCGCCCTCTGTCAGAAAAAAGGAGTACTCGGGACGGCCTGTTTTCTTGCGAACCTCTTCAAAGGCCACAAACCTGTCGCGCTGAAGAATATCGAGGTGCCTGCGTATGGTCGCGGGGGCAAGGCCGATTGTCTTTGCCAAACCCTCAACGGTATCGCGGCCATTTTTCTGCAATAGCTGCAGAATCAGGAGTCGTGTGCCTTCCATGATCTTAATGCACCGTACCTAAGCTAATCCCAGTATATGCTTCGCAATTTATGAAAGTCAAATAAACAAGCGTTCATAGCGTTTATAGTCATTCCAGATAATATACATACGATCTCACGACTTCGTCGATTGTGGTGTCGGCAGGAAGAAACTGCCTTCGTCTTTTCATGATTGCAAAGTCCTGTTCGATTGGATTGAAGTCTGGCGAGTACGGCGGCAGAAAGAGGAGAGTGTGTCCAGCTTGCTCAATAATTTGCCTTGTTGCAGCGGTCTTGTGAAAGGTTGCATTGTCCATGATTAACGTTGAGCTTTGGGCCAGTTCTTTGAACAAGTGGCTCTGGAGCCAGTAGTTGAACAAGGTAGCGTTGGTGCTGCCTTCGAACAGGATAGGAGCGAGCAGCCTTTTGCCCTGTTTGGCAGAGATCAGGCTGGTGCGAGGACGCCTTTTGCCACTGCGTTCACCGTATACCTTCTTCCCCCGAAGACCCCAACCATGCGCTCTGTGAGTTGTGCGCTCAAATCCACTCTCATCCAGATACACTATGTGCTCACTTCCTTTGTCCTTGACAACCTGGCGCAGTGTCCTCAGATACTCGATACGCTTTTCATGGTTTCTCTCGCTGTAGCGCATCGCTTTTTTTGTGCGTCAACTCCATCTTACGCATCATTGACCACACAGCGTTGATATGCACCCCGAATACTTCAGCACGCTCTCTCAGTAAAGCATCAGGATAAAGTCGTACGTGCCGACGCAACGCCTCTTTGTCTATCTTGCGATGCCTCAGTGATTGAACTTTTGGTGCGAGGTCTTCACGCTTACACCAGTCGTTGACGCACCACAGGCTGACCTCAAAGCGACGTGATGCCTTCGTCTTGCTTCCACCTTCGTTTACAAAGCCAACCACTCTTTTCCTCAAGTCCATGCTGTAAGAGCGTCTAACAAAACCTAATAAAAGGGGTTAGAATCTGGACATTCTCTGGAGGAGGATGACCTAATGTCTAAGCCCCTTGTAAGCGATGAATTCTGGGAACTGGTGCAACCTTTACTGCCGCCACAACCACCGAAGCCGAAAGGAGGAAGGCCCAGGATACCTGACAGACAGGTCCTAAGTGGGATACTGTTCGTGCTAAAGACAGGCATTGGCTGGGAAGACCTACCCAAGGAGATGGACTGTGGCAGTGGGATGACCTGCTGGAGGCGCCTCAGAGATTGGCACCAGTCGGGAGTCTGGGAGCGCATCCACTTGGTATGCCTTGAGCGCCTGCAAGCAGCTGAGCGCATAGACTGGACTCGCGCAGTGCTGGACAGTGCTTCAGTGCGAGCAGTTTTTGGGGGCAGAAAACAGGCCCCAACCCCACGGACAGGGCGAAGGCGGGTAGCAAGCATCATATCATAACCGATGCCCAGGGCATTCCACTGGCGGTCAGGTTGACTGGCGCGAACGCTCACGATGTCACCCAAGCCCTTGAGTTGGTGGATGCCATACCTGCTGTCAAGGGCAAGCGAGGCAGGCCTCGCAAGCGTCCTCTTCAGGCGCAGGGAGACAGAGGGTATGACTCTGAGCCTGTTCGCAAGGAGTTGAAGAAGCGACATATCTGGCCGCTGCTGGCCAAGCGAGGTGAGCCGCATGGCAGCGGGTTGGGTGTGCATAGATGGGTGGTTGAGAGAAGCCTGAGTTGGCTTCATCAGTTCCGACGCTTACGGGTTCGATATGAGCGCAGGGCAGACATACATGAGGCTTTCTTGGCCATAGGTTGTGCCATCATCTGCTCTCGCTTTCTGTTCCAATAATGGTTTTGTTAGACGCTCTAAGTCATAATGTCGTTGATCATACCATATGGTTATAAAGTGGATTGACTATAAAATAAGATGCCGATCTGAGAGACCAGCCTTCCTCCAGAGATTGGGAAGGTTTCCAAGCAACTTGCCAGCCTCTTCTACAGCATCCATGCCAGGCAC
>CBDBJK010000029.1:0-23343 GCA_965206395.1 Dehalococcoidia bacterium
CGCTCTGGGCATACCATTCTTCTCGCTTGTCGTGGGCCTTGCCCTTGATGGCGAGGTGTTGGTCGGCGTAACCTACGACCCCATGCGCCGCGAAATGTTCCACGCCGAGCGAGGCAAAGGCGCTTTCTTGAACGACGAGCCTATCCACGTATCTGATACGTCCTCTCTGGATGAGAGCATCATCGGTATGGATCTGGGCCAACCAGACCAGGGAGCGGTCAACGGACTCAACGTAATCACATCCATCTGGCCCGGCATGTACAGCGCTCGCATCATGGGGTCGGCGGCATTGGGATTGTCTTACGCCGCCGCTGGCCGCTACGACCTCTACTTTCATCACAGTTTGTCGCCCTGGGATCAGGTGGCCGGTATGCTGCTGGTCGAGGAGGCAGGCGGCATCGTCACCGACCGCAACGGCAAGCGGGCGAGCCCATACAGCGATGGCATCATCGCGTCCAGCGCCGCCATTCACACCGATTTCCTGCGCAAGACCGAAGGCATGGCGTGGCGCGAGCCTGCCATAAAAAGGGTATAGGGGTCAGGGTTTGGGGGTTAGGAGATTGACTCCCAACTCTTTCACCCTAAACCCCAAACCCTATATCCTCCGTCCTACCCCGTTGGACGCTCCCCTAGAGTGACCTTTGCCGATTGTCTATCGGTGCCTCGGAAGAAGATGATTTCTATCTCCTCCCCTGGCGGATTGGCGATGAGGAACTTCGAAAGCTCGCCGGTGTTGGCTATCGACTCGCCGTCCATTTCAACGATGACATCGCCCTGCTGCAGTCCTGCGTTGGCGGCTGCGGTGCTGAAGATGACGCGCGCCACCAAGATTCCTTCGGTTACTGGCACGCCCACCTGTCCCGCAAGCCCTGGGCTGAGGTTGATTGGCGTGATGCCGAGGAATCCGCGATCCACGTAGCCGCGATCCATAAGCTGCTCTGCCACGACCTTCGCGTCGTCGATGTTGATGGAGAAGCCGATTCCCTGGCTGCCCTGAATGATGGCCGTGTTGATTCCGACGACCTCTGCCCTGTTGTTCACCAGTGGGCCGCCGCTATTGCCGGGGTTAATCGAGGCGTCGGTCTGAATCAGGTCTACTATCGTGTTCCGGCTGTCAGTGTCTATTGAACGACCCAATGCACTCACGACGCCCTTGCTCACCGATGGGCCGCCGGGCAGTCCTAGAGCGTGGCCGATGGCGATTACGTCTTCTCCCACCTGAAGCTCGGAGGAAAGTCCCAGCTTCGCAGGTTGAAGCCCTTCGGTGTCGATGCGAATGATCGCAAGGTCTGTGCTGAGGTCGCCACCGATAAGCTCCGCCGGAAAGCTATCGCCGTTGCCCAGCGTCACGGTTATGGTGTTCGCTCCGTCCACGACATGGTTGTTGGTTAGAATGTGTCCGTCAGTATCCAGGATTACGCCCGTGCCAACACCTGTACCGGGCGTCGGTTGGTTGAAGGCTCCTGCAGCCAGAACCGTCTCAGTGACTATCTGGACTACCGAAGGCGTCAGAATTTTCACGACATCGACGGTCGAGTCATTGCCGCACGCGACCAGACCCAACGCGAGAACGCCGAAAATGGCTATTACGAAATGAGAGCGTTTGAACATGAGGTATGTCCTCCTTAACAAATAATGGGATGGTCAGAAAACAAAAGGGTGTGCGCCTCATCCACACAAACCTATATATCTAAGATGACCACCGACAGCCATACGATTCTCAATATAAAACGTAAGACCGCCTTCCCGCGTTAGGAGGAGTTGTTCTAGTCGACCAGAAAGCGCCTTAGCTCCTGTACCAGGAAGTCGGGATTATCCACCGAAATGCTATGCCCGGACTCCGGCACTTCTACTAATTGCAAACCGGGTTGGGGTTCCCTCATGCGCGCCAGAATCTCCGGCGACAGGAAATTGCTCTCAGCGCCCTTCATCTCAAGTATGGGACACCTGATCTTGGCCCATTGCTCCCACAGATAGGGAACCTCTCTGGCTCCGAAGCCGCCGTTTATCCAGAACATGTCAGGGTCTTGCTTTAGGACATACTTACCGGCGTAGTTCAGCCTCAACCCGTGCTCGGCCGAGTTTCGCAGGATTTCCTCTTTCGCCCTGGGGTTTTGCTTCAGACCATTTTCTACGAACTCGTCTATGCTGCGCCAACCCAGCAGACGACGGTTCATGCCGCCTATCTGACTCTGGGCCGAGGCGACGCTCATCTCCGGGCCGTAGTCCAGGCATACGAAGTGCTTGAGGTGGTTGGAGTGGTCGCCGGCGTATGGGATGCCATTGCGTGCGCCCAGCGAAGCGCCGCAGAAGTCGTAGGGAAGGATGCCGATTGCCTCGGCGAACTCTGCGATGTCGGAGGCAAAGTCCTTCACCGCGTAGCCTTCGCGCGTGTGGTCGGAGTCGCCATGCCCGCGCTGGTCGAGGGCGATGACTCGAAACTCGTCGTGTAGCTCTCTGGCGATATGGTCCCAGTTGTGGGCGTTGCCACCCTGCCCGTGCGCGAGCAGCAGAGTGCGGTTCGAGCTTCCGCCCCAGTCCACGTAGTGGATATTCAGGCCGTTGACCTCTACGAAATGGTCTGTAGGCTGCAAAGTAGTAGACATACTGTTCACCTCATCTTTTCGTCAGCTTAAAAAGGGCAAAAGAGATACCCCATCCAAGGTCGATGGACATGGTATCAGAATTACGCGGTGCGGAGAAGAAGCGGAAGAAGACACTCGGACGAGAGAGCAATCAAACAACCTGTGAGGGTTTCGTCTAGTGGGGGGTATAGAGGGGACACCTGAAAGCAAAAGGGTAGGCTGTACCTACGAAATGGTTGTCACCTTCGTCCTGGCGTTTGGCGATTTCATATCCTACCTTCATTATTCAATCGAATCTTCAGCAATCAACTGTTTAATTCGTTTTGCTATCATCGACGGTGAAAGTGTTCGAGCATCCAGCATGGTTCGATCTTTTTCTATGAAGTCCAACTTGTCTACGTCTGTATCTGCTAAGACAATCGGAACTACTTTTTTCCCCAAAGCCTGCGCCGCACCTAGCTCGACCATGACCCAACTGCTCGCCAACGCGTGCTTCGATAGGAGTATTATCACGGCATCGGCTGCCTTGAGTCGTTCCCGGACCACCTGGAACATGGTGTCATATGAGGCAGTTTCAACGAGATCAGACCTACCGCCGATATGAAGCTTCGTGAGAGCCTCTTTGAGTTCATCCGCATATTCGTGATCATCGTAAGAGTGTGAGATGAACACTTTAGTCATTGTCCGCCTCCGATACTCGTGATTGAAGCTCGGTGAGATAGCGGTCAAAGTCATTTAACTCGAGAATATTGATGTTCTCGAAAATGGCTTTTCCTCCAGCTAACTCTTCGAACTGGGTAATTGAAAGGCCATGAAGGACAGCAATCACGCGTTTACCTTGAGCCCAAGCAGCCCCAACCTCGATCCAAACCCAAGATCTCGTAACAGACCAGGGCGTGAAGAGCACCACGAGTTCCTGCGCTTGATGCAGTTCTGCATGGATTCGCTCCTTGAAATTTTCGCCCGAGGCAACATCGTCAATATCAAGAAAAGTATCTGCTCCGCAATCCTCACGGATGCGTCTTCCAATCTGCCGCGCGACCCAAGAATCTGTGGTTCCATGAGACACGAACACTTTGAACTGTAACATATCGTTCATCGGGATACGTCATGCCTACATTGCAGTAACCCGTACACATGAATTTGATTCATTATTTCAGCAAGAACCACCTGACTACAAGTAGACCCCTAATAGGGTGATAATCTGCGCCAAATGGAGTGCCCATTCCCTCATCAACTTGATGAAATAAGATATAGGCCAATCCAACAGAAAACCTTGTGGATTAGAGGCAGAGGAGGAGGCTTTAGTGTAGCCGTGTTGGGGGGAAGGAAGCCTAGCGGTTTCGGCGGCGTCGCATACGGCGTAGGCTGCGCGCCTTGTCCAGGCGGTCCTGCTCACCTTTGGTGCGGAAGAAACGTCGGTTTCTAAGCTCTCGGAGTATGCCGGAGCGCTGCATAGAGGTCTGGAACCTCTTTAGAAGGCCTTCAGGGTCTTCGCCATCGCGTAGTGTTACATGCGTCAAAAGACTCTCCTCACCAGACTGAGCCGATGCTAAACAAATACGTATTCTTTAATATACACCGCTCCGCGACTCTTGATATTAAGACAAGCCAACAATGAGTTCAGATAGCTTGAGTCGGGAGCAAAGCAAGATTGAGGGGACTATCGTCACCAGCGAAATTAGTATATCACACCCTTGCGAGAACTCACAATCGCCTGATGCGCATTACAATCCCCAGTGTGGTGCGGAGAAGGAACCTTATCCCGGCTCGCCGCCTGCAAGCAAATGCTCTGTTGACACCCTTCGATTCGTAGTAGTAACCTTCAACCGCCGGGTCACGCGGGTCTTAGACCAATGCGTGTCTTACTTAGAGCGTCTAACAAAACCTAATAAAAGGGGTTAGAATCTGGACATTCTCTGGAGGAGGATGACCTAATGTCTAAGCCCCTTGTAAGCGATGAATTCTGGGAACTGGTGCAACCTTTACTGCCGCCACAACCACCGAAGCCGAAAGGAGGAAGGCCCAGGATACCTGACAGACAGGTCCTAAGTGGGATACTGTTCGTGCTAAAGACAGGCATTGGCTGGGAAGACCTACCCAAGGAGATGGACTGTGGCAGTGGGATGACCTGCTGGAGGCGCCTCAGAGATTGGCACCAGTCGGGAGTCTGGGAGCGCATCCACTTGGTATGCCTTGAGCGCCTGCAAGCAGCTGAGCGCATAGACTGGACTCGCGCAGTGCTGGACAGTGCTTCAGTGCGAGCAGTTTTTGGGGGCAGAAAACAGGCCCCAACCCCACGGACAGGGCGAAGGCGGGTAGCAAGCATCATATCATAACCGATGCCCAGGGCATTCCACTGGCGGTCAGGTTGACTGGCGCGAACGCTCACGATGTCACCCAAGCCCTTGAGTTGGTGGATGCCATACCTGCTGTCAAGGGCAAGCGAGGCAGGCCTCGCAAGCGTCCTCTTCAGGCGCAGGGAGACAGAGGGTATGACTCTGAGCCTGTTCGCAAGGAGTTGAAGAAGCGACATATCTGGCCGCTGCTGGCCAAGCGAGGTGAGCCGCATGGCAGCGGGTTGGGTGTGCATAGATGGGTGGTTGAGAGAAGCCTGAGTTGGCTTCATCAGTTCCGACGCTTACGGGTTCGATATGAGCGCAGGGCAGACATACATGAGGCTTTCTTGGCCATAGGTTGTGCCATCATCTGCTCTCGCTTTCTGTTCCAATAATGGTTTTGTTAGACGCTCTTAGAAGGAGTTCCGAATTCTGCAAGGAGGAGATATTCGCTATGGCTATATATGAAGGAATGTTAGCCGAGACCGTTCGCATCAAAGGGCATAACGGTGATGAGATTGACGCCTACCTCGCCCGACCTCTTGGAGCGGGGCCTTTCCCTGGCGTCGTGCTCATTCATCACATGCCTGGCTGGGACGAGGCGTCCAAAGAGATGGCGCGCAAGCTCGCGTATCATGGCTACGCGTGCATCTCTCCGAACCTCCATTTTCGTGTAGGCCCCGGAGAGATTGACGATGTCGTGGCTGCTGTGCGGGCCGAGGGAGGCACGCCAGACGCTCAGTTCCTGGGCGATTTTGAAGGGGCGATGAGCCACCTTCGCGCTCTGCCTTATCACAATGGCAAGATTGGCTGCATTGGCTTCTGCTCCGGCGGCAGGCAGTCATATATCGCGGCCTGCAAAGCCTCGAACCTGGACGCCGCCGTAGACTGCTGGGGAGGTCGCGTAGTTACGAAAGCCGAGGACATCACCGAGCGTCAGCCCGTCGCGCCTTTTGATATGACCAGCGACATGAGCGCCCCATTGCTGGGTATCTTTGGCAACGATGACCAGTCGCCTTCACCGGAGGATGTGAACCAGACAGAGGATGAGCTTAAGAAGCTCAACAAGACCTATGAATTCCACAGGTACGATGGCGCAGGGCACGGCTTCTTCGCCGTCGACCGCCCAAGCTATCGGGTCGAGCAGGCCGTGGACGCCTGGAAGAAGGTGTTCGCCTGGTATGACAAATACCTCAGCGTGTAGCAGGGCTTCCAGAATTTGACCTCATCTGCTTCCCCTCTCTGTTCACGGAGAGGGCGCCTAAAAATAAGGTTTCTTCTTGAATTGGCGGGTGAGGTCAAAGGCATGATAACGACTACATCAAGCTATATGACAGGGGCAAAAGCAATCTCAGGAGAATATCTATGTGCACGTGGATTATCGAGAAGACGGAAGTATCGGGCAGCGGCAAGGGGCCTCAAGGCTGGTTCCCCCTGAGCGAGGCGAGGGTGTACTACGACCATCCGCACTACACGCCCGCCGATCATACGCTGAACATCGACTTCGTGAACGAGTCGCAGGGCATCGGCGCGAGAGTCGCTGTAGAGCTTAGCGCGGAGTCCGCACTGGGCCTTGTCGACAAGATTCTTGTCGCCTTGAAATCAGGAGAGGCTCAGCATGACATCGAAGTGCCCATGGCCGGATAAGTGCAGGCGGCTTCTGGTAAGACGATGTTTATAAAGGAGCGCTGAACAATGGCTGAAAAAGAGATTTTGTGTGCCTTCGGTATAGACGTAGACGCGGTGGGTGGCTGGCTTGGCTCCTATGGGGGCGAGGATTCCCCGGACGACATATCGCGCGGCGTATTCGCGGGCGAGGTTGGAGCACCGCGTCTGTTGAAGCTATTCGACCGCTTTGGCATCAAGACGTCGTGGTTCATCCCAGGCCACTCCATCCAGACGTTTCCTGAGCAGATGAAGGCAGTCGCTGAAGCAGGACACGAAATCGGCGTCCACGGTTACTCGCACGAGAACCCCATCGCTATGTCGCCGGAACAGGAAGAGGCGGTGCTCGACTACTGCATCGAACTGATAACCGAACTATCCGGCAAACGTCCGACAGGATACGTCGCTCCCTGGTGGGAGTTTAGCCCTATCACCAACGAGCTTTTGCTCAAGAAGGGCATCAAGTACGACCACAGCCTGATGCACCACGATTTCCAGCCGTACTACGTCCGCGTCGGCGACAGTTGGACCAAGATCGACTACTCTAAGCATCCGAGGGAATGGATGCAGCCCCTCGTGCGCGGCGAAGAGACTGGCCTGATAGAGATTCCGGGGAACTGGTATCTCGACGACCTGCCGCCAATGATGTTCATCAAGAACTCGCCAAACAGCCACGGCTTCGTGAATCCGCGACACCTTGAGGAGTCGTGGCGCGACCAGTTTGACTGGGTGTACCGAGAATACGATTACGCCATCTTCACCATAACTATCCACCCGGACGTGTCTGGGCGGCCACAGGTGTTGATGATGCTGGAGCGGCTGTTTGCTCACATTATTCGTCATCCCGGCGTGCGATTTCTCACCTTCGACGAGATAGCGAACGACTTCGCCCGCCGCAGCCCTCGAAAATAGGCGACGGCATAGCTTCGGCTTGACAGGGGAAAGAAATAAAGAGGCCCGCATTATATGGCTATTCAGTCTCTCATTACTATTCCTGCAAGGAAAGGGAAAGCCGCTCTTCTCGACAAAGGCCAGTGCGTCAAAGTCATCAACACTCATGGGCAGCAGGTGGTCGATACGTGGGCGTTCGCGCGTCCAGACCTTGCAGAGTTCATGTCGATGGAGCATTCGCGGACGGCGATAGCTAAGATCATGGCGAAGGTCGGCGACAGCATGGTCACCAACCGGCGACGGCCTATCCTGACCCTTGTCGGAGACACTACCCCCGGCATCCATGACACCCTGCTCGCGGCGTGCGACCGATACCGCTATGAGCTTCTGGGCATCGCCGGGTACCACGATAATTGCACCGACAATCTGGCTGAAGCGCTGGCCGAGCTTGGCATGACGCCACCAGAGACGCCTAGCCCCTGGAATCTGTTCATGAACATTCCGGTGAATGCTGACGGCAGTGTGTCGTTTTCACCCCCTGTGTGCAAGCAGGGCGACTACGTGATGCTGCGCGCCGAGATGGACTGTGTTGTCGCGTTTTCGGCCTGCCCTCAAGATATAGTGCCAGTCAACGGCGCAACCCTCACGCCTACTGAGGCTCATTTCGAGATTCTCTCCTCGCCAGAGTGACCTGTTATGCGATAGAATAGGCTCTCACGTATATGGAGGAGGGAATAAGTATGATCACAAACGCGCTGGAGGGTGTGCGAGTCCTAGACCTGACTCATCATGTCGCCGGGCCGCAGTGCACCAAACTCCTTGCGGACTACGGCGCGGACGTTATCAAAATCGAGCGTCCACTAACGGGCGACCCGGCGCGTTCAATCGGCCCGTTCTATCACGACGACCCTCATCCTGAAAAGAGCGGCCTATTTCTCCACCTCAACACCAACAAGCGCAGCGTCACGCTGAACCTGAAGGATCGAGCGGGGCAGGATATCGCCCGCCGTCTGGCTCAACACTCAGACATCGTGATTGAGAACTTCAGGCCCGGTGTTATGGCGGACATGGGTCTGGACTACCCTACCATCGAAAAGATCAATCCGAGCGTAGTGTTCACATCCATCTCTAATTTCGGACAGACAGGGCCTTACCGCGACCTCAATGCCAGCGAGATCGTGAGCTTTGCTATGGGCGGGGCTATGAATGTCACCGGTCATGCGGAAAGAGAACCTCTGAAACTTGGAAGCAACGTCATTGCTTACCACTCAGGCTCGGTGGCGGCCTACTCGACGATGCTGGCGCTGTACCAGGCCGAGGACGACGGCGAAGGGCAGTTCATAGACGTGTCCATATACCTGGCTCAGGCTGGTTCCCGCGACCGTCGGACTGTTTACCTCACCGCCTACGCCTACGTCGGCGAGACCGGTAAGCGCGCGCTTCCTGAAAATCGCCTGGCGTCTGGGACGAGGCCCTGCGCGGACGGCTATATCAACATCCTTGGTTTTGGCGGCCCTCGTTTTGCCAGTATGTGTCGCATGATCGGTCACCCTGAACTGGCCGAACATCCTATGCTCAACAACCCATTGACGCGCACGGACCCTGAAGCCATTGAACTCTTTGATTCTTACTACATACCCTGGCTGATGGAGCATGACAAAAGGGATGCGGTTGCCATTGCCCAGGAGCACCATCTACTAGCTGGAACTATCAATACCGTTGAAGACCTGCTGAACGACCCGCATTTCAAGGAGAGAGAATACTGGGACGAAGTAGAGCATCCATACACGGGCGAAGTTACCTACCCTGGCAACCCCATAAAGATGCATGGCGCATCTCGTTCTCCGACGAAACATGCGCCCTTGCTCGGCGAGCACACAGCCGAAGTGTTCATTGACGAGTTAGGGTACAGCCGCGAGGAACTGGTGTTTCTGCGTGCGTCAGGGGTGATTTAGTGCGCTTGCCGATACCTCAAGATCAAGCATATTCAAACTACAGAGGCGTTGAGATATGAAAAAGCTTCCATTGGAAGGAATTCGTGTTGTTGACATTACGGTGGTATGGGCCGGGCCACACTGCACGCAGTTGCTCGCGGAATGGGGCGCTGAAGTCATACGCGTAGAGCCTGTAAACAGGATGCAGCCCTCCACGCGCGGCAATCAGGCCCACGTGTCACGCGAGACCGTTCAGGCCGCGCAGGGAGGCGGACTGTCCATGTTCTACGCCTTCCCGGACAGAGACCCAGGCGACCGTCCCTGGAATCGCTCGCCTTCGTTCAACAGCCACGCCCGCAACAAGCGGAGCATGTCCATAGACATTATGCAGCCCGAAGGCGAGGAGATGTTTCGTCGGCTGATAGCCGTCTCCGACGTGCTGGTAGAGAACAACGTGCCGGAGACTATAGAACGCGCTCACGCCACCTATGAGGAGCTTTCGAAGATTAACCCGGAGCTTATCATGCTGCGGATGCCAGGCTATGGCCTGTCGGGGCCGTACAAGAACTATCGCACCCTTGGAACGCATATGGAGGGGATGACCGGGCATCACTACATACGCGGCTATCAGGACATGGATCCGAGTATGACCGGCGAAGCCTATACAGGGGACGCCGTAGCTGGCGTAAATGGCGCTTTCGCCGTGACGATGGCCTTGAGAAGCCGCCGACGCACTGGCAAGGGGCAGCAGATCGAAATGGCACTCTCGGAGGGCTTCATACCCTATATGGGCGAGGTCATTCTGGATTACACCATGAACGGCAGGGTAACAGAGCCACAGGGTAACCAGCACCGCTCTCACGCGCCGCACAACGTTTACCCGTGCCAGGGCGATGACCGCTGGATAGCAATAGACGTTGCGACTCAAGAGCAGTGGGATTCGCTCTGCTCGATCATGGGTGGCCCTGAGTGGGCAATGGACTCAAAGTTTGCCGACCCTGTATCGCGTTGGAATCACCAGAAGGAGCTTGACGAGCATATCTCAGAGTGGTCACGCGACAAAAACGATTTCGAGCTATTCCACGCCATGCAGAAGGCGGGCATAACAGCGGGGCCGGTGCAGAACGAGGCCGACGCCTACAACTGCCCGCAACTCGACGAGATAGGCTTCTTCGAGGAGCTTACAGGGCCGGAAACCGGAACGCACTCGTATCCTGGCCTCAACTTCAGCATGTCTAAGACATCCAACGAGTTGCGACGGCATCCCGTGCGCCTTGGTGAAGACAACGAGTACATATACAAGGAGCTTCTAGGTCTGTCGGACGAGGAGTACGTCCACCTGGAGGAGCTTGGGCAGATTGGCATGGACTATCCGGCGCACATCCCGTAACCCTTCCAATACCAACCATGTGTAAAGATGACGTAACTTCCTTCTCCTACCAGGGGAGAAAGTTAGGACGGGCGCGCACGCTGTCCATAAAAATCAGCTTGACGAAGTAGTAATGACTAGCCACTGGCCGATTTGATGGGTCGCTTCCTAGACCTATGGACAGGCAATTGTCCTGAAATCCTCTGTTACAATGTAAGAGCATTCCAGTTGAGCGCGTATGTTACGGGCCGTCTGAAGCTCCTACCAGAGGTAGCCCAACTGATGCAAGTCTAGTCTGGCTGGTTATCATGAATCATCACCAAGTCGATAGAGAAGACGTATCGACCACACCCAAATCTAACGATCGTATCCTTTTTCGGCGGCTCTTTTTCCAATCCCGTCCGTTCTGGCCCCACATCGCCGGAATCTTCTTCCTTGGCATGTTGTCCACGCCCCTGGTGCTGCTCAACCCTTTGCCGCTGAAGATTGCCGTCGATAGCGTGGTCGGCTCCGAACCCGTGCCCGGCTTACTGGACGCGGTGATGCCAGACGCGGCGACAAGCTCGACCATGCGATTGCTGGCTGTCGTGGCGGGACTTCAATTGCTCATCGTCCTGTTAAGCCAGCTAAACGACCTCGCGTCCTATGTGGTGCGCGCTCGTGCGGGCGAGGGCATGGTACTCGACTTTCGGGCGCGACTCTTCCGACACGTCCAGCGTCTTTCGCTCCTGTTCCACGACACCAAGGGAACGGCTGACTCTTTGTATCGGATTCAGCGCGACGCTCCGTCCATCCGAGAGGTTACGCTCGACAGTCTTGTGTCCGTCCTCTCCTCCACTGTGATGCTCGTCGTGATGGTCTATGTCATCATTCGCATCGACTGGCAGCTTGCGCTAGTTGCGCTGGCCGTGTCTCCCTTTCTTTTCATCCTGGCCCGAACCTACAACAAGCGGATGCGCCCTCAGTACAGGGAGGCCTGGCGCATGGACAGCGCGGCAATAGAGGTCGTGCAAGAGGTGTTGGCGGCCTTTCGAGTGGTGAAGGCGTTCGGCAGGGAGGACAGCGAACAGGAACGATTCGTGCGGCGCGCGGAGAAAACGAAGCAGGCGCGCATCAAGCTCGGTTTCGCGGAGGGGGCCTTCGGACTGCTCATCAACATGGCTACCGCAACCGGCACGGCTGCAGTGCTTTTCATCGGCATGAGGAATGTCCAGTCTGGCGTTCTGACGCTAGGGGAGTTGCTCGTGGTTCTCGCATACGTTGCGCAGCTTTACGCGCCTCTGAGGAACATAAGCAGGCAGACTGCGAGCCTTCAGTCGTCGCTTGCGAGTGCCGAACGCGCCTTCGAGCTTATGGACGAAGTCCCCGATGTCATGGACAGCCCCATCGCCCAGCCTCTTGAACGCGCATCGGGAGAGATCGAGTTCCGCGACGTTTCCTTTGCATATCCCTCCTCGCCTGAAGAAGGAGTCTTGAGGAACGTGTCGTTTCGCATAGCCCCAGGTACGCGGCTGGGCATCGCGGGCAGGACGGGTGTTGGCAAGACGACGCTTGCGAGCCTTGCCACGCGGTTTTATGATCCTAGCGCGGGCCAGATTCTGCTCGATGGCTTGGATATAAAGGACTATAGACTCGCCGACCTGCGCAACCAGTTCGCCATCGTCCTTCAAGACCCGGTGCTGTTCTCGACAACTATCGCGGAGAACATCAGCTACGCCAGACCAAGCGCCACGCAAAAGGAGCTTGAGGACGCGGCCAGGGCTGCCAACGTGCATGATTTCATCGACGGACTGCCCGAAGGCTACCAGACGCTCGTCGGCGAGCGCGGCATGAAGCTGTCAGGAGGCGAGCGCCAGCGAATCGCTCTCGCGCGCGCCTTCCTCAAGGACGCGCCAATTCTCATCCTCGACGAGCCGACAAGTTCAGTGGATATGGAGACCGAGGCCGGAATCATGGAGGCTATGGAGCGTCTCATGTCGGGCCGCACGACCCTGATGATCGCGCACCGCCTGAGCACGCTCGACATCTGCGACGCCCGCATAGACATCGAGCACGGCAGAATCGTCAGCGCGTCAGGCAACGTCAATTTGGGAGCCTACGAGTTGACGGGAACATCAGCAGGTGATTCATAGGCTTGCGCCTCACCCCAGCGAGGGGTTGTGGGAGGGAAGCACGTGGTTCTTCAAGCGTTGCGCTGACCTCACCCCGCGTTATCTGGGGCTTGAAGTAGATTTAGGCGGCCCCTCTCCTCTGGAGGAGAGGGGCGACCATAAGTGGGGTCTGTTTACGAACAGTTGGGGTGAGGTCAGAGCGCATCACATCCAACACATCTCCCCATTTATGAATTTACATACCCCAGCCAGCCCATCGCATGGAGCAAAAGCTAGCTACCTCTGAAGCCAGCCTGTGACCGGCTTTAGCGTCGTGACGGTGCGGCTGCCTTCAGACCTCTGGACTGCTCCGTCGTCTCGCAGAGCGTCAAGAATCGCCGCTCCTAACGCACCTCCAAGGTGAGAGCGACGCTCCGTCCAGTCGAGGCATCCGTAGGCGAATTTTCTTTTGGAGACCTTCACCCTCGTTACATCCACGCCTCGTTCCCCCAGGGCATCTTCACCCGACTGCGTAAGGCTGTAGTCGGGACGCGGCGCGTCACTCGCTATCTGAAGCCATCCGCGTCGCAGCATCTCGTCCATCAGACCCACTCCGGCGACTCCCGCGAGGTGATCGTAGCACGTCCGCGCCTGACGCATCGCGGTGTCCTTGCGCACCTCGCGCTCCGCCTGCGCGCTACGAGGCGGCGCACTGATTAGTGTATGCGTACTGTCTGGCATCGGGCAACTCCTTGATTATTCGTATTCAGGCTCAGGTATATTATGGATGAATAAATTCGTCTACACCAGCCTGTTGCGGTATATTCTCACGAGGGTTACACTCAGCGTATCCATACGACATTGATATGAAAATGGAATCTCGACTGCTACCCTCGTCGTCCTTCCACGGAAGGATGAACGGCAACCTTTATGAAAGAGAGGAAATCATGTCAGTTAAAATCGGCGTCGGCTTCGGTGGCTGGCCCTTCCCGGAAAAAGACCCCGACCTGCTGTGGCAGTACGTGGACGCCTGCGAGGAGTTGGGCATCGACTCTCTGTGGCTGAGCGACAGAGTCGTGTCCGAGGTCATGAACGTTGATCCCGTGATAGCGCTATCGTTCATCGCGGCGCGCACGACCAAGCTCAAGTTCGGAACCAGCGTGCTGGCTCTGCCTCTGAGAAACCCGACCGTTCTGGCGAAGGAGATAGCCACGCTGGACTTCTTGTCGAAGGGACGCTCGCTGCCCGCCGTCGGTCTGGGCACCGAGGACGTGCGGGAATACGAGGCTTGCGGCAGCCGACGCTCTCAGCGAGTCGGGCGCACCGAGGAGGCCATTCAGATCATGCGCCTGCTGTGGTCTCAAGACAACGTTACGTTTCACGGCAAATACTACACTCTCAACGACGTGACCATTCAGCCCAAGCCTGCGCAGAAGGATTTGCCGCCCATGTGGATTGGCGGGCGCACCGAGGCGGCGCTGCGTCGTACGGCGAAGATTGGCGACGGCTGGCTCGTCTCTCAGGCCACGCCCGACGAGGTCAAGGACGGCATCAGTAAGATCAAGGTATGGGCAGAGGAATATGAGAACGAGATAGAGGACGACCACTATGGCGTGCTCTTCAGCTTCTGCATCGCGGACAGCCACGATGAGGCTCGGAAGTTGGCGGAACCGCAAATGCTACGTCGCCGCACCGACGTTGACTACGAAGCATTCTCCGCTTTCGGCACGTCCGACGCTGTCGCCGACCTCATCGACAGGTACATCGACGGCGGCGCAACCAAGTTCGTGGCGCGTCCGGCCTGCTCTCCTGAGATGATGCAGGAGCAATTGGAGCTTCTAGGCAAGGAGGTCGCGACCCGCTATCACAAACCCAAGGAGGGGTCACATGCCTGATAACCAAATCACCGTCGGCAACGTGGAGATAACCTCGCTCTCCGACGGTCGCATCGAGTTCACGCCTGAAAACTTCTTCCCGTCGATTCCCGCCGAGGCCTGGGAACCGTACCGCGACCAGCTAAATTCTGATGGCAGGATGCCGCTCAACGTCGGCTCGTTCCTGCTGAGAACCGGCGGCAAGACGGCGCTGATAGACACGGGCCTTGGGCCTAGCGCCACAAGCTTTCAGGATTCGGTTTCGGGCCAACTGCTGAAGGACATGGACGCGAAGGGCGTCTCGCTGGACGAAATCGACATCGTGGCGATGACGCACCTGCACGTCGATCACGTCGGCTGGAACCTCGACGCGAGCGGCGGCGCGCCCCGTCCTACGTTTCCCAACGCCCGCTACCTGGTTCCCAAGGCAGACTGGGACGTTTTCACCCGACGGGCCACAAACGCGCTCGCTTACATTCAGGAGCAAGTCGTGCCGCTGGAGGGCCTGGGCATACTTGAGCTTATCGAAGGCGAGCAAACCATCACCCCTGAGCTTACCGCGCTACCAACGCCGGGCCACACCCCTGGGCACACCAGCTTCGTCATAACGTCGCAGGGCGAGCAAGCAGTCATCGTCGGCGACGCGATACACCTGCCGTTGCAGGCCCACGAGACCGACTGGTGTCCCCGCGCCGACTCCAATCCAGACCTGTCACGCCAGACACGCCATGGCCTGCTAAACCGCGTGGAAGGCGACAACGCGCTGATGGTATCCGGCCACTTCCAGTCGCCGGGTTATGGACGGCTCGTCCGACTCGAAGGCCGCCGCTACTGGCAGGTGCTGTAGATACCCTTGCCGAATCTACCCCGTTAGTCCTACAATGCTATCCGCCAATAGCTAAAACCTCACCACCGTTCCCCCTCTCTGCGTGCGGAGAGGGGGAACGTAATTCTACCTTGCAAACCCGTCAGGTTGTGGGCGAGGTCAAGCGGAGGAGCTTATGTATTCAGTCGATCTTGTAGGCAAGAAGGCTATCATCTTCGGCGTCGCAAACCAGCGCAGCATCGCGTGGGCCATCGCCCAGATTCTTCACGAGGCCGGGGCGAAAATCGCCATCGCCTATCAGGGCGAGCGCGTGAAGGATGGCGTCGCCAAGCTCACCGATGCCTGGGATGACACGCCGCTCATAGAGTGCGACGTTAGCTCGGACGACAACGTCGAAGCCGCCTTCAAGCAGGTGGCCGACGAGTTCGGCAGCCTGGACATCATCGTGCATAGCATCGCATTCGCCAACCGCGACGACCTCGGCGGCCGGTTCGTGGACACCGGACGCGAGGGGTTCCGCATCGCCCTGGACATAAGCGCATACTCGCTGCTGCCCATCGCCAGATTCGGCTCGCCCCTGATGGCGGCAAATGGAGGAAGCATTCTTGCGATGACCTTTCAGGCGGCGGAGCGGGCGTTTCCCGGCTACAACATCATGGGCACAGCCAAGGCCGCTCTGGAAAACGAGGTCAGGCTGCTAGCCGCAGAGCTTGGCGCCGAAAACATCAGGGTCAACGCCATCTCCGCCGGGCCGCTTAATACGCTTTCCTCGCGGGTCATCAGCGGATACAGGGACATGAAGCGTATCCACGCGGAACGCTCTCCCATGAAGCGCAACATCACCGTCGAGGAAGTCGCCAAGACCGCGCTGTACCTTTGCAGCGACCTTGCCAGCGGCGTCACCGGCGAGACTGTCCACGTGGATACCGGCTATCACGTTATGGGCATATAGACCCTCGATCAACTGCTCTCCACGAATGGAGAAAATACGTATCCCTTCCCTTGTCCTATCACGGAAGGAAGGAGGGAAGGTTAGGAAGAGGAAAAGCCATGAATTGGGCCGAGACTATAGTGCAGGCGTTGAAGGACAACGAAGTGTCTCTCATCGTCTACGTGCCAGACATAAGCATCCATCAGGTCACACGGCTGATGGAGGACGACCCCTACTTTCACGTCGTGGCAGCATCGCGGGAGGAAGAGGCAATCGGCATCGCGGCGGGCAGCTACGCCGTCGGACGCAATGCCGCCGTGTTCATGCAGTCGAGCGGCTTCGGCAACTGCATAAACGCCATCGCCAGCCTGTGCATCCCATGCCGCGTACCCATACCGATGTTCATCAACCTGCGCGGCGAAGTCGGCGAGTTCAACATTGCTCAGGTGGCTATGGGCAGAACGACCCGGCCAATCCTCGACCTCTTTGGATTGCCCCACTACACGCTGGACGGCGACGACAGGCTGCTACAGAGAGTCGGCGGAGCGCTAAAGCTATGCTACTCTTCGAGGCAACCACTGGCCCTGTGCCTGACGCCGATGCTTCACGGAGGCAAACTTGCATAGATTCTCTGCAACCAAAAGGCTGCTCGAACA
The DNA here is from genome assembly GCA_965206395.1 of Dehalococcoidia bacterium. Lineage (GTDB taxonomy): Bacteria > Chloroflexota > Dehalococcoidia > Lucifugimonadales > CATOSD01 > CBDBJK01. The sequence continues at coordinate 17,161 of CBDBJK010000029.1, forward strand.
CGCGGGTGACCTGCCCGTCGTCGCCAATCTTGGCCCAACGACCGACGAGCTATGGCATGCGGGACACCGCGACCGCAATTTCTATACATACGGCTCTATGGGCCTGTGCTCGTCCATAGCCCTCGGTATGTCGCTATCGACAGAGGAAAAGGTTATTTCGCTGGACGGCGACGGCTCGATGCTGATGAACATGGGAACCATCGCCACCATAGGGCGAGAGAAGCCGCGTAACCTCGTAGTCATCGTCTGGGACAACGAGCAGTGGGCACAGACGGGCAATCAATCCAGCCACACCGCGTTCGGCACCGACCTTGAGGATGTCGCAAAGGGCTGTGGCATCACAAAGACGGCGACAGTGCGGGACGAGGAAGAACTTGAGACCGTATTCCGGCAGGCGCTAGAAGAAGATGGCCCCTGGTTCATCGTCGCCAAGATAATAGAGGAGGAATACCTGCCTGTCGCTCCCATCGAGCCGGAGATGACGCTCTATCGCTTCCGCAACTCTTTTGCGGAGTAGGTCTTTCATTCACGCATAAGGCGGTCTGACTCGCCAACCGACCTGTGGTACTGCTCCTCAGTGGCGCTCACATCGACGCCATGCTTCTCGGCTAATCTATAGAGGTCATAAACGCTCGTCCCAAGAAGCTCTGCGGCCCGTGTTGCGCTGAGGCGTCCGTCTTCCACCATCCGCAACGCGTAGTCTTCCGCTCCTCGATACAACCACTGGCGCAAAGTCGTTGCCTTATCTGTGCGCTGCTCCTCGGCACAGAGCATAACCAGTTCCAGCAAGCTATCGGACACTCGTAACGGAACTACTTTGTTTTTCATTGCTTTCATCCTTTATCACAAGCCTTCACTCATGATAGCAGACAGCCAAAATCGCAACGCTCCGAACGCTATGCGGCTATCAATGGAAATATAAGAGAGGCGAGCCTTTTGAAAGACTCGCCCCTATGTGTCTGGTTTTGCTCTGCGCTTCATGGGACATCTCTAGCCGGAATTGGCGGTAGAGCTGTCGCTAAACGCGACCCCAGGGGGTTATTTTGATGGAAGCCTGAAAGTCCTTCCTGGCTTCGTCGGCGGTGGGGCCGCTTGAATTGGCGTGCCTCTGAACGTTCGTGTAATAGCTGCTGAACTCAGAACTGCCACTGCGCCGGATTGAGTTGAAGAATTTGTTTAGCATGTTGTTACTCTCCTTGATTGATTGTTTCCAAATTTGTTATGAGTCAATAGTATCGTGGTTTGCTCAGCGTGTAATCGGCAAGACGCCTGATTTCTGTGTGGACAAAATGTTGATTTGGCGTGGTACTAACTACTGACGGGACTATCATACGAGAGGCGGATTTTCCAGAAATAGGAAGATGCGGAGTTAGCCGTCTGCGTTTTGCCGCTGCTCGTCGGCCTGGATTCGCTGCCTGAGCGACGGCATGAGCAGCACGACTAGGGTGAGCGCCACTATCCCTATGCCCGCGTTCAGGCCGATGGCGAACATGGGGCTGTATGCGTTGGCAACGGCTCCAACCAACAGAGCGCCAAGAGGGCCAGCGCCAATTGCGAGGCTGATTACCCCCAAAGCCCTGCCTCGCATGTCTTCCCTGGCTACCAGCATGATAATCGTCGCCTGCATGGTACCGAACCCCGCCCCTCCAAGCCCCAGAACGAGCAGGATGCCTAACGATAGCGGGTAAGAGCGCGAAAACGAGAACATAAGCAACGCAAATAGAGCAATCATCGAGCCGCCCAGGTACACACGCCCGTGATGGCGGAAGCCCCTCATCGAGGCTATAAACATTGAGCCGACAAGAGAGCCAAAGCCGTCAGTAGCTATGAGTATCCCCATAAGTCCTGGCCCTACACCCAGCACATCTGTGGCGATAATTGGCATGATCTGTATGTACGAGAACACGAAGAGATTCATCAAAATGGTTACGGCAATGGTCGCTAGGATGATTCTATTGCCCCGCACATACCGAAACCCCTCTATGAGGTTGCGGAATATACTTGGAGAATCGTGACCCGCTCTTTGCTTCGATTCGACGGCGTCAGATTCGCCAGCCGGGCCGCTCGTCTGATTCCCGCCGTCAGTCTCAGAGCGTGGCGGAATTCTCACAGACCATATCAGCGCTACGGCTATCAGTTGGAACGCCATGACTACGAAGTACCCGCCTTCGACATCCACCAGGTTTATGAGCACACCGGCCAGAGCAGGCCCCATCATCCTGCTTGAGTGCATCGCCACCGAGTCGAGCGCAATGGCATTTGTCACACCAGAACTGCCTAGAAGACTGTGGATGATCGAACGGCGCGACGGAGAGTCCAAAGCCCAGCCTGCGCCGCTCACCACCATCGCCACGTACGCGTACCAGTACTGCACCAACCCAGTATTCAGAAGCACCACCATAACCAGCACAGCGATGGAATTAATCGCCTGAGTGGTTATGAGCAGTCGCCGCCTGTCCAGACGGTCGGCCAACGCTCCGCCAAACACCCCTAGCAGGAGCATAGGCCCCATGCCGAAGAAGCCAACGAGCGCCACTAAAAACGGGGAATCGGTAAGTTGGAGGACCATCCAACCCAGCAAAGTCATCTGCATCCATCGGGAGATGTAGGAAAAGAAGTTGGCGGGCCAGAGAAGCCGGAAGTTGCGGTTCTGGAAGGCGTGAAACGTCCGAAGCGTGCGCACTCTTCCAGGGGTTTTTTGTGAAGTAGATGACATGAAATCGCTGATTATTGTATATCCCAGCGACGCCCAGGGAAAGAGGTCTTCGGCCCTGGCACAATCCTCTTCGGATGTTAGCATTCGACCTGACGTGGGTCTTAGCGACAGTGGTATTCACGAATTATCCACGTTGGTTCACTAAATTGTCGCCAATACGCCTTGTTTCATCCACCGGGTTGTTCACCCACACATGGTATACCGATAAGGGATAATCCTGCCCCTGCCATCTCGCAATTAATTGTCTCTTTTGTCTCTCTTTGTGATATCTGTGTGCTAATTTAAGAACCGAAGCAGGGACAGCGCATATGGAAAATCTACAAGACCAATCGATAAAACCTCTGTCCAGAAACGATATGGTGGGGGAGCAGATAGACCAGGAGTTATTCCTTTACGACGAGAGCAATGGAGTCGTCCATTCACTAAACGGCGGGGCTGCTCTGGTCTGGTTCCTCTGTGACGGAACCAGAAATGCAGCCAGCATTGCCGAAGAGATAGCCGATACCTTTTCCCTGCAAAACCAGGAGGTGTTGGCCGACGTGCGCGAAGCCTTGGTTAAGTTTCAGGAGTTGGACCTGTTGGAATCCTGAGTTTGCCTGGTCAGGCATATTGTATAAAGGAATGCCGTGGAAGAAAACGAGAAACACGTAGATCAATACTTCAAGCGTCTCATCACGCGGCGGCAGGCTATCAAAGCTGGTGGGCTGGCCGCGCTAGGACTCGCCTTTAGCAAGCCTGTAATCAAGTCCATTTATCCCAAGTCCATATTCGCATCCTCCTATGGTGGTGGCTCGTCAGAGCCATCCCCAGGCGGTGGGACTGGCGGGGGCGGCGGCCCTGTAATCATGTGGATGCAGATCAAGAAGCTGTTAGCCGGAGATGGCGTTGCCGGCGACGATCTAGGTATCTCCGTGTCCATCAGCGGCGATTTTGCGGTCGTTGGGGCCATTAGCGATGATGACTCTAAAGGCGCGACCTACATCTTCAGGCGCGATGAGGGCGGTCTTGATAACTGGGGAGAGATCAAGAAGCTGACCGCCAGTGACGGCGCGGCAAATGACAAGTTCGGCGTTTCTGTAGCCATCGACGGCGATACCGTCATCGTCGGGGCTATCGGAGACGACGACCTCAAAGGGTCGGCCAGCATATTCAGGCGCGACGAGGGTGGACCAAACAACTGGGGCGAGGTCAAAAAGCTGACCCCTCCAACCTCCCAATCTCCATTTCCATTTCCTGTTCCTGAATCGTTCGGGACGGCCGTAGCTATCAGCGGTGACACCGCCGTAGTGGGAGCGGCTCTGCACGATTTTTTCCTTGGGTCGGTTTTCGTCTACAGGCGCGACGAGGGCGGGTCGGACAACTGGGGACAGGTCAAGAAGCTAACCGCTCCACTCCCTCGCATCATCGGCGATGAGTTCGGCATCTCTGTCGCTATCGACGAGGATGCTATCATTGTCGGAGCCGCGGGAGAGTCTGCCTCACAGGGCGCGGTGTACGTCTTCGTGCGCAATCTGGGCGGCGTCGAAAACTGGGGCCAGGAGGATGGCAAGCTGACCGCCAACGACGGCGCAGCAGGCGACGGCTTTGGAACCTCCGTGGATATCGACGGAGATACCGCCATTATCGGGGCCGTTCAGGACGATGATAACGGCGGCAATTCAGGTTCAGCTTATGCTTTCGTGCGCAGCGCGGGGGTCTGGAGCCAGCAGGACAAGCTGACTGCTCTTGATAGCGCGGCAAGCGACAACTTCGGAGAATCTGTAGCCATCAATGGCGACACCGCCGTAGTTGGAGCCGTTGGCAACGACAGCGACAGAGGCTCAGCCTATATATTCAAGCGCGGTGTGGGCGGCCCTAACAACTGGGGACAGATATCGAATTTGATTGCGCTGGATGGTACAGCAAGCGACCGCTTCGGGGGTTCAGTAGCTATCAGTCAGGAAGATACCGTAGTGGTCGGGGCCTCTGGCGACGATGACTCCAGAGGCGCAGCCTACATCTTCAAGGACTAGCGAAAAGGGGCCTCTCCTGCATTATTCCTCAGAAAATATGGAACAGATACCAACGTGAGCATAGGCACGGAGAAGACCTCTCTAACGGAAAGTGAACGCTCCAAAAAGAAGCTCGACGCTCAAGCATGGGTGTCGAGCGACAGCTATCAGATGCTCGGCAAGAGCGTGATGGTACGCTCCACCTCGTCTGAGTTTGCCAATCAGGTGCGATCGCTGTTTCGATCCTTTCCGATGAACTCATTAGGCAGCGCATCGCCTGACCTGATCCTCTCAGTTATCGTGGCGACTCTTCTCAAAGGCCACGATGGTACGCCCTATAATTTTGTGTACAGCAACTACACCAAGATCGAGGCCACTACGAGCTATTGGAGGCTTTTCCGTCTTCTGGAGTGGCAGATGGATTTGTTCGTGAGCGAGGCGGTGGAAGACTCGCTTCTCTTGCACTCTGGAGCGGTGGTGAAAAACGGAGCGGGATTCATATTTCCCGGAGAGTCCGAAAGCGGGAAGAGCAGCCTGACAACCTTTATGGTAACCAAGGGCTATGGCTATCTCTCCGACGAGTTGGCCGCCATCGACCCCTCTACAGGCGAGTTGCACGCCTTTCCTAAGCCCCTGAGCATCAAGGATACCTCGGTGTTCCCAACACTAGTAGACCGCGACAACCTGTGGGTTGGCCCGCCTGATGGCGAAATAGTTGACGAGGAACCTGTCTGGTACGCCCATGCAGAGGATGTAGCGCCGCAGCCAATCGAGGACTCCGCCCCGGTCCGGTATATCATCTTCCCCAGGTACGATTCCTCGACTGCGCCCAGCCTTCAGCCCCTGGCTTTGGACGAGGCCATGCGAAGGCTCATCGAGAACTGTGTCAATCTTCAGAGGTTTGGCAGAGAAGGGCTTGGCGTTCTGGGTAACCTGCTGCGCGGAGCACGCGCCTTCTCGCTCACAACCAACAGCCTTGAGGATACGACAGCCCTGGTCAACGAACTGGTCGAAGGCTAGGACGTACGCACAGGTCTGTGGTTCCTCTTGAAGAGACATCTATGTGGTTTGGGGTGTCCTCGATGCGTTCTATGCATGCCTGCGCTGACCTCACCCCCATGCCATTGAGGGCTGAACGTAGGTCTGCAGCGCCCCCTCTCCGTTCACAGAGAGGAGGGACGGGGGTGAAGTCACACGATATAGCACAAAACACATCGGCCACATCAAAAAGCCGCTACCCTTGTCCAGCCTACGTCCTTCTTTAAGAAGGTTTCCTCGCCCGCCTCGTTCGCCACTGGAAGACGACGATCATCAGAGCAGCCATCGCCATCAGCCCCCACTGGTTCAGGCTAGGCACAGGCGTTGGCGTGGGTGTAGGAGTTGGGCCAAGATCAGTTCTAGTGAAGACGCCAACGCCAGTTCCCGCGAATAGAATGCCGTTGGGCGAGATCGCCAGGGCGCGGACTTCGGTGTTAG
>CBDBJK010000030.1:0-231101 GCA_965206395.1 Dehalococcoidia bacterium
AGCCAACATTTGCGGACTTGGAATACGAGAGCAAGAAGCGCAAGACCCGCCGGGAGATATTCCTGGAGCGCATGGATGCTCTGATCCCGTGGGAACAGATGGAAGAGCGCATCCGTCCGTTCTATCCCAAGGCGGGCCGAGGCCGTCGACCATATGAGTTGTCGGCGATGGTGCGGATACACTGCGTGCAGTTGTTCTACAACTTGAGCGATCCTGGTATGGAGGACATGCTCTACGAGGTCGAGTCGGTGAGACGGTTCGTAGGGTTGAAGCTGTCGGGCCCGCTGCCGGACGAGACGACGATTCTGAACTTCCGCCATCTGCTGGAAGAGCATGAGTTGGGGCAGAGTCTGTTCGAGGAGATAAACCGTCATCTGGAGTCCTAGGGACTGCGGCTTCGGGAGGGGACGATCGTGGACGCGAGCATCATAGAGGCGCCGTCATCGACGAAGAATCGTGCGGGTGAGCGAGACCCTGAGATGCACCAGACGAAGAAGGGGAACGAGTGGCGCTTCGGGATGAAAGTACACGTAGGCGCTGACGCTGAGACGGGAGTGGTACACAGCATGACTACGACGCCAGCTAACGTGCATGATGTGACAGAAGCGCACCGATTGCTGCACGGTGGAGAGAAACGAGTGTGGGGGGATGCGGGGTATCAGGGAGTGGACAAGCGGTTGGAGAATCGAGAGTTGGATGTGGAGTGGCGAGTGGCGATGAGGCCCGGCCGGCGACGGCACCTGGAGCCTGGCAGCCACGAGGCGTTGGCGGAGAAGCGCAAAGCGTCGGTCAGAGCGAAAGTGGAGCATCCGTTCCTGTACGTGAAGCGGCGCTTTGGCTACGCCAAGGTGCGCTACCGAGGGTTGGCTAAGAACGCGCAACGGCTGGCATTGCTACTGGGGCTGGCCAACTTGATGACGGCAGAGCGCCGTCTGGCGGCATGAGAGGGGCGCAGTGAGCAAATCACGGCCGGGGAGCCGCGATGGCTCCGAAAAGCCGCTTCGAGGCCACAACAGACACGGTCTGAACGCCTCAACCACGACCTGGAACGTCACAAAGATGCCTGAACATCTCCAAAGAACGGAACCACTCTGCCCATCCACGCTTGCGCCGAGTTGTTCAGAGGTTCCCTAGCCTATTACTCTACATTGCAGCCTTCCTACCTGGGATTGCGTTTTGGCCTTTGCGACAACACCTACTGCATTTCGTGGGTTATGCCGGGAGGCGAGGCCTGGGACAACGGGGCGAGGCCCGGAATGCGGGTGTCGTCGGTTAACGGCCTGTCCCTGCCTTTGCGTGGAAGGATTGAATTAGACCCGTCGCTCCCTAGATACGTTACAAGCGCGGAATTGGTGGACTCCTTAGGGGAGGCAATCTCCGTCACACTGGCAGAAGATTCCTCAGGGGCAATCGCATCGAACCTGTCTCTGTGGACACTCGGAGCGATGTTCGCCCTTCTAGGCGCAGTGGTAATGCTGCGTCGCCCTGACCTTCCCAGCGCCAGATTGTTTGGCCTGTTCACAGGCTCTACCGCCCTTGCCCTCGCTGTAGGGCCAAGCGCCGGAGGCCCTGGCCCTGTGTGGGCGCTCGTTATCCAGGTAATCACAGTCATGTTCGTGGGCGCTTCCTGTCTTATTTTCATCGCGTCGCTTGCGGGCTACTCGTCGAGAGCATATCGAGTTGTCATCTTGCCCTTACTGATAGGGTTAGGCGCTTTGATATTGGTCAGCTACGCCTATTCGGTCTTGTTCGCTCCGATGTTATACGAATGGATAAGGCCCGTGTCGTTCCTGTACGTATCCATGTCTGTGCTTGGCGCGGTCGTATTGATGGTGATAACAGGAAATCGTCAGAAGTCCCCAACCGCTCGCCAGCAGGCAAGGATAGCGCTTGCTGGCATAGTCGTTGGCATGTTTCCGTTCATCGGGCTTACGCTCATTCCAGAGGCCCTGGGCAATGACACACTCCTTCCTGTTCAATTGACTGTGCTGGCCGTCGGGTTTATCCCCGCGTTCTTTGCATACGCCATCCTCCAGTACCAATTGCTGGGAATACGAAGGCTTGTACACAGAAGCATGGTGTACGGAATCGCCAGCATAACCTTGCTCACAATCATCTCGATTGGCCTCACGGGGGCTTTCGCGGTGCTTATGGAGGACGCGGTTAACAAATATTCTATTCCGCTAATTTCGGCTATAGTCGTGCTGGGCATCATATGTTTCTACCCTCTGCGCACCAGGACGCGCTGGCTCGTTGACAGGCTGGTTTACGATGACGTAGTTGACTACCAAAGGCTGGCAGAGGCGGTCGGGCGAGACCTGTTAGCCCCCGGCGAAGTCTATGAAGTTGCAAGTGGAATGGCTACTGTTCTACATCAGGCATTGCGATTGGAGTCAGTCCTTCTGTTTCTTGGATACAGCCCGTCTCAGGCGCAACTAGTGGCAGCGGAGGGCGAGCGCAGCGAGGAGGTTATTCGCGATCTGCGGCTAAGGTTGAAGGCGCAGTCCGGCAAATTCCAAAATCAAAGTGTGACTGAGATGCGCTGGGAATCAGACTCACTTCTGATTGTGTCTCTCGCGATGCCAGGGAAGTATCGCGGCTACATGGTGCTTGGGCCAAAGCGTCAAGGTGAGGTCTTTCTAGAAGAGGAAAAGCAACTGGTGACTACGATAATCCCTATCCTGGCCCTTGCTATTGACAAAGGCGAGTTGTCAGAACAATTGCGAGAGATGAACCAACGGCTTGTTCAGGCCGGAGAAGCGGAACGCGCCCGCATAGCCGCAGACATACACGATGGGCCGCTGCAAAAAGCGATGTTGCTTGGAGGCATTGGAGACACATTCGGGCAAGACCCCAAGGAACTCGCCAGGCAGCTTTCTTCTGAGCTTCGGGAGGTCTGCTCCCGCCTTCGACCAGCTATACTCGATGACCTTGGGATTGTCGCCGCTCTTGAGTGGCTTCTGGATGAGGTGAGCTTGCGACACGGGCTCTTGACCGAGCTTTCTCTGAACGGCGTAGACGAGGTGGAGAGATTTTGTCCTGAGATAGAGCTGACCATATTTAGAATTACGCAAGAGGCATCGAACAACGCCGTCAAACACGCGAAATGCGCAAGGCTGCGTGTATCGCTGTCTATGAATGAGAATGGTCTAACGCTCGAAGTGTCTGATGACGGGGTAGGCTTCGAACCTGCGATCAGAGGCAAGAAGGGGTTAGGGCTGCCCGGCATGAATGAGCGAGTTGTGCAGCTAATGGGGCGGTTTGACGTTCGTTCCGCCCCGGGCGCTGGAACCAAGGTCATCGCCCGTATTCCTATACCGGACTAACCAGCGGGGGAGGACGTCGATGAGCTTTCCGCTTAGGGTCTTCATCGTTGACGACCATCAGATGTTCCGCGAGGGTATTCGGCAGAGGCTGGAGCAAGAACCCGATATCAAAGTGGTAGGAGAAGCGGCTGCGGGCGGCGAGGCGCTGGAACTGATAGAGAAGAAAAACCCCACCGTCGCCGTGTTGGACATTCGCCTGCCCGATATGTCGGGCATCACGCTAGCGAGGCTCTTGAGAGAACAGAGGCCTGAAATAAAGATACTGGTGCTGACCGGCTACGATTTCGACCAGTATGTTCGTGCGCTGACTCGACTAGGTATTGATGGCTATCTGCTCAAGGATGCTCCTCAAGAGTCATTGGTGCAGGCGCTCCGCGACATAGCGGCGGGCGGTATTGTGCTGCCCCCGCAGATCGCTTCCAAGGTGATTCGGCACTACTCTTCTTCGTCTAGGGCTTTTCGCAACAGGGAGCTGGGTGAGCTAACCGTAAGAGAGTTAGATATTCTTGAGCTTCTCACTCAGGGACTTCGAAATGCGGAAATGGCTGCACGTCTATCCATATCAGTTAGAACAATAGAAGTCCACGTGCGAAACGTCATGGCAAAACTGGAGGCGCAGAGCCGCACAGATGCGGTGCGTATTGCGTTAGAAAAAGGTCTGGTAAGGTAGCCCGCGAGGCGGGTTACTGCGCATCAAGCACTTCACGCACCTTACTCGTCAACTCAGCCGGGGTGAAAGGTTTTTGAAGCAGCATAGCCGTGCCATGGTCTAACATGCCGTGATGCACCACATCATCCTCTGTGTAGCCTGAGATGAAAAGAACCTTGACTTTTGGACACAGCGGGTTGAATTGATCGACAAGCTCCACACCACCCATTCCAGGCATGATGACATCGGTTATCAGAAGGTGTAACTCCTCGCCTATATCTCCCCGAGCGATATGCAACGCGTCTCTGCCATTGACCGCTTCGTACACGGTATACCCCTGTTCGCGCAGGACGTAGGCGACTATCTCCCTTACCGACACTTCGTCTTCGACCAGAAGCACGCTCTCCGTGCCATGCAGCAAGGGGTGGGAATCATCTGATGGCAAAGATATTTCGGCAGTGCCTTCGACGCGTGGTAGATAGATTTTGAAGGTAGTGCCCTGCCCAGGCTCGCTCTCAACAAAGATGTGGCCCCCGCTCTGTTTGACTATGCCATAGCAGATTGACAACCCCAAGCCTGTGCCCTTGCCTCTTTCCTTCGTAGTGTAGAATGGCTCGAATATCCGAGTCCTGACCTCCTCTATCATGCCTTTGCCATTGTCACGAACAGCCATCAACACGTACTCTCCAGGAGTTAGTCCGGGATAGATTTGTGCGAACTCCTTGTCAACGGTGATATCGTCGGCTTCGATAATCAGTCTTCCGCCGTCTTGCATGGCGTCACGAGCGTTAACGGCGAGGTTGACCAGCACCTGCTCTAGCTGTCCGTGGTCTACTTTGACCAGCCCAAGGTCTGGCTGGGCCGCGTTATCAACTCGATGTCTTCACCGATTAGTCGTCGAAGCAGGTGGTCCATGTCCAGGATGAGATTGCTCAGGCTAACTACCTTTGGCTCGATGATTTGCTTGCTGGAGAATGTCAGCAACTGGTGTATAAGATTGGAGGCTCGCTCAGCGGCTTGATAGATGTGCTGCAACTGGGTGCGAACTTTGTCTTCAGGATGCAACGACCTCATTGCCATCTGGGAGTATCCTATGATCGGGGTCAGGAGATTATTGAAGTCGTGTGCTACGCCGCCCGCTAGCCTGCCCACGCTCTCAAGCTTTTGGGATTGAACAAGCTGTTCTTCGAGAAGCTTCCGCTCAGTAATGTCTTCGGCGATTCCAACGAGGCGGTATATTTCGCCAGCCTCATTGCGGACGGGAGTGCGACGATTCGTTATCCACCGGATTGAGCCATCCGGCCTCACGAGCCTGAACTCAAAGTACAGTTCCTCTTTCCCGTGGTTTTCAAAAATGTCAAGCACGCGCTCTTTGTCGTCTGGATGGATGGCTTCTATCCACGACACCCTGCTCTCATACAAGTCGTTGGGCGGGGCGAGGAATATATCTTGAAATGCTGGGTTAACATATATGATGCTTTCGGACTCGAATTCGTACAGCCAGAAAACCTCTGGTATATGCTCCGCCACCTGGCGGAATCGCTGCTCGCTTTCCTGCAGCGCCTCGTCTGCTTGCTTTAACTCCGAGTACAGCAGCGAGTTGGTGACTGAGCCAGCGATCTGGTTTCCAATGCGCTCGGCCAACTCCGCGTCTCGCTGGATATATGCATTTGGCTTCGTTGAATGCAGATTCAAGACACCGATTGCTTCGTTGCCCGAAATCAGAGGAACGGAGAGAAATGTTCGCAATCCAGCCCGGTATCTGTGGGTGGTAGTATAAGATTGCTCTGTGCTGTCAGCCACCTCATTTTCCTGAACGAGCAGCGTCGACCTTGTCTCAATGACTCGGCCGGTGGCAGTGCCCTCTAGAGGTACGATACTTCCAATTCTCCGATCAGATATTTCAGTGCCCAAGGCGTATGAGACTCTGCTTATGCCCCGTTCGAAATCGGCGAGGCCAATCACGATTCTGTCGAAAGGTATGAGTTTGCGGACTTCCTCAGCGAAGCGCGGGTATACCTCGTCTATATTCACAGACGAGCTTATTATTTTACCAATTTCGGCAAGCACGGCATTTTCATGGGCAAGCCTTTCCCTGGTCTCTTCAACCCCCTTCAACTCTGAGTACAGGAGCGAGTTGGCGATTGCGCCCGCGATTTGGTTCCCAATGCGCTCGGCCAAGTTCACGTCCCTCTGAGTATAAGCGTTCGCCTCCTGTGAGCGGATATTCAACGTGCCGATTACCGCATCGCCCGAAATCAGCGGCACGGAGAGAAACGAACGCAGTCCGGCCTCGTAAACGGGCGCAGTGCGGGGGAAGCGGGTATTGATGTCGTTTGCGTCATCTCCCTGGATGAGGACAGACGATTGTTTACGGATAGCCTCACCCATTATAGTGCCGTCTATAGGCGAATGAGCGCCGATTCGGCGGCCAGAAACGTCTGTACCTACGATGTACGAGGGATAACCCATGCCGTGTTCCACGTCGACCAGGTTTATTACAATTCTATCGAATGGGAGGAGCTTACCGACTTCTTCGGCGAAGCGTGGGTAAACCTCGTCTATATCCAGGGAGGAGCTTATTATCCTTCCTATCTCGGCCAGCACGGCGTTTTCCTGGGCGAGATTGTCATTGGCCTCTTCTGTTTGCTTTAGCTCCGAGTACAGCAGTGAGTTCGCGATTGCGCCCGCTATCTGGTTCCCAATGCGCTCGGCCAACTTCACATCTCTTTGAGTATAGGCATTGGGCTGGTGTGATCGGATACTTATAACGCCGATCACTTCGTCGCCCGAAATCAGCGGCACCGAGAGAAACGATCGCATTCCGGCCTCATAAACGGGCACGCTGTCAGGGAAGCGACTTGCAAAGTGGTCCAAGTCGTCTCCCTGAACGAGAACAGTCGACTGAGTACCAATGGTTTCGCTAGTTATGGTGCCACCTAGAGGCATAATAACTCCAACTCGCCGACCGGGTACTTCAGTGCCCACAATGTATTGGTTCTTGAGTAGGTCATGTTCGAAGTCGACCAGGCTAATCGCAATCCTGTCGGAAGGGATGAGCTTGCGGACTTCCTCAGCGAAGTGGGGGTATACCTCGTCTATATCCAGGGAAGAGCTTATTACCCTTCCTATCTCGGCCAGCACAGCGTTTTCCTGAGCAAGCCTTTCGGTGACTTCCTGCGCCCTTTCTTGCTCAGTTACGTCTCGCGCCAGAGCAAATAGGCGCCGCTTTCCTTCTATCATTGTGAGGTCTGCCCTGACCTCAACAGAGAAGGTAGTTCCGTCTTTTCGCCTGAAGGTTCTCTCTTGCAGAGCTGAAACATCTGGGGCAAACTGCTCCAATGATTCTTTAAAATCGGCTGCATCGAATCCATCGTCCAGATCCGTTATAGACAGCGCGAGCAGTTCCTCTCGGGCGTATCCAAGGCTTTGACAAGCGCGTTCGTTGACATCACTGAAGCGGCCATCTTCTTCGATCACGAAAAACGAGTCCTGGGTGTGCTCAATCAAGTGTAGGAATCGTTCCCTGGTCTCTCGCAGCGCGTCTTCTGTCTGCTTTAACGCATATTCCGACGCCTCAAGCTCAGCTAGCCTGAGTCGCAAGCTCTCGATCTCGCTAAGTAACTGATTGCTAGTCATCGGTTCGTATGCCATTACGAATGACGCTCCTATCTATAGAGAGCAGGACTTTAGCCATGGAATCGGAAACCTGGGATGAAAAACACTGCTTGGAATTGCGCTTCGTTAAACGTCTAGGAACAGTATGGGCGCAATGGCAATATCTCTGGTGTTCGGCAATGCTGTACACCAGAAGAGAAGGCCGCCCGTTCGTTCAATTTTGCCATAATACGCCAGGCTATTCTAGTGTCAAAGTGCCTGCGTTTGGCAAAACTCCTTGATTGTTATCTACAAAAGAGCCACTAAGGGCGCACCTGTGTGGCAACGAGGAAAGAACTGGATGAGGGAAAAGCGCATTCGATCCGGCTGACATAGAGCAGGAGAATGGCCTATATTGGCGCTATCTTGGTCACGCGCGCTAAATCCATATTATCCGAAAACCTGGCACAGATAGGAGCCTGCGCCGTCGCATAGGCGTTACCAAGTTCCTTATAAGTTCCCTATCCCCTGACGCAACTTTAGTTGGGCACCAGGCCTTCGCCGACAAAAATCTCCTCGGCCTCCTTGAGCGTGAGGTCAGGCTCGGGGAGAACCAGGTCGGACTCCACAATTTCATCGAGAGGTACAGGCGTTCCGTTATCTCGCACAAGGTCGAGCATACTCTTGAGGAGGCGCTCGAACCCCTCCTGGTTGTCCTCCTCGACGACCTCAACAAGCTGGTTGTCAATGTCGTTAAGCTGATCAATGTAGGCGCCAGGGAGGTTGTACTGTCCCTCGGTAAGAATCCTCACAATCATTCCTATTGACCTCCAGGCAGGGACTTCTTCTCACCAGAGGGAAGGCTGGCCTTGAGGGCGGCCAGTTCGTCCTCTACGCCTTGCGATGCGCTGAGTTGCGCAAGCTCACGGTCCAGGGGGTCGCCGCTGCCAGTGGCATCATCCAGCACACCTAATTCAACCAGCTCGTCTATTGCGCCTGCCTTTGCACGCATGGTCTCGGTCTTGTTTTCCGCGCGTTCTACGGCCAGCGTGATGTCGCCCATCTCCTCGGATATGCCTGAGAGTGCCGAGCCTATGCGCACCTGGGCCTGGGCCGCGCTGTACTGTGCTTTGATGACCTCTTTCTTGGTGCGGAAGGCAGCGACTTTGGATTGAAGCCTCTGCTCCGCCTGGGTCAGTTTCTCTTGCTCAAGCTCAAGGCCGGATATCTGCTGGTCAAGCCCTTCGAGTTCAGCAAGGGACGCCTGCTTGCGCTCCAGCGCCAATCGTGCAAGGTCTTCACGGCCTGCTGACATGGCCTGACGTGCCTGCCCATCGAGCTTGGCGGCGTTCTGCTGCACCTTGGCCGCCTGCATCTCAAGCCGCCTCTTGGCCGTGACCATCTCGACGACGCCGCGCTTGACGTTTCGCAGCATCTCCATTTGCTTGTCGTAGGCCACGTCCAGCGACTCCGCCGGATTCTCAGCTTTATCCATAAGCGTGTTCATTTTGCCTTTGACTATGGTCGACATTCTAGACAACATTCCCATGTCTTACCTCCCACACATTAGACCCGTTCTAAGAGCATTGTTATTCTCGGCGAACCTGAAAAGTCTAAAAGCTGCTTGAACTCTTGTTGCCGCTCGAAAACATCTGCACAAGCCCCACTATTCCCATGATGGCCCCGATAACGATTACTAGGATGCCTAGAATGTCGAGGAGGCTTTCCAGGATGTCGGAACTTATCACTATCCCTAGGAACACTAGAAATATCCCCGCTAAGATGAGGCTACCGCCTCCGGCTTTATTCATGACAACTCCTTCCTTCCGTTTCGGTGTCACTTGCCAGTCTTAACGATATTATCCCACATAAGCGGTGTCAAGGACGACTATGCTTTCAAAACGGCACGGCTTGCCAGCCTGAAAGGGTAGGGAGCAGGGCATTGTGCCGTTTCGCAGCCGGATTTTACTCGACTTGCTTCCGCTTGTGTAGCCCGCAAGCAGCTAGCAGCCCGCGTTTGTTAGAGCAACTGTCAATGGAATGATGGTGTACATGCAAGCCGCAATCGCTTTAAGCGTTAGCCCTCTACCCTTGAGATCGCGTACAGGTCAAGATGAAGCATACTGCGGGCCAGCCTGTAAAGAGAGACGATGAAAATAGCCGCTAGCATCGCGTAAATTAACAGCATAGTAGGCCAGTCAGTCGTCAGGATAAATGGCGGCACCACCCGTTGCCCTGTCTCGGTAACGGCAACCGATGACACCATGATCGCGCTCATCTGAAAGCCTGCCCATGTGCCAAGCCCCAGGCCGATTATTACGATGGCGAGATGCTCCAGGCCTAGCAGTCCCATCATCTGGCGGGCTGATAGTCCTAGAGACTGTAGGAAGCCCATTTCGTTGCGGCTGTGGTCTGCGAAGGACAGCAGATAGGTCACGTACCCCAACCCGGACGTGAATACGATAAGGACTACGGAGAGCGCTACCATAGCCCTCCATCCGGCGGTGATGAGAGGGTCGAGGCGAACATCCGTCAACAGCGCCCCCCTGTCGTACACCTGCTCGGAGGATCCGGCTATCCTATAAACAACCTCACTGACTGCTTCGCTCGCGCTGGAGGCCCGTTTGATGAAAAGTTCGTTAGGGTAAAATGCTGAGGTGGGACTCAAGATATTGAGATGCCTTAAAAGAATATCCAGGTCGGCCAGTATGAACCCGCCGCCCTTGGGCTGCAAAGTGGGGAAATAGTCCACAGAATCCTGTATTACTACGGGGACCAGACGACCTAATATGTTTATAATGATGACATCGCGTACTTGCGTGCCCGTGGCGAGCAAGAAAGATGAGCTAACCACAATTGGCAACGGGCCTCCACTGGGACTCTGGTAAAATCCTCGAATGCCTCTGTCAGTGTCTTTGCCGAACCGGAACAACCCGGCGGCGTTGCCGTTATGTGAGTCCTGTCTGGTCGTACTGATGCTGTCGGACGATAATATTGATGTGGCGAGAGGAGTCCAGTTGGAGCCACTTTCAAAGTCTTGCAGCAGAACTTTTTCACCATTTGAGCCTATCGTTACGTGAAGGTCGTCTAGCAGCATAGACCCCGCCGTGCCAGCAGGGCCGAAGACCGGCTCAAAGATTTGTATCGCTGCCACAGTGAGAGGCGGTATCAAACCTCGAGGGATGTCTGTGCGCATGAGGTGCCATTCGGTCGGCCCTGTCTCGCCTAACGTAGCGGTCGTTACGATGCCGGTAGAATCTTGAATCGCCATCCACATGAAAATGTTGGCGTATTCCTCGGCGGGCTTCACCCACACTCCAATAGTAGATGCACCTTTCGGAATCGCTATCGGTTCGTTTCGAGATACGGGCTGAAGCTTATCCATAACGCCACTGAGAGGACGGGTAGAAAAATCGTCCCGATACCAGGATATGCGGTGGAAGTCCAGAGATTCCAGCGCCAGCACGTCGAACCCGCCTCCCGTGAATGTAGAACCTACAGTGCCTCTCCCACGAAGCCCCAACGACACCGAGGTAACGTCGGGTATCGTCTGGTAAACTTCCTTGAGCGCTCGCGTGCCTCTCGCCAGGTAACCTGGAACGCCGGCGACTCGAATATCTGCGGCAACATCATAAAGTATGCGTTCTTTATAGCTTCTGTCCAGCGTTCCGCCCACCGTTGTAGCCAGGACGCCCAGGCCGGTGACCAGCACCAGAAGCAGCACCAGCCAGCTGTATTGCAAAGGGTTTCGAGCCATGTGCCACAAGCTCATAGACACCCACACAGGCGCGACATGAGTCAAAGCTCTTAGCCCATAGAATGCAAGCTGCGCTGGAATTACTAATGCTATGAGGGCAATAGTGGGAATGAAGCTAGCTTCGTCAGACGTAGGCGGCGCGATGTTCACGAATAGGGCGATAAGACCTGCCTGGACAATCAACCCTCCGATTTTCAACCATTTCTGCGAGGTGCAGTGCGTCAGCCAGTATGCTCCAGCTATTGCTGTCAGCTCTACCACGGGAAGCAGCCAGGCGAATCCGTTGCCGTCTCCGATTTCCCTGCTAATGATGATTGGGATCAACGAGGCGACTGTCGCCGCAACCAACATGTGAACCAGGGTAGGCGTTTCGCCGCTCAGGAAGCGCACGAACAGCGGGAAAAATCTCATGAACAGCAGCGCGACCGCCAATAGAAACAGTACGGGTGCAAGAAGCAGCGCTTCGTTTACCTGCACGTCTTCGAAAAGCCCGCCCGACACGAACTGTCCTCTGGCTCGAAGCTCCCAGAAGATGAGACCTCCCAGTAATAGCAGGCCCACGTCGATGTAGTACCTCTGGAAGAAGGGGATTGAGGGAGGCCGCGAGGAGCGCAGCTTGTGTATTACCAGGCCCGTTCTGGCTCCAATCACATTCGGCACGACGAATATGGCGAGGGTCAACAAGCCTGTGCCTGCCGCCATAGCGAACGGCAGCCAGGTGAACTCTACCGGCAGCAGCGCGCCGTCGGTAATCTCTCGGAAATATGGCAGAGTGCCAGCCAGAGCAACTGCACCCATCGCCACAAAAGGGGCCATGATTACAGCCACTACCGTTAGGACGAGGCCTTCCAGGGCGTAAAGCCGTAGGAGTTGCATCGTGCTTACCCCCCGACTTCTGAGTAAGGCCACGTCGTTCTCCCTGCTTTGCACCAGATAGGAGACCATCATAGCCAGGAAGTATAAGACGGTCAGCACCATGATGGTGAGCAGCAGGAGCAACGGCACGCTAGAGAAGAAGCTGCGCCGTTCAAAATTGTTTAACAGCCTGTCTATACCAGTGAATAGTACCGACCCCGGCATTGCGATAGCGATTTCATTGTCCAGGCCGATAATTCGTTCGCGTGTCTGAGGGATAGACCAATTCTTAAGGCCCTCTTTTTCCACAAACGCGTTCCAATTTGTAGTGGCGACAGAGCCGGGATATGCGTTGCCCAGGCCAACGATAAGCGATTCTTTTGTAATGAATAAAGAGAGAGGAGGCTCTTCGGGGTCAATCACTACCTCAAAATCCACTGAATCTTCAAGGGGTTCGGGGTTGATATAGAGTTCTGCGTTGCGACTCCAGTACTCCTCAAGGGGGTCTATGGGGTCCATTATTCCCACTATTATCGCGGAGATACGAGTCGGTTCACCAAGTGACAGCGTAAGGTCAACCTGGTCATTGAGTTTCAAGGCGAATACACTGGCCTGCACTGATCCTATGATGGCTTCGAGGACTGGCCCCCGTGCGCCGCTCAATATTGTGTCAGTAGCCATTCGCCCTTCTGAAAAAGCGACGTACTGTTCCATGTTCGACAGGTTCTGCATGTATCCGCGCGAAACCCTGTCTCTTGCGATGGTCTCAGGTAGGGGGTATCGTGGCGTTCCTACAATATAGTTGGGGGACTTGATGTATCGCTCATGGCCTCGATATATTTCGGACGTGTGTCGCTGTATTGCGTCCAGAAACGTCTGCTCGCTTCCATCGATGCCTTCCCTGGTCAAGGGTATGTTGGGAGCGAAGACGAAGAAGTTCAGTAAGAAAATGGGTGACCTGTCAATAGCCGTGTTGACGCCTAGTTTCTGTAACGAGGTGAAGTACACAGGCGCTCCGGCCACAAGGCTGCTGGCTATCCCTATCCCGATGAGGATGCTTAACAGGAGCTTCCAATCGTCTAACAGGCGTTTGATGATTAGCTTGGGTGTGGAAAGCGAATGCATATACTATCCTAGAATTCTGGCTGACGAGACAAGGCTGGGGGAAGTTAAAAGTACAACGCGCTGGCACAGGCTATGATTAATATCCTTCTCAATCGGCGGCGAGAGAGATTTACTCCGTGCTTCCCATCCCCACAATAGCTGTGCCAACTCTCCTTTGACAGGGTTTTTAGAGAGTACCATTTCGAGACAACATATTCAAACTTCGCTGGCTTGAACACGCTTTGATTATGGCATACCTCTTTTTTTCACCTCTGGACAGAACGCGAAGCCCGCCATGCCCTATCTGTCCGTTAAGTTCGCGGGCGGACTCATATTGAAAGCCTCCGAGTTCGCGGCCAACGTCGCGCCCAATACAGCCACATGCGACCACGAATCAAGGTGGACGAGATGTGCCTTGCAGCGACAGTCCGAGGAGCCAAATCCCGCTACGGGGACGGTGACAGCCTCCTGCTCAATATTGGTTAGCACATTCGCGGCCTAGTTTATCTATCTCATATGTCAATGCGTCACGGCAAAACACATTCGAGTCAGGGGGCTGTATGAAGACATTAGCGTTCTTCGAAGTGACTAACTCAGAATCACCCAGCTGGAACGGAAAAATTATCCTCGATGCGGATAACGGGGTTTTCAAAGTGCATTGGAGGCGTAAGAGGCTGTTTGGTTATTCCTATGACCCTCTGGGGAAGACGGAGACGATTCAAGAAGCTGCAGACGTCTTTTTGCTTCAACATAATTTCGATCAGTTGGCGCCCTCATCGTAAGCATCTGATATTTGGGTCAAAGACGAACATATTGATTCTGTGCTTAGAGCTAGCAGTTTATATGGTCCGCTAGGTGCTTCTGTCGTTGACCTAGCCACTCAAGGACTTGATAAGGCGGGTTGACCTTCGCCCAGATTTGCCAGTCATTTCGCTATGTAACGTCGGTTGTTCCCGCTCCGGTTCTTCGTTTGGAAAGTCCATAGTCATGGCTTTTTCCTAGTAACACAAGGCATCAATCGACAGATATTGTAACATCGTACACAATCCGGTGATATATTAGTCGATGGATGTTAACGTTGTATTACATGAGCGCAGTAATTTAGAGGGCAATAGCTATGGCTGCCGTTATCAGGCTTGCGGAGGAACCGGACGCGGAGCGGATGCTTGCGATTTATGCCCCCATCGTTCGCGACACCGCCATTTCGTTCGAACTGGAGCCGCCTACAGCAGAGGAGTTTCGGCAGAGAATCCGAGATTCAAAAGAATTTGCGCCATGGCTTGTGTGCGAAATGGAAGGGGTTATTCTTGGCTACGCGTATGCTGGAAGGATTCGCCTGCGAGCGGCGTACCAATGGTCAGTTGAAGTGACTGTATACGTCAACCCGGAGTATCACAGGCGAGGCGTAGGTGGCGCGGTGTACACGTCGCTGTTCGAGTGCTTGCGCTTGTTGGGATTCTGCGGCGCTATTGCCGTGATTACCTTGCCAAATCCAGCGAGCGTTTCACTTCACGAGAGCCTTGGCTTTGAGCCAATCGGGGTGTTCAACTCGATTGGCTACAAGCTAGGCGAGTGGCACGACTCTGGCTGGTGGCAGCTTGTCCTACAAGAGCACGGCCCTTCTCCTGCGCCTCCTCGACGGCTGTTAGAAGCGCTGAACACCCGCGAATGGCAGAACGCGCTCGATAAGGGGCTGTCGTTGTTGAGAGTGTGATTGTGGAGCCTTCTTACCTCAACCTTATGCAAAGACAATGCAAAATCCCTTCTCCCCTGGTGGGAGAAGGTCAGGATGAGGGGGAAGGTATGCTCGTTCAGACGCCTCACCCTCACCTTGGCCCTCTCCCATCAAGGGAGAGGAAAATACGCATTGCTTTCAGGTAGAATTGGTATTATCTCAAAGCCTGTGTGAGATCTTCAATAATCAGGTTGGAGACACAGTGGTCCGCAAAAAATCTCAAACTCATCAGGCGTTTGTTACACTGCTACCTCAAATTCTGATAAGTCTCGCGCATAATCCAGACATGCGATAATCTGCTCATTTCGGATGTCTGGGAACTCCTCTATGATCTGCTCAAAGGTGTTGCCTGCTGCCAAATACCCTAGAATCAAGCTGACCGGAATTCGTGTTTCCTTGATTCGTGGCTTGCCCCGAAGCACATTGGGAGCGCTTACGATGTGGTCTCTCCAGTTCACGTTCATTGTGCTCTCCTGACCCAGGAATTGAATTAATCCTGTATGTTATCTTACCCCAAAAGCCTGCGTGAGGTCTTCGATGAGGTCGTCGGCGTTTTCGAGGCCGATGGACATGCGGAGCAGGTTCTGAGGTGTTCTAGTGTCCGGCCCCTCGATTGAGGCGCGATGCTCTATCAGACTCTCGGTCCCGCCGAGGCTTGTCGCGCGGGTGAACAATTTCACTCTGGCCGCGATCTCCATCGCCGCGTCTTGTCCTCCTTTAACCTGGAAGGAGATCATTCCACCGAACGCTTCCATCTGTCGTGTCGCGACCTCGTGGCCGGGATGCTGCTTCAGGCCGGGGTAGTGGACGGCCTCTACGCGGGGATGTAGGCTCAAGAACGAGGCGACCTTCATGGCATTATCCGAGTGCGCAAGCATACGAAGGTGCAGCGTGCGAATGCCCCTGAGCGTCAGCCAGCAGTCAAAAGGTGAAGGGACGGCCCCGTACGTCGTCTGCACCTGCCTGACCTTCTTGAAGAGGTCATCGTTTGACTTCGAGACTACAGCGCCGCCTAGCACGTCGCCGTGTCCGCCGAGATACTTGGTCGTCGCGTGGATAACGAGGTCTGCCCCTGCCTCGATTGGACGCTGAAGCATAGGCGTTGCCCAGGTGTTGTCGCAGGCGCAAACAGCCCCGGCTTCGTGCGCGATGGCAGCAATGCGGGATATGTCGGTAATCTTCAGGAGCGGATTCGATGGCGTTTCCACCCACACCAGCCTTGTGTTGGGCTGCATGGCCCCTTCGACCTGCGCCGGGTCGGTCACATCAACGAATGTCGTCTCAAGGCCCCACCGAGCGAACACGTCTCGCAGCAGGGCTGACGTGCCGTGATAACAATCGTTCGGCGCTATCACGTGGTCACCCGCCGAAAGCGACTGGAACACGGCCCCTGTAGCCGCCGCACCTGACGAGAAGCAGGCCGCTGCTGCGCCGCCTTCTAGCTTGTAGAGGCATTCTTCAAGGCTCTCGCGGTTGGGGTTGTTGACGCGTGTATAGACGTAGCCGCGCGGATAGCTCCCGTCCTCGTCGCGCTCGAACGTCGTGGACAGATGAATCGGGGCCGTCACCGCTCCGGTCGCGGGATCGACGCTATGGGCTGCCTGCGCCGCCAGAGTCTCTTTTCTCAATGGGGTTTCCTTTTGGTCTATCCGTGGGGAAAGTAAAACGACGCAGTTCGACGGAGACGATGGCGATGAGCAGGAAAGACCTATCTAAGCATGTGACCCGTCGTCGCCCGTGTATATGTTAGCGGGCATTAGCCCATCATTCGTAGGTTTGTAGCTGTTCCCTGGTGCACTAATCTTCTCGAACACAAGATCATGAACGCTCTCGATTTGTGTTCCACCAATGGGCCTGACGTGAGGCCTCTTTTTGTTTATCCAGGCCCATAGGGGATAAAAATTCCTAGAAAGCGGTTTGAAATGATTCGTCACCCTGGCGTTAATAAACTTTTCCTTGTCGATGTTTGCAATCTGTTTAGGGTCGAACTCAAGCCCGTTTTCTTGGGCTTTGTCTTGCATCCATCGGAGTGGGACATTTGTCAAAGACGGCTTCTTTCCTCCGCCTACCTCGGAATGGACTCCTGCGAACCACATCTGCTCTACCGTCTGACCAGGTTTCGGTTTAGATGTCCATAGAGTAGGTATGAACTCAGGGCGGGTTTCGTCAATAGAGAGCGCATGGTAGGCGTTCTTTACTATTTTGCTCAGTCCTGTGTCGTGGAATTCGTATCGCTGGTCTACTTTGTCTAGATCAGTTAAGGGTATTCCCATTGCTCCAACGGTGTCCCACACACCCACAAACTTGATCTCGATACCATCGATAGAGTACTTATTTCTGAAGAATACGGCTTCTTCAGTGTCAGCGTTAGAGTCTCGCCTCTGATATATCTAGAAGCCATTCATGAGTATGGGGTTGTCTTCTATGTCGGCCTCTGGTGCGTTGTCTTTATGAAGTATGCCTATGTTTCTTATCAGACCCGCAAGACTTCTTGCGGTATAGGCTCCACGGCTGAATCCAAACAGGTAGATTTCATCTCCACTTATATAGTTGTCAACGAGAAACTTGTAGCCTTCCAAAATGTTTCTAGCAAGGCCGCGCCCGGTTAATCCTCCGCGAACTTTATTCCAACTATGTGTCCCGACGCCTTTGTCGTACCACTTTATGGTAGGCTCAACGGGAGCTGGAACCGTCACTCCCACACTTTTGGGACTCCTATCTTCGCCAAGGATGGATCTATAAATCTTTATGACATTGGTGTTGCTTTCAGGTTTATTCCATGTCCCGTCAAAGCACAATACGATCTTCTTGACCATCTTTGACTCCTCTCATTTGAGGTTTGGGCGCTGGAGAATCTGAGAAACACTTCAATGCTCTGAATGCGTGACCGGGCGAAGTCGTTTAGCAGTCGTTACAGACCGATGGACTGAGCGACGGTCTCCATGTGATGGTCGGAGTCGCCAAAGGCAAGCTCGGCAGCTTTGGCTCTGCGAGAGTATAGCTGCATGTTGTGCTCTTTGGTGAAGCCGATAGCGCCGTGACTCTGATGCCCGGTCGCACAGACCCGCCGAATGGCCTCGCTGACCCACGCCTTCGCCATCGCCACCTCTCGGTCGGCAGGCAGGCCCTCGGACAGACGCCACGCGGCCTGGCTCGTGATGTAACGTGAGCCTTCCACGTCGGTAGCCATGTTCGCGCAATGGTGCTGGATGGCCTGGAAGCTGCCGATGGGCCGCCCGAACTGGACGCGCTGCTTGACGTACTCGACGGTCATGTCCACGACTTGCTGGCCGTTGCCTACCATCTCGGAGCATTTGCCTATCGCGCCCCATTGAAGCACCTTCTCGATTGTGTTCCAGCCCTTGTTGACCTCTCCCAGGAGAGAGGACGCCGGAACGCTCACGTTGTCGAAAACCACCTCTGACTGCCTGTCGGAGGCGATGGTCTTGAGCAGCGTCTGGTTTATGCCCTGTGTCTCCCTGGGCATCATGAACAAGGAGATGTCTTTTTCACCATCACCTGTTTTCGCGGCCACTATCAGGTAGTCGGAAACGTGGGCATTGTACACGAACAGCTTCGTGCCGTTGATGACGTAGCCGTCGCCGCTCGACGTTGCGGTAGTCTGCACGCCCCCTGCGTCCCAGCGTGCGCTTGGCTCGGTCAGCGCGAGGGTAACGATAATTTGCCCCTCTGCGATTCTGGGAAGATACTCCTGCTTCTGGGTGTCCGTAGCAGCGTCCATGATGGTCATGCCGCCTAGAACTACCGTGGAGAAGAAGGGGCCGGGAAGCAGTGCCTTTCCCATCTCTTCCAGCAGAATCGACAGGTCGAGGAATTCTAACCCCACGCCGCCGTACTGCTCAGGGAAGATGAGTCCGAGCCAGCCCTGCTCGGCGAGCTTTTGCCACATCTCGGTGGTGTAGCCTCGCTCCTCTTCCTCCATAGCGCGAACGAAGGTATCGGGGCACTCGGCCTCCAGAAATTCGTGGGCGCTGTTTTTCAGCATCTGTTGGGCTTCGCTTAGTCCAAGGTCCATAATTTCGTTCCTCCTACAAGGCCCCCTCTCTTGCTCACCCATCCTTCCATGGAAGGGACGGCTGATTGAGGGATGTAAATTCTAGATATGCTCGATGTAGTAAATGCCATGCCTTTTGACCTCACCCCGCGAAATCTATAAGAGGCCTGATTCTTAGGCGCCCCTCTCCGTTCACGGAGAGGGGACGGGGGTGAGGTCGCAGCAAGAATCAATGTGCCATTCAAATCACATACTTACCCTCTTGGCAGTCCCAGGCCGCGAGTGGCGATGATGTTGCGTTGTATCTCCGACGTGCCTGACGCGAGGGTGGCGGATATGTTGATGAGGTATCCTTTTTCGATGCGGCCCCGAAGCTTGGCGTACTTGGAGTCGCCTTCTAGCTGGCCGTAAAGTCCCATCAGCTTCATTCCGGTGCTGTATATGTGCTGCTGTAACTCAGTGCCGACCACCTTGCCCATAGATGCCTCTTGATTGGGCACGATACCCTGGCTCTGCATCCAGGCGACGTTGTAAGAGATCAACCTGCTCGCCTCAACTTCGACGGCGAGTTCTGCGAGGCTTCGGCGTACAAGCGGGTCTTCGGCTAGCGTGTGTCCGTTGCGAGAGGTATTTTTGCAGAAGTCCACCAGATCTTCCAGCACACGCCTGGAACTCGCCGAGTAGTCTACGCCTGAACGCTCGAAGTCAAGAAGGGTCGCGCCAACGTACCAGCCTCTGTTCATTTCGCCCACAAGGTTCTTTTTGCGCACTCTCACGTTGTCGAACGTCACCATGTTGAAGCCATGTTCGTTGGCTATGTTGATGATGGGATGCACCTGGATGCCCGGCGTGTTCATGTCGGCCAGCAGAAAGCTGATGCCTCGGTGCTTTGGCGCGTCCGGGTCGGTGCGGGTCAGCACCATGATGTGGTCAGCGCGGTGCGCCGAGGATGTCCACACCTTGGTTCCGTTGATGACGAAATCGTCGCCGTCTTCGACGGCCCTGGTCTGAAGCGAGGCGAGGTCAGAGCCGGACTCAGGTTCGGAGTAGCCCTGGCACCACTGCACCTCACCGCGCGCGACGGGCGGAAGGAATTCGCGTTTCTGCTCCTCGGTGCCGTGAATCATTAGGGTAGGAGCAAGCATACCAGTGCCGAAGGCATCACGCCCCGGTGCGCTGCGGTACGCCATCTCCTCCGTGAAGATGAGTTGCATCATATGGGATGCGCCTTGCCCGCCGTACTCTTCGGGCCACGCCATTGTCAGCCAGCCCTTTTCCGCAAGCTTCTTGCGCATTTCCAGAGTGAATTCCCAGTCGCCGTCGTCGTCGCCAACGCCGGTGCTGCCGACCCAATCTTCGGGAAGCTCGCGGTTCAGAAAGCCACGCAACTCCTCACGAAAGGCATCCTCTTCAGGAGTGAATCTATGTTCCATAGCTGTCTTCCCCTCATGGGCAATATAAATTAAATGGGAGTTGTATCTGACAGATGCGTTTGAATGAAGCTATACGCTGCCTACCGATAGGCATGTTACGGTGCGAACTATTCCGCTGATGGTGTGAATCTGGCTGGTGACGAGGTCGCCTACCGCGTTCAGGTCGGGAGCAACGACCACTGCTATAATGTCGTAGGGGCCAGTCACGGCATCGACCGTCTCTATTCTCTCCAGCGAGCGCAGTGTTTCGGCTACGCTTCGGGACTTGCCCACCGACGTTTCGATCAGTATGTAAGCCTTCGTTGACATCACGGACCTCCTACGTGTTTGATTTTTGTAGACGACGTGGCAGGTGTGATAAATGCGTCACCCCGTTGCCCTTCCATCACCCTCGAAATAGACTCCGCTTTTGATTGCAGAACAACGCGCAAACACGGGATATGGATAATGACCCCTGCATTCTAAAGGCGACCACCATGCGTGTCAATTGGGCGAAACACGCCGATGGCTATCACAGTTATGGAAGGGTATACTGTTTCCGATAACGGGTATTAAAGGCACACTATTACCAGGGAGGCAAAGATGTCGGAATACACTGCTTATTTCAACGGCGAATGGGTTCCTTATAGCCAGGTGAAGATAGACCCCCACGACAGGGGCTTCACGGTGGGAGATGTCATTTTCGATGTGGCCCGAACCTTCAATGGCAAGAGCTTCAGAATGAAGCAGCACATTGACCGCCTTTATCGCTCGCTCAAGTTCGTGCGCATTGATCCCGGCCTCACTCCCGACGAGATGACCGAGATTAGCGAGGAGTCCATCTGGCGCAACGAGCATTTGCTCGCCGAGGCGGGCGACTTCACGGTGAGGCAGTGGATAACACGCGGGCCAGGCCGCTGGTCGCACAGCGCCGGGCCTCCTGCCGTATGCGTCGAAGTCCAGGGCATAAGCTTTAGCCGTTTCGCCAAGCACTATGGTGGAGGAGCGCACGGCGTAATCGCACGCACTCGCAGCTATCCCGCCGAGTCGCTAGACCCCAAGGTCAAGCACTACAGCAGAATGAACTTTAATCTCGCCGAGCTAGAGGTCGCCGACGTTGACCCGGAAGCATGGCCTATTCTCATGGACATCGACGGCAACATTACGGAAGGCACAGGGTACAATGTCTTCCTCGTCACTGACGGCGTCATTCGGCTGCCGGGAGACAGCACCACCCTACAGGGCGTGTCCAGGGGCATGGTGACAGACCTGGCGCGCCAGTTGAACATTCCCGTCTCAGAGGAGATGCTTCAGCCCTACGACCTTTATACGGCGGACGAAGTGTTCTTCTCCGGCACAAGCCCGTGCGTGCTGCCGGTGACGAGAGTAGACAAGCGCGAGGTCAACGACGGCAAGCCCGGTCCGATAACCCAGCAACTTCTGGCGGCGTGGAGCGAGACGGTCGGCGTTGACCTCGTAGACCAGGCGTTGCGCTTCGACAGGGGATGACGTTCATCGGCATCTTTCGGAAATATGGCCTCCCCGCCGCAATCCTCGATGAGCTGCAAAACGTAAGATAATACAGAGTTCCTACCTCACCTCGAATCCCATTGGATGGTTAGAGGTGAGGTAGTGTTTCGATTGACAGCGATTTGCTCCAAATGTAGATAAGACCCGACTCGCAATGGACATTTCTCAGGAAATATCAGACACCTCGCACGCCAAGAAAGCGTTCCCTGCCTTGCGACGGGAGACGCTGGTGGTCACCGCCGTCCTTGCCATTCTCGCGGTGGCCCTGGGGCTGCGTCTTTTCGGGCTGAACTGGGACGAAGGATTTGCCTGGACGCCTCACCCGGACGAGCGCGCGATTCTTGCGAGAGTGGACACCATCTCTCCCCCGCCCATTGGTGACCTCGGCGTCCTGCTCGATGCCGACGAAAGCCCCTGGAACCCTCGCTGGTTTCCTTACGGCAGCTTTCCGCTTTACTTGCTGAAAGGGGCGCAGCTTGTCGCGTCTGTAGGCCCCGGTGATGAGGTGAGCGACCTGCGGCTAATCGGGCGCGCCATATCCGCGCTGGCCGACGTGGTCACCGTTCTGATGGTCTTCGTGCTGGGCAGCCGCGTGTACGGTCGCAGGGTGGGTTTGCTGGCGTCGGCGCTGGCTGCGCTGGCAGTCATACACATTCAGCTTAGCCATTTCTTCGCGGTGGACACCTTGCTCGCGCTGTTCACCATCGTGTCCTTCTACTTCATGTATAGGGTCGCCAGAGAGGGAAGGCCCAGAGACTCGATACTGGCGGGCGTGTTCATAGGGCTAGGTCTGGCTACTAAGGTGAGCCAAGGCCCGATTTTCGGCGCGTTCGTCATCGCACACCTGATGTACGCATTTGCCGTATTGAGAGACGCCAGCTCGATACCTCAATCCTTTAGTCAACGCTGGTCTACGGCTATCAAGGGGGCGTCCGTAGGGATAGGCGTGTCGGTAGCGATATTCTTTGTAGCGCAGCCCTACGCCTTCCTGGACTGGTCGCGCTTCCTCGGCGACGTTACCGAGCAGTCGGAGATGGTGCACCGCATCAGAGATTACCCCTACACACGGCAGTACATCGACACGACGCCATACCTGTATCAGGCGCGGCAGCTTGCTACATGGGGTCTGGGTTGGCCTCTGGGAATCGTGGCGTGGGCCGGACTGCTCTACGCCTCGCTTCGAGGTATGCGGCTAAAATATGGCCTGGCCTACCTGGGCGTCGGCTGGATTCTTCCCGCCGCCATCCTGCTATATTCGGCGAGCTTTTTCGCCATCTTCGCCGCGTCAGGAGTCGCGCTGCTCGCTCTCCTGGGAACGCTGCCAGTTCGCTCTCAGGACTCCAGGGCAGACGTGTTGCTGCTGTCGTGGGTCGTGCCGTACTTTTTGATAACCGGCGCGCTTCAGGTCAAGTTCATGCGTTATCTCATCCCCATAACGCCCTTCTTGCTGTTATTTGGCTCCAGGATGCTCTTTGCGCTATGGGACAGATTCGGCGTCCTGCGACCAAGGATACGCCCCTGGATGGCCGCCGGGCTTGCGATGCTTGTAGGCGTCACAGGCTTTTATGCCATATCCTACGCTGGTATATACAGCGAGACGCACACGGCAGTCCGCGCCTCTGATTGGATAAATCTGAACGCGCCGAAAGGCTCTGTGATTCTCAAGGAGCATTGGGAGGAAGGGCTGCCGAACATGTCCGGCTACGATGTTCGAGAGCTTCCCCTGTACAACGACGACACGGAGCAGAAGTCTCGCCTGATTGCTAGTGAGCTTGCCGAGGCCGACTATCTCGTGTTCTTCAGCAACCGGCTGTACGGGACGATTCCGCGCCTGCCTGAGCGTTATCCCTTCAGCCGAGAGTATTACAGCCTGCTTTTTTCCGGGCAGCTTGGGTACGAGCTTGTAGACTTCGAGGCGACCTACCCTGAGTTTCTGGGAGTCGGATTCGTCGATGACACCTTCGAAAGGCCGGATGTCCCCGAACCCATCACGCTGCAAGGTTTCCAGCCATCGCCCGTGACATTAAACCTCGGCTTTGCCGATGAGAGCTTTTCGGTCTACGATCATCCCAAAGTGCTTATATTCGAGAACGCGGAACATCTCAGCGCGAGCTTTATCAGGCGCGTCTTTCGCGAAACTGTGACCTTTGACGGAACGACTGCGCTCTTCGACGGAAGTGCTGCGTCCTCTGGCAGCCTGCCACAGACGACGAGCGCGCAGAGCGTCGGCCTGATGCTATCGCCGCAAGATGCCGAAGCGCAGCAGCAGGGCGGCACGTGGAGCGACATCATACGCCCGGATAGCTGGACGAACCGCTTTCCGGTGCTGGCGTGGCTTGTAGTCGTCGAAGGCATATCACTACTGGCGTTACCCTTGACGTTTCTCATATTCAAGCCGCTTCCAGACAGAGGATACCTGTTCTCCAAAGCGTTGGGACTGCTGATTGTTAGCCTGATAGTCTGGCTGCTCGCGAGTGTGCAGTGGATGGCCTTCTCGCGCGGGTCTATCAACCTTGCCCTCGTGCTTTTGGCTCTGGCGTCGGCGGTGGCAATCGCAAGACGTCGTCGGGAGCTTGCGGCATTCGTTCGGGAGCGATGGTCTTTACTTCTCATAGGCGAGATCGTGTTCCTTGTCGCCTTTTTTGCCTTCCTGCTTATTCGAATGGCGAACCCCGACCTGTGGCACCCGTTTCGTGGCGGCGAGAAGCCGATGGACATGGCGTACCTGAACGCCGTGCTGCGCTCAAGCTACATGCCGCCGTTCGACCCCTGGTTCGGCGGAGGATACATCAACTACTACTATTGGGGGCAGTTCATCGTTGCCACGCTCATAAGGGCGACTGGTATCGAGCCAAGCATTGCCTTCAATCTGGCTGTGCCACTTTTATTTGCCCTCACGGTTGCTGGCGCTTTCGCCCTCGTCTACAACCTTGCAGAGAGCACGCGCCGCGCTTCCATTCAGCCTAAAGGACGATGGCTGAACCAAGGATTGAGATGGTCGCCCGTGCTTGCGGGCCTTGGAGGGGCGCTGTTCGTGACGGTGCTGGGCAACCTCGACGGCGCGTTGCAGGTTGGGCAAGGCGTGTGGCGTGCGATGTTCCAGAACGCTCCGTTCGGCGAGTTCGACTTCTGGCGCAGCAGCCGCATGATGGCCCCCGACCCGCCGGGGCATGAGATAACCGAGTTCCCGTTCTTCACGTTCCTGTTCGCCGACCTGCACGCCCACATGATGGTCATACCCTTTACCCTGCTGTCGCTTGGTCTTTCGCTGTCACTGGTGCTTGGAGCGGCCCGACGCGCCGTAACGTCGGCACACTGGGGCAAGGGCGAGATTGCGAGGGTCGTCGTTTTGGGCGTGGTCATTGGTGCGCTGAGACTCATCAACACCTGGGACTTCCCGACATACCTGATTATAGGCGTGGCGTCGGTGTTCCTTGCCGAATTCCTCGCTCAGGGCGGCCTTGGGACGGCGATGCTGGTCAGGGCAGGCCTGAAGTCTGTGCTGGTCTTCGCGGCGGGCTACCTGGTCTTTTTGCCGTTCCATCTCACCTACGAGACGTTTGTCGGCAGCATAGAGTCCACAACCAACACCACGATGCTCTGGCAGTTCCTAGCGATAAGCGGCCTGTTCATTTTCATCATCGGCTCATTCTTCGTCAGCGAGTCGAGGGATTTGCTGGCAAGAGCCTTGAGAGGTCTGTGGCGCGGATCTGCCTGGACTGTTCAAGCTGTGTCGCGCGACGATGATGATGCCTCCGACGAAGGCTCGCCCATCAGAATGAACGTCTGGGGTGTCCTGGCGCTGGTGGCAGGCGCGTTGTTGATCGGCGTCATCATGACGGCCATCTTCTCCGGCGTCGTGGGAAGCACCATCCCGTTCGTGGCTCTACTGTTGGCGCTAGTTCTGATTGTCGCGCTCAGGTGGCTCTCCAGCGCGCGGGCGGACTCACCTCCGCTTGCGTTCGTGGCGCTCATCGTCAGCGTGTCGCTGGCTCTGGCGATAGGTGTGGACATCTTCCGCGTCGAGGGCGACATAGACCGCATGAACACTATCTTCAAGTTCTACCTTCAGATTTGGGTGATGCTTGCGCTGGCGTCGGCATATCTGCTGTGGCGTCTTGGTCAAGGCAAGCGCGTACCCCTGAGGAAGCTGGCGTTGGGAAAGAAGGCATGGGTGGGCGCGTTGGCTGTCCTGGTAGTCAGCGCGTCGGTGTACCCTGCACTGGGCACAAAGGACCGGCTCAGAGACCGTTTCTATGACCAGATACTTCCCTTGACGCTCGACGGCACCGCTTACGCGGAGAACGTGATCTATAGCGACCAGAAGGGCGACATCGACCTTGGAGTCGATTTCGAAGGCATACGATGGCTACAGGACAACGTCGAAGGTTCGCCGATAGTCCTCGAAGGTCTGACGCCCACGTATCGGTGGGGCAGCCGCGTATCGATATACACGGGCTTGCCGAGCGTGGTGGGCTGGCAATGGCATCAGCAGCAGCAGCGAGGAGACTACGCCTGGGCCGTAGACCGCCGAATCGAGGATGTCAACAAGATATACAGCACCACAGACTCCACGACGGCCATGCGTCTCATACGAAAGTACAACGTCAAATACGTGTACGTCGGACAGTTGGAACGGCTGTACTACCCTTCGGTGGGCCTGCTAAAGTTCGACAGTTCGCTGAGCGACGCACTCGAAGAGGTGTTCAAAAACGACGAGGTGACCATCTATCGCGTGCGCGACGAGGCCTCGTTCGAGATAAGCCAGGATGTAGGCCGATTCGCGCCAGAATAGGCAAGGCTGCACGATGCTTACATATTGAATGCGCTGCCCTATAATGGCGTTATCCCCATCAAGATAGAATCCAATCTGGTCATCAGGAGAGACTAATGCGCGCCATAGACATGCATGTCCACGTTCCTCGACAGCCAGGGTTGCCGGAGTCCGCCACCGAGGAGGCGATGCGCCAATACTTCAGGGTGCAATCGATGCCAAAGAACTACGACGAAATGGCGGCGAAATACCAGGAATTGGACCTCTTTGGAGTCATCCTTTCCATCGACACCGAGACCGTATCCGGCGAGCCCCCAGACACTAACGACTACATCGCCGAGATCGTTCGCAAGTACCCTGAGCAGTTCCTGGGCTTTGCTAGCGTCGATCCCTGGAAAGGCAAGTGGGCAGCCAACGAGCTTGAACGTTCCATCCGAGAGCTTGGCCTGAAAGGGCTGAAACTTCATCCGGTGGCGCAGGCCTTCTTTCCCAATGACACGAAGGTTTATCCGCTATACGAGAAGTGTTCAGCGCTCGGAGTGCCCGTGCTGTTTCACTCCGGCATGGCGGCGACAGGGGCGGGTACTCCGGGCGGCGGCGGATATAAGCTGAAATTTAGCGCGCCCATTCCTGGCATCGACGACGTGGCTGCCGACTTCCCCGACCTCACGATAATCATGGCTCATCCGGCATGGCCCTGGATTGACGAGCAGATAGCAGTCGCGCTACACAAGCCCAACGTCTTTCTTGATTTGTCAGGCTGGTCGCCCAAGTTTATCCCCGAAGCCCTGATAAGGGAGGCAAACACTCGTCTTAGGGACAAGGTGTTGTTCGGTTCGGACTATCCCTTCATAACGCCGGAGCGCTGGCTTGGTGAGTGGGAGGAATTACCAATACGCGACGAGGTGCGCCCTAAAATCCTCGTAGAGAACGCCAAAAGAGCATTGGGTTTGTGAGGATGCGGTGAGGTTAGCTTGAGGCCCTTATCTACTGTCCTTTAGCCCCTTTGGTAGTTTCACAATTCTCTACTGTATCGGTGCCGGGGCCTCCAATGCCTACGTCATCGCCAGGCCCGCAGTCTATGACATCGTTGCCTGGAAGGCCGAGTATCAGGTCGTTGCCATCTTCGCCCAATAGCTTGTCATGGCCTGTGCCACCCACCATCAGGTCGTTGCCGTTTCCACCCGAAGCGTGATCATTTCCATTGCCTGCTATAACAACGTCATTGCCTGCCCCGGCGCATATCCTGTCGTCGCCTTGTTTGCCAATGATAATGTCGTTGCCACCCAGACCCATTATCACGTCGTCTTTGTTCGTCCCTATGAGGATATCGTTTCCTGGTGTTCCCATGATGGTGACGGGCATCCCAAAGCACGCCTCTTCCGACGGCAGGACTGTCGTCTCCTCTCTGGCGGTGTTATTGTCCATATTGGGGTCAGGCTCATTACTGCTTACACTCGCTTTGTTGACGATTGTCCCGGGCCTTTGCGGAACGACGACAATCTCAACCTTCGCGCTGTCGCCGGGGGCTAGCCTGCCAAGGCCGCATCTGACCATATGCGCAGGGTCGACTGAATCCGAGGCACGGTCGATGACTACAGAGTCGCCGCATTTTCCCTGACTGGAGTGAACCGAGACAAGCTTCACGCTCTCTGGAAGTCTGTCAATCAGCATCACCGACATGGAGGTAGCGGGGCCTCGATTCGTTACCTCCATGTTGTAAACAAGGCGTTCTCCCACGAATACAGGGTCATGGACGTCTTCCTTGACAACCATCAGGTCAGCCGGGTTTACCATCGTCCTCACGGCGGCCCTGTTATTGGTCGGGTCGGGGTCTGTCGGCTCTTCTGCCTTTACCGTGGCCTCGTTGACGATGATACCTGGTTTTCTCGGAATGACTCCTATCACGGTTGATGTAGCCATAGAGTCGACGCCCAGATCGCCCAGCTTACAGGCGACAGCATGTCGTTCCTGGTGATATTCGCAGAACGGACTAGCCCTCACGAACTCCACGCTCCTTGGCAATTGATCGACGAGAACTACGCCCATCGCTCTGTCGGGGCCGTGGTTCTTCACGTTGATTTTGTAGGTGAGAGAGTCGCCTGTGAATACGGGGTTTGGCGAACCGGATTTCGCAATAGAAAGGTCAGCTTCTGGGCCATCGACTCGCGTGTCCTCGGAGGCCTTATTGTTGCGTAGATTCGGGTCTGCAGGCCCCTCAGCCTCGACAGCAACCTTGTTCGTTATCGTCCCTGCATGCGGAGGAATAACCTGGATAACAACATGGGTGCTTGAAGCGTTAGGCAGGTCGCCTAGCCTGCACATGATGCTATGCCCATCTCTCAAGTCGGCGTCATCCGCGACCCTCAAACACCTGTCTGCAGGCTCTACGGAAACCAGACGCACCCCACGCGGCAGGGTATCTCTCAAGACAACTCCATGCGCGTCGGAGGGGCCGTTGTTCTTCACTCCGATTCGATAGGTAAGGGTCTCGCCCATAAATACTGGGTCAGGAGAGTCAGACATTGTTACCGCGATGTCCGCCAGTCGCTCGAAAACCTTCGTTTTCTCTTCATCCTTATTGTTGCGCAGATTCGGGTCTGGCGGCTCCTCAGCCTCGACAGCGACCGTGTTGGCAATCACCCCTGCCTCTAGGGGGATAACTCGGATAATAACACGAGTGCTCGAACCGTTAGCCAGGTCGCCCAGCTTGCAGAAGATGCTATGCGCATCCCTCAAGTTGGGAGCGTCAGAGAGCCTCGAACATCTGTCTTCAGGCTCTACGGAAACCAGACGCACCCCACGTGGCAGGGCATCTCTCAAGACAACTCCATGCGCGTCGGAGGGGCCGTTGTTCTTCACATTGATTTTGTAGGTCAGTGTCTCACCCACAGCTACCGGATCTGGCGAGTCCGTCTGGGTGAGTAACAAATCAGCAGAAGGAATATCATCCTTCGCCTGAATGATGGAAGCGCCCTGAAATACCAGTAACGAAAGCATAAGAACAAACAGAACACTAGGTTGTGTTGACATTTCATCTGAGCCATATGAGAGCACCGACGAAGTTCAAGAATCCCAGGAAACGCGATGACAGCTTGTCAAAGCGAGAGAAGATATGCCGGTAGTGCTTGATCTTGTTGATGAAACACTCCACAAGGTGGCGCTCTCGGTAAAGGTACTCATCATACTCTCGTGGCGTCTTTCGATTTGACCGAGGTGGAATCACAGGTAACGCGCCCCTGCCCAGGATGCATTGGAGAAAATCCATCGAATCGTATCCCTTATCAGCAATCACATGCTCGGTTTCGAAATCAGCAATCAATGCCTGTGCCTGGGTGATGTCGTGACGTTGACCTGCTGTGAGCTCAAAGCGCAACGGGTTGCCCAATCCATCCACGCTCACGTGGATCTTGGTACTGAACCCGCCTCGGCTCCGGCCAAGAGCTTGGGCCGATTGGCCACCGTTTTTTTGGAGGCTCCAGCAGCACAGGGATGAGCGCGAACCACAGTGCTATCACAGTGCTATCACAGTGCTATCACAGTGCTATCAATGATGACATGCTCCATATCGGGGTCTTGCACAAAATGCTGATGCATTCGTTCCCATACACCCTTTTCACACCAGCGTGCGAAGCGCTTATATACGCTGTTCCAGTGACCGTAGTGCTCAGGCAGCAGTCTCCAAGGAGCACCACTTCGTGCCATCCACAGGATGGCCTCGACGTAGCGCCTGCAATCGTCCTCCTCTCCAACGTAGAGGTCTGGGCATGAGCGCAGAAATTCAAGGATTTTCGACCATTGTTCATTGCGTAATTCAGTCGTTGACATGTATCCATTATGCACCAAATGTCAACACAACCTAGTGGTCCAACATCATTGAAATGAATACCATGATAGTCATTGTTCCTCTTGGGGGTTGAATCGTAACGTTGAACCGAGGAGGAACCATGATGTCTACCAAGAAGTACCGTATCAGACTGACTACCGACGAACAACAGGAACTCAACGCCTTGGTCTCACGCGGTCGGGCTGCGGCGTACAAACAGACCCATGCGCGCATTCTGCTGATGAGCGATGAGTCACGCTCGGACGGGGGAATGAAGGACGCGGACATCACCAGCGCGCTCGGTGTGGGACAGTCAACGGTCGAGCGAATACGCAAGCGCTGTGTGGAGGAGGGGGTCGAGTCTGCGCTGAATCGCAAAAAGCAACTGCGTCGGCGTCAAAAGAGACTGGACGGCGAAGGTGAAGCACGGTTGATAGCGATGGCCTGCGGGGAACCGCCGGAGGGGCGTGCCAGTTGGACCCTGAAGCTGTTGGCTGACCAGTTGGTCGAGTGTGAGATAGTCGGGACCATTAGCACCGAGACGGTTCGCCAGGCGCTTAAAAAAAAACGAACTGAAGCCGTGGCTGAAGCAGAGTTGGTGCATCCCGCCCGGTCAGAGCGCGGAGTTTGTGTGCGCGATGGAAGACGTGATGGAAGACGTACTGGAGGTCTACCAACGGCCGTACGATGGGAATGAGGTTCTGGTGTGCATGGATGAGACGAGCAAACAGCAAGTCAAGGAGACGCGAGTGCCGCGTCCCGCAGCGCCCGGCTTATCGGCGGCATACGACTACGAATACGAGCGCAATGGAGTGAGCAGCCTGTTCATGCTGTTTGCACCGTTGGACGGATGGCGCCGAGTCGAGGTCAGAGAGCGTCGCACGAAGGTGGACTGGGCGCATGTGATAAAGAAACTGGTCGACGAGGACTACCCTGACAGAGACCGGATCGTGCTGGTAATGGACAATCTCAACACTCACAAGCTGTCCTCGCTATACGAGGCATTCGAGCCTGCTGAGGCGAGGCGTATAGCTGAGCGACTGGAGATACACTACACTCCCAAACACGGGAGTTGGTTGAATATGGCGGAGATAGAGATCGGTGTGCTGGCTCGACAGTGCCTGGACCGACGGATTGCCAATCAAGACATCCTGCGCGGCGAGGTCAATGCTTGGCAGAATCAACGCAACCGGGATGTGATACGAGTGGATTGGCGCTTCACTACCGAGGATGCGCGCATCAAGCTAAAGTCACTCTACCCATCAATACAAAAACGTTGAACCACTAGTGGTCCAACATCATTGAAATGAATACCATGATAGTCATTGTTCCTCTTGGGGGTTCAATCGTAACGTTGAACCGAGGAGGAACCATGATGTCTACCAAGAAGTACCGTAACAGACTGACTACCGACGAACAACAGGAACTCAACGCCTTGGTCTCACGCGGTCGGGCTGCGGCGTACAAACAGACCCATGCGCGCATTCTGCTGATGAGCGATGAGTCACGCTCGGACGGGGGAATGAAGGACGCGGACATCACCAGCGCGCTCGGTGTGGGACAGTCAACGGTCGAGCGAATACGCAAGCGCTGTGTGGAGGAGGGGGTTGAGTCTGCGCTGAATCGCAAAAAGCAACTGCGTCGGCGTCAAAAGAGACTGGACGGCGAAGGTGAAGCACGGTTGATAGCGATGGCCTGCGGGGAACCGCCGGAGGGGCGTGCCAGTTGGACCCTGAAGCTGTTGGCTGACCAGTTGGTCGAGTGTGAGATAGTCGGGACCATTAGCACCGAGACGGTTCGCCAGGCGCTTAAAAAAAAACGAACTGAAGCCGTGGCTGAAGCAGAGTTGGTGCATCCCGCCCGGTCAGAGCGCGGAGTTTGTGTGCGCGATGGAAGACGTGATGGAAGACGTACTGGAGGTCTACCAACGGCCGTACGATGGGAATGAGGTTCTGGTGTGCATGGATGAGACGAGCAAACAGCAAGTCAAGGAGACGCGAGTGCCGCGTCCCGCAGCGCCCGGCTTATCGGCGGCATACGACTACGAATACGAGCGCAATGGAGTGAGCAGCCTGTTCATGCTGTTTGCACCGTTGGACGGATGGCGCCGAGTCGAGGTCAGAGAGCGTCGCACGAAGGTGGACTGGGCGCATGTGATAAAGAAACTGGTCGACGAGGACTACCCTGACAGAGACCGGATCGTGCTGGTAATGGACAATCTCAACACTCACAAGCTGTCCTCGCTATACGAGGCATTCGAGCCTGCTGAGGCGAGGCGTATAGCTGAGCGACTGGAGATACACTACACTCCCAAACACGGGAGTTGGTTGAATATGGCGGAGATAGAGATCGGTGTGCTGGCTCGACAGTGCCTGGACCGACGGATTGCCAATCAAGACATCCTGCGCGGCGAGGTCAATGCTTGGCAGAATCAACGCAACCGGGATGTGATACGAGTGGATTGGCGCTTCACTACCGAGGATGCGCGCATCAAGCTAAAGTCACTCTACCCATCAATACAAAAACGTTGAACCACTAGTGGTCCAACATCATTGAAATGAATACCATGATAGTCATTGTTCCTCTTGGGGGTTCAATCGTAACGTTGAACCGAGGAGGAACCATGATGTCTACCAAGAAGTACCGTATCAGACTGACTACCGACGAACAACAGGAACTCAACGCCTTGGTCTCACGCGGTCGGGCTGCGGCGTACAAACAGACCCATGCGCGCATTCTGCTGATGAGCGATGAGTCACGCTCGGACGGGGGAATGAAGGACGCGGACATCACCAGCGCGCTCGGTGTGGGACAGTCAACGGTCGAGCGAATACGCAAGCGCTGTGTGGAGGAGGGGGTCGAGTCTGCGCTGAATCGCAAAAAGCAACTGCGTCGGCGTCAAAAGAGACTGGACGGCGAAGGTGAAGCACGGTTGATAGCGATGGCCTGCGGGGAACCGCCGGAGGGGCGTGCCAGTTGGACCCTGAAGCTGTTGGCTGACCAGTTGGTCGAGTGTGAGATAGTCGGGACCATTAGCACCGAGACGGTTCGCCAGGCGCTTAAAAAAAAACGAACTGAAGCCGTGGCTGAAGCAGAGTTGGTGCATCCCGCCCGGTCAGAGCGCGGAGTTTGTGTGCGCGATGGAAGACGTGATGGAAGACGTACTGGAGGTCTACCAACGGCCGTACGATGGGAATGAGGTTCAGGTGTGCATGGATGAGACGAGCAAACAGCAAGTCAAGGAGACGCGAGTGCCGCGTCCCGCAGCGCCCGGCTTATCGGCGGCATACGACTACGAATACGAGCGCAATGGAGTGAGCAGCCTGTTCATGCTGTTTGCACCGTTGGACGGATGGCGCCGAGTCGAGGTCAGAGAGCGTCGCACGAAGGTGGACTGGGCGCATGTGATAAAGAAACTGGTCGACGAGGACTACCCTGACAGAGACCGGATCGTGCTGGTAATGGACAATCTCAACACTCACAAGCTGTCCTCGCTATACGAGGCATTCGAGCCTGCTGAGGCGAGGCGTATAGCTGAGCGACTGGAGATACACTACACTCCCAAACACGGGAGTTGGTTGAATATGGCGGAGATAGAGATCGGTGTGCTGGCTCGACAGTGCCTGGACCGACGGATTGCCAATCAAGACATCCTGCGCGGCGAGGTCAATGCTTGGCAGAATCAACGCAACCGGGATGTGATACGAGTGGATTGGCGCTTCAC
Organism: Dehalococcoidia bacterium; assembly: GCA_965206395.1. GTDB lineage: Bacteria > Chloroflexota > Dehalococcoidia > Lucifugimonadales > CATOSD01 > CBDBJK01. Next base: position 34,305 of record CBDBJK010000030.1, read on the forward strand.
TACCGAGGATGCGCGCATCAAGCTAAAGTCACTCTACCCATCAATACAAAAACGTTGAACCACTAGTCTTTTTCATAGTTCGCCTCCTTGAGCCTGATGTCGCAAGCTAGAACAATACTTTGAAGCCAATGAAGCCGCTGAACAAACCTTGAAAGAGCATACTCACAGGACTTTCCTGCACTTGGGTTCCGCCGTCAGTGAGCAAACAACTCGAAGAAGGAAATAGTTAGGTGTCTTTTGATTCGGTATGAAAAACTAACATAGGCTACCTTCCGTGCCGGTATTTGCATGCCTTCTGACCTCACCCCGTCCTTCCACGGAAGGAAAAAGAGGCCTGGTTTTAGTCACCCCTCTCCGTTCACGGAGAGGGGAAGGGGGCGAGGTCAGCGCACTCAGCGGGTAGCTGGTAGTGTAATAGACGCTGTTCGATTACGTCAACAACTTTTTCGAGGTTGAATCCGCCGTTGTTGGCGTGTCATGTTCGTTCAAGAATTGCCTGCAGTCAGGTTTCATTAGCATTATGCGCCAGTGCCGTTTTAATCCAGTGGGCGAACTGGCCTTGAGGCGGCGTGTCATCCCGAATATAATGCTTGTAAGTATTGAACAGTCTGACCTTTCGGAACTATTGGAGGGTAAACGATGTCCAATCAAGATATAGAGCTGATGGCCCATCTGATGCGTCGCGTTGGTTTTGGGGCAACCCGCGAGGAGCTTGAGGAATACGTCGCCAAGGGGTACGAGGCTACGGTCGAGGAGATGCTCCATCCTGAAGACGCTCCTGCTGCACTGGACGACGAAGACCTCATCAGGCGCTACCATGTGGACGAGAACGGCTTGCTCATTCTCGATAGCTGTCAGACATATTGGGTGTACCGCATGATAAATACCAATCGGCCGCTTGAGGAGAAGCTGGCCCTTTTCTGGCACGGCATATTTGCAACCGGCTACACGAAGCTCAACCAGCCGAAGTTAATCCTCAAGCAGGTTGATATGTTCCGCCGCAACGGGATGGGCAGCTTCCGCGACCTGCTGGTAGAGCTGTCGAAAGACCCGGCCATGATTTTCTGGCTGGATAACAAGGACAATCACATAGATGCCGTGAACGAGAACTTTGGTCGGGAGATTCTCGAACTATTCTCTATGGGCGTGGGCAACTACACCGAGGACGACGTGAGACAGTGTTCCCGTGCGTTCACCGGCTGGACCATACGCAACGCCGCCCATCATACCATCCGCACCTCGCAGGATTCTGTCTGGCCCTACGGACGCCTGGACTGGCAGTACGAATACCTGGATGAAGACCATGATGGCGACGAGAAGATGTTCCTGGGGGAGACCGGGGACTTCGACGGCGAGGATGTCATCGACATCGTTTGCCGTCAGCCCGCCACCGCGAGATTCATCGCCCGTCACCTGTACAACTTCTTCGTGGCTGACGAGCCTCAAGTCCCGGCATGGGAGACAGTCCCGCCGCGCGACCCGGAGGCAATCGACGCCCTGGTCAAGGTCTATTTCAAAAGCAATTACGATATTCGTTCTATGCTGCGTGTGATTTTCACGTCCGACTTTTTCAAGAGCGCCAGGTTTGCCAGGGTGAAAAGCCCTGCTGAGATGGTTGCTGGAACAGCGCGGCTCACGGGCGGCTTCATGTTCCCGGAAGTAGAGGACATTCAGCTAGCCCTCCAGACTGGTTACATGGGGCAGATGATTCTGGACCCGCCAAGTGTTGAGGGCTGGCATACGGGCGCGGAGTGGGTAACTACGGCGAGCCTGGTTAATCGCGTAAACTTCGCTGTCAAACAGTTTGCGGACGAAGACAAGCCCGGCGTGCGCTCGATAATCGAGGGAGTCAAGGCGCAGGGGGCGAACATGACGCCAGAGCAGCTTGTAGACGCCTGTCTCGACCTTATTGGTCCTTTAAGTGTCTCCGAAAGAACGAAGCAAGAGCTAGTCGAACACGCGGCTTCTGCCGGTGAACTGCACTTTGGTGCGAACGGCGAGGGCGATTCATCGACAGCGCGAATAAAGGAGATGCTTCAGCTTATCGTGGCGACTCGCGAATACCAGTTGGCCTGATCGAGGAGACGCAGAGATGATTACTCAGGACATGTACAAATACAGTCATACAGTCGGCATCTACTCTCTGGTGGGTCGTGGATTCAACAACCCCGTTGACATGGCCTTTGGTCGCAATGGCGTCATGTACGTCTTGAACCGGGCTGGCCCCGAAACCAACGTCAGATTACCTTACAAGCGCGTCACGATGTGCACTGTATCAGAGGAATACATTGGCGAGTTCAGCAGCGGCGGCGTTGAGGACGGCCAGATGATGTGGCCTTCCTCCATCGCAATCGATAGGGATGGCAACGTCTACATTTCCGACGAGGCCCTGCAGCGAATCTCGATTTTCGACAGCCGAGGGCAATACCTTGGCAAATGGGGAGTAAAGGGCAAAAGAGAAAGTGAGTTCAACCGTCCTTCTGGAATCGCCTTTGATAGCGACGATAACCTGCTGGTGGTCGATAGCCTGAACTGTCGCGTTCAGCGTTTCACCAAAGATGGTCGATTTCTGAGCGGGTGGGGCCGCGCGGGTAGCGGCGACGGAGAGTTCAACATCCCCTGGGGTGTACATATCGATGTCGCAGGCAACGTGTACGTCGCCGACTGGCGCAACAACCGCATCCAGAAGTTCGACGCCGAGGGCAACCATCTGGCGAGCATGGGCGTTTCAGGCGAAGGCGATGGCGAGTTTCACCGACCAGCGGGAGTCACCACCGACGGCGAAGGCAACATCTACGTAGCGGACTGGGGCAACGAACGCGTACAGGTGCTTCGGCCGGACGGCAGCTTCCTCGCCGAGTTCCGGGGCGAGTCTGGCATATCCAAGTGGGGCGAAGATTACTTCTCCGCCAACGAGGAGGAGTTCGCGGCGAGGCAGAAGTCCAACATGGAGCCTGCGCTCGATCTGCCTCCCCATGATTACTCTAGGGAGGAGTCGGCGAGTATCGAAAAACTGTTCTGGGGGCCGACTGCCGTCAAGGTAGACGATGAAGGCCGTGTGTACGTCGTCGAGAGTTGCCGCTTCCGCATCCAGATATATCAGAAAAGGTAGCTTGTTCTTCTTAGAGCATTCCTCATTGACCGTCGTGAGTTATGCTGCCAAACTTGCTCTCGAAGTAGAGCAGGGGATTGCTCCCACCGTTCACTGTGACTTCGTCTACTTCTCCAATAAAGATGGTGTGGTCTCCAGCGATGTATTCCTCGACGACGCGACAGTCCATGAAGGTGAGGCTGTCGTCTATGGTGGCAGAACCCTTCTCTGTGAAGCTGAAGGGGACGTGGAAACTTTCTTCCCGTTTCTCAGGCGGTCGGGCGAAATACTCGGCGATGTCCTGCTGTTCTACATTGAGGATGTTTATGCAGAAGCGGCGCGACTCTGTAATAAGGGGGTACGTATTGCGATTGTGCCCGATGCAAACGAGCACCAGGAAAGGATCCAACGACACCGAGCTGATTCCCTGCGCCGTCATGCCGTGAACGTGTCCGTCTGGCTGTATCGTGGTAATCACCGACACACCGGTGGCGAACTTGCCCCATGCCTCACGAAATACCTGTGAATCGACCACCACATCACCTCACAATCTATTTTGCGTGTAGCGTCCGTTATCAGTTAGTGTAGAGTGATTATAGTTTGGTTCGAATGATATGAAAACCCCTGTGCTATATCGCAAATACCCTGACCCTGGGCGACAATGTAGCTGGCGCGCCTTGACGACGCCTGATGTCGCGGCTACACTCGCTCGCGTGAGCACCCTTGACTTTTCCTTGTGGGTTACCGCTCCACACCATTGAAGGACGAGAATACTGTAACGAGCGTGGACTGACCTTATATAAAATTCTTCCATGCCAATGACAGGTATCAGGAGTAACTGCCATGACCGATTCCACAAGACTGGACGAACAGGTAGCCATTGTCACAGGAGCCGCGCAGGGGATAGGCAGAGGCATTGCCCTCGTTTTGGCCGGGGCCGGGGCGAAAATCGTGATTGGCGATATTCAGAACGCAAGCGACACCGCAAATGAAGTCCAGGCCAACGGCGGGCAGGCGGTGAGCATGATAATAGACACCAGCAAGTCGGACGACGCTCGCGCTCTGGTAAACTTTGCGATCAAAGAGTATGGTCGGCTAGACATCCTCGTGAACAACGCCGCCATCGACGCTCCCGACGGCAACGCCTGGGACCTCCTCGACGAGGAGTGGCAGCGAACAATAGACGTTAACCTGAGCGGTGTGTTCTACTGCTCCAGGGCGGCTCTTGAGCCTATGCTAAAGGCTGGCAGCGGCTGCATCGTCAACATAAGCTCTCAGTCCGCGCGTGCCGGAGCCAAGGGGTTGTCGCCAGCCTACAACGCCAGCAAAGCAGGAGTTCTGGGCCTGACAGCGGCGTTCACCGCGCAGGTTGCCGACAGAGGCGTGCGAGTGAACGCGATAATGCCGAGCCTGGTGGAGTCCCGCGATTTCGGTTGGACGCCAGAAGTCTGGGAAGCGCGAAGACGAGACTACCCCCTCGGCGTTGGGACGCCTGAAGACGTCGGCGAAGCGGTGCGCTACCTCGTTAGCCCCGCCTCTCGCTGGGTGTCCGGCACAGCATTGCAGATAAACGGCGGCTTCGTCCGAGGTATTCTTTAAATCTAATGAGCACCAACAACTACAAGGCGTTTTTGATAGACCTGGATGGCACTCTGATAGGCAGGGACGAGCGGATTTCGCCAAGAGTGCTGGAGGCGGTCGGCAAGCTGCCGGACGACATCCGCGTCAGCATCGCCACCGGACGCGAGTCCGCCGACGCCATCAGGTTCGCACGAGAGCTTGGCTTGACGATGCCCCAGGTATCAGACAACGGCGCTCTGATTCTCGACCCCGCCGACGGCAGTGAGGTCTGGAGCGCACCGCTGGGGCCAGGACACGCGCAGGAGATTGTAACAGAGCTTTACAGTCTTGATGTCGCTTTCATCGCCACGCACTCCGGTGGCACGATAACGAAAATCGAGCAGGCTACCCATTGGAACATGACGCGGGTATCAGCGATGGATTTGGAGGAAAGCTTCGCTGATGAGCTTGTTGCCCGCTTCAAGGCTAACCTGGAGCTTCATGTCGTCAAGGTGATTTTGCCATACAACGGCATGTGGGCGGTGGACTTCACCCGCGTCGGCGTCGACAAAGCCACCGCCGCGCGAGTTCTGGCGGAACTGCTTGGCATAGACACCAGCCAGATGATAGCCGCCGGAGACAGCTACAACGACCTTCCTTTGCTTGAGGTCTGCGGGCTACGCATCGTCATGGGCGACGCGCCCGACGGGCTAAAGGCCATCGCCGACTACGTCGCCCCGTCCATAGATGAGGACGGCCTCGCCGTCGCAATTGAGGAGTTCTTGCTGCCCAGATTGTAAGTGGGGTCCAAGGGAAGAATTACGGAAATATTAAAGCTAAACCAAAATGTCAGCCTCCGGTGAGCTTATTGTCAGGTAAGCTCTTTCAATCTCCTATATTATCTCCGACAGATGCTATATGAAAAAGGCAATCATAAGAATTGACGCAAATGACATGCATGGCGAACAGGAGAGAGATATGAGGCTATCACATAGGCCGTACTCACGCGGGATTCTGATCCTCCTAGTTATAGCCGCGACAGGGCTTTGGATGACATCACCCGTTGGCGCTCAGCCGGGCGGCTGGTCTCCAACCGGCAGTATGCAGGTGGGTCGCCATTCGCACACGGCAACACTTCTACCTAATGGCACTGTGTTAGTTGTGGGTGGCCACGATGTTCTGAATAGTACAATTGTTCTCAATTCAGCCGAGATATACGATGCGTCCACTGGCACCTGGTCTACCACCGGCAGCATGCAGCAAGAACGAACCTTGCATACGGCAACGCTTTTGTCTGATGGCAAGGTCCTAGTGGTCCAACATCATTGAAATGAATACCATGATAGTCATTGTTCCTCTTGGGGGTTCAATCGTAACGTTGAACCGAGGAGGAACCATGATGTCTACCAAGAAGTACCGTATCAGACTGACTACCGACGAACAACAGGAACTCAACGCCTTGGTCTCACGCGGTCGGGCTGCGGCGTACAAACAGACCCATGCGCGCATTCTGCTGATGAGCGATGAGTCACGCTCGGACGGGGGAATGAAGGACGCGGACATCACCAGCGCGCTCGGTGTGGGACAGTCAACGGTCGAGCGAATACGCAAGCGCTGTGTGGAGGAGGGGGTCGAGTCTGCGCTGAATCGCAAAAAGCAACTGCGTCGGCGTCAAAAGAGACTGGACGGCGAAGGTGAAGCACGGTTGATAGCGATGGCCTGCGGGGAACCGCCGGAGGGGCGTGCCAGTTGGACCCTGAAGCTGTTGGCTGACCAGTTGGTCGAGTGTGAGATAGTCGGGACCATTAGCACCGAGACGGTTCGCCAGGCGCTTAAAAAAAAACGAACTGAAGCCGTGGCTGAAGCAGAGTTGGTGCATCCCGCCCGGTCAGAGCGCGGAGTTTGTGTGCGCGATGGAAGACGTGATGGAAGACGTACTGGAGGTCTACCAACGGCCGTACGATGGGAATGAGGTTCTGGTGTGCATGGATGAGACGAGCAAACAGCAAGTCAAGGAGACGCGAGTGCCGCGTCTCGCAGCGCCCGGCTTATCGGCGGCATACGACTACGAATACGAGCGCAATGGAGTGAGCAGCCTGTTCATGCTGTTTGCACCGTTGGACGGATGGCGCCGAGTCGAGGTCAGAGAGCGTCGCACGAAGGTGGACTGGGCGCATGTGATAAAGAAACTGGTCGACGAGGACTACCCTGACAGAGACCGGATCGTGCTGGTAATGGACAATCTCAACACTCACAAGCTGTCCTCGCTATACGAGGCATTCGAGCCTGCTGAGGCGAGGCGTATAGCTGAGCGACTGGAGATACACTACACTCCCAAACACGGGAGTTGGTTGAATATGGCGGAGATAGAGATCGGTGTGCTGGCTCGACAGTGCCTGGACCGACGGATTGCCAATCAAGACATCCTGCGCGGCGAGGTCAATGCTTGGCAGAATCAACGCAACCGGGATGTGATACGAGTGGATTGGCGCTTCACTACCGAGGATGCGCGCATCAAGCTAAAGTCACTCTACCCATCAATACAAAAACGTTGAACCACTAGTCGTGGGTGGCACCGGTGGTTCGGGTTTTCTCAATTCAGCGGAGATATACGATCCGTCCACTGGCACCTAGTCTACCACCGGCAGCATGCAGCAAGTGCGCTACAAACAAACCGCAACGCTTCTACCCGATGGCACCGTGCTGGTCGCAGGAGGTTATGGGAATTACAGCGGGGGTATTGGCGACCTCACTTCAGCGGAGGTATACGATCCATCCACTGGTGTCTGGTCTATCGCCGGCAGCATGCAGCAAGGACGATCCTCCCACACAGCAACACTACTACCTAATGGCACCGTGCTGGTTGCGGGTGGTTGTTGCTACTCCAGTGCAGCGGAGTTATACGATCCGTCCACTAGCACCTGGTCTACCACTGGCAGCATGCAGCAAGTGCGCCACTTACACTCCGCAACGCTTCTACCCAATGGCAATGTGCTGGTCGCAGGGGGCATCGATAGCACTAGCTCACACGATTCAGCGGAGATATACGATCCGTCCACTGGTATATGGTCTACTACCGGCAGCATGAAGAAATACCGACTCTACCACACTGCAACACTTCTATCTAATGGTACTGTGCTGGTCGCGGGTGGTTGTTGCACCGACAATGCAGCGGAGATATACAATCCGTCCACTGGCATATGGTATACCACCGGCAGCATGATATATGAACGTGAAAGCCACTCCGGTACGCTGCTTGACGACTGCAAGGTGCTGGTCACCGGTGGTCACTCTTGGCAATCTGATAGTCACGAGCAAGCTGAACTGTATGAGCCACACTGCAAACCCTTTACTCCCACAGGAAGTCTTGAGTTGGCCCGCACCAGCCACACGGCAATCCTCCAGACGGATGGTACGGTCATGGTCGCAGGAGGATACGTCACCCCCACCGTATCGGTCGAGAAATACTTTCCTCAACCAGAACCGGAACCTACAGGCGAAGGAAGCTGGTCTGCTATGGAGAGTATGAACACTCCCCGCTATGGCCATACAGCCACTGCTCTACAAAATGGGAACACACTGGTGGCAGGGGGGAACGACGGCGGCAAAGCGCTTGACTCGGCAGAGCTATTCGATTTTCCCACTGGTGAGTGGTCATTCACCAGCAATATGGCTGCGGCCCGCTTCTACCACTCGGCTTCTCGGCTTTCGGATGGCAGGGTCCTGGTCGCAGGCGGCTCCAAGGACTCCGAAGGCTACACCGTCATCGCCTCAGCAGAGGTGTACGACCCGGCTGAAGACGCCTGGTCAGCTACAGGCAGCATGGCAACCGCCCGAAAAGACTATACGGCAACGCTGCTTTCGGATGGCAGGGTGCTGGTCGCAGGCGGTCATGATGGCGAAAGCAGCATCGGCTCAGCAGAGGTGTACGACCCCGCTGAAGGCACCTGGTTCCCTGCTGGCAGCATGCAGCAGAGCCGTCACTCCCACACAGCCACAATGCTTTCGGATGGCAGAGTTCTTGTCTTGGGAGGTCAAGGATATGCCGGCGAAGCCCTGGCCTCGGCAGAAGTGTACGATCTTGCTGAAGGCACCTGGTCTTCCGCTGGAAATACGGTGCAGGCCCGTTACCACCACACAGCTACGATTCTGAGTGATGGTAGGGTGCTGATCGCAGGGGGCTACGGCGACGGCAGCAGTGCCCTTGCCTCAGCAGAACTGTTTGACCCAGTTACAGGCGCATTCTCATTTATAGGTAACATGCTTGAGGGCCGTGCCATACACATAGCGACACTGCTGACGGATGGTAGGGTGCTGCTTGCGGCAGGTAATGACGGCGAGAGCGATCTCGCGTCGGCTGAACTGTATGACCCTCAACCATAAGCCAGACATCAACAAATGCTTATATAGTTGACGTGATAATTGAATGTGGAGGCCGGCAAATCCGGATATACAATTCATATGACTGACCCGGCCTCCACATCACTTCATACCTGTGAACGCCCTTACCTGTGAATCGCACTTCTGGCGTTGCCGAACAATCCCTGTAACTCCTCTGCCGATGGCGCACTCGCTGATGGAGCGCCGGTATCGATGCTGTCGAAGGCGTAGCACGTTGCTTCCTCTTGTGTGGCGACTGAGGTCAGGAATCCAACTGTTCCCACAGATGGTAACGGCACAGGAACGGTGAAGCTCGCCGCCGGGTCGATGGCCGGAATTGGCAACGACCATAGAGGAATGACCTGGGTGTGGAAGACCAGCCACACGCTCCAGATAGCGGGCGATGCCGTTTCCAGATCGAAATCCATAGCAAGCGTACTGCCATCGTAGTCAAGGCTCAGGCCAAGAGCGCATGGCACGGCTAGAGCAGGAAACGTCAGGTCAAAGCTGAGGTCAACGCTTCCTGGAATGTATATGTCTGTCTGGTCGGCCTGCAAGCTTGCCAGATGGAATGTTATGACCTCGCCTATAAAGCTTTCGTCAGGAGGCCCGACGATCAGCAATTCATATTGTCCGTCAGTTATCGTAGACGGCTGGGACTCGAATTCCAGTATTCGCGCCGTTATGGTGAGGCCGTCGGGTGGCGTTTCACTTCCAACCAGCACCACGCCGGAGTAGAGCGCCGGTATAGGCGGGATGCCCTGTGCTTCCAAAGATATAGGCCGGAGAGACACCAGCGTTGCGAACATCAATAGCCCCAGTGTCACCAGCCAGATAGAGGTCGAGAGCCTTCTTGTTCTCATGGCTTGTCCCTTTTACCAATGAAAAAGGCGAGGTATTTCCCCTCGCCCGTGATTGCTTGATCAAATTGTTGTAGTGAGGTTGTTGTCAGGTTCTAAATAAAACTGTGAGTACCATCGTCACGCCAATGGTGACGATTAGGCCGATTTGAATGTTCAACCGGTTCTCTATACTAGACATACGGTTGTTCATGCCCGTGCTCATGTCATTGAATCTGCTGTTCATATTCGTGTTCATGTCGTTGAACCTGTCGTTCATGTCGTTGAACCTGCTGCGGGTTTCCTCAATGAAACCGTCCAGTTTGGCTTCAACTGACGTCAATCTCTCGGCTTCTGTAGTCATAACGCTCCCTCCGTGCATCTTTATAATACCTCAAATCAATGAGAACAGCCAGCGAAGCGGGAGGCTAGCTGTCCATGCTGCAGATATAGCACTCTCCAAACAATATCCTGAAGTATAGCCAAATTCTATTCCTTCGCGCGCTTCGGGTTGTGCTATAATTTTCGCGGGGAGAGATGGCCGAGCGGCTGAAGGCGCTAGTCTCGAAAACTAGTATGGGGGCAACTCCATCGTGGGTTCAAATCCCACTCTCTCCGCCACCTTGTCATGACGTTGCCTTGAGACCGCGAGCTTGGGGCAAGTTTCTTGGAGAGATGCTAGAGTGGACGAATAGGCGCGACTGGAAATTGCGTGTGCCTGCAAGGGTACCGTGGGTTCGAATCCCACTCTCTCCGCCACCTTGTCATGACGTTGCCTTGAGACCGCGAGCTTGGGGCAAGTTTCTTGGAGAGATGCTAGAGTGGACGAATAGGCGCGACTGGAAATTGCGTGTGCCTGCAAGGGTACCGTGGGTTCGAATCTCACTCTCTCCGCCACCTTGTCATGACGTTGCCTTGAGACCGCGAGCTTGGGGCAAGTTTCTTGGAGAGATGCTAGAGTGGACGAATAGGCGCGACTGGAAATCGCGTGTGCCTGCAAGGGTACCGTGGGTTCGAATCCCACTCTCTCCGCCACCTTAGAATCCTGGCTGCGATAGCAACAGACGTGCCGCATAGAGTCTGATTATGCGCTACTGCGTCTGCTCCAAACCAACAGTAAACCATATACGACTATTTCTTTTCTGATTGGCTGTGCTAGAATTGAGGCGACTTATGGAAGCAAACGAGCTAAAATTCTGGATAGCGTTCAATCGCGTTCCCCGTATAGGGAGGGCGCGTTTCATGGTGTTAGAAAGCTATTTCGGCACCATGGATAGGGCGTGGCATGCCAGCGGTTCTGACTTGAAAGACGCGGGCCTTGATAGCAAGACTGCGCAATTGGTTGTGACAGGCAGGGCGACTATAGACCCGGATGACGAGCTTGAGCGTCTCGCGAAGAACGGTGTCTATGCTTTCACCTGGCATGACGCGAGCTATCCGAGTCGCTTGAAGGAAATCTACGATCTGCCGCCGGTGATCTACGTGCGTGGCACGCTTTCGCCGGAAGACGAGCGTTCGATGGCTGTGGTTGGCACTCGAAAGGCGTCGGCTTACGGTCGCGAAGCCGCTCATCGGCTGTCATATGATATGGCGCGCTCAGGCGTGACCATCGTAAGCGGCCTGGCGCGTGGCATCGACGGCATAGCGCATAGGGCTGCGCTAGATGCAGGCAAGCGGACTATCGCCGTCCTTGGAAGCGGAGTTGATGTCATCTATCCGAAAGAGCATTCCACGCTCGCGTCCGATATAATGCAGAACGGTGCGCTCGTCTCAGAGCATCCGTTAGGGACAAAGCCCAACGCCCAGAACTTTCCCCGTCGAAACCGCATAATGAGCGGCATGACGCTTGGGACTGTTGTGATTGAGGCGGGAGAGAGCAGTGGCGCTCTCATAACGGCAAGGCACGCCCTTGACGAAGGTCGAGAGGTGTTTGCTGTGCCCGGCAACATCTTCTCTCCTAACAGTCGAGGGGTCAACAGGCTTATAAAGGAGTCCGGTGCGAAACTCGTATCGGACTACAAGGACATCCTGGAGGAGCTTAACCTCTCCTCAGTGGGGCACCAGATCGAGATGACGGCCCTTTTCCCAGAGGACGACAACGAGTCGCAGGTGCTGCGCTATGTGACTTACGACCCTGTTCACATAGACGAGGTAATACGCGAGTCAGGGCTAAATATACCGGCAGTCAGCAGCGCGCTGGCTATGATGGAGCTAAAAGGTTTAATTAAACAGGTTGGGGGTATGAATTATATAAGGCTCAAGGAAACCCCGACCGAATATGAGGCAGTAGTGAGATAGTATGGCAAAAGACTTAGTAATCGTTGAATCTCCCGCGAAGGCCCGCACTGTCGGACGCTTTCTTGGAAACAAATATGAGGCCATCGCCTCTATGGGTCACGTCAGGGACCTACCGAAGGGCAAGATGGGCGTCGAGGTGGATGACAAGGGCTTTCATCCAACGTACGACATCTTGCCAGACAAGAAGAAAATTGTCTCTGAGTTGACGAAGGCGTCGAAAGAGGCCGACACGGTGTACCTGGCTACAGACCCGGATAGAGAGGGCGAGGCCATATCATGGCATCTCATCAAGGCTGCCAGGATAGCCGAGTCAAAGGTCAAGCGAGTCGTCTTCCATGAGATCACTCAGGAAGCCATCAAGGAAGCCTTCGACAATCCTCGCGAGCTAGACCATCACTTGATAGATGCGCAGCAGGCCCGGCGCATCCTGGATAGGCTGGTGGGCTATCGACTCAGCCCTGTGCTCTGGGGCAAAGTAAGGCGCGGGCTATCGGCGGGTCGAGTGCAGTCTGTGTCGCTTCGCCTCATAGTGGACAGGGAAAGCGAGATAAGCGCCTTCGTCCCCCAGGAATACTGGACTATCGACGCCAATCTTACCAAACGTCCCCAAAATGGCGAACGCTCTATTCCTTTCAAGGCGGGCCTGCACTCCATCAAGGGGCAGAAGGGCAGAGTCCTGATTCCTGACGAGTCGCGTGCGCGAGAGATAACGTCAGACCTTGAAGGCGTGGACTATATCGTTGACACTGTGCGCAAACGAGAGACGCACAGCCGTCCGTCCGCTCCGTTTATCACCAGCACATTGCAGCAAGAGGCGGCGCGGAAGCTGAGGTTCACGGCCCGCCGCACCATGCAGATAGCGCAGCAGCTTTACGAAGGCATGTCAATCGGCGACGAAGGCGAGGTCGGACTCATCACTTACATGAGGACGGACTCGACGAACGTCGCGTCCTCCGCACTGCAAGAGGCCAGCGCCTACATCAAAGACAAATTCGGCGCAGATTACGTGCCCAAGGCTCCCAGAATTTACACGAAGAAGGTCAAGGGCGCTCAGGAGGCGCATGAGGCCATCAGGCCCACGTCTATCGGTAGGGACCCCGCTTCGATGCGGCAATACCTTAATAACGATCAGTCCAGGCTGTACGACCTCATCTGGAAGCGCCTGCTGGCGAGCCAGATGACCGATGCCCTGTTCGATTCCACGAGGGCGGACATATCGGCGGACAGCAAGAAATCGACGGTACAGTACGTCTTCAGGGCAACAGGCTCGGTGCTGAAGTTTGCCGGATTCCGCGTGCTTTACATGGAGGACAGGGACGACTCTGCGGTAGACGAAAACGAAGAGACCGCGCCGCTGCCTGACCTTAATAAAGACGACCCGCTTGACTGCTCTAGCGTGACTTCGGATCAACACTTCACGCAGCCTCCTCCGCGCTACACAGAGGCAACTCTTATCAAATCCTTAGAGGAGCAGGGCATAGGCCGCCCCAGCACTTACGCTCCCATCATGGCTACCATAATGGGACGGGACTATGTGCTGAAAGACCAGGGCAGGTTCGTTCCCACGAAGCTTGGCACGGCGGTGACCGGCTTACTTACTACCCATTTCCCCGACATCATGGACATCGGCTTCACGGCCCGTATCGAAGAGCAGCTTGACGATATCGCCAACGGCGAACGCAGGTGGGGGCCTACCCTGAAGGAGTTCTATGACCCCTTCGACGAGTCCATAGTGCACGCCATGAAGGAGGCCGAGCGAGTCCCCCGAGACCAGATTGACGAGGAGACGGATGAGATCTGCGAGGATTGCGGACGACCTATGGTCATCAAGTCGGGGCGCTTTGGCCGGTTCCTCTCTTGCAGCGGCTTTCCTGAGTGCAAGGCCGCGCGTCCGTTGCTGACCCGTGTGGGCGTCGAGTGCCCGGATTGCGGCAGCGACCTCGTGGAACGCAAACAGAAGGGCAAGGGCGGCAGGAAATTCTATGGCTGCTCCAACTACCCCGCCTGCACCTTTGCCGTGAACCAACGACCTCTACCAATGCCGTGCCCGGAGTGCAGCAAGATGCTTCTGGCGTCTGGTCGAAGCAACGCACGCTGCACCGCCTGCGACTTCAAGGGGCCAATCCCCGAAACCGAGCCGCTGGAAGTCGCCGTTTAGCTCTGGTTTCTGTAGCATGGCAACCTCATGTGTTCCCCCATCGAGGGAGAAAAGGCTAGCCCCTTCCCCCTCGATGGGCTGACAGGGGTAGGTAATAATGGATATACCCCGATGCATTGTGAATCATGCTTTCTGACCTCACCCCGTCCTTCCGCGGAAGGAATAAGAGGCCTGGTTTTCAGTCACCCCTCTCCGTGAACGGAGAGGGGACGGGGGTGAGGTCAGCGCATCGCCAGCAAGAACCAGTAGTGTATCATCCAAGCTACATATCTATTCCTATCAACCCTTGATGATCTGATGCTTCGGCCTGAGATTTTAGCCGATTCTTAGGTTGGGATATAGCTCCCAATGCGAGAATCAGTAAGCATCATTCTCTTTCTGAAATGGGATCCCGTGAACAGTCTGAACAATTCCTGCCCCTCTCTGCGCTAGCATGCTCACCGCCACGTAATATAACCTTCCTTGCATGCAAGAGTACGAATGGCGCGCCCTTATGGAAAAGTTCGAGGAGCATCTGAAGGCCGAACGTAGCCTCGCGGTCCTCACGATTCGCAATTACAAGACCGACCTTGAGCCGCTTTACGACTACATCAAGCTCAAGAGCGTCCCTAACCTGAAAGCTCTCGACAAAGTGCTGCTTCGCGGCTATCTGGCATGGCTAATCGAGCTGGGCTACGTCCGGGCCAGCGTCGTTAGGAAGGTCAGCGCGCTCAGGATTTTTCTGAAGTGGCTGGTTCGGCATAAGCTCATCGACGCCGACCCCTTGCCCAGACGTGGCGTCATGAAGATGGAGTCTCGCCTTCCCAGGTTCCTTTCCCAGGATGAGGCGGCAAAGTTAGTGCAAGCCCCGGAGACTTCAGACCCGCTCAAGCTGCGTGACCGCGCACTGATGGAGCTTTTGTATGGAGCAGGGTTGCGAGTCAGCGAGGTCCGTGACCTGGACATAGGCCAGGTGAATTTGGGAACCAGAGAGCTTCGTGTTATCGGCAAAGGCTCCAAGGAGCGCATCGTCCTCATCGGCGAGATCGCAAGGGACGCACTCGCCCTGTATTTGAATGAAGTGCGCTCGGAACTAGCGAACGCCCGAAGCGGCGAAGCGCTGTTCTTGAATCGCTTTGGCTCCAGACTCAGTCAGCGCAGTATTCAGGAAAAGGTGCGCCTCTATGCGTCTCAAGCTGGCCTCGATTCCTGGGTGCATACTCATACACTGCGGCACTCCTTCGCCACGCACATGCTCGAAGGCGGCGCAGACCTGCGCGTGGTTCAAGAGCTTATGGGGCACTCCACCCCGGCGACGACCCAAATTTACACCCACGTCACTGGCGCAGAGGCTAGAAAAGTATACCTCGCGTCCCACCCAAGGTCAGATCAGGGCCAAGCCAACGACTAATCGTAGTTTTAGGGAACATCGCCATGCCAAGGGCACCGCTTAACGTCCTCGTCTTTCCTTTTCGCGAATCCAAAGACGGCAGCTTGGAGTTCGCTCTATTCAGACGCTCCGATGATGGATTCTGGCAACCCATATCTGGCGGCGGTGAGGACGGTGAGGCCCCAATCGAGGCAGCCAGACGCGAGGCTTTTGAGGAAGCAACCATGCCCCAGTCTGCAAAGTATTTCATGCTGAAAACCGCTGTCTCCATTCCCGTATCTGCCTTTGAGGCGAGACATCTCTGGCCCAAAGACCAATATGTCATTCTGGGCCACTACTTTGCTGTAGAGGCTCACGAAATTGAAATTGTTTTGTCATATGAGCACACAGAGTACAGATGGGTCAGCTACCAACAGGGCAGAGACTTACTGTATTGGCACCATGACCAGACCGCTCTCTGGGAGCTAAACGAAAGACTGCTTAACGATGATTTGCCCCTTCCATTATAAATAATGAACACGCAATGCTGACGCGCCCCATATTATTGTGTACCATAGGGCTAGGGACGCAAATTTCTTGATGACGCCACGCATACAGTAGGGAGGAGCAAAGAATGCAGCAAGGTATTGAAGACCGCTTCGGGCTTGATATGTGTACAAGCTCCACACTCGCGGCAGAGCACTATGTCGAGGGTGTGGATTTGATGCTTTCGAGGAACTATGGCTCGGAGGAGAAGTTCGACCAGGCTGTCGAAGCCGACGAAGGCTTTGCCGTCGCGTACGCCTCCAAAGCCATGATGCAGCTTTATCGTGGCAAAGGTGCGGACGCTAAAGCAACCGCCGAACGTGCCCGTACCTTGTCATTGGGGGCTTCGCGCCGAGTGCAGGGCTATGCCGAAGCAGTATTTCTGTATGTGAGTGGCGAAGGCCCCAGGGCGCTTGCGCGTGCCAGAGAGCACATGAACGAATTCCCGCGCGACGCTATGGCGTTGCAGTTGGCTCACCGCCTGCTTGTCATGGGGTGCGGTGTCGCCGGAGTGCCAAACTTCCCCCCTGAGATGCTTGGGCTTCTAAAAGGGCTTGAGCCAGTGTACGGCGACGAATGGTCATTCCTTGGGAACTACGCCTTTGCGCACCACGAGTCCGGTCTGTTCGACGAGGCGTTGCGTTTGGCAGAACGCTCGCTAGAGCAGCGTCCAGACAACGCCAACGCATCGCACTCTGTTGCCCACGTATTTTTCGAAAGGGGCGATCACGTAACAGGACAGGGCTTCCTTGGCAACTGGCTTGAGGACTATGACAGCCGATCACCCTTTTACGTTCACCTGTCGTGGCACGAGGCGCTTTTCGAGCTGGCCCAGGGCCGCCACGAACGCGCGCTTGGTCTGTATGAAAATGCGATACGTCCCTCTGTCGTAGCCAAGAGTCCCATATCAATCGCGGATAGCTGCTCCCTCATGTGGCGCTTGCAGATTTACGGCGGCTCTGTGCCTCCTATGCCCTGGGAGGAAGTGCGAGATCAGGCGGCTCCGGCCCTTAGCGGGAAAGGCCCCGCCTTCGGAGTCGCGCATGCGGCGATGGCCTGCGCCGCCAGTGGCGACGACGAGACATGGAACCAGATGATCGAGGGCATTAAAGGCATGGCAAGCGACGGGAACCTGCTTGCATCCGAGGTGACCCTGCCGCTGGTCAAAGGCATAGGCGCTTTCTCGCAGGGGGACTACGCCGAGAGCGCGCGCCTGATTGGGCCGATACACAGCCAGTTCGTCCGTCTTGGCGGGAGTCATGCGCAGCGAGAGGTGTTCGAGGATACCTTGCTGGCCGCATACTTGAGGTCTGAGCAGTACGACAAGGCCGAAGACATGTTGCGCGAACGCCTGAATCGGCGGACATCTGTGCGCGACACGCTATGGCTGAGTGGCGTGCAGGTGAACACCGGGCAGACGGAGGCCGCGAGCGTGAGTGTCAACGAAGTCAGGCAAGGATGGCAAAACGCCGACGCCGACTCGCCGGAAATCGTGGCTCTGGATAGCCTCGGCTAGCAGGTGCTTGAATTACAGCATCATATGAAAATTCTCGTTATCAACGGCCCTAACCTTAACATGCTGGGCGCGCGTGAGCCGGCCTATTACGGCGTCAAGACTCTTGACGATATCGCCGAGGCAGTCCAGGAGAAAGCGGACGAATGCGGCGTGGAGGTCGAATTTTTTCAATCCAACCACGAAGGCGCGCTCGTCGATTTCCTGCAAGCCGCTGCGCCGGACGCGGCGGGCATCGTCATCAACGCAGGCGCGCTGACTCACTATGGCCTGTCGCTGCGGGACGCTCTGGCGGACTCGCGGCTGCCCTTCGTGGAGGTGCACCTCTCTAACATTCACGCGCGAGAGGAATTCAGGCATCACTCGGTGATAGCGGCTATCGCCGTCGGCCAGATCGCCGGGTTGGGCTGGCAAGGCTACATCTTCGCCCTGGAATTCTTGGCAGAGCAAATAAAAGAGAGAAGGTAATTTAACAATGAACAAACGGCTTGAGAAGCTACGCGAGGCGTTGCAGGAAAAAGAGCTTGACGCCATATTGATTTCGACGGATGAGAACAGGCGGTATGTGTCCGGGTTTAGCGGCTCGGCTGGCTATCTCCTTGTCTCTCAGAACGACGCTGTGCTGGCTACGGACTTCCGTTACGTGGAGCAGGCCGGAAGGCAATCTCCTGATTTCCGGGTAGAACGCATAGCTGGTGGACATGCGTGGCTTCCCAAGCTGACGTCAGAGATAGGCGTTAAGCGCGTGGGCTTCGAGAGCCAGCAGATGACCTACAGCGCCTATGAACTTTTGCAGAAGGCTATCGAAGAGGCCGAAGGCCCTCAGAAGCCGGAGATGGTCTCCACCGCCGGAATCGTCGAGAAGCTGAGGGCTTTCAAGGACAAGGACGAGCTAAAGCTGCTTGCAAGGGCAATCGAGATAGGCGACGAGGCTTTCGAGCTGGTTGCGCCTACCATCGAGGCCGGCATCACCGAAAGAGAGATTGCGTGGGAGCTTGAAAAGGCCATGCGAGAGCGCGGGGCCGAGAAGATAGGCTACGATATAATCGTCGCGGCGGGTGCGAATGGCGCGCTTCCACATCATCGCGCGGGCGACAAGGTAGTGGAGGACGGCGACGCCATCGTCATCGACATGGGCGCTGTGTACGAGGGCTACACTGGCGACATGACCCGCACCATCATCGTGGGCGAGGCGGACGAGACTTTCCAAAGAGTGTATGATACGGTGCTTCGCGCTCAGCTTGAGGCGGAGGATAAGGCCAGGGCGGGCATGACCGGCAAAGAGGTCGACGCAATCGCCCGCGACATAATAGCTGAGGCCGGATACGGGGACGCGTTCGGACATAGCCTTGGTCACGGCATTGGCCTTGAAGTCCACGAGGAGCCGAGGATAAGTGCGCTGTCTGACCAGGTGCTTGAGGACGGCATGGTGTTTACTATCGAGCCGGGCATCTACCTGTCTGGCTGGGGTGGCGTGCGAATCGAGGATAACGTTGTGCTGGAAAATGGTCGTGTCCGCATCATGACGAGGTCTCACAAGCGAGCGAGCGCACGATAGCCAACTAACACAGGAGGCCCATGAATGACGGTTAATTTTGGCGAACTGCGAAAAGGGATGGCCGTTGAGCTAGACGACGAGCCTTTTATCGTGGTCGACTATGAGCGGAGCAAGATGCAGCAGCGTGCTCCTGTTATGCGCATCAGGTTTCGAGATTTGATCAGCGGCCGCATGACGGAGCGCACCTTTTCGGGCTATGACGTTGATTTCAAACTGGCAGCCGTAGAGCGGCGCAGCGCTCAGTATATCTACAGTGACGATGACTTTTACTACTTTATGGATACGGTGAGCTTCGAGCAGTTTCCGCTTTCAGAGGAACAGATAAAGGACTCTCTCCGCTATCTTATCGAGCAGATTAACGTAGACCTGGTACTGTTCCGCGAGAATCCTGTCGCGATAGAGATGCCGATAACGGTAGACCTGGAGGTCACAGAAACGGTTCCAGGCTTCAAGGGCGATACCGCGCAGGGCGGCACGAAGCCCGCGACACTGGAAACCGGCCTGGTTGTCAACGTGCCTATGTTCGTGGCTCAGGGAGAGAAGATCAAGGTGGACACCAGGACGGGGAATTATCTCTCAAGGGCGTGATGGCGTAGGGACAAAATAGGAATGCCGGTATACTCGGTCTCACAGGTCACCTCATACCTCAACGACTTGCTGGCGCGGGATGAACTGCTTCAGGACATCTGGGTCAGTGGCGAGGTAGCAAACCTTGCTCGTCCCGGCTCTGGGCACGCCTACTTCACGCTTAGAGACGGGCAAGGCTCGATGAAGTGTGTCATGTTTCGCCGATCGCGCGGAATTGAGCGTCTGGACGACGGCGTGGCGGTTATCGCTCATGGTCGAGCCTCCGTGTACGAGGCGCGAGGCGACCTTCAGCTTATCGTTGACATCGTGCAGCCTGAGGGCGTGGGCGAGCTTCAGTTGCGACTTGAGCAACTCAAGCTGAAACTGGAGAACGAAGGCCTGTTCGAGCCATCTCGAAAGCGCAGCTTGCCTGAGTTCCCAAAGCGAGTTGGGGTTATCACGTCGCCCACCGGAGCGGTTTGGCAGGACATCCAGACGGTTATCAGCCGACGCTATCCTCTGGTCGAGTTATTGCTGGCTCCAACCCTCGTTCAGGGCGACACCGCAGCGCCGCGCATCGTGGAGGCGTTCCAGGCAATGAACCAGGTTTCAGACGTTGACGTAGTTCTGCTTGCGCGAGGTGGAGGCTCTCTCGAAGACCTGTGGCCCTTCAACGAGGAGGCTGTCGCGCGGGCCGTCTACGCAAGCCGCGCGCCGGTCGTCAGCGCCGTCGGGCACGAAACTGACTTCACGATTGCCGATCTTGTCGCGGACCAGCGCGCGCCAACACCATCGGCGGCGGCGGAAATGGCTGTGCCAGATAGAATGGAACTGGCTGCCCACGTGATCATGGCAGAGCAAGCCCTTTCTGCCAGCGTCTTGGGGCATCTCTCGATAAAGTCTGACTCTCTGCGCCCGCTAGAGGCTCGACTTCAACGCAGCTTGCCCAACATGGATAACCTGCGAATGCATATCGACGACTTACTTCGGAGCGCGGCGACTCATATCAAGCACAACCTGGAGGTCAAGGCGGAGCGTTTCAGGGGCCTCAAATCGCGGTTGGAATCACTCAGTCCCAACGACACACTTCGCAGAGGCTATGCGATTGTGCAGACCTCTGCCAATGGCAAGGTTGTCAGCGACGCGAGCCAGATTGATGTGGGAGACTCCCTGCAGATTACGCTCGGACGAGGGGCGATTGAGGCGCAAACTACTTCTGTAAAGGCTAAAGACGATGACAGAGCAAAACCGTAACGGCGACTCCGAATTCAGCGACCTCTCGTTTGAGCAGGCGCTTGGCCGTCTTGATGAGACGGTGCAAACCCTGGAAGCGGGCGGGCTTGATCTTGCCGAGTCAACTCGCATGTTCGAGAATGGCATGAAGCTAGCGCGCATCTGCAGCGATATGCTGGCAGCCACAGAGCTTCGCATTTCCCGAATTCAGACAGATTACGGTGAGCAAATACGCATGCTAGAGAGGGAAGAAGAGGTAGGGCAGGAGGACTGATGGCCCGCTTCTTTTCGGGGTTGCGATGAGCTTGCTGGTTAATATCGTTAGAAAAGGGCCTCCTATCCTGATGAGTCGGCTGAGGACGCAGGGAGTGCGCGTCACGCTTATCTGGCTGTACGCGCGAGGCATTCCTACGCTCACCGGCGTTCCCGTGATGAAGTACAGCCGCGTGACGCCTAAAATATACGTTGGATCGCAGTACCGCGAGGCAGGCAAACGCAAGCTGGAGAGCCTTGGAATCTGCTATTGCGTGAATATGCGAATCGAGTTCGACTCTGCTGAACATGGCCTCGCCCTCGATAACTACTGCCACCTGCCGACGATCGACGACGATGCCCCGACTCTGGATCATCTTGACGAGGGCGTAGCCTTCATCGAGAGGGCCATCAGCGAGGGTGGCAAAGTCTATATCCACTGCGCCGGTGGCGTTGGCAGAGCGCCGACGATGGCCGCCGCATACTTCATAAGCCAGGGATACTCTTTTGAGGACGCGTTCAGGCTGATAAGAAAGGCGCGTCCATTCATCAGTCCAATGCCATCGCAATTCGAGCAATTGAAGCGATTTGAGGCAATCCAACTTGAGAAGCGGCAACGGGCGTAGGCCCCTTCTGCAAGCGTCAGCAGATTCAAAACTGTGTTGAGGAAGCACGGTCATGACTGAACCGAAAGAGCTTGTGATGTACGTCAACGGACGCTTTCTGCCGTATAGCCGGGGCATGGCAGCGTTGCAGCAAGGAGACATGCAGGCGGCAGGTGGGTTCTACGACGCCGAGCGCACTTTCAACGGTCGGGTGTTCGAGCTTCGTCTTCACCTTGAGCGTCTGTACCGTGGCCTGGAGTTCTCCCAGATTGACCCCGGTTTGAGCCTCGATGAGATGGAATCGCTTACGCTGGAAGTGCTCGAAGCCAATCGTCCCTTGCTGGCTTCCGGCGACGAGTTCACTGTCACGCAGATGGTCAGTCTGGGCCAGCCGCCGTCGCCGGGAGAAAACCCTAGCGTCAACGTCGTTATATACTGCCAACCCCTGGATTTCACCAGCTTCGCGGGAAACTATGTCCGAGGCGTGCGCCTTGTGACTCCGGTTACCTATGGCGTTCCCGGCCCTCAGTCCGGCGGCAAGGAAGGTGGCTTGCAGGCGCTTCAGCTTATGACGGGGCAGGACGGCAGGATAACCGAGTGTCGTGGGGCAAACTTCATGTTCGTGCGCGATGGTCGCATCAAGCTGCCCGACCGCCGCAACGTCTTGCCCGGAGTGAGTATGCACATGGTGCTGGAGCTAACCGAGTCGCTTGGGCTTGCCGTCGACGAGGACGATTATTCGACGTACGACGTATACATGGCAGACGAGGCGTTCATCTCCAGCACTCGCTACTGTATGCTGCCTGTGGCAACTCTCAACGGCTATCGTCTGGGCAATGAGCTGCCGGGGCCGGTAACTCTCAGGCTACTTGGCGCGTGGCGCAACATGGTTGGCATGGACTTCGTGCGTCAGGCCCTCGAACATCTACCACTTGCGAATGAAGGCACGGCGTCTGGTTGAGGTTGACGGGAATCGAGAGAAGCGCGATACGGATAGGGTGAACTGCAGAAGAAAAAAGTAGAGGAATTCGAGGCTTGCTACATATATAAACACATGTGGGAGTTTTTGAAACATCGTGTAGGAACGCCCCTACGTAGAGTCGCCAGGAGCATAGCCGCTGGCCTCGAATATGACGCTGGCGGGCAGGCCAGCAAGGTTGGCCGGTTGCGCGTCCGGGTGTGATTCCAGGTAGCTTTTCACGATGTCGTAGCCGAAGGTGTAGCCCGTCCACAGAGGTACGCGGTCGCCGTCTCCAAACAGCATTCGGCGTATCTCGGTGGTGTCTGAAACGCCGAGTCGCCGTTGCACACGCGGCCACAGGCGTTGCTTTAGATCAGGCGTCAGGGCGTCAGTCCAGCGAGGCCGCATATCCTGATGAATCTCCGTGGCGAACGCGTCGGCGAGTCCTTCGGCGACCATTACGTCCAACAACGTCTCAGGCTGCTGGGACTTCATGTAGACCAGTTTCCCACCGGCCAGCCCGCGAGGAAACATGAGGTTCCGCACAAGATGGACGTATTCGTGCGTGACCGTATATTCGAGCCACTCCTTCCATCCGTCCACGGGCCACAGAAAGACCATCATCGCCTGAGCGCCGAGGCTGAAGCCAAGCACGCCGTTCATCTGACGCGTCAGCACCCTGCTTTCTCCGTCGCCGGGGAATAGGAAAACGCGAGACTGAAGGTCAGGGCGAGGCAAGCGTTCGGAGGCTTTCGCAAGGGCCCGCTCGACAATGGCTTTAGGCGAGGCTTCCTCCAACGTGGTGAGGGCTTCGATTAGCGCGTTCGGGTCAGCGTCGCCGAGTTGCGTTACGGCGGAACGCTCGCCAAGCTCCATGATCGATGGGTGCAGCATTGAGAGAAGGTTTCGGACGTACTCTCTCAGGTTACGTTCTAGTAAATTGGCGCTCTCATCGTAGGAGAGGCCTTTGGCTTGTCTGGCGAACTTCGTGATTACACGATAGGCCGGAATCACGGTTATGCTCATTGTTGTCCTCGCTACTCTGCCGAATCTAGACTATAATATACTAGTTGTGAACTGCGAGGTCATGTGAGCCTGATGAAATCCGGCTTTTCGGACGATTCGCCGAAACCTCGTTCGGAATTAGATTGACAAGAAAATTGATGCCAGCCTATACTTTGCCAAGCAAAGAGGGGAACCGCCCAGGCAGTGGCAAGGATGATATTTCCGAGGCAAGCTAGGTTGTGTTGACATTTCATCTGAGCCATATGAGAGCACCGACGAAGTTCAAGAATCCCAGGGAACGCGATGACAGCTTGTCAAAGCGAGAGAAGATATGCCGGTAGTGCTTGATCTTGTTGATGAAACACTCCACAAGGTGGCGCTCTCGGTAAAGGTACTCATCATACTCTCGTGGCGTCTTTCGATTTGACCGAGGTGGAATCACAGGTAACGCGCCCCTGCCCAGGATGCATTGGAGAAAATCCATCGAATCGTATCCCTTATCAGCAATCACATGCTCGGTTTCGAAATCAGCAATCAATGCCTGTGCCTGGGTGATGTCGTGACGTTGACCTGCTGTGAGCTCAAAGCGCAACGGGTTGCCCAATCCATCCACGCTCACGTGGATCTTGGTACTGAACCCGCCTCGGCTCCGGCCAAGAGCTTGGGCCGATTGGCCACCGTTTTTTTGGAGGCTCCAGCAGCACAGGGATGAGCGCGAACCACAGTGCTATCACAGTGCTATCACAGTGCTATCACAGTGCTATCAATGATGACATGCTCCATATCGGGGTCTTGCACAAAATGCTGATGCATTCGTTCCCATACACCCTTTTCACACCAGCGTGCGAAGCGCTTATATACGCTGTTCCAGTGACCGTAGTGCTCAGGCAGCAGTCTCCAAGGAGCACCACTTCGTGCCATCCACAGGATGGCCTCGACGTAGCGCCTGCAATCGTCCTCCTCTCCAACGTAGAGGTCTGGGCATGAGCGCAGAAATTCAAGGATTTTCGACCATTGTTCATTGCGTAATTCAGTCGTTGACATGTATCCATTATGCACCAAATGTCAACACAACCTAGTAACGTCTACCACATCCAGGATGCCGACTCAGGAAGCCTTATCTCTCCCAAACGAGGGCAGGTTAAGGCGATGAGTAGCCTTCACTCCAATTTGAAGTCCCTGCCTTCCCGTCTCCATTCCTCTGGGGTTGAGAAAAGTTACAACACACGAGCAAACTCCCATATTCTGTGGCACGGTAGGGAAACAGAAGGCTTTAAAAGGATTGCCGGATAGTGGCGAAGGCCCACACATTCCGACTCTCTCCGATAACATTACCCGTCTTACCCTCTCTGAACCTTTACCTGTCGCATTGGAACCCGCTTATTAGGGCGTGCGGCTTGGGTGTTATGCGTCTTGAATATTGTCTGGCTGCACGGCCAGGGTAAGCATGAGCAATTTGTTGAGCTTATGGCACAAGTTTTGAAAGGCGAGCTATAATACTATGACCAGTTTCATTTTTGTCACGGGTGGAGTAGTAAGCTCGGTCGGCAAAGGGGTTAGCGTCGGCTCCATTGGGCGTATTCTCAAGAGTCGGGGTATTTCGGTGTCCCTTATGAAGCTCGACCCCTATCTCAACGTTGACCCCGGCACTATGTCTCCCTACCAGCATGGGGAGGTGTTTGTCACTAAAGATGGGAGCGAGACTGACCTGGACCTCGGCCATTACGAGCGATTCGTGGACACATACCTAACCAGGTCCTGCAACGTCACCGCAGGACAGATATACAGCGACGTGATCGCGCGCGAACGCAGAGGAGAATTTCTCGGAGGAACCATACAGACCGTTCCCCACGTGACCAATGCCATCAAACAACGCATTCTCGGTCTAGCCGAGGAGAGCGGGGCGCAAGTAATCGTCGTGGAGGTCGGAGGAACCGTTGGCGACATCGAAGGCTTGCCATTCCTCGAAGCCATACGGCAAATGCGCAACGAGGTGGGCAAGGACAACGTTTTCTACATGCACGTCACCTTCCTTCCGTTCATCTCATCCACAGGCGAACTCAAGACGAAGCCGACCCAGCATAGCGTTAGAGAGCTTCGCAGCATTGGAATCCTTCCCGACGCTATTGTCTGCCGCAGCGACCATGAAATTACAGACGACATTAGAGAGAAAATAACGGTCCACTGCGACGTTCCATCGAGGGCTGTTCTCACTCTACCTACCGTCGAAACCATCTACGAAGTGCCGCTGATACTCGAAGGCCAGGGTTTGGGTGACCTCATCGTCGAGAGCCTCGGCCTTCCATCGGCTGATAAGGACATGACTCAATGGCGGGAGATGGTCGGCGCTATCAAGAAACCCAAAGATACCCTGCCTATCGCTGTAGTAGGGAAATACGTTGATCTGCGGGACGCATATATATCTGTCAAAGAGGCGTTGCTCCATGCGGGCATCGCGCACGACCAGGATGTAGACGTGCGATGGGTGCATTCAGAGGACATAGAAAAGCAAGGCCCAGACCTCCTTCTGCGCTCCGTAAGTGGCATAGTTGTTCCCGGCGGGTTCGGCCCACGTGGCATAGAGGGCATGATCGAGACAGCAGAGTATGCGCGCAATAACAACATTCCGTATCTTGGCTTGTGTCTCGGTTTGCAGGTTATGGTGATAGAGGCGGTGCGGAATCTCCTGGGGAAGAAGAAGGCCAACTCCACAGAATTCGATCCCGATACTCCCGATCCGGTCATAGACTATATGCCCGACCAGAAGGATATTGCCCAGATGGGTGGCACGATGCGCCTTGGTGTGTATCCGTGTGATGTCGTACAATTTCCGGAAGCGAGCTTGGCTTCGAAAGCTTACGGGGAGACCCGCATCTCCGAGCGGCATCGGCACCGGTTCGAGGTCAACAACCGCTACCGCGAGGAACTTGAAGGCGTTGGCCTCTGGCCTACCGGAATTTCTCCGAACGGACAACTCGTGGAGATCATGGAGATTGCCGGATTGCAATTCATGGTAGGAGTGCAATTTCACCCTGAGTTTTTGTCGAGACCAAATAACCCACATCCACTATTTAGGGAGTTCATCGGCGCGGCAACACAGACGCTCAGGGAAGGCGGCCAGCATATACTGCCGTTGGAGTCAACGGCCACGGTCGCAAAGCTACAGAAGGTGTAGACGAAAATCTCTGAATATGCTATGCTATAGGAAGTACCCCCTCTAAATGCGCATCTTTCTCGATACTGCAAACATTGATGAAATCCGTCAGGCAGCCAAGCTAGGAGTCATCAGCGGAGTCACTACCAACCCCTCACTTGCCTCAATGGAAGGTATTGGCACGCTTGGCGGATATAGAGACGCCGTTCTGGAGATCGCGGAAATTATATATGGCCCCATTTCAGTAGAGGTTGTCAGTGTTGAAGCAGAAGCTATGATAGAAGAGGGATGGGGCATCTCTCAATGGCATCACAATGTAGTGACAAAGCTACCCTGCACACGTGCTGGATTTGAGGCCATGGCGCATCTTACCACCGAGAACGTGAAAATTAACCAAACCCTGTGTTTTTCAGTGAATCAAGCTCTGATTGGAGCGCAAGCCGGGGCTTCGTATGTCAGCCCATTCGTAGGCCGTCTGGACGACACGAGGCAAGACGGGATAGCAGTGGTTGAAGACATAGTTTCGATATTTGGCAAGCACGCGATATCAACTGAGGTGCTCGAGGCAAGCATAAGACATCCCCTACACTGCGTTATGGCTGCTAAGGCAGGGCGCACATCGCAACGATTCCTTTCAAAGTGCTAATTCAGATGATACACCACCCTCTTACTGACCTGGGGGTTACAAGATTTTCACAAGACTGGGAGACAGCCACTAGACAATAGTTAAAACTCCAGTCTACAGGCGAGTCGGTTACAGTAGACTATAACGTCATTAAGATTGCTTTCCAAAGTGATATATGCTCAGAGTTATGGATAGCGCTGAATTTGAAGACTCTATCGACTCCCAGCACCTTCCCATTTAGATAAATATAAAGGCCCTGCAATGTGATTTGCTAGAGGCCAGAGCGTCGCATCCTTTCGCAACCATCCACAAGCTTGCACAAGGGGCATTGTGGCATTGCGTCTGGAATTGTGTTTCAAGAATATAAAGACCCTGATCGCAGACAAAATGCTCATCGGAGCCAGAAGCCAGCATCTAAAATCGAGTACATATCAAAAACCTGACTATCAACCCGCAATTGACAATAAATGACCCTGGAGTTAACCATGGACCTCACTGAACTACAAAGCAAAAATAACGAAGAAATGCTGGCGCTGGCCGTTGAGATGGGCATCGTAGAAAACGGTTCCACTCCCAAACGCCAAGAGATGATGTCGAGGATACTTAATGCCCTCACCGAGCAAAATGGGCATATCATCGCAAGTGGCATCCTCTCTATTGTGGCGGACGGCTACGGTTTCTTGAGGCAAACCGGCAGCCAGGGCGGATCCGGCGACGTTTACGTTTCCCAATCGCAAATCAGAAGGTTTGGCCTGAGAACCGGAGACAGGGTTTCCGGGCAAGTAAGGCCTCCCAAAGACGGCGAGAGGTATTTTGGCCTGGTGCGAGTAGAGGGGGTGAACGGTGTTGACCCCGAAGCGGCTCGCAATCGTCCCGCATTTGAGAACCTTACACCAATCTTTCCCACAGAGCAACTCAAGCTGGAGACGATTTACAGCAACTTCTCCACTCGCCTGATAGACATGCTCGCGCCCGTTGGTAGAGGGCAGCGAGGCCTTATCGTCTCTCCTCCGAAAGCTGGCAAAACCACCCTCCTGAAAGACATTGCCAACGGCATTACCGCTAACGCGCCAGATATTCAGCTAATGGTGGCACTCATTGGCGAGCGGCCAGAAGAAGTCACGGATATGAGACGCTCTATTGAGGGTGAAGTGTATAGCTCCACCTTCGATGAACCTGTCGAAGATCACACTCGGGTAGCGGAACTGGTGCTAGAGCGAGCCAAGCGGCTCGTGGAAGGCAGCCAGGATGTTGTTATCTTGCTGGATAGCATCACGAGGTTGACGCGTGCCTATAACCTGGCTGTGCCGTCCAGTGGACGCACCCTGTCTGGTGGCATGGACCCAATAGCCCTTTACCCGCCCAAGCGTTTCTTTGGCGCTGCCCGCAACACTGAGGAAGGCGGCAGCTTGACCATCCTGGCAGCGTGCCTGGTAGACACAGGCAGCCGCATGGACGATGTCATTTACGAGGAATTCAAGGGCACGGGTAATATGGAAATCCATCTGGACCGCAAATTGGCCGAGCGTCGTGTCTTCCCCGCAATCGACATAGAACGTAGCGGCACCCGACGCGAGGAACTGCTGTTGGACGAGGAGACACTGAGACAAGTGTGGCTGTTGCGGAAGATGGTTGGCATGATCTCGGCAGATTCGAGTCACAACTGGGAAGCGACCGGAAAGGTGTTGGAGAGGCTTAGCAAGACAACGAACAACGCCGAATTCCTGGGTGGTTTGGGTAGAGACTAGCAATACACAGCAGGCTCCAAAGCGTCCCCATAAGCCAGCCTCTACTGGCGACCGGCCCGCTCAATTTCAGCCTTCAGTCGGCTAAGCCGAACCTTCGCACGAGGATTCAGTTCGAGGAATTCGTTGACTACCGCCTGCGCTTCATTGTAATTTTTCTTAGCCAACCACTGCCTCGCTCGAAGCTCATAGACCTCGACTCTTCCAGGGGCCAGTTCGCTGGCGATACCAATATACGATTCGGCTACATCGAGGTAGCGGGTATCAAGAGAAGAGGCTGACTGGTAAAGACCGCCCAACGCCACGTACATACGCCAATTCTGAGACTCGCTTTGGATAGCCTCTTTCGCTTCGATATCCACGATTGCCATCGCCTCAGACTTTGTGAGCGTGTTCCAATTTTCCTTTAGCGCGGTAAATAGGATTAGACGAGGGTAGTTGGCAAGTGGACGAAAAGAGTCTATGGACTCGTCGAAGAACCCAAGCCGCTGCTGCCATGTCAATGCGATGGCGTTGGTGTCAACGACAGAGGCTGCGGCACTATACGGGCGATAGTTGAAGAAAAAAACGCTGAGGCCAACTATAGTCACCACCACAACCAGGCCATATATAAACCGCAGCCCTGAACTAAATATCGATGCGCGACCGAGACGTTTGATTCCTTCGTTCTCTTTAAGCCATACCCGGATGGGAGCGAGCAGATTATCTAGGTTGTGTTGACATTTCATCTGAGCCATATGAGAGCACCGACGAAGTTCAAGAATCCCAGGAAACGCGATGACAGCTTGTCAAAGCGAGAGAAGATATGCCGGTAGTGCTTGATCTTGTTGATGAAACACTCCACAAGGTGGCGCTTCGGTAAAGGTACTCATCATACTCTCGTGGCGTCTTTCGATTTGACCGAGGTGGAATCACAGGTAACGCGCCCCTGCCCAGGATGCATTGGAGAAAATCCATCGAATCGTATCCCTTATCAGCAATCACATGCTCGGTTTCGAAATCAGCAATCAATGCCTGTGCCTGGGTGATGTCGTGACGTTGACCTGCTGTGAGCTCAAAGCGCAACGGGTTGCCCAATCCATCCACGCTCACGTGGATCTTGGTACTGAACCCGCCTCGGCTCCGGCCAAGAGCTTGGGCCGATTGGCCACCGTTTTTTTGGAGGCTCCAGCAGCACAGGGATGAGCGCGAACCACAGTGCTATCACAGTGCTATCAATGATGACATGCTCCATATCGGGGTCTTGCACAAAATGCTGATGCATTCGTTCCCATACACCCTTTTCACACCAGCGTGCGAAGCGCTTATATACGCTGTTCCAGTGACCGTAGTGCTCAGGCAGCAGTCTCCAAGGAGCACCACTTCGTGCCATCCACAGGATGGCCTCGACGTAGCGCCTGCAATCGTCCTCCTCTCCAACGTAGAGGTCTGGGCATGAGCGCAGAAATTCAAGGATTTTCGACCATTGTTCATTGCGTAATTCAGTCGTTGACATGTATCCATTATGCACCAAATGTCAACACAACCTAGCCACGCCATCGGAGCTTTTCGTTTCGCTTCGTCTCCCCTGCGACCTTTGGAGGCTACGACAGGCTCGACCATAGTTATCTCCAGAGTCACCACATACCCCAATAACAGGATGAACTGAAGGAGCGTAGCCGGGGTGTCGAAGAGGAAGAGGTTCTGCACGAAGTAGCCTATTAGGGTCGCGCCTATGACTAGGGTGAAAAACTGCTCTCCTGCCTCTTGCCTTCGGGCCTTTTGGAAAACTATCCAGAACATGTACGCCCACAGCGCCATGTAGCTCAGGAACCCCAGCGCACCTTTGGTAGTCAACTCCTCTATCGGCTTGCTGTGTACCTGGTCGAAGGTTTCCGTTGCCCTGGAGTCCGCCTTGGTGTAGCGTCCGAAGGCGACATTGTAGTTCTCAGGCCCCCATCCCAGTATGGGCCTCGCGGCAAATCCCTCCAGCCCCGCCGAAATAGAGTCCAGTCGACTGACCAGGGTGTTATGGGTTAATCCGATTGTAGACACCCTGCGTATCATGACGTTTGATTCGGCTATCTTCTCGAAGATGGCAGTATCTTTGCCTAAGACGAAGACTAACGCAACGAGCGCTAGAAGTCCTATCAAACCAGATGCAGCGAGCCTCAGCATTCTGACTTGTCCCAGCGCTATGTAGACGACCGCAAATGCCATCAGACTTGCTCCAAGGCCGATGAACGCGCCTCGCGTTCCGGTCAGGCTAAGTATCCATAGGTCAAGGGCAATCGCCGCCAGCCAGAAAAGTCTCCACGAAATTAGCGAGTAGTTGACCGAACTCGATTGCGTTCTCCTTCGCCTTTGCTTACGCCGCTCTGTCGCGCGCGAGGCTTGTTGCCTGGGACTGGCCTTTTGAAGGAACGATTGTCCGAGGAATCCCAGCCCGATGAGCGCGTTAACCATCATGTAAGCTCCCACAAAGGTGGGGTTGCCTAGCGTGATGTCCAGACGCGGGTTTGCTTGAAGGAAATCATAAAATGGAATTGATCCGACGTCGTAATGCTGGGCTACACCCAGCAAGGCCATGACGACGCTGACCCCCAGGTTGAAGATTAGAAGATAACGCCAGTTGAGGAATGAGCGAAATACGGAGGCCAAAACCACCGCAAAGGCGAGCCAGTGCGCAAGATCGATAATACCCTGCATACGCTCGTAAGTAGACCAGAGGCTTCGCTGAGGGCTGACTCCCAAGAGTCCGGCTAGCAGAGTGATTCCTACGTAGAATGCGAAAATCAGCAGCAGTCGTGAGCGTGGCAGTCGATATGAGGGATATCTGTAAGCCAGCACCAACCATAGCCCAAACGCTACTTCGATCAGCGAGCGGACATACACCGACTTCCCCACGATATACGGAAAGACGGTATCAGGAGTCACTATCAGGGGCATCAAAAGAATGAGGAAAACCACCGCTTGGATAATCAGCAGCAGAACCCTGTCAAGTCCTACATTCCTATTCCTGAGGTCTTGCATCAAATAGCCCATCCCTTAGCCAGTGGCAACAGTCCGACTGTAATCGATTATAGATGCGCTTCAAATCAGGGTCAACGAGATTAGCATGCATGAATACGCATCGTCTCTCTAGCTCAGGATTCATCGCATGCCTCACACGGGGAAGCGCGTTTGACGCACGTCAAGGCCATCAACAAGGCGCTTGACACCGAAATGGGGCGGTTGATACACTGGGGGTTGACCATCAACTTGTCACGCGCCTTTTCAGACGGATGACAGGTTTGGATGCCCCGGCCAACCGTCAGGACAATATTGCTATAACGGAACCCACCCCTGGGGTCAAGCCTTCAGACGAATTCCCAGCCGCTCACTCAGGTAAGGTTCAAATGCAAAACCCCCAGATCAAGTTCACCTACAGAGACTATCTCCTGCTCCCCGAACAAGACAATCGAGAGCTTATCGAGGGAGATTTTCATATGGTTCCTTCACCTAGCTTCAGGCATCAAAATATCTCGGCGAATCTAGGTGCGATTCTTCGAGATTTTGTCAAAAGAAACAGGCTTGGTGTTGTCGTGTGGGCGCCGATGGACGTTGTACTGTCCGACTTGAACGTCGTCCAGCCAGACATCCTGTATATTTCCAACGAGCGACGGGAGATTATCACCGAGAACAACATCTCCGGCGCGCCTGATCTGGTGGTCGAAATCCTCTCGCCCAGTACCGCAAGCCGTGACAGGGAACTAAAGCTGAATCTGTACGCCAGATTTGGAGTGCGCGAATACTGGATTGTGGACCCTGATGGGAGTTCAGTACAGGTGATGGGGTTAGGGGCAGAAGGCTATGATACCATCAGGAGCTACGGCTCAGGCGAGGTGGAATCCTCGGTGATTCCTGGGTTTCGTATTGCCATCGATGAGATATTCGCAGGCTAACGATCAAATGCAAAACCCTCAGATCAAGTTCACCTATAGAGACTACCTCCTGCTTCCCGAACAAGACAGGCGAGGGCTAATCTATGGGGATTTTTACATGGCGCCATCACCAATTTTTAGACACCAACGCATATTGATGAATCTGGCATTCCCTCTCTGGAATTATGCTATGAGGGATGATCTAGGCGAGGTGGTGGTAGCGCCTATGGACGTGGTGCTGGACGACTTGAACGTCGTCCAGCCAGACATCCTGTATATTTCCAACGAGCGACGGGAGATTATCACCGAGAACAACATCTCCGGCGCGCCTGATCTGGTGGTCGAAATCCTCTCGCCCAGTACCGCAAGCCGTGACAGGGAACTAAAGCTGAATCTGTACGCCAGATTTGGAGTGCGCGAATACTGGATTGTGGACCCTGATGGGAGTTCAGTACAGGTGATGGGGTTAGGGGCAGAAGGCTATGATACCATCAGGAGCTACGGCTCAGGCGAGGTGGAATCCTCGGTGATTCCTGGGTTTCGTATTGCCATCGATGAGATATTCGCAGGCTAACGATCAAATGCAAAACCCTCAGATCAAGTTCACCTATAGAGACTACCTCCTGCTTCCCGAACAAGACAGGCGAGAGCTAATCTATGGGGATTTTTACATGGCGCCATCACCAATTTTTAGACACCAACGCATATTGATGAATCTGGCATTCCCTCTCTGGAATTATGCTATGAGGGATGATCTAGGCGAGGTGGTGGTAGCGCCTATGGACGTGGTGCTGGACGACTTGAATGTCGTCCAGCCAGACATCCTGTACATCTCCAACGAGCGCAGGGAGATCATCACAGAGGACAACATCTCCGGCGCGCCTGATCTGGTGGTCGAAATCCTCTCGCCCAGTACCGCAAGCCGTGACAGGGAACTAAAGCTGAATCTGTACGCCAGATTTGGAGTGCGCGAATACTGGATTGTAGACCCTGACGGGAGTTCAGTACAAGTGATGGAGCTAGGGGCAGGAGGCTATGATACCATCAGGAGCTACGGCTCAGGTGAGGTGGAATCCTCGGTGATTCCTGGGTTTCGTATTGCCATCGATGAGATATTCGCAGGCCACTGAAATCACTGGAGGTTGTCATGACATTGACCGAATCATCAAAACCAAAAACACTTAGTGCCTACATGTCGGATGCTTGGAATGGCAACAGCCGCTACGATGGTCTTGATATCGTCATTGCGGCTATTGCTGACGGCGCGCAGCAAATCCAAGAGAAGGTGCAATTGGCGAGTCTCGCCGGTGTGATTGGGGTTACTGGCGAAATCAACGTGCAGGGCGAGATCGTGCAATACCTCGACACCGCTGCGTCTGACACGTTGGTGGACGTTCTCAGCAAGAGTGGCCGCGTTGCCGCTATCGGCTGCGAGGAGATCGAGGGGACGGTCATTGTCGGAGACAGCACGCGGCACAACTATATCGTGCAGATGGATCCTCTTGATGGCTCTTCGAACATCGACGTTGCGATTAGCATTGGCTCCATCTTCGGCATATGGCGTCGGGGCGAAGGCGAGGCTGTCTCGGACGATTCACTGCTGCGTCCGGGGAACGAACAGGTAGCGGCGGTTTACGTCGTCTACGGCTCAAGCACAGTGTTGGTCGCCGCCGTTGAAAATAGCGTGCAGGGCTTCACGCTGGAGCCGACGACCCGCGAGTTCGCGCTCACGCACCCAGACCTTCGGATTCCAGAAAAGTGTTCGTGCTACAGCACCAACGAAGGCAACTTCAAGAAGCTGGACGAGCCGACCCAGAAGGCCGTTGCAAAGCTGCGGGACAGCTACTCCTTGCGTTACGTCGGCTCACTGGTGGCGGACTTCCATCGCAACCTCCTGAAGGGCGGAATTTTCATTTATCCAGGCGACCCAGGCAGCTCTGAAGGAAAGCTCCGGCTTATGTACGAGGCTAATCCTCTGGGGTTCGTCGCGGAACAGGCAGGCGGCGCGGTCTCGTCCGGGAAACAGAGAATCCTGGACATTCAGCCAGAAAAGCTGCATCAGCGCACCCCTCTGATTATCGGAAACAAGGATGTCGTGGAACAGACAGTGGCGATTATCAACGGTGTTTAGAATTGGGTGACTCCCCTCGATAGAACTCAGCAAAGGAGACAGGCTATGAACCTAAAGGAACTATCCAGCAATGCTAAGGCGATTGTTGCGTCGGGCAAAGGAATTCTGGCGGCAGACGAAAGCTCAGGAACAATAAAGAGGCGCTTCGATACGATCAACGCGGAGTCCACCGAGGATAACCGCCGCAACTACCGCGAGATGCTCTTTCGGACAGAGGGGGCCTCTGAGTTTATCAGCGGCGTGATTCTGTATGACGAAACGATGCGTCAGAATAGCGCGTTGGATGGCACTTCGCTGGTCAAAGTGCTTCAAGATCAGGGCATCATCCCCGGCATCAAGGTCGACAAAAGCACCAATCCGCTGTCAGGTTCCAAAGGCGAGCTGATTACTGACGGACTCGATGGGCTTCGTGACCGTCTCACGGAGTACTATCAGCTTGGCGCTCGCTTCACCAAATGGCGTGCTGTGATAACCATCGGAGACGACATACCAAGCCGCTACTGCATCGAGGCCAACGCGCATCTGCTGGCCCGTTTCGCGGCGTTGAGCCAGGAAGCGAACCTCGTGCCAATCGTAGAGCCGGAAGTGCTGATGGACGGCAATCACAGCATCGAAAGCTGCTTCGAGGCTACCGAGGTCACGCTGCGGGAGGTGTTCTATCAGCTAGGTCTACAGGGCGTGAACCTGGAAGGCTCGCTGCTCAAGCCGAACATGGTGCTGTCGGGCAAGGACGCCTCGAATCGTGCGAGCGCGGAAGAGGTCGCCGAGAGGACTATCACATGCTTCAAGCGCACCGTTCCGGCTGCCGTCCCCGGCGTCTTGTTCCTTTCCGGTGGTCAGAGCGACGAGGAAGCAACAGTCAACCTCAACGCCATCAACCAGCTAGCCGCAAAGGTCGGCGTGCCCTGGGAAATGACCTTCTCCTATGGACGTGGACTTCAGGCCGCGCCCTTGAAGGCATGGGGTGGTCAGGCGGCTAATATGGAAAAGGCGAAGCAAGCATACTACCATCGTGCGAAGGTTACGAGCGCGGCCCGCAGAGGCGCGTACTCGCTGGACATGGAGAAGGATATAGCCGCCAACTAGGTTTTTTATGTTTATGAGGACAGAAAAACTCCTCGTAGCCACCAGAAATCCAGGTAAAATCAAAGAACTGGCCGCCTTGTTGATCGACGCTCCTTTCGAACTGGTTTCGCTGACAGATGTGGGCGTAGATGAGGATGTCGAGGAAACTGGCTCGACGATGGAGGAGAACGCCTCTCTAAAGGCGACGACCTACGCCCAACTGAGCGGTATGCCTACGTTGGCGGACGACTCGGGGCTTGAAGTCGAAGCCCTCGACGGAGAGCCGGGAGTTTTCTCTGCACGGTACGGGGGCGAGGGATTGAGCGACGCCCAGCGTACCGACTTTCTGATTCAGAATCTGCAAGGCATCCCCGAAGAGTCCTGGAACGCGCGGTTTCGCTGCGTTATCGCCATCGTCTGGCACTCCGAACCTGTCGAGTATTACACAGGCGAATGCTATGGTATGATTATCAAGCATCCGCGCGGCTCCAATGGCTTTGGCTACGACCCCGCTTTTCTCTTCCCCGCGCTCGGCAAGACAATGTCAGAGATTTCCAACGACGAGAAGAACCGCATAAGCCATCGGAGCATAGCCGCGCAGAAAGCCGTCGCCGCGCTAAAGCGAAGGGCCACCAGGCCAGAGCGACCTTGAGCTAAGGTCACAACTCCGCCTTGATGTTCAAACTTTCATGCAGTCGGAAAACATAGGCTGCATACCCTCGCCACAGGTTTTTTGTTGGTTACGGTAGGGAACGGCAACCCTCTTGGAAAATTCTGGTAAAATGGCTATATGATTACGGACAAATTTAACAGACCCCTTAGAGACCTCCGAATCTCGGTTACGGACAGATGCAACTTTCGCTGCACATACTGTATGCCTGCCGAGATTTATGGCGAGCGTTACGAGTTTCTGCCCAAGTCCGACCTGCTAACCTTCGAGGAGATTACCAGGTTGACCACGATATTGGTTGGCCTTGGCGCTCAGAAGGTGCGACTCACCGGCGGCGAGCCACTGGTGCGCAGCGATATAGAAAAGCTGGTGGAGCGACTCGCTCATGTTGATGGCGTAGAAGACCTGACGATGACCACCAACGCCTATTTGCTTCCGCAGAAGGCGCAGGCGCTCAAAGACGCAGGCTTGCAGAGGATAACCGTCAGTTTGGACACACTGGACGACGAGATATTCAAGAGCATGAACGGACGCGGCTTCGGCACGGAGAAGGTTCTGGAAGGCATCAAAGCCGCCGAACAAGTCGGGCTTCGTCCCATCAAGATCAACTCCGTCGTTCAGAAAGGGGTCAACGACCACACGATCGTAGACCTCGCTCGCTACTTCAAGGAGCGTGGCCACATAGTGCGGTTCATCGAGTACATGGACGTTGGCACGCTCAACGGCTGGGAGATGGATCAGGTTGTTGCCTCGGACGAGATAGTGGCGCGGATTGACGCTGAACTGCCCCTTGAGCCAATCAAGGGCAACTATCGCGGCGAAGTTGCCTTGAGATACCGCTACCGAGACGGCGGCGGCGAGATAGGCGTAATCTCGTCAGTAACGAAGCCTTTTTGCGGCGACTGCACTCGGCTGAGGCTGTCTCCGGAAGGACAGATATTCACTTGTCTGTTTGGAAGCGTTGGCACAGACCTGCGCGGCCCCATGCGTGATGGAGCCACCGACGAAGAACTGAAGGCCACCATAACCGGCACCTGGGGCAGACGCGAAGACCGCTACTCCGAGGAGCGCGCTTCAATGACCGAACCCCTCCGGCTGCGCAAGAAAGTCGAGATGTACAAAATCGGTGGGTAGGAATATTTAGATAGACCGCAAAGCCTACTCCCTGTTCAGATGAACACAGTTCTACCCATTAGCCTCGGAGGGTGGATTTCATCTGAGTGCCCTTGGGATGAGTAGTATGTTGATCACCAGCCGCATGGCCTTGTCTTCGGTGTCTTTGTGAGCATTTCGCACGGCGGATAGAACGTTTCCAGCTACTGTTTCCCGATAGAACCACGCGGAAAGCGTCTTCGAGTCCGCTTCCTCTTGACCAGGCTGGGCCAATGCCGCCTCAGAGTAGTAGGCCTTCAAGTCTTCAACTGCCAGCTTGAACAGCGTGGCAGGGCTGAGGTCGCCATTTGATTCAGGCATGCTGCCGTCCAGAAACTCAGCGACGAAAGAACCCATAGATTCGGGGGCCATGCTGCTAACGCCAACGGTGGTTCGCTTGCGTTTATCCACCGCACGGTCGTACCACGGACGCATCAGGGCGATTTCCTCAAGGAGCTTCGCGGTCAGTTTCGCGTTGTCGCTGTCGTCAGACTCCGGCAGGGCGAAACTGACCGGACACACAAGAGTCGCTGGCCCTTCTACAGGCGGCGCGTCTTCCGGGTAATCCATGAGCACCGGCCCGCTAGGAGCGTCAAAGAGTTCCAAGGCAGCTGCGACCACCCGCGTTTGGAAAGCGGTGTCATCTGGCACTCCAATTGGACGCCCCAGTTCAAATGGCACCCACAAAGCACGGGGGGGCTTGATTTTCTCGGTGTGCTCGCGGATCAAGCTGATCTGCGTTGTGGGCACTCCCTCTTCTTCGATGTAGTGTGCAAGCCCGCCTACGGCGCGCGTGCAGTTGGGTCAAACTGGGGTCAGTAGCACAGCGGTGACGCTGTCCTTCTTGAGGAGGCTCGCGAGAGTGCGCGCGGCGGTCTCCATTTGCTGCGGAGCGGTGGCGCCCATGAACGAATAGTGAAAATCTGCGACACTGCCGATGACGCCCTGTTGTGCCAACTCGCGAATGCGGTCGAGTGGGAAGACGACATTCCAGTCCTTCTGAAAGCCGCTGCGG
The DNA here is from genome assembly GCA_965206395.1 of Dehalococcoidia bacterium. Classification (GTDB taxonomy): domain Bacteria; phylum Chloroflexota; class Dehalococcoidia; order Lucifugimonadales; family CATOSD01; genus CBDBJK01. The sequence continues at coordinate 73,678 of CBDBJK010000030.1, forward strand.
TCGTAATTGGTCGATATGTGGCTCATTACGAGGTCGTTGGCCTCTGTATCCCCCGGAATGACCCGGTAATCACCCGGGATGTTCACGGCACTAGCTGACCCAAACGCGAAAGGGCGATCGCTGCGCAGGTGCAGGCCAGCGGTCGATATGATGGCGACCCGCCGCTGTGCGATTGGAGGCCCCGCGACCCAAGGACGCCCGTCGAATACGGGACAATCGAGATTGAGCAGGCTCGTTCTGGAAGCTTCTGGTAACTCGCTTAGTCGGACCAATCTTTATCTCCTTTGGCTTACCCGATGTGTTTATGGACGAACGCGCTCATCAGTTCGAGCGTCTGCTTGGCAACTGGCGAGGAGAGATCGCTCAACAAACCTGGGCCTTCACCCTCGAAGATGGTTTCATCGATCTGACCACCAGCCTTGCGATACTGTCGGACGAACTCCTCGCGATCCGGGCGCGGGTGCGCCTCCTCGTAGCTGCGCGCCAGGCACAGCGCTGGCGGTAGGGCTGTGCGCTCTCCGCGGGCCAGGATACGCGCCGGAGCCGCCTCAGCCATGGCCTCTTCTGTCTGCCAGTACTGGTCATGCATGGGCACTATCCGCTCGGCCATCCCGGCTGGCGGGGTGCAATCCTCTCGCAGGCCTTTGGCATAGTTATAGCGTCCAAGCGGATCGATCACGGGGGAGACCAGGATCACGCAGTTCAGGGTTCCGTCTACCGCCTCAGCGCCTGACGGGAGTGACAGCGCGGCGTAGCGGGGATCGTGCGGGCGCATGCCAAGTAGCATGGCCTGGTGTGCGCCACTGGAAGTGCCCATGGCACCGATGCCATCCGGGCTGCCATTCCACGCCGCAGCCTGGCTCTTACACCAGCGAATCCCATAGTGGATGTCGGCCAGAGAGGTCGGATAGGGAGCTTCCGTACGAAAATCCAGTGCCGCCACGATCACACCATTCTTAGCCAGCGCTTCGTTGGCCGCATCGCCGTTCAGACGATTTCCCCGAACCCAAGCGCCGCCATGCAGTTCAACCATAATCGGGAATGGCCCGCTGCCGCGAGGCTTGAATAGACGTGCCAGTAGGGGTGTTTCGCCGTGCCGGAGATATTCCACGTCCGCGACGTCAATGTCATAGGTTTGCGTGCTGGTAGCCATGCGAGACTCCTTTTTCCTGTTGTGCCATAGGATTTGCGTTAGCTCAGGTTACAAACTGTGGGCCTCTCCGTCAAGGTGTCGTGTTGGCTCACCAAAACACCGCCCTACGCCGGAAAGGTGAACAGCATGAGTCGCGTAAGCAATCATGAAACTGACGACTCGGAAGTTCAGATCATAGCTGATCCGTCACTTCAACGGCGAAAGCTTGAGTGATTGGGTAACCTCACGGTGTAACTCCTATCGTAAAGGGCGGAAGAAGGCGCGAATGTCTTCCACCAGCATCTCTGGTGTCTCCAGTGCTGCGAAGTGGCCCCCTCTGGGCATGTTGGTCCACTGCTGTAAGTTGCCAAATATGCGTTCAGCCCACTCTCTCGGAGGGTGAGAAATCTCCTTGGGGAACACTGCTACAGCAGAAGGTGGCCGGATAAGCTCCCCCTCTTTCAGTGCCAGAGTGTCGCGCTGGGACTCATAATAAAGCCTTACCGAGGAGCTTATGGTCTGTGTGACCCAGTAAAGGGTGATGTTCGTGAGGAGCTCGTCTCTGGTGTATACACTCTCCACGTCGCCATTGCAATCGCTCCATGTACGGAATTTCTCGACGATCCACCCTGCAAGGCCAGTGGGTGAGTCCATAAGCCCGTAGGAGAGCGTCTGAGGCTTCGTGCCCTGAATGTGGCCATATCCTCCTTCATCCTGTCGCCATTTGTCTCTGGCTTCGAGGAATGCCTTCTCCTTCTCCGTCAATTCACTGGAGCCGGGGCCACGATAGGGAGTTGGAGTTACCAGAGTCATGTGGATGCCTATCAGGTTTTCGGGATATGCGTAACCGAGGCGAGCCGTTACCCCTCCACCCCAGTCGCCACCTTGAGCGCCGAACCTATCGTATTCAAGCACTTCCATCATAAGCTTGCCAAACAAGTCCCCCACTCTTGAGTAACTCATGCCTCTCTCCGTGGGCCGATCGGAAAATCCGTAGCCTGGCATGGAGGGCGCTACCACGTCGAAGGAGTCCGCAGGGTCTCCGCCGTGTGATGCGGGGTTGGTGAGCAGAGGGATTATCTTGTGCAACTCCCAGAATGTGCTAGGCCAGCCATGTGTAATGACTAGAGGCATAGGATTAGGCCCTTTGCCACGTTCATGTATGAAGTGGATGCCCTGCCCGTTTACATCCGCGCGGTATTGAGAGAAACCATTCAAGAACTTCTCTTGGGTTCGCCAATCGAACCCAGTGCGCCAGTAATCTGTAAGCTCCTTGAGGTAGGCCATATTGGAGCCATAGTCCCAACCGGAGTTTGGAATCTCATCGGGCCATCGCGTGTTGGCAATACGCTGACGCATGTCATCGAGAATTTCCTCGGGGATGGTTATTTCGAATGGTTGAATGCTCATGAATCTTTTCCTCCTTCTTGATTGAGATAGTGTACTGCTGATTCGACAATTGGGGAATATGAGCGCTGGAAATTCTGCGCAACTTGTTTGGCTTAACTCAGCAGAGTAGAATAACTCCAAACTAAGGGCGATGAGCCAAGAAGAAGGGGATGCGAAATGAAACTTGCACTGCAGTATGAGATGCAACGACCGACTCTCGACGATCACTTGGTATTGAAGGAAACGATGGAGCAATGCATCCTGGCCGACGAGGTTGGGTTCGACTACCTCTGGTTTGTCGAACACCACTTCCTGACAGGGTTCTCCGCGTCTCCTTGCCAAGACCTGGTTTTCGCTGCCCTGAGCCAGCGCACCAAGCAGATCAGGCTGGGGCTGGGGGTGGTTATATTACCCTATCACCATCCTAATCGGGTGGCAGAGCGTGTGGCTATGCTCGACCATTTGTCAGAAGGCAGAGTGGACTTTGGAACAGGTCGCTCCGCACCATACGAGCTTACAGGTATGGGCATTGATCCAAGAGACAGTCGGGATATGTGGGAGGAGTCTCTTACTATGATCCCCAAGATTTGGGAGTCCGACTGGTTCTCTTGGGAGGGCCGCTTCTGGAATGTACCCTCAAGGCAGATTTTGCCCAAACCCTATCAAAAGCCGCATCCTCCCATATGGGTTGCCGCGCTTCAGCCTGCCACTTACGACATCGCCGCAGAGAAGGGCATTGGCGTATTGGCATTCGGCTCAAGTGCCCCCGCATCGCTGGAACCGTATGTTCGAGCTTACAGGGAGAAAATCCGCCATTCGAATCCGGTGGGCGCCTTCGTCAATAACCAGTGGGCCAACTCCACCCTGGGGATATGCCTGGAAGACAACAAGGAAGCCCGTGAGCTGGGCGCTCAATCCCTCAAGAACTTCTTCGGCCCCGACAGACCCTATGTGCAAGGCCAAAGAGATATCTACGCCAGACTGCTTGAGCAGTGGGGCGGAGTGCCAGATCATCTGAAGCAGAATTTCTCGCGTTACGTGGAAACTGTCGAAGGAGAGGAAGCACCAGAGGATGTACTCGATTTCTCCGGCGGTGAGGCCATCGCTCACAAAGTCTGGAACGATCTCGACGCTGACACGTTGAGCGATAGAGGGGTTGTCATCGCTGGCGACCCTGATAGCTGCATCGAGGCTCTGAAGAAACATGAGGCCATAGGCATCGACCAGATGATGATTATGATGCAGACCGAGACTATTCCTCACGACAAGGTAATGAAATCCATCGAGCTATTCGGTAAATATGTGATCCCAGAGTTCAAGAAGTCCGATAAGGTTGTGGCAAGCTGACGCGATCCATAGCTCTATCGGTAAACTCCCACAGCTGTTATGGAGGCAGCATCAGGCCCCTGGTAATGAGCCAGGGGCCTTTGCGTCGAGCCGTCTACATCAAGAGGGTACTCCTCATCGCCCAGGAATGCCTACATCATCCCGATTATAGCAATGCTATCCTCAACGTTCGAGAGGGTTTGACGGCACTGGATGATACTGCTAGACTCTACCCATCTTAGCTGGACGCCGCTCGGCGTTGCATCGTTGAAGGGCTAAATTTCAGATGCGATGGTCGTCCTAAAGTCTGAAAGGGAGGATACTTCGGATGGCAGCAAACCCTCTGGAAACTAGGCTATGCAAGGACCTTGGAATAGAGTTTCCGATTGTGGCCTTCACTCACTGCAAGGATGTAGTGCAGGCCGTAGTAAATGCCGGTGGACTGGCCGTTCTGGGTGTGGGCGGCATGACTCCCGACGAAATCAGAAGAGAGATAAAATGGTTGCGGGAGCACGTTGGGGACAAACCTTTTGGTCTGGACGTGCTCATCCCAGCCTCGGTGCCACCCAGCGGTACACCGGAAGAGCTGAAAGAGCAAATCCCTCCCTTGTATTGGGACTTCGTAGAGGGTATCAAGCGTGATCATAACATTCCTGCTCCAAAGCCCAAAGTAGATGATGCCCAGAGAGAGCGGCTTACGCAAACCCAGGAAACTGCTCGGCGTCAGATAGACGTCATCCTAGAAGAGCGCGTTCCCGTCCTTGCATCGGGGCTAGGCAGTCCCGCCTTCATTGTCGAGGAGGCGCACAAACGTGGCATGAAAGTAATGGGGCTTATCGGAAACGTGCGACAGGCCCGACGCGAGGCGGAAGCCGGAGTGGACTACATCGTCGCACAGGGGACTGATTCTGGTGGGCATACCGGCGAAATTGGCACATTTTCACTCGTACCCCAGGTGGTAAACGCGGTGAAGCCAACCCCGGTCATCTGCGCAGGCGGCGTAGGGAGTGGGAGCCACCTTGCGGCAGCCCTGTGCCTGGGGGCCGTTGGAGTCTGGACGGGTACAATCTGGCTCACGGCCAGAGAGTCGGATACAGATATTATCGTCAAAGAAAAGATTTTGGCGGCGACCGAGCGCGATACCATTCGCTCTCGTTCATCGAGTGGCAAACCAATTCGTCAACTTCAGACCAGGTGGACGGAGCTATGGGGCGCACCAGACGCTCCTTCACCCTTGCCTATGCCCCTTCAGGGAATCCTCGTGAACGATGTTCTGACGGCTGTACGCGACCACCGAATCACCGACTTCATGGGCACGCCCGCCGGGCAGGTTGTGGGCATGATCGAGGAGATGAAGCCTGCGGCCCAAATCGTGTTTGACATGGTTGATGAGGCCCAGGAAATCCTTGAGTCTCTCTCCGTTGTCCCAGAGGAAGATTAGGCCGAGGGAAAGATGGGGCCAAAGTACGGTTTTGAACCGGACATGACTGGTAAGGTCGCCGAGTGCGATGGCGGGACTCCTACCCAAGGTGGGCCTGCGGGTTTACTTGGGTCGCGAGACTTTTTCCGAGGACGTCTGACCGGGCGATACTACGACTATGACGAGGACAGCCCCTCTTGGCGCTGGTTCGAGTTGACGGACCTCACCATCAAGCCAGAAGAGCACTGGGAAGATACGGTCTGGTGCGAGCAGAGCTTTCTATTCTTGATGGAAAGTTAGATGCAAACGGTATGAAAACATAGTCTGGACTGCCACCCTCTTTACATGATTTTCATCCATTGTGGTGAGGGTGGCAACCTTCGTGAAAATTGGAATGAAAATAGAACCTTCCTTCCGCGGAAGGACTACCCTCGTCATTTTCACTACTTTTGTGGTGAGAGTGGCAACCCTCATGAAAGATTCCAATGAAAATAGTTGTCTGCGCCAAGCAAGTCCCTGACCCCGACACCGTTGATGCCTATGCCGTGGCAGGCAGGTTGAAGGTGGACTCCATCTCCAATAAGCTGACAAGTCAGGGTATTGCTCTACTGATGAACGCCTACGATGTGCAGGCTATCGAGGCGGCCCTTCGCATAAGGGATGCGGGTATTGACTGTTCCGTCACCGTTCTTACCTTGGGGGACGAAGATAGTCGCCAGATGTTGCGGCCTGCGTTTGCTATGGGTGCTGACGAGGCGGTGTTGATTGCTGACACCGCCTTTCAAGGCGGCGACGGGCTTATTATCGCGAAAGTGCTGGCGCGTGCAATCGACAAACTTGGAGGGGCCGATCTGATACTCTGCGGACGGCAGGCATCCGACGATGACCAGGGAGTAGTAGGCCCGGCGCTCGCCGAAATCCTTGGAGTCCCATCGGCGACCATTGCCAGCGACGTGACTGCACTGGATGACAACTCTGTTCGAGTAACGCGCACTCTGCCGGATGCTGTAGAGGTAGTGGCACTGGAACTACCCGCTCTGGTCACCGTGAGCAACGAAATTGGACAGCCCCGCTTTCCCAGAGCGAGAGCCATGATGGAAAGCCGTCGGAAGAGGCCCACGGTCTGGTCGGCAGCAGACCTGGGATTAGGCACGAGTGACACCGTTTCCCACGTCCAGCAGGTAGGATTGTCCGTAATAGAAGTCCGTGGACAGTGCGAATTCGTGAGCGGCGATAGCATTCAGGATAAAGCTGACGCACTCGCTCAACGCATGCGAAAGGACGGCCTTATCTGATATGGCGGACAACAGTGGCGTTCTGATAGTTGTCGAGACGAAAGAAGGAAGACCGACGTCAGCTTCCCTTGAGCTATTGGCGTTTGGCAATGCGCTGTCGCAAGAGTCGAAGCAACCTCTGTACGCGAGCGTATTCGGGAGCGCGGACTCGTCTACCTCTGACGACATTGCCACCATGGTGGACAGGGTATATGCGGTTGAAGACCCCTCGCTCGACGAGTTCGATTTGGAGTCCCGCCTTCAGGCAATTACTCAAGTAGTGCAGATTTCGAGTCCAGCTATACTGTTGCTTAGCGCATCGTTGGAAAGTAAAGACCTTACGCCTCGTCTCGCTCTGCGCCTCGATACAGGCGTTGTCAATAACTGCGAAGAACTGCGCGTAGACGTGGAAACTGGCGTAATCGAGGCTCTATGCTCGGTATTCGGTGGAGCTGCCCTTTCAACCTATCGCTTTGACGATGCGAGGCCGTGTATTGTGAACATGAGCCTCGGTGTTGCGCAACTCATCAGTCTGCCACGGGACGGCCGTGGAGAGACGATAAGCGTATCGCTCGAAATCGCGGAGACTCCAAGGCGTGCCAAGGTAGTGGATAGAATTTCTTCGGCTGGACCTCGGCTAGAAGAGAGCGAGGTTATCGTGGCAGGCGGCAAAGGTCTAAGCACCCCTGAGAACTTCCTGTACATCCAGGAGCTAGCCGACGTGCTTGGGGGCATGTCTGCGGCCTCACGAGCCATCGTGGATCTAGGATGGGCCACTCCTGCACAGCAGGTGGGTCTGACTGGAAAGGTGGTAACGCCTAATTTGTATCTAGCCTTAGGTATTTCTGGGGCCAGCCAGCATATGGTAGGGTGTTCCTCGGCCCGTAATATCGTAGCTGTCAACAGAGATGAGGACGCTCCTATATTCCAGCACGCTCGATATGGTGTGGTCGCCGACTGCCTGGAATTCCTACCTGCGTTTATCGAGAAGTGCCGCCAGCTTGGGACTGCATAACCGGAGGTATCTTTGCTGATAGACCTGCATACACATACCTCGCACCTGTCTATGGACAGCGCCCTGAGTATCGGCGATCTGGTGTCCCTCGCCAGAGAGCGCGGGCTGGACGGCATCTGCCTTACCGAGCACAATGCTGTTTGGGAGCCTATAAAATTAGCGGAGATGAGAAAAAAGTACGACTTCCCCATATTCAGCGGCATGGAGGTCGGCACCGACAAGGGCCATGTGCTCGTCTTCGGGCTTGAACGATTCACTCTCGACCTCATGACTTTGCGGGGACTGCGGGCGGCGGTTGAAGAGGCCGGTGCGGCCATGATTCTGGCACACCCACACCGGGAAGAGAATCCGCAGATGGCGTGGCAGCAACTCCCCCTCTTCTTCCACGGAGTGGAGACTCTTAATGGATGTGACGCCAACAGTGCTAACGCTTATGTGGCATCCCTGGCCGCCAGCGTCGGACTGCCCGGCACGGGGGGAAGCGACGCCCACAGCGAGGGTGTAGTTGGCTCCTGTGCAACTTACTATGAGAGACCGATTCGCAGCGACGCGGAGCTTGTGAGTGAATTGCTGGCCGGTCGTATCAAGGCAGTGGACTTGCGGAACACGTCCCGGCAATCGCAGCCGCAACCCGGAGCGTCAGGCCCATGACAGACGGTGCACTATCGTCGCTCAAGGTGTTGGAGTACGGCGACTTCATCTCCGCTGCCTACTGCACCAAGCTAATGGCAGACCTGGGTGCCGATGTGATCAAAATCGAGCCGCCCGTAGAAGGCGACCGCAGCCGACGCCAGGGGCCTTTTCCCGACGACATCCCACACCTGGAGAGGAGCGGTCTGTTCCTTTTCCTGAATACGAACAAACGCGGCATTACTCTCGACCCAACCACTTCCAATGGCCGATCAATATTCATGGAACTCGTCGAGTGGGCAGACATCGTAGTCACGAATCACAAGCCGAGCTATCTTGAGCAGCACGGACTGGATTACCCTGTCCTGGAGAAGGTCAACCCGCTCGTCAACATGGTCTCCATCACGGTATTCGGCTACAACACCCCGAATCGCGACTGGCAGGGCAACGCTCTTGTCGCGTCGGCGGCCTCAGGACTTTCGAACTACATCGGCGACGAGGACAAGTCTCCACTGTCGTTTCCTTACTGCTTTCTGGACTTTCAAGCAGGTTGTCACGGGGCAATGACCGCCCTCCTCGCGGGGCGTGTATCGAGACTCGGCGGACGAGGACAGCACGCCTGGATTTCCACCGTCGAAGTCGCGGGCACTATCCTCGGCGGCGCGCCGTTGTTTCAATACGTCTTCCAGGGACAGAGCCGCTTACGCAAGGGCACGCACTTTGACGCCTTCTACCCTTGGGAGGTGGTCGCCTGCAAGGATGGCTACTTTGAAACAATCACAATGGTGGATGCCCAGTGGAACGCTTTCGTGGAGCTTCTAGGCAACCCTTCGTGGAAAGACGATGAACGGTTCAAAGACCGATGGCTTGCTACTCAGTGGGTCGAGGAGCTTGACGCATACTGGCACCCCTGGTTCAAAGAACGGCACAAGGCGGATTTGACCAGGCTCTTTCACCAGAAACGCATCTCGTTCCAGCCTATCAATGACATCGCAGAGGTAGTCGAATCAGATCAGCTTGAGGCCAGGGAATTCTGGGTTAGCGTGCAACATCCGATTCAAGGGAGGTATAAAACGCTAGGCGCGCCTTACAAGCTGTCGCAAACTCCATGGTATATCCGCAGGCCGCCGCCCTTGCTTGGTCAGCATAATCACGAGGTATTCGTTGACCTTCTGGGCAAGCAGAGACAGAAAACAGCCAAAAGCCAAGGTCAGGAGAATTTCAATGAGATGACTTACCCGCTCCAAGGGGTCCGAGTTCTTGACCACGGCCATGTATTGGCTGGGCCGCTTCTGGGAGGGATGTTCGCACTCATGGGGGCCGAGGTTATCAAGGTTCAGGCTCCCAACCGGTTATCTGGCGTCTCGATGGGAGGCCGTGGTTTAATGCAAAACACCTTTGCAGACGATGAGAAGCCCACCCCCGATGACCCTCGTCTCTATCACGGCCTGGATCGTGGAAAGCTCAGCATTACGATAGACCTGGCTACAGCCGATGGAAAGGAGCTTTACAAGCGTCTCGTCGCGGTCAGCGACGTCGTCGCCGGGAGCGAAGTTCTCGGCGTCATGGAGCGCCTTGGCCTGGCATACGATATGCTGCGGCTGGTCAATCCCCGCATCATCATGGCCTCTCTCTCCGCCGCTGGAGCGTCGCCTGGCCCATGGCGGGATGCCATCACTTATGGGCCGTCTTTGTCTGCGCTTTACGGCCTTCGAGGTATTCTGGGATACCACGACGATGCTCATCCCCGTGAAGGCCCACCGGAGCTTGACCCTACCGCCGTCGCTCACGCCTTCGTGGGTATCTTGGCCGCATTGGACTACCGGGATCGCTGCGGGAACGGCCAATATATTGACATGGCCCAGGGAGAGGCGGGACTGCAACTAATCGCCGAGCCAATCATGGATTACCTGTTTAACGGGCGAATCGCGGATACTCAAGGCAACCGCTATCCTGGCGCGGTTCCTCACGGAATCTATCGTACAACAGGCAAGGATAAGTGGATTGCCATAGCCGTTTATACTGATGATGAGTGGTCGTCGCTGCGTAATCTACTGCAAGGAGAGGTACCGGAAATAGGCGAGGCTCGCTTTGACTCAATGAGCTATCGGCTTGAACACCAGGATGAGTTGGATACTCTCGTAGAGCGATGGACGAGTGATCGCTCGCCGGAACTTGCCACTGATGTGCTCCAAAGAGTCGGCGTGGCCGCCTCGCCCGTCATGGGACTCATCGAGTTACTAAACGACCCCAATTACAAGGCCTTACGCACCAATGTGCGAGTTGACGCGCCAGGCCTATCGTCATCTCAAATCTACAGTGGCATTCCCTGGAAACTCTCTCGGACACCAGGGGCGATACGCCTTCCTATTCCCGATACGGGCCAGCACAACGACTATGTATTCGGCGAAGTCTTGGGCCTGGAGGCTAAGGAGCTAGAGTACCTTAGGACCAAAAACGTCATAGGCGCTCTCTAGAAAAGTTTCGGCGCGGATCTCAGAGTATTCACGATTGGACTCTCCGGCTTTTGGGGTGTAACATCCCTGACAGTGCTGACAATCTCAAGCTTCTGCAATCGAATGAACCCAGGCCAAGGAAATGATGGCGATGGTCTTTTGGCATTGAGTACCGAGGCGATAGTGAATCAGTCCCAAGTACTTTGCCCCTCCGCGATTTCTGGGTTGAGCATCTGTTGTTCCGCGATTATTTGCGAGCGCATTCCGATATCGCGCGGCGATACGAGAGACTAAAGTGTGATCTTATGGCCGCATACGCGTCTGAACCACGAACATACAACCAGGGTAAATCCGAATTCATTCAAGCCATTGTCGAACGGGCGCGGGCCGAGCGTTAGCGTTGAGGCGCGTCAGGTTCTGGCTCAGATGGGCAAGATATGAAGGCAGGTGCGTCAACAAAACTTGTCTCGTCAATCCCGCGATCATCATGAAAACAAAGACCCAATTGAGCGAGGCCAAAATACGTGTAAGAGGCAGGCCCGTGAACACAAACGTAATATTTATGCAAGGACATGCCATAAATGAACCAGCTAGGACAGATCGTCATACTGAACGGCGTCCCGCGATCGGGCAAATCGAGCATCGCAGCAGCTATTCAAGAGACATTCGATGGTCCATGGATGAACCTGGGCGTCGACACTTTCAAAGAGCGGGTTACGCTAGAGCGCTACAGCCCCGGGATAGGCCTGCGTCCCGGCGGAGAGCGCCCTGACCTCGAACCTCTCATAGCCCTGTTTTACGCAGCCATGTACGAGTCTATTGCCGCCCACAGCAGGTTGGGCTTGAACGTCATAGTCGATGTTCCACACCATGATGCGTATGCGACTCTTAGGAACATCCTCCCAGACTGCGCCCGCCGTCTTGCAGGACTGCCCGTACTGTTCGTAGGAGTTCGTTGCCCCATCAACGTTATCATGGAGCGCCGACGCAGCACAGGCTGGAGCACCGCTTCACCAGACGACTCCGCGCCCCCTGTGGTTCGCCTGTGGCAGCGCGAGGTTCACCTCCTCGGTATCTATGACCTTGAAGTCGATACCTCGTTGTTTAGCTCGGCTGAGTGTGCTGACGTGATACGAAGACGTCTCGAAGACGGTCAGCCCCCCACGGCGTTCAAAAGACTGGCTGGGATATGAGTGTAGTCAGCCTCAATGCCCACGTGGCGACCTCAACGCTTGATATCGCTATGGGAAGTTTAGATTCACATTTCCTGAATTACCAGAATGGCCTGTACAAAGACAAATTTCATCTTTGGGCGTCTTTTCTTCAGTAAGCCAATCCATAGCCGTCAGTCGTCGGAGGTTTACAATATGCAAGTAATAGCCGCCGTAGGACACGCATGCATTGGACAGGCCCGAGATCACTGCCAGGTTGTACTGCAGCGGAAAGCTCTCCGTCATCAGTATCTCCTCGCTCTCTATGGGCGCTGCCACCTGCAACAGGCTTGGATTGTACGCTCTCTGGTCGCTCTAGATTAAAGATGCCTCCTGTAGCTCCTTTGGCCAAGGTTGAACAGCGAGTGAGTGAGGTGTATCATCTTGTCGAGAGTGCCATGCCTACTAATGTGACCCCTCAATACCGCGAAGCTGAAGAGCGATTTCGCCAGGCCAAGACTCCTCAGGCGAAGATCGTCGCCCTGCAGGAGATGCTGTCCATCATGCCCAAGCACAAGGGCACGGACCATCTGAAGGCTCAGTTGCGCTCTCGCATGTCCAAGCTTATAGAGGAACTGGAAGGACCTTCTCGCGGACCTCACTCAGGAAAAACAGAGCCCTTTTCCTTGCCAAGACAGGGTGCGGGGCGGGCCACACTCATCGGTCCCTCAAACACGGGGAAATCCTTGATCTTGTCGAAGGCGACAGGCGCGCATTCCAGAGTCGGGGCCTATGCGTTGAGCACACAGGAGCCGGTACCGGGCATGCTACCCTACGAGGATATCCTCATCCAGCTAGTGGATACGCCACCGATATCAAATGCGGCCACCCAGAGTCGATTGTACGGACTCCTTCGGACCAGTGACGTGTTCGTTATTGTGGTTGACCTTAGCCTGGACTCGGCCGCACAAGCGCGTGAAGTGTTCTCTGTACTAGAAGAGTGGGGTTTTTGGTTATTTGGTAAAAATGAGGAGAGGGACGAAGATAATCGCTGGCTCTCAAAACCGGTCATCCTCGTGGGAAACAAGGCTGACATACCTGGGGCTTTGGACCAATTCCAGGAGATGGAGACCGCATTTGCTGACCAATACCCTGTAATCATGGTCAGTGCCGAGGAGGAAGTTGGCCTGGACGAGATGGGAGATGAAATCTTTCGAGCCTTGGACGTGATCCGAGTGTACACGAAGTCACCGAGGGAGAGGCTCGAAGATTTCAAGCGTGAATCCCCTTTCGTCTTGCCAGAAGGCAGCACTGTAGGTGACGCAGCGTTGCACGTTCACAAGGACCTTGTGCGAGGCCTGAAATACGCGGTGCTGTGGGGACAGTCAGGCAAGTTTGATGGCCAGCATGTGGGGCGAGACCATCGACTTTACGATGGGGACATTGTCGAATTGCATGCCTGAGGGTATCCTTGCTACAGAGACTGGAAAATGAACGAGCTTTTGAAGAAGCTCGCTGGTGGCGACCCGAGATCAGATAACCGCATCGACGAGGTAGTCGATAAAGGTAGTATCCAATCAGGGGTGTCGTCGACTATTTTCTCGGACACATTGCCTGGAATCTGGTATTTTTGCGGCAGGTTCGGTGGTATCCCAGAATGGGGTGTCTTTTCCCCTTGACATTCAATGGGGTGAACGCTTACCAAAGTTTGAATCAGGACTCATTTTCTTGGTTGTGGATACTTCTCATAGAATATATCACTTAGAGTGTTGTGCAAGCCCCGTCCTATGCCACCTGTATCAGCGACGATTTTCTCCAAACGGAGGTAAAACTCGCCGATCATCTCTCCGTCGCCGGTTTCCTGGATCAGTTTGATGGCTTGCTCAAAAACTGATTCAAGGTTGTCATATCGTTGCGGGCTAAACTATATGGCAGGAGCGGCAGGATTCGAACCCGCGACCCTCGGTTTTGGAGACCGATGCTCTACCAACTGAGCTACGCTCCTGTGCGTTCGTTGGCCTTTATAATATACACGCAGCGAGAGCGCGGAGCAACAGGCGTAATAGCAGCTTCACGCCTGATATCGTATGAAGTAGACGAGGGGACACCCGATGGAGAGCCTCTCCTCATTCTGGAGTAGAGCCGCATTATCTGAATCCGAAACTATATAAAACAGTATCAATGAACGTCTCTTGTGAAGCCCATGTTTGTGGTGTGGCAAGCCCTATTAATACGTAGGCTTGGCCCCCTTCAAAGAGAACTAGCCATCGTTCAATGAAATCTGCGCCACCCAATACGGTTCTTGCCTCAACCTCGTAGGCTAGCGAGCCGTCTGTGCGACACACACTCCTTATCCTCGACAGCACAAACTCATCGGCGAAAGCAGCACGAGAGGCAATCCTTTCGTCGCGAAATACCCGCAGGTCAGAGAAATCTCCTCTGTTATGTGGCGGAGGAATTACAACCCCGGTGGTCAACCGTACAGTAGCAGTTCCAGCACCAGAACCAATACGCCCTGTGATTAAGCTGCCATCATCATCTTGAACTGCCTCCCAGTTGGCAGCAGTTGGCCTCTTAATTGAAAAGCCGAAAATCCCGTATGTTGAGAAGCTGCCTTCAGCCAAATCGGGTATTGGCGGACAGATTAGTTCACTTGCGGCCATCTGTGCCATATTGTCAATTGCTTCGCTTGCCGCCACCGCGAAGCCTATGCCTTCCACAGCTTCATCTACCATTTTTGAGGTACTGATGCCGACGATATTTCCCTCTCTATTGAGCAAGGGACCACCACTGTCTCCAGGGTTTAGGACAGCGTCAGTCTGAATCAGAGGTATCCCGTACCTGTCTTCAGTCCTAAAGGCGGACACTATTCCCAGGCTCACGCTCGGGTCTCCGCTCAAGCCAAGAGCGTAGCCCAGCTTGATGACGACCTCGCCAATCTGGAGATTATGGGGGTCGGCAAATTCAATTGTCGTCAACCCTTCCAACGGAATGTTTATCAAAGCCAAATCAGCGCCCAAGTGCCTACCTAGCACTGTACCTTTGACTCTGCGGCCATCTAGTAACTCTACGTCTATTACCTCAACTTCCTCCACTACATGATTCGCAGTAAGGATATTCCCGTCCCGAGAGATAATTACTCCCGATCCCTGTGAATCAGTCCCGGCTGTGATCTTGACAATCGCATCCTTCGACTGCGCTGCAATCGACTCAATAGGCGGCACTGTTGCGGTCGGCGAAGCGGTAGCGGTCGGTGTGGATGTAGGCGTAAAGGTCGGTGACGGCGTAGGCAACGGTGTAAAAGTAAGGGCCGGAGTTGCCGATGAAACGAC
Source organism: Dehalococcoidia bacterium (assembly GCA_965206395.1). GTDB lineage: Bacteria > Chloroflexota > Dehalococcoidia > Lucifugimonadales > CATOSD01 > CBDBJK01. The sequence continues at coordinate 88,803 of CBDBJK010000030.1, forward strand.
TGTTGGCGTCACTATTGGAACCATCGTATTTGTAGGTAAAGGTGTCGGAGTTTTCCTTGGTATCTCGCTTGGAGTCGGAATTAATGTCGGTTCAGGTAACTCTGTAGGAGTAACCGTTGGTATTGAAGTATTCGTTGGCATCGCTTCCACAGTTGCCTGAACGCGGGCCACTACTGTACCTTCAATATCAATCGTCGGGGTTGGTTCATTGCTACACGCCGCGAGCAACAACGGTATGACGGCCAATATCACCCATTTCATCACTGCTCACCTCTCACCAGCCCACGTCATATCCGCGCTTACTTGCCGCAATGTTTGCACTTTCCCATTGCATCGCCTCGACTTTGCGCCAGGCGATAGTATATATATTACGAGAGTGTGAGGCAATAAATCTATATGGCATAATGCCCTGACACCTGGTTGTGAGTTCTGATATAATGACCCCGCCATTTTGAACACAAGATGAAGGGCCTCTTTCTGCGAGGCAATTGCTGTATCGGAGGAGTCGCTATTGGGTAAGCAGATGGGAAGCAAGCTGATGACGGCCAGGGAAGCGGTCGAGAAGTTTGTCTTCGACGGGGCGACTATCGGCATGGGCGGCCAGAGTATTGGGCGTTGCAGCATGGTTCTTGCCCATGAGATCGTGCGGCAGGGCAAGAAAGACCTCACGCTGGTGGGCTGCAATCTGTCGATGTCGATGGACATTATGGTCGGCGCAGGGCTGGTCAAGAGGACCGAGAACGGCACGGGCAGCCTGGAACGCTTCGGCACCGCCTTCAGGTGGCGTGAGGCCATCGAACAGGGCCGCATCGAGGTCGAAGACTACAGCCATCTGGCTATGGCGTCCCGCTTTCTGGCAGGCTCGCTGGGACTGCCGTTTATGGCATCCAAGAGCCTCCTTGGGACTGACATCCTGAACAAGATGAGCTTCGACAAACGGAAGCCCTTCGAGATGATAGACAACCCCTGGAATCCGGGCGAGCCTGTGGTGTTGCTGCCTGCCTTGACTCCAGACGTTTCCATCATCCACGCTCAGAAGGCCGATGAAATGGGCAACGTCGTCATCGAGGGCTTCACGACGCAAGAGCCAGAGATGACCAAGGCTTCCAAAGCAGTCATCGTTAGCTGTGAGGAGATAATTAGCACTGACGAGATTAGGCGCGATCCGGACCGCACCACTATTCCCTATCTGTTCGTGGACGCCGTCGTGGAGCAGCCCTGGGGAGCATACCCGACCTCGACCTTCGGACGCTACGAGCATGACGAAGACCACCTGCGCCACTACCAGGCTTGCGCTCGCGCGGGTGGCGAAGCGTACGACGAGTACATGAAGAAGTTCATCTACGACTGCGAGACCTTCGACGACCATCTGGAGAAGGCGGCGGGCATCAAGAAGCTCAACAAGCTCCGCAGCATCATGCAGAGCATAATCTGAGCTAGCTTTTCTTTTAAGGAAGGACAACCCATATGGAACAAAACTACTCGCTCGACGAGTTGATGGTAGTTGAGGCGGCGCGCTATATCAGCGATGGCGACATCGTTCTGGTGGGTACAGGCTTGCCTTTCGCGGCGGGCCTGTTCGCCCTGAAGAGCAGCGCTCCGAATATGTGCTACGTCGTCGAGACTGGCCCCATCGCACCGGAGGTCATACCAACGCCCATCTCGGTGTCCGACGCCAGGGTGATGTATCGCGCGGTGAGGCGAGGCTCGCTGATAGAGTCTCTGGGGGGCGTGCTGCAACGGGGAATGGCTGATGTCGCCTTTCTAGGAGGAGCGCAGATAGACCAGTTCGCCAACGTCAACTCCACCGTCATCGGGGACTACGAAAACCCGAAGGTGAGGTTCCCCGGTAGTGGCGGCGCGAACGACCTCGCGTCACACGCCAGAAAGATTCTGATTATCACGCGCCACGAGAAGCGTCGCTTCCCCGAACGCTGCGATTATATTACCAGCCCCGGCTATATCGACGGACCGGAGGGGCGTAAGAAGGCGGGTCTGCCTGTGCCGTATCCTGACATCTTCGTTATCACCGACCTCACCGTCATGGCTATCGACAAGGCCGAGGGACGCCTGCGCATTGAGAAGCTGATGCCTGGGGTGTCGGCGGAGCAGGTGCGAGAGAACACCCTTTTCGAGCCACTGACGGCCCCGGAGATTATTACCGTAGACCCGCCGACCGAGCAAGAGCTTCGTATCCTTCGAGAAGAGGTAGACCCGAACGGAATCTATCTGAAGGGCGACGAGTAGCGGCAGAACAGGCGGAGTTCAACCTTTCGGCGTAATTGATGAGTTATGGCGTAGCAGTCGCGGTAGCTAGTTCTTCTTCAAAGGCGTCCGACTCGGCGGTCAAGATGTCTAGCTCGCCCTGAAGTCGGCCCTCGAAGTCCTGGAACTTGCCTATGAGCGAGGTGCCAAAGTCTGTCATATCTTCTCGGCTGCTTTCGGCACGGGCGTAATCTGGGTCTGTCTGGAACGAAATAAGGTTGTCAATAAGCGACGTGTACGAGCTTGAGAACAGTCCGGCTGCCTCGTTAACCGCCTCCACGCTGAATGATTCATCAACTGGTTGTTGGCTTTCCAGCGATGCAGCAGTCATGTCCTGGGTGGGAAAGCCCGACAGCACACTGATCAAGAACGTGACGATTATCCCTATCATGCTGAAACTGATTACAGATGTCACTTCTACCCTCGCCTCGCCTGCTTATTACACCCAGAAGTAGTCCGTAAATACAACCATATCGTATGCAAGTGAATCCCCAAGGGTAGGCACGGTAGTCATTTGGGTATATAGAAGTGAAAAATTGGTGTTAGCTTGGTAGGCGTTTATCGTACGCGTCGGGCAGTCTCTGGTTGAGATTATCAACCGTGGTGGCAGCGAATACACCTATGAGTTCATGGCGTCAGCTCCAGCAATCGCATTTCTCCATAGATCGGCAGCCCTGCAAGTCTCGTCACGTCCCATGTGTTTCTCTGCAACCATGAGTACATCTCGCGATCCATCTCCCGGAACACCGAGGATATCATTATGTATCTGACCTGACCGTCTTGGGCCAGTTCTTTCAGCGTCGAGAGCTTGGTTACACGCTCGTCCTTGTACTCGCTGTATAGAGTCAGCACAGGTTCACGGCCCAGGAACGTGAGTCGGGCCGTGGTATTGGCGGAACAGCCAGAATGCTTGCCAGCGCGACAGGAAGGCGCAAGGCGAGGTTGCCAGGGCCGAGGATCGCGGCGAACGTACCCTGCAGCCAGAAGTACAGCGGTGGCTTGTCGGCGAGGATGGCTCCGTCGGGATAGATGCTGGGGTAGAACCAGCTGTGCCAGGATGTGATGACGTTTCTGGAGATGGCTGCGTAGATGGCAAGTCCCGCGTGGCCCTGTCCGAGTTGGTACAGCCTCAGCAAAGCAGCCATGGCAACGATCAGGCCCAACGCTTGATGCTCGCGACTGGCAGCTATCGCTGACGCCCGACCCCACACTGTTTGGTATCGCCGCACTACGGACAACCCCTTCCCTATCAATCTAAATGCGCCCAGATTAACCGTAGATCGTAGATGGGCGGATAGTATCATCCTCTCTAGTGCGGGTCAATTACGTCCTCACACTTTACAATTGCTGTCCGTTATATTTCCCCGGGGAAATTTTGCGAGATCATGTAGGAATAGTCGGGTGCGACGTAGATGAGTTACAGTTGGAGCTTGATCATAAGGTAGCGACGACGCTCCACTAATCATTGCGGCCCTGTAAAGAATTAGGTAAAATCAGAAAAATAACTGGTGGTATTATCAAAAACTCAGTATTGAGGTTGGTTAATTCAGGCTAGGAGGCACAGCATGAGCACTTCCGTTGGAGGCAAGCAGGTAAAGGTGGTGCAGGGCACGCAACCTGCCAGCACGACTAATCAGACAAGGGGCATGGAGCGTCGTCCGGGCATTGATGGGAATACAGCGGGCGCCAGCAAGATATGGCTAGGCCACGTTACCTGTATTCCCAACACCATGGGGCCTCCGCATCACCATGGCGAGGCCGAGACTGCGGCTTATGTATTGAAGGGCCGAATTCGCGTTTACTTTGGCGAAGACTTTAAAGAGTGTGTGGAAGCCGGGCCTGGTGATTTTATTTTCGTGCCCGCAAACACGCCCCACATCGAGGGCAATCCCTACGATGAGCCAGCAGAGGCGATCCTATCACGCGGACCCGATAATATCGTAATAAACCTGGGAGAATGAAGGCCTAAATTCTCAGAAACGATGATAACGTTCGCCCTGCCTGACGGGACTTGCTCGTCAAGTATTTTCAGGCAGGGCTATGGTAAACGTCGTCCCGTGCCCAGGCTTGCTCTCTACTCCAACGCTTCCTCCATGAGCCTGTACTAGCTGACGAGCGATTGCCAGTCCCAAACCAGCTCCAACACCGCCGATATGGGATCGAGACCTATCGCCGCGCCAGAAACGGTCAAAAATATACGGTAAGTCCTCAGGGGAAATGCCTTCGCCGGTATCACTAACGACAATCCTTACGCCACTTTGCATCGGTTCTGCTCTCAGAGTGATAATCCCCCCACGCGATGTATGACGAATTGCGTTGACTACCAGGTTGTTTAGCACCTGGTCCAAACGTCCTGCATCCCCAGTAATGATTGACCTGGATGGACTGAGCTTGGACTCGATACGCAAGTCTATTCCGGCTACCTCGGCCTGACCGCTGAAACTGGTATTTACATCCTCCAGTAGCTCAACTACGTCGATGGGGCCTTGCGTTAAAGGCAGTTGGCCCGACTCGGCGAGTGAAAGCGTTCTCAGGTCTTCCACGAGACGCGCTAGAAGCCGAGTCTCTTCGAGCGTTGCGTTGATGTGGTCGTCCGTAGGCTTATATATACCATCGAGGATGCCCTCCAGGTTGCCTTGGATGTCGTGCATAGGCGTACGAAGTTCATGGGCAACGTCTGCGGTGAAATTTCTGCGCTGTTGATCGGTACGTTCCAGCTCCTCAGTCATTCGATTGAAGGAGCGCGCCAGCCGACCGAACTCGCCTGGGCCATGTTCTGGAACCCTCGTACTCAGGTCGCCAACCGCAACCGCATCGGCAGCGGCCATGACATCAGCCAGCGGCATAGCGATTCCACGAAAGGCTCGAATAGCCATTCCTATGGCTAGAATTGGCAGCGCCACCGACAGACTAAGACCTCCGATCCAAACCAGTATCGCCGTCTGACCATTACCACCAAGCAGGCTTGTGATCAGAAACGCCATTGCCGCCATGCCGCCGAGTATCAGAAAGGCTACGAAGCCGAATACGGCCATGAAACGAAAGAAGAGAAATCGCCGTTTGTGTCGCCAGTTTTGTGACCAATGAGGGAAATCCGGGCCATTCCCCTCAGTCAGGTGGCGTCGACCACTTCTGCGCCTGTGATTCAAAGTCACACCTCATCGTTGAACTTGTAGCCGACACCATAGACGGTGAGTACGTATTGTGGCTCAACAGGATCGTATTCCAGCTTGTGGCGAAGATTCTTAATATGAGCATCTATGCTTCGATCGAAGCCATCGTAGGCCACGCCGTGTAATCGATTCAACAGCTCGCCCCGCGTGAACACCTTCCCGGGATTTTGGGCCAGTGTAGTCAACAGATTGAATTCGATCCGAGTGAGATTTATGTTCTCTTCTTTGCGACTGACTCTGTGCCCTTTAAGGTCGATTTCCAGATCACCTACCCGGACCAGGTCGGGTAGGTATGCGCCTCCCTGTACCCTGCGAAGGACTGCCCGAGTGCGGGCAACCAGCTCACGAGGCGAAAACGGCTTGGTGATGTAGTCGTCCGCACCTAGCTCCAGCCCTATAAGCCTGTCCGCTTCATCGACGCGAGCCGTGAGCATAATGATGGGCACTTCTGATTCACGCCGTATAGCTCGGCAGACATCCAGGCCATCTCTACCCGGCAGGTTCAGGTCGAGTACTACGAGGTCGGGTCGCTCGCGCTGAGCCGCATCAATGGCGGAATTACCGTCTGCGGCCGTAACAACGCGAAATCCACTGCGCTCCAGGTAGTCCCGTGCCAGCCTGACGATTTTCGGTTCATCCTCTACTACCAGGATCGTTTCGTTCATGTGTTCCTCAATTCCTTTAACAATCCCTCTGAAAACAACGGCTGATTACTCTCGGTGAGACGATTTTTCCCCTGATGAAAGTTTAGTTTATTTCGCATGACAAAGAATTGAGGTGGTACCCAAAAACTAGACAACTGGCTAAGAGAGAGTCCAGCTCCTAAAATAACCGGCAACTAACCGACGTGAAGGAGCAGGACATGAAGCAGACGAGGAATAAGCACAGTCCGGCGTTCAAGGCCAAGGTGGCCCTGGCCGCCCTTGCGGGGGAAGGGACCATCGCCCAGCTGGCCAGCCGATTTGGGGTCCATCCCAGTCAGATTCACGCCTGGAAAAGGGCCCTGGTGGAAGGAGCCCCGGAGCTATTTGCCACCAATCAGAAATCCCAGGAGAAAGCCAAGGAAGCTCAGATTAACCACCTCTACCGGCACATCGGCCAGCTGAAGGTGGAACGCGATTTTTTGTCGGAAAGGTCCGGTCTATGAGTCGCAGCATACGGCGAGCCATGATAGACCGAGACCACCAGCAGCTGTCTTTGGTGCGTCAATGTATCCTGCTGGACGTCAGCCGGGCCTCGGTGTACTACCGGCCGGTACCGACCCGGGCAGAAGACCTGGAGTTGATGGCCCTGATGGACCGTCGGTATTTGAAGACCCCCTTCTACGGCTCCAGGAAGATGAAGGCCTGGCTGCTGCAACAGGGCTATCTGGTGAGCCGAAAAAGGGTTCGAAGGCTGATGCGGTTGATGGGTCTGGAAGCCATCTACCGGCGTCCCAACACCAGCAAACCAGCGCCGGGACACCGGATCTTTCCCTATCTGCTGAAGGGAGTGGAGGTTAATCGGGTCGACCAGGTCTGGGCCGCGGACATCACCTACATCCCCATGGCGAAGGGCTTCCTGTACCTGGTGGCCATCATGGACTGGCACAGCCGGCACGTGCTGGCCTGGAAGCTCTCCAACACCATGGACACCAGCTTCTGCGTGGCGGCGTTGGAGGAAGCCCTGGGTAAGGGACGACCGGAGATATTCAACACCGACCAGGGGAGTCAGTTCACCAGTGAGGCCTTTACCCAGACGTTGCAGGAGCAGAGGGTCCAGGTCAGCATGGATGGTAAGGGTAGGTACCTGGACAACATCTTCGTGGAGCGGCTGTGGCGGAGCATCAAGTACGAGGAGGTGTATCTGAAAGCTTACCAGACCGTCGCCGAGGCCCGAACTGGGATCAATGCCTACCTGGAGTTCTACAACCGGCAGAGGCCTCACCAGGCTTTGGGCTACCGGACCCCAGCAGAGGTGTACCAACATGGCCAGGAAGAAAGGGGAGCAGCAGCTGAAGAAGCAGGGCTGCCATCGGGCTTGGTGAAACCTAGCGCAGGGGTGGGAGACTCTCTTAATTTAGCCCTCGTGCTGTCTTAATAATGGGGTCCACCTTACTAGCCTTTGTGAAAAGAGCTTGCGAAGCTGGTGAGAACTGCAACCCAAACCTCGACGAATGTCTGGGCTTTACGTCCTATTTGTCACATACAACATTCTATGTGTCATGTATCAGCCTCGTGCTATTGGTGCGTCATTTGGTTAACATGGTTGTGGTTCAGAAGCTCAAGCGTCATGGTTATGCCTTATGAAAGAGTCACTATTGGACGCATCTGGACTCTCGTCCAGACCAGTTGACGCCAACCAGCACGCAAACCCCAATCTCAAAAACAGATAGGTGACCTGATGCAAGACAAGGCGAGAGTGTGATCGTTGGCGCGGGTATCGTGGGGTGCGCCACCGCATACTATCTCACCAAGATGGGCTGGCGAGACATTGTTGTCGTGGAGCAGGGGCCACTCTTTGAGACAGGCGGATCCACTTCTCACGCTCCTGGACTCGTCTTCCAGTCTTTGCTTAAGTGTATTCTCCTGCATGTTGCCTCCCTTTAGCCGACGTTTCCCAAATGAAATTCTTTGCAACTGAAGTTATGTTGACCTGGTGACGATGACACGTCAATTAACAGCCATGGCGCTTTGGGCTACAAGCCTCCTATTCCCGAAACCATGCTGATCTCTAATCCTATCAATGAACTTGTCAAACTAACATAGAATCTGGTACATATTTACGGGGCGGAACAATGACTATCATGGTCAAAACTAGCGCCTTAATCTGGCCCCGAACTCTAACAGCCTACTCTACAATGCATGACAGGCCATGTTGGAATTAGTTGGCTCGCTTGTTAACATTTGGTTGAGTAGACCAGAAGCAATACGAAGGAGATAACCGTGAGCGAATACATACCTAGTCCCAGCGGATGGGTGGCAGAGCAAGTGGAACTATATGAAGGAAGCGGAGGCACCGACGGCTTAACCTTGAGGGACACGGGACTGCCAGTAATAATTGTGACAAATCGAGGACGGAAGACGGGTGCGATACGTAAGACCCCTCTGATGAGAGTCGTGGATGGAAATAGCTATATCCTCGTGGCATCGCGAGGTGGAGCGCCAGAACATCCGCTTTGGTATCACAACTTGAAGATGGAACCTAAGGTTGAAATTCGCGACGAGACCGAGGTCTATTCGATGCGGGTTCGAGAGGTAGTAGACTCGGTCGAGAGACAACGAATCTGGGATATCGCGGTAGAGGCATACCCTCCTTATCAAGAGTACCAGGACAAAACCGATCGCGTCATCCCGGTCTTCGTAGCAGAAACCGTCGAATAAGCAGGAAGAAAGGCGGCTGCCATCGCTGGGAGTCGCATTCCCGGATGGCATTCCCAATCTGCTCCTTCTGGTTCATGGCGCATTCTCCTGCAATAGTGATTGAGAGCAATACGAACGTCCGCCTGCCCAAGTATGAATCAAGCTGCTCTCCTCAGCTACATATTGGCATGGTGTATGATCCCGCATCTCATTAGGTGGCTAGCCTAACTGCTTCGATACATACATTCAAGATAAAGACAAAGGAGTATATGATGAAATTTGGTGCTCAGGTCAGCTGTTATTTGACGACATGGGATGAAATTCGCGCGGTTGTTGAGACGATGGAGGCTGGTCGTTGGTATAGTGTTTACCACGCTGATCACTTCGTCCCTCCGAACAGGCCTGGAGCCGGGGAATTCGAAACGGCATATGAGGGCTACTCGTCAATAGCTGCAATTGCCTCAATCACAGAACGGCTGCGGCTGGGGCATCTCGTACTGGGCAATACTTACCGTAATCCCGGACTCGTTGCGAAGATGGCTGGCACTATCGACCATATATCTCACGGTCGATTCACCTTAGGCATCGGTGCCGGATGGTTCAAGCGTGAGCATGAGGCATATGGATGGGATTTTCCGTTAATGAAAGAGCGATCTGATCGTTTGGAAGAGGCGTGCTCACTGATTCGGGCCTTGTTCAATTCGGACTCGCCGGTCGATTATGAAGGCCGTTACTATCGACTTGATAATGCTTCGTTGTCACCTGGCTCGGCGCAAAAGCCTCACATTCCGATTTTGGTGGGAGGAACCGGTGAGAAACGAACATTGCGCACTCTGGCAAAGTATGGAGATGTGTTCAATTTAGACGGATTTGCTGCTCGGAACTATGGTGGTATGTCCTTGGATTTGTATAAACACAAAGTAGATGTTCTGCATCGTCATTGTGAAAAAGTAGGACGTGATCCGGGAGAGATTCGCCATACCGTATTAGTCCCAACGAAACTTTCCAACGATAAGGCTGAAATAAACGAATTCATTGAAGCGATAGGTCCGGGTACGATTGCTGGGACCGCTGAATACATTGTTGACCGTGTTGGCGAATTGGTTGATGCAGGCGTCGATGAGATCATGTTTGGTCGTATTCCGAATGATCCGCAAGAGTTCCAACGCATTGAAGAGGAGATCATCGCAGCCTTCGACTAGCAGATATGTACGTGAATGACAGCTCGATTCGGGAGGAAGCATGAATATCACTACCATAGCCGGTTCTGGAGAGAAAGGCTACGCTGGCGACGGTGGCCCTGCGGCTCAGGCCAGTATGGACAATCCTTTCAACGTTGACATAGACCTCTCAGGACGATTTCTTTACATCGCCGACTGCTTCAACTACTGCATCCGTAGAGTTGATCTTGAGAACAAAGTCATGTCTACGGTTGCCGGTACGGGTGAGGCAGGTTATACCGGCGACGGTGGGCTTGCTACCGAGGCGAAACTGGATGAGATTTACGCCATTCAGGTAGATACGAACGGAGATGTGTACATCGTCCAGAGATTCAGCCCTTCGATACGGAAGATTGATGTTTCCACCGGCAGAATCACCACAGTAGCGGGTGATGGCACGGCGGGCTATGGCGGCGATGGAGGGTCTGCTATCAGAGCGCAAATGCGGGAGCCTAACGACTGCGCTCTCGACGGCCAAGGCGGTTTGCTAATTGCCGATGTCCAGGATCATCGCATCCGACGGTTAGATATTCAGACCGGCATCATCACGACCTTCGCGGGCACGGGCGACAAAGTCCATTCGGGTGACGGCGGCGCGGCTATCGAGGCAGGCCTATTTGGAGCGCGAGCGGTGTGCGTTGATGCGCAGGGTGTCACATATATCTGTGAGCGCGAGGGCAATTCAATAAGAAAAGTTGATGCCGATGGAACCATAACGACGATAGCCGGAACAGGTCAGAAAGGTTATACAGGCGATGGCGGCCCCGCAATCGAAGCTACTTTCAATGGGCCAAAGGCTATGCGCTGCGACGCCGAAGGCAACATCTTCGTGGTTGATACCGAGAACCACGCTATCCGCAAGATAGATGCGGCTACGGGAACTGTGACTACAGTCGCCGGTGGTCATCTTGGCCCAGAAGGGGATGGCGACGACGCTACCAAAGCTGGCCTGGCTCGGCCTCATGGTGTCCTCGTGGATAGCCAGGGAGCGTTCTACATCGCGGACAGCGAGAACCACCGAGTGCGCCTGGTAAGATGACTTCCTGTGTATTGTGCCTTGCCCGGGCACATCAGGCAACGGGAACAAGGAAATGGCCTGTCTTCTGAGGAGTGATTTTGCTTCCTGGGGACTACTCTAAGACGAGGGACTCTCCGTTGTCATCCTTCATGATTCTGTGGTAGCCGGTACACCTGCGCGGCGGTGTCATGGAATAGCGCAGCCCGCTCCTCCTCTGAGAAGTCTTTGGATATGCGCTTGAACGCATTCCACACAACAGTATATGAATACGATGCCTTATCTACCGGGAAATTGCTCTCAAACATGCACCGGTTAGCCCCGAACTTCTCAATGCAGAAGAGATAATATGGAGCCGCTGCTTCAGCCAGCTCCTCGGATGTTGGTGGAACCCGACGCTTGTGCCAATCGAAGCCACTAATGGGGTTACCAAGTCCGCCCACTTTCACAACCACGTTTGGACAAGCCGCAACTTCTACGATCCCCTTCTTCCATTCTTGAAACACTTCCTGGCGTTTCCCGGCGTAAGGCCCTATGCCCAGAGGACGACCCACGTGGTTCAAGATGATGGTTATATCAGGGAAGGCTTTGGCGAGGTCCACAAGTTCCATCAATTGGGTGTGGTAGAGCAAAGCGTCGAAGCTCAAACCATACTTCTGTAGGCAGGCAAACCCCTCCCGAAACTTTTTGTCCAACATCAACCCAGGGGCATCGCCTCTCGCTGATGTAATCTCGGCGCTCGCATCCCAGCCCAAGGAATTCCGGATCCCGCGAAATCGCCCCCTACTAGCCGACTCATGGGCCTCAAGCACCGGTGTCACTGCGTCCCCAAGGCTTAAATCGGCATAGGACACAATGCCATTGGCAGCCAACGTCGTCCCATATTGTCCGGTGGCGCTCTCAGCAGCAATGCTCTCTACGAACTCGGTCTCCCCGACTGGGCGCATTTCAATAGGGCCATCTTCTCTGTACCTGGAGCGACATTCGACAAACACGGTTTGGATTATACGGTGGCCGCCGCCCGTGTCCTGCATCAAATCATTCAAGAGGTACTGGTCGCGCGCCTCACTGGACTCCCAGAAGTGGTGGTGCGGGTCACAGATAGGTATGTCAGGCTCCATCGGTTCCTCCGCCGTCTGCGCCAGCCAGCCTTCCAGTTGCGTAGTCATGTCACTTCCTTCTGACGAGAAATTGATACTCCTGACTTCAGATCGGCTAGCCTCGGTATGTCCTCCCAGCTATAGCTGCCACCGCTGTTTTCGCCAGGCCTCAATGCCTCTTAGAAGACTTCGAAAATCGCGTCGCCGTACTGTTTCGAGCGGACGAACATTATTCAGGATAAATGCCTAACCCTATTATTGGTGATTGACGCCCACGATCCTGTCCCAGTCGGTCGAGTGCTGGTAAGTGTAAGCAGCCCTCAGAAGGAGCGGGTCGTCGAAGAAGCGCCCGACGAGTTGCATGCTAACCGGTAGACCAGTTGACGACTTGCCCACTGGAAGGGCGAGCGCGGGATGGCCGGTGTAGTTGAACGGCTGGGTGTTGCGAGAGCCTTTCGAGTTCCCCGACGCGAGGTTGTCCTCTACGGCCTCAATGTAGCTACCCGGAGTGTGGTTCCTGGGCGCTGTCATGATGCATGTGGGCATCACCAGAATATCGACGTTATCAAGTGCGGCATCGTATGCATTGATATAGGTAGGACGCACATTCTGCGCCTTGGCGTACACACGGCCGTGGTAGTTGCGGCGACTCAGTTCGGCGGCGATAAGCGACAGCTTGCTGCGTGGCGTGAGTACGTCGGCCTGAGTTGCCCACATCTTGTTAATGGCGGCGATGAGGGAGGCAGGGTAGTAAGTCTTGGTGAAGGCGCCGAAGAACCCAGTTTTGAACAGGGCAAGGGCGCCTTCGCCTGTAAGGGCGGCCTGGGCCGCCCCAACTGCGCGGTGCTCTGGGATAGACACCTTGGTTACTTCGGCTCCTGCCTCCGCGAGGATATTGACTGCCGCCATTACTAGCTCGTGCACGTCGGCCTCGGCATCGTCGAAGCCTTCCTCGAGCACGCCGATGCGCAGCCCAGACACACCGTCGGCCAGCCGGTCGAGCACGTCAATGCTGGTGGGAACGTCTCGCGTCGGGCGGGGATCGTATTAGTCGTAGCCCGCGGTGGCCTGGAGCGCCGCCGCCGCATCCTCCACGGTGCGGGTCATCGGCCCCGTGTAGTCGATGCTCTGGTCTGAGCCAAACCCAATCCCGAAGTGCGATAGCAATCCGACCGTGGGCTTGTGTCCGACGATGCCGGAGAAAGCCGCGGGGATACGGATGGAGCCGCCCTGGTCGTCGCCGAAGGAGATGTCAACCTCCTGGGCAGCCACCGCCGCGGCAGACCCCGCGGACGATCCGCCGGTCACATAGTCGTGGTTGTGGGGATTGAGGGGCCGGCCGTAGTCGCCGATGCCGCCGCCAGTGCCGAAGCCCCCACTCAGTCCGTTCATGACGTTCTTGCTGATGATGGTGCCTCCCTCCTTCAGCACCCGTGTGACGACGGTTGCATCGAAGTCGGGGATGAAGCCTTCAAGGGCGAAGGAGCCGAAGCTCATGGGTATACCCGCCACTGCGATGTGGTCCTTGTAACTGACGGTCTTGCCGGTAAGCAGGCCCTCGGCCTCCCCTTCGATCAGGCACTTCCACATCCAGGCGTTGAGCGGGTCTTCTTCTGCGCTCGGACGATATCCGGGCATGCGGGCAGGCGAAACCAGCGGAGGCTTAGATTCCTCCAACCGGGCCTGCACGAAGGTGTCCAACTGTTCCATCTGATCTATCAGATACTTCCGATACATGACGGCCTCATCTGGCCCCAGGTGGATCCCCAGTTCCTTGGCTACGGCCACTACTTCATCGACGTCTGGTACTGCGTACATGAGTCTCATCCCCTCTAACAGGATTTTATCCTGATGGAAATCATTGCCTTCATAAACGCGCGATACCGAGATAGCTTAGACTATATGACCACATGCTGATGTTGTCAATTGCCACCTGAACCGCTCAATTTCACCGCGCCCTGGAGCATTTCAACCGTTGCTGAACCCTGATACTGCAAGGTTTCTCTTCTTACCGTTCCGGATACTGATTATGGCTCTGCACGAAAACTGTGGACATCAATCTGAATTCGTGATACTACGCAGTGAACCAGGATGGACGGATTGCAAGCCAATTGGCAGATTTCAGTTTTCCTGTGCTAACCTTGGGCTTGTGGGCGTCCCATAGGCTTGCCTTCGATTTCCAGAAAGCCCTAGTGGGTGGCACACCACGTTTACCAGACTGGTATCTCCAGAGGAAGCAGCCTCTGAGCTTGATAAGAGCAAGTGGGTCAGAGGCATACTGGGTGATGACGTAGTCGAGCACTACCTGCACTTTTTCCGCACAGAACAGCGCAAGTTCAATGAGGTAGTTACGAACTGGGAGCGGGCTCGTCATGGGCGTTCTCATGCGCTTGCTCGGAGAGTTCTTTCAGATTCCATTGCTTGACAGTCTGGTCTTGAGAAGCCGAGAAGGCGTGGCTTCCGTCAGGCGAAAGGGCAACAGAGAACACCGGGGCCGTATGTCCCTTGAGGGTGGCGATTGGAGAGCCACTTTCAAGATCCCACAAGGTCAAATTCGCATCAAACGAACCCGAGATCGCCCTCCTCCCATCTTTTGAAATTGCGATGGATGTCACCTCTGCTCGACGACCGTTCAATTCTCTGACCTTCGTCCCCCGCTGAAGGTTCCAACCGCTACGGTGCCGTCTAGCGAGCCGGACAAGACCTTTTTGCCATCCGGTGAGATGGCGACTGAATTTACAGGGCTGGATTTGTGAGCGAGCGTGGACAGATGCTGGCCAGATCCAAGGTCCCAAACCCTCAGGGTTCCATCCTTCGAGCCTGAAACGAGGATGTCTTGTTTTGGAGAGACCGCCAGGCTCCAGACCTGTCCATCATGCCCTCCCAATACAGCCTTCTCACATCCGTTTT
Source organism: Dehalococcoidia bacterium (assembly GCA_965206395.1). Lineage (GTDB taxonomy): Bacteria > Chloroflexota > Dehalococcoidia > Lucifugimonadales > CATOSD01 > CBDBJK01. Next base: position 103,827 of record CBDBJK010000030.1, read on the forward strand.
TCAGGTCCCAGACCCTGATCGTCTGGTCGTTTGAGCCGCTCACCACCCAGAGTTCATCTGGAGTGAACGCCACAGACCAGACGGCACTGGTGTGACCTCGGAATGTGGAAACCTCCTCTTTGGTTTCGAGGTTCCAGACCTTTGCGGTGTTATCGTCCGAGCCTGTCACAACAAGTTTACCGTCCGAAGAGATCGCGACAGCGTTTATCCAGCTCTGGTGCCCCGACAGCCTCATAATTTCCTGACCGGCCTCAAGGTCTAAGACAACTGCGTCCTCGTCTTCTCCGCCATAGATTGCTCTCCGGCCGTCTGGTGTTACGGCGACCGCAAACAAGCTGAATGTCCCGTCTCCCAGGTTGCGCAACAGCGGAGAATCTGGAGGAATGAGACTGGGAGAAAGGGGAAGGAGCCTTGGAGAATCGGCTCCAGACCTGGCCTGACGCCGAAGAGAGTCTATCTCAGGATGCTGGCCTTCTCGCAGTCTTCCCAGCAGCTGGGCAGCAAGCTGGCCAGGGTCCCTGCCGATGACATCTGCGGACATTCTAAGTGAAGACTGTACCTGGCGGAGGACGACTGACTTTGCAGGGCCGTCCTCAGGAAAGTTATGCAAAAGATCGTAGTCTTCGATGGCTGGTTGAGGACCAAACTCGGCAATCTTAGCCTCTATGAACTCGAAGTCATCGAGCAGCTGAGAGAGCCTCTCGAATTGCTGAGCGTCGGAAAGGTGAGCTGGCAGCTCGCCAAGGGTGTTGAGCCTCCTATCTGGAGGCATGGCGGCGAGCCTATCCCTCATCCTAACCATCGTCGAACAGACCCTGCCACAGGTTGTCGGCGATGGCAGCGTTAATCTCCGGGATTGTGAGTCCTGTTGCCTGGACTATGTCTATACGGTGAAGGAAGTCACGGAAGCTCGTGTGATACAAGCTGAAGTGAGTCTCGCCGTCGGTGACCTGCCTGTGCAGGAACTGCCACCAATCGTCCAGCACCTCCTGAACAGCTATGTGGTCCTCTTTTACGATATTAGACACGAGCTGCCTTGAGACGGGCCGTCGCAGCTCTGCCAGAACGTAAACTAGTTTTAGTCTCGCCCGTGGGAGCGGTCTTGCCGTCATGCCCATTCGGCGCCAGTGATCCTCGTAGTAGCCTTCAAGGCCTCTGGGCAGATTTTCAATTTCAATATCCTTGTACAGGCCGTCTCGAATGTCAGAAAGGACGTGCTTGAGGTACATGAAATTTCCCTCGCTCTTTTCCGAGAGGAGGTCAGTGAATTCCCCCCGCTCGAGCTGTTGTCTTTCAATCCAGCCTCTTAGCCCCTCGTGAGCCGATGACAGTTCGATGTACTTGCGAGCGTCGACGAGACCTTCCTCCTTGTGGGCGTTCAAATCGAAGGTCTGCTGAGGAGCGGTTAGGGTGAGGGGCAGGGTGACGGGCCGCGTCGTCAACAAGAGGAAGACGCCATCGGGAAGGGATGGCGGAAGGTAGAGCAAGTTGGCTGACGTGTCTTGGGTTGAAACTTCCACCTCATCCAGTGCATCGACGGCGATCACGAGAGGGTCTGAAACGCTGACAACCCCAGACGCCTCATCCAGAAGCCCTGCCAAAAAGGCGCCGTCGGAGGTGGATTCTGCGGGTACCGAATCGTAGGGGAGATCGTAGCGGTTTATGATCTGGGCGCAGACGCCCTCGAGGAACTGATTCGCCCCGGTTATGCCCTGGGAGCGGACGTTGAAGTGGGCGATGCAACGATGAGTCCTGACGTACTCAGCAAGGATCGCGCTCTTTCCAATCCCCGGATCGCCCTGGACGATGAAGTAACCGTTTTCGTGTCGAGACAAGAAGGCGTCTATAGCGTCGTAGACATACTCCCTGCCCACGAAACCATCCGTCTTGTCTTCGATGAGAGACTGAAACCGATAAGGCTCCGCCACCCTGGCTTCCTGTTCGTCGTCTGCGGCATCCTCGTCGCGGTCGCGGACCATGTCAGTTCGTGATCTGGTCGAAAGTGCTCTGAGCATCCGGTTCCAGGTGATCGCCACCTTTTCAAAGGCCGGGTCGCGCACTCTGTCCTTGTACGTGCCGTCCGAGAGTATTCCCAGTCGATGCTTTACTCCATCATGATTGGTGCGGTCGATGTAGTAGTACTTGAGGAAGCGGTAGGTGAGGCTGTCCGGGGTATCCTGATCTTCGGGAGCCTTTAAATCCACAGAGATTGTCTTCTTGCAGAGCTCCTGGATAGCCGTTGCCTTTTGCTCGACGATGGCCTCATCCCAGGACTTACCTCCCATAAATTCTCTGGTCGCCAACGGCGCGAGCTTTCGCGCGGCGCTGCTTTCTGCGAGGTCATTCCAGTTGCGGTTACGAACCGCCCTCAAGACCTCGAAGCATTCCCTTGACGTCAGGTATTCCTCACTGGCCATTGTTGCTTGCTCCCGTGCTCCATATTCGTCCCGATAGAGGCTTGTCGAGGCCTCGGAGCGAAATGGAGCCTTATGCGAGGCTTCTGGAGTTTTCATGTGAGGTTTTCGGAGTTCGTCCTCGGCGAGGATTGTACCAGCACTTGGGTGCAAGTTCCAGAACAGCCGGGAGGACACCATGACAGTCAGCTTCAAGAGCCTCAAAGAGTTTTCCATTCAGGCAGGGGAATACGGGTTCAAAGCCAAGGTTGAAGAGGGAGACATCTTCTGGGTGCCTAACAGAAAGCTCCATAACAAGAAGCTGTGGTTCGAAAACAACGGAGACGAAGACCTTCACCCAGTAGTGGTGAACCTGGCGGATGGCCCCAGGGCAAAGGTGATGGTAATGACTAGCAAGGTGGAGAAGTACAGATCAAAGGGAATCATCTATGTCCCAGGGCCCGATGTCAGGTTAAAAGGCCCTGGCCTCATCATCACCGACTCTCGCTGTAAGGTCATCGTTGGGGTCACGGAGCTTGAACAGAGGTTTTACAGAGGAAACGTCGGTGAAGAGACCCTCATGAGAATGAGAATCTCCGAGTGGCAGAAATGGCAACGGCTGCAAGAGGCGAGACGCCGAAATTTGTATGAAAAGTAAATAGTCGAGGCGACCAGTAAACACACACAACAGAAGGGAGAGCAACATGAACACCATCTTGACAGCAGACATCGCGGAGAAGGCATTTCTTGACGGGACCTCAGTTTTCGGGGGGCGGGGCCAGGGGGAGCTGGAAGGGCTCGTTAGCCACATCGAGTGCACCTTCGATCAGCTTTCACAAGACCCGAAGAGCGCAACCCTTCAGGAGACGCTGCTGTCCATCTTCAGAAGCTCCCGGTACTACATCGCGAAGGAGGCTGAAGTGGCGAAAAGGTGCACCAAGCTGAGCCAGGTGGCAGAGGGACTGAGAGAGGCGGGCAAGGCCAAAGAGGCCTCTCTGGTTCTCGGTGACGCCCAGCGGCTAATGCACTCACCTGGCAAGCTTTGGGGTGAAACCTTGAGGCATGCCTTCGGTGACGGTCTCGAAAGGCATCCTCACCTCCGCCCGCTGCTCACTCCTTCCTTCCGCAGGATCACAGCGGAAACAGCGCACCGGAGAGGAGGCTGGCCGAGCCGTAACGGCAGGTAGCACGCGGCGAGGCGGGCTCTCATTTTTGGGCCGCCCGCCGAACCGATCCAGACCCAAAGGCCAATAAGACACGTTCACTCAATCAGTGAAATGGAGGCGTTCACAACATGGGGGCACAAGCCAATGACAACAGGTTCGGCAGTTTGGTGAGACAGCTAAGGCTTCATCGCGGTCTGACCCAGGAAGAGTTGGCCCTGAGTGTCCCCATGGATGTGAGCTACCTGTCCTTCATTGAAAACGGGAAACGGGTAAACCCAGGCTCCAATGTACTGTATGGCATTGCGACATCACTCAGCCTCTCAGGTCCCCTGTTCGCCGTCTTCATGTGTGAGGCGGCCATAAGCAAGGGGCTTCTCAGTCCCCTGAGCGACACGGAAGACTTCGACCTCATTCTCAAGGTCAACCTGATGCTTTCGGAAGGGGACGAACTCACGCGAGAGCAGACGCGCAGGGCGCTCAGAGAGCTTGTCGGCGGCAGGGAAGACTTCAAGGCTAAGCTGGCCAGCTAGGAGTCTTCCCTTGACTGACATCCAATGGTGTCTTCAGGCCACGGGTTGTAACGTGAGATTAGGTTGTGTTGACATTTCATCTGAGCCATATGAGAGCACCGACGAAGTTCAAGAATCCCAGGAAACGCGATGACAGCTTGTCAAAGCGAGAGAAGATATGCCGGTAGTGCTTGATCTTGTTGATGAAACACTCCACAAGGTGGCGCTCTCGGTAAAGGTACTCATCATACTCTCGTGGCGTCTTTCGATTTGACCGAGGTGGAATCACAGGTAACGCGCCCCTGCCCAGGATGCATTGGAGAAAATCCATCGAATCGTATCCCTTATCAGCAATCACATGCTCGGTTTCGAAATCAGCAATCAATGCCTGTGCCTGGGTGATGTCGTGACGTTGACCTGCTGTGAGCTCAAAGCGCAACGGGTTGCCCAATCCATCCACGCTCACGTGGATCTTGGTACTGAACCCGCCTCGGCTCCGGCCAAGAGCTTGGGCCGATTGGCCACCGTTTTTTTGGAGGCTCCAGCAGCACAGGGATGAGCGCGAACCACAGTGCTATCACAGTGCTATCACAGTGCTATCACAGTGCTATCAATGATGACATGCTCCATATCGGGGTCTTGCACAAAATGCTGATGCATTCGTTCCCATACACCCTTTTCACACCAGCGTGCGAAGCGCTTATATACGCTGTTCCAGTGACCGTAGTGCTCAGGCAGCAGTCTCCAAGGAGCACCACTTCGTGCCATCCACAGGATGGCCTCGACGTAGCGCCTGCAATCGTCCTCCTCTCCAACGTAGAGGTCTGGGCATGAGCGCAGAAATTCAAGGATTTTCGACCATTGTTCATTGCGTAATTCAGTCGTTGACATGTATCCATTATGCACCAAATGTCAACACAACCTAGGCTGTCCCCTGTGAAATCATTTGTGAAGTTAATTCAAGTCTTCGGACGGGCAGGCAGACTCCGGTGGGAAAGCCACTGTGTAGAATCGCAAATGAAGCAAAGGGACAAAGACTTCAGCTCGATTGTCGCCGACCACCTGAATCAGGACAAAGCCGTAAAGGTAGGATTGTCGTCTTCTTCCCTCTACGAGTATTTTTTCGTTGAGGCCGCTCTCGATCTAGGCTGTTGGGTTCTATTTATAGAAGATGACTGGTTGTTGTCATATAAGGAGCGATGGGAATGCTATCAGGCTATAGCCCAATGCTTGCTGGCGATGCCCATGCCAACTGAAGAGTAGTTGCGCTGGCTTAACCGAGGATGTTACCCGCCTTTGCGTTTACACACCTATTGACGTGACCTCCCTCACAGCCGATTAGAAGGCTGCCGATGGTTTTATGCAGACATTAAGGACATGCACATAGGCCTACCCTTACATCTTGCTGATGATTTCGTCGATGGCCTCGCGGCGGAAGCGCTCAAGGTCATCGGCGTCTTTGATGATGGCTCCCAGCGTGCGCTCGACGGTGTCATGGTCGAGGTGGTCAAGGTGGAGGACTACCATCGCCTTTGCCCAGTCCAGCGTCTCGGATATGCCGGGGTTCTTTTCAAGGCCGATTTCTCTTGCGCTCTCGACGAAGCGGCAGACCTGCCTTGCCAGATTCTCCTCGATGCCCGCCACCTTCTCTCGGACGATGCGAAGCTCTTTTTCGAGGTCCGGGTAGTCTATCCACAGGTAGAGGCATCGCCGCCGCAGCGCGTCGGACAAGTCGCGGGAGCGGTTGGAGGTGAGGATGACCAGAGGGCGATGTTCGGCCTTGATCGTGCCTATCTCCGGTATCGTGACCTGGAATTCGGACAGCACTTCGAGCAGAAAAGCCTCGAACTCCTCGTCGGCGCGGTCTACCTCGTCGATGAGAAGCACGGGGGCCTTGTCGGTCTGAGTCAGCGCGGCAAGCAAGGGACGTTGGAGCAGAAAAGGCTCGCTGAAAATCTCCTGCTCTTGCTCGTCAACACTTCCGCGTAAGGACGTGCTCTGCTCGTTGAGCTTGATCCACAGAAGCTGCTTGGGATAGTTCCATTCGTACAGCGCGGTGTTAACGTCCAGCCCTTCGTAGCACTGTAAGCGGATGAGGTTTGTGTCCAGCAGCCGGGCCATCACGCTGGCGACCTCGGTCTTGCCGACACCGGCGCGCCCCTCGATAAGCAAGGGACGCTCCAGTGCTTGCGCCATGTAGATGGACGTTGCGATGGCTGGATCGGCGATGTAGCTCTCCGATTCCAGCCTTTCGAGGATGTCCAGGATGGGGTCGTTTGTCGAGTTGTCTTGTGGCACGCCACTCACGGCAAAACGGCCTTCCTACCCTCTCGCGTTTCGAATCAATCGCCAGACCTTCTCTGGCTTGGCGGGCATGTCGATGTGCTTGACGCCGAAGGGCGACAGCGCGTCCACGACTGCGTTGATGATGGCTGGCGCGGCGGCGATTGTGCCAGCCTCGCCCGCGCCCTTGACTCCCATTGGGTTGGAGGTCGATGGCGTCACGGTGCGGTCTAGCTCGAAGAAAGGAAGGTCTTCGGCTTTCGGCACAGCGTAGTCCATCATGCTGCCTGTGAGAAGCTGACCGCTTTCGTCGTAGATGGCTTCTTCTTGCAACGCCTGCGCGATGCCCTGGGCTACGCCTCCATGCACCATTCCATCGACTATCATTGGGTTGATGACGTTGCCTACGTCGTCAACCGCGATGTAACGCAGCAGCTTCACTTCGCCCGTATCGGGTTCGATTTCGACGACGGCGATGTGCGCTCCGAAGGGCCAGGTGAAGTTTCCGGCGTCGAAGACGCTTGTCGCTTCCAGCCCCGGCTCGATGCCTTCGGGATGGCTCGCAAACCAGTAAGCCTCAAGCGCGACCTCCTGGAATGTCTTGGCGTTCGCCGGCGCGCCCTGGACGAAAAGCTTGCCATCCTCGTAAACGATGTCCTCTTCTGAGGCTTCGAGCATGTGGGCGGCCAGCTTCTTGGCTTTGGCCTTTATCTTCTCAACCGACATATTGATAGCGCCACCGCCTACAGTCGCGCTTCTGCTGCCGAAAGTGCCTGTCCCGAACGGAACCTGGTCGGTGTCGCCGTGAACAATCTCCACGTCCTCCACAGGGATGCCAAGGCCGGACGCGGTAAGCTGGGAAAAGGTCGTGTCGTGCCCCTGGCCGTGCGATGAAGAGCCTGTGTACACCGTGACCTTGCCTGTCGGATGCACCCGCACGAGCGAGCTTTCCCACAACCCCGCCCGCGCTCCAAGGGAGTGTGCCACAGCCGACGGAGCCATGCCGCATATCTCTATATAAGTAGAGAAACCTATCCCAATGTAGCGGCCCTCTCTGCGAGCCTGCTCTTGCTCCTGCCGCAATTGCTGATAGCCGAGCATCTCCAGCGCCCTGTTGAGGGGCTTGTCATAGTCGCCGGTGTCATAGGTTACGGAAGTGGAGACGGTATGACCGTTGTCAAAGGCTGGGATGAAGTTCTTGCGCCGCACCTCTACAGGGTCCATGCCTATCTCTGTGGCGAACATATCTACCATGCGCTCTACTAGATACGTCGCTTCAGGGCGTCCCGCACCTCGATAGGCGTCTACAGGCGTCGTGTTGGTGAACACTCCGTACACCTTGCACGAGATGTTGGGTATCTCGTATGGGCCGCTCAGCATCAGGCCAAAGAGCCACGTCGGAATCAGTGGCGCGAATGTCGAGAGATATGCGCCCAGGTTGGCGTATGTCGTCGTCTGGATACCAGTGATGGTTCCGTCTCTGTTGCCCATTATCGCCACGTCGCTGATGTGGTCGCGTCCGTGAGTGGTTGCCAGGTAGTTTTCGGTGCGTTGCTCGATCCACTTGATGGGACGACCTAGCTGCTTGGCGACTATTGCGCCGATGATCTCCTCGGCGTAGAGGTAGAGCTTGCTGCCGAACGCGCCACCAACGTCGGGCGCGATTATGCGAATCTGATGCTCAGGATGGCCCGTTACGAGGGCCATGAGCAGTCGCACTAGATGGGGAATCTGGGTTGATGTCCAGATAGTTAGCTGGTTCGTGCCGGGGTTGTAGTCGGCCAGCACCGCCCTGCCCTCCATCGAGTTGGGGATGAGACGCTGGTTGACTATACGTTGCTTGACGACTACATCGGCTTGTCTAGCAGCCTCCTCTATGTCTCCGGGGGTGACCTCCCACTCGAAGGCGATGTTGTTGGGCGCGTCATCGTGTAACTGGGGAGCGCCATCTTTTGTCGCCTGTTCAGCGTTCACAATAGCGTCAAGAAGCTCGTAGTCCACGTCTACCAGCGCGGCGCCGTCTGCGGCAGCGATAGGGTCGCTTGCGATGACGGCGGCTACAGCGTCTCCAACGACTCTAACCTTGCCTACCGCTAACGGAGGATGAGGCACCTCCTTCAAGTCGGGCACGACCCAGCCGACCATCAACGATCCAAGTTGATCCTTGAGGTCTTCCCCTGTATAGACGGCGACGACTCCCTCCAGCGCCTTGGCCTTCGAGGTGTCAATGCTCTTGATTACAGCGTGAGCGTGGGGACTGCGCACCAGTGTCATGTGCAGCATTCCCACCAGCTTCATGTCATCGACGTAGTTGCCCCTGCCTGTGATTAGACGAGGGTCTTCGCGTCGCTTGATGCTAGCGCCAAAAGCTGAGGTGGTCATAGCATGCTCCTTCTTAGGTGTGAGTGCCCGGTTGTTTCAGGGTTTGGAGATGATATAGAGCGAATTAGATGACCGCGCAGGGATGTAAGCCGTGCTCATCCAGCGTGCTTGATACTGTACCTCACTCCTGCTATCAAGGCAATAGGTTCTGTGAGGAGTCGTTGGATAGGTAAACAATCTGGAATTATATCATCCAAAACCTAGCATCCCTAAAGGCAAGCTCGCTATGCTGAACCAAGCATATGGGAGAAACGCAGATGAGCAAAGGAATCGTTAACGGACTTTTCGGGATATTCTTTAACCTCGCCACCGCCGCCCTGATCGTAGGGCTGTTGCTGTTTGTGGGAGCATTGCGAGGAAGCGTTGAAGCGGTATGGGTCGCGAGGGTTGGAATCATCCTCGAAATCATGGGCGTCTCGTTGTTCGCTCTGGAGTACATCGGAGTGGCGCAGCAGGGGCAGAGTCCGCTAAGGTGGTGGCTCAGAAAGCTGATTCACGATGATATTACCCAGCCCACGCCAGCGCTCTGGCCGAGGCAGATGGTATTGCTTCTTGGAGTGGGCACGCTGGTGACGGGCCTGGGGCTGCAACTACTGTCGAGCTGGAATCTCTAGGAGCCGCAGGCTCGCCTCGCAGAGGGCGCTGCTACAGTACGCCGCGCCTCGCGAAACCGCTACGTGAATTTATGGCTAAACTCAACTGCTGAAACCATTAAGGTTTCAGCAGTTGAGGCTGATAGTATCTAAGGAAAGTCTCCAGAGGGGTGATGTGCAGGTTCGTGCCAGGGAATTCGTTCGTGCTTTAGAGCAACTTGGCTGGTATGTGGACAGGCAGAAGCGCCATGTAATTATGCGCCTTCCAGATAGATCAGGATCAATTCCCATCCCGATGCATAGTGGGCGAACATTGAAAAAAGGAACCTTACACAACATAATAAAGAAAGCAGGCATTACTGAAGAGCAATTACGGCGGCTTCTTTAAAGATGGGAGGTTTCTATGAGGTATACAGTAGTTCTACTAGCAGACCCTGATGGTGGATATACGGCGGTGGTACCGGCGTTCCCAGACTGTGTGTCTGAAGGTGACTCGGTAAAAGAGGCCTTAGATATGGTGACTGAGGCGATAATACTGTGTTCGGAATCAGCTGAAGAACTTGGTGAAGAGATTCCAATTGAGTATCAAGGTACTCTGGTTGGAGAAGTTGACACAGAAATTGAAAATTACTGGGCGAATGATTTAGAGCGTCTAACAAAACCTAATAAAAGGGGTTAGAATCTGGACATTCTCTGGAGGAGGATGACCTAATGTCTAAGCCCCTTGTAAGCGATGAATTCTGGGAACTGGTGCAACCTTTACTGCCGCCACAACCACCGAAGCCGAAAGGAGGAAGGCCCAGGATACCTGACAGACAGGTCCTAAGTGGGATACTGTTCGTGCTAAAGACAGGCATTGGCTGGGAAGACCTACCCAAGGAGATGGACTGTGGCAGTGGGATGACCTGCTGGAGGCGCCTCAGAGATTGGCACCAGTCGGGAGTCTGGGAGCGCATCCACTTGGTATGCCTTGAGCGCCTGCAAGCAGCTGAGCGCATAGACTGGACTCGCGCAGTGCTGGACAGTGCTTCAGTGCGAGCAGTTTTTGGGGGCAGAAAACAGGCCCCAACCCCACGGACAAGGCGAAGGCGGGTAGCAAGCATCATATCATAACCGATGCCCAGGGCATTCCACTGGCGGTCAGGTTGACTGGCGCGAACGCTCACGATGTCACCCAAGCCCTTGAGTTGGTGGATGCCATACCTGCTGTCAAGGGCAAGCGAGGCAGGCCTCGCAAGCGTCCTCTTCAGGCGCAGGGAGACAGAGGGTATGACTCTGAGCCTGTTCGCAAGGAGTTGAAGAAGCGACATATCTGGCCGCTGCTGGCCAAGCGAGGTGAGCCGCATGGCAGCGGGTTGGGTGTGCATAGATGGGTGGTTGAGAGAAGCCTGAGTTGGCTTCATCAGTTCCGACGCTTACGGGTTCGATATGAGCGCAGGGCAGACATACATGAGGCTTTCTTGGCCATAGGTTGTGCCATCATCTGCTCTCGCTTTCTGTTCCAATAATGGTTTTGTTAGACGCTCTTAGAATCATTCTCGTATTTCCAAGAGTCATTCGGAGCTAACGGGAAGGCACGTTCGCGTGAAGAAATAGACGCACAGACCAAAGTTACGGTGGAGGCATAAGGCCGATACATGGTCTATGTAGTGTCATATGATTTGAGGCGTCGCCGACGTGAATACAAAGGGCTTATAGACGAGCTTCAGAATTCGCGGGGATGGTGGCACTATCTTGATTCAACCTGGTTAATTTCTACACTTGAATCCGTGGACCAATTAGCCGCGCGGCTCACGCCTCATTTCGGCGATAAAGACAGTCTTTTGGTGATTGAGGCAAGGCGTAACTACCAGGGATTACTACCTAAAGAAGCTTGGGATTGGATAGATCAAAATTCGCTCTCCTGAGAGGTATTGATAACAGTCATAAGGCTAGGCAGTCCGACAATCTTTGAGGCATGGCCCTCACATTGTCTTCAGGCGGGGAATGGAAAGCTCGCTGGTGATGTCCTCGAACCACTCGATGACCTCTTTGTGCAGAGGGATGCCGTTGGCTCGCCTGTCCTGCTCCTCCTCGTACTCGGAAAGCCCGGGATACAGCACCCTGTCATGGCCTGCGGCAGGCTTGGTGTCTCTCAGCGTGCGAAGCATCTTGTCCATGTTGTCTTTGAACTGGTCTACGTCGGTAAAGGCCGCGATGTCGTAGGCGGAGAAGTAGTGCTTCGAGCTGCCAGTAGAGGGGTCGACCATCGTAGGGGCCATGCCTGAAAGCAGTGTCGCAAGCACTTCGGGCATCAATGCGAAACCGTACCCCTTGTGAGACCCCTGCTCCCTGGTGCCGCCTAGTGGAAGATGGAAATACTGGCCCCGCTCTCGGACGGGGGTCTCTTCCATGATAGGTGTGCCGTCGGTGTCCGCAATCCAGCCTGGCAGCAGGTCTGCGCCGACTCTGAGGGCCAGCCTCTGCTTGTTGCCCGCAATCGCGGAGGTGGCCGCATCATACAGAAGCGGCGGCTCGTTCCTGGCCGGGGCAGCGATGGCTATCGGATTCGTGCCCAGGCGACCTTCTGCCCCAAACGTTGGCACTACCATCGTACCGCCTGCCGTCATGCACATGCCAACCATGTCCTCTTTCGTCGCCAGCATCGCGTGATGACCGATGCCACCGGAGTGGCCCGCGTTGTGCATCGACACTACTCCCATGCCGACGACGCGGGCCTTTTCTATAGCCAGACGCATAGCCATTGGCCCCAGAATCACACCCAGCCCTTTGTCGGCGTCTATCGTTGCCGTAGCGGGCGACTCTCGGATAATGCGCCAGTTGGGTCTAGGGTTTAGCGCGCCCGTGTTATATTGCTGCACATATTGGCGAAGCATGTTGGAAACGCCGTGAGTCTCGACGCCGCGCAGGTCGGTCATCACCAGGGTGTTGGCCCCTTCGGCGGCATCTTCGGGAGACACTCCCATCTTCTCGAATATGGAGGTCACCGTCTCGCGCAGAGAATCCTCTGGCACATTGACTATGTCTTCCTGCGGAACCTTGAATCGTTCGAGCATCTGCTTCCCCCTGTGATTTCGATATAGAATACCAAAGTCGACTATCGGGGGGATTGTATCACTTTTCGTTCGTGGTAAAGTAATCAGATTAGAAGGACATCTACAGGAGGAGCGTGTTATGGCTACAACTGTCGGCAGTGGCACTCATACCTACGAGGTCAATGAAAGCTGGGCAAAAGTCCCTGAAGGCTGGGCCGCTCCTATGGCGGCGGTCGCCGTAGACTCGCAAGACAGGGTTTACGGCTTCAACCGGGGCGAGCATCGGATTATCGTGTTCGACCGCGACGGTAATTTTCTGAATTCCTGGGGCGAAGGTCTGTTTCCGTTTCCTCACGCGATATACGTTGACCCACAGGACAACGTCTGGATTGTCGAGAGAAACGACGGCCAGATCATGAAGTTCACGACCGAAGGCAAGCTGCTTATGACGATAGGCACGCAAGGTTATCGCTCGGACACGGGCGCGGACAATTCGCAGTTCGGCTCTCTGCATGAGCAGGTGACGCACGGGGGCGAGCCTTTCAACCTGCCTGCTGGCGTCGCCGTCGCGCCGTCGGGAGACATCTTCGTGGCAGACGGCTATGCCAACTGCCGCGTCCACAAGTTCTCCTCGGACGGAAAGCATTTGCTCTCCTGGGGCGACCCCGGAAGCGGGCCGGGAGAGTTCATGCTGCCTCACGGAGTCTTGGTCGACAGCCGGGGCCGCGTCCTCGTTGCCGACCGCGAGAACGACCGCGTGCAGGCATTCACTCAGGACGGCGAGTTCATCACGGCATGGGACACGAAACTCATCGGCCCGGCGGTCCTGTGGATAGACAAGGACGACGTTGTTTACGTGCCTGAGCACAACGGCGGCCTTTTCAGCATCCTGACGCTTGACGGCGAGCCGTTGGCACGCTGGGGCGCGGAGTCGTACAGGTCTTGCCACGGCGTGGCGGGCGACTCCGAGGGCAGCATCTACTTCGTGCAGCCGACATCCGGCGAGGGCAGCACAGGCAGGCGAATCGTCAAGTACACCCGCAAGGGATAATTGAATCGACACCGACAAGGAGGCTATCATGACAGACGACCTGATCGGCATCGTGGAATCGAACGAAGCGCAGCGACTGGCTACCGGCATGGTGTTCACCGAAGGCCCGTTGTGGCACCCGGACGGCTACCTGATGTTCGTGGACATCAGGCGCAGCCTTATATTCAAGATGACCCCGGGCGGTGAGCCGGAGGTCGTGCGGGAGAACAGCGGAGGCTCCAACGGCCTTACTTTTGACCTTCAGGGTCGGCTTATCATGTGCGAGGGAGACGGGCGCCGTGTCACGCGGATGGAGGCTGACGGCACGGTTACGCCGCTCGTCGAGCGATGGGAGGGCAAACGCTTGAATCGCCCCAACGACGTTGTGGGCCGCAGCGACGGCAGCCTCTACTTCACCGACCCCGGTATGCGAATTGATGCCGCCGAGCGAGAGCTTGACTTTGCCGGAATTTATCGCATTGCGCCCGATGGAACGTCGGCTCCGGTCATCACCGAGTTCGAGTATCCCAACGGCCTCGCGTTCTCGCCGGATGAAAGCATCCTTTACATAGCCAACACGCGCCACTCGACGCATATCGAGGCTTACGATGTCATGCCGGACGGCTCAGTTAGCAATCGACGTGTGTTCGCCGATATGTCGTCGAACGAGACTGACGGCGTGCCAGATGGCATGAAGGTGGATGTGGAGGGCAGAGTTTACTGTACTGGTGGAGGCGGCTGTTGGGTCTTCGACTCATCGGGCAAGCACCTGGGCATAATCCGTCTGCCCGAGATTCCCGCCAACTGCGCCTGGGGTGGGCCAGACAACCGAACGATGTTCTTCACTGCTCGCACATCGGTCTACAGTATGAGGATGACGACGCCAGGGACAAAGGTGTCCCTAGCAAGCTGACAGCCATCGATGTATGGCTAGGCTGTTTTCTTCCGTAATGGCGCGCTGAACTTGTGCAGGGAGCTTAGAATTTCCCACTGCGAGCGAAACGCGCCTACCTCGTAGTATGAGATCGAATGCTCATTGCAGAAGGTCTTAATGATTATCTGCGCCTCTTTCAGCTTGTTTCGAGGTATGGTCGGGAACAAATGATGCTCTATCTGATAGTTGAGGCCGCCGTACATGAAATCGGTTACTGGATGGGCCTTCATGTTACGAGCAGTGATAACCTGCCGTCTGAGGAAATCAAGCCCGCTGTCCTTTGTCACAAGGGGCATACCTTTGTGGTTGGGCGCGAATATCGAACCCATGTACAGCCCGAAAACCATCTGATGAACCATGAAGAACATAAAGGCGTGCCAGGCGCTGAGGAAGTAGAACAGCATCCCGAAGTACAGGAGGAAGTGGAGAGCCATTAGCACTGGCTCCGCAACGGGAAACCTGATTTTCCGCGTGATCATATACTGCACTCCGATAACCCTCATGCCGATGCCTTCGCCGAGAAGTATTGGCATAAAGTAGAAAGCCTGGTATCGAATAAGAAACCTCTTAATCCGCCCTTTCAGGTTTCGCGCCTGTTCTTCGGAAAAGACCATGATGGGAATGTCGATGTGAGGATCAAGCTCAAGGTCGTTTGGGTTGTTATGATGCTCGTTGTGCTGATTGACCCACCAGCTCCGGCTTACACCGAGCAGTAAATTGACAGTGAGGCCGACGATGTCGTTTTTCCGGGTAGAGAAGAATATCTGGCGATGGCCCGCGTCGTGGCCCATGAAGCCCATTTGAGTGAAGATAAAGCCCATGAACACGGCATTCAGCAGTTGCAGCCAGAGGGTGTCTATGAATGCGACGAGGGCTATACTCAAACCCAGCATAGACAGAGTCAGGGTGATTTTGAATGTGTAGTATAAGGGCTGCTTTTTCATCAGTCCTTGCTGTTTGATTAGCCTCTTCAGCTCTGCATACTCGCTTCCTGGTGGAAGTTGGTCGACAGCTTTGAAATCTTTTATTACAGTCGTCATGCGATTGTGCCAAACAAAAAAACACCTCCGAATGGGAGGCCGAATTCCGCACAAACATTACGAGCAGGGATTGGCATTAAGTTTACCTCTGAATCGTTGATGTGGATTGCCAGCCGTCTTTCCACGAAAGGACAGACGACATGAAGAACTGGCGCAGGGTGGCTTACGTCCGTATCTTCATACAGACAATTAGATTATAGCGGGCCTGATTCGATTCTCAAGGCCCTGCTATTCTGGAACGCACACATGGAGCAAAACCCATCCCCATGCGTGGTCGCTTAGTAGTTTGGGCAGACATCTCCAAGAAGCACGCCTCTTGGAGATGTCACATACCCGATAAAAAATCCGTTTAAGGCTTTTGTCTTATTCTTCCAGAAAGTCGCGCAGCTTCTTGGAGCGGCTGGGATGGCGCAACTTTCTGAGTGCCTTTGCTTCTATTTGCCGAATGCGCTCGCGGGTGACACCGAACTCCTGGCCTACCTCCTCCAGGGTACGACTTCGCCCGTCTTCGAGGCCAAAGCGTAGCTGCAAAACCCTCGCCTCGCGCTCGTTGAGAGTATAGAGAACGTCGTCTATTTGCTCCTTGAGTAGCTGGTTAGAGGCAGCTTCAGGAGGAGCCAGCGCAGTTCTGTCTTCGAGCAGGTCTCCCAGATGGCTGTCTCCCTCTTCACCAACCGGGGTTTCCAGGGATACAGGGAACTGGGCGATTTTAAGAATCTCCTGCACCTTGTCTTGAGAAGTCTCCATGCCAACGCCGATTTCCTCGCTGGTAGGCTCGCGCCCATACTCGCGCACCAACCGTCGGCTCACCCTTAGAAGCTTGTTGATGTTCTCCATCATATGGACTGGAATTCGGATGGTGCGAGCCTGGTCTGCGATGGCTCTGGTTATGGCCTGGCGAATCCACCAGTGAGCGTAGGTACTAAACTTGTAGCCTCTGCGGTAGTCGAATTTCTCGACTGCACGAATGAGTCCGATATTGCCTTCCTGGATAAGGTCCAGAAGGGACATCCCTGTGCCAATGTATCTTTTGGCAACGCTCACTACCAGACGAAGATTGGCTTCCGCCAGACGCCGCTGAGCGCGCTCGCCATCATTCAGAACGCGGTTCAGGTAGATACGAAGGACAGGTTCGTAGGGTTCCATTTCCTCGCAGAACGTGGAACGCTTCGTCTCGGCCTTCAACTCACCAAGGGTTAGCGAGTCATCAAAAACCGCGATGGCCTCTTTAGCAAGCAGGCGGCTGTTGAGCGATAGCAATTGAATTTCAGGTTTCACCTGCTCCGGCTCTACGTTGAGGACATCTGAAGCGAAGTTCAGCATTTCCTCCGTCAGCTCTCCATCAAGGGCGCCGCGCATACTTGAGTCGGAGATAACCGTGGAAAGAGTTGCCTTGCCATCTAATCCCACATACCTGCCGATAACATCTACAAGAGGTTCGGCATCGCAGACACGATTTAGGAGCGTGACCATGCACATCTGGGCTTCCGCGGGCCTGCCGTCTAATGCGGAAAGCTCGGCTTCCAACGCCTTGATGTGCTTGCCCTCCTCTATCCGACAAGCCAGTGTGCGCTCGTCAGCAGCTTTCAGTAGACCAACCCTGCCGATCTCCTGCAGATAGATACGCATAGGGTCGTCTATCAACTCTGCGGGGTTTATGTCTGGCACAGATTTGCGGTTAAGGCCCCCCTCCTCATCTTCGTCATCCTCTTGCTGAACTTCACGTCCTACCATAGAAGGGAGACCATCGCCCCTAGAAGCGCCCTCCTTTTCTGGGTAACGCTGCCCATATGGCGTGCGATCCGTTGCGCTCCAAGGCGAGTAGTCTGCATTTTCGCTTTCCACTTGTCTATTCATAACGATCTCCACCCCACCAAACGTGAAACCAGTGCCTGTCCACCTCTAACATGGAAGTCATTGGACAGTCATCATAATCTCAGCTAGAACATTTTCTTTAGTTTGAGACAACGGAACGATACTGGCTAGGCTAATAGTAACCAAAATCTTAGAATTAAACAGGCTTTTTGGCCTATATTCTAATGAAACTATGAGAGTGGATATGAACAGTATCTCGCAAAGTTGCCACCTGCTGTAGGTTGCATGATTAACTATGGCATCAAGCGAAATCGAGTCCGGTCTACACCCTGATTCATCCGAAGAAGGTATCACACGTCAGACACCTTCGCATTGTGCTGCACGAAGTAAATGAGCGATCAGTTAAAGCACTGCTATACCGCATGAAAGCGGGTCAGGCACTAGCCCCAAGCCCTCAACAGCAAGCGGGCGAGGGCGATTTCGCAAAGCCTCTATCCCGATTATTACGGCTTTCTAACTGACAGGACTCTCGAAGGGGCGTCCTATTTGAAGCGATATGTGATTCTGCCTCGAGAAAGATCATATGGTGAAAGCTCCACCAGAACGCGGTCACCTGGCAAGATGCGTATGAAGAAACGACGCATTCTGCCTGACGCATACGCCAGAACCCTGTGTTCATTCGCCAACTCGACCCTGAAGTTCGCGTTCGGCAATGCTTCCGTTACCGTACCTTCTACCTCGATTGCTTCTTTTTTCGCCATTGGACTCCTTTAGCCTCGGACTCTTCGCTTTATACCAATAGGCACATTACCTGCCTTCGTTCAGATGGTCAACAGTCATGCGCAAATCAACCTGGATGCAACGATCTACTTCCAGTAAAACATTACGACTGTTGGTACGCACATACAGAATTACCCAAGCAAGTATAACACCGTCTGAAAGCTCAGGGTAGGGGGAATTGGTCGAAAGCGATAATCGTCATGCCTTAGATATGAAAAGCCCGTCCTTCCGCGGAAGGACGGGCTAAATGCGCGTTATAGAATAATAGACAAATTCTGATTTGCCTGAAATCCAACCCGTGTTTGGGTTAGCGGTGTGCTATGCGAAGAAAACTATCGGAATGAGTCGCTCCTTTGACTGTCGCGGTTCTGCCTGTAGCAGTCGTTGCAGTAAACAGGGTGGTCACCCCTGGGTCGGAAGGGTACCTCGGCATCCGCGCCGCACTGAGCGCATACAATCGCATGCATTTCGCGGGGCATTCCGCTGCCAAAGCCACCGCCGCCGCCGCCGCCACGTTCTGCGCGCCGCGCCTGCCTGCAAGAGGGGCATCGCTTCGGCTCGTTGGTGTAGCCTTTTTCCGAGTGATATTGCTGGTCGTCCGCGCTAAAGACGAAAGGGCTTCCGCACTCTACGCAAGCCAGGCTTCTATCTTCATAAACCATTAGTGATCTCCTTATGATTGGTTTGTGCTAGGCGACATCTGATCACCAAGGCCCACGAGAGTGGCATATTTCCATGGGAACAGCTATACGACCGCCGAGGCCATTCTAGCATACCAAAATATGGTGCGCAACAAAGGATCACCTTCAGAGAGATTCGTAAACCAGGCGTTAATCTGCATCTCTCAAGCCCTGTTCCACGCGCTCGTCTTCGTGTGGGCCGGGGACTGCGTGGCTTTCCCACGTGAAGTATTCAGGCAACGGCAATGGCTTGACGTAAACGAAAATGACCGCCTGCTCATATCCTTTGGAAGGAGAGCAGACGGCCAACGATTGCGGACGAGTAAGCTAGGCCTTATGGCCCAGGAATAATTGTAAACTGCTCATAGTCGACCACAGTTGTGCCATCGCTGTGTTGGACAATCGCCACTGCGATTGCCTCTCCTGCAGGACCAGGAACCCCACCACCTGGGCCGGGGAACGTGAAGAGTGTAACTCCATTACCGCAGGCGAAAGGATTTGTAGAACCAAATGCAATCCAATTATTGACTGGTATGCTCCACCAACCGTAGTGTCCAGTACAAGTCCCAGGTCTGGTCTTCATATGCATTGTGTAATTGGTTTCGAACAAGTAGCCAATCCACGCCTCGCCCCAGGGGAATGCAAAGCTCACATTGTTAATATCTGCGCCCGGCACGCAGTTAAAGCATGGAGTTCCTGCCCTGTCAGGAGTCATCACAAGGCCCTGTACGTTGAAGCCGCTCCAGGCAGAGCAGCAAGCACTTGGATCCGAGGAGCCTTCCGCCCTCTGAGCGCTTGCTGCTGGCGGGACGCTTGCCGCACTTGTGACAGTGTTATTTGCAGATCTGAATAATCTAGGGATACTCTGAACAAGTCTGGGCATAGTAGCATAGAGAATAGCACTGTGTTCGGGGAGATAATTGATGGACCAGCCAACATTTGCGGACTTGGAATACGAGAGCAAGAAGCGCAAGACCCGCCGGGAGATATTCCTGGAGCGCATGGATGCTCTGATCCCGTGGGAACAGATGGAAGAGCGCATCCGTCCGTTCTATCCCAAGGCGGGCCGAGGCCGTCGACCATATGAGTTGTCGGCGATGGTGCGGATACACTGCGTGCAGTTGTTCTACAACTTGAGCGATCCTGGTATGGAGGACATGCTCTACGAGGTCGAGTCGGTGAGACGGTTCGTAGGGTTGAAGCTGTCGGGCCCGCTGCCGGACGAGACGACGATTCTGAACTTCCGCCATCTGCTGGAAGAGCATGAGTTGGGGCAGAGTCTGTTCGAGGAGATAAACCGTCATCTGGAGTCCCAGGGACTGCGGCTTCGGGAGGGGACGATCGTGGACGCGAGCATCATAGAGGCGCCGTCATCGACGAAGAATCGTGCGGGTGAGCGAGACCCTGAGATGCACCAGACGAAGAAGGGGAACGAGTGGCGCTTCGGGATGAAAGTACACGTAGGCGCTGACGCTGAGACGGGAGTGGTACACAGCATGACTACGACGCCAGCTAACGTGCATGATGTGACAGAAGCGCACCGATTGCTGCACGGTGGAGAGAAACGAGTGTGGGGGGATGCGGGGTATCAGGGAGTGGACAAGCGGTTGGAGAATCGAGAGTTGGATGTGGAGTGGCGAGTGGCGATGAGGCCCGGCCGGCGACGGCACCTGGAGCCTGGCAGCCACGAGGCGTTGGCGGAGAAGCGCAAAGCGTCGGTCAGAGCGAAAGTGGAGCATCCGTTCCTGTACGTGAAGCGGCGCTTTGGCTACGCCAAGGTGCGCTACCGAGGGTTGGCTAAGAACGCGCAACGGCTGGCATTGCTACTGGGGCTGGCCAACTTGATGACGGCAGAGCGCCGTCTGGCGGCATGAGAGGGGCGCAGTGAGCAAATCACGGCCGGGGAGCCGCGATGGCTCCGAAAAGCCGCTTCGAGGCCACAACAGACACGGTCTGAACGCCTCAACCACGACCTGGAACGTCACAAAGATGCCTGAACATCTCCAAAGAACGGAACCACTCTGCCCATCCACGCTTGCGCCGAGTTGTTCAGAGGTTCCCTAGGATACTCTGCGGCGAAGGCAGCCGCTTTCTTGGCCTTTTCCACCACCATCGCTATCGTCGCGGCATTACTGGCTGTAGCTGCCTCTGGCGAATCAGGCCCCGCGATTACCGTTTCCAGGCGCGGCAACGCTAATACCGCGATTGCCATCACAACGATAGCCGTCAATGCGCTTATCAAAAATGTTCTTCGCATATGTCCCCTCCTTATTATAGAAGCTACTCAATGGGATTCCTCACTCCGGTCAGGTAATCATACTTCATATGTCAAGTTTGTCAACTGATTGAAGCGAACGACAAACCCTCTCCTAAAGCGGCAATGTGATCAACCGAAAGCAACCGAACTTGCGTATTTTAACGAGTTATGTTAACATAACAACCTCAGATTCGTTGTTTGGCGACTAAGAGCGTCTAACAAAACCTAATAAAAGGGGTTAGAATCTGGACATTCTCTGGAGGAGGATGACCTAATGTCTAAGCCCCTTGTAAGCGATGAATTCTGGGAACTGGTGCAACCCTTACTGCCGCCACAACCACCGAAGCCGAAAGGAGGAAGGCCCAGGATACCTGACAGACAGGTCCTAAGTGGGATACTGTTCGTGCTAAAGACAGGCATTGGCTGGGAAGACCTACCCAAGGAGATGGACTGTGGCAGTGGGATGACCTGCTGGAGGCGCCTCAGAGATTGGCACCAGTCGGGAGTCTGGGAGCGCATCCACTTGGTATGCCTTGAGCGCCTGCAAGCAGCTGAGCGCATAGACTGGACTCGCGCAGTGCTGGACAGTGCTTCAGTGCGAGCAGTTTTTGGGGGCAGAAAACAGGCCCCAACCCCACGGACAAGGCGAAGGCGGGTAGCAAGCATCATATCATAACCGATGCCCAGGGCATTCCACTGGCGGTCAGGTTGACTGGCGCGAACGCTCACGATGTCACCCAAGCCCTTGAGTTGGTGGATGCCATACCTGCTGTCAAGGGCAAGCGAGGCAGGCCTCGCAAGCGTCCTCTTCAGGCGCAGGGAGACAGAGGGTATGACTCTGAGCCTGTTCGCAAGGAGTTGAAGAAGCGACATATCTGGCCGCTGCTGGCCAAGCGAGGTGAGCCGCATGGCAGCGGGTTGGGTGTGCATAGATGGGTGGTTGAGAGAAGCCTGAGTTGGCTTCATCAGTTCCGACGCTTACGGGTTCGATATGAGCGCAGGGCAGACATACATGAGGCTTTCTTGGCCATAGGTTGTGCCATCATCTGCTCTCGCTTTCTGTTCCAATAATGGTTTTGTTAGACGCTCTAATTAATATATCTTAGGTAGCATGACTCTGATATGAGCGGAATCGCTGGATTATATAACTTTGACGGCGGGTCGGCGCAGCGCCAGGACCTGGGACGCATGACGCAAGTCCTGGCCCACCGAGGCCCGGATGAGAGTGCCGTTTGGACTGATGGATGCGTGGGACTAGGGCATTGCATGATGCGCACGACGGCTGAGCCTCTGTGCGAGCGTCAGCCTCTTGTTAGCGATGACAATCAGTTGGCCCTGGTCGCCGACGCCCGCATCGACAACAGAGACGAACTCATTGGCAAGCTAGGGTGGCGCGGGCGTCCTGCCACGGAGGTGTCGGACAGCGCGCTCATCCTGGGCGCTTACGAGCGTTGGGGCGAACGTTGCGTCGAACACCTGCTTGGCGACTTTGCCTTCGCCTTGTGGGATGGGCGCAGCAAGCGTCTCTTCTGCGCCAGAGATCACCTGGGACTCAAGCCATTCTATTACGTCCGCTCTGGAGGCGCTTTTGCGGTCGCCTCCGAAATCAAGGGCCTGTTCGCGCTGCCTTGGGTGTCCCGTCGCCTGAACGAGACCAGGATTGCGGACTACCTGATGCATATGATGGAGGACAAGGAGTCCACGTTCTACGAGGGCATCCTGCGCCTGCCGCCGGCCCACACCCTGACGGTCACCCTGGACGGCGCACAACTGCGACGATACTGGGCGTTGGACCCGAATCGAGAGGTTCGCTACTCCTCGGACGATGATTATGCCGAGGCCTATCGGGAGCTTTTCACAGAGTCTGTACGCAGCCGTATTCGCAACGCGTCTCCCCTTGGCTCATTCCTCAGCGGCGGCCTGGACTCTTCCTCTGTAACGAGTGTGGCTCGTGCGCTCAAGGCGGGGAAAGCGGAATACTCCCTGGACACGTTCTCTCTTATCTTCGATGAACTGCCCCAGTGCGACGAGCGCCCTTACATCGAGGCGGTGCTTGAGCAGGGAGGCATGACACCCCACTATATCCACGGCGACCAGGTGCATCCATTAAATAACATGGACAAAATGCTCTGGCATGTGGATGAGCCGTTCTTCACACCTAACTTGTTCCTGTACTGGGAGCTTTACAGCGCGGTGCAGGCCCAGGGAGTGCGTGTGGTGCTGGATGGGTTCCTTGGTGATAACGTAGTCTCTCACGGCAACCGCTACATCACGGAGCTTGCCGCGACGGGCCACTGGCTAAAGCTGGCGCGCGAGATGTACACAACGGCCAGCATGTTGGGGGGCCGCAAGAAACACCTCAAACAGCTATTTCAAGATTTTGTGCTCGCGCCGCTCGTGATGGAGCCGCTGCAACGCTCGTGGGGCACGCTGACGAGACGAGAACTGCCTGCCTATGCCAACAGCCGATTCATTAACAGGGAATTCACCCGTCACACAGGCTGGATGGAGCGAGCTCGGGAATACAAGGCAGAAGCTCCAAGGACGCCATACTCGGCACGACAAGAACACTTTGAGGAACTCACGTCGGGCATGTTTCCCGGAGCGTTGGAAATAATTAACAAAGCGGCAGCGGCCTTTGGTATGACACCACACCTTCCCTTCACCGACCGCCGTCTGATGGAGTTCTGTCTGGCTGTTCCAGTTACCCAGAAGTATCATAAAGGGTGGACGCGGGTGATCGCACGCCGTGGCATGCGCGAGTATCTGCCCGAAAAGATTCGCAAGCGGTACGGCAAGACCTACCTGGGCCAGGCATTCTATCGCAGTTTGTTCGTCCTGGGACGCGAAGAGATGGACTCCCTGGTTTACGACAGGTTGCCCATAGCGGCCTCTTACGTGGACGTGAAGGCTTTACAGCAGGGGTATCGTCAGATACTTCAGGATCAAGAGCAAAGTCAGCGTCAGGGAGATCAGGATAGTAGCCTAGCTATCTGGTACGCGGTGATACTGACCCGATGGCTAGAGCTAGAAAAGGACAGGAATTCGTATACGAAAAGCCACGCTGCGAGCGATTGTGGTATAGTTGAGACTGTGACATCAGGGTTTCAGCCTCTGTCTATCATTGAGCCATGAGGAGGTATTTTATGGCTAGCGAGGCAAAAAGAGACGATCGGAAAGCAGGGAAAATTGCGTACGCACCGCCCGAATTGAAGGCCTTGGGTTCTCTGTACGAGATCACGAAAGGTCCCCATGGAGGTAATTTCGACGGCCCCCTCGTCGGAGGCATTGGTGGCTTCCACGTCACTCCTTCCTAACGGGCTGCTACTACGCTACAGTGCCGTATGGTAGCGCGTTAGGAATAAATACGTGCACTCCTATCGCTGTTATGGCCTGATAATTCACTCCTGTCTTCCCCTGCCTGAGCTTACTCCGGCTGAGGGGAAGGCGGATGTGGTCGTGCGTGAGGGCGAGCTACCAACCCCGTCGAATGAAGAATTCGAGGACGATCGGTACTTTCACGCGACGCCCGAAGATGCATCCCTCAGTTGGCGCGGCGTTGCCGACTTCGTGGTGCGCGGCGGACGGGAGATCGTATTTCAGACGGCTGGAGACCTGGAGGCGAGCTGGTTTCGCCAGTTCCTTCTGGGGCCTGTCATGGGCGTGCTGCTTCATCAACGGGGTCTGCTGGTGCTCCGCGGTAGCGCCATCGAGATAGATGGAAACGCTGTTGCTATCGTCGGATTGAAAGGACAGGGCAAGTCCACGACGGCTGCGGGCCTTCACCAGCGCGGATACGACCTGATTGCAGACGACATCGTTGCCATTGACATGACGAATCCAGAGTCGCCTCTTGTGCTGCCGGGGATTCCCCAGATAAAGCTCTGGCCTGACTCTGTCGCGGCGTTCGAAATGAACCCCAGTTGTATGTCCCTTCTCCATTCCGAGTTAGAGAAACGGGCACAGCATGTCACAGTCGTTTCTGAGCAGTCCCCTAAACCGCTAAATGGCCTCTACATCCTCGACCAGGGAGAGGCGCATCAAATCGAGACTCTTCCCATGATGGAAGCGTTTTCAGCAATCGTGCAGAACGCTTATGCTGCCCGCTTTATAGGAAAGGCTGGCATTCCGCCTTGGCATTTTGAACAGAGCATCGCTCTCACCAGGGCGACCCCGGTTCATCGTTTCAAGCGCAACCTCTCCTTTGCGCTTCTGCCTGAAGCTCTCGATATGTTGGAAGCTCACCTCAAACGATGAGCCTGCAATTTCTCGCGTACTCTCTGACTTTCCCTACTGCTTCATACTGACGAAGTGTCCGACCCCTATGACTCACCGCTGTACGCTGCCATCAAGACAAGCTGCATAAGCTCGATTAATTCCCTGTGCCACTCCCAGCGTTCGTGGATGGTCTGGTGAAAACGCTCGCTGCCTTCCGCATCGCCTCGTTCCTCGAAGTCGGCGACGCTCTGCTCCATAAGGCCGTTCGATATGCTGTCGATGATCGGGTCGAGGCTGCTGAACAGACCTTGAGGAATCCTCATCCGCGCCTCGACAATCTTCAGGCTGGGAAGCTGCTCGTCGGCTATCGATAGTTCGGACTTCAGCAAGGCTAAGGATGCCAACAGGAGAGCCACCTCTCCTGAATCCAGGAACAGTTGGATGCGCCCCTGGTCACGGGCCGCCTGCTCGCGTGCGTTCATGTCACTCACTCCACTCTAAAATATCGTGCGTAGAGGCGTTCAATCCTTCCGAGGAAGGACGCCCCTACGATTCTGCGTTGCCTGGCTCTCCGAGCAACTCGCGCAACACCAGCTTTGCGACCTCTTTGTCCAGCGGCTGGTTGTTGTTGCCGCACTTGGGTGACTGGATGCATCCGGGGCAACCGGCCTCGCAAGGACACTCCGAGATTACCTCAAGCGTGGCCCTCCATAAGTCCTCGATTATTTCGTAGCCATGCTCTGCGATGCCGACGCCTCCGGGATGGCCGTCATGGATGAACACCTGTGGCCTGCCAGTGTCGGGATGAAGCGGCGTCGATATACCGCCGATGTCGTTGCGGTCGCACAGCGCGAACAGGGGCAGCACACCTATAGCCGCGTGCTCGGTGGCGTGCAGCCCTCCCGCGAGGTCGAGGCGGTTGTCGAGTATGAAGTCCAGCGTGGACTTGGGCAGGTCGAACCAGACGGCGATGGTGTCGTAGCTCTGCGTCGGGAGATCAACGTACTCCTCGCCCAGCGTCTCCTCGCTCATGTGGGCCTTGCGCTTAAAGCCTAGGACGGTGGTGGACACGTTTACCTCGCCAAGATAAACGGTCGTCCTGCCCGACATTTTCTGCTTGAATATGTTCAGGACTCTGGTCTCGGTGTAGTCGCGCACCTCGGTGTAGTACGGCACGTCGGTCTTGACCGCGTAGGCTGTGTGCGAGTCCAGGTCTAAATCTCTTATCAGATATTGCTCGCCCTGGTGCAGGTAGATTCCTCCGGGATGCAGTTGCATAAAGGCGGACATCTCATCCACCGTTTCTAGTATGACGCCACTATCCTCCTCAACGAGGGTGTAGAAGTGCGCCGACGTTGATCGGATGTTGACGCTCTGAGCGGGATAGTCAACATCAGGCTCAAGGTGCCATCGGTCTGACCGTGTGTGAAGAAAGCCTTCGTTCTCAAGTTCGTCAGCGTACCAGAGCAGGTCGGGGCCGAAGAACTCCGTGTCGTCCATGACGAGGGGCGCTTCGTAGGCGGCGCACAGCAGATGAGGCTTCAAGACGTAGGGGTTGTTCGGAGATATTCGCGCGCTTTCGTGGGACTTGCCGAAGAACGACTCCGGGTGTCTCATGAGGTACTGGTCGAGCGGGTTTTCCAGCGCGATTAGTACGCTGAGCGAGCGTTCGCCTCTGCGTCCGCTACGTCCGGCCTGCTGCCACGTGCTGGCGATGCTTCCGGGGTAGCCGTTCATCAGCGTAGCATCGAGGTCTCCGATGTTTATGCCAAGCTCCATCGCGTTCGTGGTCGCCAGTCCAAGCAGACGCCCCTCGAACAGCTCGCGCTCTATGCGCCGCCTGTCCTCCGGCAGATAGCTCGCGCGGTATGGGGCCACCCTCTTGGCGGCGGTGGGGTCGGTCAGTATCAGTTCATCGCGGACGTAGACGTACAGAAGCTCGGCTAGCCTGCGGCTGCGCACGAATGCCAGCGTGCGCACGCGACGGCGCAGAAGCTCGGCGAAAATCTGGGCGGTCTCGCTGTTCGTGCTGCGCCGGCTGCCCTTCGCAAGGTCTATCATCGGCGGGTTCCAGAACAGGAAGTCCTTACCGCCGTAGGGCGCGCCGTCCTCATCGACGACGTGGAAGGGCAGCCCTGTCAATTTTTCGGCGTGCTCGCCGGGGTTGGCGATAGTGGCCGAGCACAGGATGAACTGGGGATTGCTGCCAAAGCGCCGACACAGCCGACGCAGACGCCGGATGACGTTGGCGACGTGAGAACCGAAGACGCCCCGGTAGACGTGCGCCTCGTCGATGACGACGTAGCGCAAACCACGAATCAGTTGATACCACGAACGATGGTTCGGCATCATGCCGAGGTGCAGCATGTCCGGGTTCGTGATGACGATTCTGGAGTAACGCCTTACGTCGCCTCTGTCCTTGGAGGGTGTGTCGCCATCGAAGATGCCGTGCCGAACGCCTCTCCTGCTGCTATCGTCGATCAGCGTAGACAGCGTTTTGGACTGGTCTTGAGCAAGTGCCTTCGTCGGGAAGATGTACAGGGCGCGACTTGAGCGGTCTTCGAGCAACGCCTCAAGCACGGGCAGATGGTAGCACAGGCTCTTGCCGCTGGCGGCTGGCGTGGCGACGATGACGTTCTCGCCGCGACGCAAGGCGTTAATGGCCTCGGCCTGATGCGAGTACAGCGACTCGACGCCGAGGGAATCAAGGGCATCTTGCAGCTTTGGGTGCAGCGGTTCGTCGAGGACGCCTGGCGTCGCTGACCTCGCGGGAATATCCTCGCGGTGAACTAGCTGGTCTCGGTACCAGGGCACGTATTGAAGATAAGTCAGGAAGGCGTGAATATCCATAATAGCCTGTCGCTGCGACAATCATTGAGAGACTGTAAGGCAGGGCCATTATAGCACGCGAGTGCGATTTGATTAGATGGAACAGAATTCAGGTCAGTTTGGTCTGGCACGGTTGTGGAAAGGAGATATTGCTTTCCCTATAATCACACTCTAACTGGCGCATATAGCCTGTCAAGGGCTGAGGCAAGTTCAGAAACTGTGAAACATTCATAAGTTTGCGCTCTGCATGAGGATATGCAAAGATAGTCAGATTATCAAGGATGTGAGGTGCGTAGGCGCGTGATACAAAGAGCAGTTACCTTAGTTTTCGTATTAATCATGTTGATGCTACTACTTGTGGCATGTGAAACTCCAACCGCACCCACAGGCGATCCGCTGACAACAGAGTCTTCAAACAGCCCCGCGTCATCCGGGTCTGGATCAGTCTCCTCAACTGCGACACCTGATCTAACAAACGCTTCTGGAAGTTCTGGAGCAGAAACCACTCCTGCCTCCCCGACGACGGAACTCACCTCAACGCCAGTGGGAACCTTCGTCGTCGATTCGACAGCTGATGCTACCGATGCTGTCGATGATGGTATTTGCGACGATGGTTCTGGGAATTGCACCCTGCGAGCCGCCGTGATGCAGGCAAGCCGCCTCGGTGTTCCTGCGCGAATTATTATTCCTCCAGGGAAATATATGCTATCGATTGAACCGCCAACCCCGGAATCTGATGACGCTTCATCCGGCGACCTTGATCTTGAAGGCGACATCACAATCGAGGGTGCAGACAAAGACACCACGGTCATCGATGGCGGTGGCATAGGCCGCGTCCTTCATATTTTCGAGGATAGTACGGTTCATATTTCAGGCGTCACGATCCAGAATGGCAACACTACAGGGGGTGGCGGTATCCTCAATCGCGGAACACTTGAACTGGCTGATAGCGCCGTCAGCGGCAATAGGGCGAGCAGTGATGGCGGAGGCATCTTCAACAGAGATGGAACGGTGACGCTGAACAATAGCGAAATCACTGACAACGAAGCGGGCGGTGATGGTGGAGGTATCTTCGACAGTATCGATGGAACGCTGATGCTGGATAACAGTGAAATCACTGACAACGAAGCGGGCGATGATGGTGGAGGTATCTTTAGCGCTGTCGGAGGAACGCTGACGCTGGATAACAGTGAAATCACTGACAACGAGGCGGGCAATGATGGTGGAGGTATCTTCAATGCTAACACGCTGAATATCACTAATGATTCAGTCGTCAAAGGCAATAAGGCAATAAGGCAATAAGGCAATAAGGCAATAAGGCGATTGGTGATGGTGGAGGTATCTTCAATGCCAACACGCTGAATATCACTAGTGGTCCAACATCATTGAAATGAATACCATGATAGTCATTGTTCCTCTTGGGGGTTCAATCGTAACGTTGAACCGAGGAGGAACCATGATGTCTACCAAGAAGTACCGTATCAGACTGACTACCGACGAACAACAGGAACTCAACGCCTTGGTCTCACGCGGTCGGGCTGCGGCGTACAAACAGACCCATGCGCGCATTCTGCTGATGAGCGATGAGTCACGCTCGGACGGGGGAATGAAGGACGCGGACATCACCAGCGCGCTCGGTGTGGGACAGTCAACGGTCGAGCGAATACGCAAGCGCTGTGTGGAGGAGGGGGTTGAGTCTGCGCTGAATCGCAAAAAGCAACTGCGTCGGCGTCAAAAGAGACTGGACGGCGAAGGTGAAGCACGGTTGATAGCGATGGCCTGCGGGGAACCGCCGGAGGGGCGTGCCAGTTGGACCCTGAAGCTGTTGGCTGACCAGTTGGTCGAGTGTGAGATAGTCGGGACCATTAGCACCGAGACGGTTCGCCAGGCGCTTAAAAAAAAACGAACTGAAGCCGTGGCTGAAGCAGAGTTGGTGCATCCCGCCCGGTCAGAGCGCGGAGTTTGTGTGCGCGATGGAAGACGTGATGGAAGACGTACTGGAGGTCTACCAACGGCCGTACGATGGGAATGAGGTTCTGGTGTGCATGGATGAGACGAGCAAACAGCAAGTCAAGGAGACGCGAGTGCCGCGTCCCGCAGCGCCCGGCTTATCGGCGGCATACGACTACGAATACGAGCGCAATGGAGTGAGCAGCCTGTTCATGCTGTTTGCACCGTTGGACGGATGGCGCCGAGTCGAGGTCAGAGAGCGTCGCACGAAGGTGGACTGGGCGCATGTGATAAAGAAACTGGTCGACGAGGACTACCCTGACAGAGACCGGATCGTGCTGGTAATGGACAATCTCAACACTCACAAGCTGTCCTCGCTATACGAGGCATTCGAGCCTGCTGAGGCGAGGCGTATAGCTGAGCGACTGGAGATACACTACACTCCCAAACACGGGAGTTGGTTGAATATGGCGGAGATAGAGATCGGTGTGCTGGCTCGACAGTGCCTGGACCGACGGATTGCCAATCAAGACATCCTGCGCGGCGAGGTCAATGCTTGGCAGAATCAACGCAACCGGGATGTGATACGAGTGGATTGGCGCTTCACTACCGAGGATGCGCGCATCAAGCTAAAGTCACTCTACCCATCAATACAAAAACGTTGAACCACTAGGTTGTGTTGACATTTGGTGCATAATGGATACATGTCAACGACTGAATTACGCAATGAACAATGGTCGAAAATCCTTGAATTTCTGCGCTCATGCCCAGACCTCTACGTTGGAGAGGAGGACGATTGCAGGCGCTACGTCGAGGCCATCCTGTGGATGGCACGAAGTGGTGCTCCTTGGAGACTGCTGCCTGAGCACTACGGTCACTGGAACAGCGTATATAAGCGCTTCGCACGCTGGTGTGAAAAGGGTGTATGGGAACGAATGCATCAGCATTTTGTGCAAGACCCCGATATGGAGCATGTCATCATTGATAGCACTGTGATAGCACTGTGGTTCGCGCTCATCCCTGTGCTGCTGGAGCCTCCAAAAAAACGGTGGCCAATCGGCCCAAGCTCTTGGCCGGAGCCGAGGCGGGTTCAGTACCAAGATCCACGTGAGCGTGGATGGATTGGGCAACCCGTTGCGCTTTGAGCTCACAGCAGGTCAACGTCACGACATCACCCAGGCACAGGCATTGATAGCTGATTTCGAAACCGAGCATGTGATTGCTGATAAGGGATACGATTCGATGGATTTTCTCCAATGCATCCTGGGCAGGGGCGCGTTACCTGTGATTCCACCTCGGTCAAATCGAAAGACGCCACGAGAGTATGATGAGTACCTTTACCGAGAGCGCCACCTTGTGGAGTGTTTCATCAACAAGATCAAGCACTACCGGCATATCTTCTCTCGCTTTGACAAGCTGTCATCGCGTTTCCTGGGATTCTTGAACTTCGTCGGTGCTCTCATATGGCTCAGATGAAATGTCAACACAACCTAATGATTCAGTCGTCAAAGGCAACAGTGCGAATGGTGATGGTGGAGGTATCTTCAACGCTAGAAAAGACACGCTGACGCTGAACGACAGCAAAATCGCCGACAACGAAGCGGGCAGTTTGGGTGGTGGCATTATCAATTTCGGCACGGTAGACATCATCAACGGCTCCGTCGTCAGCGGCAACAGGGCGAGAAACGACGGTGGCGGTATCTTCAATAACAGTGAAGGCACGCTGACACTGGACAACAGCGAAATCACCGACAACGAAGCAAGCGATAATGCTGGCGGTATTGGCAATCTCGGCACGATGGATATCACTAACGGCTCCGTTGTCAGAGGCAACAGTGCAAATTCCGATGGCGGAGGTATTTACAACGCCAGTGAGGGCATGCTGACGCTGAGCAACAGCGAAATCACCGACAACGAAACGGGCGTTTTTGGTGGCGGCATTGTCAATTACGGCAGTGTGGATATCACCAATCGCTCCGCCGTCAGCAACAACAAGGCAAATGATGATGGTGGAGGTATCTTCAACACCAGTGATGGCATGCTGAGGCTGAACAATAGCGAAATCACTGACAACGAAACGGGCGATTTTGGTGGCGGCATTATCAATTACGGCACGTCGGACATCACCAACGGCTCCGTTGTCAGAGGCAACAAGGCGAGGGAGGCTGGAGGTATCTTCATCCCAGAAGGCGTCGTTACAGTGCTCGATAGCCTCGTTCATGAGAATTTTGTGAGTGGTTCGGAAGGAGGACCTGATATCGTCACTCTCTTTAGCGGCAGGTTGGTGCTCGACCGTGACCGGACGCCAAGGACTTCCGACCCACCGGCACAATCGGCAAAGTACAAGCTGACAAGCAGGGCATCCAATTGGCGTGAGGCTGAAGCTGAGGCAGTCGCGATGGGCGGACACCTGGTGACTATCAATAACCGAGATGAGCAAGCATTGCTGGTCAGTCTTTTCCTATCTGGAAATAACAGAACTAGAGCCTACTGGATCGGGCTGACAGATCAGAACTCGGAGGGCAGGTTCAGGTGGATCAGTGGCGAACCGGTTACTTACACTAACTGGAACCTGGGAGAACCCAATAACTGCTGTGGCGGGGAGGACTACGGCGTTATGAATTGGCAAATCGCGCATGGAAGAATTTTTGGTGTCCTGGGAGACTGGAATGATGCCCCCTTGGAGGGATTAGACGGTTTTCTGTTTGGCCCGGAGAATTATCGCGGCATCGTTGAATTGCCATGATTGCTATGAAGGATAGGTGCGTGTGCTAGGGAACCTCTGAACAACTCGGCGCAAGCGTGGATGGGCAGAGTGGTTCCGTTCTTTGGAGATGTTCAGGCATCTTTGTGACGTTCCAGGTCGTGGTTGAGGCGTTCAGACCGTGTCTGTTGTGGCCTCGAAGCGGCTTTTCGGAGCCATCGCGGCTCCCCGGCCGTGATTTGCTCACTGCGCCCCTCTCATGCCGCCAGACGGCGCTCTGCCGTCATCAAGTTGGCCAGCCCCAGTAGCAATGCCAGCCGTTGCGCGTTCTTAGCCAACCCTCGGTAGCGCACCTTGGCGTAGCCAAAGCGCCGCTTCACGTACAGGAACGGATGCTCCACTTTCGCTCTGACCGACGCTTTGCGCTTCTCCGCCAACGCCTCGTGGCTGCCAGGCTCTAGGTGCCGTCGCCGGCCGGGCCTCATCGCCACTCGCCACTCCACATCCAACTCTCGATTCTCCAACCGCTTGTCCACTCCCTGATACCCCGCATCCCCCCACACTCGTTTCTCTCCACCGTGCAGCAATCGGTGCGCTTCTGTCACATCATGCACGTTAGCTGGCGTCGTAGTCATGCTGTGTACCACTCCCGTCTCAGCGTCAGCGCCTACGTGTACTTTCATCCCGAAGCGCCACTCGTTCCCCTTCTTCGTCTGGTGCATCTCAGGGTCTCGCTCACCCGCACGATTCTTCGTCGATGACGGCGCCTCTATGATGCTCGCGTCCACGATCGTCCCCTCCCGAAGCCGCAGTCCCTGGGACTCCAGATGACGGTTTATCTCCTCGAACAGACTCTGCCCCAACTCATGCTCTTCCAGCAGATGGCGGAAGTTCAGAATCGTCGTCTCGTCCGGCAGCGGGCCCGACAGCTTCAACCCTACGAACCGTCTCACCGACTCTACCTCGTAGAGCATGTCCTCCATACCAGGATCGCTCAAGTTGTAGAACAACTGCACGCAGTGTATCCGCACCATCGCCGACAACTCATATGGTCGACGGCCTCGGCCCGCCTTGGGATAGAACGGACGGATGCGCTCTTCCATCTGTTCCCACGGGATCAGAGCATCCATGCGCTCCAGGAATATCTCCCGGCGGGTCTTGCGCTTCTTGCTCTCGTATTCCAAGTCCGCAAATGTTGGCTGGTCCATCAATTATCTCCCCGAACACAGTGCTATTCTCTATGCTACTATGCCCAGACTTGTTCAGAGTATCCCTAGTTCCCAGCCAGGTCGATTCTGGCGACCACGCGGTTTGATGGCTCCGACGGGCTTCTGGATTCTTCCAGCGTGATTGTGACGGCGTCCAGGTCGGCCACGTTGCCTGGTATGATGATCCATAGGCCGTCGCCAAGAGGCCACATACCCCCCAGGGCTGTGCTCACGCCGTCCTTGATTGCCCAGGCGTGATACCCGCCTTCTTCGGCAAACTGGAGGTTTCTTGCGATCAGACAGGCCGCCCCGTGTTTGGACGAATGCGCCAAAGTGCCTGCGACTTCTGAGGTCGCGTCCGTCCCTTCAAATCTCCACCACTGCTCGGCCTGCGACATTATCGATATGGCATCATAACTCAGGGCGGTTCGCATTTCGTTGGTGTCTAGCCTGTCTTGAACGCGAGTCATCCAGAACGACAGGAAGGCGATTGTTACTAGCAGCACGCCTATGGCTACGAAGGCCGTCGCGGGCCGCTTGAATATGCGCCACCACGCGCTCAGCGAGTGTTCCAGGGCGGGAACGGCGAACCCGACCCCTGCCTTCTCGCCCCTTGCCGCCATTAATATCTTGTCTTTTAGCTGAGGGGAAGGCTCCCTGTCCTCAGCCAGATATGCAAGCGCGCCAGTGACGCCTCGCAGTTCCGCAACCTTATGCGCGCATATATCACAGCCGCTCAGATGCGACTCGAAAGCCTCTTGCTCCTCTTGTTCCAGCGCGAGAAGAACGTAACCCGCCGCGAAATCCTTCAACTCGTCATGACTCCACACGTCAGCCCACCGCCTCTTGGTTATCAAGCAGATTTCTCAGCCTGTCCATTCCCCTGCGAATACGCGCCTTCACCGTGCCTAGTGGAATTTTCGTCACATCGGCTATCTCCCGGTGTGTAAAGCCATCGAAGTAGGCCATCGCGATGACCTCACGTTGCTCGTTCGGGAGCTTGTTCATGGCCATTTTGACTGTCTCGAAATCAATCGAGTTGGCAACCTGTTGCCAGACTGCCTCGGTTTCCGCCACAGGCTCATTGTATTCGAGTACAGGTGTCGTTGTCGGCCTCGACCTGCGCCGACGCCAGGCGTCGATGGCCCGGTGATGCACCACCGACAGCAGCCAAGACCGCGCCTCTCCCCGACGCTGGCTGAACGAGCCTGCCATGCGCCAGACGTTGAGGAATGCCTCCTGAACCACATCCTCGGCGCTATGGGCATCGCCCAGGATTCGATAGGCGAGCGAGTACGCCGACCTTCCATAGCGGTCGTACAGCAGGGCAAGGGCGTTCTCGTCTCCAACGGCTATCCGCTGGAGCATGATTTCGTCTGTGGGAGAGTCCATACCTGAGTGCGCCTGTTTCAAAGGTGAGATCAAGTCAGTGAGTAATGAGTCTAGCAGGATTATCTCCATCTTGACACCCCTGAAAGCCAGAATATCTGGATTGAGAAGGCAACAGGCGACTCGATTTCCATCTGAACCATAGAGGCCCCGCCCTTCCTTGGAAAGGCGGGGCCTCTTCTGACATTGCGGTTTAACTTGGGCTATAGGCCCTTCTACGAACGAGAAGGAGGCCTCCTGAAAATAGGAGCACCACAGATGCGATCAGACCCACTCGCGCCAGCGTAGGAATGGCCGGGTCGCCGACGCTCGGAGCCTCAGGCTCGGTAGCGGGCTGAACGGCATCCCCTGTGGATTGCAGCACAAACCACACGTTGCCGACATCCTGACCGTTCGCATCGCCAGGTTTGTCGTCGCCAACGAAGTAGTAGAGCGGCGCGCCGTTGTAGGTCACCTGCACCGAGCCGTCATCGCGGGCGGTAGTGCCCAGCAGGTCGGCGGAAGCGCCATCTCCGGCTGCGGGGTCGCCGACGGTCAACAGCGGAGGCCATCGCTCTGCACAGCCTCCAGAGCAGTTGGAGGTATCGGCCACGTCATTGGTGAACAGGTAGAGGCTGCGCCCGCTGTGATCGACGAGGATTTCGCCTAAATCGGCGTGTTCGACCACACTTACGGCGGCGTTGTTCTGGATAAGCCCTCCGTGGATGGTTACCACAAACCACGTGCCATACTGACCACTGGTGTCACCGGGTTTCTCGTCGCGGGCGAAGTAGTACAGCAGCCAACCGTTGTAGGTTACCTGGGTGTATCCGTCCTCTCGGGCTATGGTTCCCAGAAGCTCGGCGTTTACACCCTCTCCGGCGGCGGGGTCTCCCACCGTCAGAAGGGGCGGCCAGGCCCTGGCGCATCCGCCTGCGCAGTTGGATTTTTCGCGCTCGTCATCGGTAAACAGGTAAATGATACGGCCACTGACCTCTGCCAAGATTGTGCCGAACACAGAGTCCTCAGTGGTATTCACGGCGGCGTTGTTCTGGATAGGCCCTCCGTGGACGGTTACCACAAACCACGTGCCATACTGACCACTGGTGTCACCAGGTTTCTCGTCGCGGGCGAAGTAGTACAACGGCCAACCGTTGTAGGTCACCTGGGTGTATCCATCCTCTCGGGCTATGGTTCCCAATCGATCGGCATTCACACCCTCTCCGGCGACAGGGTCTCCCACCGTCAAAAGGGGCGGCCAGGCCCTGGCGCATCCGCCCGCGCAGTTGGACTTTTCTCGCTCATCATCGGTAAACAGGTAAATGATACGGCCACTGACCTCCGCCAGGATGGTGCCGAACACAGAGTCCTCGGTGGTATTCACAGCGGCGTTGTTCTGGATAGGCCCTCCGTGAATGGATACCACAAACCACGTGCCATACTGACCACTGGTGTCACCGGGTTTCTCGTCGCGGGCGAAGTAGTACAGCGGCCAACCGTTGTAGGTTACCTGGGTGTATCCATCCTCTCGGGCTATGGTTCCCAATCGGTCGGCATTCACACCCTCTCCGGCGACAGGGTCTCCCACCGTCAGAAGGGGCGGCCACGCACGAGCGCATCCGCCTGCGCAGTTGGACTTTTCGCGCTCATCATCGGTAAACAGGTAAATGATACGGCCACTGGCCTCCGCCAGGATGGTGCCGAACACAGAGTCCTCAGTGGTATTCACGGCGGCGTTGTTCTGGATAGGCCCTCCGTGAATGGATACAACGAACCACGTGCCATACTGACCATTGGTGTCGCCAGGGTTAGTGTCATTTGCGAAGTATAAGGTGGACCCCATTATTAAGACAGCACGAGGGCTAAATTAAGAGAGTCTCCCACCCCTGCGCTAGGTTTCACCAAGCCCGATGGCAGCCCTGCTTCTTCAGCTGCTGCTCCCCTTTCTTCCTGGCCATGTTGGTACACCTCTGCTGGGGTCCGGTAGCCCAAAGCCTGGTGAGGCCTCTGCCGGTTGTAGAACTCCAGGTAGGCATTGATCCCAGTTCGGGCCTCGGCGACGGTCTGGTAAGCTTTCAGATACACCTCCTCGTACTTGATGCTCCGCCACAGCCGCTCCACGAAGATGTTGTCCAGGTACCTACCCTTACCATCCATGCTGACCTGGACCCTCTGCTCCTGCAACGTCTGGGTAAAGGCCTCACTGGTGAACTGACTCCCCTGGTCGGTGTTGAATATCTCCGGTCGTCCCTTACCCAGGGCTTCCTCCAACGCCGCCACGCAGAAGCTGGTGTCCATGGTGTGGAGAGCTTCCAGGCCAGCACGTGCCGGCTGTGCCAGTCCATGATGGCCACCAGGTACAGGAAGCCCTTCGCCATGGGGATGTAGGTGATGTCCGCGGCCCAGACCTGGTCGACCCGATTAACCTCCACTCCCTTCAGCAGATAGGGAAAGATCCGGTGTCCCGGCGCTGGTTTGCTGGTGTTGGGACGCCGGTAGATGGCTTCCAGACCCATCAACCGCATCAGCCTTCGAACCCTTTTTCGGCTCACCAGATAGCCCTGTTGCAGCAGCCAGGCCTTCATCTTCCTGGAGCCGTAGAAGGGGGTCTTCAAATACTGACGGTCCATCAGGGCCATCAACTCCAGGTCTTCTGCCCTGGTCGGTACCGGCCGGTAGTACACCGAGGCCCGGCTGACGTCCAGCAGGATACATTGACGCACCAAAGACAGCTGCTGGTGGTCTCGGTCTATCATGGCTCGCCGTATGCTGCGACTCATAGACCGGACCTTTCCGACAAAAAATCGCGTTCCACCTTCAGCTGGCCGATGTGCCGGTAGAGGTGGTTAATCTGAGCTTCCTTGGCTTTCTCCTGGGATTTCTGATTGGTGGCAAATAGCTCCGGGGCTCCTTCCACCAGGGCCCTTTTCCAGGCGTGAATCTGACTGGGATGGACCTCAAATCGGCTGGCCAGCTGGGCGATGGTCTCTTCCCCCGCAAGGGCGGCCAGGGCCACCTTGGCCTTGAACGCCGGACTGTGCTTATTCCTCGTCTGCTTCATGTCCTGCTCCTTCACGTCGGTTAGTTGCCGGTTATTTTAGGAGCTGGACTCTCTCTTAGCCAGTTGTCTAGTTTTTGGGTACCACCTCAGTAGTACAGCGGCCAGCCGTTATAAGTCACCTGGGTGGAGCCGTCATCCCTGTCGATCGTGCCCAATCGGTCGGCATTCACTTCCCCCTCGGCAACCGGATCGCCGTCTGTCGTGAGTGGAGGCCATGTCGTTGCGCATCCGCCAGAACAGTTGGATTTTTCTCGCTCGTCATCAGTGAACAGGTAAAGGGTAATTCCGTTAGCATCTACCAGGATGCTGCCAAACTCAGAGTTTTGCGATACCGCGACGGTCGCCGCCGTCTGAGCATGTGCCACGTTAATCGAGATCAGCATCGTCAAAGCGAGTGCCAATATCACGATCAATCTGAACTTCGTCATCTTGAAGCCTCCTCCTTGCGTATGGTCTGCCGAAATTACTTGTCGCTCGTTGCAGAGCGGGGTGTAGATTCGTACCGCCATATACCCTACGCAGAAAATCCTGGTTCGGATGCGCGCCGAGTACCGCCTGTCTGATTCGCGGCGGTCAAGCAGCCAATGTGGTAAAATACGCGCCAACCAGATATCTAATTTGGAGCGGTTTCGGGTTGAGGTCATGCCTGCAATAACTACCCCCATCCTAACCTTCCCCCAATGGGGGAAGGGATTTCCTCGCCCCCTTTGGGGGGAGAGTTAGAGAGGGGGCCAAGCGCTGGCGTATTTCCGCGAATTCCCAAAAGGAGGAGTCATGTCGCTTCGGAGCAAGTGGAGTCCAGGAAAAGAGGAAGTAGTTGCCCAGAACGGCATCGTCACCGCTATGGAGTCTCCTTCCGCCGAGGCTGGAATGGAGATGCTTCAAAAGGGTGGCAACGCGATCGACGCCGGGGTTGCGATGGGCTTCTGCAACGTGGTGCTTGAGCCGTACATGGCGACTATCGGAGGCATGGGCTACATGCTCATTTACCTGGCTGAGGAAGGGAAGACCGTCGCCATCGACTTCAACGGACGCGCTCCCAGAAACGCCCATACCGATATGTACCGGACGATTGGCCCCGCTCAGGCAGGCGGTTATTCTATTTTCGACGTAGAGGGCGACGCTCACAATCAGGGTGCTCTATGCGCGACTGTTCCCGCGACGTGCGCAGGGCTTTGCGAGGCCCACAAGCGTTACGGCAAGTTGCCTCTTGAACAGGTGTTTGAGCCAGCGATTCACCTGGCCTCAGAGGGGTTCGAGGCCAACTGGGCGTTGACGATTTTCACCGCCAACAACGTTGACAAGATCAACCGCGATCCGTATCTGGCGAGCATGTGGCTTCCAAACGGACGCGCACCGAGCAGCGCAACCGGCTCGGCTGGCAAGATTATTCAGAAAGACCTCGGCGACTTGCTGAAGCGAATCGCTAAACATGGCGCGGATGCTATGTATAAAGGAGAGGTCGCCGACGCAATCGACGAGTTCATGCGCAAGAACGGTGGCCTGCTCACCAAGCAAGACCTGGAAGACTACACGCCCGGC
This sequence comes from Dehalococcoidia bacterium, assembly GCA_965206395.1. Classification (GTDB taxonomy): domain Bacteria; phylum Chloroflexota; class Dehalococcoidia; order Lucifugimonadales; family CATOSD01; genus CBDBJK01. The sequence continues at coordinate 143,604 of CBDBJK010000030.1, forward strand.
GTTACCGAGCCGCTGTCCATGAATTTCAAAGATCACACAATCAAGGTAGTGCCAACGCCGAGCGGCGGAATCACGAACCTTCAGACGTTTGGAATCCTGGATAACTTTGATCTCGAATCGCTGGGGCACAACTCCGTCGATTATTTGCACACATTCATACAGTCGACGCGGCACGCCTTCGCAGACCGCTTCCGCTACCTCGGAGATTGGGAACATGCGTCTGTGCCGCTTGATGGGCTTCTGTCGTCCGAGTACCACAAGGAGCTTGCGAGTCAGGTGAACCCAAGGAGGGCCGACGTTGGCGTCGAACAGGACGAGGAGCCTTGGATTTACTACATGGAGCGCACCTTGCATGATCTCTGGAAGCACGACCCGTCCCGCGCACCCGATAAAGCCCTCCAACCCGCGATGGACGACAACGACGAGGACACGACTCACTTTAACGTCGTGGACAAAGACCGCAACGCTGTTTCCTGCACGCACACCGGCGTATTCACCGCCGGAACCAACTCGCATGGGACGGGGGCCTACCTCGTCGGCGGCATGGGCTGGTTCATCCCCAAGGGTCGCTACCCCAACTCCCTGGGAAGCTGGAAGCGTCCCATGAACAACATGGCGCCCTCGATGGTCTTCCGCGATGGCAAGCCCGTGTTGTGCCAGGGAGCGCCGGGCGCGCGTCGCATCATGAACCGAAACGTGCAGATCATCACCAATATAGTTGTCTTCGGCATGTCGCCGCAGGAGGCCATACTCGCGCCCGCGATTGACACCAGTGGCAAGGATACCCTTGTTGACTACCGTGTGCCGGATGAGGTCGTGGCGGAGCTTGAGAGGCGAGGGCATCGAATCAAGCTCGTTGAAGACCAACCAGGAATGCCGAGCAACTTCGCGCGCCCATCGGCGATTCAAATCGACTACGAAACGGAACTACTTCGCGCGGGCATAGACCCGTTCCGGCCCACGATGGCGTTGGGGTACTAGTGGTTCAACGTTTTTGTATTGATGGGTAGAGTGACTTTAGCTTGATGCGCGCATCCTCGGTAGTGAAGCGCCAATCCACTCGTATCACATCCCGGTTGCGTTGATTCTGCCAAGCATTGACCTCGCCGCGCAGGATGTCTTGATTGGCAATCCGTCGGTCCAGGCACTGTCGAGCCAGCACACCGATCTCTATCTCCGCCATATTCAACCAACTCCCGTGTTTGGGAGTGTAGTGTATCTCCAGTCGCTCAGCTATACGCCTCGCCTCAGCAGGCTCGAATGCCTCGTATAGCGAGGACAGCTTGTGAGTGTTGAGATTGTCCATTACCAGCACGATCCGGTCTCTGTCAGGGTAGTCCTCGTCGACCAGTTTCTTTATCACATGCGCCCAGTCCACCTTCGTGCGACGCTCTCTGACCTCGACTCGGCGCCATCCGTCCAACGGTGCAAGCCGCTCCACAGCATGAACAGGCTGCTCACTCCATTGCGCTCGTATTCGTAAAGTCGTATGCACCGCTGGTCGGTCCTTGATCTCCGCTCGTCCCTTAAGCCGCCACCAGGGCGCTGGCCACCAGGTACAGGAAGACCTTCGCCGGACCTGGTCGACCCTTCCACGCGGCACTCGCGTCTCCTTGAGGCCACGGCTTGCAGTTGTTTGCTCGTCTCATCGCCATGGCGCACACCAGAGCTAATGGTCCCGACCTCATCTCCCATCGACCAACTGGTACGGCCGACAGCTTGGTGTCCAGACCTCCCTCCGGCAAGGTTCCCCGCAGGGCCAGTACCGTGTCTTCCATCACGTCTTCCATCGCAGTTGCACACAAGCTCGACTCCCGCGCCTCCACTGACCGCTTGCGGATTCGCTCGACCGTTGACCTGCACCAACTCTGCTGGTCAGCCACGGCCTTCATTTCCCAGTTCGTGAGCTTTTCAGCAGAATGCGCGCATTTATAGCGCCTGGCAGCCCGACCGTCTCAAGGCGTTGAGGTGCTAATACGGTCCCGACTATCGGTCACACATCGTTCCTCCAACGTAGTCGTCGATTGAAGCCAAGAGGAACAATGAGCTCATCATGGGTCCAACCACTAGTGGCACGCACACAAACTCCGCCCTCCGGCGGTAGAGTGGCTTTAGCTTGATGCCGCAGGTCCTCGGTAGTGAATCGCTATCAACAACGTGCTTCACCTTCGCCGTGATTCAGTCCTCTTTTTTGACGCCGACGCAGTTGCTTTTTGCGATTCAGCGCAGACTCGACCCCCTCCTCCACACAGCGCTTGCGACTATCTCACACTCGACCAACTGGTCAGCCAACAGCTTCAGGGTCCAACTGGCACGCCCCTCCGGCGGTTCCCCGCAGGCCATCGCTATCAACCGTGCTTCACCTTCGCCGTCCAGTCTCTTTTGACGCCGACGCAGTTGCTTTTTGCGATTCAGCGCAGACTCGACCCCCTCCTCCACACAGCGCTTGCGTATTCGCTCGACCGTTGACTGTCCCACACCGAGCGCGCTGGTGATGTCCGCGTCCTTCATTCCCCCGTCCGAGCGTGACTCATCGCTCATCAGCAGAATGCGCGCATGGGTCTGTTTGTACGCCGCAGCCCGACCGCGTGAGACCAAGGCGTTGAGTTCCTGTTGTTCGTCGGTAGTCAGTCTGATACGGTACTTCTTGGTAGACATCATGGTTCCTCCTCGGTTCAACGTTACGATTGAACCCCCAAGAGGAACAATGACTATCATGGTATTCATTTCAATGATGTTGGACCACTAGCATCTATCTTAAAATTTACCGCAGAGCGCGCGGAGAACGCTGAAAAAGATTTAAAGCCACAAAAATTCTCTGTGGACTCGCCGCCCTCTGCGGTTTTGATGTTTTCGAAGGAGTTGAATTTCTATGGAGCAAACATTCGATAAAGAAGAGTTTTTGAAGCAGGTTAATGTGGGTATCCTGGCGACGATTGGCCCCGGCAACCGCCCTCACGCAATGCCGGTATGGTATGTCTACGAAGATGGCCGCGTCGTTATTACCGCCGGACGCGGCTCGCAGAAGCATCGCAACATCGAGAGGAACAGCGAGGCCACGCTGGTGATAGACCGACGTGAGCCGCCATATTACGCCGTCATGGTGCAGGGCAAGGCGGAAATCGGCCCGCCGCCATCGGATGACCTGCGTCTGCGAATAGCCTCCCGATACCTTGGCGATGAAAGAGGCCGGGCTTACGTATCCCAACCGTCTGACGGAAACTCGATTACGATCTACCTGCAACCGGAGAAGTTCGTCGAATATCACGGCGTTTCAGGACGCGATGAATCCGAGGGCTAGGAGAGGTAGGTTAAATGGCACTATGAGGCTAAATGAGCATTTTGGATGTTAATTGACAACATCAGAGAGTGGTGGTAAATTTTCGCCATCTCAAGATAACGTGTTTATGAAGGCGCCGATTTTCATCCGGGAAATACCGACTTCGAGGTGCTTGAAGCTGAGTTCTTCGAGCACCAAGGGATGGAGGAAATCATGGCTGAACAGAGTGGCTCTCAGGCTAGCGATCATTTGCCACCGGAGGTAAAGCTGAATCAACTGATCACCGGTACCGCAGCCACACATATGGTGTCCGCCGCCGCCAAACTTGGCCTCGCCGACCTGTTGGAGGGTGGGCCAAAGAGCAGTAATGAGTTGGCTGAGGCCATTGGCGCCCATCCTCGCGCAATTTATCGTTTGCTGCGCGGTCTCACAACATTGGGTGTTTTTGCTGAAGTTCAGCCAGGGCACTTTGGTCTGACGCCCTTGGCGGAACTATTGAGAAGCGACGTGAACGGCTCGATGCGTTGGTGGGCGGTCGCCTTCGGCGAAGAGTGGATGACGAGTGGCTGGAGTGGTATTCTTCACAGCGTTAACACCAACAAATCAGCCTTCGTGCATCGGCATGGCATGAGTACCTTTGAATACTTTGACAAAAATCCCGATGCAGCTGAAAGCTTCAACAATGCGATGAGTAGTCTATCCGGCCAAGAGGCCGCTGCCGTAATCGCGGCGTACGACTTTGAAGGTGTACGGAAGCTCGTCGATGTCGGCGGGGGACGCGGCCTGCTGATATCTGCGATTTTGGAAGCCAATCCTGATATGCGCGGTGTGCTCTTCGACCAGCCGTCGGTAATCGAAGGTGCTTCCCTCGCGTCAAAAGATATTACCAACCGTTGCGAAGCTGTTTCTGGTGATTTCTTTCAATCGGTGCCGAGTGGCGGGGACACTTATGTTCTCAAATCCATTATCCACGATTGGAGCGACGAACGCGCCGCGAATATTCTCCACAATATCCGCAGTGCAATCACAGAGGATGGAAAACTACTCCTCATAGAAAGAGATCTGCCTGAAAGTGGTGAACCTTCGGTTGGCAAGATCTTTGACGTCATAATGCTTGTTTTCGAGGACGGGTTTGAACGCACAGAGGTCGAGTATAGTTCGCTTCTTAAGAGTACTGGGTTCGAGCTTACACGCGTTCTTCGGACACAGTCGCCCATGAACATCTTTGAGGCAGTACCGATCTAGCCTGAGGTTTAGCATTAGCCATTTAACTTGGCGTTGGAGTGGACGGCACAGAGTCTTCCCGAAACGATGAGTCGGCCGCAACCAAGCATTGGCTTCGGCGGGGATAATTGCTGGCAGAATATTTCGTCACTTGGTGGATAGTGCGTATCGCTGATTACCCCAGAAGCTTCAGGTAAACGGATTCGGTTTCGGGGGACGGCTCGGTGCCTAGCTCGTCGGCCAGAAGCTCGCGGAGGTGATGATACCTGCTCAGAGCCTCGGCTCGGTTGCCTGTAGCAAGGTAAGCATGCATGAGTAGCTGATAGCTGCTCTCTCGATATGGATCGAGCGAGATAGCCTCGATGCTGCTCTCGACGGCAAGGTCCGGCTCGTTGGTGTGCAGGCGCATGCTCGATAGGCAGTCCAACGCGCGTATAAGCTGTCGCTCCTGCCTTCTGCGCTGCGACTCCACCCAGTGGCCGCTTACCCCTGATAGGAATGACCGCCGTGCTATGGTCGCCGCGACTGTGGCAGGCCCCAGAATACTCCCGTAGTCATCGTTGCGCATGGCGCTTTCCGCCCTGTCGATTGCGGAGACACCTGACTCCAGGTCGACCCATGCGTCAGAGGGGAGGATTAGCTGATACTGCCCAAGGCCACGAGAGAGCGATACTCCCTGGTTTCGCAGAGCATCGGATGAAAGGATTCCGCGAAATCTGCTTATTACCGCGCTCAATCCTATACTCCACGAGGGTGACATCTCCTTTGGCCATAACAGGATAGCCAGCTCCTCGCGCGAAACCGCACGCGTGCGATGGCAAACCATGTACGCGAAGACAAGCCGTCCCTGTCTTCCTCGGAACCGACGCTCGTCGAGCACGACCACGCCATCCACCTCAAGGGCAACTCGTCCGGTGAGATAAATCCTGATGCTCATAATTTGCCAAAGTTTTGCCAAATTTATGGCAAATGCCATTAGGTTGTGTTGACATTTTATCTGAGCCATATGAGAGCACCGACGAAGTTCAAGAATCCCAGGAAACGCGATGACAGCTTGTCAAAGCGAGAGAAGATATGCCGGTAGTGCTTGATCTTGTTGATGAAACACTCCACAAGGTGGCGCTCTCGGTAAAGGTACTCATCATACTCTCGTGGCGTCTTTCGATTTGACCGAGGTGGAATCACAGGTAACGCGCCCCTGCCCAGGATGCATTGGAGAAAATCCATCGAATCGTATCCCTTATCAGCAATCACATGCTCGGTTTCGAAATCAGCAATCAATGCCTGTGCCTGGGTGATGTCGTGACGTTGACCTGCTGTGAGCTCAAAGCGCAACGGGTTGCCCAATCCATCCACGCTCACGTGGATCTTGGTACTGAACCCGCCTCGGCTCCGGCCAAGAGCTTGGGCCGATTGGCCACCGTTTTTTTGGAGGCTCCAGCAGCACAGGGATGAGCGCGAACCACAGTGCTATCACAGTGCTATCAATGATGACATGCTCCATATCGGGGTCTTGCACAAAATGCTGATGCATTCGTTCCCATACACCCTTTTCACACCAGCGTGCGAAGCGCTTATATACGCTGTTCCAGTGACCGTAGTGCTCAGGCAGCAGTCTCCAAGGAGCACCACTTCGTGCCATCCACAGGATGGCCTCGACGTAGCGCCTGCAATCGTCCTCCTCTCCAACGTAGAGGTCTGGGCATGGGCGCAGAAATTCAAGGATTTTCGACCATTGTTCATTGCGTAATTCAGTCGTTGACATGTATCCATTATGCACCAAATGTCAACACAACCTAGCTATTATAGACATACATCAACACAAAAGGGAGGAACGCAATGGCAAAAGTAGTGAATTGTCCATGTGGAGAGGCCATTCAGGCGGACAGCGACGACGAGCTAGTTGGTCTGGTTCAGAAGCACGGGAAGGAAGTCCACAGCCAGGAAGTTTCCAGAGAGGACGCGCTGGCGATGGCACAGCCCGTCGAATAGCATTTCGCAGACCTAGATAGCGAATCGCGAAACCCTTGAGGCCTCGACCAGTCGGGGCCTCTTTTTTTGTCCCTTGGGCTGTCTACAAAGGGGCTGCCTGTCAGTCATACGTCAGGATGATGCGGTAATCAACCTTTTGCCCTACCAGGAAATCGATAGTCCTGCCGATGGCCCTGGATGCGCCAGGGTGTAAAGTCGTTATTGCAAGAAAGCTGAGATAGTTCTAAAGGAGACGGATATGCGGCAAGTGCAATCATCGAGAAGAGTTCGTAGCTGGGCTATAGGCGTTGTGGCATTATTCTCACTGCTGTTTGTGGCGGCTGCTTGCGACGACGTTGACACAGAACCGGTTGAGTCCAGAGACGACAGTTTCAGGGTCAGTAGCGCCCCCAGACTGGTTGTCAACGGATTCAACGGGCGCATAGTGGTCAACACTGGCTCAGACGGCACTATCCGCGTCCAAGCCACGCTGAAGAAGGCCGATAAGATTGATTATAAGACGACTAAAGATGGCGATACCGTGAGCGTTGAAGCCAAAGAGAAGGGCAGGTCTATATCCATTTTTGGCCAGAGTCCCGGCGCTGAAATTGAGGTGACGGTTCCTGTCCAGACGATTGTGGAGCTTGGGACCAGCAACGGCGGCATCGAGATTTATGGAATCGAGCGGTCAGGCACGCTGCGCACGTCCAACGGCAAAATCGTCATGGAAAACGTGAAGGGCGACTTCGACGCGGACACGAGCAACGGCTCCATCACCGTCAGCACGATGGAAGGAACGGTGAAGCTGGAGACCAGCAACGGACGCATCAATTTCACTGGCGAGCTTACGCCGGGCGGTATAAACGAGATGAAGACATCCAACGGCAGCATTACCGTCAGCCTGGAAGGCGAGCCGAGTGTCGAGCTTGACGCCTCTACCAGCAATGGCTCTGTGTCCAGCAAGCTACCGATTCTCGCTTCATCGACGGGAGACCATCACCTGGCCGGGAGCATTGGCAACGCAGAGGCAGAGCTTAACATTCGAACGTCAAACGGCTCGGTGACCGTTCAGTAAATATCACCGGTTGAAGGTATCTAACCTGTATTTTCAGAGCAATAGCAATTAGGAAGGAACTTTAGAAATGATTCGCTTCAAAAGCTGTATTCGCTGCGGCGGAGACGTAAAGATAGACAGGGATATGTATGGCAAGTTCATGTCATGCCTCCAGTGTGGCTGGTCACGTGACATTTCGCCTGACCCTATGACGCAGCTGTTTTCGTCTACGATTACCGAAGACATTGCGCTCGTCGCAAAGCGGGCAAGCTAGACATCGACCAGAACAGACTTTACGCAACAACAGGCGGGCCTGTATACTCGAACCTGATGACAATGAGGCGAATGCCTTAGACGGTCAAGGAGGAGACTAATCGACGAGGCTCGCCTGCGTGCGCTTTTACGAGATTTCAAGGACAACGGTCTGGGCGAGGACGATGTCGTCTCCCAGCTAAAAGAGTTGCCCTATCAGGACCTGGAATTTGCTAAGATCGACCACCACCGTTCGCTTCGCAAAGGCTTTCCAGAGGTCATCTTCGGCCAGGGCAAGTCGCCCGAACAGGTGGCGTCAATCGCCGCCACCGTGCTTCAGCAGTCCGACCGTCTGCTCGTAACCAGAACGAGCCAGGAAGCGTTCTCGGCGGTGCGGGTGAGCGTCCCCGACGCTAACTTTGACGAGACGGCGAGGACGATCATCGTAGATCGCAGGGCCGAGAGGAAGCTCGTTCCGGGGGTGATGGTCGTGTGCGCGGGAACATCCGACCTGCCCGTAGCACGCGAGGCTATCGTCACTGCCGAGCTGATGGACTGTGAGGTGGAGCAAGTATTCGACGTAGGAGTGGCAGGCATACATCGGCTGCTTGAGCAACTGCCCTCCTTGCAGAAGGCCCGCGTAATCGTCGCGGTGGCGGGAATGGAGGGCGCGTTGCCTTCCGTGATTGGAGGGCTTGTGAAGGCCCCTGTCATCGCCGTGCCCACCAGCGTCGGATACGGGGCCAGCTTCGAGGGACTTGCCGCGCTGCTTGCGATGCTTAACAGTTGCGCAAACGGAATAGGCGTCGTCAACATAGACAACGGCTTCGGCGCAGGATACCTCGCCGCGCTCATCAACACCATGTCCCCCAGACCCTAACCCCCAAATCCTGAACCCTATTATGGATGGTGAACAGCTATGTCAAATCAGCAGGGCGTGCCGTGCGGAATAGCCATACCGCAGATATTCCCCGACGGCCCGGTGGACATGACGCTAATACGGGACTACGTCGAGAGAGCGGAGTTGCTCGGCTACCATAGCCTCTGGGTGCAGGAGGACATAATCGGCGACACCTCATCGCTGGAGCCGATAAACCTTCTTTGCTACATCGCGGCTGTCACCCAGAACATACGCCTCGGCACGTCGGTGATTGTCGCCACGACGCGAAACCCCGTGATACTGGCAAAGGAGTTCAGCACCCTCGACCAGTTGAGCAACGGGCGTCTGATAATCGGGATTAGCCTCGGCGGGCGTCCGAACCTATACCCGATTCTTGGCGGGCCTACGGAGAAGCGCGTCCGTCACTTTGTGGACAGCCTGAACGTGATGAAAGCCCTCTGGGAGCAGTCCGAAGCAAAATACGACGGCCACTTCTGGACGCTGGACGGCGAGCCAATGGAACCCAAACCCGTTCAAAAGCCGTATCCTCCGCTCTGGTTCGGAGGACGGAATGCAGACGGCCTGAGACGGGCCGTGCGACACGGCGATGGCTGGATGGGCGCAGGCTCAAGCTCGACCGAGGAGTTCAAGAGCCACGTTGGTATCATCAGGGAAAGCCTGGATGCTCAAGGGCGTGACCCATCGACGTTTTATATTTCCAAGCGAGTGTACATCGCGCTCGACGACGACGAGGCCCGCGCGGAACGCCGCTTGCGAGAGTGGTTCGGACAGCGCTATCGCGGAAACTCCGAGATGGCAACAAGCGTTTCAGTATGGGGAAGCGCTTCACGTTGCCTGGAGGGTCTGGCAGAGATTGTCGAGGAAGGCGCTCAGATGATTATGCTCAACCCCGTCTTCGATCATATGGAGCACCTCGAAGCGTTCCCAAAGGACATAATCCCAAACCTTCGCCTGTCGTGATTGGCGGCCCTCACCACATTTAGTTGACAGTTTATTGCCATTCAGGTATCCTACAGTCTCAATGCGGTCTAACCGCCGCAAAATCACGTCGTTGAAAAATAAGGGAATCTTTCGTTTCAGAAAGCCTGATGCGTTTGCTCACCTCACGCCCTGCTTACATGGGAGTAGCATGATGAAAAGATACCTGTACGGGATCATCGCGGTCGCTGCGCTAGCTATCACCGTTGCGGTGTTGGGCATTAGCGCTGCTGTCGCCGACGGGGGCGAAAACGCAAACGCCAACGATGATTCGATTGCGCAGCCAAACGCCGCTTTCCATGTACACATCCTTGCGCCGAAGGCTCCAGTTCCCTTCAGCAGGTGAAATATAGTGGGACACTACAGGACATCCTGCCAAACGATCTGGACGTGTTCGTGTATCTGAACATGGGGACGGAAGACGTTACGCTTGAGTTGATGGCCGAGGACGGTAGCACACATGGCGACACAATGTGGGTCAAGGCGCTTGTGAGGATATCGCCGGGCGCCCCGTTCGTTTCCGTGGGGACAGAGGTGTGTACCTCGCCCGCCGATCCATGCCTGATTAGCACCCCATTCCCTGTCGGATCGATTGTCCTTGCTGTCGTGGGCTACATAGATGTGCCGGGGAATTTCCCCGCAGGCTACGAATTCACGGCGACTGCGTTTTAGCTCGAACCTTCCGAGCAGTGTGACCTAAATCGTTCTTGACCTCAACAACTGGTACGGAGGATGCGGCTCGTCTAGCGGCACGCGCTCCAACTCCTCTGAGACAGGGTTGACCTTGAACCCAAGGTTCTCAAGAATCTCATATCCGATCAGTGGGATAGGCGCATGGAGCATAGTGCCCACAAAGCCTTGCCCCTCAAGTTCACCAATCGCTATATAGGTATCATACTCAACGATACCTGTGGCAGTGCGGACTCTGGCCCTGCCACGCGGTATCATGGTCAGCCCCAATTTTTCTATTTCCTCGATGGGCAGGCCCATGTAGGTTGAGCCAGTGTTCACTAGAAATCTGAACTCTTTGCTCCTGTCCGGGCCGTTGATAGTCGCGTTTACAAACGTTCGTCCCATAATATCGAGCCTCACACTAGCGGCAGTTTACCCGATCTCGCGCACAAGCTCCTCGACTCTCTGCCTGATTTCCCGATAAATATCGAATGCGGCTTCATCTTCCTGCCCAAGGGCATCAGATATGTCCCAGTGGACTACCTTGCCGCCCTCCTTCACATAGTCCAGCCATCTTTCTCTTTCGTTGATTACGATAACCCTGTCGGCCTTATCAATCATCTCAGGGGTTAGCTGGGTGCTTTCATTCTCGGAGGCGTCTACCCCGAACTCTCTTTGGATGTACAGAATTGACCTCTGGCCTGGAACATCTTCGATTTTTCTACTGGGAAGGGCCAGCCTTGCTACGTTCTCGTCTACGCCCATGCCAGCGCTGTCGGACTCGTGTTTCGAGAGTTTATTGAAATACACCTGTGCAACCTGGCTTCTGCCTATGTTTGCCTGGCAGACAAATAGAACTTTCATGGCTCTGTGTCGTCTCCTTCAGATTGTCGTATGGCAGTCGCTAGTCCAGCACGCGTTCGAAGACGTAGCGGCCCATGTCACGGTTTTCCTCGAACGAGAAGCCGTCGAAGTCGCCGTTGTAGCCAATCAGCGGGATGTTCTGTTCGTGCGTAGAGGCGTGGGAGCGCAGGCGCGGCGGAATCTCGACCTCTGTGGGGTCGCCGAAGACTGCGTCCGGCTCTCCGGTGACGACTATGTCGCCGATGCGCTCGTAGTGGAGCCTGAGCTTTGCGGAGGCGTCATCCCTGGAAAGCGCCTCCTCGACGCCGGGGGTATCTCGCAGCACCTTTAGCGCGTCGTTAGTCTGATCGGGATTGTCGAGGTACACGAAGATGCAGCCGCCCAGATTGGCGTGATGCACGACGTAGCGGTCTTTGATGATTGGCACAGGGCTGGCCCCGATGCCGCGCCTCGATAGCGCCTCTTTGAGGTCTACCATTCGGGTTTTGCGCGACATGCCATGATCGGCGGTGACCAGCAAAGTCACGTCGGGGTGAGCCTCTATCAGCGCGCCGATGGCATCGTCCAGAATGGTCATGTGCTTCTGAGACTCCGGCTCGTTCGGGCCGAAGGTGTGCATGGCGTAGTCGGTGGTGGTGATATACACCAGGTCAACCGGACGCTGGGACATTATGTAGCTTCCGGCTCTGATTGCCCAGCCGTTGACCTCCAGGGAGTATATCTCTGGAGGCGCGCCGACCCCCTCTATCACCCAGTCAAGTGGTCGCTCCGACGATACTGCGACCGTAGCGCCGTCCGAAAGCAGGGTGCGGAGCTTGTCCTTGGACGTGACGAGTACAGATGTTTTGCCTTGCTTCTGCGCTCTCTGGAACATGGTTTCGGCAAGTATATACTCGCTCGACTCCATGTAAATCTCGTCGTTGGTTTCGCGCACCAGCCTGTAGTTGGAGCTGATGCCGTGGACTTCAGGGTAGTTTGCGGTCACAAGCGAGACGTTGTTGACATTTGTCACCGATGGCATGATGCAGCGGCCTATCTTGAGGAAACCCTTCTTGCCGAGCGCTCTGAGGTTGGGCGTTTCGCACGCCTCAAGGTACTCAGGATCGAAGCCGTCGATGCAGATAACAACCGTTGTCTTTGACATAGCAAGTCCTTCTCAAAACATTAGCCTTAGAGGATATCGCCACAATTCTAGCAAATCGAGCAGTTAACCGCATCTATTCCAATAAATGGACAGGCACGACTCCAACTATAGCTTGCAGACTGGCGGATACTAGACTAGAATTGAGTGTAAATTATGGCTGGCGCAAAGAATGAATTTACGAATTTAACCAGGCTAACCCCGGAAGCAATAGGCGAGCCGGGTAAACGCACGTTCCGGGTTATGGCGGACAGCGGCAGTAGCTCTGCGACTATATGGCTGGAAAAGGAACAGCTTTTTCAGCTAGCCTTGGCGATGCAGCAGCTTTTTGTTTCGCTCTCCAAACAGAGTGGTACTTCAGGCACACCGCCCGTCGAACGTGAAGCGAAAGGGTTGACGAGCCTCGATTTCAAGGCGAACAAGCTGGCGTTGGGCCACGATGCCAACAGGGGAATGTTCATAATCGATGCCCACGATCTTGAGGACGAAGACGAGGATACTCCTGTTGTACGAGTCTGGGCTAGCAGGGAGCAGGTAGAAAAATTCGCTGAAGAGGCCATTCGCGTGTGTGCCAGCGGACGACCGCTATGTCCGCTCTGTGGCAGGCCCATCGACCCCGAAGGTCACGGTTGCCCTCGCGTCAATGGGCACGCGAAAGCCCTCGATTTGCGAGAGTAACGCCTCTGTCAGCCTATCTTGGTATAGCACAGAGGCTCGCTAGTATCGTTACCCCCTTGACTTGCTACTCCCAGATTTAAGCGTAAGCCAACCGCCTGAGTTATTTATTCGCAAGCGTTCAGCTCCTAGTTAGAAGGTGTAGAGGACGTGAACGCTTACTATGAACACCAACGATAGTGGGATGGTGGATAGCGCCAGCAAGCTAAAGGTGAAAGCGCGACTTGAGGCGTCAGGTATGCCATTTGGCGTGTATTAGAGCCGGTTTAGTAAGGAAAGACAGCTGGTATGTCAATCGAGTTGGTCCCAGTGATGCCTGAGCATATAGAGGAACTAGGCGGAATGCACTACGAGGCATTCAAAGGGATTGCCGATAGGTTTAGCGTGCCGCCTATTTCTGATAGCGTTGCCAGTTCGCAACGGGGTATTAATTGGCTGACCAATCACCCGAAAATCTATGGAGTCGCTGCGCTGGAAGATGGCAAGCTGGTAGGCGCTGCTTATGTTTCGATGCGAGATGAGGTAGCAGCCGTCGGCCCAGTATTCGTATCGCCACTATGCCAGGGTAAAGGCATCGGTCGCATACTTACTCAAAATGTCGTTAATCAGGCCAGACAGGGAGGATTCGAGAGGATAAGGCTCGTTCAGGACGCCGTTAACGTGTCATCACTTTCGTTGTACATCTCTCTTGGATTTGATGTGAAAGAAACTATGGCATTCATGCGGCCAAAGCCAATCTCAGACTCAGTTGAAGGCATTCGTCTTGCAAATGAGTCTGACTTACCAGCAATTGAGCGCCTGTCCAGGGACATCTATAAAATAAGCCGCCGTAATGAAGTGGCTGAGGACATTTATTCGGGCGACCCTGTGCTGTTGTTGGAGCGAGAGTATCGAATCACTGGATACTTCTTGCCTGGTATGGATGGGCACGGTGTCGCCGAGGATGATGAAGACATGTTGGCGCTCATCGGGGAGGCCGCGGCTCGATTCCCCGAACTGAGCAGGTTTCATTGTCCCCTAAGCCAAGCTAGCCTATATCGAAAAGTCTTGAAGGCAGGCTTCCGAACTATGGACTTAGCAAACCTCATGGCGTTAGGGCCGTATGAACGTCCTGACGGGGCCTGGACGGCCTCTGTTTACTATTAATCTAGAAGGTGGTCATCTGGTATAAGCGTTCAGCTCCTAGCCAGAAAGTGCAAGGGACGTGAACGCCTACATTTATTCATTAATTTTGGAGCAAATTAATAGCTTGTCTCCTCGAAGGCGAAGAAATCGCAATGAACCTGCCGATGACGCCGACGGCACACCCGTCGAGTTGTCCGAGGAAGAAGCGTGTCCTCTGCTAGAGTCTGGTGAGATAACCGGCGGATATAGGATGCCGTGGGGGTCGAACTACACCTTCATGGTGCGGATAGACGCAGGCCCAGGCAAACATCTCCGTGCCATCTACAAGCCACGCGACGGCGAACGCCCGCTTTATGACTTCCCTTCAGGAACACTTTACAAGCGCGAGCTTGCGACGTTTGTGTTGAGCCGCGACCTTGGCTGGCCCGACGTGCCCCTGACGTTAATAAGGGAGGGGCCATACGGAGTAGGCTCGATTCAGCATTACATCGAGTGCGACCCGCAGATAACGTACTTCGACATGATAGATGAGAAGGCCGAGGAGCTTAGAAAGTTCGCTATCTTTGACCTGCTGGTGAACAACGCCGACCGCAAAGCAGGCCACTGCCTGCTGGACAAAGACGGACGGGTGTGGAGTATAGACCACGGACTGACATTCCATCCCGTCTTCAAGCTGCGCACGGTGATGCTTGAGTTCTGGGGTCAGCCTGTGCCGGATAACTTGATAGCTGATTTGGAAGCCCTTCGCGTAAGGCTCCAATCACCGGATGGGCTGGCTGACCAACTGGTCGAAATGCTTTCGCAGCAGGAGGTATTGGCGCTTGTGAAACGTCTTCAAGCCATCCTGCGAGATTGCGCTCTTCCCAAACTCGATCCCTACAGCAACGTGCCCTGGCCCTGGGTCTAAGCGCAAAACACATCCTGCAACGCCGCGTGCCAAAGACTACCAGTGCCATGAGTTGACGCTACGAGATTGCTGCTGACTCTTTGGGCAGCATGCCGTCAAGCATCATCTCCATCGCCATCGTATGGCTGCACGTGTTATGACCGCTAAAGTAGTGGCAAGTGCATTCCCATATTCCCGCCTCGTAGCAGATCGTGTATTCGCTGTTATCGCCTCGGAACTCCGCCTGACAGTGGATAAATCTAACGCGGTCTCGCTGCTCTGCATAGTCCTTGGCCTTCTCGATCTTCCTGACGAGGCTTGATGAAACCATTGGCTTATTCCCTCCATGCCGACTAAGTATTTAGAACCGCTGAGAACGCAGAGTTCGCAGAGAGTTTATTTTTATTTTCCTATCTCAGTCCTTCTGCGGAAGGACGCGCTCTGCGGTGAATTTTGAGACAGTTTCTTATTGATTCTCCAGTCTCAATGCAACTATACGTTCCTTAGAGTCCGATTGTACTGTGAGTTTATTCGCACAGTCAATCGGATGTGCGTTGCCGTAATCGTCAATGAGAAAGGCGCGATTTTTTAGAGGTCGCACGGTATAATAAGTCTCGATGAATCTACCTCGCCTGCTGCTCCAACTACTTCTCGGAAAACGCCTCCCCACGACAAGCGGGACTTTAGAAATCGACGGCATCAAAGGGCCGGTTCTAATCAGGCGGGATCGCTACAGCATCCCTCATATCGAAGCGGAACGGGACGAGGACGCATGGTATGGCCTCGGATTCTGTCAAGGGCAAGACCACGCCGTGCAGCTTGAAGGACTTCTTCGCATCGTGCGAGGCACTATGGCCGAGGTGACAGGCCCCGATGCCCTCCCTATGGATCGCCTCTCTCGACGTATTGGGTTCCGGCACGCCGCTGAAAAGCAACTGCAAACTATCGGCGACGAAGAGCGACTATACGTAGAAGCCTATGCCAGAGGGGTTTCCGATGGCTCGACGCTAGGGTGTCGCAAGCTGCCCCATGAGTTCGCCTTCATACGAAGCAGGCCCACGCCCTTTCAGGCCGCCGACGTTATAGCCATAGGAAAGTTCATAGGATTTACACTCGCATCAAACTGGGACTCCGAACTGGTGCGTCTGAAAATCCTCACCGAAGATGGACTCAAGGCCCTCAAGGCCCTGGACTTCGCTTGGCCTGACTGGCATTTTGTCACATCTCCTCCGGGCACACTCGCAGGCCCCGCGCTGGACAGGCTGGCCGAAGACCTGACTGTATTTACCGCAAACGTCGGAAGGGGTGGAGCATCCAATAACTGGGCCATCGCCCCATCTCGCACCGCTACGGGACGGCCCATACTCGCAAACGACCCTCACCTGCCTCCGGCACTTCCTCCTTACTGGTATCTGGCCCACGTCCGCACGCCGAGCTTGGCAGTCGCAGGGGCTACCTTCACCGGCACACCCGTGTTTATTGCGGGTCATAACGGCACGGTCGCGTGGGGAGTGACCGCTGGCATGATAGACAACTCCGACCTGTTCATAGAAGAGATCGGCCCCGACGGGCAGAGCGTCCGTGAGGGCGACGGCTTCGTGCCGTGCGAAGTGCGGAGAGAGGTCATCAAGGTCAAGGGTCGAAAAGCTGTCGAGGAAGACATCCTGGTAACGCCGAGAGGCCCCATCATCGGCCCTGCGCTGGATGGCGACATCGGCGCGATTTCACTGAGCGCGACCTGGTTGTCCGACAGACCGTTCAAGGGATTCAGCCAGGTTCATCACGCCAAAAACTTCGAGGAGTTTCGAAGCGCGTGGTTGGGTTGGCGGTTCGCGGCCTTTAACATGGCATATGCCGACACGTCCGGCACTATCGGCTGGCAGTTGGTGGGCGAAGCGCCGAAGCGTCGCAAAGGCTGGGGTACTGTCCCGCTGGCTGGCTGGGATGCTGAAACCGGGTGGGATGCTGACAACGTGCCTTTCGACGAGCTGCCGCATCTATCCAATCCTGATACTGGCTACGTCGCTACTGCCAACAACCAGCCAACACAGGAGGGGGAAGGGCCGTTTCTGGGAGTAGACTGGCTGTCTGGTTACCGTTTGTCCCGTATCGTTGAAGCGCTCGATGCAAAGAGCGATTGGGACCTGGCAAGCATTCAGGCGCTCCAGATGGACCAGAAGTCCATTCCCTGGCAGGAGATGCGCGACGCCGTGCTGTCCACGTCCACGACGACTGACGAGGCTCGCAAGGCGCTCACGATGCTGACGGCGTGGGACGGCGTGGTCGCGGCGGACTCTTCTGCGGCGACTGTTTTCGAGTTCTTCGTTGCGCACATGATCAGGCGAATGGCTGCGATAAAAGCGCCTCGCGCTTCGCAGTGGGCGCTCGGTAAGGGCTTCGCGTCCCTGATTCCCCACTCGTCATTTGGCGACCGGCATGTCGCCCATCTGGTGCATCTCCTTCGAGAGCAACCTGAAGAATGGCTGCCGCAGTCATGGCCAGAGGAGATCGAGGACGCTCTGGCCGCCGTATTCAGGACGCTTCAGGGGCGTTACGGCAGCGACACTAATCGCTGGGCTTGGGGCAGTGTGCGGAAACTGACGCTGCGTCATCCGGTTGGAGTGCGAAAGCCGCTTGACCGGCTTTTCAACCTGGGGCCATTTCCCTGGGGAGGCGACATTAACACTGTCGGACAGGGAGCTTCCGACCCTACGGACCCTACGGCGAATCCCTTTTTCATTGCATCGCTTCGCGTGGTCATCGACGTTGGGAACTGGGACGAAAGCCGGTATGTGCTGCCCGGCGGTCAGTCCGGCAACCCCCTCTCGCCACACTACGACGACCTGCTGCCATTTTGGAAACGCGGCGAGGGAGTGCCAATCGCGTGGTCGCCCACAGAAGTAGACAAGGCAACTCGATCCACTCTGCACCTGGTGCCGTCGCCGTAGATGTATTCAATCCTTCTGCGGAAGAACTACTTGTCCAGGCCTCTTTGCATCCCGCGAATATAGCTCACCTGTCCGAGGTGCTGGTTGTACTCGGCGAGCGTCTGGCGAAACATCCGCCCGATGCTAAAGCTTCCATGCTTCTCCAGAGATGCCGGACGCTCTGCAGTTGGTGTCCTGCCGGGCACGAAGTCCAGGCCATCCCCATCGAGGTTCTTGAGATAAGCCTGGGTCTCATTCTGAACGGCGTGTCTATAGCCGTCCAGATTCTCTTTTGCAATCGCAGGGAATTTCCCCAATTGCTCGACGCTCAGCCCGAAGCCAAAGCCAAAACTGTCGTCGGAAATGCCAAACTTTTCATGCCAGCCATCTCTAGTCCAGACATCCGGTATGCCCTGGGCGAATACCTGAATCCACCTGTCTTCCACTTTGACAACGTGCCATACGATAAACGCAATCGAGTTGGATTCGGCGTCAGGTCTCCAGGCGAGTTCCGCTGGTGTTAGCCCGTCGAGCGCACGGTCTATTCTCTGCCAGTAGTCCTCAAGGGTCTGCTCAATGAGCGCGATAATCTCCATGATGTTGTCTCCCAGTTACAGTAGGCTCGGACTGTGTGTCAAGTATGCAACTGACGACGTATTCCCTTCTCCCCTGGCGGTCCGACGCATCGGACTCCGATTCTTATGTCGGAGGAGAAGGTCAGGATGAGGGGGAAGGTATGCTCTTTCAGACGCCTCACCCTCACCTTAATCCTCTCCCGTCAAGGGAGAGGAAATAACGCTGCCTTCGAGCAAATCTGTATTAGTTAGCGGCCTTCTCGTCTTCTTTGCGGCGACGCTCGCGGTTCGTAATCGAGCGCACAACCTCGTCCGCGCCCATGCGACCCACCGGCCCGGAGGCATACATCGCGCCTAGCACGACCCCGCCGCGTCCTAACATGAACTCGGCGGGCTGAATGTATCCGCCTCTATCCTCAGACCACCAGGCTCCCATCAGGTCAGAGTCCTCTTTCGTAGCGCCGTAGGCAATCGGGAAAGTCAGGCCTATGTACGCGACCTCTTGCGCATGTTCCTGGGAGTCGACGCTGATGCCGTGGACGGTCGCGCCGAGAGCTTCAAGTTCCTCTTTCATTGCTTCATATGCAGCCAACTGCCGCTTGCAGTACGGTCACCAGTGTCCTCGATAAAAGAGCAACACGGTATAGCGGCTTGGCGCATCGTCTGGAATGCGAATCGTCCCACCGTCCACCAGCTTGAACGTCATCGACGGGAAACGGTCGCCCTGTTGCAGCATCTCGCCCACGTTATCCTCCTCTTGTCGTCGTAGCGGCTAGATTGTCCAAAACCTCTTTCTGATCGCCGTGTTCTGCTTTCAGAGGCTTTGACAGCGCGCCATGCAGCGCGCGAATTTCTTCTTCACTCATGTGTCGCAGGAAATGCTCCTGGATGCCCTGGATATGACCGGGCATAGCGCGTCTGAGCGCCGCGCGTCCGTCAGGCGTGATCACCGTGTAGGTTCCGCGACGGTCTTCCGGGCAATTCTCCCGCGTGACAAGCCCTGCTTCAACCATCCGGTCAATCAGGCGGGTGAGGCCGCTCCGGCTTAACAGAATCGAGTCCGCGAGGAACTGCATCCTAATGCGCCCTTCGGGAGCGTCGTCCAGATGAGCCAGGATGTCGTACCAGGAGAGGGCCAATCCTTCACTCTCTTGCATTTCCTGCTCCAGGGTTCGCATCACTCTGGAGTAGGTTAGCAGGAAAGCTCTCCACGCGGCCATAGCTTCTTCGCTTGGTGTGTCTCTCATGTTCGGATGTTAGCACATGAAGATTGCATTGACAATAGTTGTGCGCGCAACTATACTGTCATTAAGTTGCATGTGCAACTAACATGGTGAATCAGAATGATGGAAGATCGAGAGCGCCACGGAATCTCCCGATAGATGAAAAAGGGCCTTTGCTGTACTAAAGGACAGCGCTGGAACTGGCCTACGGCGCGGTGCGATAGACCAGCATTCATGGTTACACTCTTGGAAGATCGATGAATCAACGAGAAAGGAACGACGATGACAAACCTTAATAATGGAACCAATCCAGATGCAATCCGTATCCTCGGCATCTCCGGCAGCCTTCGCAGAGACTCATTCAACACCGCCTTGCTGCGGGCCGCTCAAGAGCTTGTCCCAGAGGGCGTTGAGATAACCCTCTTCGATCTGAAGGAGCTTCCCCTCTACAATGGCGACGTCGAGGCCGAAGGGCGACCCTGAGTCTGTGACCGCCCTTAAAGAAGCAATACGAAATTCAGACGGCGTTCTGTTCGCCACGCCAGAGTACAATCACGGCATCACGGGCGTGCTGAAGAATGCCATCGACTGGGCCTCACGTGACAGGGATGAGAGGTCATTGAACGGCAAGCCTGCTGCCATTATTGGCGCGGGAGGAATTTCAGGTACTGCTCGCTCTCAGGCACAGCTTCAGCCAGTCCTTAACGAAACCGGAGCATTGTTGATGGTCAAACCCGGCGTGGTGGTGACGATGCCCTGGGAGAAGTTCGACGCAGAGGGACGGCTAATCGATAAGGACGCACGGATGTTCCTTGGCAAGCACCTGGACGCGTTCGCAAGATGGACAGCGCGCGTGAGCATACCGCTAGAAACGACTATAGCTTAAAATCGAAAACCTCTTTAGAATGGAAGCCTCTAGCCGTTCCCAACTCACAATCGGAGGAAACCCTTTGACACAATCCGAACAACGACGCTCGATACTTGGTGTGTTTGCCCATCCCGATGACGAGTCCTTCGGCACAGGTGGTTTGCTAGCCCGTTACGTGACGGAGGGCGCGCACGTGTCACTTGTTTGCGCCACGAACGGCGACGTAGGTGAAATCTCCGACCCCAGCCTTGCAACGCCTGAAACGCTGGGAGACGTGCGTATAGGCGAAATGAAGGAGGCCGCC
This sequence comes from Dehalococcoidia bacterium, assembly GCA_965206395.1. Taxonomy (GTDB): domain Bacteria; phylum Chloroflexota; class Dehalococcoidia; order Lucifugimonadales; family CATOSD01; genus CBDBJK01. The sequence goes on from CBDBJK010000030.1 coordinate 164,524, forward strand.
AGTGTGCTTGGGTTAAGCGAGCTTATCATGTTCGGCTATCGTGATTCGGGTATGCAGGGCACGCCTGACAACGACGACCCTCGCGCATTCGCTCAAGCGCCGGACGACGAGGTGGTATCGAAGTTAGTGGGTATCATTCGCCGTTTGCGTCCACAGGTCGTCGTGACGTTCGACCCCAACGGCGGCTACGGCCATCCCGACCATATCTCGATTCATCTTCACACCGTTGCCGCGTTTCACGCCGTAGGCGACCCCGCGCGATACCCTGACGAAGGCGTGCCCTGGCAGCCCGCACGCCTGTTTTACGTGGCGATACCCCGTTCCGCGTTCAAAGAGATGCGTAAGAATATGGAGGCGGCGGGGATGGATACGAGCGAGTTCGAGAATTTCGAGGACGCGGTGTTTGGATGGCCTGATGAGCAGATTAACGTCGTTATGGATGTTACAGACACGATTGACACCAAGTGGCGAGCGCTGCAATGCCACCGCACTCAGCTAGGCGGCGACAACTTTTTCAGTCGCATGCCAGAGGCGCTGAGGAGGCAGATGTTGAGTCGCGAAACCTTTGTGCAGGCGTGGCCCGAACCGTCTGAGGGCTTGAGGCTGACGCATCTTTTCGACGGCCTCTAATACGCAGCATATTAGGCCAACTATTACACACTCATCTGTTATGGAGACAACGATTGATAAAGGTTAGGAAAAAGAGCGAAATCTTCAACATAAAAGAGGACTGGTTCGAGGGCCGATGGCACTTCTCCTTCGGAGGGCCACAAGGCTTTCACGATCCCGAAAACACCCAGTTCGGCGCATTGCGGGTATTTAATATCGACACCATTGTGCCAGGCGGGGTATGGCCTATGCATTCCCACCAGAACATCGAGGTCATCACCTACTGTCTTGACGGCGAGTTCCAGCACGCCGACGAGACTGGCAAAGGGGGTGTGCTATATCAAGGCGATGTGCAGCATACGACGGTTGGCCGGGGGATGTTCCATGAGGAGATAAACCACTCCCCCGACAAGCCGATGACGTTCCTTCAGATATGGGTGATGCCCAAGGAGCGCGATCTCACGCCTTCGATGGAGCAGCGAAGCGTGGACAAAAGCGAGCGTCTGAACCGCTTTCTCACGCTTGTTTCAGACAAGGATTCCGAAGCGCTGCCCATTGAGCAAGACGCAGAGTTCGCCGTCGCCGCCCTTGAGTCGGGCAAGACGGCATCGCGCAAACTGGATGACGGCTATGGCGCATATCTGTACATCGTCTCCGGTCAGGTGCAGCTCGACGGTCAAACGCTCTCAGAGGGCGCCGCCGCCAAGATATCAGATGTGCCCTCGGTAGACGTCGATGCCAATGAAGATAGCGAGCTTGCGATGGTCGTGGTGCGGGTATAGGCAATCGCAGGAGTGTGAGCTTCTCGCACGCTTTGTCATGTTTGAGTCTTCGTATTCTTGTTGGTGGCCCTATCCAACTGCACGGCGGTGTTGATGATTGCCATGTGAGAAAACGCCTGAGGGAAGTTACCGAGCATCTCGCCTGTGGCGGGGTCTATCTCCTCACTTAGCAGTCCCAGGTCGTTGGTGTAGCTGAGAAGTCGCTCGAACAGAGCGCGCGCTTTGTCGATCTCCCCAAGCAGTATCAGGTTGTCTGCGAGCCAGAAGGTGCAGATGTTGAAAACGCCCTCGTCGCCTGCGAGACCGTCGTCGAAGTCACGATAACGGTAAACGAAGCCCTGTGGCGGGGTCTATCTCCTCACTTAGCAGTCCCAGGTCGTTGGTGTAGCTGAGAAGTCGCTCGAACAGAGCGCGCGCTTTGTCGATCTCCCCAAGCAGTATCAGGTTGTCTGCGAGCCAGAAGGTGCAGATGTTGAAAACGCCCTCGTCGCCTGCGAGACCGTCGTCGAAGTCACGATAACGGTAAACGAAGCCCTGGGGAGACGTAAGATCGCTCTCCGTCGCTCGAATAGTGGCAAGCATTCGAGGATCGTCAGCCTTTATGAAGCCGACGAGAGGAAGCATTAGGTTCGCGGCGTCGAGCCTCTTGGAACCGTAGGCCTGAACGAACACACCAAGCTCGGAATCAAACCCGTTGGATATCACATCCTCTCTGATTTCTCTCCTGACCTTGCGCCACTGGTCAACATCCCCTGGCAGGTCGAGCGCTCGCGCGGTCTTTATTGCCCTGTCCAGGGCCACCCAGCACCAGACCTTTGAGAATACGTAGTGCTGTCTACCTACGCGAGCCTCCCACACGCCTTCGTCAGGCTCCCTCCAATGGTCGATGACGAAGTCGACTACCCGAAGCAGGTATTCCCAATACTCGGAGCTAATCACGCCGCCGAACTTGCGATAGAGATGCGCCGAGTCCAGTATCTCGCCATACACGTCTAGCTGGAACTGGGAGTAAGCCCCGTTGCCTACACGAACAGGCCGCGAGTGTTTGTATCCCATCAACCCTGGAATCTCGCTCTCGGTAAGTCGCCTCTCTCCTCCAAGGCCGTACATAATCTGAAGATCGCGCGCCCTGCCTGTCGTGGCCCATTCCAGCCACTGGTTGAATGCCTCAGCCTCCGTCGTATAGCCCAGAATGAATAGCGCGTAGAGCGCGAAACTCGTATCGCGGATCCAGGTGAATCGATAATCCCAGTTCCGCCCGCTGCCGATAAGCTCTGGAAGCGAGGTCGTTGGCGCTGCCACAAGACCTCCCGATGGCGCGTACGTCAGCGCTTTGAGGATCAGCGCGCTTCGTTGGACCTCATCGCTATACTTGCCGTCGTACGTGCAAATCGAACTCCACCCCTGCCAGAACTCAATCGCTTCATTCAGGCGTTCTTCGAGCGAATCCTCGTCGAGAGCGTCTACATGATGCGAGAAACGGGACTCGTAGGTGACGACTGCCCAGGTCTTTTCGCCTTCCTTGAGCGTGCCTTCGGAGCGAAAGCCGTCGTTTATTTCGGTGATGGCGGACGAGCAATAGAATGAGATAGCGTCCGAGCCGCCGTGAGCGAACGCCGTGTGAGGGCTGTCCACGTGCGCGTGAGGCACGATGGTGCCGTACTCAAATCGCGGGTAGCACTCTATCACGAAGCTGACGTTGCCACTGTCGCACTTGAGCATACGGACGACTTGATGGTCGTCTCCGACTTCATGCGGCACCTGCGGCCCTGTGTGTTCGTGGACGTTCATAAAGTCGGTCAGCGTCGCTACTCCGGTTTCAGTCTCGAACGTTGTTTCCAGGATGTTGGTGCCTTGAATATATCGCCGCTTCACAGAGCGTACGCCTTCGGGCGCAACCTTGAAGTAACCGCCCTGGTTCCAGTCCAGTATGCGGCTAAAAACGGCTGGACTGTCGAAACGTGGGAAGCAGCACCAATCGATGCACCCGGTCGTAGAGACGAGCGCGCAAGAGTGCATGTCGCTAATCATCCCATAATCTGAAATCGGAGGATATGGAGGATTGTCGTTCATATTTGAGTCCTGTACATTTTTACGGATGGAGGAAACTTTAATTCCTCTTTATCTTGATGATAGTGGTGTGGAAATAGATTCTCTAGCCTCGTCGTAACCAAGAATTTCCATTCATCATCTCGGTATGATTGCCACACAAACTATCGTCTCTCAGAATGATAACATTTCTGTCTGTTCTACTCCGAAGAATCGGAGTCCGAAGATATTCCATTTTATGAGTCGGACAAGGTTGAGCCATAGAGGTCCGTTATGGACGAACGAATAACGAGAGAAGACTCCATCTTTTCGATCCAGGAGCCGGACGATGTTGAGCGGGTAGCCGTCTTGCTCAGGGAGCTATTGGAGAGCGATGCCGTAGCGGAGGCTGTGGCGAGGTTCTCGCGGCTCAGGTCACGTGACCAGGCAGATGTTATAGAGCATCTTGCGCCAGAGCTTCAATCCAGGCTCCTTGACCAGCTTACGCCCGAAAACGTAGGCCAGATAATCGAAGAGCTAGAGCCTGCGGAGGCTGTCGAGCTTTCACAGGATATGGGGCCTGAGCAACTGTCTCAGGTGTTGGACGAAACCAGCCCGGACGTAGCGGCGGACGTTCTGCGCGGTCTGCCAGAAGACTTGGCCGCCAGGACTCTCGAACGCATGGAAGAGGCTGAAGGCGTCGCTCCATTGCTTGAGTATGAGGACGAAGCCGCCGGGGGCCTGATGACGCCGGAGCTGATCGCACTCGGCGACAGCATGACCGTTACGCAGGCTATGGCGTTCGTTCGGCGCTGGGCCGAAGACCTGGACCCGGAAGATGTCTCTTACCTCTTCGTCGTAGACTCTACTGGCGCGCTAAAAGGTGGCGTTGACCTTGCTCAGCTTGTGCTGGCCCGTCCTCACCAGCTAATCAGCCTCATGATGGACACCAATGTCATATCGGTGTTGGTGGAAACCGACCAGGAGCAGTGCGCTCGACTGATGGAGCGCTACGATATTCGCAGACTGCCTGTAGTCGATAGCGAAAACAAGCTGGTCGGCGTGTTGATACTCGAAGACATGATCGGCGTGTTCGAAGACGAGGCCACCGAAGACATGTACAGAATGATTGGCGTTCACAGGAGAGAGGAAGCCCTTGGCCCCTTCTGGCGCTCCGTTCGAAATCGCCTGCCTTGGCTGTGCGTAAACCTGGGGACGGCGGTTCTGGCAGGGCTTGTAATCACGATGTTCCAGTCCACTTTGGGCCAGGTGGTTGCGCTGGCTGCCTTCCTGCCCGTAATCGCCGGTCAGGGAGGCATCGCGGGAACTCAGACGCTTACGCTTATAGTGCGGTCCCTGGCTCTGGGAGAAATCGGTTCCGGCAGCACGCGAAGACTGTTAGCCAAGGAGGTTGGACTGGGCCTTGTTCACGGCGCAGTTCTGGGAGTCATGGTGGGGGTCATCACACTGGCATGGAAGGGCAGCGAGTATCTAGCCCTGGTCGTTGGCCTCGCCATGGTCTCGAACATGATTGTAGCAGGCATCAGCGGGGTGCTGGTTCCGCTCGGTCTCAGGGCGCTGCGCATCGACCCCGCGTTGGCCTCCGCCGTAGCTGTGACCACGATGACAGACGTTATCGGCTTCCTCATCTACCTGGGCCTGGCTACGCTGGCGATTGGGCTGATTACACGCAGCCTGTGATTAGAACCCTTAGGGCCGACCAGGTGGGACGCCCCTACTTGCGAAAGAGATAGATAGCCCATCCAAGGGTGTTTCGTCCCCAGCGAAGGTAAGACTCCCTGAAACCTGCGACACGTTCGATAAGTTCGGCAACGTCGGGGTCTGTTGGGTTAGAGCGGGCGTACTCGGCTGAGGCGTGCCACTGGAGTCCCTCGTACCTGTCCCAGTCATCAGGATCGCTCACCCTGGAGTAAAGCGTGGTCAGCCCTTCTTCCTCGCCGATTACGATATTGCCATAATGGTCGCTGAATTCGTCCCTGGTAATATCTTCGGCAGCCAGATACTCCTCAGTCGGTTCCGTGATCCAGTAGGGTTCCCCGACCAACACCAGTCCGCCGGGTTTGGTCAGCTTCTTCAGGCCCTGAAGTGTGCCTCTGTGACCATCGAATATCCAGGAGGCCCCCAGACACACAGCCAGGTCGAACGACTCCGGCGCGTCTGGTTGATACTCCGCGCCATCCTGCAAGATGAACTCAAGATCTGCATCGGGAACTCGCTCCTGGCGCTTCTTCTCCGCCTGCGGAATGAAGAACGGCGATATGTCCACCCCAACTCCCTCGATGCCGAACCTCTCAGCCAGCCTGACCAGTAGCTCTGCCTTGCCGCACGCGATGTCAACGACTCGCGCCCCTGGCTTCAGGTCGAGCAGGGATAACATCTCGTCTAGCTTCTCGATGCTCGTCGGGTTGCGGACGACATGATTGCGGTGGGTGATGTCGAAATACTTCCACCTGTCCATCTTCCATTCGCTCATGGCACTTTTAGCTAAAGCTATAGAATTGCTACGGCATGTGGTTACAGCCCCAGGCAATCGCTAATTATTAGATAGCGCCCCGACAGGCTTCGGCAATAATCGCCGCAGTTCGTCTGCCGATGGCGTTGCCGAAGATGAAGGCGTACCAGTATTGACCACCTCAAAGTCGTAACATATTATCCTCTTTTCGGGCGTGGTAAGAGTGGTCAAGAATCCGACATCTTCCATGTTAGGGAATGGGAATGAAAGTGGCGCTGTTATGTTCGGGTCAATGGCCGGAAGTAGGATCGACCAGACAGGAATGACGCCTACACCTGGAATTACCAACCACAAATCCCAGTTTGCTGGCTGCGACGTGCCGATCTCGAAGTCCATGCTGAGCGTGCCCTCTGCATAGCTGAGGTCAATATCTAGGGTGCAGAACGTAAGAGAGGGGTCCAGCCAGGTGAGAACGCGTTTCATGGTCTGGGCGCGGTTAGCCAGCGAGTTGATGCCCTCGAATCCGAAGGAGAAGAAGACGACCTTGTAAGTGCCCGTGTCCGCACGCAATCCGCCGATGCCGCTGGAGATTACCCCTGTAGGGCTTTGATCTAGCTCTGAGGCCAAGCCATCATTGCTCGATGGACCTTGGGGCCGTGATGAGGCCCTCTCTAGACGCTGAGGCTGTGCCAATGGGACCGTAGCGGACTCATCGTAATACAGGACAGGAACGCCAGGGAAGAAAACATTGATTTCGTCAGTGGAAAACTGGTTTCTGGCCCCATCGACACCTGAAATCTCCAAGTGTAGTCCATTGCTAATGGGATCGCCTTCCACGCCATCAAGAGCGTAAAGCTCTGTGTCATTCTGCACAAAGCTAGTGTGCAGATAATCTGTCAAGAAGTCAGTCCCATCTATTCGCTCTGCGACATCCTGACCAGTGACAAAGAGCTTACCTCCAGCATCCAGGTAGCCCCCTAGATTTTGCTGCGCCTCGGAATCATTTAGGACCCCACTCCAGTATGGCTTGCTCCAGATTACGACGCCTCCAAGATAGGAGTTCAGAATATCCAAATCCACCGCGCCTCTTTCGGACGTGTCCCAGAAGTCAAAGGCGACTCCTAGTTCATTCAGCACCTCTTTGTAGAACGGAGCAATGAAATTCACATCACCTGAATAGGTCGAGTCCACCACCAGCAGGGTGTCACTCTTGACAGGGAATAGTTCCAACACCCTGAAGGAGAATGGAATAGACCGCCACAACACGTCATTGCCATCTAGGTCTGTAGCCAGTATCTGGTACTCGACCACGGTTCCAACGACGGCAAACGGGCCAACCTGCGCCGTGTAGACGCTATCTCCATGTGTTTCATCCCCATGTGTGCCATCGTCGAACATCACAATATTGGTTTGCGGTATGCTATCTATCGACCACACCAATTCCACGCTGTCAACCCCTGCCTCAGCTACTATCTGTGCGGCGACGGTAACAACCTCACCCTCTTCGGGGTTGGCCCCAGGTTCTTGTATAACGGACTGGACTATGGGAGGAGGAGCTACATCCTCCAGCGCGCCCACGATGCCGAACCAGATATCATCGTTCCCTGCCCTATCAGATTGCCAGACCAAACCAAGAGATTCGTCCGAGTCTACGGTTGCTATATCAGGGTAATAATCATAGCCCAGGTACCGAGTAAACTGCGTCTCTTCAGACCAGGTGGCTCCGCCATCATCGCTGGTGATGTACCAGATGTCGTAGTTCCAAACGTCTGGCAGGGTGGTGTTACGCCATGAGTACCATGCCACCCAGACGCGACCGTCAGAGGTCTGGGCTATGGAGGTCCAGGAGTTGCTAAAGTTGTTGGAGGTCAACTGTTGCTCCGGTGACCAGGTAGTGCCTCCATCTGTAGTGGATACGAAATGCGGAACACAGCCATTACGACAGGCAATCCATACAACCCATACTCTGCCATCGTCTAGTTGGGTGACATCGGGATCGTAGTCGCCATTTGGGTGATCGGTGAGTCGAACGTCAGGAGACCAGGTGACCCCATTGTCGTCACTAGGTTGTGTTGACATTTGGTGTATAATGGATACATGTCAACGACTGAATTACGCAATGAACAATGGTCGAAAATCCTTGAATTTCTGCGCTCATGCCCAGACCTCTACGTTGGAGAGGAGGACGATTGCAGGCGCTACGTCGAGGCCATCCTGTGGATGGCACGAAGTGGTGCTCCTTGGAGACTGCTGCCTGAGCACTACGGTCACTGGAACAGCGTATATAAGCGCTTCGCACGCTGGTGTGAAAAGGGTGTATGGGAACGAATGCATCAGCATTTTGTGCAAGACCCCGATATGGAGCATGTCATCATTGATAGCACTGTGATAGCACTGTGGTTCGCGCTCATCCCTGTGCTGCTGGAGCCTCCAAAAAAACGGTGGCCAATCGGCCCAAGCTCTTGGCCGGAGCCGAGGCGGGTTCAGTACCAAGATCCACGTGAGCGTGGATGGATTGGGCAACCCGTTGCGCTTTGAGCTCACAGCAGGTCAACGTCACGACATCACCCAGGCACAGGCATTGATAGCTGATTTCGAAACCGAGCATGTGATTGCTGATAAGGGATACGATTCGATGGATTTTCTCCAATGCATCCTGGGCAGGGGCGCGTTACCTGTGATTCCACCTCGGTCAAATCGAAAGACGCCACGAGAGTATGATGAGTACCTTTACCGAGAGCGCCACCTTGTGGAGTGTTTCATCAACAAGATCAAGCACTACCGGCATATCTTCTCTCGCTTTGACAAGCTGTCATCGCGTTTCCTGGGATTCTGGGATTCTTGAACTTCGTCGGTGCTCTCATATGGCTCAGATGAAATGTCAACACAACCTAGTACATATTCAGTATATTATCGCAAGTTCTGGCGTGGGTTAGCTTTCTGTTTTGGGATCGTTTGGTTTCGGTTCGTGAGGCTGTCTCCAATGCGGAATACTGTGAAGTGATGCTCATCTCGCTGGCGCAAACTCGCAGATGCTTAGACAAATAAAAGAGCCTCCACGGGAGTGCGAAACGTGGAGGCTCAAGGGGGAGTGGAACTTGGGATATATGGATTACTTATAAGTTAGCATGTTAGGGCGCGCCTTCGGTGTGGACGCGGTTGGCAAAACGTGCGCGCAAGGTGTGCAATCCATTCACAATACCTTTTGACAGCTAGCTCTCACGCCACTATCATTGTGCCCATGAGAAAGGCGAAGAAAATCGGGATAGTCGGGTGCGGGACTATCGGGCGCAAGATGGCCGTCGAGCTTGATCAGGGTTCGATTTCGGGAGCCTGCCTTGTCGCCCTCAACAGTCGTGACATAACGAAGGCGGCAGAGTTCGCAAACTCGCTTGGTAACCCCCCACAAATGCTGTCTCTGCATGACCTCGTGACGATTTCTGACCTGGTGGTTGAGGCCGCCACAGGCGAAGCGCTGGACGAAATCGCCAGAGTGACACTGAGCGCGGGCAAAGACTTGATGGCCCTCAGTTGTGGCGCGCTGCTGGATAGGGACGACCTTTTCGACCTTGCCTGGAAGAACGACGCCACGATATACGTGCCGTCGGGCGCGATTATCGGGCTGGACGGCGTAATATCCGCGACGGCAGGCCGCATCGACTCCATCACGATGGTGACTCGCAAGCCTCCAGAGGGTCTGCGCGGCACGCTTGGCGTGGAGCAGGCTGGCGTTGACATCGATTCGATTACAAAACCTGCGGTCGTGTACGAGGGGCCTGTCAAAGAGGCGTGCCGACTGTTTCCGGCCAACTTGAACGTATCGGCGGCCCTGAGCCTTGCCGGAATCGGCCCTCATAAGACCACTATCCGCATATACGCCGACCCAACTGTGACGCGCAACACGCACGAGATAATAGTCGCGGGTGAATTCGGCAGATTCTGGATAAAGATCGAGAATGTGCCTTCTCCTACCAACCCGAAGACCGGCATTCTTCCCGCGCTTTCCGCTCTTGCTACCTTGAAGAAGATAACATCTCACGTTCAAATCGGCACCTGATGCCGGCATAATCGCACGATAGTCTAAAATGGAGGACATCATGAAGGTCGAAGAGATAGCGGAACTGCTCGTTTCCAACCAGAAGACGGTTTCGGTGGCTGAGGCCTGCACCTGCGGGCTGGTCGGGTATATGCTCAGCACTGTGGCCGGAAGCTCCAGGTACTTCCCAGGCGGCGTCATCGCCTACACCGGTGGACTCAAGCAAAAGGTTCTGGGTGTTCCAGACGAGCTTTACAGCACGAAGGGCAGCGTCAGCCCTGAGATGGCGATTGCGATGGCGAAGGGCGCGCGCGACCTGACTGGCACGGACTATGCCATCTCGACGACTGGCGTAACCGGCCCGACCGGGGGAAGCTCTGGAAATCCCATCGGCACGTTTTACATAGGGCTTGTCGGCCCCGACGAGCTTGAGGTAGCGGAGCGCATTCACACCGACGCGGACGAACGCGACGGCAACAAACGACAAGCGGCCCAGGCAGTTCTTGATCTGCTGGGCCGACATATTAGCGGGAGTGGGTAAGTGTTCTAACTGGTTGGCGTATGGATTCTTGCTGGCAAGGCTTTGACCTCACCTCCGTCCCCTCTCCGTTCACGGAGAGGGGTGCCCAAAAACCAGGTCTGTTCATAGATTTCGTGGGGTGAGGTCTGGCGTACCTCTGCAAACATCGCTGCATATTGAGAACATACCTATCCTAGCCAGCCTTTGCGACAGAGGGGAGAACAACTTTATCCCTTCCCATGCCGTCCTTCCGCGGAAGGAGAGGAGAGTTAGAGAGGGGCGTCATGTAGCTATGACGAGGCCGTTGGACATCTCGAGTTGCGCCATCAAGCTACGCATGAACAGAAACTTCTTCGAGTCCAGGTGAATGCCTCGGATGTGCGGCGAAAGCGATCGTGACACAAGCAGTTCCACGCCATCTTCCCTGACGATATGGTAGTTGCTGGTGTTCCGATTGCCAATGTAGGTATCGACCGATACCTCGGTAAACCGCGAGGATCAAGTCGATACGCAGATAAGGTCTATGGCAGCTCGGCCACCCTTGCTTCGAATGTGGTCTAAAGCCTTTTCGCTGAAAGAAACATCCACTTCATCACCTCCGTGTCACCCGCTCATAATACCACAGGTCGCCTGATGATACACGCCACCTTAAAAGTAAGACGCACCTGCCGCGAAACAGGTGCATCTGGATTGCCTTCGATTGCCGAATCTACCCTCGTTCTAACCTTTCTATAACTAGCTCGATTTTCTCAAGTGCCATCCCCGACTGGTCAGAATCGAAATCAGGCACGTACCACTTGCAAGGCCATCCTTCGTAGAAGTTGTAGCGGGCAACCACGGTTGATCCATCTTGATCGAGTATGATTATCGAACCAGACCTTCGGTCTATCAGGCCGTCCTCGATGTTCTTTCGCCATTGCTAGAGGTCATCTGTCGCAGTGTAACCACGCTCCAGAACGATCCTGTCGCCTGAATCCAATCCTGAGATTGACTTGAATGAGATTGACTTGAATCCGCCAATGATAGTCTTATCGTCCGCTGTGATGCCCGAGACTTCCAGCAAGACCCGGAAGCCCTTTTCTTCAGCAACAGGCCCGCCTGCAAATGCGGCTGACATCGACGCAAATGCCATAACTGTTACTGCCGCGATAGCTACTACTAATTTTTTCATGTCCTCACTCCTGATGTATTTCTTAGCACCAGGATATGCGGAATGAGGTCAGAAAGCCTGACCGGAACATTTCAGGAAGCTGACAGAATGCTGACAATCGTGTCGGATGCGCCTTCTACGCAGAAGGCGCAGATGCTGGCTGTCGACTTCCTAATTGGCCTGATAGTGTATAATATGCGCACGTATTGCACCGATTTAGCGCTAATTAAACACCAAGGGGCATGAAGGTAGAATCAAGATGACGACAGAAGCTAAGAAGTATCGCGTTAACGTCAATTTCGCTGAAAGCACGTATCGTATCTTAGAGGAATTAGCAAGAAAACAGGGCAAAACAAAAGGAGATATTCTTCGAGACGCTATCGCGCTTGCCAATCACATTCAGGACGCAAGAGATGATGGCGGCCACATTTTAATTGAACGCCATGGGCGCACCAGTGAGTTAATTCTGTTTTAATACTGGATGACGATGGATAATCCACAAGAAGAGGAATCTACTACAACCTCTAACCTTGGCGCGACCACCGTAGAAGCAGTTGATGTTGGTGAGTCTCAGCCTCTCCGAGAGGTACAACGACGAAGGGAGTTCGCTCGCTTTTGGATTGCCCTGATTCTTTTAATTGTCTTCTCAGCCACAGTCATCTGGGTGCTGTTCGCAGCCTTCTGGGGCAATGACACTGCCTGGAAAAACACTAAAGATGCCCTCCAAATTCTCCTGCCTGTTGAAGCCTCTCTATTAGGTTCTGCAATAAGCTTTTACTTCGCGACAAGAGGAGAGGATCGTTGAAAGGGGTTGTTGAATAACCCTCATCCCTTCTCCACTAAAGCCTTAGGGATACTCTGAACAAGTCTGGGCATAGTAGCATAGAGAATAGCACTGTGTTCGGGGAGATAATTGATGGACCAGCCAACATTTGCGGACTTGGAATACGAGAGCAAGAAGCGCAAGACCCGCCGGGAGATATTCCTGGAGCGCATGGATGCTCTGATCCCGTGGGAACAGATGGAAGAGCGCATCCGTCCGTTCTATCCCAAGGCGGGCCGAGGCCGTCGACCATATGAGTTGTCGGCGATGGTGCGGATACACTGCGTGCAGTTGTTCTACAACTTGAGCGATCCTGGTATGGAGGACATGCTCTACGAGGTCGAGTCGGTGAGACGGTTCGTAGGGTTGAAGCTGTCGGGCCCGCTGCCGGACGAGACGACGATTCTGAACTTCCGCCATCTGCTGGAAGAGCATGAGTTGGGGCAGAGTCTGTTCGAGGAGATAAACCGTCATCTGGAGTCCCAGGGACTGCGGCTTCGGGAGGGGACGATCGTGGACGCGAGCATCATAGAGGCGCCGTCATCGACGAAGAATCGTGCGGGTGAGCGAGACCCTGAGATGCACCAGACGAAGAAGGGGAACGAGTGGCGCTTCGGGATGAAAGTACACGTAGGCGCTGACGCTGAGACGGGAGTGGTACACAGCATGACTACGACGCCAGCTAACGTGCATGATGTGACAGAAGCGCACCGATTGCTGCACGGTGGAGAGAAACGAGTGTGGGGGGATGCGGGGTATCAGGGAGTGGACAAGCGGTTGGAGAATCGAGAGTTGGATGTGGAGTGGCGAGTGGCGATGAGGCCCGGCCGGCGACGGCACCTGGAGCCTGGCAGCCACGAGGCGTTGGCGGAGAAGCGCAAAGCGTCGGTCAGAGCGAAAGTGGAGCATCCGTTCCTGTACGTGAAGCGGCGCTTTGGCTACGCCAAGGTGCGCTACCGAGGGTTGGCTAAGAACGCGCAACGGCTGGCATTGCTACTGGGGCTGGCCAACTTGATGACGGCAGAGCGCCGTCTGGCGGCATGAGAGGGGCGCAGTGAGCAAATCACGGCCGGGGAGCCGCGATGGCTCCGAAAAGCCGCTTCGAGGCCACAACAGACACGGTCTGAACGCCTCAACCACGACCTGGAACGTCACAAAGATGCCTGAACATCTCCAAAGAACGGAACCACTCTGCCCATCCACGCTTGCGCCGAGTTGTTCAGAGGTTCCCTTAGTGTCTTTGTCTCTGCTCAACTCCCCGCAAGACCGCATCGACTCCGAGATGGTATAATTTGGCATACGTCCCAATCCGCACGCTATCGGAGATGCAATGGTTTCCATTTCGTTCGAGAAATTTACGCTGTCCAACGGCCTCGACGTTATTCTTCACGAAGACCACACGCTGCCTATGGTGGCCGTCAACGTCTGGTATCACGTCGGCTCCAAGGACGAGGAAGTCGGCAAGACCGGCTTCGCGCATCTATTCGAGCACGTCATGTTCGAGGGGTCGAAGCATCACGACAAGAGCTTCTTCGAGCCGCTACAGAAGGTCGGGGCTTCGCTCAACGGCTCTACCACCACCGACAGGACTAACTACTGGGAGACCCTTCCGTCCAACTACCTGGAGCTTGCGCTATGGCTTGAGGCCGACAGGATGGGGTATCTGCTAGACGCTCTCGACCAGAAGCGTTTCGATGTTCAGCGAGATGTCGTCAAGAACGAGCGTCGCCAGAGCTACGAGAATCGGCCCTACGGCATGGCGCACATGCTGCTTCAACCGGCGGTGTTCCCCACGCCTCATCCGTATAGCTGGACAGTCATTGGCTCTATGGAAGACCTTGACGCCGCCAAACTTGAGGACGTTCAGGACTTCTTTCGTCGATATTACGCTCCCTCGAACGCAAGCCTTGCCATCGCTGGCGATATCGCGCCCGATAAGGCGAAGCAGCTGGTCGAGAGCTACTTCGGAGATATTCCCCCTGGGCCTGCCATCAATCGCGTGGGGCAAAAGGGTTCGGAGCTTCGAGGCCGCGTTTCGTTGACTATGCGCGATAAGGTGCAGCTTCCTAGACTCTACCTCGTCTGGCCCACTGGCCCTAATTTCGACCAGGACCAGCCCGCGCTTTCTACGCTGTCTTCCCTGCTGAGCGACGGCAAAAGCTCCAGGCTATTTCGCACGCTGGTGTACGAGAAGCAAATCGCCCGCGATGTTGGGGTGATGCACCATGCCCAGGAGATCGCCGGCGAGTTCCATCTGCAGGTGACGGTCAATGAGGGCCACACGCTGGAAGAGGCCGAGGCCATCGTGCGCGATGAATTGGCGCGCATCATTCACGAGCCTCCCAGCGATAAGGAGCTTGCCCGCGTCAGGAACAGCATCGAGAGTTCCCATATACACCAGCTTGAGCGTGTCGGCGGCTTTGGTGGAAGAGCCGACCAGTTGAACTACTACAACGTAATGGCGGGAAACCCCGAAGCCATCAACACAGACTTGGCCCGTTACAATGCTGTTACTGCCGAAGACGTGCAGCGTGTCGCCGCCTCAACTATTACAGAGAACTACGTCAGGCTGGCGGTGCTGCCGGAGCAGTCTTTGAAGCCCTCCGCTGTTTCGGTAGACCGCTCGATAATGCCAGAGGCGGCAGCCGCCCCCTCATTCAGTCCAGCTACTCCTCGGCGGATCAAGCTTTCCAACGGGCTGAACGTCATGCTGGTCGAGAGGCCGGGTGTTCCGATGATGGCCTTTGGCATGTTCCTGCGAGCCGGGGCCGTGACTGACCCCTCCGACAGACCAGGGCTGGCTCATATGACGACCTCCATGCTGTCCGAAGGCACGTCCAACCGCACAGGCCAGCAGATAGCGGAGGAGGTGGAGTTTCTGGGTTCATACCTCTCCACGCAGGCATCACGCGAGCATATTCTGGTGTCGTCGGAAACGCTGACCTCGCACTGGGAGGAGGTGCTGGGAATCCTGGCCGATGTCGTCAGGAATCCCACCTTCCCCGATAAGGAGCTTGATCGCATCCGAAAGCAACACCTGACCGACTTGCGGCGCGTTGCCGATAACCCCGGGACCATCGCGGCAAGAGCATCGCGCGCATTGCTGTATGGGCCTGAGTCCCGATACGGCCATCCCCTCACTGGCGTGGAGCATTCTGTGGAGGCGATTTCAAGGGACGAGTTGGTGGGCCACTTTAACAGCTACTATGGCCCGGAAAATGCCACGCTGATCGTCGTTGGCGACATTGCCGAAGCCGGAGTCATCTCGAAAGTCGAGGCCGTCTTTGGCGACTGGGCCGCGAAGGGCGCGGCGTCTGTCGCAGAGAGCGTTGCCGATGAGACGGCGCAATCCACGCCTGCGACCATATTTCTCGCCGATAAGCCGGACGCGGCGCAGTCGATAATCAGGGCAGGGCATGTCACGATTCCGCGACACCATCCCGACTATTTCACCCTGAACCTGCTGAACTACCTGTTCGGAGGCCAGTTCTCGGCCCGTCTCAACACGAACCTGCGTCAAGACAAAGGCTACAGCTACGGCTACACATCCACGATAGACTGGTTTGTCGGCCCATCCGCACTGCTCGCGGGAGGCGGTGTGCAGACGGCGGTGACCAAGGAAGCCGTCATCGAGACGATCAAGGAGTTCGCCGACATTCGAGGCTCGCGCCCTGTTACACAGGAGGAGTTCGACGACGCGAGGGACGGCATACGCAGGGGTCTGCCTTCGCAATTCGAGACGCTGCGCCAGACTGTTCATCAATTGACCAGGCTGCTCGTGTTCGACCTGCCTGACGACGACTTCTCCAGCTACCTCGCCAAACTGGACGCCATAACTCTTGACGATATTCATCGTGTAGCGAAGGAACTGCTGAACGAAAGCCATCTCAAGATTATGGTGGTCGGAGACAGGAAGATCATCGAACCCGGACTGCGAGAGCTTGGACATCCTATAGTGCTCGTAGACTACGAAGGACGCGAGTTGACCTAAAGTATTCCAACGCCTAGAATAGCTTCATATGCGATGAGTTCACCCTAGTATTGTAAGAATATCAGAGAGGTCAGAATATGCCGATATATGAATATACCTGCATGACGTGTGAGCATGGTTTCGAGCGGCTAAGGCCCATGAGCCGCATGGACGACGCGGCCCAGTGTCCTGTGTGCGATAGCGATTCAGAGCGCCAGCTATCGGTTTTCGCCTCGTTCTCAACCAATGCCAACGGCGACATAAGCCCCATCGCGGGCGGCGCCGGCGGATGCGGTGGATGCGGCCCAGGTGGTTGCGCCTGCGCTTCCGGCTTTTAAGCAAACGAGGTAGCGAATCGCCTCTACGAAAGGGAGGACATAATGGTAGTCGACATTCGCGGGCAGCTTTTGCTGGTGGACCCGACCACTCAGCCCACTATTGCCGAATTCAACGGCGCGCCCAGACTTCGAGACCTCTCGAACAAGCGGGTCGGGCTGATAGACGATAGTAAGGTCAATGCCAAAGAGCTTCTGGATGAGGTGGCCTCGCTGCTAGACGAGCGTTTCGGCGTTGCCAGCATCAAGTACCACCGCAAGCCATCGTCGTCGAAGCCAGCCGATCCGAGCGTGATACAGGAAATGGCGAAGGAGTGTGACTACGTTATCGTAGGAGTGGGTGATTGAGGCTCGTGCAGCGCGTGCAGTGTGCACGACGGAATTCACGTGGAAAAGGCAGGCATCCCATCCGCAACCATTTGCACTGACCTCTTTATTCAGACCTCCAGAGGCATGGCGAAGATGTGGGGTTCGCCTGAATATCCGACCATCTTCACGAAGCATCCCACTGCTCCCCTGAACAAAGAGCAACTCAGAGCCAGAGCTGAGGAGATGCTAGGACAGATAGTGTCTATCCTCACGGGCGTGGAAACATCAGCATCAGAATCATTCGTATAACCCTGGGCCAGGTAACTTTTTTGCTTCTTGTGAAAGGTTACCTGGCTTAATAGAGGCAGCCTTGAGATATTCGGCACAAAGCGCCTCTAACAAAGCCCTCAACAGAAATGACAAATTGAAGAACAAACAACTTCTGGCCGTACTGCTTGTCGTTGTAATCGCTTTGCTAGCAGTCGCCTGTGGCTCTGACGAAGATGACCCAACTCCAGTCTTAACGCAGGCCACCTCAAATCCCATAGCCACCACGATTGTGGTTTCGCCAACCGTCGCTCCGACCACGGCACCGATTCCGACGGTGGTACTAACCGCCACGCCAACTGCGACACTAACACCAGATGTCGCTGCTACGCCTACATCTACTGTCGCTCCGACTACGACACCGATTCCAACGATGACTGCTACGCCTACTGTCGCTCCGACCACGACGCCGACTCCAACGGCGACTAATACACCCGCGCCTACGCCTACTGCCGTTCCAACCATGACGCCGATTCCAACGGCGACTGCTACGCCTGCGCCTACCGCCACTCCGACCCCGAATGGAATCGCGCGCGCAGGCCCCGACAAGGACGCGGAGAAAGGAGCATCTGTTACGCTCAACGGCAGCGCAAGCTCAGACCCAGACGATGACCCACTCAGGTCACGTGGACACAAATCTTTGGGCCGGATGTCACAGACGGCGTCGGGTTTCTGAGGGGCGCGACTCCCCTGTTTACCGCACCTGACGAGGTCAGCACTGTCGTTCTTGCGTTGCGCGTGAATGATGGACACGGCGATAGCCGGTCCGATCTAGTGCAAATCAACGTGATGGAACATACTGACACGGCCTTCTTCGTGGATGGCGACAATGGCAGCGACGATACGGGCGATGGCAGCCGCGAAAGCCCCTATGCCACCATATCTTGGGCCATCAATAGCATTCAGGGGCCGAACTACGACCTGTATGTCGTGACTCGAACGAACAGCGCTAGCTACGTCGAGACTCAAACCTTGCACCCACAGACGACCATCAGCGTCTATGGCGGCTATGATTCCGGCTGGGTGCGTGATGTCGTCAACAACAAGACCAAACTCAGTGGCGCTAGCCTCGCGGTGCAGTTCGGCCCGTCCAACGAGGATGCCTGGTTCTCGGGCTTTGAGGTGACGGCGGCAGACGCCTCTGAACCAGCGCAGGATGCTGTTGGGCTTCTTGCGAAAGCTGGCACGGCGACGCTTTACATTGAAGACAATATAATCATGTCAGGCGACGTCCTTGGCCCCTCCCAGGGCGTGCCAGCGGGTTCGAGCTACGGAGTGTCGCTTGCGAACCTGGAGCAGGTCGTTTTACGTCGGAATACGATCATCGCTGGCAATGGCGGAAGTGGTATAACTGGAAGTAAAGGCACAGATGGCAAGAACGCCACGACGAACGGCAGCAACGGCAGTGGATACAATGGAGGCGCAGGTGGAAAGGGCGGCGTTTCCTCTGCGAACGGAGGCAAGGGCGGTGATGGCGGACGCGGCCTTTTGCCACAGGACGGCAAGTCCGGCGGTGGCGTGGGTGGTGGCATAGGTGATAAGGTTGGCGAGGGCAGGGTAGGCGACGGCGGCGGTGGCAAGGGCGGGAAAGGCGGACATGGTGGCGCAGGCGGCACTGGTCGGGGTATGCTTTCCAGCGTAGGGTTTTTTGTGCCTTCCGATGGTTCCAATGGCTTGGTGGGCGGCAACGGCGCAGGTGGCGGCGGCGGTGGTGGTGGCGCAGGCGGTGTTGGTCTCGACGGCGGCGGTGGCGGCGGTGGTGGTGGCGGAGGTCAAGGCGGTGGCGGAGGAAAATCAAGCCCCGGCGGTGGCGCGTCTATAGGTGTACTGTTGTTCAACGTGAGCGCGGCAGTCGTGGAAGACAACGAGATTACTGCAAACAACGGCGGTAGAGGCGGAAACGGCGGCGCTGGCGGCACTGGAGGACGAGGCACATCCGGAAAAGTCGGCGCACCCAATGTCTGTTCTTTCCTCGGCTGCGAAGTTGGGCGAAGCGGTGATGGCGGAGAAGGCGGAGGCGGAGGCAGTGGTGGTATTGGAGGTCAGAGCGGCGGCGGTGCAGGCGGCCCTTCCTATGGCATCCTAGTTGGCCCGGACATTACACCCGCCATCAAGAACAATCTTGTCAGGTCTGGCAACGGTGGAAATGGTGGTATCGGTGGCGCTGCGGGTCTTGGAGGCTCGCCTGGCGGAAGTGGTGGCAGCACGGGGGGGTCGGGCGGATGCTGCTCGTTCCTGGTCGAGACGGCTGGAAGTCCAGGCAGCGGCGGCGAAGGCGGTTGGAGCTTTGCCATCTTCGACTTGGATACAAACGACGACGCAGCGCCTACATTATCATCCAACGTCCTAGTTGTAGGCAGTCCAGGCGAAGGCGTTGAGGGCAATAAACGGCGAACCTGGAAAGCAGGGCGACTTCAACTTCTGATATGTTGGACAAACCAAGATAGACTTTCACAATAGGAATCTACACAAGGTGGCATAGCAATGGAACATCAACGCCTCAATAGAGAAGTGGTTGCGATGAGGGTCGCCAGGGAGCTTCAGGACGGCGACGTGGTGAACCTTGGCCTCGGTATACCGACGCTCTGCTCTCAGTTCGTGCCCGAAGGCCGCACTATCATGTACCACAGCGAGAGCGGTATCCTCAACTATGGGCCTATGGCGGAGCCGGGCGAGGAAGACATCGACCTGATAAACGCGGGAGGGCAGTTCCTTGCCCCGTTCCCCGGCATGTCGTTTTTCAACTCGGCCGATGCCTTTGCCATGATACGCGGCGGCCATGTCGACGTGACCGTCCTGGGCGCTCTGCAAGTCTCGGAAAAGGGCGATCTCGCAAACTGGATGCTGCCCGAACGCGGCGTTGGCAACGTGGGTGGCGCTATGGATTTGGCGACGGGAGCCAGACGGGTAATCGTTGCGATGGAGCACACCGACAGGAACGGCCAGTCCAAGGTTGTCAAAGAATGCACCTACCCTCCCACTGGTAGGGGATGCGTTAGCCTCATCGTTACCGACATCGCGGTGATTGAAATTGCGCCACATGGGGCCGTGCTGAAAGAGGTCGCACCGGGCTGGACGGCATGGGACGTTCAACAGCAGACCGAGGCCCGCCTGATCGTATCGCCAGATCTCATGGAAATAGAGCTATAGTTTTGGCATCATACCAAGGCTTGTAGCATACGCTGGGGTATCACCGATAGTGCCGCTCTAGCTCCGAAACGTAGCCTCTGCCCAGGCTGTCGGCGTTCTCGTCGAGCCAGTCGCTCAGTCGTGTTTGGCCCGTAGGCTGGCTGTCGGAGACGAGCAAGTTTGCCATAAGGCCGTCGATTTCGTCGCGGGTCAGCGTCACGTCCCTGACCACGTAGCCGACCAACCTGGATAGAAAAAGCGCCAGCCCCGGCCTCAAGTGGATGAACCTCGCCCGGACGCCGATTTTATCGGCGATGAGGCGCACCATCTCCTCAAAAGTTAGAACCTCCGGGCCGATGGCATCTATGGCTACGTTGTCGGCCTGCTGACCCGCGTTTACGACTATGTCGGCCATGTCTTCGACGAATATAGGCTGAATCCGATAGTCGCCCGGTCCGAACATCGTGAAGAAAGGAAACCGCCTGAGTGTCCACGCGATGTTGCTGACGAGAATGTCCTCTTTGCCGAAGATGACTGTGGGTTTGATGATGGCGTAGTTCAGCCCAGAGCCTTTGATTGTTTCCTCCACAAGCCATTTACCTCTGAAGTAGGGCAAACGAGAGTCGGCAGACGCGTTGGTGATGCTGACGTGGACGATTCGCCGGACACCTGCGTCCTCGGCAGCCTTGATGAGCGTTCTGGTATTCTCGACGGCCTTGTCGTGGGTCAGATTGCCTTTGGCAAAGCGTATCCAGTAGGTATTGTAAAGAACGTCCGCGTCTTGAAGACTGCGCGTCAACTCATCGGGATTGTCGAAGTCGTAGGCTGCGACGCTTACCTTTCCGTCGAAAGGGTCTGGATTATCGGGATGTCCGGTGAGTGTTTTGACCGACTTTCCCATCGAGAGCAGCCGCTCCGTTATGTATTTGCCCGTGTAGCTGAACGCTCCGGTGACGACATCGAATGTGGTTGCTTCCATAGTGCTCCTGCGAACTTGAACAATTCGGCTAGAAACCCATCAGAACTCATTGTACAATCCAGCGAAACACGCCGATACCTGATGGAGGCCGCATGAGACACAGAATCAGAGCCGCCGCAATCGTTGTTGAAGGCGACAAACTGCTGCTCGTAAAGCACCAACACCCGGATACCGGTGAGGTCTGGTGGACACCTCCTGGAGGCGGAGTCGAGGGCTATGAGTCGATTTTCGAGTGTGCAGCGCGAGAGACGTTCGAGGAAACAGGTCTCCACGTAGAACTGGAAAGAATCGTCTACATTCGTCAGTACGTTGAGCCTGAGTGCCACCATTGCTCGCTGTTCATCCTGTGTCACTCTTTCTCTGGGACATTAACAATACAGAACATCATTGGTAAAGGGGTGGATGAGCACTACATCAAGGATGCCCGGTTTCTCTCTAGAGAGGATATGGCTGATAAGACTGTGTATCCTAAGATGCTGAAAGACGAGTTCTGGGAAGACCTTCAAAAGGGATTTCCAAGCGTCAGATACCTGGGCTTACATAGGCCTGGGTCTTAGGGCATGATAGAGGTAGGACTACACGATCGTGAACGTGGAGCCGTTGCCGTCCTTGGTGACCTCGATGCGAACGGGGAACGCCTCTTTGACCTGCTCGATGTGAGTGATGACGATTATCTTTTTGAAATCGTCTTGGATGGACTGAATGGCCTCGGTAAGCCGCTCCTGACCGGCGCTGTCCTGGGAGCCGAAGCCCTCGTCTATGAACAGAATGGGCAGCGGCGCGCCCGACCTGCGGGCCAACAGCTTCGACAGGGCGATGCGCAGCGCGAAGTTGATGCGAAACGCCTCGCCGCCGCTGAACGTCTCGTAGCTTCGTGTGCCCACCTCGTCAGCTATCTTGATGTCCAACTCCTCTGAAGGCAGCCCCGTGCGGCTGTCCTTTCTGCCCTCTTGAAGCTGAAGCCTGAGGAACATGCGATTCTCCGTCAGGCGTCCCAGAAGCTCGTTGGCGTCGGCCTCAAGCTGAGGTATGGCGCTCTCGATGATAAGGGCCTGGATGCCGTTTTTCCCGAAGGCCGCCGCTAGCTCGTCGTACACGCTCTTTTCGTCGACGAGCTTTCGACGCCCTTCCTCTTGCTGGCGCACCTCAGCTTCGAGCGCGTCGCAGTGAGCGAGCTTGCCATCCAGGATGCCTTTGTCTACCTCAGCCTTCTTTAACTGTCCATCGAGTTCTCGGTGCCGAGCCTCTGATTCTCCTAGTTGAGCTTCTACCGATGCCAAGGCCGCCAACTCCTTTTCCAGCGCGGCCCTTCGCTCTTCAGCGTCCCGTGTCTCTTGCTGGCGGCGCGCGAGCATTTCGCGGGTCGTGTCCAGCGATTCGCGTTCGACGGGCAGAGCTTCCACAGCCTCTAGCAGCTTACGGTGCAGCTCATCGTAGCCCTCTATGGACTTTACCTGCTCTCGCGTATCGGCATGTATTGCGGCGTTGTATCCCAATACAGCGATCTGGTCATTCAAACGCGTCAAATCTTGACGCTCCTCGTGAGCGAAATCCTCTGTTCTAACGAGGTCAGTCACCCTTTCAAGCTCGACGCTCGCGGACTGCAATTCCTTCTGCGCCTTTCTGGATTCTTCCAGATCGTGTTCCAGCCGTAACATCGCAGTCTGGTTCGTTTGCCGTCCCTGGTTAAGCTCTGACTCTAGCCGCGATACATCCGCGTTTAGCTCGTTGACCTGCTTTTGCGACTGGCTCCGCTTTTCGGGGTCATATCCCAATGTCGAAATCTGATCGTTCAAATGCGCCAAGTTTTGACGCTCTTCATGGGCGAAGTCTTCCGATTTCAGGTGCGCTTCACGTTGCTCAAGCTCAGCGATTGCTGGCTGCAACTCCTTCTGCGCGGTCTGAGCCTCCTCAAGCTCGCGTTTCAGCGTGGCGGCCTTGCCCTGAATGTGCTTACGTTCGTTGTCCAGGTTGGCGTCAAGCTGGGAAACCAGGGCTTTCAGGTTCACCTGTTTGGCGGTCAATTCTTCATTCTCAGCGCTATTGGCCTGGTACTGGCTCTTTGCCTCCATGCCCTGGGATTTATATTCGCGGCGAAGATGCTCCGTCCCGTCCTCCCCTAAAGGCTGATTGCATACGGGACAAATAGCGTCACCCTGCTCTAGCAGATCGTACTTTTTGTGCGTCTCATCCATGTCTTTGCGCAGAGTTTCGTTGGTCTGTTTGAGATACTGGATTCTGCCGTCCACTTCCTGCATTTCAACCTGATGACGCCGAATCGTCTCCACCGAATCAGACAGAGCTTGCTCTTCCAGGGCCGTCGCTCGCATCGTCTCTTCGATTCTGGGAAGTTGCGATGCTCTGGGTTCCAGGTCCTGATCAATTCTGGCTCGCAACTGCTCTGCCTGTCCTGATAGCCGTTCACCTTGCACGGCGACCTCGCGTTCCAGTTTTGCTTTATTCTGTTCGAGGTCGCTCATAAGGGCGAGCGCCTGGTTCAGCCGCTCAAGCTCCGTCGCGGACGCATCGGCCTCGCTCCGACGCTGGCGAACGGTTTCCTCAAGCTCGTCTAGCTGCGCCTTCTCACGGACCGCCGCACCAAGGCTCTCCTCGATTTCGGGTATGCGCCCGGCTTTAGGTTCAAGCTCTTGATTGATTCTTGCGCGCAGTTGAGCCTCTTCGCTGGATAGACGCTCGCTCTGAACTGCAATCTCCTTCTCAAATCTTGCCTTCGCTATCTCCAGATCACTGTTGCTGGCGAGGGCCTGGTTTAGCTTCTCAAGCGCGACCCTGGAACTAATCAGAACGGCATGCTGCTCCCGTATCTCCGAGTCCCGCCGCATGACAGCCTCGTACTCTCCGACCTTCGCCTCGTGGCTGCGCACCTGTCGCTCCACGTGGGCTATGTCGCCTTGAACGTCGGCGAGGCGGAGTGCGATTGTCTCAAGCTCGGCGCGTTTCGCATTGAGGGAGTCCACGGCGCGGCGCAACTCCTCGACTTTAAATCGCTGGGCCTCTGTGTCCGGCGCAATGCGGGCGAGGCCAGCTTTTATCGAGGCTAGTTGCTCCTCATACTCCGGCCTGTGGGCTATTTCCTGCTGTCGCAGGGCAATTATGCCTTCCGCGTCGCGCATCTCGGTCTGCACGTTACGGCTTCCAGTCTTGGCGCGCTCCTCTAGCCCCTGATAGTAAGACAGGTCAAGCACCTCCGCGAGGCACTCCTTGCGCTTGGAGGGCGTGCTGCGAGTGAAAAGATCGGCCTGACCCTGCAGCAGAAACGCGGTATTGGTGAAGGTATCGTAGTCCATATGGAGGATTTCGCGAATTTTTTCCTCGGTGTCGCGCACAGAGTTACCAGTTATTGGGCGATAACCGTCGCCGTTGTCTGAAGCGACCTGAAACTCCAGGATGGTGGTTCCCTGCCTGCTTCTGGCAGACCGCGAATGCCTTCTGCTGACGCGGTACTCCTGCCCGCGCGCGAGGAAATCCAACTCCACGGCCATATCCATCTGGCCCTGGTGAACAAGCTCCTCCTGGGTGCGCGTCCTGGCCTGACCCCACAGCGCCCACGTAATCGCGTCCAGCAGCGCGGATTTGCCGTGGCCGTTGTCTCCGCAGAGGCAGGCAACATGAATGCTTTCGAGGTCTAGCGTCGGAACATTGTCCCGATAGCACATGAAGTTTTTGACCGTTAGTCGCAGAGGAATCATGATCCATCCTCGAACAATTCTTTTACATATTTTAGGAGATAACGCCTTTGCCTGTCACTCAGCTTCAAGGTTAGTATAGCGCGTATGGTGGCAATCGAGCCGGGTCTGTTCCCATAGCTTGTTTGGGATGGTATTCTTAGCTTGAGGTAAAGACATGAAAGAACTTTTGGTGGCAATATATTTAGAGGAGTTGCCAGAGGGTGGGTTTCTTGCCACTAGCGAGGAGTTGCCTGGTCTGGTGGCGCAAGGTCGGACACTGGCGGAAACATTGGAGATAGCTCAGGATGTCGCCCGCAAACTTGTTGAGTCGTACATCGAACATGGCGATGAGCTTCCTCCATCCCTCAAGGAACTCCCTGAATTGGGGCTTGAGATTCGCATTCCGGTGAATGTCAGCTAGTGGGGAGACTCGCTGGATTTTCTGCCGCAGAGGTTATCCGCAAGTTGCGTCGGGCAGGCTTCATGTTTGACCGGCAGGCCAAGGGCAGCCACGAAATATGGCGTAATCCCAGTACTCGTGCCCGCACGACTGTGCCCAATCATCCGGGCGACATGCCCGAAGGCACTGTGCGTGCCATCATACATCAGGCGAGGATTTCTGCTGACGAATTTCTGAATCTTTAACAAGAAAAGGAAAAGCTATGCCATTCGTGAAGGTGCGCGACATCAACATCTACTATGAAATCGGAGGCGAAGGCCCTCGTCTTCTGTATATAAGCGGCACCGGCGGTGATCTTCGGCGTATGCCTTCGATATTCGACAGCGCGCTCGGCGAGCGTTTCGAGATTCTTGCCTTTGACCAGCGCGGCATGGGCCAGACAGACAAGCCCGACATCCCCTATACGATGGCCGACTATGCCGCCGACGTTGATGGCCTGATGGAGGCCGTCGGATGGGAGCGTGCCTCGGTCATGGGCGTCTCGTTCGGTGGCATGGTTGCGCCTGAGCTTGTGATGCGCTATCCGAGCCGCGTCGAGCGCATCGTCCTCGCCTGCACCTCCAGCGGCGGGGCGGGAAAGCCTTCCTACCCTCTACACGAATTGGAAGGACTGTCGCAGGACGAACGTACCCGTCGTACGATGGAGATTAGCGACATGCGACTCGACGCCGCATGGCAGGCCGCAAACCCTGAACGCCTGCAGTCGATGCTTGAACAGCGCATGGCAGGCAACCTCATCGGTGCCAACGAGCCGGGGCATGATATTGGTGCGCGGCGTCAGATAGAAGCGCGCAGAAACCACGATGTCTACGACCGCCTTCCCCAGATAACAAACCCTGTGTTCGTGTGCGGCGGTCGATACGACGGCATCGCACCGATAGCCAACCAGAAGGCGCTTGTGGAGAAGCTCCCCAACGCAAAGATGGAGCTATTCGAGGGCGGCCACGGCTTTCATCGCGAAGACCCGAAAGCCTACGAGCGCATCATCGCCTTCCTGCAAGGCGAGTTGGACTAGGTGCTTTTATCCTATATAGCCTAAGGCGATTAGGATAGCTACGTATAGAGGGCAGGTCAATGCCTATTTCACGATTGAGCAGCGCTAAGTGTGGCATAGTCATGTAAAAGGCTACTTTAGAGCTACAATATTCAGTGGAAACTATCTTTAAATTGATAAGCTTATTATCATAAAGATGCTCACCGTCGCTGAAACAATCCCCCTACAGCCCCAATGGAGACGATTGGGATAGTCAATTCAAGAGCGATCCTTACTGTAGGAGGGTGTAGTGCAGCCTCTTGTATCATAACTAGCAGCCCTCCGCTGAAAATTGCGCCCCAGAACGTTGCCGCTAACGCGGATTTGAGGGACAGTCTCACGCTCCAGCGATGCCGTCCCTCCGCCCTCTCTCTCTTTAGTTGGATAGGAAGAACCAATTCCAATATGAAACGTCCACCTTCGTACAGGGTAGTCTTCAGGGTGAACACCAAGGCAAACAATCCGACAACCGCCGTAGCCGTGCCCGCAATTCCTCCAGCAACTTCAAAGGGTGAGCCATCTATTATAATGGTGGTGGTGGTGCGGCAAAGCAGGGACCCGTCCTCAGCAAAAGATTCCCACACCGCAATAAAACTGCCCAACACTGACCACTGCGTTATATCTGAAACTTCAAGTGTTATCGACCAGTCTCCTCCACCGTCAGGCACTTTAGGAGAACCTACAGGAATTCCGAAGATTTCAAGATGTACAGAATTTCTGGTGGCGTTGGCTGGAGCAGCACCACTGACGGAGGCAACACTATCCTTGTCAAAATGAAATTCCCTTCCCTCTACTCTATTCCCGTCAATGAATGCAGCGGGGCAAATCGAGACCTCCTGAGCATACACCTGTTTGGGATATACAATTATTAGTAATAGGAATAGTACAAAGGAAAGCGCGATAGCAATTCGTGGCATTTGGGTTTCCCCCGAGAACAGGGTATGTAAACAACATATCTGAATTTCAGTTCACTCTAGCGCAACCTCGACCTCTTTGCCGTTGAGCTTGTAGGTGCTCTTGAGGGGGACGGCTGTCTGCACCATGTTCTCGGCGAAGCAACCGCGCTTGGCAAGCCGGATGACGTTCAGGATGTCTTCATCTGACTCGTCGGAGTCGACCTCGAAGTTGGTGCGCACCTCTGTGCAGCCGCTTTGCACTGTGCCTTTCAGGACAGAGCCTGTCAGGAAGTAGTCCATCTCGACATTGACCTTCGCGCTCTTGATACCGAGGTTTTTCATTGAAGCGTACCGCTTCAGCTGAGTAAGCAGTCAGAAGCCGAACCCAGCGGCGATGTACCTCAAGGGCTGTGGATGGTTGTCCTCGCCGCCAAGCGTAGGCGGTTCATCCGCGTAGAACACAAATTTACCGGTTGTGGCCTTGTGA
The DNA here is from genome assembly GCA_965206395.1 of Dehalococcoidia bacterium. Taxonomy (GTDB): domain Bacteria; phylum Chloroflexota; class Dehalococcoidia; order Lucifugimonadales; family CATOSD01; genus CBDBJK01. Next base: position 192,559 of record CBDBJK010000030.1, read on the forward strand.
AGCATCTTTTCCTGATGCTCGCATTCTGCGGATATGGTAAGCTCACGCCTTGGCGTGGCAAACTCTTCGCCGAGAAGGGACTGTGGAATATCGCTTCGCATCATTTCAAAAACTCCTATGTTGACTGGTAAAACCGCGTGTGGTGTATTCTAGCAAGACTTGATAGGCTTGTCGAAGAATCATACAAGGCAGTAGTGCCCTAAAGTCTAATCGGAGGTAATCCTTATGCGTTCAACGGTATTGATTCTTGGTTTGGGCGGTAACCTGGGGAAGAAAGAAACCGAATTGAATGAACGTATTGCGGAGAAAGAAAAGGAAGGGTGGGAAGTAGTCGACATGCAAATTGGCGGAGCCGCATTTGGAGATGCTGCAAAGGTTATTGTGCGCCTCGCTAGGAGCCTGTCTGGGTAATTACTAATGGGAGTTGGGGCGTGAGGGATAAGTAGTTGCTTCCGTGGGGGCTCCTGGTCAGCGGGCGTCAAAGATAGTCTCTTATGCCACCATCCGACTCCCTGGCTTGGGGTGGCTGTTCAGGGCAGAGAAGAGCTTGAGCAGGTTGTGTCCAGCGCAGATTAGCTTCCACTCCAACTTCACCTTCGCTAATCCTCGGAGCAGAAACTGCCGGAAGCCCCGAGCCTGTTTGATCTGCCCGAACACCGGCTCTACCGTCCCCATCCTCAGGGCGTAACGCTGCCGACCCCGCTGGGTTCGCAGCTTCCTTCGCATCCGGTCCGCCGGCGACAGATGCCTGGGAATACGACCTCGAGGTGCCGACGGTATCACCGTTCCATGCCGGGTCTTATCCGGTGGGATGAAGGGGTCTACTCCTAAAGCGTAGAGTTCCGCTACCGCTTGGGCCGAGTAGTAGCCAGCATCGGCCGATGCTTCTCTGGGTAGAGTGCCAGTGTTGTTCTCTGTCTGCTGCACCAGGGGTAGGGCCCAGCCCTGGTCGGGGGGCTGGTTGGTGACATCGGCCGCCACAATCACCTGATGGGCGCTGTCCACCGCCGCCTGACAGTTGTAAGATTGGCTGAACTCCTTACCCCCAAGGCCTGGCATTATGCGAGAGTCCGGGTCGGTGAAGTTCCGCTGGGCCTTATCCTCCGGGGCTTCCTTCCCCTGGGCTTGGGCCTCCGCTTCCAGGGCCTCCTGGGCCTCTCTAATCTTCTTCAGCCGGCTTTCGCGAAAGGCCAGTTCCACGGGCAACTCATCCCCGCGCCGGTCCTTCCCGTAGCGCCGGTCCTCTTCTTCGTCCACCTCCTGAGCCCGCTTGAGTAGCTCCTCAACCTCTGCCTCCAGTCGTGCCCTTTTCTCTTTCATCTTGCCGTAGCTCATGGCCTTATGCTTGGAGGCGTTGGCTTTCACCTTAGTCCCATCCAGGGAAACGTGCCCCAGCTTGGCCAGCCCGGCTTGGCGGCATAGCTCCAGCACCTTTAGAAAGAGACCTCCCAGCGCTACCAGGTGTTCCTTGCGGAAGTCGGAGATGGTGCGGAAGTCGGGCGTGTTGTTGGCCGCCAGCACACGGAAGGCAATGTCTTCATGGAGACGCTTCTCGATGCGCCGGGAGGAGGGTGCCCCAACACAGTAGGCGTAGACCAGCACCTTTACCATCATCACCGGATGGTAGGGAGGATAGCCTCGCTCCTCTCCCTCATACCTGCTTAGGATTTCCTTCAAGTCCACCTGGTCCACCACATCGGAGATGAAGTAGGCCAGATGGTCCGCGGGTAGCCACTCCTGAAGGGCCACCGGCATCAGCAGCATCTGATCTGGCTCATAGCGGCGAAAGGTCTTGCTCATCCCTGCCTCCTCAACCCAGCTTTGCCTCTATTTTAACCCTTACTGCCCCGCATTACTCGGACAGGCTGCTAGAGAATAAGATTAGAACACTACCTACCGAGCGAGCGAAGCGTCTGAGGGCCAGGTCTAAGGATTGAGTCCACTTATTTACGCCGTTGAATCACCTGCTCACTGAAGTCAGCAATCAGGTCTAACGCCGCTTGTCGGTCTACTGCTGTAAGAGCCACATTGTTGACGCCAATAGATTCTAATTCATCCAAACGCTGATTGATTTCTCGCCCGCTACCGGTCAAGGTGCGAGCCAACAACTCTGAGGATACAAAACGCTCCTCACCTTTTTTCAGATACACATAATGACCTTCATGGACATCTAAATACCGCCGGTCATCTGGAGTGGGCCGTAACCGGTTGTTTCCATATTCTTGGATATATTGGTTATATTCTCCAGCCAAATCAGGATTTGACATCCCCAGGTTTGATCCCGGACCATACGCACGCTCCCACATCGCATGAACGCCGGGAACTAAGGACGGCCCCACATTTCTGATTACCCGTTCGCTTGAAATTGACTCTCCATCACGAAGAACGCACGCCGAAGTGAGTACCGTTACATATGGCTTCTCGCCGTCTCCACCCGAGTCGTCAAAGGTGTTTCCCGACGCTTTGGCGCTTTCCATTACATTAGGCAAACCTTGCGGCACATTTTCACTTCGGGCAGTCGTAATCCAGCCATCGGAAATTTCACCAACAATCTTGTGACCCCGAGGGCCATTGGCGGCAAGCATCACAGGGATATGGTCTTCGATGTTGAAAAATTCATCCCGGCCTGAGTTGGCCTTCGAATGAATGAGGCGTATCCATCGCTCATGTTCTCCTTCGCGAAACAACACGTCTTCCCCCGCAAGCAACCCCTTAACCTGCTGGGCGTATTCTTCATATTGTTTCATGGTCAAGGCGGGAAGCCCCATTGTGTTGCGTCCGGTGTAGCCTGTACCGAGTCCAACAATCACTCGTCCCGGTGCGATCTTGTTGATTGATGCCGCTGCCGCTGCCGTAACCGGAGCCAATCTATTGCTTGGTATAGCAACCAACGTTCCTAATTTAATGCTCTTTGTGTTCTGAGCTGCCAGCGCCATCGTTGCCCAGACATCGGAATAGATCAACTGAGAGTCAAAAAACCATGCGTGTGTAAATCCAGCCTCTTCAGCCGCCTGAACTTCGCGCCAAGCCTCTATATATGATGGGATACCAATGCCGTAATCCATATTCAAAACCTTCCCATTTTTGAAACCTTATCGTCCCGCGAGGTAGTCGCTCATGGGCTTGACGTTATATTGAAAACCTTGGCCTAGTTCCCGAAGAGTTCTTCTACCAGATTGTCTTTGTCCATCTTCAGGTAGGAAGCTATGCCGCTAAGAATGTGGTTCAGCGTACCAGGCTTCAGCGCTTTGTGGCGAGGCACGGTAACATGGTGCTGCGTGCCCTCAAGAGACGAAGTCAGACGCATGTGGCTTCCCGTCTGCCTCGTGATTTCGTATCCATAGCGACGCAGCAGCGCGGCGAATCTGACACCAGATAGGTCTCTCGGCAGCCTCAAATGAGGATGACCTCGTCTTTAACCATGTGGAGGCGGACCATTTGAGGCCTTTCTTCATCATCGAAATGGCACCGAACGGCGTCTCGCACCATCTCTTTCAGTTCATCCATGGTGTCCGCCTCGGTAAAAATGGAATAACCTAAAGCCCTGGCATCATAGCCACCCTCTGGCGATTCCTCAACGAGGAAGATAATCTCGCTTTCTGCCATGTCTGGCCTCCTGGTGCTGGTCTAGTCGCTTTTCTTGTGAAACCTTATCGTCCCGCGAGGTAGTCGCTCATGGGCTTGACGTTATATTGCGCAGCGCCATCGGCGAGGCTCTCGACTGCGGCGCGGGCCGTGTCCAGCGACGTGAAGCAGGGGATGCGTTGCTCTACGGCGGCGCGTCTTATGTGAAATCCGTCCTGCAGAACCTCGCGGTCTCCTGTGACGGTGTTCACGACCGCGGTCACCGTGCCGTCCATAACGAGGTCTACAACGTTCGGATGGTCTGCGGACAGCACTTTGGCTATCGCAACCACCGGTATGCCGAGTCCCCGTACCATGGAGGCTGTGCCGTCCGTGGCGTAGATGTTGTAGCCTGCCTTCGCAAGGTCTTTTATCATGGGGACTGCCTCGGCCTTGTTGCGGTCGGCGATGCTCAACAGAATAGACCCTTTTGGTGGAAGCATGAGCCCCGATGCCATAAGCGCCTTGGACACGGCGGCGCGGAAATCGTAGTCTATGCCCATGACCTCGCCGGTGGATTTCATTTCCGGCCCTAGATAGGTGTCTACATCCGCGAGCTTGGACATCGAGAAGACCGGGGCCTTGACTCCTACGAGCTTTTGCCGCTTCCACAAGCCACCCTGGTACCCCTGCTCTTTGAGGCTCTTGCCGAGCATGGCCTTGACCGCGAGCCGTACCATAGGAACGCCCGTTACCTTGGAGATGAAGGGAATCGTCCGGCTAGAGCGCGGATTTACCTCGATGACGTAGACCGCTGTCTGCGCCTTGCGAGCGGTGCCATCCATGCTTCCGGGGCTTCGGTAGGCAGGCCCGCCTACGACGACGTACTGAATGTTCATGAGGCCATTGATCTCCAGGGCGCGGCCAATGCGGACGGTGTAGTCCACGATGGTGTCGACCTCGTCCTCGCTGAGCGTGAGGCCGGGGTATATCGCCATCGAGTCGCCGCTGTGAACGCCCGCCCTCTCGATGTGCTCCATGATGCCTGGAATCAGAACGTCCTCTCCGTCGCAGACGGCGTCCACCTCAACCTCTCGGCCCTCTAAATACTTGTCTATTAGCACGCGGCGTCCCCCGCCTGCCTCGAACGCATTGCTCATGTACCTGACTAGCTCGGTGGCGTTCTGGACGATTTCCATCGCTCGGCCCCCAAGTACGTAGCTGGGACGCACCAGGATGGGATATCCGATTTCCTGGGCAACGTTCAGCGCTTGTTCAAGGTTGCCCACCGTAGTGCCGGGAGGATTGGGTATGTCTACGCGGGCCAGGAACTCCTCGAACAGTTGGCGGTCGGACGCCGTATCGATGGACTGGGCCGTGGAGCCAAGTATGGGCATGCCCACATTGTCCAACGACTGCGACAGGTTGATGGCTGTCTGACCACCGAACTGCACCATCGTCGGCGGGAATATAACGTCGTTCTCCTCGGTGACGATGGCCTCGTTCTCCAGGATGTCGCGCACGCTCTCCTCGTCCAGCGGTTCGAAATACAGGCGGTCGCTGGTGTCGAAATCGGTTGAGACCGTCTCAGGGTTGGAGTTGACCATGATGCTCTGGATGCCCTCTTCGTCGAGCGCCCATGCCGCGTGGACCGAGCAGTAGTCGAACTCGATGCCCTGACCGATGCGTATCGGGCCACTGCCGATGACCAGCGACTTGCCCTGAAGGATGGATTCGGCCTCGTTCTCCTGCTCGTAGGTGCTGTAGAAATATGGAGTCTGGGCCTCGAACTCGGCGGCGCAGGTGTCGACCATCTTGTACACCGGGCTGATGTCCCACTGGTGGCGCAGTGTGCGCACTTCCTCCTCAGACCTGTCCGAGAGGACGCCAATGTTCTCGTCCGAGAATCCCAGCCGCTTGGCCTCCCACAGCAGTTCAGCATCCAGGTTTTCGGACAGCAGGGTATTCTCCATCTCGGCGATGTTCTGAAACGCGCGGGTGAACCAGGGGTCGATGCCAGTTGTACGCGATAGCTCTTCGGGGCTGACGCCGCGTCTGAGCGCGGCCATGAGCGCCCAGACGCGCTCGTCGTTGGGATGCAGGGGCAACCCCTCAAGTAAGGCCTCTTTGTTAATGTCCGTGTGTCCGTTCCAATCGGGGTCTTCCCAGAGCAGGTATCGATTGGTTATCTCAAGCGAGCGCACGGCCTTCTGGAACGCGGCCTCGAAGGAGCGGTCTATCGCCATGACCTCACCGGTAGCCTTCATCTGCGTGCCGATGCTGCGGTCTCCGGTCGGGAACTTGTCGAAAGGCCAGCGCGGGATTTTGACGACGCAGTAGTCCAGCGCAGGCTCGAAGGCGGCCAGCGTTTTCTGTGTGACGGCGTTCGGAATCTCGTCCAGACGCTTACCGATGGCTATCTTGGCCGCGACTTTCGCGATGGGATAGCCCGTCGCCTTGCTTGCGAGCGCAGAGCTTCTGCTGACTCTGGGGTTCACCTCGATAACGTAGTATGAGCTTTCGGCACGACCCTCGTTTGGAAGCGTCGCGGCGACCACGTCGCCTGGTTCGAGCGCAAGTTGGACGTTGCACCCGCCCTCGATGCCCAATTCACGGATGATTTTCAGACTGGCCGAGCGCAGCATCTGGTATTCCTTGTCGGAAAGGGTCTGGCTTGGGGCCACGACGATGCTGTCGCCAGTGTGCACGCCCATCGCGTCGATGTTCTCCATGTTGCAGATGGTGATGCAGTTATCGGCGGCGTCGCGCATCACCTCGTATTCGACCTCTTTCCAGCCGACGAGCGACTTTTCGAGAAGCACCTGACTGATGGGACTCGCCGCCAGTCCGCCAGCGACGATTGCCTCAAACTCCTCTAGGTTGTTTGCGATGCCGCCGCCCGTGCCTCCAAGCGTATACGCCGGACGCACGACCAGAGGCAGCCCGATTTCGTCTATGGCCTGCCTCGCCTCGTCCATCGAGGATACGATTGCGCTTGGTGGCACAGGCTCGCCAATGCCGATTAGAAGCTGACGAAAAAGTTCCCGGTCCTCCGCGTTCCTGATGGACTGCAAGGGGGTTCCAAGCAGCCTCACGTTGAATCTGTCGAGGACTCCGGCGTCGGCGAGGTCAACGGCGAGGTTAAGGCCGGTCTGCCCGCCAAGCGTCGGCAGGACGCCATCGGGACGCTCGGCCTCGATAATCCTCGTCAGCACCTCGACGGTCAGCGGCTCGATGTACACGATGTCGGCGATGCCCTCGTCGGTCATGATGGTAGCAGGATTGGAGTTGACTAGCACCACAGTCACGCCCTCCTCTTTGAGGGCCTTGCACGCCTGCGTACCGGCGTAGTCGAACTCCGCCGCCTGCCCGATGACGATTGGGCCAGAGCCTATAACGAGAACTTTTGTGGGTTTGGTATTCAGATTGGCTTGTTGCAACATTGCTCTCTATCGGTAAATTTCAACGAAAATCGATTTATTACCATCGCATTAGCAAGGAGTGCCATTGCCACCTATTCACCTGCGCCGTTCAATGGCAGCGCGAAGCTGTCGCTGACGCCACCGGCGGTCACGAAGTAGGTTCCGTCGCGCAGGTCTTCGATGTCCAATACCACGATTTGTATGAACTCCACAATCTCGTCATCCCCGCAGGCTTCATTATCCGAAGCCTTGGTGGAGAACTCCAGCGTGATTGTGTTCGCCTCGCGTGCCTCGGTTACATCTCCGATGCGCTCGCAGGTATCGTCCATGACGCCTGTTACCCACGCCTCGACAGCCTTTTGCAAATCCTCGGAAGGCCGCATGTCTATTTGGCGAATCGTGAATCCGTCGGTCAGGTTGACCCCCGCCTGAACGACATCGTCGAGCTTGCTGCTTCCCGACGCACACGCCGTCAGCAAAACGAGCAGAAATGTGCTCATGCCTGCCAGTAGGGTATATTTACTCAATCCCTTTGGCCTTCAGGTACTCTAACAGCTTGTCAGGAAAGTTAACGGTCATGCCGTCAGCGCCCGCATCGACTGCGCCGCGCATCAAGTCTTCGCTGGTCACGCCCCACGCGCGAACGGCGAAGCCCTCTCGATGCAGGCGGCTCACCATCTCCGGCTGCAAGGTGTCGGCGCGAGGGCATATCTGCATCAGGCCCATCTCCTTCGACTGCGCCACGATGGAGTCGTTGGCCTCGCTCACAAGCCAGCCCGTCGGAAGCTCCGGCGCATACGCTTTGATTTCCTCAAGCCGGATTTTCTGGAACGAGGTGATCGTCACGCTGTCCACGACGCCGTAGCCTCGCACCATATCGGCGGTGCGCTGCGATAGGCCCTCCACGTCCGCCTTTATCTCGATGTGAAAGTAGAGCCTGCCTTTGTAACGCTCCAGCGTCTCGCCGAGCGTAGGGATGCGCTCTCCGGCGTGCCGCGAGTCGAACCATGAGCCTGCATCCAACGATTTTAGCTGTGCCAACGTATGCGACGCCACCGGCCCTGTGCCGTCGGTGGTGCGGTCAACCAAGTCGTCGTGGATGACAACGATGTGGTCGTCGCTGCTGAAGTGAACATCAAGCTCGACGTGGCTCGCGCCCATCGAGAGCGCCATGTCGAAAGCAGCAAACGTGTTCTCCGGCGCATACGACGACGCGCCCCGATGGGCTATGGTCATGAAGCTATCGCGGTTTGTCTGCATAGGCTTCTTCGCTACCTCATCGAAGAATGTTGAGGCTACGGCTCATACAACTCTAGTCCAGGGACGCGTTGAAAATCATCGTCAACAGTGTATAGAGGAATGTGGTGCTGCAATGCCAACGCGGAGATGATCAAGTCAGCAAAGGCGAGAATTCGCTCCTGGCTCTTGAGTTGAAAATTCAGTTCACCGGCTCGGACCCAGGTCTCCTGATCGGCCTCAATGAAAGACAACGACCCCAGACGCTCGGCAAAAAAGGAAAACTCCGTTTCGGTGCGCGCTCCCTGAAGTATCTCGGTTAAAACAGGGCCGACCATAATAATCCTATCATCAGCCAGCAGGGAGTCCAGGTGGCGCCCAACCTCGGACTGAGGCTGCCTTTGAAAGGCAATCCATACTGATGAATCAGCGATTACCATCCTCTCCCCTCCACAATTTATCGAGAAGTTCTTGGCGTAACTCGTCAGCCGCTTTTTGCTCCTGCTGCAAATCGTCTATCAGAATCTTCCCGGCCATTGCTCGAAGATCATCAATGCTCTTTCGCCTTATGAAATCCTCCATCGCCTTGTTGACGGCCTTACTTTTGCTTTTCTCGCCAGTCATCTTGAGCATGGTTTCCATGAGCTTCTCGTCCACGTCGAGGGTAGTTCGCATCTGAATACCTCATCAAATAATTACATCAATATTATACATCAAATTGACGCATCGCTTACCATTTCCAGAAAATCGTCGAAGAGGTATTCACTGTCGAGAGGGCCGGGGGACGCCTCCGAGTGGTACTGTATGCTCATCACTGGCAGCGACTTATGGCGCAGGCCCTCCACCGTGCCGTCGTTGAGGTTGACGTGGCTTACCTCTACCTCGGACGGCAGGCTGTCGGCGTCCACTGCGTAGCCGTGGTTCTGCGCGGTGATGTAGACCAGGCCGGTGTTCAGGTCGCGCACGGGATGGTTGGCTCCGCGATGCCCGAACTTGAGCTTGAAAGTGCGCCCTCCGAAGGCCCGTCCCAGCACCTGATTGCCGAGGCATATGCCCATTATCGGAACCCTGCCGATGAGTCCCCTGGCCGTCTCTACGGTGTAATCAAGAAGCTCAGGATCGCCGGGCCCCGGAGACAGCAGCACGCCGTCTGGATTTCTGGACAAGATGTCCTCCGCCGATGCATTCGCCGGAACCGCTGTGACCTCACATCCTCTGGTTCGCAGCATACGCAGGATGTTGTATTTCAGGCCGAAGTCGCTGACCAGGATTCGATACATTGGCTCTGCCGATGCCGTATTCGGCACCATCTGGTCCCACTCGTAGGTGCTCTGAGTGCTGACCTGCCTCACGAAATCGATGTCATCGTAGCTTGGCATGTCACGGAGACGAGCCAGCGCGTCCTCCGGCGACATATCGACGGCGATAGCGCCCATCATGACGCCGCGAGTGCGCAGGCGGCGGGTGATGGCGCGAGTGTCCACGCCGCTGACGGCGGGTATGCCCTGGGACGCCAGGAAATCACCCAGCGTTGCCGTGCTCAGGGAGTGGCTTGGTCGCAGGCAGTGCTCTCGCACCACGAAGCCCGATACCTGCACTTTGCGAGACTCGAAGTCGCGTTCGTTGATGCCATAGTTGCCGATGATAGGGTAGGTCGGCACGACGATCTGCCCCGCAAACGAGGGGTCGGTTAGCATCTCCTGATAGCCGGTCATCGACGTGCTGAACACCACCTCGCCGTAGGCCGCCTCTTGCGAGCCAAAGGCGTAGCCCCTGTACGTCGAGCCGTCTTCAAGGACGAGGAATGCTTGTTTATTTAATATGTTTGAAGGCATACCAATTCTCAGTTCAAGGGCTGTGGTTTTTGATACTTGGTTAAGTCAGGGCGCTCACTCATTACGCCCAGCAATTCTAATTTTAATCCCACAGGGATTCGATACTCTTTACTAGCGTTGTCGTCTGATGAAACGACTTGGTGGCTTTGGCTCAGGGAGCATACAGCATAAACGGGTTGAGTCTCCTTAGACGTCACATTTATCAAGAAAAGAATCTCATAACCTTTAGAAAGAGATTGGTCTTTCCTGAATTTATCTGTGCCGACAAAAGCTATATACACCCTCCTGTCTACGTTTCCCATCGGTTTTAATCTCACAACGTCTAGGATTGCAGAGCTTTCACCAGGAATGGACAGAGAACCACTGGATTCGGATAACTGTCCCTCTGCCCACTGTAAGTTTCTATTCGTAGGCCATCTATCTAACGATATTCCCTTTTGAGGTGTAGCAAACATTACTTGGAGCAATTGCCCTTGACTGTTCTCAGCTTCATTAATACCAAGATTCTTTATCTCTATTCCCCATACGTCACTAAACCCTGCACCCTTTGAATGGCTTACATCAACGACTTCCAGGCGAGGTTTCTGACGCTCTTTCAGTTCTCCATTCGCTTTATATAGGTTATAAATGGACTTAACGAAACTATTCCCGATGAGAAGAAAAAGAACAGCGCCACTTGGTATTGAAACATAAGCTGACTTGTTATCTACCGCGAGTCCCAATAATCCAGCTACAACAGCAATCGTACTCAGTATTGTGAGGTATCTAGACCACGAATCCCAGAGATAGACGAAAGGGGCTTTGATAAGCCACAAAAAGAAGACTTTCTTCAAATCCTTACTCTGTGTGATTAGCCTTCTCGTACACCACCTCCCCGCCGACAATCGTAGTCACGATCTGGCCCTTGAGCGTCGTGCCGTCGAGAGGTGTGTTTTTGCCCTTGGAGGTGAACTTGCTGGCGTCTACGGCCCACTCGGCGTTGGGATCGAATATGGTAATGTCGGCAGGCGCGCCCTCTTTTAATATACCCAGATTTACCCCGTGGCTGCCAAGAAACCGTGCCGGGGACGCCGTTAGTTTTTCGACGAGCAGTGGCAGCGTGATTTTGCCTTCGTGGACGAGCGACGTCAGCGAACCTAGAGCCGTTTCCAGAACGCTTATGCCGAATGCAGCCTCTTGAAAGGTGCAGAGCTTGTGCACGCGATTGTGCGGCGCGTGGTCTGTTGCCACAAAGTCGATGATGCCGTCTCGCAGGCCCTGCGCCATCGCCTCCACGTCGATGTGACCGCGCAGTGGCGGGTTGACCTTGGCGAGCGTGTCGTACGCGCTCGACGTTAGCGGAGCGAAAGGAGTCCCGCCGTTCTGGTAGCCCAGAATGGCCTCGTCGCTGAGGGTCAGGTGATGCGGCGTGACCTCGCAGGTGACATTGAGGCCCTTCTCTTTGGCCTGACGCACAAGCTCAAGTGTTCCGGCGGTGCTCATGTGCGCGACATGGTAGCGGCCTCCCGTAAGCTCGGCAAGGGCGATGTCGCGGGCGACCATTATCTCCTCGGCTGAGTTGGGTATGCCCTTGACGCCAAGACGGTTGGACACCCATCCCTCGTTCATCGCGCCGCCTGTGAACAGCTCGTGAACCTCGCAGTGGTTGATGATGGGCAGTCCCTGAGCAGAGCTATAGCTGAGGGCGTTACGCATGATGTTGGGGTCGGCGATTGGATTGCCATCGTCGCTGAATCCGACGACACCTGCCTGCGAAAGCTCCCCCATCTCTGCAAGCTCTACGCCGTTGCTGCCCTTGGTGACGCAGCCGATTGGCAGGACGCGAACCACGCCTTCATCTCGTGCTTTCCGCAGAACGAAGTCAACGGCGGCCCATGAGTCGATGGCGGGGTTGGTGTTGGGCATGGCGCATATGGTGGTGAATCCGCCCTTCGCCGCCGCCCTCGTCCCTGTGGCGATAGTTTCCTTGTCCTCGTAGCCCGGCTCTCGCAGGTGGCAGTGAAGGTCTATGAACCCCGGACTCACGACCAGCCCGGCGGCATCTATGACCTCGGTATTTTCGGAAGGCGCAATCTGCGTGTCAATACCTCGCACAACGCCGTCCTCGACCAGCAGGTCGGCTATCCTGTCGATGCCCTGCGCAGGGTCTATGATGCGGCCGCCTTTAATCAGCAAGTGCCCCATTGGCTTGCTCCTTCATAGTCTGCCTAATATGGGTTCGACCCAATCAATCAGAGGTAGCTCTGTGGCCCTGTCCCACCACAGATACTCTTGTATCTCTGGGCCTAACGTTATCTCACCGTCCGCTTTCACACGGAACACGTTGTGGTCCAAGCCTATGTAGTGTAGTCCGTTTTCTCCCCAGTGATGGTAGTATCCAAAAAGATACTCGATTTCCGTTGCTATCAGGCCTGTCTCCTCGTACAGCTCTCGTGCAACCGCGGATATAGGCAGTTCCCCCTGCTCCACGCCTCCTCCGGGAATGTGGAAAACGCTGTCTGCAGGCTCCCTGACCATCAGAATCCGGTCTTCTCTAATCACGATTGCGGTCGCTCTGGGACGAATCTTTTCCCCCTGACCTCCACTCATAACGCTGGCCCCTTAATTTCTGGTAGAGTATGGCTTCGATTATGCATTGGAGCCTCCCTTATCGGTGTAACGACGCTGTATAGCGCAGCCATCCGGACGGCTACGCCGTTGGTGACTTGCTCCTCGATGACTGACCTCGCGCCGTGTGCAACCTCCGGGTCGATCTCGATGCCTTCGTTCATCGGCCCTGGGTGCATTACCAGGACATCGGGTTTCGCAAGCTCCAGACGCTTTGGCGTGATGCCGTACATCCTTGAATACTCTCTGAGGGTCGGCAGATGACCGGCTTGTTGCCGCTCCGTCTGAAGCCGCAGCGCCATCACAACGTTGGCCCCTTCGAGGGCGCGTTCCACGTTGGTCTCTATCTGCACGGACGCAAAGGGATGTCCTTCCATAGAGCGATAGCCATTCAGGAAATCGGAGGGAATCAGCGTCGGCGGCGCGCAGAGGACTACTTGCGCGCCCATCTTCGTCAGCCCCCAGAGGTTGGAGCGGGCCACGCGGCTGTACAGGATGTCCCCGACGATGACTACTTTGAGTCCTTCGATTCTGCCCAGATGACTCTGGATGGTGTAGAGGTCGAGCAGCGCCTGAGTCGGGTGTGCGTGTGCGCCGTCGCCTGCGTTAATTACACAGGAGTCGAGGAAGCGGGCCAGGAAGTGTGGCGCGCCTGCGTGCGGATGACGAATGACGATGATATCAGCGTTCATAGCCTGGATTGTCAGGGCCGTGTTGTAAAGCGACTCGCCTTTCTCGACGCTGCTTCCACCGCCCGACACGTTAATCACGTCGGCGCTCAGTATCTTGCCAGCCTGCTCGAAGGACACGCGTGTGCGAGTGCTGACCTCGTAGAACATGGTGATGATGCTCTTGCCCCTGAGAGTGGGCACCTTTTTGATGTCGCGCTGCAAGACTTCTTTCATGACATCCGTGTTTTGTATGACCGCCTCTATCTCCTCTCTTGAGAAGTCGTCAAGGTCAAGGATGTTCCTGCGTCCACTGCCTCGGCCATTCGAGACAGGAGGCGTTACCACGGCCTGCTGCGCTCCCAATCGGCTTGTTTGAATCATGCTTCCCCCTTCCTCAAGAGCACTACCTCGTCCACGCCGTCAATTTCTGTCACTCTGACCTCCACCTCTTCATCGAGCGAGGTAGGAACGTTCTTGCCAACGTAGTCCGCTCTGATGGGCAGCTCACGGTGTCCTCTGTCAACCAGAACGGCAAGCTGAATCTCTTTTGGCCGTCCGAAATCATTGACAGCATCCATCGCGGCGCGGATAGTCCGGCCCGTATATAACACGTCGTCCACCAGAACGATGCGCTTGCCCTGGATGCCCACAGGTATGTCTGTGCGGCGCATAGTTTGCCTCACCCGATCGGAGGTGTCGTCTCGATAGAGGCTGATGTCGAGAGCGCCGACCGGCACGTCTTTGCCTTCGAACTCCTTTATCGAGACGGCGATGCGTTTCGCGAGTGGCACTCCCCTGGTGTGCATTCCAACGAGGACGACATCTTCTATCCCGCCGTTACGCTCCATAACTTCGTGGGCTATGCGGGTGAGGGCGCGCCTGATCTCATCTGATGTGAGTATTTCTCGCCCTTGTGAAATGCGGGCCATGTAACCTTCCTCAGTAAAACAAAAAACCTCTTGCCACTGAGCAAGAGGTTTCGCATTTTCTCATCTTTATAGAATGCTTCTAATGAACCGGCTACAGGCCGAGCATCTGAAGAACATCCGCGTAGATGTATGTTGCCGAAATTGTCCCCTTGCCAGCCTCACGGGACTGACTTAAAAGGGTCGCTAACACGTTCGCGTTGGCGCTCCATTGAGTCGTCTATACCATTCTATAGTGTAGGGGAATGCAGTTCAAGCGTCAGCGAATATACTTTTCACGATTTGCATGAGGATTGCGCCGACACCTACCTCGCCTATAACTACACCTGAGAGTGATATAAGCACGTTATCACTGAACGAAAGTTTACCAAGGCCAGAGAGGTAGAACAAGGCTAACGTTGCGGCTAAAGTCAGACCGTAAAATATGAAAACAAACCAAAAAGATCTCTCTCGCAGCCTTATGGTTTGCCGCATCAGATCGTCTCTTAGAGCGTCCTGCTCCGAATGAAGACGCTCGTCCCCCTTTAATAATGACTGAAGCTGAATATCTAGTGGATTTTCCTCCATTCCCAAACTCTAGGAACAGATTTCTATTGCTTCGGGGGCGTATTGGTCTTACGAGGCTTGGGTTTCTCTTCGACATGTTCGAAGATAGGCATTTCTAGCTCGCGGAAGCTTTTGTCATCATAATCTATAGACGCGACTGCTCTTCCCTCCTTGCGTTGCCTGATAGCCCATCTGAGCAAAGTCATAGCGTTATTGAAAAGCTCGGTGCGGGTTTTCATACCCGCCTCTTCCATGAGTGCGTCAAGGGACTCAAGTCTGTCTTCTGGTATCTCGTATTGAATTCTTACCGTTTTCATATTCCTTTTCCTTGTCTGTATCCAAACAAGAGCCTGTAACAAATTCCTCTGGAATTAGAAGCTCACCATCGCTAGATGCGAATTCGACAACGGGAATTCTTCTGAAAACACTCGTTTGATGCTCATTTTACTACACTGTATATGAGTATATTTCAAGTAGTCCTGTGGATTCGCCGTCACTGCCATATCTCTACGCATCAAATGGCTAACGAGGCCTCTTCTGACAATGCTTCTTCCTGTTCATTCGGCCTTGAACCGTGTTGGCAGCGAGTGCTACAGTAAGGGCAAATGTAGCCGTAGCGGTTCGCTCAGGCCCGTCTTCGAGACCAGTCCGTTCGCAGGGGGTGAGATATGGACATTCTTCAGTCAACGGTTCAGCCCGATAGCGCGGAGTTCAAGGAAAACAAGGCTTCGATGGAAGCCCTGGTCGGGCAGTTGAAAGACCGCCTCACGAAGGTGGCTCGCGGAGGCAGCGCCCGTGCGGTGGAGCTTCATCGCAGCCGGGGCAAGCTGCTGGCACGCGAGCGCATAGAGCGGCTTCTGGATCCGAACACCCCTTTCCTTGAGTTTAGCGCGCTCGCGGCGTGGGACGTATACGACAACGACGCGCCCTCTGCGGGCATCGTCACTGGTATCGGCGTCGTGCATGGCAAGGAAGTGATGGTCTTGGCAAACGATTCCACTGTCAAGGGCGGGTCGTACTACCCCATGACCGTGAAGAAGCACCTGCGAGCGCAAGAGGTCGCGCAGGAAAACCGCTTGCCGTGCATCTACCTCGTGGACTCAGGAGGCGCGTTTCTGCCGCTCCAGGCAGAGGTCTTCCCCGACCGCGAGCACTTCGGGCGTATTTTCTACAATCAAGCGCGCATGTCGGCTATGGGCATTCCGCAGGTCGCGGTGGTCATGGGGTCTTGCACCGCCGGAGGCGCGTACGTACCCGCGATGAGCGATGAGGTCATCATCGTGCGTAACCAGGGGACCATCTTCTTAGCGGGGCCGCCGCTGGTGAAGGCAGCCACAGGCGAGGAGGTTGATGCCGAGACCCTGGGAGGCGCAGACGTTCATACCAGGCTATCGGGCGTTGCCGACCACTACGCCATAGACGATGAGGATGCGCTGGCCATAACTCGAAACGTAGTGGAGAACTTTGTTTCATCGAAGCGAGTCCCATTCGAGGTGTTGGAGCCGGAACCGCCCCGCTACGACCCCAGGGAGCTTTACGGCGTAATCTCCGCCAATATCCGTAGACCTTATGACTCGCGCGAGGTCATCGCCCGAATCGTGGACGGCAGCCGTTTTCACGAGTTCAAGGAGTTCTACGGCGACACCCTCGTGTGCGGCTTCGCCCGCATCTGGGGCTACCCCGTCGGCATCGTAGCCAACAACGGTATCCTGTTTTCGGAGAGCGCGTTGAAGGGCGCGCACTTCGTCGAGCTTTGCAGTCAGCGGGGCATTCCGCTTGTGTTCCTGCAAAACATCACAGGCTTCATGGTGGGCCGTCAGTTCGAAGCGGGAGGTATTGCCAAGGACGGCGCGAAGATGGTGCTTGCGGTAACCAACGCCGCAGTGCCCAAGTTTACCGTCATCATGAGCGCGTCCTTCGGGGCGGGCAACTACGGCATGTGTGGTCGAGCCTATCAGCCGCGTCAGCTATGGATGTGGCCCAACGCTCGCATCTCCGTGATGGGTGGACAGCAGGCCGCGGACGTGCTGCTGACGGTGAAGCTAGACCAGCTCGCTCGCGAAGACAAGACCATGACTCCGGAGGAGCGGGAAGACTTTCAGCGCCCCATGCTGGAAAGCTACGAAGAGGAGGGCAATCCTTACTACAGCACCGCCCGCCTGTGGGACGATGGCATCATTGACCCGGCCGAGACCCGCAACGTTCTAGGGTTGGGTATATCCGCCGCGCTCAACGCGCCCTTCCCCGAACGGAATCAGGGTGTTTTCCGAATGTAGAGAGTTGATATCTGATGTTTACCAAAGTGCTCGTTGCCAATCGTGGAGAAATCGCCGTGCGCGTACAGCAGACTTTGCGCGTCATGGGCATCCTTACGGTATCGGTATATTCCGACGTGGATGCTGCGGCTCCTCATGTGGCTATGTCTAACGAAGCTTATCCTCTGAACGGCAACACCGCCGAGGAGACGTATCTCGACATCGACAAACTTCTGACCATCGCACGGACGAGCGGCGCGCAGGCGATTCACCCCGGGTACGGCTTCCTGTCGGAGAATCCACGCTTTGCATTAGCTTGCCAGGAAGCGGGTGTAGTATTCATCGGCCCGTCTCCGAGCAGTATGGAGGTTATGGGCGACAAGATTCGCTCGAAGGAGCTTGCACAGAGCGCAGGCGTGCCAGTCGTTCCAAGCTCTCCGGTCTGCGATAGTGCCAGCCCCAAACTGGAATCGTTTGCTAAAGATGCGGGATTTCCTCTGCTGGTCAAGGCTGCGGCAGGCGGCGGTGGACGTGGAATGCGCCTTGTGACAGACCCCGAACAGCTTTCTCGCGCGATGGATGCAGCAAGCCGCGAGGCACAGGCCGCCTTCGGAGACGGGCGTGTGTTCCTTGAGCGGTACATACCGAGTCCGCGTCACATCGAGTTTCAGGTGCTGGCGGACAGTCAAGGCCACGTCATGCACCTGCTTGAACGAGAATGCAGCATCCAGCGACGCCATCAGAAGATCATCGAGGAAACGCCCTCCCCGGCGCTGACTCCGGCCCTCCGTCAGCGTATGGGGGAGGCGGCAGTCGCCGTCGCGCGGGCTGCGGAGTACATCAACGCGGGAACGGTGGAATTTCTGCTCGACCCCGACGGCGCGTTCTACTTCCTGGAGATGAACGCTCGGATTCAGGTTGAGCACCCGATAACAGAGGCCGTCACCGGAGTCGACATCGTGGAGTGGCAGTTACGCATCGCCGCCGGTGAGAGACTAACGCTGAATCAGGACAAAATCCAACCCAATGGTCACGCGGTGGAGTGCCGGATATATGCCGAAGACCCCTATAACGACTTCCTGCCGTCCACGGGGACTCTGCGACACTGGCAGCCTCCGAGCGGGCCGGGGCTGCGTCTCGACAGCGGCTTCGTGGTCGGGCAGGATGTCTCCACCTTCTACGACCCGATGCTAGCCAAGCTTGTGGCATGGGGGCCGGACCGCTCCCGAAGCCTTCGCCGGATGGAGGAAGCGCTGCGTCGCTTCGCCGTACTGGGCGTGGTGACCAACATTCCCTTCATGCGAGAAATAGTGGCGCATCCGGCTTTCAGGGACGGCAGCTACGACACGCGCTTCATAGAGGAGCATCCAGAGCTGCTCCAACCTGCGAGGGCGTTGGAGTTGAGTCGGTTAGCCCAGGCTATCGCATCGCAAGCGGGCAATCGTGGCCCTGTCGCGGCCCCAGTTCAGAGCGATGCCTCGGAAGCCGATCACGGAAGTCCCTGGCATCTGGCGGGCCACTGGAGGCTGCCATGAGTCGCGGCAGGATGCAAGGGCAGTACCCTACAGCGGGGCAAACCTTTGCCTACCGGGTCGAGGAATCGAGTTCGAGCGTAACAGTCTACCTGGACGATGAGGCCGTCGAACTGGATATTGCGCGAAACAGTCCTGCTGATGGTTGGTGTCGCTGGCAGGGTAGAACGCTGCCCTTCGCCACGGCGTGGATTGGCGACGAGCTGCACCTGTGGCTGGATGGCGTCCTTTTCATATTCCAACGTCTGGAGGAACAGCAACGAGACCGCCGCGCCCTTCGCTCAATGGATGGAGGGAGCGTTGCGCCTACAGCAAGTCACGTTCCAATAGTGGAGGACGCACGCCATATCACCTCGCGCCTTTCGGGGTCGGTGTTACTGGTGTCCGTCCAGCCCGGTGATAGCGTGTCCGTCGGCGACGAGGTCTGCGTGGTGGAGGCTATGAAGATGGAGCACAGCATTCGGTCTGCTGTCCCTGGGGTGGTGAAGGCTGTGAACGTCACGCCGGGTCAGCAGGTGTCATTCGGAGATATTCTGGTAGAGCTTGAGGACGATTCGGCCTCTGATTAGCAAGCGCGACTGACGGGCAAACTGGCTGCGGAATCTTTCACCCGCTGGTTTGATTTGCAGGCTAAAGGGCAGTAAGCGACTCCATCGCTCTTGACGCCTTATCGCGAAAAACCATAGAATAGTTGGCAGATGCGAATATCAAGGACTGTATGAAACAAGAACGACGTGTAGAGCAACTGGTTTCTGCAGGTGGAGTAGTCTACCGCACTAAAGACGATGTTATAGAGGTGGCGATCTGTGGTCGCATAACACCACGTTTGTGGGGATTGCCCAAGGGCACGCCCGACCCCGGCGAGACGCGCGAGGAGACGGCGCTCCGAGAGGTGCGAGAAGAGACCGGACTTGAGGTGGAAATCGAGGGCTTCATTGACAGCATTGATTACTGGTTTAACCGCTCTAGAGAGGGGGTGCGCTGTCACAAGACAGTACACTTCTACCTGATGACGAGCACTGGAGGCGATCTCTCCCTTCACGACCACGAGTTCGATGTGGCGCAATGGTTTCCTGTAGGGGAAGCGTTAAATTCACTAACTTATGAGAACGAGGTAAGGATTGTTCAAAAAGGCCTTTCACAGGTCTCGGAAGACGCCCGAATCGGATGAAAAAGTGCTTGTAACGGGCAAGAAAATCATTCTTCGAGAAAAGGGCATAGATGACGCCCCGGACGACTATGCCTGGCGCGTGGACGAAGAGCTTGCGCGTCTGGACGCCACCAGGCCTTTGAATATGTCATACAACGACTTTCTCCGGTATTCCAAGGAGGAGATGAATTATCCAAGCCCTCGCTCCAAGCGCCTCGCCATTGACACCCTTGACGGCAAGCACATCGGCAACTGCATGTACTATGACATCGACTTGAGGCAGGGTGAAGCCGAGTTGGGCATTATGATAGGAGACCGCGAGTACTGGAGCAAAGGCTACGGCACCGACTCCGTGAACTCCTTGCTCGATCACATTTTTTCCACCACCCCCATCACCCGCGTTTACCTTCACACATTGGAATGGAACAACAGGGCGCGAAGCTCTTTTTCGAAATCCGGCTTCCGAGAGGTTAAACCTGTGCGTCGCAATGGGTTCGACTTCATTTACATGGAGATTTGGCGAAGCGAATGGGAGCGTCAAAGCCTTTCCGATTCCTCAGATGGTCAATCCACCTCCTAGCACGTTCAGGTCTCGTTCGACGCGACAACATTAGCTGCACGTCTTCATATTAAAAGTCTTAGAATAACCCTTAAAAACCTTGAACTAATTTCCAACGCTCCGATACCCTATCGGTAGTGGCTGGGAAATTCGTTGCCATGACAATGTTCGCGCGGGCTATTCTCATGGCAGTACGGAGTGGCAACCCGTATAAAAGGTTCTGAAAACGCAAGCACACCCTCTCATCATTGAGATTTGCTCTACAGACCCACTTTCCCAGCTTCTCGCATCAGGGGAATTGTGCGTTTTATCGCCGGACGATGGTAGTGCCCGGCAAGTTGGCCTTCCGATGAGCAACCCGCGCTCGCAACTATGCCTTCGTCGGATATTGAAAGAACATTCCGGGAATTGGGTTCAGGAGGACGTATGAAGCTCAACCGAGCAAGGGTAACCAACTACAAAAGCATTGAGGATTCTGACTGGGTCAACATAGATGACGTTACCTGCATGGTAGGAAAGAATGAGTCAGGAAAGACGGCGTTTCTCCAGGCTCTGAGGCGGCTTAACTCTGTAACCGGGGCTAGCGGCGATTACGACATCAAGGACTTTCCCAGGAAGGGATACGTGCGCTACAAACGCATTCACAAAGAACAGCCTGCCAACGTTGTCACCGCAGAGTTCGAGCTTTCTGCGACAGAGTTGGAGAAGATAGAAAAGATCTTCGGCGAGGGCGTTCTCGAATCGTCCTCTATGACGGTTTCAAAAGGCTACGATAACCAGTTGCACTGGGAGTTCGAGGCCAACGAGAAGGCGATGGTCGCGCACATAATTGCCGGTGCAGACCTGCCTATTGAAGTTCAGAACCACGCAAAGGACGCAGAGACCCTGAATCAGTTGGTCTCGCGCCTTGAGACACTGGACATCAAGCCATTGGCAGTGCAAACGCTTCTGGCTGACATCCCGACACGGTTCAACGGCGACCTCAAGAAGCAGATTACAGAGGACTGCCTGGAAAAATTCATGCCGCGTTTCGTCTACTTCGACGACTACAGCACCATGAGGGGCCGCATATCTATTCAAGACATTCGCAAGCGCGTAGAGAACGGCGAACAGTTAGACGACCCGGACCGCACTTTTCTCGCTTTGCTGTCCCTTGTCGGAGCCGAGCTACGAGACCTGGAAAATCAGACCAGCTACGAGTACCTCAAAGCCGAGCTTGAGTCAGCGTCTATTGGAATCTCGGACGAGATATTCGAGTTCTGGAATCAGAACAAGCAGCTAAGAGTCGAGTTCGACCTTTCCGCCGCTAATCCCAACGACCCGCCGCCGCTCAATTCTGGAACTATCCTTCATGTGCGAATATGGAACAACCGGCATCGCGTATCCGTGCCATTCGACGAGCGCTCCAAGGGCTTCGTGTGGTTCTTCTCTTTCCTGTCCTACTTCTCCAAGCTGGAGGAGGAAGAGGAAGCAGGCCTGATTCTGCTTCTGGACGAGCCTGGACTTAATCTTCACGCAATGGCGCAGCGCGACTTCCTGCGGTTCATCGACGAACGCTTGTCCCCCAGGAACCAGGTGATCTACACGACTCACTCGCCGTTCATGATAAACCTGGACAGGCTCAGCGCCGTACGCACCGTGCAGGACGTGGACGACAGGGGAACGTTCGTGAGCGAGGACACGCTCAGCAACGACCGCGAGACGGTGTTCCCGCTTCAGGTCGCGCTCGGCTACCAGATGGCGCAGACGCTGTTCATGGCCCCGCATTGCCTCATGGTCAACTGCCCTTCCGATCTGATATACATTCAGGTGCTCGGCGAGGTCGTGGCCTCTGCTGGACGGATGCGCCTTGACCCGCGCTGGGTCGTCATCCCCGTAGGAGGGGCCGACAATCTGCCGACTTTCGTCTCGACGCTGGGCGAGAGCTATGTCAGCGTGGCGGTGCTGATGGACGTCACCCCCAAGAGCAAGGCGAAGATGGATCGACTGAACCAGAACGCGGCTATCACGCGACGCAACCCGATAAAGTGGGTCGAGGTCACCAGGGTTCGCACCGCCGATATCGAAGACCTGTTCGACCCTGCCTTCTACTTGAAGCTAGTCAACGAGTCCTATGCCGGAGAGCTGCCCTTTGACATAACGATGAAGGCAATCACGGACAGCAACCCGCGCATCGTGCAGCGAATCGAGGCTTACTTCAAGGGAGAGGGTATCGCCGGTGGTCGCTTCGACCCCTATAAGCCCGCCGCATACCTGCTTCAGAAGCACGCCGAGTTTCGCGGCGAGATAGACGACGCCACGATAGAGCGAGCGACCTCGATGTTCGAGCGCATCAACTCGCTGCTGCCAAGCAACGGCAACGGCGCTTTCACTAGCTCGATCAACGTAGCCGCCGCTCGCACCCTCGCCCCGACGACGTAGGCGTAACTCGTCAGCATACTTAGACGTAGGGGCGTCCTTCCGCGGAAGGACGCCCCTACGTCATTTCATCAATTAACAGGAATCACAGCGCTCGGCTGTGGTATCAACTCCCGCAACTCTTGTGCTGAAGGCGTAGATGCCGACGGCAAGCCTGTATCGACGAGGCCAAAGTCCCAGCAGCTAATCCCCTCCGCTGTGTTCAGCGTCGTCAAGAACCCCACCGTTCCCAGACTGGGTAATGGGAACGAAATGGGGATGTCCACCGGGTCAGGAATAGCCGGAAGCGGCGCCGACCACAGAGGAATAACACCTATGCTTGGCACCACCAGCCACAATCTCCATAACGCTGGCTCTCATGTGCCTAACTCGAAGTTCATGAAGAGAGTACCAACCTCGTAGCTAAGCCCCATATTCAGAGTGCAGGGTGTTGGATCCCAGCGGAACACGCCACCGCCGAAGGTGCCCGCGAACAGGGTGTCATCAGTGGCGAACGCTGGGGACAGCCCCAGGGCATTGACACGTGGATTACTTAGCCCCTGGTTGAACTCCTCCCAGGTGTGGCCTCCATCGGTGGAGCGGAACGCGCCCCCGCCGAAGGTTCCCGCGAACAGGGTACTGTCGGTGGCGAAGGCCGGTGAAACCCCCAGCGCCCGGACATTGGTATTGGTGAGTCCCTGGCTGACCTCCTGCCAGTTGCCGCCGCCGTCTGTGGAGCGGAACACACCGCCGCCGTTGGTTCCGGCGAACAGAGTGTCGTCAGTGTCGAAGGCCGGGGAAACCCCCACTGTCGTGACACGGAGGTCGGTCAGTCCCTGGTTGATTTGCTGCCAGTTGTCGCCGCCGTCTGTGGAGCGGAACACGCCGCCGCCGTTGGTTCCAGCGAACAGGGTTTCGTCGGTGGCGAAGGCGGGAGATACGTCCAACACTCGGACATTGGTATTGGTGAGTCCCTGGTTGACCTCCTCCCAGTTGTCGCCCCTGTCGCCGGAGCGGAACACACCACCGCTAGTGCCCGCGAACAGGGTTTCGTCGGTGGCGAAGGCGGGAGACACGTCCAACACTCGGACATTGGTATTGGCGAGTCCCTGGTTGACTTCCTGCCAATTGGCGCCTCCGTCTGTGGAGCGGAACACACCACCGAATGTGCCTGCGAAGAGGATGTCGTCGGTGGCAAACGCTGGAGAGATTCCCAGGGCCTGGACAAAGACATCGATTAGTCCCTGGTTGACCTCCTGCCAGTTGTCGCCCCTGTCGCCGGAGCGGAGCACACCACCGCTAGTGCCCGCGAACAGGGTCTCGTCGGTGGCGAACGCCGGGGATACCCCCAACGCCCGGACGACAGTAGCACCGAGTCCCTGGTTGATTTCCTGCCAGTTGTCGCCCCCGTCCGTGGAGCGGAACACGCCGCCACCCAGAGTGCCCGCGAACAGGGTGTCGTCGGTGTCGAACGCCGGAGAGACCCCCAACGACCTGATATTGGTATTGGCGAGTCCCTGGTTGACCTCCTGCCAGTTGTCGCCCCCGTCCGTGGAGCGGAATACACCACCACCGAAGAGGGTTCCCGCGAACAGGGTATCATCGGTGGCGAAGGCAGGGGAGACTCCCAACGCTCGGACATTGGGATCCTGAAGGACTTCCTGCCAGTTGTCGCCTCCGTCGGTGGAGCGGAACACACCGCCTCCGGTGCCTGCGAACAGGGTATCGTCGGTGTCGAACGCCGGGGAGATACCCAACGCTCCGACATTGGTATCGGTCAGCCCCTGGTTGATTTCTTGCCAGTTGTCGCCCCGGTCGGTGGAGCGGAACACGCCGTCGCCTTGCGTGCCCGCGAACAGGGTGTCGTCGGTGTCGAACGCCGGGGAGATACCCAACGCTCCGACATTGGTATCGGTCAGCCCCTGGTTGATTTCTTGCCAGTTGTCGCCCCGGTCGGTGGAGCGGAACACGCCGTCGCCTTGCGTGCCCGCGAACAGGGTGTCGTCGGTGTCGAACGCCGGGGAGATACCCAGTGCAAAGACATTGGTATTGGTTAGCCCCTGGTTGACCTCCTGCCAGGTGTTACCTCTGTCGGTGGAGCGGAACACGCCGCCTCCGGTGCCTGCAAACAGGGTACCGTCGATAGCAAAGGCCGGGGACAGCCCCAACGCCCGGACATTGGTATCGGTCAGCCCCTCATTGATTTCCTCCCAGTCGATGGCACCATTGGTAGAGCGGAACACACCGCCACCAGAAGTGCCCGCGAACAGAGTGCTGTCGGTGTCAAATGCCGGGGATACCCCTAGGGCAAAGACATTAGTATGCGTCGGCCCTGGTTTGACCTCCTCCCAGTTGTTGCCTCCGTCGCCGGAGGCAAACAACCCACCAGGAGTGCCTGCGAACAGGGTGTCGTCGGTGGCAAAGGCTGGTGAAATACCCAGCGCACGGACCTCGCCTGCACCAAGTCTCGGCAGCTCCTTCCAGCTACCCTCTTCAGCAGTGGGGGCTTGTGCCTCCAGCGCGTCCTTCGGCCAGGCCGCGGCCAGCACAAGCGAGATGGCGAGTAGCAGTAGGGTTAGCGTTGCAATACGCCTGTTGATCTTCATGGCGAATCCCCCATTTCGGCTATGGCATTCAAGCTATGTAGCGGCTCTGATGGGCCGCATTGTATTCGCAACCATATTTATTGTCAACTAGCCTGGTCGAAAAATAAGAATTCTGCTATACGTCAGACCATATACGCTGGCGCTGTTTTAGGGTAAAGTTGTATTGGTATGTGACCCTTTGGCCCCCTCTTTAACTCTCCACTCCTTCCACGGAAGGACGATAGGGGAGGGGACGAACTCGATTAAGGATGCCGCTCTGATGTCTGACCCGGCTCTCACGAACGCCACGACACCCGATAAAACCCAAACCCGGTTGAGCTACGAGGCTGCTCTTGAGCGCGTCATGGGGCTTGTCGACTTCGAGCGCTCCAAGAGCAGCCCGGGTCATTCGGCGTTTCATCTGGAACGCATCGGCCTTCTGATGGAACGGCTTGGCAACGTGCATCTTGACACGCCGACCGTTCACGTAGCGGGCACGAAGGGCAAGGGCAGCACCTCGGCGATGGTGACCTCTATGCTCACGGCGCAGGGCTATAAGGTAGGGCTTTTTACCTCGCCCCATCTGCATCGGACTACGGAGCGCATCAGGGTCGGGCTTGAGCCTGTCAGCGAGAAGGAGTTCGCGTCGCTTGTGGAGCATGTCTGGCCCGCTGTTGAATGGGTTGGCCTGGAGGGGCCTTACGGGGCCGTTACTACCTTCGAGATGCTGACGGCGATGGCGTTCGTGCATTTCAAGCAGATAGGCGCGGACTTTCAGGTGATGGAGGTCGGCCTCGGCGGACGGCTCGACTCCACAAACATCGTCAAGCCAGAAGTGAGCGTCATCACCTCGATCAGCCTCGACCACGTTGCTACTCTAGGCGACACGGTGGAGAAGATAGCCTACGAAAAGGCGGGCATCATCAAGTCCGGCGTGCCGGTGGTGGTCGCGCCGCAGACCGACGAGGCCATGAGAGTCTTCAAAGAGGTGGCGGAGCAGAAAAAGGCCCTGCTTGTTCAAGTAGACGCCAGAGTGTCCTGGCGAAAGCGCCATGCCGATGTAGACGGCCAGTCGTTCGAGGTCGCCGGGCTTCGTGACAACTACGACCTCTGGACTCCGCTTCTGGGCGATTACCAGCTTGAGAATGCGGGCACCGCTATCGCCGCCATCGAGACGCTGGCAGACAGGTTCGCAATCTCCAAGGAGAGCATCGCTAAAGGAATCAGAGACGTGCGATGGCCTGCGAGGTTAGATGTGCTGTCGAAGAACGGATATACAGTCGTGGTGGACGGGGCGCATAACCCGCACTCCATGAAGCGGCTGGTGCAGGCGGCCCGCGAATACTTTCAGTTCAACAGGGTTATCCTGATATTCGGCGCACTGGGAGGGCATAGCGCGAAGGGTATGATAAGCGAGCTTGCCGAGCTATCGCCGCTGGTAATTGCGGTACACTCAAGGCACCCCAGATCGGCTTCAAGCGATATAATATCCGAGGTAGTTAAGGAAGAGGGCCTTCCTATTGCGTTCCAGTCAGACAACGTAGGGGAAGGTGTTCGACGGGCGTTGGAAATGGCCGCTGAAGGCGATCTTGTCCTGGGAACCGGCTCGTTGACCGTTGCGGCTGAGGTCATCGAGGAGATGAGAGGCATAGCCCCTGAGCTATATCCATCGATCAGGCTTCCCTCGAATCCGGGCGCACCAACAGTACTATGAGGGCATTATGAACAACCATAGAAAAAGAGTCGTTATTACGGGCATGGGGGTGATTACTCCTTTAGGTATGGCGGTGGGCGAATACTGGCAAAACCTCGTGCAGGGCAAGTCGGGTATAAAACAGGGAGTGCTTTGCGATTACAGCGAATATCCCTGCACCATCGCCGGAGAGGTCACGGATTTCGATCCGGGCCAGTTCATAAACCCCAAGGAGGCGCGCCGTATGGCCCGGTTCTCCCAGCTGGCCGTAGCTGCTGCTGGCCTCGCTATAGAGGATTCGGAATTAGACCTTTCCAGAGAAGACCCGGAGCGGCTTGGAGTCGTCATGGGCAACGGCAACGGCGGCTTCCCGACGACTGAGGAGAACGCTCGAATCATGTTGGACAAGGGCGGAATGAGGGTCAGCCCGTTCTTTATCCCGATGATTCTTCCCAACATGGCCGCCGCGAACACGAGCCGTGTCTATGGACTGAAGGGTTACACATCGACCATAATCACTGCCTGCGCCGCCGGAACTCAAGCCATTGGCGAGGCAGCCGAGGTTATTCGCAGAGGGGCCGCGGACGTGATCGTGAGCGGTGGCTGCGAGGCGGGCATCTGTCAGCTTGCGCTAGGCGGATTCAACGTCATCAAGGCGCTGAGCACGCACAACGACGAGCCGGAGAAGGCCAGCCGACCCTTCGATGCCAAACGCGACGGCTTCGTTCCCGCCGAGGGCGCGGGCGTCCTCGTCATCGAGAGCATGGAACACGCAATAGACCGGGGCGCTAATATCGTGGCCGAGGTGATAGGGTACGGCGTTTCGTCGGACGCCTTCCACGCGGTGCAGCCCGACGAGGACGGCGCAGGAGCCGCGCGCGCCATGCGCTGGGCACTCGATAATGCTGGCATCAGCATCGACGAAATCGACTACATAAACGCTCATGGCACGTCCACGCCCAAGAACGACCAGGTGGAAACGCTTGCCATCAAGTCGGTGTTCGGCGAGACCGCCTATAACATCCCCATAAGCTCCACCAAGTCTATGATAGGCCATGCTATGGGCGGAGCGGGCGGTGTGGAGGCCGTCGCGTGCATTCAGACTATACAGCACAACGAGATTCACCCGACGATTAACCACGAGTTCCCCGACCCTGAATGCGACCTCGACTACGTGCCCAATGTCTCCCGCAAAAAGCAGGTGGACACGACACTATCCAACAGCTTCGGTTTCGGAGGACAGAACGCCTGCCTCGTCCTACGCCGCTTCGAAGAGTAATCAAAAGCTCACCTGTTCATTACCCAAGAGCGATTCTCCAGAAACGGGCCACTCCTCAATGATTCAGAGGTGGCCTGTCTGTATGTCGTGGGATTAGATAGGCTTCTTACAACCATGCAAGTGGACAATAATATGAGCCGCTAATACAATGCGGCCCATCGGAGGTACTGCGCAGCTCGAAGCTCAGAACTGGTGGGGGCATCGTCGTGAAACTCAAGGGCCGTTTCGGAAAATTAGCCTTGTTGCTGCTCGCCATCTCGCTTGCGGTGGCCTCGGCCTGGCCAAAAGACGCGCTGGAAGCTCAAACGCCCGCTGAAAAAGAGGGTAGCTGGCGAGCCATTGGCCCTGAAGGCGGTGAAATCAATGCTATGGGGGTTTCCTCAGCCTTCGACACCGACGACACCCTGTTCGCTAGCGCCCGGGGTGGCGGCGTGTTCCGCTCCACCGATAGAGGCGACTCCTGGCAACAAATCAACCAGGGACTCACCAATCTCAGTGTCCGGGCGCTGGGGGTTTCGCCAACCTTCGCCACCGACAACATCCTGTTCACGGGCACTAGCGATGGTGTGTTCCGCTCCGGCGACAGTGGCGACTTATGGCAGGAAACCAACGAAGGACTGACTGACGTCTTTGTTGTCCAGGTGTTAGCGGTCTCTTCTGACTTCGCCGCCGACGACACCTTGTTCGCGGGCACCTATGGAGGAGGCGCGTTCCGCTCCACCGATAGGGGCGACAATTGGCAGGAGGTCAACCAGGGACTAACCGACACTCAAGTCTTGGCACTAGAGTTGTCCCCAGCCTTTGACACCGACAACACCCTGTTCACGGGTACCTATGACGGCGTGTTCCGCTCCACCGATAGAGGCGACTCCTGGCAACAAATCAACCAGGGACTTAGCCATATCCATATCTCCGCTCTGGGTATTTCCCCTACGTTCGCCACCGATGGCACCCTGTTCGCGGGCACTAATGGTGGTGTGTTCCGCTCCACCGATAGAGGCGACTCTTGGCAGGAAGTCAACTATAGACTAACCAATGCGAATATCCAGACGTTGAGGGCTTCTCCGGCTTTCGCCACAGATGACACGCTTTTCGTGGGTACCAGTGCTGGTGTTTTCTGGTCCACCGACCGCGGCGAATCATGGGAGCAGATCAACCAGGGCCTGACCGATAAATACGTCTTGGATCTGAGCGTCTCCCCGGCCTTCGCCTCAGACAACACCCTGTTCGCCGGCACCGATCGCGGCGATGGTGTGTTTCGCTCTACCGACCGGGGCAACACCTGGCAGCAGATCAACCAGGGACTCAGCGCTACTCTTGTCCTGGCCCTGGGTTTGTCCCCAACCTTCGCCATTGACGACACTCTTTTCGCGGGCATCGATGGCGGAGTGTTCCGCTCTACCGACAGAGGCGACTCCTAGCAGGAGGTCAACCAGGGCCTGTCCAATACCGATGTCTCTGCACTGGGTGTCTCCCCAGACTTCGGCGCCGACGACACTCTGTTCGCTGGAACCAACGGGGGCGGAGTGTTCCACTCCACCGATAGAGGCGACTCATGGCAGCAAATCAACCAGGGATTGACCGGTAACTATGTCCAGACGTTGGGCGTCTCCCCAGCTTTCGTCACCGACAGGACCCTGTTCGTGGGAACCATCTTCGGAGGTAGTGGTATGTTCCGCTCTACAAACGGGGGCGACTCGTGGCAGCAGATCAACCAGGGGTTAACCGGTAGCTATGTCCTGGATCTGAGTATCTCCCCGGCGTTCGCCACTGACACAACCCTGTTCGTCGCCATTGAAGATGGTGGTATATTCCGCTCCACCGACCGGGGTGACACCTGGCAGCAGATCAAGCCGGAAGTTGACTATAAAGTTATTCCTGCATTGGGATTGTCCTCGGCCTTCGCTACTGACAACACACTGTTTGCAGGCACTGTCGGCGGAGTATTTCGTTCCACCGACCGGGGCCACACATGGGAGGAAGTCAACCAAGGCCTGACCGATACTGCGGTATCGACACTAGAGGTCTCCCCTGCCTTCGCCACCGACAGTACACTGTTCGTGGGCACCCCATCAGGTGACTTGTTCCGCTCCACCAATGGAGGTGACACCTGGGAGGAGTTCAACCAGGGTATGAGCCATCACAATATCAATGCCTTGGGGCTGTCACCGGCGTTTGTCATCGACAACATCCTGTTCGCTGGCACCACCGGTGCTGGCGTGTTCCGCTGGGAGCCAACCCCAGAGCCTTGTACTCTGAGTGTAGCGCTTGGCTACGAGGGCAGCACGCTCAACATGGACTTCGAGGTGGCCACACTAGAGCCAGCGTTATGGAGGGTGTGGCTGATAGTGCCAAGCATAGGCGCTATTCCCATCGTGACGCTGCCTCTTCCGGCTATCGAGATAATTCTGCCTCTTTCGTTCCCATTCCCCAATCTGGGAACGGTGGGATTCTTGACCACGCTGAGCACGGCGGAAGGGATTACCTGCATTGACTTTGGCCTCGTCGATACAGGCTTCCCGTTGTCGTCTGCGCCGTCAGCGCAAGAGTTGCGAGAGTTGCTACCTCATCCAAGTGCTGTGATTCCTGGCAATTGATGAGAATGACGTATGGGCGTCCTCCCGCGGAAGGACGCCCATTAGTTTGTACCAATATCTATGTTGACCGCCTACGGCTTAACTGCCGCCAGCACGCGCTCGGCGAAGCCAGCGAAGTGTTCCGCCGCGACCCAACGAAGCACGACCACCATGTCGAGGTCTGGGTTTACCCATATCCTGTTTGCGCCCGCGCCTGAGTGGAAGTAGCTGCTCTCAGGCGCGCTTGGAATGAGCTTCTTGTCTGTGTTGAGAAACCAGTTCATGAAGCCGTATGTCGGCTGTATCGGCGTTGGTGTTGTAGCCATGTCAATCCACTTATCTGAAAGAAGCTGCCTGCCCTTCCAGTTGCCTCTTCGTAGCGACAGGTAGCCGAAGCGGGCCTGGTCTCTGGCGCTAATCCACATACCTCCACCCCAGTGACCTCCGCCGCTCACGGATTGTACTTGCTTGCCGTCGATGGTGACCCACGAGTTGCGATAGCCGTTCCATTGCCATGTATCAGAGGCGTCGATGGGGTCCATAATTTCCTCTTTCAATATCTCTGGCAGCGCCCTTTTCCAGACTCGCAGCACCGACAGAGCTAGGCGGTTCACGCGCACGTCGTTGTACTCGTACACGGTTCCCGGCTCCTCTGCCGGACGCAGTACGTCGTTCGAATTCGCGGCGGAGTAGTGCTTGTCCCACAGCGTGCCGTCCCACTCGCTAATCTGCCTGAGCGAGTGGTCCCAGGTTATCCTGGCGTTGTGCGGGGAATCGTAGCCGCCATCGTCCACGTAGTCCTTGACCTTGTCGTGGATGTCGCGGATGAGGCCCCGGTCGTATGCCAGCCCTGCCACCGTCGAAAGGAAGCTCTTGGTGACGCTGAACGTCATGTCCACGCGCTCAGGCTCGCCCCACTCCTTGACGAGGTAGCCGTGCCGTAGCACGACGCCGGTGATAGCCCCTCGCTCCTTCGTAGGGCCGAGAATCGCGCCATCATCTTGACGCTTCGACCCCATGCGAAACGCAATGTCTTTGCCAAGATCGCGCGGATGGCCTACGTGCGCCGGGTCGTTGGAGTAGTCAATCGCCTTCTGCAACAACTTGGAGTCGATGCCGACCTCTTCTGGCGTTCTGCGCTCCCAGTCGTCGCCAGAACCTGGATAGTAGACCGGCGTTTTGACCGATGTCTGAGTGGCTTGTGTGCTCATTTTCGCCTCCTCTTTTTACTTTGCAGCTTCAAGCGTAATTCGTTTCCAAAGCGCAAGCCGACAGGCCTCTTTGAAGACGATTATTGGCGAAGCCTGGAAACTCCCGACAGCCATTCCTCAGTAGCCTCGATGATGCACTCAGGAACCTCTGCTTCGATTTCCCCTAACACTACATGAGGTGCTGGTGTTACGGGAGGCAAGGTAAAACCGCGTTCAGACTCTGCCTCAGACTCCAGGATCAGTTCCAACGCTTCTTGCGCATTTGCAAATGCTTCCTCTGGGGTTTCACCCCAGGTGTTCACTCCCGAATAATGAGGCACCACCACCTGATAGCCCCCTTCATCGGGGATGAGAATTACCGTAAATCTTCTTTTCGCCATTTGTCTTGCTCCTAGCACGATGGTCGGAGGTTCCAAGCCTTGGATTACAATATCTGGCTAGCTCTTTCGTCGAACTCCTTGCGGGTTAGCCCAGCATCACTGACTATGCCCCCCAGAGTGCCCACCTTTACCTCTCTCCGCGATGTGGGAATTGTTATACTTCTATTCCCTGGCTTCTTCATTATATAATGACTTCCTCTTTGCCTGTCGAATCCCCACCCAAAGCTCTCTAGAATTTTGATTACCTCAGCTGGTCTATATGGTCTTGGCATCGACTAGTATCCTGGTGTAGATTTACCGTTCGTGTCGATGCCAAGCAGCCTCTGTATGCCTGTTGTCGATCCCGGGGTCTGCTCTGGCTCTATACCTGCCTTCCTCAGCAGCACGGGGTATGAGTCCACCGGCGACACCGAGTCCATCGCAGCGATAGGCGGGACTTGGCTCATGGCCTTCTCTATATAAGGGGCGAGCTTTTCCATCTTGCTCCGCGCCCTATCATTTTCGCGCTCCTTGAACTCCGGCATGACCTGCTCCGCGAACAATTCCAGCGAGTCACAGATGTGTTCGTGCTGATTTCTGCCAGCCTGCTGGATGAATATCACCTGGTCTACGCCCGCGTCCTCGAACTTCTTCAGGTGCGAGCGCACTTCGTCGGGGTTCCCGATGGCGCTTGTCTGCTGCGGAGGCGTGCGCCCGTTCTGCTGAAAGTCCTCCCAGATGTTGAACCGCCCCGGCACGTGAGTGCCGGTCATGTAGTAGTGGCTCAGGGCGTAGCTGAAGAATTGAAAGCCCTCGAATCCACGCGCCACCGCCACGTCGCTGTCTTCGTGGCACATGAAGCCCGTGACCATAGCTATGTTCGGATTCACCGTCTGGCCTACCGGCTCGCACTCGTTCTTGAAGATGGTGTAATACTCATCAACCCACTGCGCGGCTTCTTCAGGGCTGACGAATGCGAAGGTCAGCGCGCCGATGCCTAGCTTCGCGGCCAGCTTTATCGTCTCTCGATTGGAACATGCAACCCACATGGGTGGGTGCGGCTTTTGCAAAGGTTTGGGCACAATGTTGCGGTGAGGCATCGAGAAGTATTTGCCCTTGAAGCCGGGGTAAGGGTTGGCGGACAGCATCTTCGCTGTCTCGCGGACGGTCTCAAGCCACATGTCGCGTTTCTGCTGAGGGTCGGCGTTGAATCCCTCAAGCTCAATGCGGGAGGCGGACTCGCCCGTACCCCATTCGACCCTGCCATCGCTTATGAGGTCGAGGGTGGCGATGCGCTCGGCGACGCGAGCCGGATGGTTGTAGGCGGGCGGCATAAGAACGATTCCGTGACCAAGGCGGATGCTCTTTGTGCGCTGACTGCACGCGGCAAGGAACACCTCCGGGGCCGAAGAATGAGAGTACTCCTCAAGGAAATGGTGCTCCACCTCCCATGCGTAATCGATGCCGATGCGGTCGGCAAGCTCCACCTGGTCTAACGCCTCTTTGAAGAGCCTGTGCTCGTCCCCGTCATTCCAGGGACGCGGTATCTGGTGTTCGTAGAATATGCCGAATTTCATCAGATGCCTCTCCTGATCTGGATGGCTCATTCTACCACAAGCAACTGCTCCACTTGCTCGCGCAACTGCGCCATCCAGAACTTCAACGCTCTGTTCGAGGGTACGAGTAGGAACGAGAGCGCCATCATGCCGTAAACCCCGTTTCGGCTGACCTTGGAGGGCTGTACCCTTCCGTGGAAGGACTGGTCCGGGTCAAGCCATGCCTTGTTGCAGGCCAGCTTGACGAGCGTCGCCAACCCGATTAACACGGGCCAAAGCACTGCCAGCCTCAACCGCAGGCAACGTCGGGGTATCGCCAGTATGTACTCCTCCGCAGCGCGAAAGTGGTCAAGCGCATCCTTGATGCCTTTCACCAGTATGGGGCGGGCTTTTGCGGCATTTGATGGGTCTAGCAACGCTTCCGGCGAAAGGCCAACGCGGGCCAGTTCCTCTTCGGGCAGGTAACAGCGTCCGTTGCGGAGGTCTTTCGGCATGTCGCGCAGAATGTTGGTTAGCTGAAGCGCCTTGCCGAAGCGGACGCTGATCTGGGACATGCGCTCGATGTCCCAGCCCGCCAGCGAAGGCGTGTTCGCAGCGATAAACTCTGTCCAGAACTCGCCAACGCATCCAGCCACATAGTAAATATAATCGTCAAGCTCGTCGTAGCTATTGAAGGCCGCCAGCTTTCCCGAATCTTCGGCTGGAAACGTAGTCAGGTCTATCTCCATGCCGTGAGTGAGCGTAACGACGACGGAGCGCACGCGAGCGCGTTCGGCCTCTGGCAACGCCTCCAGCAGCGCGAACGTCTCCGGTTGCGAGATAAGAAGCGTTCGCTCGTTGGGCGACTCTTGCATGTCGGTAAGCGAGGACACGATCTGTTGGAGCGCCCTCGCCGTCGCCGGGCCTTCGACCTGCGCCTTGAAGACCAAGAGGTGCCGCAATCGCTCGTCAGGAGGCAGAAGCCGGGTATCGGCAATCGTATCCGCGGCGCGAGCGAGCAGGTACGCTAGGCCCATAGGCTCGCGCAGACCCTTAGGGAGCACGCGCAACGTCAGGTAGAACGCCCTTGAGACGCCGCGAAGGAGGTCGGTCAGCAGGCGCTCGCGGTCGGACGGTGTGACTGCTGGCAAGCCATCAATGGATTCAGAGGTATGCGATTCTTCTCCAAGTGTCATGTTCGGCATTTTACGGCATCGGTGTTCTGGAATGTAGGGATGAATCGCCCGCGTTAGCCAGACATGCGGCAAATGCCTTATAGTGGTTTTTGATAGGCCAGCGCAGGCTGCTTGTCTCGGTGCGAGTGTAGCAATGGCTTCTCACGGCGTCAACCAGGGTACGTAGCATTGCTGATATTCACCCTGCTCGCACTCTGCCATCCCACCACCATGTCGTGAACTAAGCCTAAACTTGGTTACAATAACCACTTGGATGTTATGTCTCGCTGGGCTATAATTCATGCGCAGGTAGGACTGCATCTATCGGCATATGAGGCTAGCCTTGGAAGCCCCGCTTTTTTCTTTTCTGTGCGTTTGGTAGGAGAGGCTTTATCGTGCGAATCAAAGCCCTTCTTT
This sequence comes from Dehalococcoidia bacterium, assembly GCA_965206395.1. GTDB lineage: Bacteria > Chloroflexota > Dehalococcoidia > Lucifugimonadales > CATOSD01 > CBDBJK01. The sequence continues at coordinate 228,089 of CBDBJK010000030.1, forward strand.
TTCTTATCGTCGTGTCAATATCCGCGCTTACCACGGTTCATGGCGTTGCGCAGGCCGCCACTTTCACAGTCAACTCAACAGGCGATACTGGCGATTTCTCCACAGGCGACGGCATATGCAGCGATGGAACAGGTATATGCACTCTGCGCGCAGCGATAGAAGAGGCCAATGCCATTGCCGGGGCAGACAGCATCGCATTCGACATTCCGACTACTGACATCGGCTATGCCTCTAGCACGGACTCGTTTCTCATTCAGCCATCGTCGGCTCTGCCTACCATCACCAGTCCAGTCACCGTCGACGGCTACACTCAGCCAGGAGCCAGTGCGAACACGAACGGCCCCGGTCTGGGCAGCAACGCAGTTCTCAAGATCGAGTTGGACGGCAACACCGCAGGCTCTTTCATAACCGGATTGAAGATCACCGCCGGAAGCAGCGTCGTCAGAGGATTGGCGATCAATCGCTTCGACGCAAACGGCATAGAGATGTCAGAGAACGGCGGCAACCTGATTGAAGGCAGCTTCATCGGCGTTGACATCACCGGAACCATTAGTCTGGGCAATGACTCACACGGCGTGCTGGTGCAGGACGTATCCAACAATACCTTTGGCGGCACGACCGAGGTGGCGCGCAACGTAATCTCTGGCAACAACTTCGCTGGCATCGCGCTCAATGGTATGGATGCCAGTGGAAACATTGTTCAAGGCAACTTTGTTGGCACCGATCTCAACGGAACCATAGCTTTACCTAACCGGGGCGGCGGTGTGAGTATTCTGGATAGCCCCGACAATATCCTGGGAGGAACAGAGCCGGGCGCGGGCAATTTGCTTTCGGGCAACGACCAGAACGGTGTCACCATATACAACGTCAATGCCACGGGCAACCTTATGTAGGGCAATCTCATCGGCACCGACCTCACTGGCACAGTTGGCCTTGGCAACGGCTTGTATGGCGTGATAATAGAGGACGCTCCGGGTAATACTATCGGTGGCACGACCGAAGCGGCGCGCAATATCATCTCTGGCAACGACTCCTCCGGCATCGTGCTCCTGAGCAGAAGCGCCTTCGAGAACACGGTGCAGGGCAATTTCGTCGGAACTGACATCACCGGAACCTTTGCGATTCCGAATGCCACGCATAGCATCATCATAGACGACGCGCCCCGGAACTTGATTGGAGGGCTAACCGCCGGAGCGCGCAACATAATCTCCGGGAATGCGGAAGGCGGTGTTGTAATTGGGGGGCTTGACGCGACCGGAAACATTGTTCAAGGTAACTTCATCGGCACAGACGTTACTGGTACTGTTGCTCTAGGCAACGACCTGAGCGGCGTCGCCATTCAAGATGCCTCCGACAACATCATTGGAGGAACTGCCGCCGCGCGCAACATCATATCGGGCAACGGGCGGAGCGGCGTCATCATCTTTGGCATCGATTCGACTAATAACATTGTTCAGGGCAACTTCATCGGCACCGACGTTACCGGCGCAATCGCGATGGGCAACGACACTGATGGTGTGGTTATGCTGGATGCCTCCGACAATACTATTGGAGGCTCGGTTGCGGGCGAGGGCAATCTCATTTCGGGCAACGAAGGGAACGGAGTCCTCATACTCGGCAGCAGCGCGACGAATAATCTTGTCCACGGCAACCTCATTGGCACAGATTTCAACGGCATCGCTGCGTTAGGCAACGACGCGTCAGGGGTAAGCATCCAGGATGGGTCGAGCAACACCATTGGAGGCATAACGCCTGAGGAGCGCAACATCATATCGGCCAACAGCGGTTCAGGAGTAACTATCTCAGGCGACGCGACCGGAAACCTTCTTCAGGGCAACTTCATTGGCACAGACGTTACAGGCACGATTGCTCTAGGGAACAGCGTGTCGGGAGTGATTCTCGGCAATACGCCAGCCAACACTATCGGCGGAACGGCTACAGGAGCGGGCAACGTAATATCAGCCAATAGCGGGACTGGAATCATCATCTCCGGCGTCGGCTCGACCGGAAACCTGGTGCAAGGCAACCTCGTCGGTACGGACTTGACAGGCATGATCGCTCTCGGCAATACCTCGCAGGGAGTGCTTATCTATGGAGCGTCTTCCAATACGATTGGCGGCGCGACTTCTGGCGCGCGCAACATCATTTCAGGCAACGGCGCGGGCGGCATCGCAATCGTTTCCGAAGGCGCGACCGGAACGTTGTGCAAGGCAGCTATATTGGAGCCGATGCCACTGGCAACGCGGTTATGCCTAACAACGGCAGTGGCATCGACGTATTGGCGGACGACAACATTATCGGTGGTTCCGCTGCTGGAGAGGGCAACCTGATTGTCGGCAACGTTGGGTCTGGAGTTACCATTTCGTTCTCTTCGGGCAATTTCGTGCAGGGCAACTTCATTGGAACAAACGCCACGAGCACTGTCAGCCTTGGCAACGCTTCTCATGGTGTGCTGATTTTCGACGCGTCCGACAACCTCATCGGAGGCGACCCCGCCGCTGGGGAGGGCAACATCATATCTGGCAATGGCGGAAGCGGAGTCTTGATAACGGGAATCGATTCCAGTGGCAACGAAGTGCATGGCAACGCCATTGGAACCGACATCGCTGGCACTGTTGATGTAGGGAACAGCGCTCATGGCGTGATGATTCTGGGCGATGCCATGAACAACGCGATTGGCAATGCGACAAGCAGCGCGGGCAACATCATCGCTTTCAACGAGGGCCACGGTATAAACGTCTTAACGGGCAGCGGAAACGCGATTCGATTCAACTCCATGTTCTCCAATACGGGTATGGGCGTTGATCTTGGCGGTTTCTGGCTGACATCGAACGACGCGGATGACGCCGACGCCGGAGCCAACAATCTTCAAAATCACCCGTATATGACGGCCCTGGAGATAGACGGGAATGGCGACCTTGTAATTGAGTATAGCGTCGATTCCGCGCCGGGCAATTCCGCCTACCCTCTGAGCGTCGAGTTCTTCGTTGCGGATGTCGATGGCGAGGAAGGC
>CBDBJK010000031.1:0-216525 GCA_965206395.1 Dehalococcoidia bacterium
CTGCCGGGGCATGTCATACAACGCGATTGCGGAGGCCAGGGGGGTCAAGCCGGTGACCATCAGGAACGCCCTCTACAGCATACAGAGCAAGCTTGGTCTTGGCACGAAGCAGGAGATCGTGGTCTGGGCCGTGCGGAACGGACTGTTGGATGAATGACCACGCGGGCTTTCTTGGGGGAAATCCCGGAACACCGCGGCGCGCACCACGGTGAAGAACCGCCGCCGCATATTCGGGAGAAGATTCGGACAGTCCCCGATACATCTTCACCGAGCCTCCCGTCGGCTACCGGATGCCAAGGGGGGAGTCGCAGGAATGGGAGGATTGAAATGGGCAATACCGACGATCTGTTCGTGAATGAAGACATCAGCAAGCCTGAGAACCGGGTCAATCTCGCGCTCTTCTCATTAATGCAGCAGGACTGGTTCCGTGAATGGCTCCTGAAGAGCCTGTGGCTGCCCGCGGATGCAGTCGTGTACCCGCCCGCAAATGTCCACAGTCGTCGCCCCGATCTCAAAGTGGTCCGTGACGGTTCGGTGTTGGCGATAATCGAGGTGGAGCTTGGGACTGACCTGGGCCAGGCCGAGGACTATCGGGAGACGTTCCATAACCAAGAGGTGAAGACGATCTGGGGCAAGAGGAAGAGTGGGGCGGACATGAGCCTTGAAGCGATCGCCGAGTTCCTTGAAGAGCCGAGATGCCTCTCACCGCAGACAAGGATGAATGTACAGCATCTCAGTAAGCTGATTGAAGAAGGACTGAGTGGGCACTCGCCTTCTGGGGAGCGGGGCAATGTGTCCGAGCAGATGTGGGAGCACACACTGGTAGTCGCCTTGCGCGACCGCCTCGGCGATAGACTCGTGGCTACTACCGATCGGGTGGGGATCGGTCACCTCAAAGCGGACACCGTTGGACAGGAAGGCTTTTCGCTGAAGGTGAACAGGCGCGATAGGAGTGGGGAGGTTGCGCTGTTCTCCATCAGAGGAGGAGCGCACCTCATCTTTCCAAGCCGGCAAAGGCTCAATCGTTGTCTGCCGAATCATCGAGCCGAAGTTGACGCCTACATGTCCTTGATCACCATGATGGGATGTGACGTCGATGTACGCGAGGAGAATGCCCGTCCCCGTCTCTCCCTTGACCCGAATCTCGACGCCCTACTCGGCAGGGTTGACGAGCTAGCGCGCTGCTTTGAGGCCCTAGCTGGCTAGCTGGCCTCCTCATTGGGCGTCCGAAGATGGTTCCTACACACGCCTCCGCGCGTGGGAGGCGGCTGCCGTTCAGTGGGCGAAAGACGTCGCTGCGAAACGCGGATATCCATGCTAGGGGGTGAGACTTGAGAAAATTGAAGCTGGACGATATAGCAGACAGGGAAGATTGCGACATACGAATCTATATGGACCTTCCCTTGCCAATAATCGTGCTCCAAGGTTGGTTCAACGATCAGTACAAGTGCTTTGAGGTCTTCGTGGAAGCGCTCTCAGATAAACAATGCCGGAGTCTGTTTGCCGGCAAGGAGATCTTTGACTCCGTTAAGGACACCTACAGGGGCATGTGGTCAAATGGTCAACTCGAGAAGGTAGCGATTCGGGATAAGGGAGTGCACAGACGGTTTGATCATCTCGTGCCCTCGAGTGGGAGACGCCGAGGGTTCCTCTATTGGGTGACTTGTGTGTTCAGAGAGGTTGGCGCGGGTGGTCTGGACGCGCTCATGGCTAACCTCAAGACGGTCGAGGAGGCGCACTGTAAATTCAAACCCTGGTTTTACCGGAGTGGCGGGCTGATCCGGGGCTTGAATGCAGCGGACGCTGCCAGAATACTCGCCAGATACGGATACTTGGAACCTGAGGCGAGGCCCCTTCTCGCGAGAGGAGCCCTCAGAGGAGCGGCAATCTTGCTTGATGGCCAGCCCCCTTCAATGAACATTGACCAACTGGAGCTTGAATACGAAGAGGAAACCAAGCGCGTAGCCCTGGAGAGGAAGGCTGCTGAATACATAGCTAACTCTGAAGAATTCTCCGGAGGATTCCAGATGGAAGAGGGCGAGAGTTGGTTTTGCGTTCTGAACAAGACCCGCTGACGGTAGTCGAAGCCGAAGTGTGTTCGACCTCTTATAAGTCATAGTTACGTTCCTCTGTCACAACGCGTCACACCACTGGCATCGAGAGTCCTCAGTGCGCTAAAGTACTTTTGATCGACTGGTTGAAGACCCTACAGTCTGACAGGGATGTTCACTAGCCGAGGTCCGCTTGGCTGAGGATCTCTGCCACATCCGAGCAAGCCGCCCCATACTCTGCACAGCCCGAATGAGGCGTACTAGGGGCGAGTTAACAATTGGCGATCCCTCATATCGTCTATTTGGCATCAATAATGTCCAATATCGCGGAGGACTTGTACATGTAAGAGATTCCCGAATGTGTATCATTGGTACCAGGCAAGTGACCGGCATTGATGCCAATGAGCTTGAGGTCGCGAAATCCAGGGAAGGACAGGCCGGCTCCTGGCTTCAGTCCCTTCTGGACTGCGAACACGGGACTCCCAGACGAGCCCCCATAGGAAAACGCCTCGTAGGCGACGCATTATGTCAGGGGCGGAGAGAAAACGTACCAGCGGGGCGGAGCAAAACCGTACCACTGAACGCCACGTTGTGAAGCATCAAGGTCCGGGGGGCGTGAGAGCCAGGTTTAGGCAGTTGCCCGAGGTTGGTTGGACTTCCTGCTGTGCTTGAGGCGGTAGCTGTCCCCGTTCATCTCCAGGATGTCGACATGGTGAGTGAGACGATCCAGGAGAGCTCCAGTGAGCCGCTCGGATCCGAACACCTCGGTCCACTCGTCGAAGGGCTCACTTGGATGTGACCAGGACTGATCCACGCTCGTAACGCTGACTGAACACCTCAAAGAGCAGCTCAGCCCCGGCCTTGGACAACGGCACGAAGCCCAGTTCGTCGATGATCAGCAGCTTTACGCGGGCCAGCCTTCTCTGGAGGTTGAGCAGACGCCGTTCGTCCCTAGCCTCGATCAGCTCGTGGACTAGGGCGGCGGCGGGAGTGAAGCCTACGGACAGTCCACGCTGGCATGCAGCAAGGCCGAGACCGAGGGCGATATGAGTCTTGCCGGTGCCGCTGTTGCCGACGACGATGACGTTGTGGCAGCGCTCGATATACTCGCATCGTGCCAGTTCCAGAACTAGAGCCTTGTTGAGGGACGGCATAGACAGGAAGTCGAATGTGTCCAGGCTCTTGGTCGTTGGGAAGCGGGCCGCTTTGATCCGCCGGTCCACCATGCGATGGTGACGGTCGATCAGCTCCAACTCCGATAGGCGCAGCAGGTAGTCCGGATGGTCAGCTCCCTCGGTGGCACACTGAGTGGCCAGCTTGTCGTACTCCCTCAAGAACGTGGGGAGCTTGAGCTCCTTCAGGTGGTGTTCGAGCAACATCGTGGACTTGTTGCTCATGATCGGCTCCCCACCAGGAGGGTCATGTAGTCCCTGGTCGATGTTGTCGCAACGTTGGCCTTGGGCAGATACGGATACAGCTCCAAGTCAAGCCTCGGGGGCCGACCTTCGATCCTGCACAGAACCAGGTGTTTGACAGCATCGAAGCTCACCGCCTCGAGTCGGAGTGCGTCTCGTACTGCGTCGTGGACCTCTTCCTTGCGGAAGTTCTCCATCAGTCTCAGCACCTGCACGAACTCCCGCTTCCCTCTCTTGCCCATCCGAGACTCCAGCAACCGTCGTAGGATGCCGAACTCCTCGGGCAACTCCCATCCAACTAGTGGCGCCGCCTGGTCCAAGGCTCCCGTCTTCTGCTCCAGGAGCGGCAGGTAATGGAGAGGGTCGAAGACGAAGTCATCTCGGTCGTAGGACCGCCGATGACGGGCGATGACCTCAGAGCCACAGCTGATCACAACCTCGTGCACATATCCGCGAACCAGCACGTCCCGATGTCCATAGGCCACTGGCACCGAGTAGTCGTTGGTCCGGTACCTGACCAGCGACAGAGAGCTGACCCGCGTCGCGTGCTTGTCGCTGGCGTCGTACGGCACGGCTGGCAGAGGTCGTAATGCCTCCAGGTCCCGCTCCAGTCGCTCTCCTATCGTCTCATTGTGACCACGGAGTCGATCGTCGAACCGTCTGACGCAGTGTTGTTCCAGATAGGCATTGAGGGCATCGAAGCTCTCGAACGAGGGGATAGGCACCAGGAAGTTCCGACGAACATAGCCCACCAGACCCTCCACCTTCCCCTTGTCGTTCCCTTTGCCTGGACGGCCGAACCGGTCCTCGAACAGGTAGTGGGATTGAAGCTCGGTGAACACCCTGGTCCGCCGCCGGCGGCCATCTCCCAGTATCCTGGCCACCGCCAGGGTGGTGTTGTCGTACACAATGCTCTGGGGCACCCCGCCCAGGAACGCAAAGGCGGAAACGTGTCCGTCACAGAAGGCCTCGGTGGTCTCGGCAGGGTAGGCCTTCACATAGCACCCATCGCTGTGAGGAAGGTCCATGGCCAAGTAGTGGGCCTTCTGCTCCGCTCCACCGATGACCACCCACGCTTCGCCAAAGTCACACTGGGCATGTCCCGGGGAATGGGACAGTGGTACGAACATCTCTCGGGTCCGACGACGGCGTTCCCGGACGTAGTCCTTGACGATTGTGTACTTGCCCGGAAACCCGTGCTCGTCTCTGAGCCGCTCATAGATACGCTTGGCGGTGTGACGCTGCTTCTTCGGAACTCCCTGGTCTTCCTCGAGGATCTGGTCGATCACGCCCTTGTATGGGTCCAGCTTCGGTCGACTAGGCGGTCGGTCTCGTTGATACCCTGGAGGTACCGAGTACTTGAGCATCTTGCGCACCGTGTCCCAGTGCAGTCCGTATACCCGCGCAGCCTCTCGAGCGCTCATCCCTTCTACAAAGCAAGCCCTGCGAACTCGCAGGTACATCTCCACCTTGTACATCCAATCCACCTTCAATCAGGTTCTGTCGTTCCTGATTGAAGGCGACAGGCGGTACAGTTTTCAAACGCCACACCTCAGCGCTCGACCGCCCAGGTGGTACATTATCTCTCCGCCCTTCACAAGGATGTGTCGCGTACTATCACCGCTCACATTGCGAAGGACGGCTACTGGTACATACATCCGCAACAAGACCGCACTCTGTCCGTTCGCGAGGCTGCCAGAATCCAGACATTTCCGGATAGATTCCGATTCGCAGGACACCCGACCAGTAGGTTTAGGCAAATTGGTAACGCAGTTCCGCCTATGCTGGCTTCAGCCATCGCTGCCGGGGTCAGAAGTTCACTGAAGGGAGATTCTACGCCTAATGAAATTGGCGAGCGACGGGCTGATTATAGCTCTACTTTCAGGAGTGATCTTATTGGCTGGTTTCGTGCCTATGGACGAAAGTTCCCTTGGAGAGATGTTAACCTGAGCCCTTGGCAGCACCTGCTGGTGGAAATGTGTCTCCATAGAACAAGGGCCAATCAAGTGGCCCACGTTATTCAAGAGGTCACCACTATAGGTGGGACACCAGACGCCTTCCTTGCCAACACCACGACATTGGAACCATACTTATCGACGCTCGGTCTCAATTGGCGCTCAGCGAATCTGACTGCTGCCGCTGAACACGTCCGAAGCAAACTGAACGGGCACGTCTCAGATGGCTGGTCGGAGCTAATTGCCATCCCCGGAGTGGGGGATTATATCGCCTCGGCAGTACAGTGTTTCGCCTTTGGTCGCCCCAGTGTGTTGATGGACACCAATACCAGTAGGATCGCTCGTAGAGTGTTAGGCGAAGGGTCAAACATACCACTGTGGAGCCTAAGGCTCCATCTGCGTGAACTCGCAGGTGAAGAAGGATCGGACGCTCAGTGGAATCAGGCTCTCCTTGATCTCGGAGCCCTAGTCTGTAGAGCCCGGTCACCCTCATGCGGTGAATGCCCTGTCCGCATTCACTGTGCGACGGGACGGAGGAATGGTGCAGAGAGTGGGGAAGTGAAATCTGCTGTGCCTGTGGTTCCTGGCAATTGACAGAGGTAATCCTAGGAGACGCTCAATGCTCCGGCTCTGCGTACTGCGGTTCTGGCATTGGCGATGGCTCGTTGCACTTCCTCCGGCATTGCATACCTGCCGACAGAATCCAGGCCGTTCTCGGATGTGTAGCCCTCTGCTATGTCAAGCAGGACCCGCAGGTCGGCGGCTGGGATAGTGATGTTCGTCATTGGTGCTACTCTTCTCCTTGGTGCAGAATAGTGGTGGACTCAGTGTCCATTGCCTCTGTTTGAAACTCCGGGGGCACGTCCGGTTTCCGAAGCTGTTGAGCCGTAATTTCCTATCTCCACGCTCGAAGGCCGCAGGACCTATCAGCACCTACACGACCAGCCTGAACCTCAACACGAAAGTTCTTGATTTCGTCAAGTCTGGTGGGCCTTTTTTCACGGTAGACAGAACCATCTTCGAATTATGGCTGGGAAGTTTGTAAGTCTGTGTGGGACGGTAGACAGTACCATCTTTCGGAGGTCGCTGAACAGCCTATGACCTCGCCGGGGCTCCACACAGAGGTAAGGGGACGGCGACTCAGGGAGCCGACTCCGTTACTGCGGCTCGCAACTCGCCCTTGGGTTCAGGGAAGCCGACGCGCGGCTGAGTTAGACCCACCGGGGATTCACTGTGGGGCGGCGGGATATGGCTGTTAACCCGGTGAAGCGGATCCGTGTACATCTCCAGGTGGTTGATGCCGTGCTTGAACATATAGGCCGTGTCGGGGCAAAACATCTCGCCACACTCGTGGAGCACTGCTTCTTCGCAGTCAGAGCACCCTTCGTTTTCGCAATCGCCCGGACCGCGGTGAACGTAAACGCACAATTTCGACCAGGTGTGGTCGTCTGGTCCCATTCCAAACGCCTTGCGTTCGCAGCCCGTGTTATATGACTCGGCGACCGACGGATAGAACCCTCTAACCAGATTCTCCGCAAGAACGAAGTAGTCCCAGCACTTGATTTCCGCCCATAGGTCGTCTTCGGTGGCCTGAGGCAGTCGAGTCAGATCAACTACGAACAGGGGAATGCCCTTGTCTTGAGCGTGGTCAACAGCAGCCTTACTTAGTCCGCTACGCCTAATCTCAATGACCCACAGGACATTCCCATCCTCGTCCTTGCCAGCAATGTCAGCGCGGGTCCGTCGCCCGTCGAGCCACACTTCACATTCCGCGCGGTCCAGACCGGCGCGGTCGAGTCAGATCAACTACGAACAGGGGAATGCCCTTGTCTTGAGCGTGGTCAACAGCAGCCTTACTTAGTCCGCTACGCCTAATCTCAATGACCCACAGGACATTCCCATCCTCGTCCTTGCCAGCAATGTCAGCGCGGGTCCGTCGCCCGTCGAGCCACACTTCACATTCCGCGCGGTCCAGACCGGCGCGGTCGTCGAACCGAAAGCCGCGGGAATCGCGAAGAAGGTCATAATAGTGGTATCCTTGCCGCATTAGCTCGAACTCCTGGTTCATTCCACTGCTCCCAGGGGCGAACTTAATCATGTCCTTTGATCCATATTCTGGGTCTGGGCAACGGTAATCTATTTGGCCATGGGCGTTGCGGCGTTCCCTTGGCGTCTTGAGTGCGCGATTGATTGCCCAGCAGAGGGCCGTCTTGACGCGATAGTGCGCCGGGCCCTCGCCGTGGCATCTGCTGCTGGATGTATGGGAGAAGTGCTTTCTCCGGGCCTGATGGCGTCTACCTTCTCCGCTAACGCGTTGCCCACGACCGTCCTTGACCGCCAGCTTGTCACCACACGTGTAGCACGTCAGACCCCTTTCCCCGCGCTGGACCTCTGTCAAGGTCACCAGATGCTCGTCCTTAACCGCCAACGGAATTGTACTGGTCACCGCTCATGTCTCCTATGTAACGATTGGAGGGTTGCCGGAAGCGCTCACTTGGCCCTCACGCCGAATTGCTCTCGATTCAGGCCTCTCGGTTCATGTGTGCGGCCCTTTTCTGTTGCCCATTTTCCGGTGGGGCATTGATTCCTCTTCTTCGCCCCCTTCTGCGTCAGATGGTCCATCTGGGGAAGCGGCAGGCATGGAAGCCAATAAGAGGAGACTCACTCTGGACCTGGCCTCCACCCTTCAACGTTGGCTGAAGGTCTGGCGGTCAAGGGCGTCAGCATGCGCCGAAGCGGTCAAACCGCCGTCGACCGGGAGGCCGACGAAGGGAGAGGCTGATACCCCGTTGCTCGGCAGCCCCATGCGCCACAGCCAACACGCGCCGGGAGCGCCTCCAAGGCGATATGGACGATATGCCGTCCGTCCCCGGCTGAGGGCGGGTGGCTTCAGCAGAATGGCAGACCGCTGTAGTAGTCGTCGTCGCTATTCAGTACCCCTCGCAACCCTCCTGGTATGCACCCGGTCAACTGGCTAAAATCTAAGCCCAGAACTTCCAGGTTCGAGAGTCTGCCCAGCTCGGGCGGTATCTCCCCACTCAAGTCGTTACCATATAGCTCCAGACGTTTCAGGCTGGAGAGGCTGCCCAGCTCGGGCGGTATCTCCCCGCTCAAGTCGTTACCATATAGCTCCAGAATTTCCAGGGTGGAGAGGCTGCCCAGCTCGGACGGTATCTCCCCACTCAAGTCGTTACCGCCTAGCCTCAGACGTTTCAGGCTGGAGAGGCTGCCCAACTCGGACGGTATCTCCCCCGTCAACTGGTTACCGTCTAAGTGCAGAAATTCCAGGGTGGAGAGGCTGCCCAGCTCGGACGGTATCTCACCACTGAACTGGTTGTCTTCAAGACGCACACTGCCTAGTCTGGGAAGGCTGCCCAACTCAGGCGGTATCTCGCCGCTTAACTGATTGCCGTGGAGTTCCAGGGCTGCCAGGTAATTGAGGTTGGCAAGTTCCACTGGAATTTCCCCGCTCACCTGGTTATCCTTGGTTCCCAGTATTATCAGGTAAGTAAGGCTGCCCAGTTCGGACGGCAGCTCCCCGCTCAGCTGGTTGTCGGTAAGGCGCACATTAAAAACACGCCCGTCGCTGTTAGTGTGGACCCCGTGCCATTCTGCAAGGGGAGCCTCGCTCAGCCAGTTTGTGTTGTTCGTCCAGTTGCCCCCGTCCATAGCATTATAGAACGCAACCAGGACTTCCCTATCCGTGGCAACGGAGCCCTGGGGAGGCCCAGACTCGCTCTCGGCCCCCTCAGTTGCCGGCGCAGCGGCGGTCCCGGACGTGGACGAGGTCGAAGGCGCGTCGGAGCCGCAGGCCGCGAGCGCCGCCGTAAGGGCCAGCGCAAGGACAACGCTCAACAGGGTTATGTATCTTGTCGTGCGTGTACGGGTCGTTTTCTTTCCCTCCCGGTCTTGACCGGCACCATATATCCACAGATTGATACGTATCGTATAGCGGAGTCGCTATGGGTGTCAATGCTGAGACACCCGTTTCGCCCCGTTTCGCCACTCCCAAATATGTGTTGGTATGTCGGCTTCCGCAGGGATGAGCGGGCAGCCCCATACGCAATAGCCAACATGCGCTGGGAGCGCCGCCAAAACGATATGCCGTCCGTCCCCGGCTGAGGGCGCGTGGCTTCAGCAATAGGGCAGGCCGTTAAAGTCGTAATGCCCTGGCTTCAAACCAATGTGGTTTCGCAGGCTGCTTGGCACGCACCCGCTCAAGTCGTTGCCTTGGAGGTGCAGACCTTCCAAGTAGAAGAGGCTGCCCAGCTCCGCCGGTATCTCCCCGCTCAAGTCGTTGTCGCCGAGGTTCAGCCCTACCAGGTTGGAGAGGCTGCCCAGCTCCGCCGGTATCTCCCCGCTCAAGCCGTTGCCGTAGAGGTTCAGAGATGTCAGGTTGGAGAGGCTGCCCAGCTCTGCCGGTATCTCCCCGCTCAACTGGTTGTTTTCGAGCCACAGCCTTCCCAGGTTGGAGAGGCCGCCCAACTCTGCCGGTATCTCCCCGCTCAAGTCGTTTTCGTTGAGGGACAGCGCTTCCAGGTTGGAGAGGCTGCCCAGCTCCGCCGGTATCTCTCCCAGGCAAACCACGTGCAATCCCCGCAGACTCGAGAGAAGTGGCACGCCTGGGACTCAACAGTTGGCCCGTTGTCTGATATATAGGTGGCGCCCCCCACCCGTTAGACACGGGAAATCATTGCCATGTATCTCAATCTCGACTTCCCGCTCAAGCATGTTCCACACCTCGGAAGGTATCTCCCCGCCTAGCTGGTTTTCGTGTAGAGTCAGACTCTTCAGGTTATCGAGGTTACCCAACTCGGCTGGTATCTCCCCGCTTAGCTGGTTTTCGTGTAGATTCAGACTTTCCAGGGTATCGATGTCGCCCAACCCGGAAGGTATCTCCCCGCTCAACTGGTTTCCGGCGAGGCTCAGCGATTCCAGTCTGTCGAAGCTTCCCCACTCGGCTGGTATCTCCCCGCTCAGCTGGTTTCCGCTGAGGCTCAGGCCTAGTAGGTCCGAGTGGTTGCCCAGCCACGGCGGTATCTCGCCGCTCAATTCGTTATGAGAAAGGTGTAACTCCACTAGGTTGATGTTGCCCAACTCTGGTGGTAACGCCCCGCCCAACTGGGTGTTTTCGATGCGTAGCTCATACATCTGTATGAGGTTGCCTAGTTCAGGCGGTATCCCCCCACTAAGCCCCTCACCACGGAGGCGGAGGTGCTGAAGGCTGGCCAGGTTGCCCAGCTCCGGGGGAATCTCCCCGGTCAACCCGTTCCCTTTGATTGACAAATCCCTCAGGTTGGAAAGGTTGCCCAGCTCCGGGGGAATCTGCCCGGTGAACCCGTTCCCCTGGATTGACAAATTCGTCAGGTTGGAAAGGTTGCCCAGCTCCGGGGGAATCTCCCCCCTTAAATCGACGCCATGGAAGCCGCCAGAGAGGTCCAGTATTTCCAGGGCTCCGAGGTCGCCCAACTCAGAGGGAATCTCCCCGCTCAACCCCCCTCCAGACGCTGACCCCCCTATCCGCAACCAAATCACGCGGCCGTTGTCGTCGGTCGTGACTCCAGACCATTCGCCCAACGGCGCGTCGCTCAGCCAGTTTTCGCTGTCCTCCCAGTTTGGCCCGTCCAGCGCATTGTAGACGGTGACCAGGATTTCCCTGTCCGTTTCGGGCGAGCCCGGTGCAGGCGCACGGACTCTCTCGGTCGCCTCCGTGGCAGGCGCAGCGGTGGCAGCATCTTCTCTAGGCACTGCATCCCCGCCACAGGCGGCGAGCAGGGCGACCAGACTCAGCGCAAGGGCGGCGAATCCCGCAAGCAACATCCATGCCGAGCGTCCGGGGACGAGGTTATTCATCACTTTGTCGCTCCTTTCAATAGTCATAGGCCCGGCTTCGCCAGCGCATCTATCGACCGGACGAACGCCAAGCGACTATCTCCAAACTTTATTGGCCAAAGAACCCCAACCATTATAAACCTCGTTCCATATGAAAGGTATAAGTATCGCCTCTCTATCTATCTGAATCCTTGTATAATCTTGCTCCCGGACGGTATATGGAGGCGGTCGATTACGTGGTCAAGCCCTTCTCGCCGACGGAGCTTGCGGCAAGAATCAGGGCGGCGCTGCGCAGGCGGGCCGCGCCGCATCCGGCCGAGCCGTCCGAACCCTACTCGCTGGGAGACCTGACCATCGACTACACCGGACACCGGGTGGCGGTGGCGGGGCGTCCGGTGCGGCTGACGCCCACCGAGTACGAGCTACTCTTCGAGCTTTCGGTCCACGCCGGGCGGGTGTTGACCCACGACCAGCTGTTGCAACGGGTCTGGGGTCCGGAAAGGACCGGCGAACCGTGGCTGGTCCGCGAAGTAGCGAAGAGGCTCCGCCGCAAGCTGGGCGACGACGCCGGCAACCCCGCCTACATCCCTACTGAGCCGAGGGTGGGCTACCGGATGCCGGGGGCTAGGGGGCAGGAACCGGAGATGGCATGACCGTGGCCGTCCCGCGCCCTGCTGCTGGCACAAGCTGCCTTCCCGCATTCCGGCCTGGCGGTCGGCCTCCACAAACCAGAAGCCCCCGCTGACACATCGGGGGCTTCTGCGGAACTCCATCCGCTACGGGAGTAACTGGCCGCCCGCTTCCAGGCGGGTTTTGCTGCCGCCGGGCTGGCCCTATGGTTGCTTACAGTGCCAGATTGAAGGTAATGGTGAAAGTTCTTGATTTCGTCAAGTCTGGTGGGCCTAACTTGACGGTAGACGGTACCATCTTTGAATTGTGCGTGGTCTTGTGAGCTTCTCAGACCCAGCAGCCTAGACCCGAATCCACCGAATGACGGCCTTGGGGACAGCCCATGAAGAAGCTAGGGATGCTCTGAATAAGTCCCGATGGCTTGTGGGATAGTAAAATAGGGCCAAGGCCTGAAGACGGGGGAGGAGAGGCAATGAACCAGCCGACGTTTGCGGACTTGGACTACGAGAGCAAGAAGCGAAAGACTCGCCGGGAGAAGTTCCTTGAGCGCATGGATGGACTGATCCCTTGGGAAGAGTTGGAAGAGCGCATTCGACCGTTCTATCCCAAGGCCGGTCGTGGTCGGCGGCCCTACGAGTTATCGGTGATGCTACGGATACACTGCGTGCAGTTGTTTTACAACCTGAGCGACCCTGGGATGGAGGACATGCTCTATGAGGTCGAATCGGTGAGGCGGTTCGTAGGGCTGAGACTGCCTGGGCCGCTGCCGGACGAGACGACGATTCTGAACTTCCGCCACCTGCTGGAAGAGCATGAGTTGGGCGCGGGTCTGTTCGAGGAGATCAACCGCTATCTGGAGTCCAAGGGTCTCCGTCTTCAGGAGGGGACGATAGTGGACGCGAGCATCATAGCGGCGCCCTCATCGACGAAGAATCGGGCTAAAGAGCGCGACCCCGAGATGCACCAGACGAAGAAGGGTAACGAGTGGCACTTCGGGATGAAGGTGCACATCGGTGTGGACTCGCAGACGGGAGTGGTGCACAGCATGACCACGACATCTGCGAACGTGCATGACCTGACTGAGTTGCCCCGGTTGCTGCACGGTGGGGAGTCTCAGGTGTGGGGAGATGCTGGGTATCAGGGAGTTGACAAGAGGCCGGGGAACCGGGGCTTGGACGTGGAGTGGCAGGTGGCGATGAGGCCCGGCCAGCGTCGGAAGCTGGAGCCTGAGAGTCCTGAGGCGGTGTCGGAGAAGCGCAAAGCGTCGGTCAGAGCTAAGGTGGAGCATCCGTTCCTGTACATCAAGCGGCACTTCGGCTACGCCAAGGTCCGCTACAGGGGGCTGTCCAAGAACACGCAGCGGCTGATGACGCTGCTGGGGTTTGCCAACTTGATGAGGGCCGAACAGTACCTGGCGGCGTGAGACCTTGTATAAGTGCGCCCAAAATCAGGGCTAAGGGCGGCGAAAGGCCCTGTCAGGGCCGGTTGTAGGCCGACAATAACCCTCACCACGGTGCCATGAGGCAATTTAACGCCCCCAAAACCACTCCGGTCAACTCGGCCCAGCCTGAAGCCGATTGTTCAGAGCATCCCTAGAGGGTGCTCCTCTGAATCTGGGATAATGGTTTTGGAACAGAAACCCGCCCGGAAACAAGGAGCACCCAATAGATGCTGCCACAGAACAAACCCGACCGTATCCGCATCCTCTTTGACGACCATCGCCTGGTGGCCAATGCCGGCCTGCTCCTGCCGGCCACCCTCGCCCGGCACCTGGGCCTGCGAGAACTCGTCGACCATCACCTTGACCTCGGCGGAGCGCCGGGACGGGCGAACACTGGGGACAAGATGCTGACGCTGGTCGCTTCCGCGCTGGCAGGCGGCGACTGCATCGACGACGCCGATGCGCTGCGCGCTGGTGGGACGGTCGGTGTTCTAGGCTGCGTGGTCAAGGCGCCATCCACTCTGGGGACCTTCCTGCGCAGCTTCCGGTGGGGGCATGTCCGTCAACTTGACCGCGTGAGCCGCCAGTTGTTGGCCCGGGCCTGGGCCGCTGGGGCCGGACCCGGCGACTCGCCCCTGACCATCGACCTGGACTCGACCATCGACCTGGACTCGACCATCTGCGAGACCTATGGACTGGCCAAGGAGGGAGCGCGCCACCACGGCTATACCGGCAAGCGGGGCTATCACCCCCTGTTGGCCGTCGCCGCCGGCACCGGCGACGTGCTGATGTCCCGGCTGCGCGAGGGCCGGGCCAACACCGCCCGTGGCGCCGCCCACTTCCTGCGTGAGACGGTGGGCGGGTGCGCTACGGCGGGGCCAGCGGGCAACTTACGGCCGCGGGCCGACAGCGGCTTCTACGCCCACGCTCTCGTCGCCGCCTGTCGTGAGATGGATGTCCGCTTCTCCATCACCATCCGCCAGCACAAAAGCCTGCGGTACCTGATCGAGGCGATTCCCGATGCAGACTGGACGCCGGTCCCCTACTGGATGGACGGCGCCGCCGATGTGGCGCAGACCACCTACACCCCCTTCCGGACTGAGCCTGGCGCCGCACCGGTGCGGCTCATCGTCCGGCGGGTGAAGCCCACGCCCGCCTACCGTGCGGAAATCTGTCGGTAGAGGGTCGGTCGGGGGTGCAAAAGGCAGCAAAAGAACGCCCTGGGGACGCCGATATACGACCTCCGGGCGCTCAAGGGCCGGACGGCCTTTGTCAGGACGCCGAAGAACTGGGGCAGCGAAGAGGGGAAGGTCTCCGCAGGCGTTCCGGGCGAGTACGTCCAGCGGCGCATCGGGGCGGTTGTGCCTGAGCCGAACATCAAACTACGCTCCGACGCGGGCATGGACCTTGTGAGCTCCTGCGGCGTCCCCGCGGCCTTGATCCGCTCCGATGCGGACGGCACGGCAAGCAGGGCTGCGACGGCGCGGTATCTGGATTTCTCCGTTCAGCCGGTCGCGGACGCTATGGCCGCCGAGTTCAGCCGCAAGCTGGGTACTCCGGTCACGCTGGGCTTCGAGCACCTGCGGCGGGCGGACACGGTGTTGACGATGGCCAGGGCAGCCGCTCAGCTGACCGCCAGCGGCGTTGCGATCAAGGACGCCTTGGACGCCGTGGGCCTCGGCGAGGACTAGGGCGCCCTCCGGTATGAGCTCGTCCCTCCGCCGGAGGGCGTAGCGCTAGAAGGGTAGGATACTTGGAGCTATTGGCCCGGTCCATAGGCTAGCCTTGGAGACTGTCAATCAGAATGGTGGGCGGTCGTACCCTGCTACGTAGTCTGCCCACGCTTGGAGCAGCCCACGCCGCTGGTCTAGCAGGTCAGTGCGCCGGTAGGCCCGCTCAACAGAGGAACCCACGTCGTGCGCCAGGCACATTTCAATGGCGTTGTGGCTGGCGTTGACCTGCTCCTGTTCCTCTGCCCAATCCCTGAAAGACGATCTCATGCCGTGTGGGGTGCAAGCAATCTCATCCTTCCGACACCGATTGATAAAGGTGTTTTCCGATTGCATACCGCCATCGGGCCGGGCAAAGATAAGGTCAGAGGCCCGGTGCTGTCCCCGCATCTTCATGCCTTGGAGAATCAGCATCGCTTGATAGGATAGAGGCTGCCGGTGTTCTTTCCCGTTCTTCATCATGTCGGCGGGGATGGTCCACACTTCATCCTCAAAATCGATCTGGTCCCACGTTGCGGCCCGAACCTCGCCGCTGCGGGCTGCGGTGAGTGTCAGGAACAGGAAAGCCGCTATAGTTTCCCTTTGGGCGTCTGACCAATAGATCGTCTTGTATGCGGCTGGCACGTCCTGATATGGCAGTGCCTTTAGGTGTTCCTGCAACCTCTTGTGCTTGGGCAGCGCCCCTTTAATCTTCTCGCCGGCCGGGTTGATTTCGATGTAGTCCGCAGACACCGCCCAATCAAATACCTTGCGTATCCTTCCCCTCAGCCGGTGTGCCGTTTCCGCTTTTGTATGCCAAATGGGTAGCAGGATACCCAGCACGTCCCTGCTGCCCACCTCATCGATTGGGGTGTCGCCGAATATCGGGAAAACGTGATTGTCAAGAGAGTTAATCCATGAGGTGTTGTGCTTCCCGTTGCGCCATGTTGGAGCGTTCAGGGCGTGGACCTTGCAGGCGGCTTCCTTGAACGTCGGGGTGGTGTCAGCCGCAACAGTTACCACCGGTGCCGATTTGGTTTTCTTGGCCCAGGGGTCACGCCCGTTAGCCACCGCCACGCGGTTAGCGTCGGCGGCCTTCCTTGCCTGAAGGACAGTTACCCCCGGCCAGCCTCCGAGGCCTTTGTCCAGCCTTTTGCCGCTAATCCTAATCCGCTGTACCCATTGTTTAGTGCCCGCAGGTGTCATCACCAGGTACAGGCCCTCACTGTCTCGGTGCCTACCGGGTTCCGTTATCCCTTGAATCTCTTTTGCCGTCAGCCCTGCCATTTCCTTTACCTCCTATACCACCGTGTACCACCGGCGTTGTACCACCGATAAGGCAATATTAGGGCATAGATAGGCTAGGTGTCAATAGGGAAATGGTGGTATATGGTGGAGATAGGGGGAATCGAACCCCCAACCTCGGCATTGCGAACGCCGCGCTCTCCCTAGTTGAGCTATATCCCCACAAGGCTTTTCGTATCGATTATAGCAATCAGACAGATTAGGTGTCAATTTGGTATTATTGCCAAACAGACCATTTTGAGTGAGAATCAAAACACCTGTTTTTGTATGCTTCAAATACGCCCTCTCGCCAATTGCCCACCTTTAGCTCTCTATGCTATACTTCCCAAAATAGCGTCTGATATTTTCATATTTCAAATTATACTTCTGACTAAGATAGAACATAGGAAGGCATAAATTTATGGAGCAAAGAGTAGAAGAGGCTGTTCAGCCGGTAGGGCCAGTCCCTGTCACGATGAAGTCTCTGCTTGAGGCGGGCGTTCACTTTGGGCACCAGAAGCGACGCTGGAACCCCAAGATGAGGACTTACATCTTCGCCCACCGCAACGGTATCCACATCATAGACCTTCAGAAAACGCTTCGCATGTTGGAAGAGGCGTGTGCGTTCATAGCCCAGGTGTCTGCCGAAGGGAAGAAAATTCTCATGGTGGGCACCAAAAAGCAGGCCCAGGACACCATAGTGAATGAGGCCCAACGCTCGGGATCATATCACATCACCACGCGCTGGCTAGGCGGCACCATGACTAACTTCAAGACGATCCAATCGCGGATCGACTATATGGTGCAGCTGGAGACCAGGAAAGCCGCAGGCGAGTTCGCCGTGCTGCCCAAAAAGGAGTCGCAAAAGCTCGAAGAGAGTATCGTACGGCTCAACCGGTATCTGGGCGGTATTAAAGAGATGACGGAGATACCCGGAGCGTTATTTGTGATCGATGTTGGGAAAGAGGCGATAGCCGTAGCAGAGGCCCGCCGAGTCGGAATACCCATCGTGGCTCTGGTAGACTCGGACTGCGATCCTGACCTCATAGACTATCCCATTCCAGGCAACGACGACGCCATACGCTCTATAAGGCTGGTCACTGGACGCGTAGCCGATGCTATCATAGAGGGAACCAACCGGCGTGCCGCCATTGAGATAGAAGAGATTGGCGAAGAGACTGAAGGCCAGATGGAAACTGTGCAGGACATCTCCGAGATGACGGAGACCTCGACTGAAGCACCTGTCGCTCAGGCTAAAGATGCGCCAGCAGAGGCTGTCGTTGAAACTGCAGAGGTAAGTGCGGAAGCACCTTCTGCTCAGACTGAGGATGCGCCAATAGAAGAGCCTGTCGTTCAGGCTGCAGAGGCCAGTGTGGAAGCACCTGCTGCCCAGGCTGAAGATGCGCCAGCAGAAGAGCCTGTCGTTCAGGCTGCAGAGGCCAGTGTGGAAATACCTGCTGCCCAGGCTGAAGATGCGCCAGCAGAAGAGCCTGTCGTTCAGGCTGCAGAGGCCAGTGTGGAAGCACCTGCTGCCCAGGTTGAAGATGCACCAACAGAAGAGCCTGTCGCTCAAACTGAAACTACAACGCAGAACAGTGGCGATGCTTCTCCCGCTGAAGCGAGCGAAGACGCTGCCGTTCCCGCAACCCCTGAGACAACATAGGAGGCGAATTGGAAGTCAGCGTTGAAGCTATCAAGGCCCTTAGAGAGGAAACAGGGGCCGGTATAATGGACTGTAAGCGAGCCTTGGAGCAGTCTGAAGGCGATCTGACCAAGGCCCACGAAATTTTGAAAGAAAAGGGTATCGAGTCCGCCGCGAAGAAATCATCGAGAGCGACCAATGAGGGGATAGTCGAATCGTACATCCACAGTGGAGGTCGGATTGGCGTGCTTCTGGAAGTGAACTGCGAAACGGATTTCGTGGCACGCACGCCTGAATTCAGAGACTTGGCGCATAGCCTGGCGATGCAGGTAGCAGCCATGGCCCCTTTACACGTGGATTGCGACGACCTTCCTGAAGACGAAACCGAGGAAATTCCTCAAGAAGCCTGTCTCATGCAGCAGGCCTTTATTAGAGACCCAACCAAGACCATACAAGACCTGGTCAAGGAAGCCGTTGGGAAACTAGGGGAGAACATCAGAGTCCGAAGATTTATCAGATTTTCTCTTGGAGAGTAGCCGCTGGCACCAATGGCAGATGTCAAATATAATCGCATCCTGCTGAAATTGAGTGGCGAATCGTTCAAAGGCGATCGCGGCTTTGGAATAGATCCCAAGGCCGTGAGATATGTTGCTCACCAGATCAAAAATGTGCGAGATATGGGTGTTCAGCTAGGAGTGGTTGTGGGGGGCGGAAATATCTGGAGAGGCGCTGAGGCTGAAACCGAGGGCATGGACAGGGTTACAGCCGATTATGCCGGAATGCTGGCGACGGTCATCAATGCGTTGGCCCTTCAGGACGCCTTGGAACGTCATTTTGATGTACCAACCAGGACCCAAAGTGCCATCACAATACAGCAAATTGCCGAGCCTTACATTCGCCGACGTGCAATTCGACATCTGGAGAAAGACCGCGTTGTCCTGTTCGTTTCAGGAACGGGCAATCCCTTCATGACAACCGATACCGCTGCGGCGTTGCGTGCCGTCGAGATTGATGCCAGGGTCGTGCTAATGGCGAAGCACAACGTTGACGGCGTATATGCCTCAGATCCAAACGAGAACCGTGATGCCGAAAAGCTCGAAAGGCTGACTTACTTTGAAGTCCTTGAGAAACGCCTGAAAGTCATGGATAGCACTGCTCTTACCCTCTGTATGGAGAACGATCTTCCTATCATTGTTTTCAATTTGTTTGCTTCTGGAAGCATCGAGGGTATCATCAAGGGCGAAAAGATAGGCTCTCTGGTGAGCGCGAATCCCGGAGAGTAGAAAAAGATTTTTGCGGAGAGGACTGCTATGGCTACGGTAGAGGAAATTTTATCTGACACCGATTCAAGAATGCAGAAGTCAACCGAGGCTTTGAAAAGGGAGCTTAACGCAATTCGCACAGGTCGGGCTTCCCCCGCGCTGGTGGAAAGCCTCATGGTGGACTATTATGGCGTGCCCACGCCGCTCAATCAACTGGCGTCCGTTTCGGTTCCTGAGGCCCGTGTTCTTATGATACAGCCCTGGGACAAGCAGGCGCTGAAAGACGTTGAGAAGAGCATTTTGAAGTCTGATTTGGGACTGACTCCTAACAACGATGGAAACGCCGTCCGCATCAACATACCGCTTTTGACCGAAGAGCGACGCCGCGATCTAGTCAAACTGGTCCGTCGCAAAGTTGAGGAGGCGCACGTTGCCGTTCGCAACGTAAGGCGCGATAGCCTCGAGCGCTTCAGAGAGATGGAGAAAGCCAAGGACGTTTCCCAGGACGAGGGCAAACGCGCACAAGACCAGCTCCAAAAACTCACCGACGCATATATCAGCCAGACAGATACACAGCGGGAGGAAAAAGAATCAGAGGTATTGGAGGTGTGAATCACCTAGTGCCTGATGCTCTGAACTTAACAACTGGTGCGGGTGTCCTTCCACGGGAGGATGAAGCTAGCTGTCAGACTCGACCTAACCACGTAGCCATCATTATGGATGGCAACGGTCGTTGGGCAAAAAGTCGTGGGAAAGTCCGCTCTGATGGGCATCGCGCCGGTACAGACAACATTCGCGCCGTTATAGAAACCTTTGACCAGAACGAGGTCAAGTACCTCACTCTTTTCGCCTTCTCAACCGAAAACTGGCACCGTCCCACTGACGAGGTGCAAACCTTGATAGAGATAATGCGCGAGGCTATTATCAGAGAGGTGCGGCAATTGCACGAGCAAGGCGTCAGAATCCGGCATCTGGGTCGGCTTGATCGACTTTCCGAGGAACTTCAAGAAGCCATACTGGACAGCGTCGAGCTAACCCGTCAAAACACAGGCATGACCCTCAGCGTGGCATTCGACTATGGCGGACGAGATGAGATCATCAACGCAATCCGGCGAATCGTTGCCGACAACATACCCGCTGAGAACATTACAGAGGAAATCCTCAATCGCTACCTCCATACAAGCGAGCTTCCAGACCCGGACCTTATCATTCGCACCGCAGGCGAGATGCGAATGAGCAACTTTCTGCTCTGGCAGTCCGCGTATGCCGAATACTATGCTACCCTCGTCCTGTGGCCCGATTTCGACAAGCGTGAGGCGCTCAAGGCCCTGGAAGCCTACGGCCAGCGGCAGCGTCGCTTTGGAAAAGTAGCCCCGGAAGAAAAGTAGCAGGGACGTTCAATCCTTCCGCGGAAGGACGTCTCTACTACTGAACACCCCTACAACATGGCAACGCGAGTCGCCACCACCGCAATAGGATTGCCTCTGCTAATCCTCGTTGTGTGGGTCGGTTCTCCCTTATTTTCTGTGATGGTCGCTATGATCGCCGCCGTCGGCGCACTCGAAATGTCTGGCATGGCGAAACACTGGGGTGACCGCCCGATAACGCCGCTTGCCGTGTTACTGGCCGCCGCGCTCATACTCGTTGCGTACTATGTCAGCAGCAGGCCTTCCGTGTCCATGACGCTGCAAGTCGTCTTGCTGCTGTTGGCTACACTCTCACTTCTGTGGCTCCTGCGACGAGGGCAGCCGGCTATACTGGGGAAGGATAGTGCCTCTCGCTGGCTGGCGACAGCAGGCGTTGCGCTTTTCATAGGTGGCCTTCTATTTCACGCTCCGCTTCTGCGCTCGCTCGACCAGGGCCGCGAATGGGTGCTGTTGTTGCTGCTTGTCACATTCGCAACTGACACGTCCGCGTTCTTCGTTGGTAGAGCTATCGGAAAAAGGCCTCTAGCGCCCGCGATAAGC
Organism: Dehalococcoidia bacterium; assembly: GCA_965206395.1. GTDB lineage: Bacteria > Chloroflexota > Dehalococcoidia > Lucifugimonadales > CATOSD01 > CBDBJK01. The sequence goes on from CBDBJK010000031.1 coordinate 21,189, forward strand.
CCATCCAAGACGCGTGAAGGCGCAGTCGGTGGTATCGTTGGGGCTTTGGTCGCGAGTGTTGCGGCGGTGTACGTATTCGACCTGAACGTGGCTCTCTGGAAGACCATAGCAATAGGTGTGTCCATCGGAATCGTAGGTCAGCTTGGGGACCTCGTGGAATCCCGGCTGAAGCGCATCGCCGGCGTAAAAGACTCAGGGTCGCTCGTGCCGGGACATGGTGGCGTCCTTGACCGTCTGGATTCCATTGTTTTCAACCTGGTGGTGGTGTATTATTTTGTAGTATGAGGCATAAGCAAAAAGGACTGGCCGTTCTCGGCTCTACCGGCTCTATTGGAACCCAGACCCTGAACATCGTGCGCGCTTTTCCCAAGGACTTTCGCGTCATAGGTCTTGCGGCCCGCAGAAGCCTGGAATTGCTGGAGGCGCAGGTCAAAGAGTTCACCCCTAGGTATGTTTCCTGCCAGGGCAGCCATGAGGAAAAGGCCGCGATTCTGTCCAATGGCTGCGTGGAATGCAGCATAGAGGAGATGGCCTGCGACCCTGACGTTGACCTCGTAGTGACCGCAACCACCGGCGATGTCGCGCTCGCCCCGACCTGCGCCGCGATAGAGGCTGGTAAGACTATCGCGCTAGCCAACAAAGAGACAGTGGTCATGGCAGGCGAGCTTGTGTCCACCCTCGCGCGCAAGCACGGCGTTTCGTTGCTTCCCCTCGACAGCGAGCCTAACGCCATCTGGCAGTGCATGAGAGGCGAGGACACGGAAGTCTCAAGGCTCTTCATCACCGCATCAGGAGGCTCGTTCCGCAATACACCCCTTGGCGAGCTTGCGAGCGTAACGCCGCAGCAGGCGCTGAAACATCCCACATGGCAGATGGGTTCGAAAATCACAGTGGACTCGGCGACGATGATGAACAAGGCCTTCGAGGTCATCGAGGCCCACTGGCTGTTCAACGTACCCTGGGACAAGATAGAAACCGTCATTCATCCACAGAGCATCATCCATTCGATGGTGGAGTTCGTAGATGGTTCTGTGAAGGCACAGATAAGCCCGCCGGATATGCACCTGCCCATTCAGTATGCTTTGTTCTACCCCGATAGGGTTTATAATGAGAATATCAGAAATTTTAACCCCGTCGAGACAGGCTCGTTAACGTTCGAGCCTTGGGACGAAGAGCGTTACCCGTGCTTTAATCTGGCGCTGGACATAGCTCAAAGAGGAGGGACGTGGCCCGCCGCTCTATGTGGCGCGGACGAGGTTGCCGTCGAGATGTTTATGGCTGGTCGTATCGGCTTCATGGAAATCGCGACGGTGATCCGAGAGGCGCTGAAAGAGCATCAAAGTGTTATGGAGCCTTTGCTTCAGGATACGATTGTGGCGGCACAGTGGGCCATGCAACGGGTGCGCAGCATAGTGGAGGGATAGAGGTAAGTGTTTGGGCTACCTGCCTGGCTGCTGGTCGTACCAGTGCTGGGATTTCTCATTTTTGTGCATGAGCTAGGGCACTTCGTCACCGCCAAGGCGTTTGGCATCAAGGTGACGGAGTTCGGCTTTGGCTTTCCGCCTCGCGCTGTCGGTATTCGACGCGACAGAACAGGGCGGGTTCGCATTGTCCTCGCGCCCTACTTGCTGAGACTAGTAGGCCTGGGAAAGAAGTCTTCAGACAGTACGCTCGGCAGCGATATTGATGAGGAATCCGAAGACGATGACGACTATGGGACGATATACTCCATAAACTGGATACCGCTTGGCGGCTTCGTGAAGATGGTGGGCGAAGAAGACCCAACAGACCCGCGCAGCTTCGCCAGTCAGTCCGTGCTAAAGCGGGCCATTGTTCTGGCCGCTGGCTCCTTCATGAACCTCGCTCTGCCCATCATCATCTTCACAATCCTTTTCATTACGCCGCAGGACACCGTCGTAGGGGCGGTGTCCATCAGTGGCGTGGCCCCGCACTCTCCTGCCTCAGAAGCTGGACTGAGAGCGGGCGACATCATCGTTGCCGTTCAGGGTAGGACTATCGACAATCATGCCGAACTGATTCAGCGAGTCATGGCCCGCCTCGGCTCTTCCACAGAGTTGACCATCAGGAAAGGCGCAATCGTCAGCGGATTAGGCTCATCCCCCGAGTTTTCCTCCAACGAGATCGTCATACTAACCCCTCGATTAAACCCTCCCGACCTCAGGGTTGTGGAGCAGGTGATCGACCCTGAAAATGAGGTCTCGCTCACCGAGGCCCGTAGATATGACGCCGAGCTTACAGTAGGCGACACGCTGACTCAGGGCGCAATCGGCATAATGATCGGCACTGCGAATCCCCGAATCGTCAAGGTGAGCCATCCCATCTGGGACGCCGTTCCGATGGCGGTAGAGCGGATATGGGACGTGCTGATAATCTCCAAAAACGGCCTTGAGCGTTGGATAGCCGGAGGCCCCGACCCCGGACTGGCAGGGCCTGTCGGAATCGCGCAGGTCACGGGAGAGATAGCGCAGGCAGGCGTATGGCCTCTGTTCGAGTTCATGGCGCTCATCAGCATCAGCCTGGGAATTATGAACATTCTCCCCATTCCCGCGCTCGACGGCGGACGGCTGTTGTTCGTAATGATCGAGTGGGTACGGCGAGGCAAGCGTATATCACCAGAGCGGGAAGGGCTTGTCCACCTGGTCGGTTTCGTTATCCTCATCGGCTTCATCTTCGTGATGAGCTACTTCGATATTGTCCGCATCTTGAACGGAGATAGCTTTATAAGATAGGCTATATACGCCCGTTCGGAATCCTCGCGCAGGCCAGCGTCCCGATTCCGATCGGGACGGAGGAGGATGCCAATATGCGAAAGCGGCGTATCACCAAAGCTATCTACGTAGGCGATGTCAAGGTCGGCGGCGACGCTCCCGTGACCGTGCAGTCGATGACCAAGACCGACACCAGAGACGTTGCGGCTACCGTTGCCGAGATCAAGGGACTGGAAGAGGCGGGGTGCGAGATCATCCGCTGCGCAGTCCCGGACATGGAAGCCGCCGAAGCCCTCGCCGAGATAAAGCGTCAAATAAACATCCCCCTTGTTGCCGACATTCACTTCCACTATCAGCTTGCGCTTCAGGCCCTCAAGAGCGGCGTCGATTGCCTGCGGCTCAATCCCGGCAACATCCGGGACCGCGAAAAGGTCGAAACGATAGTGCAGGATGCCAAGGCGCGGCAGGTTCCCATCCGCATCGGCGTCAACTTCGGCAGCCTGCCCCCGGTAGGCGGAATCGGCCTGACGAGAGGTCTGTCGCGCCACACCGACGGCGTCAACAAGCTACCCAAGGCCGGAGAAGCCGAGCCCGACCAGTATTCCGTCGTAGACCACATGGTGCAGACCGGACTCTGGGAGATTGGCGTTCTGGAAGACCTGGACTTCGACCTCATCAAGATTTCGCTCAAGGCCTTCGACATCGACACCACCGTGGAAACCTATCGACGCATGGCAGCGCTCGTGCCATACCCGTTCCACCTGGGCATCACAGAGGCGGGCACGGCCAAGTCCGGCAGCATACGCAGCGCCATCGGCCTTGGGACGCTCCTGTACGACGGCATCGGCGACACCATCCGCGTGTCCCTCAGCGACGACCCTCGCGAGGAAGTCTACACCGGCTTCGAGATACTGAAGTCGCTAGAGCTTCGCAAGGCGGGCGCGATCATGATCGCTTGCCCTAGCTGTGGTCGCGCCGACGTGGACATACGAAAGCTCGCCAACACCGTCGACGAGTTGCTCAAGCAGACGAAGACGCCTATCAAGGTGGCAGTAATGGGCTGCGAGGTCAACGGGCCGGGCGAGGCCAAGGATGCCGACGTTGGCATCGCCGCCGGAGCGGGCCGTGCCATCATCTTCCGCAAGGGCCAGAAAGCGCGCGTCGTGGACGAGGCCGACATGCTCACCGCCCTCATGGAAGAGGTCAAAAAGGCTGAGGCCGAGATCGGGGTGTAATCCTAGACTAGTGGTTCAACGTTTTTGTATTGATGGGTAGAGTGACTTTAGCTTGATGCGCGCATCCTCGGTAGTGAAGCGCCAATCCACTCGTATCACATCCCGGTTGCGTTGATTCTGCCAAGCATTGACCTCGCCGCGCAGGATGTCTTGATTGGCAATCCGTCGGTCCAGGCACTGTCGAGCCAGCACACCGATCTCTATCTCCGCCATATTCAACCAACTCCCGTGTTTGGGAGTGTAGTGTATCTCCAGTCGCTCAGCTATACGCCTCGCCTCAGCAGGCTCGAATGCCTCGCATAGCGAGGACAGCTTGTGAGTGTTGAGATTGTCCATTACCAGCACGATCCGGTCTCTGTCAGGGTAGTCCTCGTCGACCAGTTTCTTTATCACATGCGCCCAGTCCACCTTCGTGCGACGCTCTCTGACCTCGACTCGGCGCCATCCGTCCAACGGTGCAAACAGCATGAACAGGCTGCTCACTCCATTGCGCTCGTATTCGTAGTCGTATGCCGCCGATAAGCCGGGCGCTGCGGGACGCGGCACTCGCGTCTCCTTGACTTGCTGTTTGCTCGTCTCATCCATGCACACCAGAACCTCATTCCCATCGTACGGCCGTTGGTAGACCTCCAGTACGTCTTCCATCACGTCTTCCATCGCGCACACAAACTCCGCGCTCTGACCGGGCGGGATGCACCAACTCTGCTTCAGCCACGGCTTCAGTTCGTTTTTTTTTAAGCGCCTGGCGAACCGTCTCGGTGCTAATGGTCCCGACTATCTCACACTCGACCAACTGGTCAGCCAACAGCTTCAGGGTCCAACTGGCACGCCCCTCCGGCGGTTCCCCGCAGGCCATCGCTATCAACCGTGCTTCACCTTCGCCGTCCAGTCTCTTTTGACGCCGACGCAGTTGCTTTTTGCGATTCAGCGCAGACTCGACCCCCTCCTCCACACAGCGCTTGCGTATTCGCTCGACCGTTGACTGTCCCACACCGAGCGCGCTGGTGATGTCCGCGTCCTTCATTCCCCCGTCCGAGCGTGACTCATCGCTCATCAGCAGAATGCGCGCATGGGTCTGTTTGTACGCCGCAGCCCGACCGCGTGAGACCAAGGCGTTGAGTTCCTGTTGTTCGTCGGTAGTCAGTCTGATACGGTACTTCTTGGTAGACATCATGGTTCCTCCTCGGTTCAACGTTACGATTGAACCCCCAAGAGGAACAATGACTATCATGGTATTCATTTCAATGATGTTGGACCACTAGGGCTGAACCGCACTGCTAGGAGACGTTACCACGCCAGTAACCAGCGTCACTATGGCGAGCAATATGCAAAGTGTGCATAAGGCATAGGCTATGGAGGTAAACGGACGATCTTCGATGCTAGAAAATGAACCAATGACCTTTCGAAATCCCGTAGCTAAAGCATGTCCTGGCAGCAAGAATAAAAACACCGCAATGACGAAACCATAAAATAGCGCAGATGTACCGAAGGTAGACCAGAAGAGAATACCAAGCCACGGACGATCACCTCGAAGCCACACCTCATCCCAGAAGGTCGTAATCTCACCGAGAATCAGTGGCAAAAATAAGAAGATGACCGCTGAGAGCAAAATATCCAAGACCACCAGTCCTACCAGTTGATAGACCTTTGCCTTACTGCCACGTTGCAGCACCCATCGGGTTTCCAGAAGCGATATCCCGTCGGCAAAGATATTGAAAGCCACGAATGCCAATACCTTAAGACCGTCTTTATCTATCGCATCCAAGAATGAGGTGGCAGCGTCCGATCTGACCAGGCTGGCCACTGAACTCACGATAAATATGAAGGCGAGCGACGACCCCATCGCCCAGAGGGGATGGACTGTTATGGGAGTATCCTTTGTAAGGAAAAAAGTGGAAAGGAGATATGCAAAGCCGAGGCCGAGGCCGAGGCCAACAATGAGTGCGTCGCCGATGAAGATGCCGATGAAGATACCGATGCCGCCGCCGCCGATGCCGCCGCCGATGCCGAGGCCGATGCCTTCCCTGGTGGTGATCTCTCTGGTGGTGGCGACTGCTGCGCCAATGAAAATGACGATGACGTTGACGATGCTGATGCCTCTGACACTGCCGCTGCCGATGACAATAAAGGTAATGCTGCCGAAGAAGATGACGAAGAAGATGACGCCGAAGATGATGGCGAAGATGGCGACGACGACACCGCTGCCAATGGTACTGGCGCTTGAATTGAGGCTGACGATGCCAACTACAAAAGAGATGCCAAAGGCTAGCAATATTGCAAGGATAAGCAAGTCAGCCGTATCTCTACCAATGTCAAGGCCAAAAGATCCCCCAGCCTCGACTCCTAATAAGACAGGTATCTGTATTCCCACCAATATGATCGGCGACAGAATAAGGCCCGACCAGATCGCGTCCTGAATGATGGATCCTCTAGCGCCGAACCAGCGATTGAATAGATAGAGGAAGGTTTTGCTGGTCTCTTGAAGCCGGATTTCCAGAGAACGTTCGCCCTTCCCAGACAGCCACTGCCCTAGCTGCTCTCTTCGCTGTACCATATTGGCATCGTCTTCAGTATCGAAGTGTTTGCCCATCTGTATCAGAGGCCAGATGATGCCTACGAGCAACGCAATTGTGCCAATCCATGCTAAACTCATGACCTCAATAGTACGGAAAACAACAGGTGTTATCAATGAGTGAAGGCTTAATATACGAGAAGGTAGCATAGGATGACCAATATCCTAATTGCATGGACTTAGCTGGAACTAATTGCATACCTATACCATAGTGTGCAACCAACCTCTTGTACTTGTCTCCCTCACTCAGAATCTGCCTACGGTCTGGCATAGTCAGTCCATTCCGTGTAAATTAGTTAGGATGAACCACGACATCTCGTACGACTCCTTGCTCAATCCTGAATTATTAACCGAGGTTTGAACGTTTATGCGCTGGTCAAAGCTATTTGGAAAAACCCTTCGTGAAGACCCCGCCGAGGCGGAGCTTGTGAGCCATCGCCTTATGCTCAAGGCGGGTATGATACACCAGGTGTCGTCCGGGGTGTACAGCTACCTGCCGTTGGCGTGGCGCTCTTTGCGTAAGATAGAGCAGATCATCCGCGAGGAGATGGACGCCGCCGGAGGGCAGGAGCTTCGTCTCTCGGTGCTGCAACCCAAGGAGCTTTGGGAGCAGTCGGGACGCTACGAGGCCTACGGCCCAGACCTGTTTCGCCTGCAAGACCGGCGCGAGCGTCCGATGGTCTTGGCCCCGACTCACGAGGAGCTGCTGACTACTGCGGTCAAGGCCAACGTCTACAGCTACCGCGACCTGCCGCTTATCCTTTATCAGATTCAGACGAAGTTCAGGGACGAGCCTCGGCCCAGAGGCGGCCTGATTCGCGTGCGCGAGTTCGACATGAAGGACGCCTACAGCTTCGACATCGACGAGGAAGGGCTTGACGCAAGCTATCAGGCGATGGTTCAGGCGTACAAGAACATCTACGCGCGCAGTGGCCTATCGGCGATCATGGTCGAGGCGGACAGCGGGGCCATCGGCGGCAAGGATTCGCACGAGTTCATTCTGCTGGCCGACGCGGGCGAGGACACCATCATCCTCTGCGAAGCCTGCGGGTATGCCGCGAACGCGGAAAAGGCCAGATTCACCAAGCCAGCACAGCCCAAGGAAGACCTGTTACCCCTTGAGGAAGTGCATACGCCGGGCGTCAAGACCATTGAGGGGTTGGCAGAGTCTCTCGGCGTGCCAACGAGCAAGACGCTAAAGGCCGTCTTCTACTTCGTTGACGGTGAGATAGTGTTCGTGATTATACGCGGTGACCTGGAGGTCAACGAGGTCAAGCTGAACAACGCTCTTCACCCCATCGAGCTTCGGCTAGCGACGCCTGAGGAAGTCGAGCGCGCGGGACTGGTCGCAGGCTCCGCTTCGCCTGTCGGACTGAGCGGCATCAGGATCATTGCCGACGACTCCATCGAGCTAGGCTCCAACTTCGTCGTGGGCGCGAACAAGCAGGACTATCATCTGCGCAACGCCAACCATCCCCGCGACTTCAAGGCCGACATACTCACGGACATTGCACTGGCTCAGGATGGCTATACCTGCCCCAATTGCGACTCGACGCTGACCACGAGCCGGGGCATCGAGGTTGGTCACGTGTTCAAGCTAGGGACGCGCTACAGCGATGCCCTGGGAGCGAACTTCCCGGGCCAGGATGACGTTCAGCGTCCAATCATCATGGGATGCTACGGCATCGGCGTGGGTCGCCTGCTGGCCGCCGCCATCGAGCAGAATCATGACGAAAAGGGAGTCGTCTTCCCCACGCCTATCGCTCCTTACCACGCGGTTCTGACAGCCCTGAACGTTGAGAACACGGACGTGGCCGAAGTTGCGGAGGCCCTTTACTATGAGCTTCAGAAGGCAGGCATCGAGGTGTTATACGACGACAGAGCCTTGGCTGCTGGCGCGAAGTTCAACGACGCAGACCTGCTCGGCCTTCCTGTGCGGCTGGTCGTCAGCCCGCGCAATCTCAAGCAGGGCGTGGTCGAAATCAAGCGGCGCTCCGAGTCCGAAGCCTTTACGGTTCCCAATGACGAGGTCGTCGGGAAGGTGAAGGAGCTACTCTCCGACTAGCCGGGACTCGAAGTAGGACACGACCTTTTCCACATACTCATCTGGATGCTCGTCGAAAGCGTCTGTGTGTCCGACGTCGTTCACCAGCCACAGGCTGCTGTCGGGGTGAGAGGCCAGGTGTATGCGAACGCTGCTGTCAACCGGAATGCGCTCGTCCGCAGTGCCATGCACCAGCAACACCGGATAATCCAGGCGGGCGACGGCTTCTTGAGGAATCATCGCCCCGATGTCGACGTCGAAAAACAGGCCTGCCATCAAGTCCATGCCGGGCACGAAGACAGGCACTATCCATTCAGGAAAAGGGGTCTCGCGGGCAGTCTCTTGAGCGATAAGGTCAGAGATGTCGGCGTAAGAGCTGTCTGCCACCACCGCCCGGATTGCTGGCTCTTCCGCAACCCCCAACAGGGCCGTCGCCGCTCCCATGGAGAAGCCAAGCACGCCTACCTTTTCTGCCCGTACCCCTCGTTGCATCAGAAAGTCGAATGCTCCCAGCAAGTCCCACCGTTCATGGTATCCCCCGGAGGTCTCCTGTCCGCCTGAGCGCCCGTGACCGCGCAGGTCGAATAGCATAATGCTGAAATCGCGCCCCGCAAGTCTGGATGCAAGCTCAAGGTTGCTCTCGCGGTTACGGTTGTGGCCGTGCACGATGATGATGGTCGGTTGCGCAGGTTCGCCTTCGATATACCAGCCGCTCAGAGTAAGGCTGCTGTTTCGCGAAGGGAATTCGACATCCTCGAATTCGAGGCCATAGGACGCTGGACTCGTCTCCAGAGCCTTGCGCTCGGCCTTGGTGACCCCGGAGGCCATCAGGTGAGAGATGGACACGTACATGACGGCGAGCAGCACCAATGCTATCGGTATGCCCAGACGAACTGAGCGTCGTCTCATAGAAGACCCCCACAATGAATACGGACGATTATAGCATCCCTCTGTTTCCGTACCAATGATAAAGGGGCCATAACGATACACGGAAGGTACGAATGTACTAATTCTCGACATGAGCCTACAAGGGATTTGCGAGCCGAGAGTCGACCTACTTTATATGCTCGTCCCTGGGGTCTACTTCAGGCAGCGTTTTATTGTGGATTCACGGTTGCGTCACTGCGCATGGATAACGAGATGCGCTTGCGTTCAATGTCTACGTTTAGCACTCTGACTTCCACGTGCTCTCCGACTTTGACTACGTCCTTCGCGTCGCTGACGAACCTGTCCGCAAGCTGGCTGATATGTACCAGTCCATCCTGATGAACGCCGATGTCTACAAACGCGCCAAACGCGGTGACATTAGTGACGATGCCCGACAGAACCATCGCCTGTTCAAGGTCTTCGATGGCGTTGATTCCCTCTGCGAAGCTGAACTGCTCAAACTCTTTGCGCGGGTCGCGTCCAGGCTTGGCAAGCTCGGCGACGATATCGTTCAGGGTCGGCAGCCCTACGTTTCCGCTTACGTAGCGATCAATTTGTATGCTCTTTCTCAGGCTTTCATCGCGCATCAGGTCACCGATTGAGCTGCCTATGTCGCGGGCCATCTTTTCCACAATTGTGTAGCGCTCAGGATGGACGGCGCTGGCATCTAAAGGATTGTCTCCACGAATTCGAAGGAATCCTGCGGCCTGCTCGAAAGCCTTGGGGCCAAGGCGCATCACCTTGTTGAGTTCTTTTCGATGCTTGAAGGGGCCATGCTCGTCGCGGTGCTTGACGATGTTGCCCGCAAGCTGAGGGCCAAGGCCGGACACATAAGTTAGAAGCTGTTTGCTTGCGGTGTTAACGTCCACGCCAACGGCGTTCACGCCGCTTGTAACGACATCGTCTAACCTCTGCCTCAAAAGCGTCTGGTCAACGTCGTGCTGGTACTGACCGACGCCGATAGAGCGCGGGTCTAGCTTCACAAGCTCCGCCAGAGGGTCCATGAGGCGTCTGCCGATGGAAACCGCGCCACGCACGGTCAAATCATGGTCCGGGAACTCCTCGCGGGCCACGTCGGACGCCGAGTACACCGACGCGCCGCTTTCGTTCACCATCACGACGGAAATACTTGTATCCAACTCCAGATTACGGAAGAACGCTTCTGTTTCCCTGCCGCCCGTGCCGTTGCCAATAGCGATGGCCTCAATCTCACAGCGTTTGATCAACAGCAGAACCTTCTTCTTTGCATCTTCGGTCTGCCTATCACCAAGCAGCGGGTAGATTGTGTCGTTGTGGAGCAGTTTACCTTGCTGGTCGAGGCAAACTATCTTCGCGCCCGTGCGGTAGCCAGGGTCAACGCCCAGGACGTTTTTTTGCCCGAGAGGGGGCGCGAGAAGCAATTCGCGGATGTTATCGGCGAAAACCTGTATCGCGGTCTGGTCTGCGCGCGCCTTGGCAGCGTTGCGCGCCTCCGTCTCCATGGACGGCCCAAGAAGTCGCTTGTAGCCATCACGAACGGCCAACTTGACGTGGTCTGCCGCCGCGTTGTCCGCCTTGACGAATAGTCCATCCAGAGTCTCAATCGAGGCCTCTTCTGAAGGCGCTATCTGCACTGCCAGGAAGTCCTCCTTTTCTCCCCTCATCATCGCCAGGAAGCGGTGCGATGGCGTGGTGGCAAGAAGCTCTTCCCACTCGAAATAGTCCCGGTACTTGCTTCCCTCAGACTCTTTGTCTTTGTCCACCTTCGACCGGATTACTCCCCTGGTGCCAAAGAGGAACCTGACTCTTGCGCGGGCGGCCATATCCTCACTGACCCACTCCGCCATAATGTCTCGTGCGCCTGAGAGGGCGTCTTCGGTGTCGGTGACGCCTTTTTCTTCATCAACGTGGGCTGCGGCCTCAACTAGCGGGTCGATAGCCTCCTGCGCCCAGAGAAGCTCTGCCAGAGGTTCAAGTCCCTTCTCCTTCGCGATGGTTGCCCTTGTACGCCGCTTGGGGCGGTATGGCAAATAGATGTCCTCAAGCTCCGTCACGGTTTCGGCAGCCTGAATTTGCTCCTGAAGTTCGTCGGTCAGAAGGTTACGCTCCTCCAGGGACTTCAGGATTGCCTCGCGTCGGTCATCCAATTCGGCGAGTTGAGCGAGCCTGTCCCGTATAGTTGCGACAACGACCTCATCAAGGCTTCCGGTGGCCTCCTTGCGGTAGCGGGCTATAAAAGGTACGGTGGCTCCGTCTTCTAACAATGCAGCGGTCGCCCTGACGTGATTGCCGGAAATCTTTGTCTCTGTGGAAATTCTCGTTATGTGATGTTCGTTCATACTTTCCTGTCGAATTCGCTATTTGATTTTTCTAGTGTAGCGGATTCTGGTTGAGGTTATGCCTTTTCTCTGTTCCGTTGGAGCTATGGTAGCCTGTTATCAGCCTAGACGTTTTTCAGAGCGAGTTAAAGCTGACAGGCCGTGCGATTAACGGGCTTTGAGGCCCTGGACGTGATTTGACTGCGTTGGGAGAGGGTGTTAGTGTTTGCCCATCTGCATCGCACCATCGATGCAGGTGCGGGCAAGCCGATATAGCAATTTCCGATTGGGGAGTCGGCGAGGCCGAAGATGGGGCCTTGTCTGGGTTCCTGGTTGCGCAATTATTCCCTGAGAGGTGGACAAAGAATGGAGATGTCGAGTTTTGGAAACACTGACCTCATGGTCAGCCGTCTGGGCACTGGCCTTGCTGAGATGGGCTACGAATTGACGCTCGATGACGTTGCGGAGGCCGGAAGAGTGCTCAATGCCGCTCTTGACGGCGGGATCAACTTTTTGGATACTGCCGCCAGTTATGATGTCAGCGAGGAATTGATCGGGCGCACCATCGCTCACCGGCGCGACGAGTACATATTGGCTACCAAGTGCGGTGGCGTTACCGGCGGATACGAAGGCGTACCCTGGACTGCGCAGACGATCAGAGACAGCGTTGACCGCAGCTTGGCGCGGATGAAGACAGATCACCTTGATCTGCTGCAATTGCACTCGTGTTCTTTGGAAGTGCTGGAGCAAGGCGAGGCTATAGAGGCGTTGCTAGAGGCGAAACGAGCGGGCAAAACCCGTTACGTGGGCTACAGCGGCGACAATGAAGCGGCGGCATGGTCCATAGAGAGCGGTCACTTCGACGCTCTTCAGACCAGTTTCAGCGTTGTCGATCAGCGGGCGCGTACCAGGCTATTTGGCCCTGCCAAGGCCAAAGGCATGGGCATTATCGTAAAGCGTCCCATTGCCAACGGAGCATGGGGAGTGGATCGAAGTTCGTCCACATGGCTGGTGCATAACCCCGTTTCGACATACGCAGACGAATACTTCCGGCGAGCGCAGATAATGGAGCAGATGGGGCCGATACCCGGAGCGCCCGACGACAGGATACTCCTGACCATAGGCTTCGTGCTGGCGCATGTCGAGGTTGATACGGCTATCCTGGGCACAAGGAATCCTTCCCATGCCGCGGCCAACATCGATATGGTGGAGAACCAACTGCCGATCTCCACTGAAGCCATCGAAGAGATGTACCGTCGCTTCGACGAGGTAGGCGGCGAATGGGAACAGAGAGGCTGATGCACAGAATCGAGCTTAGAGGCTAACACAATGGCTATGCCAAAACGCAGGTTGGGAAGAACCAATCTGATGGTGACTGAACTCGGCCTTGGAGCTATGGACACTCCCCATTCAGAAGAAGGCCGGGAGACGCTAAACGCGGCCCTTGACCTTGGAATAAATATCATCGATACGGCTAGAGAATATGAAGGCAGTGAGTACCTCATAGGTAATGTCATAAGAGAAAGAAAAATCAAGGATTTCTTTGTAGCAACGAAGACCTTCAGTCGGACGAGAGACGGCAGCCAGACCGAGGTGGACAAGAGCCTGAAGATACTCGGCGTAGACAAGATAGACATCTATCAACTGCATGACATCTCAACAGAAGACACCTGGGAACAGGTGATGGCCGAAGGCGGCGCGTTAGAAGGACTTCAGATTGCTCGTTATCGCGGGCTTATTGATCACATCGGAATTTCATCCCACAGCATCGAAATCCTGGAAAAGGCCATAGCGTGCGGAGAATTTGACACTGTAATGCTTGAGTACTCTGCCTTTTATCGGGACACGGAGAGGCTTTTGCCTATCGCCAAAGAAAACGATGTCGGAGTGATTGCGATGAGACCGCTGGGCGGCTCCGGAAGAATGAGCAGCATCAGAACCAGGGTTTCGGAAGGCGACACTTCGCTCACCGCGAGAATGTTATTAAGCTACGTTCTCTCGAATCCAGACATTTCAACAGCTATTCCTGGAACCCGTTACCCGTCGAGAGTTAGAGAAAATGTGGAATCGGCAGTATCCTACCAACCCCTGAACGAAGCTGAGAAAAGGGAGTGCGAAGAGCAAGCGAGACTGCTTTACCGGGAGCGTGTCTAACATGAACAGCGTTTTCAAACTAATTGGAGTGACCCGCCTCGGACTTGAACCGAGAACCTACTGATTAAGAGTCAGTTGCTCTGCCAATTGAGCTAGCGGGCCAATGAGTCTGGCAGTCGCGATATACACTCGCGGTAACAGGACGCGTCTATCACGTTGAATTGGGAAGGCAAACTAATTTTAGCCCTCCGCCGCTTTACGAGTCAAGGCGACACTTCAGAGGCAGGCTCGTCCTAGCGTCCAACGTGCCTGTAATCTGACCCGCGAGTGAGCGGGCGAATCTGGCGTGTGAAGTATCAAGATACGGGCCGTTCGACGCACTATCGCTAGTCTGCACAAATTTCCTTGTTGTTGTCCAGTGAATATGTCAGTCTAATTGTTCAATGATTATGTCAGTAGCTTTCTCCGCCACGGGTGGTCGGGGCCAGGTTTGTTGGACCGTTTGGTCTTCGGGGTTGCTGGCGGCACCGAAGCCTGTTTTCTTGACCCTGTTGGGTTCCCAACAGGTCAAGAGCAGCATCGATTGGACCCTCGGTGTTGATTGTACCTGTGGCCCTTCGGCCATTGCGCGCTCTGAGCGTGACAGGCGAGGAGGGAGCTGGCTGACTGCCGATTGTCTTACCTGCGTGGACAACGACCAGGCTGCCGTCAAGACGTTCCTGGACCTCCACTGTGGCCCTTGCATAGCTAGCACGGTGTGCGTCGGGTAGGAGTTGGAGTGTAGTGGAGTTGAACCGCACGGTATTGTCGTTGGCCACAGTACGCAGGTACTTGAAGCAAAGCACACTATCCAGCGACAGGTCTGCCGATAGTTGACGATAGGCCGAACCTTGCTGTGCAGCGCAGACACCGAAGCGCCGGTTGAAGTCGGGTAGAAGTCGCCACAGAATGTTGTTGGCCTGTTGTGCGGTAGTGGCGCCAGCCAACCGCATCTCGGAGACCAACCGGTCCTGGAGAGTGCCGAAGAGGCGCTCGACTCGGCCTTTAGCCTGTGGAGTGTAGGCCAGGATGAGTTCTATTCCCAATTCCTGAAGCGCTCTTCCAAACTGGGTGGGGTCACGTCTGCCTCGAAGTTGCTCTTCCAACGATTCAGGCTCTTTGGGTGAGCGTTGGAATATGCCGTGTCTGTCACTGTAGAGGGCCATAGGGACGCCCTTGTCCTGGATGATAGACCTGAGCATTAACAGGTATCCGTGAGCGTCCTCTTGGTCGCGGAAGAGGGCGAAGGGGACGGTGCCTGTGGCATCGTCTATGGCTGCGATGAGCGTGAGGTAGGGGCCACGGCCTTGGAGCCAGTCATGCTTGCTGCCATCAATCTGCAGCAGCATGCCTTCTTGGGGATACCTCACACGCCTGCTGTGATGCTTCGGAGCCCTGCGTTTGCGTGGGCTCTTGATCCCGCCCGACAGCAGGATCCGTCTGACCGTGGATCGTGACAAGTCGATGCCCTCCCGCTCCTCCAGCAGCTCAGTCAGATGTGTGTGGTTGAGTCCTGCATAAGTCCCCTTGGCCAGGCCCCTGACACGATCCCGAATTGCTGGGTCCGTGGAGATCGTTGGCGTCCTGCCCCTGTTCCCGTGAGCTAAGGCAGCAACTCCTTCCTTTCTGAATGCTGCCAGTAGTCGCCATGCGTGGCGCTCGCTCACTCCCATCAAACCAGAGGCTTCGGTCACCTTTAACCGACCTTCCAACACACCTGCCAATACCTGTAACCGCTTCTGTTCCGTTGCCGTCAATGTCAATGTCCTCATGGACTGACATTTTCACTGAACACCTACCTACTGACATAATCGTTGCACATCCACATCTGCACAAATTTCCGTTGACGGGCAAGTGAGCTTGTGGTACTCTGCATTCGTGAAAAGTTGCACATACTTGAGCGAACGACTTGAGAGCTTCTATTACGAAAGGTTGTGAGGAATTACTCTGGTGATTCAGCGTCGCACACCTGGAAGGCGAATTCACCTGATCTTTCGAGCGGTGGCGGTGGCTGCCCTGATTGCCGCATTCACGCAAGTTACTCTGGGCGGAGTCGTGAGGGTGACAGGCTCAGGTCTGGGATGCCCAGACTGGCCTCTATGCCACGGTCAAATCATTCCCCCTTTTGAAGTCGACACTCTCATCGAATACACACACCGTCTTTCGGCATCGGCCCTCAGCATTCTGATGCTTGCTACAGCAGGGATAGCGTGGGTGTACTACCGTTCCAATCCTTGGATTATGATTTCCAGCGTTTCAGGCCTGGTGCTGGTTGTGGCAGCGGCAGCCCTGGGTGGAGCGACTGTCTTGACGGAACTGGCCTGGTGGGTAAGGCTATTCCACCTTGCCATCGCCGAAGCGGTTGTGGCTGCTATGGTGATAGTCAGCGTCGTCGGATGGCGAAAGCCTGAACAATCGTCTGCACAGGAATCGAATGCTAAAGAGACAGACCGGTTCAATCGACTGATATTGGTTACTATCGTGGGAGTATTTATCCTTATTCTGTCAGGCTCTTACATGGTAGGATATGGTGCAGGCTCTTCGTGCGCGACATGGCCTTTGTGCAATGGCAGCCTATTCCCACAAGCCGCTCCGTATGCTATACATATGGGGCATCGGTTGCTGTCCGCGCTCGTTGGGGTTCTGGTTGTTGCCACAGTTGTCGTTGCGAACTCGCGTGGAAGGCAGCGACCAGAGTTGAGATGGGCTGCAATGATACTCGCCGCGGTCTTCGTAATCCAGGTTATGGTGGGCGCGGGAACAGTGTGGACTGGATTCGCTTCACATATGAAGGCTATGCATTTGAGCTTTGCTACGTTGGTTTGGACAGCCCTGATATTTCTGGCTACACTGGTGTATTCCCGCCAGCGACTACAGTTCAGGAGCGTTGAAACGAGTCCCGGAAGGGCATCTGACTTGGAGAGGTTGACGCCGTGATAGCGCAGATGACCGCGTCTCGGAGCGTCGTTCGAGATTACATTTCGCTGACCAAGCCGCGCATTATCTCGCTGTTGCTGGTCACCGCGCTCGGCGGCATGTTCCTCGCGACGAGGGGTGTGCCCCAACTGTCGCTCGTCCTGGTAGTGCTCGGAGGCGGCATTTTGGCCGCCGGTGGAGCTAACGCTCTGAACCACTTCATGGACAGAGACCTGGACGAGTTGATGACGCGCACGCGAAACAGGCCAGTCGCAAGAGGGGCTGTCAGTCCACGCAATGCCATGATATTCGGCATTGCGCTTAACGTCATAGCATTCATTTTGCTGAGTACCGGGGCCAATCTCCTCAGCGCACTATTGACCCTGAGCGCGACTCTGTTCTACGTTTTTATCTACACAGGGGCCTTGAAGCGCTCTACCCCCCAGAACATCGTTATAGGCGGAGCCGCTGGAGCCATCCCTCCCATGGTAGGGTGGGCAGCCGTTACCGGATACCTCGGCCTGCCAGCCATTTACCTTTTCGCTATCATCTTCTTCTGGACGCCTCCCCACTTCTGGGCGCTGGCCTTGCTGCTGAAGGATGATTACGCAAGGGCCAAGGTTCCGATGCTGCCAGTCGTCGTAGGCGTTGACGAGACCAAGAAGTATATATTCTTATATACATGGCTAGTGATCGGTTTAACAATGATGTTCTTCACTACAGGTGTGCTGGGTTGGTTTTATCTGGGAGTTTCCACAGGGCTTGGCATTGGGTTTATCTATTACGCATGGCGTCTCTTGCGACAACCCGACATCAAGGGGGCCAAGCCACTTTACCTGTACTCTCTGGCTTATCTGGCGTTGCTATTCCTAGTCATTATGATAGATAGTTCAGTCGCATTTTAGGGTATGACCACGGATTAGTCAGTCCCTAGCCTTGACTACGCATCGTACCTTTGATAGATTCTTATGCTGTGCGCCATCGTGGAATAGGCGGCACAACGATAATTCGAGGTTGACACGACAAGATGCTGAAAACTAACCGCCGTTCTAAAGGGCTTCTCGGTCTCTTTTTTCTGGGTTCACTGGTTGCCCTCGCGCTCGGCTGCACTCCGTCTGACCCGCAGTCAACCTTCGACACGCTTGGGCCTGTCGCTCGTGACCAGGCCTTGGTATTCTACGTAATCTTCGCGCTTGGGACCGTGGTCTTCGTGCTTGTAGAAGGCGCGATACTCTACATGGTCATCAAGTTTCGCCGCAGGCCCGGCGATGGCGACCCGGAGCAGGTTCATGGCAACAACCAGGTTGAGGTCGCCTGGACTATCGCTCCGGTCATAATTCTTATCATAGCGGTTATTCCCTCGCTTATCGTGACTTTCAGCAGCGCCAACTCGCCACAGACGCCCGAAGAGGGTGGGCTCCTGGTGGAAGCCATCGGGCATCAGTGGTGGTTCGAGTTCAAATATCCCGCATTTGGTGTCGTAACCGCCAACGAATTGCATGTTCCCGTGGATATAGCTGTGAATGTCGATCTCGACTCCGTAGACGTGATTCATAGCTTCTGGTTTCCCAAGCTGGCGGGCAAAGTTGACATGGTTCCCGGTAACGACAACCACTTATGGTTTTTGGCCGAGCGTGAGGGTGAGTTTTTCGGTCAGTGCGTCGAGTTTTGTGGGGTATCTCACGCCAATATGAAAATGAAACTCGTAGTGGAATCCCAGGAGGACTTTGACGCCTGGATTGTGGCTCAACTTGCTGATGCCTCTGCACCTTCAGACCCGCTCGCGGTGCAAGGCCAAGAGCTGTTCATGGGAGGCGACACCCTGTGCTTCCGCTGTCATACAGTCGGCGGGACGGCGCTGGCAAGAGGTACCATCGGCCCAAATCTCACTCACCTTGCCAGCCGCAGGCACATTGCGTCGGGCCTGATGAAGAACACCGAAGACGGCAGTGAAATCGTAAGCAACGCACTCCTCCAAGCTAACTTGAGGGAGTGGCTGAAGGACCCTGACGAGGTCAAGCCAGGCAATATCATGAGCCGGGACGCAGAGATATATGATGGCACGCTTCCGGCTCTGACGGACAACCAGATCGACGCACTGGTGGCGTATTTGCTGACTCTAAAATGACATCCGACGCATAATGAACTGAATTAAAACTCCTGCCGAAATTACAAGGGTTAGCTATCCATATAGCAGACTCTCTTGATTTGCCGGATGAGTGGCAGCCCTTAAAAAAGTTCTGGAGCGGCAGCACGGGAGGCAAGGGATGACTTCGATATCGATCTCCATACCCCGGCCCACATATTCAAAGGGAATATGGGGGTGGATAACCACCGTAGATCACAAGAGAATAGGCATCCTGTATGGCGTAACCGCCTTCGTGTTATTCCTGACAGGCGGCATCGAAGCGATGATTATGCGCATTCAGCTGGCGAGGGCTGACCAGGACATCGTCAGCGCGGAGCTATTCAACCAGCTCTTCACGATGCACGGCACGACTATGATATTCTTGGCGATCATGCCTATGGGCGCTGCCTTCTTCAACTATATTATCCCGCTGCAGATAGGCGCAAGGGACGTTGCTTTCCCCAGGCTCAACGCTTTTAGCTACTGGACGTTCCTGGCGGGCGCTATCGTACTCAAGCTGAGTTGGTTTCTGGGCGGAGCGACCAATGCAGGCTGGTTCGGGTACGCTCCCCTTACAGGGTTAGAAGCCAATCCAGGCCATGGCATAGACTTCTGGATAGTCAGCCTCCAGATACTTGGAGTTGCTTCGCTGGCCGCTGCCTTCAACTTCATCGTTACCATAATCAACATGCGTGCCCCCGGCATGTCGTTGATGCGGATGCCTGTATTCACATGGATGACCTTGATTACGGCTATCCTGCTGGTTCTGGCATTCCCGGTCATTACCGTAGCCCTGATAGAGCTTCTGTTTGACCGCAGTTTCGGCACCAACTTCTTCGTCGTCGCCAACGGCGCAAACCCAATACTCTGGCAGCACCTGTTCTGGGTCTTCGGCCACCCTGAGGTTTACATTCTCATTTTGCCTTCTATGGGAATAGTCTCAGAGATTATCCCCACCTTTGCCAAGAAACCGCTGTTCGGCTACTCCACGATAGTGTTGGCAGGCATCGTAATCGCCTTCATGGGCTGGATGGTGTGGAGCCACCACATGTTCACCACAGGCCTTGGCCCCGTCGCTACGTCCGTGTTCACCATCACCACGATTGCTATCGCCGTGCCCACCGGCATAAAGATATTCAACTGGATGGGCACTATGTGGAAGGGATCGATGGAGTTCAGGACGCCGATGCTGTACGTCATTGGCTTCATCGTGCTGTTTACCATAGGCGGAATCAGCGGCGTCATGCACGCGATGGCAGCCTCGGACGCACAGCAGCAGGACACCTACTTCATCGTGGCTCATATCCACTATGTGCTGTTCACCGGGTCCATATTCGCCCTGATAGGAGGGATATACTATTGGTTCCCCAAGTTTACCGGGCGCATGTATAACGAGACGCTTGGGAAGGTGAACTTCTGGATGATGTTCATCGGAGCGAATGTGACGTTCTTCCCGATGCACTTTACCGGGCTGGACGGAATGCCGAGGCGCATCTATACCTATGACGAGGAGATGGGTTGGGCCTTTTGGAACGGCGTTTCCACTGCCGGAGCCGTTGTGCTCGCTGTGGGACTGTTTGTCTTCATCTATAACGTCGTCATTAGCTGGCGCAGCGGAGAGATTGCCGACGCCGACCCTTGGGATGGCAGAACGCTTGAGTGGTCCATTCCATCTCCGCCGCCAGAGCATAACTTTGACACCATCCCTACTGTGTACGATAGGGACGACTGGTGGTCTCAGAAGAAGCAGCTTGTGAGGCGTGGCGTTCCCGTTGGCGGTGGCTCTGGAGAGGAAGAGGGGCACTCGATTCATATGCCTCAGCCATCCTACTGGCCTTTTATTGCGTCAGTTGGAATGCTGATCGGGGGCTACGGCCTTGTCTACAACTATGCTGTTGCGGCCATCGGCGCGGTGATTATGATGATGGCTGTCTATGCCTGGTCATTCGAGCCGGTCAACGAACCCGACGAGAATTCAGGTCACTAAGGGAGGCTGACAGTTGGCGCACGCACCTTCTATACCCTCGCACGGGGAAGAGCACGAGGAAACTACTACAGGCCTGAACCACCGAAAAATGCTCATGTGGGCGTTCCTGGGTTCGGACTGCATGTTCTTCGCTTCTCTTATAGCAACCTATCTGGTTTACAAAGGCAAAAGCCTGTCTGGGCCGCTTCCTATTGACGTGTTCGACATTCCGGTCACGTCGGTCAGCACCTTCGTGCTGCTTATGAGTAGCATGAGCATGGTGCTGGCCTATGCCGCGCTCAACAGAGGCAACCTCAAGGTCTTCCGCATCTGGATACTGTCAACCGCCCTTATGGGCATGACTTTCCTTGCGTTCCAGGTCTTCGAGTTCAGGACGTTCGCAAATTACGAGGTCGTCGTCGAGTGTTCGCAGGTCGGCACAGGAGAGTTGACAGCCCTGGAAGACACGGTTGGCGCGAGAGGCTGCACGGACGGCGAACACGAGTATGAGGAACAGGTCGGCCTTACCCCAAAAACCAACCTGTTTGGCACCACCTTCTTCACCCTCACCGGATTCCACGGCGCTCACGTGACGCTGGGTGTTATCTGGCTGCTATCACTGTTTTTCTTCTCCTTCCGACGTGGTAAAGTGAACGCAGAGAGAAGCCTCGATGTCGATCTGGCGGCACTGTACTGGCACTTTGTCGACGTCGTTTGGATAGTCATCTTTACAGTGGTGTACCTCTTTGGAGTATTCGAGGGCTTTTAAGAAGCGCGGAGTAACGAATGAGTCAACAAACAACATCAGCAGACGCGCATTCGGGGCATCCAACCCCGGCGACCTATTTCAAGGTCGCCATGATACTGTCAGCGATCACAGCCGCTGAGGTTGGCATATTCTATGTGACGTGGCTGAGTTACGGCATTATCCCCATCCTGGCGATTATGTCCATAGCCAAATTTGTTATCGTAGGCATGTTCTACATGCACCTGAAGTATGACAACCGCTTGTTCTCCGGTTTATTCGTTACCGGGCTGCTTTTGGCGACAGCCGTGATATTCGCTCTTTTGGGCCTATTCCGGTTCTTCGCGTGATTTTAAGGAGAGCCTAGATTGGATCCGGCACTGGAATCCATTTGGACGCACTGGCACGGACACCCGGACGCCCTCATTGGGCTAGCGATTGTGCAGGGTGTCTATCTGCTCGGCGTCGGCCCTCTCAGGGAGCGCTACAACCTCGCGGATAAGGTTGAGCCGCGCCAGATTGCGACTTTCACCGCAGGCATGATCGTCATCTTTATCTCCCTGCTCTCACCAATACACATTCTTAGCGACAACTATCTATTCAGCATGCACATGGTTCAGCACGTGCTGCTTACGCTCGTTGCCCCGCCACTCCTTATCCTGGGGACTCCCGACTGGCTCATACGGCCATTATTGCGTACTAACCTGGCCTTTCGCGCGGCGCGAATCGCTATTCATCCAATTATCGCGTTCGCCTTGTTCAACTTCATCTTCTCGGTGTGGCACATACCCACGCTATACGCCACGTCGTTGAACAACCACGCGGTGCATATCGGCGAACACCTGCTATTCATGGGCACAGCAGTGATAATGTGGTGGCCCATTGTGAGCATGATGCCGGAGCTTCCCCGTCTTCCTTACCCGATTCAGATGGGCTACCTTTTCCTGTTGTCCGTGGCCCAGATAATAGTGTTCGCCATCATCACATTTGCCAAAGAACCGCTGTACGAGTTCTATGTCACCGCGCCCAGGATATGGGGTATCTCGCCCTTGCTAGACCAGCAATTGGGGGCGATCATCATGAAAATAGGCGGTGGAATACTCTTCCTGACCCTGTTCATCGTCATATTCTTCCGCTGGTTCAAGCATGAGGAAGAGATTAACCGAATCCAGTTCCCTGAGCGCGAGCTTTCTGATTATTAACAAATCGTAACCTCATTCCTAATACTCCCCTGTCCTTCCGTCGAAGGAGGGTAAGGTTGGGATGGAGGCGCGAGAGGAGAAAAGTTCAAGATGAAAGAACGTATGATAGACTCTATGCTGTTTCCCATACTGGCTGTGCTTGTCATAGCCGCGTATGCGGGGGGTCTGGGGATAATCTTCATGGTGATTGAAGGAACTGGGGCAGGCATATGGGGAGTCATCGTCCTTGGGGTTGCTATTGTGGTGGGCGTGCCCTCGGCGGCAGCCATGTTTCAGAAAATGGCCGAGAAAGAGTAGTTTTCACGTAAAGCGAGGCTCACAAGAATGGCGGAGGCGGTGTAGGTGAAGAGATTCGGAAATCGTTCCAGATTGGTGAGCCTCGTAAGCGTCGGCGCGATACTGCTAATTATCGTTCTTACAGCGTGCTCCTCTTCTCCAGAGGAGTTTCTGGGAACCAGGCTCACCTCAGGAGATCCGGCAACTCCCTTCGAGCTTACAGACCAGTTCGGTCAAACTGTGAGCCTTTCCGATTACGATGGCAAAGTGGTGCTGCTCACCTTCCTTTACACCAACTGCCCCGATGTTTGCCCTATTGTGACCAGCCAGCTTCGAAAAACACACGAGATGCTGGGCGACGCCGCCAATGAGGTTGCGTTCGTAGCCATAAGCGTGGACCCGGAGCGGGATTCGGTGGAAGAGGCCCATGCCTTTTCAGATGACTGGGACATGACAGACAACTGGGCCTTTCTGGTTGGCGACGAGGAAGAGCTATCGTCGATATGGAAGGCGTACTACCTCGACCCCGCAATTGATGCGCAATCGCGAGAAGACGCAGACGACCATGCGGAAGACGTCAGCACTCAGACGCACGACCATGATGGAGTCAACGCGGCGGGGCAAGACATCGAGAACCGCTACCTCGTAAGCCATTCAACGCCCGTGTATCTAATCGACCGCGAGGGCATCATGCGCGTTGTGTCCACACCCCCTCTTGACATCGACATCCTCATCCACGACATCAAGCTCCTGGTGGACTAGGCAGTCAGCCAGCGTAAACCTACTCGCCCCTCCTCTTGGGTTCATATAGTTTGCGGGCTTTGGGGCGTTCGGCGCACTCCTGCTCGTATCTGGAGGGCTGCTTGTGGTAAGGAAGAGGCGAGACTAGCTTACTGTTGGTACGAATTCGCTCTAAATCGAGCGATGCACAGGAACAAAAATTGGGGGGCCTCTAAAAGGCCCCCCAATTAGTTTGATTAAACTGGTCAAAAGAAGGCGTTTTACGCGGCTGCGGCTTGCAGTTGCTCCTTGGCTTGTTCCGTAATATGCGTGAAACCTTCGGGGTCGCGGATAGCAACCTCCGAGAGCATCTTGCGGTTGACTTCAACCCCGCCGAGCTTGAGACCGTGTATTAGCTGGCTATAGGAAATACCGTTGGCGCGGGCAGCGGCATTGATACGTATGTTCCACAGCCGTCGCATGTCGCCTTTGCGCTCCTTGCGATGGGCATATGAATACTGCAAGGCGTGAATCAACGACTCGTGCGCGCGCTTGTACAGTGTGTGGCGCACACCCTGATGGCCCTTGGTCATCTTCAGCACTTTCTTGTGCCGGTTATGCTTGGTTACGCCTCGTTTTATCCTTGTCATGGGGGTCTCCTGATTGATTACGAAATGTCGTTCAAAAGGGGCGCTCAATTGAACGCCCCTTGATGTTTCGGGGCTTTTACTTCAAGTTACCATAAAGAGATAGGCTATCTATCCACAGTTAGGCAACTCAAAACGAATTTTAACGAGAGCCGTACGGCAGCATGCGCTCAAGTCGGCGCACGTCTGCTGGACTCACAGGAAGCTTCTTGGAGTACAGACGCCGGACGCTGGCAGGCTTTTTGCGGCGAAGGTGGCTGCGATGGCCTTTCATCCTGACCATCTTGCCTGTGCTTGTTATTCGGAAGCGGGCCGCGGCCCCTTTATGGGTTTTAAGCTTCGGCACCCTCAAGCTCCTTTTCGGGTTCAGGTTCAGATTTAGTGGGTTTCACGGTGCTGGGAGCCAGTATCATAGTCAGGAATCTGCCCTCAAATCCGGGAGTACGCTCCAACATCGCGTCATCAACAAGGTCAGCCGCAACCATGCGGAGAAGTCCCATGCCAATTTCGGGATGGTCCATCTCTCGACCACGGAACATTACAGAGACCTTGACCTTCGATCCCTCATCAAGAAGCCGTTTGACCAGCCTGGTTTTGGCGGAGCGATCATGTTCGCCAATGCGAGTCTTCAGCCGGACTTCGCGCAACTCGTTAGTCGGCTTCGTCTTGCGGGCTTTACGGGCGTCACGCTCTTTGCGATTCGCTTCGTATCTGAACTTACCATAGTCCATCAAGCGGCACACGGGGGGAGTCGCCGCCGGAGCTACTTCGACCAGATCAAGGCCGCGTTCTTCGGCTTTCTGCAACGCATCCCTCGTAGCCATCACTCCCAGTTGCTCCCCTTCATCATCCACCAGACGGACTTCAGGGACACGAATGCGCTCGTTGACTCGGTAATCTCTAGGTATGCTTTCACCTCATACAAATACTTAAAGCCAGATTAAGAATCTGACTGGTATCGAATATAGCATAACGGCACAAGGTAGGCAATAGGGAATTCTTTGGTGTTGGGTTGCACGTTGCACGTGATTTTGTGAAAGAACTCGCCAGTTTTCTGTCACTATCACGCAATAATCATGGGGCGATTCGTAAACCGCCCCATGATAACCTTGTTCCTTAAATAAACCTTCGCCCTTTGAGGCGACTAGCTGCGCGATTGCACCTCATCGACGATACGGGCGGTAACGTCGTCCACCGACAGAGCGCCCAGGTTTTCACCGGAGCGTAACCTGACGGAGGCGGCGTCGGCTTCCGCCTCACGGTCGCCCATGATCAGCATGTACGGAATCTTTTGCACCTGCGCTTCCCTGATCTTCGCGTTCATGCGCTCGTTGCGCGCGTCGATCTCCACACGAATACCGGCATCGAGCAGTTTGGCCTCCACCTGCCTAGCATATTCGTGATGCCGGTCGGCGATGGGGATGATTACCGCCTGCACAGGGGCCAGCCACGTCGGGAACGCGCCGCCGTAGTGCTCGATCAGAACGCCCATGAAGCGTTCCAGAGAACCCAACAGGGCGCGGTGTATCATGTACGGCTGGTGCTCCTGACCGTCTTCACCGATGTAGGTCAGACCGAAGCGTTCTGGCAGGTTGAAATCGAACTGCACCGTTGTGCACTGCCACAGGCGTCCGATGGCGTCGCGGATATGAACGTCGATCTTTGGTCCGTAGAACGCGCCGCCGCCTTCGTCTATCTCGAATGGCAGGCCACGCCCTTCAAGCGTCCTGCGCAGCGACTCGGTAGCCAGCTCCCAGCGGTCGTCGTCCCCAACGGCCTTTTCGGGCCGGGTCGAGAGCATGACCTCGAAGTCGTCAAACCCGAAGCTATTCAGCAGGTGAAAGGTCAGGTCGAGGACGCTGTTGATCTCAGCCTCGACCTGATCGGGACGGCAAAACACGTGCGCGTCGTCCTGGGTCATGCCACGAACCCGAAGCAGGCCATGCAGCACGCCGCCGCGCTCGAATCTGTACACCGACCCCAACTCGCCGATGCGCATGGGCAGGTCTCGGTAGCTTCGCAGGGCTGTCTCGTAGTACATGATGTGGAACGGGCAATTCATGGGCTTGAGGTAGTAGTCTTGCCCGTCCATATCCATCGCGGCATACATATTTTCCTTGAAAAAATCCAGGTGGCCGCTAGTCTGCCAGAGAGTCGAGCGTCCGATATGTGGCGTGTATACAAGGTCGTACCCCGCCTTGTAATGCTCTTGTTTCCAGAAATCTTCCACGATGCCCCTGATACGCGAACCCTTGGGGTGCCAGATGATAAGGCCCGGCCCAACCTCCTCGTGCATGGAAAACAGGTCTAGCTCTCTGCCAAGCAGTCGATGGTCTCGACGTTTGGCTTCTTCCAGCCGGTGCAGGTAGTCGTCTAGCGCGTCCTGGTTCTCGAACGCGGTTCCGTAGATGCGTTGGAGCATAAGACGCTTCTCGTCGCCGCGCCAGTACGCACCCGCCACGCTCAACAGCTTGAAAGCGGGTATCCTACCGGTGGACTCCACGTGAGGCCCCGCGCAAAGGTCTTCGAAATCGCCGTGGCGGTATGTCGAGATAGCCTCTTCCTCCGGGATTCCGTCGATTATCTCAAGCTTCAAAGGCTCGTTCGAATTCATTGTGAGGCTATCTTCGCGCGAGTATTCGCTGTACTCGAACGGCAGGTCGCGGGCCATGACCTCACTCATACGCTGTTCAATCTCCTCAAGGTCTTCCTCTTTGAAGGGCGCGGAGACCAGGAAGTCGTAATAGAAGCCATCGTCCGTAGGCGGCCCTATAGCGAGCTTGGCGTCAGGGTACATCTTCGTAACCACGTCCGCCATGACGTGGGACGCCGAATGTCGAATACGTTGGCGAAGCTCTGTCAAATCGGGGTCTGGTTTTAATGCCATGATCAAGTTCCTCCGAAAAAATAAGGGTACACCACCCTCGTTCCAGGCTTTACTGTTATATCAAGGTGAGAGTGGCTACCCTTGTGTGAAAAAGGGATTTCTGAGACAAATGTAAGCCTCCCGCGTGTCAAGCGAAAACACGGGAGGCTACGTAGTCAACGTGTGGGCCTTCCTGTACAGAAAGGAGAGGGCTGCTATAGGGTTCCCAAGCAAGTAGTCCTTGTCTCAAAATTGAGGTAATCTCATTCTAGCGTGGCGAGATTCGCGGGTCAAGTGGTAGACTTGGCCGCAGGGTTGTTCGACATATGTCAATCGAAATGATAGACTGCTGCCAATTTCAGTCGACGGTTCAGGGAGGTTTATCTGAAGATAAAGCGCCGCCATCGTCCGATGCAATACCTTTATGGCATATCCAATGGAGGAAATGATGCTAGCTTTTCGAAGTTCTAGGGCCGTATTGGCTCTATCAATGCTTTTGGCAGTGTTCGTGGTTGTGCTGGCCTCCGGCGCAGTGTACGCAGCCACGCCGTCGGAAACCAAGCTCACCGCCTTCGATGGCGCGTCCGGTGACCTCTTCGGCTTCTCGGTGTCCATTAGCGGTGATACGGCCATCGTCGGAGCCAGATCGGACCGCGTCGACGGTCTTAGCTCTGGCTCGGCCTACGTGTTCGAGCGCAGCGGCGGCATCTGGATGCAGAAGGCCAAGCTCACCGCCTTCGATGGCGCGTCCGGTGACAACTTCGGCGGCTCGGTGTCCATAAGCGGTGACACGGCCATCGTCGGAGCCATATTTGACGACGACAAAGCCATTTTATCTGGCTCGGCCTATATGTTCGAGCGTGACCAGGGAGGAGCCGACAACTGGGGTCAGGTAGCCAAGCTCACCGCCTCCGACGGCGCTCTCTCTGACCTCTTCGGCGTCTCGGTGTCCATAAGCGGTGACACGGCCATCGTCGGGGCTTACGCAGACGACCTAGGCACTGGCATTTCCTCTGGTTCGGCCTACGTGTTCGAGCGCAACGAGGGTGGGATCGGCAAGTGGGGCGAGGTGAAAAAGCTCACCGCCTCCGACGGAGCGGCCTTTGACCAGTTCGGCTTCTCGGTGTCCATAAGCGGTGACACGGCCATCGTCGGGGCTTACTCAGACGACCTAGGCACTAGCGTTAACTCTGGTTCGGCCTACGTGTTCAAGCGCAACGAGGGAGGTGCAGGCACCTGGGGCGAGGTGAAAAAGCTCACCGCCTCCGACGGTGTGGTTCCCGACCAGTTCGGCTTGTCTGTGTCCATAAGCGGAGACACGGCCATCGTCGGGGCTCACCGCGACGACGACGACGGCAGGGACTCCGGCTCGGCGTACGTCTACGAGTTCAACCAGCCCCCCATAGCAGATGCCAACGGGCCGTACGTCGCCGAGTGCGCCAGCCCCAGCGGGGCCTCCGTCTCCCTCGACGGCTCTGGCTCCACCGATCCCGACGGAGATACCTTGACATTCTCCTGGTCGGACACTGGCATCATATTCGACGATGCCACCAGTCCAACACCTACTGCCACCTTCCCCATAGGAACTACTACCGTCACCCTGGAGGTAGATGATGGCACAGCGATGGACTCTGACACCACGGATGTCACAGTCCAGGACACCACCGTGCCTGATGTCGCTGCGGCCCTGGTTCCTATCGGAGACGGAGACGAAGATGATGACGACGAGGGACGCTTCAGGGTGGAGTTCTCGGCAACAGACGCCTGTGATGCGTCTCCTGCGGTGAGCGCTGTGCTTGAGGTGTCAGGCATCGCAGACCCGATTGCTGTGACCAACGGTCAGATGATAGAGTTCGAGTTCGAGGACGACGGGACTGAGGTGGAAACAGAGAATGGGGTTTTGGAGATAGAGTCCCCGGGGCTGACACTACGAGTAACTGGTACAGACTCCAGTGGGAACACAGGTGAGGCGACAGCGCAGCCGACAGGACTAAACGCTGATAACGACAGTGAGTATGACGACGATGACTAGCTGAGGCAGTAGGCCTGAATAGAGTCGTTGTGAAGGGGCTTGGGAGTTATTTCCAGCCCCTTCACCAGGTCTGTAGAGTAGTTCGATGCTCCAAATCACTGAAACATACTGGGCTGGCAAGGGCAAGCTCTTGCGATTGCTTTCCGAGCTAGATGCGTCGGAGTCATATCTGCGCACGCTTTACTTCACGCCAGCCTCTTTAGTTTCGACTAAGCCTCGAAGCCCTGCGTCAGCAGCAAACCTCAGAACATCCAGAATAGACGTTGTGCTTGAAGAGCTAGGGGAGTCGGAAACGGGCGCGGTGGTGTTCATGGGCGAGCATCAGATTATCGCTGTCGTTCCTCCATTTCCACAGACGACGGATAAAACGAGCGAGGGCGTAGACGTCTCGCCGCTCAGAGAATTGCTGAACAGCGACCTGTTGATTGGCGTCGTGTTGCTAAGGCTGAAACGCTACGCTATAGGGGTACTGAAGGGTGATAGCCTGGTGGCGTCCAAGACAGATTCACGCTACGTCAAGAACCGCCATCGCGCCGGTGGCACCTCTCAGCGTCGCTTCGAGCGCAGCCGCGAACGACTTGTGCGAGAGTTGTTCGACAAGACATGCGAAATCACCATGAACATCATTTCCCCGTACGGCGAGAAGATCGATTACATCCTCATGGGAGGCGAACGCCATACGCTGCGAGGCTTTGTCGAGCGGTGCCGGTATATGCAGGATAACGAGCGAAAAACCCTCAAACGGCTGCTGCGGGTGGACAAGCCAAATCATGAGGCGTTGGAGAAGATAGCCTTCGAGGTCTGGAAAAGCAAGGTGCTTGTGTTCTCCGACGACCCTACTGATTGATAAGCGTTCACCGCAGTCGGTGGCGTCCATATGACTTCACACAGTTATAACTACGTTTCCCGTTTTCTGCCCTTTTTCAACATACCTATACGCCTCGACAATTTGTTCCAGCGGATATTTTCTGTCTATCACCGTTTTGAATTTCCCTTCCTCAATGAGTCTTTTGATAAAAAGTACGCTTATCTGGGCGTCCATTGGATTTGGAAATAGGGTCTTCTTGTTGCCAATCATTGGCTTAATAATCGGTGTTATGAGTGGTAAGAAGATATTCTGAGCCATAAAACCTAAGTCTGATGAAACATAAACTCCGCCAGATTGTAACAACTTCTTGCACTTGAAAAATGAACTCTTGCCAACAGCGTCAAAAACGAAGTTATATTCTTGGTCATCTTTTGTAAAATCCTCTTTTGTATAATCTATTATCTTGTCGGCTCCCAATGATTTGACCATCTCTATATTGTTCGTATTGCACACTGCGGTTACATTAGCATCAAAATATTTCAGTAACTGAACTGCCGCTGAACCAATAGCTCCGGTTGCACCATTGACGAGAACCTTTTGCCCTCTTTTGATGTTCATTCTCTTGATAATGCTATATGCATAATGCGCACCTTCAGTACTAGCTGCAGCCTGCTCATATGTTACATTTTCAGGTATTGTTGTCAGCCCCTTACCCTCTGATATTGTTTTGTATTGGGCATGAGACCCAAAATCCTTGTCATCAAATCCAAAAACCTTGTCGCCGACTTTGAAAGACGAAACTTCCTTTCCAACAGCTTCAATTTCGCCAGAAAATTCGGTTCCAGAAATCGGTTTATTGGGCTTGAATATACCTGTCAATAATCTACCGATAATGAACGGTTTTGCTCTGAGTGTTGCAGTATCGGTTCGATTAACTGTTGTGGCATGAACTTTTATCAATACTTCGTCATCTTTAGGAGTCGGATTTTCTACTTCTTGTAATTCAATAACATCGGGTGAACCATATTTGCGATAGATAACTGCTTTCATGATTTACCTTCTAATTTACTTTCACTACTCATTTGCACAGAACAGAAAGGTGAAACTTTGGCTGTTTGCTCATGCAGATTATTAAACATCGTCCAACGCCGTTCAGCAAGCACTGCTAGGGGGGACTGAACGCTTACTTCTGATTGATAAGTCCAGAACTTGATACACAGAGTTTGCGCGAAAGGCAGGGCTTTGTAGCATTCTATTGCTAATGCTACAATGACTCGCGTATTGCAAGACGCACTCAGCAAAACTCAAGAAGGAGAAATGTCATGCCCGATTATGGCGCTCACGTACTCGTTTGCAACAACTCGGAAGGCGCGGAGGACAAACGCCACTGTGGAGACAAGAACGGCGCGGCGGTGCGTCAGAAGTTCAACGAGCTTCTCGTCAAGCATGGCCTGTTGGAAAAGGTCACCGTCTCCAACGTCGGCTGCACCAGCCAGCACAAGGTTTGCGACTCAAGCCAGGGCAACATCATCGTCTACGGCCCCAGCGCGTCGTTGGGTGGCACGTGGTACACGGTCTCGCCCGACGACGTTGAGGAGATCGTCACCGAACACCTCGTCAACGGCCGCATCGTAGAGCGCGCGCGTAACAGCGAACGCTCCGTCAATTTTTCATAGGCCGAGACAGACGAACTAACCTGTGGTAAACACTTCGCCGGAGGTGTAGCGATGCCACTCGCCCCCCTGGTAGACGGTCACGCCTCCCGCGCCAAGCGCCTTCCACTCGGCAGGGCCGCCGAGGCAGGCAGACTTGCCGTCTATCCCCAGGACGACGACGCCCGACGGCGCTGTTTCCGCAAGCTCGCTGGCGACAACGTCAGGGTCGGCGCGTTCGTGGTGGGGCAATGCAGCAACGCCCGGCGCGATTCCCAGGGTTTGCCGCCACTCCCTGAACCGCATCCACGACCCGAACACCATTGCTCCCGCGCTCGAACCAGCGAGGATGGCTCCCCTATCGAGCGCGTCGCCTAGCTTTGCGAGCAACAGAGAGCTGGTCAAAACATCCAGCAGGTAGGCCGGGTTTCCGCCCGTGAAGTATATGACATCGGCTGTATCAATCGGCGACAGCAGCCCCTTGTCATTCGCGTGCGCCGCATCTAGCACCATCAGCGCCGACGCATTCGCGCCGAGGCCAGAGAAGTACCCGACTCCGTGAGACGCCGCCATCGATGGGTTCTGTGCGGCGGCAGCCGTCGGGATTACGACCAGCGAAGGACTGGAAACGCCCGTAGCTTCCAGGATGGCCCTGTCCATCTCCTCGCAGCCCTCCCTGAACTCGTCACCTCCGACCAGCGCGATAAGTCCTGCCATAAATACACCTCGAACTTGCTTTTAAGGAACCGTCTTAAAATTCACCGCGGAGTGCGCAAAGACCACTGAGATGGGAATGAATGAGGTGAAATAAATTCTCCGCGAACTCTGCGTCCTCTGCGGTTTTGAGATAATCATTAAAGGCACATTCTATCAGGCTTCGGGGCGGCCTCCCATCTCTTCGTCGTCTTGTACACAAATCCAAGTGTTGATGTTACACTTGGGGTCGTTATCTGAAGGGCTGATAAGTCCATCGCAGTGGGGTCTGAAAAAGGTCATACGCGGCTTCGGAGACTAAAATGAGTGTGCTGTCGCCTCTGATAAACAGGTTTGTCATCTACTACTCACGCAAGTCTGACAACCTCCTGAAGGCTCAGGAAAAAGCTCTCAGTGGGATATTGCGTAACGCAAAGGGCACGATATTTTCAAAGGATTTCGGATTGGATGGAGTGAATAGCGTACGCGAATACCAGAAGCGTGTACCTGTCAACCACTATGAAGACCTTCAAAAATATTGGGAAATGGTGGAACACGGAGCGAAACAGGTCTTCACCAACGAGCCTATATTTCACTTTGCGATGTCTTCAGGGACGACGGGCCACAAGAAGCTAGGTTGTGTTGACATTTCATCTGAGCCATATGAGAGCACCGACGAAGTTCAAGAATCCCAGGAAACGCGATGACAGCTTGTCAAAGCGAGAGAAGATATGCCGGTAGTGCTTGATCTTGTTGATGAAACACTCCACAAGGTGGCGCTCTCGGTAAAGGTACTCATCATACTCTCGTGGCGTCTTTCGATTTGACCGAGGTGGAATCACAGGTAACGCGCCCCTGCCCAGGATGCATTGGAGAAAATCCATCGAATCGTATCCCTTATCAGCAATCACATGCTCGGTTTCGAAATCAGCAATCAATGCCTGTGCCTGGGTGATGTCGTGACGTTGACCTGCTGTGAGCTCAAAGCGCAACGGGTTGCCCAATCCATCCACGCTCACGTGGATCTTGGTACTGAACCCGCCTCGGCTCCGGCCAAGAGCTTGGGCCGATTGGCCACCGTTTTTTTGGAGGCTCCAGCAGCACAGGGATGAGCGCGAACCACAGTGCTATCACAGTGCTATCACAGTGCTATCACAGTGCTATCAATGATGACATGCTCCATATCGGGGTCTTGCACAAAATGCTGATGCATTCGTTCCCATACACCCTTTTCACACCAGCGTGCGAAGCGCTTATATACGCTGTTCCAGTGACCGTAGTGCTCAGGCAGCAGTCTCCAAGGAGCACCACTTCGTGCCATCCACAGGATGGCCTCGACGTAGCGCCTGCAATCGTCCTCCTCTCCAACGTAGAGGTCTGGGCATGAGCGCAGAAATTCAAGGATTTTTGACCATTGTTCATTGCGTAATTCAGTCGTTGACATGTATCCATTATGCACCAAATGTCAACACAACCTAGTGCCTCTGGCAAAGTCTTTTGTGGGCAAAGTTCGTAAGCAGCAGCTTCACGCGGTGTCAACCTATCTGCGACGATAGTCGATAATCTACCAAGATACGTCTGGGCTTTTGAACAGACACCGCAATGGCTGGCCGCCGACAAAGCGTCGATTGGCGAGAAGCTGGACGAATACTTGGTCAAGCACAACGAACACTTCAAGAATTTCATAAATAACCAACTGGCCCCGTCCGAAGTGGTCTTCCTGGAGGCTGCCAGATTTCAGGAATGGCTATCCGAAAGAGGCGCGGAGCAGGGCCATCAGAAGATTCCAAGAATCATCAATGACTACAAGCTGGTCGAGGGCTTGCTGGAAAACTCCTAATCCAGGCGACAGGTGATTGAAATGACGACAGCGGACGCAGTTATCGTAGGCGGCGGTGTGATGGGGTGCAGCATACTTTACAACCTGGCAACGCGCGGGGTGACAAACACCGTCTTGCTGGAGAAGGATGTCCTGACCTCCGGCTCTACGAGTCGCTCGCAGGCTATTCTCAGGATGCACTACTCGAACGAGGTCACCTCGCGTATGGCCTTGGAGAGCCTCAAGATATTCAAGGATTTCGAGCAGATCGTCGGCAGCCCGTCGGGGTATGTCCGCACTGGCTACTTTCTCATAGTCGGAAACCAGGACAGGCGCGCGCTGGAGGAAAACGTCGCCATGCAGAAAGGCGTCGGCATCGACACCAGCGTCGTCTCCGTCGAGGACGTCAAGGAGATAGCTCCAATGATGTCGGCACAGGGCGACGAGGCCTTTGCTTACGAACCAGAGTCCGGTTACGCGGACACCTATTCGGTCACGACGGGGTACGCGCGCCGCGCCCGCGAGTTGGGCGCGCAAGTAAGAACGGATTCCACTGTGACCGACATCGAAATCAGCGGCGGCAAGGTGACCGCCGTCGTCACGGTGAGGGAAAGAATCGAGACGCCGATAGCCGTCGTCGCCACCGGCCCCTGGTCGGCCCAGTTCCTCAAGAAGATAGGCGTAGATGTTCCATTGCAGACCGTGCGTCATCAGGTGGTGATGCTGCGGCGGCCTCAAGACCTGATACCGGAACATCCCATCATGGGCGACGTGGTGAACGACTTTTCGGCCCGACCCGATGTAGGCAACCTGACGCTCGTCGGCGTTGGCGAGGAGGAGTACGTCGGCCCGGAAGACTACAACCAGAGCGTTGACATGGCGATGGTCGAACTCACATTCAAGAGTCTGGTTAAACGTATGCCCGATATGTCGCAGGCGTTGTTCCGGGGAGGCTGGTCAGGGCTGTTCACTATCACGCCTGACTGGCATCCGATCCTCGACAGGGTAGAAGCCATCGAAGGGCTGTACTGCGCCGTCGGATTCAGCGGCCACGGCTTCAAGCTGTCGCCGATGATAGGCGTCGTGATGTCCGAGCTTATAACGGGGCAGGCCACGAGCGTCGACATCTCGATGCTCAACCTCAATCGTTTCAAGGAAGGCAATCTTCTCAGCTCGCGTTACAGCATGAACGTGCTGGCGTAGCTTGTGCAAGCAAAGGAGACAGCAAATGACGAAAATCGCGGTTCTTGACGACTATCAGGACGTGGCCCTTTCGGTAGCCGATTGGAGTGCCCTTCCTTCTGATGCCGAGGTTACAGTCTTCAGAGACCATCTGAAGAATCAAGACGAAATCGTGGAGCGGCTCAAAGGCTTCGATATGGTAGTGGCGATGCGGGAGCGCACAGCATTCAGCCGGAGCCTCCTGGAAAGCCTTCCTAACCTTCGCCTGCTCGTCACTACCGGGGGGCGAAATGCGTCATTCGACATGGACGCCGTCGCCGATCAGGGCATCACGGTCTGCGGCACGCGAGGGCTGGGCAGTCCTACGGCAGAGCTTACGTGGGGACTTATCCTGGCTTTGCTCAGACGCATTCCTCAGGAGGACAGCGCGACTCGGTCAGGCCATTGGCAGGTCAGCCTTGGCGAAGGGCTGAACGGCAAAGTGCTTGGAATGATTGGCCTGGGAAACCTCGGCTCCCAGGTGGCGACTGTGGGCAAGGCGTTTGGAATGTCGATTGTTGCCTGGAGCCAGAACCTTACTGCGGAGCGGGCGGCCGAGTTCGACGCCGAGCTAGTCAGCAAAGACGAACTGCTGTCTCGCTCGGACATCGCAAGCATTCACCTGGTGCTGAGTGACAGGACTAGAGACCTGATTGGCGCGCGAGAACTGGGCCTGATGAAACCCTCGGCCTATATCGTGAATACCTCGCGCGGCCCTATCATCAACGAGAAGGCGCTTGTGGATGTGTTGCAAAACAAGGCCATCGCGGGCGCGGGCCTGGATGTGTTCGACGAGGAGCCGCTGCCTCTCGACCATCCATTGAGGCGGCTTGAAAACACGGTCTTAACGCCACATCTGGGCTACGTCACGAAGGAGACTTACGGGGTATTCTACGGCGACGTGATAGAGGACATTCGCGCCTATCTCAGCGGCGAGCCAATCAGGGTAGTCGCTGCTCCCAAGGAATAAGGCCTGCCGCATTCACTTCCTTAGCAGAGCCGACCACTCGAAGGCTGAGTACGGCTCTCGCTGGAAGATGTCGAGGTAGCTTTCGGGCAGCGCGGCGACGACCTCAGCGAACTGCTCACGGTCTTCGTCGCTTATGACAGTGCGCGCTCCCGGCGTCTGGTTATGGCTTCCGGCGATTTCTATGTGTTCGTTCCTGGTCTCTAGCGTGAGAAAGCGGAACATCTCCTTCACGCGCTCAGGGTCGTTCAGGTCTCGCGGAGAGTCCAGAGTGAAGCATTGGCTTCGCATGTCGTTGTCGTTCAGAAAGCTTGTAGCGCGGTTCTCGATTTCTATCCACTGAATGACGTAACGCTGAAACAGGCTAAGGCTCGAAATGTCGAAGCTGCGATATATCGGCTCGTTGCCCGTAAGTGACCACCGAAAGTACTTCTTCCCATCCATCCCCTTGTAGTGTCGCAGAGGAAAGTGTACCTGATCTAGCTTGGCCTCCCGATTCGTCTCGCTCTTGGCTACGCTGAGAGGATGCCGCACCAGATGCACCAGTTTCATGTCAGGGAAAAAGTCCGGGGCCAAGGTGTAGAACGACTTGAGGAAGGCGTGGCTCGTTTCGATGTAGGCGTGGGCTTTATGGTACTCGATTCCCCTCTTCTTGCGCCGCAGAAGTTTTCTGATAGCCTCGACATTGCCCTGCGTATGGTAGTCGATGGCCTCGCCGAACATGTTTGGATTGAACCAGTTGAAATACGGCTCGTGTCTGCACACGCAGTCAGTCGCGTTCTGCTTTATCAGGTCGCAAAGAAATCGTGTGCCAGACCGACCGCTTGCCAGGGTGAATATCGTTATCATCGCTCGCGCTGTTCGAAAATCGGAGTTGCACAGGTAGTCTATGGGCGTTCTTGCGACCGTGTCAACGCCCTTGCGACGCTCATCACGTTCTGGTCGAGGGCTGCACTACCAGATATCGCCGACTTTGCTGCGAGTAGGCAGCCCGCTGATTGCTGCTTTACCTAGCGATGATGCTTCGCCTGTTTGTACATTCGCTGCCATAGCCAGTCCAGGCCGTCTTCGTTGGGCGTTTCCGCAAGGTCTATTCTTACGTTCAAAGGGCCAAGATCACTGTCCAGCACAACGAGAATTTGCGTCGTAAGCTTGTCTGTAAACCTGCTTCCGGCGGGTTGATGAGAAGGCCCCGTCCTTCCGAGGAAAGACGGGGCCTTGTGTGCCTTCAGGTCACCTTGTTTATACAGGCGACCTGCCAGCCCTGCGCCGAGTCGCTCCCAAACACGACGCAGGGTGCTGTCTATACCTGATTGCGCCTAGAAGTCAGAAGTGCTGCCCGCTAGCGCTCCGAAATTGAAATTGCCCTGCCTGTTGCTGCTGTCGGACGTTGAGTCGTCCTGCTGGAATTGACGGAAGTCTCTCTGGAACCTGCGCTCCAGGTCTTTGCCCAAGCCACGAAGCCGCTCCTGCAGCTCGGGCAGGCGGTCCATCAGACCTTCGATGCCGCTAGGGAAGCCATCATGCTGACCAAACTGGAACTTGAAGCCACCGTTATGTCCTCGCATCTGGAAGTGGCCGACTTTCTCGCCCTGTTGCACCATCTTCACGGTGCTTTCCCCGCCCATAATTACGTCGATTACCAGTGTTCTGTCTTCTTCGTTCAGTCCGCTGAGGTCGCCCTTCTTCCTGGTAATTACATTGGTGTCGTCGTTAATCTCATAGGAGATTGTGTCTGAACCGTCGGCTGGATCAAGGACAAACTTGCCGTTGTCTATATCCAAGTCTTTGATGACGCCTGCGACAGCCCTCGTAGTCTTGAAACCGTCGTCCGTTTCCCACACAAGCTCGCCTCTCAGGAAATTGTCGGGCGCGCCTAGCAGCATACGGAACAGTCCCTCACCACCAATCTGAATGTCCATGTTAAAGCGACCGCGACGCTCCCTTGCCTCGCTCTGTCGCACCAGCTTAACGTCGCTTTCCCCATTCATGGTCACGTCTACTACCACGGTTCTGTCCTCATCATTCAATCCGCTGAGGTCGCCTTTTTTCTGAGTCATGACTTTAGTATCGTCGTTAATCTTGTAGAAGATTTTGTCCGAGCCGTCGGTTGGAATGAGATTGAACTCGCCCGCATCTACGTTAAGGTCAGCGATTGTGCCAGCGATTGCTCTCACGGTCTTGACACCATCGTCCGTGTCCCACATCAGCTCTGCCTTTACGAAATTGTCGGGAAGATGCAGCAACTGACCAAGTATCTGATGCTGGAATGGCGCTCGCTTCGGGAATCTTCCGAATTGGCCTCACGCTCTCCCACCACAACTTCAACTGAAATGCTCGCGTCGCCTCGTATCACGTCAAACGACAGCACGTCTCCCGGCTCTGAGGCTTTTACGGCTTCTACTACGTCACTGACTGAGGTCATCTCGTTGCCGTCGATGTGGGTTATGATGTCATCGACTTGCAGATGACCATCGGAAGGGCCGTCCTCCAGAACGCTGCGTACTACTACTCCACCGTCGTCCAGCGTTTCTATCGTTATACCGATGAACGGCTGCTTCTCGGCCTCCACGCTTGCGGCTAACGCCTGTGGCCTGGGTGGAATGGCATTTGTGGAGGGAGCATCGCTGCTAGCTACAGATGCCAGGCTGAGAGGGGGTATGCTCGCGTTAGGTTTGCTGCTTTCGTCGCTTGCCTGAGTAGGTAGGCTTTGGGATACGATAACTGCTGTAAGAGCCAGAAATGCCAGGGCTATAAGAGCGCCTGCTGTCAGTTTCCTCACAATAAATCCTCCACCAGAATCTTTTATATGGGTTGCCACTCTGACCCATCCTTCCGCGTAAGGATGAAAAGCCAGTAACGATGATGGCCGGCCTGCATTTTCCTAGGAATCTTCTTTTATAACGCAAAGAGGCGACATCTGGTTAGCGTCACTACCGCCCAAATCTACATCCAAACCAGATGTCGCCCTAAGGAGGGGACTTCACTTGCTACTACGCAAAACGAATTGTGGTGGATTCGCGTAGCGGCAAACTCCTATTTTGTAAATTCGCTACCACTCCCAGTATCACGGCAATCCCGTATTCACGATAAGAGTGGCAACCCTTATAAAAAAATTAGACTACCTCGAACTCCTCTTCCACAATAGCGCCATCGTCCATTATGTGGAATGCTCTTATTTGAGGATTTGCCTTGTCCTCCAGCGACACGAGTATGTAGTACACATCGAGCCAACCGCTCTCCTGCGCCATGCGCACGTCGGTCTGAGACGGGTACGCCGGACTATGAGTATGGGAATGGTAGAAGGCGAGAGCGTCCCAGTCGTTGCTCTCCCAATCGCGCATCGCGTTAAACTGCTCCTGAGGCTCCATCAGATAGCGGTAGGGGCTGTGGGCCGTGTTGGTTATGCGATACAGGCGAGAGACGGACTCATTCTTGCCCGCCAGGATTCCGCAGCATTCGTTAGGGTCGTCTTCCAGCGCGTGGGCAATCATCTCATCGGCATGTTGTTTTTCTATACGCAGCAACTGCTACCTCCGTGCGAATCTGGCGCTCAGGGGTTTTGTCTATGCACCCAGAGTTCGTTCATATTACAGCCATAGAGCGACTATGTACACAGCTTAGATGCACACGAGCACGCGGTGAATAGAGATGAGTACGTTGGGATTTCTTATTGACATAGTTCAGATATATTAGTATAATGGCACGGTAAGAAGAGACAATGGAGGTTAAAATGGTTGCCCCTCATAGAACTCCTCTCCCAGTGATTTAAGAGGCTAAATCAGGGAATTGTATGATTACAGTTTCAATGGTATCCGCCCAGTCGGAAGCATATTCAGGATATTTGAGTAACCGTATTTGTATGTATTTGATACATTCCTTTACTATATGACGGTCCTCGCTACTCACGGAGTTGAAGATTTGCTTCTTCTTAGCGGTATAGTATGCTAGATTGTTCATTAATCCGCATATGAATCTTTCCATATTTGCTCCCTTCCCTTCTGGGTTGTGTTGACATTTGGTGCATAATGGATACATGTCAACGACTGAATTACGCAATGAACAATGGTCGAAAATCCTTGAATTTCTGCGCTCATGCCCAGACCTCTACGTTGGAGAGGAGGACGATTGCAGGCGCTACGTCGAGGCCATCCTGTGGATGGCACGAAGTGGTGCTCCTTGGAGACTGCTGCCTGAGCACTACGGTCACTGGAACAGCGTATATAAGCGCTTCGCGCGCTGGTGTGAAAAGGGTGTATGGGAACGAATGCATCAGCATTTTGTGCAAGACCCCGATATGGAGCATGTCATCATTGATAGCACTGTGATAGCACTGTGATAGCACTGTGGTTCGCGCTCATCCCTGTGCTGCTGGAGCCTCCAAAAAAACGGTGGCCAATCGGCCCAAGCTCTTGGCCGGAGCCGAGGCGGGTTCAGTACCAAGATCCACGTGAGCGTGGATGGATTGGGCAACCCGTTGCGCTTTGAGCTCACAGCAGGTCAACGTCACGACATCACCCAGGCACAGGCATTGATAGCTGATTTCGAAACCGAGCATGTGATTGCTGATAAGGGATACGATTCGATGGATTTTCTCCAATGCATCCTGGGCAGGGGCGCGTTACCTGTGATTCCACCTCGGTCAAATCGAAAGACGCCACGAGAGTATGATGAGTACCTTTACCGAGAGCGCCACCTTGTGGAGTGTTTCATCAACAAGATCAAGCACTACCGGCATATCTTCTCTCGCTTTGACAAGCTGTCATCGCGTTTCCTGGGATTCTTGAACTTCGTCGGTGCTCTCATATGGCTCAGATGAAATGTCAACACAACCTAGATGTATCCCAAAATTGGCATAAGCACCATGAGTATTCTCTATAGCCAATTCTAGGAATTTCAGGTCAGTCTCCATATCTGCACGACTTTCAGATCTCTCAAACTGTTGCCAATAGCCGTAACCGATGTTATTGAACGCAGATGCCATAGCTTGATGGGATTTAATCACCGCCATTTCCTCTGCTCGACGTGTAATATTCCTGAGCAGAATTTGATAGACCACAACTCCGGCTGCTCCTGAAGCCAAAGCCACTATTGCTATGACAGTCTGAAGTAAGTCCTTGAAAATCTGATGGTCCGTCACGACTTCAACAGTGCCTGGAGTAACATCGGAAGGTAGCACCGCCACTCTAGGTATATCCCCAACGGAAAAGTAGAAATAGAGGCTGCCTACCACTATGATTGCAATGAGGGCCAGGGGAAGCAATACATAATCAGTAACCTCTTCGATAAAACTTTGGATTCTTCTCACAACTTGCCTCCTTTTCATACCCAGGTTAAAATCCAATGCTAAACGAAGGCTTCGTCAAGGATGCGCATCTGCTCAGGAGTCAGCCGCCACCCGGAGGCAAGGCAGTTCTCCTCTTGTACGGGCGAGGCTGTTAGACTTTGGGATGGCGATGACGTTGGCATGGGCAGTACACCAGTTCAGCGCGACCTGTGCCATCGTTTTGTCCACGTCGGCGGCCACCTGCTGCAACGCCTTTGCTCCCCGGTCTGGCATGAGGCGGGGTCGGCGCACCAGCGAGCCGTCGCCCAACGGCGTATAGGCCATCACGGTGATGTCGTTCTGCTGGCAATAAGGCAGCACGTCCCGTTCGATTTCGCGCTTCTTGAGGCTGTACAACACCTGGTTTGAGACAATCGGGTGATTGGTCATGGCGGCCTGAGCTTCTTGCATCTCTCTGACCGAGAAGTTGCTGACACCTATGTACTTGACCTGGCCTGAATCTACCAGAGCCTCCATAGCCTGCATGGTCTCCTTGATTGGGACGCTGGAGTTAGACCAGTGAATTTGATACAGGTCAATGCAGTCTACTTCCAGCTTGCGGAGGCTGCCTTCCGCCGCGCGTATCACCTGGTCGTAACGCAAGTTGCTGCCCAGAACCTTGGTGGCGATGAATACCTTATCGCGGATGCCCTTGACTGCCAGTCCAACCGCATCCTCGGTCTTGTACATCTCCGCCGTATCGATGAGAAACGCCCCTAGCTCAATGCCGAGTCGCAGGGGTTCCGACCCGCCTGTGTATTTCCAGGTTCCCAGGCCGATTTCCGGTATCATAACGCCTGTATTGCCTAGCTCCAATTGCTCCATCGCTTCAATGCTCTCCTATGCCCAGTTTTGGATAAGGTCGGCCTGTGATTTTCCATGCATCACTACTGCTGCAATCGAGTGTAGCAGTGCGTAATTTCCACCGTCAACCGGCGGCGTATAGGCAACAGCCGCCGTCTATGCTAAAGTGCCTGCTGTTCTGGTTTTCCCTATCTCATAGAGTACCAACCAATCAACGAGGTGGAAAATGGTTGAGTTTGGCCTGCAAATCGAGCCGCAGTTTGGCTTTAGCTACGAGCAGATTCGTGATCTCGCCCACCTGTGCGAGTCGGTGGGATTCAACTCCCTGTGGTGTTCTGACCACCTGTTTCTGGACGACCATTCGGAGGAGAAAAACTGCTGGGATGCCTGGACTGTGCTGGCTGCCCTCGCTGTGGAGACCACCACACTGCGGCTTGGCACGATGGTCACTTGCGTCTCGTATCGGATTCCCTCCGTGCTCGCCAAGACCGCGGCGTGCGTGGACGTCATGAGCAATGGCAGGCTTGACATGGGCATCGGCGCGGGATGGAAGGAGATGGAGTACGAAGCCTATGGCATCCCGTTTCCGTCTGAAAAGAGAGGGTTGACCGGTTCGAGGAAGCGCTCAATATCATCCTGAAGATGTGGACAGAACAGAAGGCCACCTTTGAAGGACAGTATCATCAGGTGAAGGACGCTTTCTGCGCTCCGAAGCCGACACAGAAGCCTTATCCGCCAATCTGGATTGGGGCGTCAAAACCAAGGATGCTCGGCATCACAGCCAGGCACGCGGACGCTGTGAACATCGGCGGCTTCCCCAATCCTGAGACGTACAAGGCACGCCTCGACGACCTTCGCGTCGCCTGCGAACGCAACGGGCGCGACTTCGACTCCATCAAGAAGTCACACTTTTTTGGTGTAGTTACGGCGTCCGACCAGGCGGGCGTAGAGCGAATTCTTCAGGAGATGGCAGGCCAGTCAAGGAGAAGCGTCGATGAGGTGCGCTCGCG
This sequence comes from Dehalococcoidia bacterium, assembly GCA_965206395.1. Taxonomy (GTDB): domain Bacteria; phylum Chloroflexota; class Dehalococcoidia; order Lucifugimonadales; family CATOSD01; genus CBDBJK01. Next base: position 64,924 of record CBDBJK010000031.1, read on the forward strand.
TTATCGTGGAGCTATCGGCGTGCCGGAGGAAATAGCTAAAGTCCTCAAGCAGTACGTAGACATGGGTGTGGAGCAGTTCATGCTTGTGTTCCCCTATGGTCACGAAGCTGAGTCCGTAAAGCTGCTGGCAGAGCGGGCGATGCCGACTTTCAAGGAATAACTCCGACATCCCTCATTAGCGACTCTGTGCCCTTGATGTCGCCGAGGAGCGCCTGATTGATGTTGGGCCTCTGGATTTCCGATAACGGCTTCAAAGCGGTGTTAGTCGCCACCAGATCAATCAGAGGGTAGTCGAAGGCTTCCTCGGTGAGATATTCCTGTGCATCCCTGGAGAGCAGAAATCGCAAGAACACCTCGGCGTTCTCACGGTTTTTGGCAGTGGCGAGAATGCCAGCGCCAACGATCATCACCAGGTTTCCGGGGCCTCCCGCTCTCAGATGGTAATTGCGCACAGGGAAGCCGTTCCCGCTTTCCTTGAGGAACCTGAGCAAATAGTAATGGTTAACCAGGCCAACATCTGACTCGCCCGCGCCCACTCCTGAGACGGTAGCCGTGTGGTTGGTGTAGTCTGTGGCGTCGTTGGCCTTGATGCCCTCTAACCACTCCCTGGTCTTCTCCTCGCCCCAGATGACGCGCATCGCGGTAACCATCGTCTGAGTTGGGCCGCTGGTGGGCGACCAGCCGATGCGCCCCTTCCATTTCGGGTCAGTGAAGCCCTCGATTGAGTCGGGCAGGTCTTCCTCGGAGAGCTTGTCAGTGTTATAAGCTACGACCCTGGCGCGCGCAGACGTGCCAACCCATCTGCCTTCGGGAGAGCGCGCCCACTCAGGCACTGTATCCAGAATGTCTTGTGGTAAAACGGCAAGAAGTCCGGATACGGCTCCCAGGCCGCCTGGGTCGCGTGTGTAGAATACGTCTGCGGGGCTGTTTGCGCTCTCTTCGCTCAACGTGGCCGCAAGCTGCGAGGTGCCGCCGTACTTCACCTGAACGTCGATACCTGTAAGCTCGCTGAACTGGCCTATGAGAGGGGCAATCAGGTTCTCATTGCGAGCGGCATATATTATCAGAGACCCGGCAGACCCCGAATCTCCCTCGTTTGTATCATCTCCCCCCGCACATCCGACCAGCACCACTGAGGCCAGAATAGACAGCGAGACTGCCGAAAATAATCGCAAAGCTATATAAAACACCTTATGGGGTTTAGGGTTTGGGGTGTGGGGAGGAGACCCCCAACCCTTGAACCCCAGACCCTAACCCCTAAGTAAGGGCTACAGGATCGATGTCCACGACCCAGTTGTTGGGAACGGCTACGGTGTCCAGCAGCTTGCGAGGCTCCGGGCCACGAAGGACTATGTGCCAGCGATAGTGTCCTCTCAGGCGCGCCGGATACGCTGGCGTTGGCCCAAGCAGTTCTATGTCCGAGTAACCCCAGGCTTCCCGCTGCTCTCTGAGGAGGCGGGCAAAGCGCAGAGCCTCGCGCTCGCATAACGCCTGGTTTATGTGGCTGTAAAGCAGGCGGATGAGCTTGCTGTATGGCGGATTCGCCATCTCCCTGCGATGCGCCATCTCCTTGCCGTAGAAGCTCTGGTAGTCCTGAGACGCTGCTGCTACCACCGCGTAGTTATCGGGTTGAAACGTCTGCACTACGACCTTGCCTTCGGATAGACCTCTGCCAGCTCTGCCAGCGACCTGGCATAGAAGCTGAAAGGCCCGCTCTCCGGCGCGATAGTCGGGGATGCTCAACCCCACGTCGGCGGACACTACACCAACCAAGGTCACCGAGGGAAAGTGCAGCCCCTTGGCAATCATCTGCGTTCCTACCAGGATTTGCGCCTCCCCCGAACTGAACTGCGCCGAAAGCTCCTCGTATGCTCTCGCTCCTGAAGTGGCGTCTCTGTCCCAGCGGATGACCTTTGCGTCAGGGAATCGCCGTGAGACCTCCTCGACGACAGTCTGCGTGCCGAAGCCGTAGTAGCTCATGCGGTGGCTCAGGCACTTGGGACACCTGGAGGACGCTTTGCGCTTGTTGCCACAATAGTGGCAAATCAGCCTGTCAATCTGTCGATGATAGGTTAGAGTAATGTCGCAGCGTCCGCATCGTAGGCTGAAGCCGCAATTGCGGCACTGCATATGCGACGACGAGCCTCGGCGGTTCAGGAACAGAATCATCTGGTCGCCGGCGTTCAGGCATTTCTGCATAGCCGTCGTCAGAAGTCGGCTGAAGATGTCGCGGTTGCCCTCTCGAAGCTCTTTTCTCATATCCACGATATCGACGGAGGCTAGGGGAGCGGAGTCGATTGTCGACGTAGAGCCGTTAACCCGAACCCTTTCAGGAAGCAGCAGCAGTCGAATCTCCTTGCGAAGGCCGTTGTAGTACGAGATAACGTCTGGTGATGCGCTTCCCATGACGACGACTGCGCCCGTCATCTCCGCCAGCTTTAACACGACAGCTTTGGCATGATATCGAGGGCTTGCGTCGTGCTGCTTGTACGTCCATTCGTGTTCTTCGTCGATTACCACAAGCCCAAGGTTGGGTAGAGGAGCGAAAATCGCGCTTCGAGAGCCTATGACCACGTCATAATCGCCCTGCTGTATTCCCCACCACTGGTCGAACCTCTCACCGGGCGTCAGACGGCTGTGAAGCACGGCAATGCGCCCAGGAAACCTGGACGCGAACCGCTCGATAGTCTGCTGTGTGAGCGAGATTTCAGGCACAAGAACGATGGCCTTTTTGCCCAGCTTCAGGCACTGCTCTACCGCGTCAAGGTAAATTTCGGTCTTGCCGCTGCCCGTAACGCCCTGGACGAGAAACGCGCGCGGAGCGGCGGAGGCGTCTTTCAGCGTAGCGCGAATCTCAGAGGCGACTGCCGACTGACGAGGCGTGAGCGTCGCGGGCTGGACTTGCGGAAACGTCTTGCCTGCCAGCGGGTTGCGCTCTACCGGAACGCTCTCCTTCACTATCCAGCCTTTAGACAACAGCGTGTTAACGACGCTGACGCCATATTCTTTGCGTGCGTCTGTCAACGGGAGTGGAGCATTGTCCTCCAGCAGGCGCGTTACGAGCACGGCCCGACGCGGAGCACGGCTACCATCGTCTCGCAGCCATTCTTCCATCGCTTGCCTTGCGTCAGCTGCGAGCTTGATCTGCTGACTAAACTTCGGGCCGATGGCGGCGGCGTTTTGTTGGGCGGAGCGAATGAGGATTCCTTTGTCCACAAGCCTGCTGATCGAGGTTCTAGCCCCCTCCCCCAAAGCCTTGATGACGCGCTCCTGCTCTACTTTGCCTCTCTTGCGAAGACCTTCCAATATCCTTTGCTGAAGGGCCGTAATCGAAAGCTCCTCGATGCTCGAAATATCAGAACTCAACGTAAGATAGGTCTTTGGACGAGCGCGGCCACCGGGAGGCAGCATAACGGCGGCTGCGTCGAACAGGGAACACATATAGGACCGGCTAATCCAGCGTGCCAGCTTGAGGTGCCTGTCGCTGAGTAGAGGTTTCGGATTCTTTATGTTAAGGATTTCACGGGTCTGTGGAACCTGGGGTACAGGCTCAAGGGAGATGACTATTCCCTGTAGGCTACGCGAGCCGAAAGGAACCTGCACCAGATGGCCTGGGCGCAATGTCAAGGACTGAGGGATGGAATAGCTGAAGGTACGATCGTACCCAGCTGGGGCGTCAACGGCGACTTCGGCAAATCTCATTACATTTTCGGCTTGGTCTACTGCAACCGGAACCCCGATAGAGTGGTTGCTTATATTATATCAAAAAGCTTCATGTGAGGTCGCTGCAATTGACCTCAGCTCAATTCCTGAATCGTATGTGATGCGTTGCGGAAGCTTGTTTACCTTGACACTATAGTAGAATCGGCTTTAACATGAGATATTGGGGATATAGTTATACTATGCTTTCCAATAATTTAATATAAGGAAGGTGAGTTGCGTGGAAATCGTAATAATCGCAATACTCGCCGTCCTGGGTGGCCTAGCAGTAGGGGCAGCAGGTGGTTACTTCGGTCGAAGCTTCGATTTCAGCAAGCGCCTTGATGAGGCGCAGTTAGAATCGGCAAAGCTCATAGAACAAGGCCAGGAGCAGAAGCGAGACATTCTGCTAGAGGCAAAAGAAGAAGCCCTGAAGACACACTCTTCGGGAGAGGAAGAGCTTCGTGAGCGACGCTCTGAGATGCAACGCAATGAACGGCGCGTCTCGAATAGAGAAGAAAACGTGGAGCGACGCAGCACTAACATGGAGCGCAGGGAAAAGAATCTGACCCAAAAGGAGAAAGTCGCCGAGCAGTTCAGTACCGAGATGGAGGAACTGAAACAGAAAGAGCTTCAACATCTAGAAACCATCAGTAATTTATCAGTTTCCGACGCCAAAGATGTATTAATGCGGCGAGTGGAGGAGGAGAGCCAGCACGAGTTGGCGCGCCACTACCGTGATATGGAAGATCGGGCGAAGGAAGAGGCCAGCGACAAGGCCCGCAATATCCTGGCCCAGGCCATACATCGCCTGGCCGCTGATGTAGTATCCGAAGTAACCATTACCACTGTACCCCTTTCCAGCGACGACATGAAAGGTCGTCTTATAGGCCGCGAAGGGCGGAATATCCGAGCGATTGAGAAGGCTACGGGAGTAGACCTTATCATAGATGACACCCCTGAGGCAGTGACACTGTCCTGCTTCGACCCTGTGCGCAGGGAGATTGCCAGAGTTGCCATTGGCAAACTAATGGCGGACGGCAGAATACATCCCGCGCGTATCGAGGAAATGGTAGTCAAGTCCGAAAAAGAGGTCATGGACACTATATGGAAGAACGGCGAGCAAGCCGTCTTCGATGTTGGTGTGCGAGGGCTTCATCCAGAAATCGTCAAGCTTCTTGGACGCCTGAAGTACCGCTACAGCTATGGTGAGAACGTACTCCAACATTCCATAGAGGTTGCCCAACTCGCTGGCATGATGGCGAGCGAGATTGGGGCGAACGTGAAAACCGCCAAAGCCGGAGGACTTCTGCACGACATTGGTAAAGCACTCACTCATGAGGTCGAAGGGCCTCATGCCGAGATCGGCGCCGAGGTAGCCCTAAAGCATAGCATCGCCGCAAAAATATGCACCTGCATCGGCGAGCACCACAACGACGAGATGAGCACTGTCGAGGCGTTCATCGTGTCCGCAGCCGATGCCATCAGCGCGGCAAGGCCAGGTTCTCGAAGGGATACCGTCGAGAACTACATCAAACGTCTCGAAGCGCTTGAGGAAGTAGGCCGTGCGTTCGAGGGCGTAGAGAAATGCTTCGCTATCCAGGCCGGGCGTGAGGTGCGCATTATGGTGCAGCCTCAGACTATTGATGACGTTGCCGCGTCCAAAATGGCCCGGGACATCGTGAAGAAGATAGAAGAGACCCTGGTCTATCCAGGCCAGATAAAGGTCACGGTTATTCGAGAGAGTCGTACAATCGAATACGCCCGTTAATCAACCTGCGCAAATAATGCTTATTGCACAGGACGACCTGATATAAAGCGACAAACTTACGCCGCTCCTCAGAGGAATCCTCCGGGGAGCGGCGTCTTGATTGAAAAGCCTGCTTGAATGGCGAAGAAAAGGAAATCAGTTGCGCGTTCTGATGATTGGGGATGTAATAGGCAAGCCGGGGAGAGAAACTGTCAAATCCCTGCTTCCTGACCTGCGTGAGGAGTTGAGCCTTGATCTGGTGATCGCTAACGGGGAAAACCTCGCGGGCGGGTTCGGCATCACCAGGGACACAGCCAACGAATTGCTTGCAAGCGGCGTGGATGTCATAACGTCGGGCAACCACATCTGGGATCAAAAGGAAATCATTCCGCACATGGATTCAGATCTTCCGATTCTACGGCCCTTGAACTATCCTCCTGTCACGCCGGGGCGAGGCTCTCTCCGCACAGGGGACGTGCTTGTGGTCAACTTGATAGGGCGCGTGTTTGTCGGCACGTTCGATTGTCCATTTAGAGCTATGGACAGCCTGTTAGAGGAGTCGCCAGAGCCTCCTCCGATCATCATAGTTGATTTGCATGCAGAGGCTACCTCTGAAAAAATGGCGATGGGCTGGTATCTGGATGGCAGGGTTAGCGTAGTAGTAGGCACTCACACTCATGTCCCAACCGCCGACGCCCGCATATTGCCCAAGGGCACCGCTTTTGTCAGCGACCTGGGTATGACCGGGCCGCTCAACTCGGTTATCGGCTCCGAGGTGGAGGACGTGCTGGTGCGGTTCCTGACACAGATGCCAAGGCGACTCAAGATCGTCTCGAAAGGCCCCATGAAATTCAATAGCGTGCTCATCGATATTGATGAGCAGACAGGTAAAGCAACCAACATCGTAAGAATTGACAGAGAGTTGAGTTAATATGACTGAAATCGACCTTCATCTTCACACAACCCGCTCCGACGGCACGCTCACACCGACGGAACTGGTTCGTATGTGCGCCGAGCGTGGCCTGCGTATTATTTCCATCACCGACCACGATTCCACGGAAGGCCTCTCAGAGGCGTTCGAAGCTGCAAGCTCCTTTCCGCAGTTGACTATCATACCTGGCATAGAGCTTAGCACCGACATACCCGGCAACGAGATACACGTTCTGGGATATTTTGTGGACTACGAGAGTCCTGACTTTCAGGCCGTGTTAGAGCGGTTTCGAGAAGGGCGCGAGAACAGGGGCCGCAAGATGGTCGAAAAGCTGAACGAGCTTGGAGTGAACATTTCCTGGGCAAGGGTGCAGGAAATCTCAGACGGCGGCTCCATAGGCCGGCCTCACATCGCTCAGGCGATGGTGGAGGACGGATATGTGCAGTATCCAAAGGACGCTTTCGACAAGTACATAGGTCGAAACGGCGTGGCATACGTTGATCGGCTCAAGCTCACTCCGGCAGACGCCGTGCAGATTCTGATTGACAACGGCGCGCTGCCCGTAATGGCTCATCCAACCTATTCCGCCTCCAGGTCTGGAATGGACGAGGTAGACTCGCTCGACGAAACCATTGAGGAGCTAAAAGAGGTGGGCCTTGTCGGGATGGAGGTCTACTATAAAGACTACACTCCAGAGCAGACAGAACGCCTCGCGATGCTGGCTGACAAGCTTGGGCTGATTCCCTGCGGTGGAACCGATTACCATGCCGCTGGCAACCCCGACGAGCCTGAACCTGGCTCCGTTGGGCCGCCTATGGAGACCATCGAAGCCCTGAAGTCGCTCAAAAAGGCGCGCGTCTAGAGCCTCTGATACTTGAGCGAATACCCTTTTCGCCTCTGGTTGGCTGATTGGGTCAGATGTGTAGTTTGAATAATACGATAGTTCTTTATGGCGAGGCACTGACCTCACCCCCGTCCCCTCTCCGCTTACGGAGAGGGGCGCCTAAAATCAGGCTTCTTTTCGATTTCGCGGGGTGAGGTCAGAGGTCTGCAGAAAGACCTGCGACCGCCTTTGTCACATACCTGCCCCTGGCGATCTGATGCCTCAACCTCGCCTCTGTCTGTCGTAAATCACTTCTTTTCGCCACCTGACGCCCTGTTCAACACCCTCTGCGTGCCTTATCCTGTATCCACTTCTTGAAAGCGATCATCTTAATTTACGATGACACTAACTGCTGTTCTCCTGATTACAGGCGCTTACCTTTTCGGTGCAGTGCCATCTGCTTACCTCGTCGCTCGTTATATAAAGGGTATAGACATTCGTCAGTATGGGTCAGGGAACATGGGCGCGACGAACGTGATGGCCTTCGTTGGCAATTGGACGGGCTTCTTCCTGGGCACATATGATTGCGTTGCAAAGGGAATGCTGCCCGTCGTGTTGGCGAACTTACTTGACCAGAGCATCGGCGTTCAGGTTGGCGCTGGTCTGGCCGGAGTGGTAGGACATGCGTGGTCGCCCTACATGCGATTCACAGGAGGCAGGGGTATAGCAACGTTCATCGGCGTGATTTTCGGGTTCGGAATGTTCTACGAATTCATTATCCTGGCCGCCGCGCTGGGAATCCTTGGGCGCGTCGTATTCCACGAGACAGGGTTTTGGACCTTCCTTTGCTTGCTCGCCTTGCCGCCGCTGGTGTTCTTGTTTGAAAACGACCCTGCGCTGGTGTATATGACCATGGCAGCCGTCCCGATACTGCTGCTGAAGCGTTTGACAGCCAATTGGGAACCGCCTATAGAGGGACGCTCGCTGATTCGAGTCGCGTTTACTCGCATCTTATGGGATCGTGATGTTACTAAGAAAGAGGAGTGGACGGAACGCCGCCCGCCCTGGGAGAACAAGGGGCTTTCTACAGATGACGGAGACAACGTACTGCGCTAGACATTCTAAAACCGAAACCAATCTCAGATGTGGCAGGTGTGACACACTCATATGTCCACAGTGCTTGGTTCATGCCGCCGTAGGGGTGCGATGCCCTGATTGCGCCAAGACTCGACGCCTGCCCACCTTCGAGGTATCAGGGCTTCATCTGGCCCGCGCTGTCGCGGCGTCGTTGGCGCTTGGAATCGTGGGAGGGCTGGCGTTTGCCTTCTTTTTTCTGTTGATAATCGTTCCGCTTCAACTGTATTTGATCGTCTTCGTAGGCGTTGGATTCCTCGTTGGAGAGGGAACGAGCCTTAGCGTCAACCGGAAGAGAGGGCGTAATCTGAAGTTCGTGGCTGCTGGCGGAGTGCTTGCGGCCGTTATGATCGTCATCGTGTTTGGAATAGTCGACATTTTTTTCGAGACCGGCCTTCTGGGCTTGTTGGCCCTGGGCGCGGCCTTTTACTTCGCGGTCAAACCTTTCTGATGTTGCAAAGCATCGTATTCGCGCCCGTCGCGAATGAACTATCAGCGATTGGGGAGCTATTCGAACCCGCCCACCTGAAGAGCCTGGAGAGGGTCGCTAATAGCCAAGGATGGTGATGTGGGAAAAAGAGGATGGACTCTTTCAAGCGTGCTTATCGTCCTGACGGTTCTGGCAACGGCCTGTGGCTCCGTTGCTGAGCCAACAACCACGCCACCAACGCCATCGTCTGCGGCAAGTGGGCAAGATGTCACGCAAGCAGTCAATACGCCCGTACCTGATGTCACGGCTACACCCGCTCCCATTGAAACAGGCATTACATTTCCCGATCCAGACATGGAGTTAATCATAAGGGTGGCCCTGAAACAGTTGGAAGGGGCGATAACGGAGGCAGACCTGGCAACGCTCACAGGGCTGGACGCCTCTTCGAGTGGAGTCGTTGCCGCGCATAACACACTAATTGGCCCTTCCAGGTTCGATGATCTTGCGGTCACTGACCTTTCCGGTCTGGAATATCTGACTAATCTGACTATGTTCAGTCTTGATGGTTACGACCGAATACGCGACCTGTCTGACCTGTCCAACCTCACCGGACTGGTTACGCTTAACATCAGAGCGAACCTGATAACCGACCTGTCAGACCTGTCAGACCTGTCAAACCTCACCAGGCTGACCAGTCTCGATATCTCGCGGTTGGGAATAAGCGACCTCTCTTTTCTGGCTAATCTCACCAAGTTGACCGAACTCCGGCTTTCAGGAAATCAGATAGACGACCTGTCCCCCCTAACCAACCTTACTAATGTGACTGAACTCTGGCTTGGCGAAAGTCAGATAGTCGACATCTTTGCCCTATCCAATATGACAAGTCTGGCTACGCTTCGGCTTGAGTTTAACCAGATAAACGATCTGTCGCCTCTGGTTGAGAATGAAGGCCTCGGCGAAGGAGACAACATAAAACTCTCCTACAATGATCTTGACCTGGAGGAAGGCTCTGAGAACATGGAACACATCAGAGCTTTGGAGAGCAGAGGAGTGCTGGTTAGAATACTAACCCAGAGGTCGTCAGGCAACATACCCTAGCGCCCAGTATGAGGCGTTTGAGGCTTTCCCGCATGCCTCGATCTTCACCAATTTAGACCAGCGTGGTGTTTCGAACGCGCTAGAAAACTGCATAAAAGGACGTTTATGCTACCGAAAGAGCATATTGACAGGATTCATAGTTGAAGGTATGATTCGGCTCATTCAGTTGTTCTTGCAGGACGTATAGATATGGATGAGTTGGATTGGAAGATTATCGAAATGCTTCAGGAGGACGGACGAGCATCTAACGCAGGAATCGCCAGAGATGCGGATGTTAGCGAGGGTACGGTGCGTCGTCGCCTCAAGAGGCTGATTGATGAAGAGTACATAAAAGTGGTCGCCATGCTGGACCCTAAGAAGATGGGGTTCACGGCGGAGGCCCTGATAGGCGTACAGGTAGACCCCAATAGAATCGACCAGATTGCAGCCGACATCGCAGAACTGAACGATGTCAACTGGGTAGCTGTTACGAGCGGCTCTTATGACATATTCGCCTGGGCAACATTGGAATCCTCAGAGGCCCTGGGAGTATTCCTGAGAACAAAGATAAGAATGATTCCGGGCGTTCGACGGACAGAAACCTTTATCAACCTCGTCGCAAAGAAGCGTGGGAACGGCGCACCCTTCTAGCCTCGCCCCTCATTGCTGCCAATCCTATGTGACAAGTCTTGGGCTCTTTTCACAGATGACCTTGCGTCTTTGTCATCGACAAGACCAGCGCATCTGGCGAAAGAATGCGCCTGCCGCAAAAGGATTCTTACAGCATCGAAGTAATTTCCTCTGGCGCTTGTCTGTCCTGTGCATTTAGAGGGACTGGTTTAAGACCTTACATTACCTCTATAATCATCCTATTGCTATCGAGAGGGATGACGTTGCTAAAAACCATCAGTTGTGGAGACATCCGCGTAGAGCACATCGACAAGACCGTAACTTTGGCTGGCTGGGTGCATCGCAGGCGCGATCATGGGAACCTTATATTCATAGACCTCAGAGACAGCAAGGGTATCGTTCAACTCGTGTTTAACCCTGAACTTGCGCCGGAAGCGCACGGGGTCGCCGAGCAGTTACGCAACGAGTGGGTAATCCAGGTAGTCGGGCAGGTGACTCGCAGGCCGGAAGGCACCGATAACCCGAACATGCCCACCGGAGGCGTGGAGATTGTGGCGGAAACGCTCGTAGTCCTCAACGAATCAATGACGCCTCCTTTCAACGTTAACGAGGAAAGCGAAGTCGACGAGCTTTTGCGATTGAAGTATCGCTATCTAGACCTCCGCCGCGCCTCTATGAGCGAGACCCTTGTTGCTCGCCATCGGATAGTCAAGTTCATCCGAGATTTTCTGGACAGGCGCGGATTTATCGAAGTTGAGACGCCAATTCTCATCAAGAGCACACCGGAGGGAGCGCGGGACTATCTCGTTCCCAGTCGGTTATATCCAGGCAGCTTTTACGCGCTGCCGCAGTCGCCTCAACAACTCAAGCAGCTTCTGATGGTAGCCGGAGTCGAGAAGTATTTCCAGATCGCACGATGTTTCCGCGACGAAGACCTCAGAGCCGACCGCCAGCCTGAACATACCCAGCTTGACCTCGAAATGAGCTTCGTGGAAGAGGACGACGTACTGAATCTGATCGAGGAGCTATACACCGAGTTAGTGGAAAGCCTGTTCCCTGATAAATGGATGCTGAAGCCCTTCCCCAGAATCACTTATGCGGAGTCTATGGAGCTTTACGGCACGGATAAGCCAGACCTGCGCTTCGAGTTGGAGATGGCCGACCTGTCCGACATCGCGGCGGACACCGAGTTTCGCGTCTTCCAGTCGGCGTTAGCAGGCGGAGGCATCGTTAAAGGATTCAAAGTCCCGGGCTGCGCCTCTTACTCCCGAAGGCAGACGGACGAGCTTATCGAGTTCGCAAAAACAAGGGGAGCGCAAGGGCTGGTCACCATAGCCCTTACGGGAGAACCTAGTTCATCGCTTGAGGACATGACTCAAGAGCAGGTGCGGTCGGCGGTCTCAAGGTTCCTGTCTCTCGATCAGGTGAAGGCCATAGCAGAAAGGACGGAGGCAGAGGTCGGCGACCTCATTCTCATCGCGGCGGGAAATCCCAAGATGGCTAACCTGGTGTTGAGCAGCCTTCGTCACGAGATGGGCCAGCGGCTTGGCCTCGCGGACCCCAACCTGCTGGCTTTCGCCTTCGTGGTGGACTTTCCTCTGTTCGAATGGAACGAGGACGCGGAACGCTGGGACGCCATGCACCACGCCTTCAGCATGCCCAAAGAGGACAGCAAGCAGTACATCGAAAGCGACCCTGGCAAGGTCATAGGCCGCCTTTACGACTTGGTGAGCAACGGCTCGGAACTGGCGAGCGGCAGCATCCGAATTCACGAACGCGAACTGCAAGAGCGGATATTCGAGGTGCTTGGCTATACCAGGGAGCAGGTCGGCCAGCTTTTCAGCCAGCTTCTGGACGCCCTGGAGTACGGAGCGCCGCCGCACGGAGGCATAGCGCCGGGCATCGACAGGCTCGTCATGGTGCTTACTGGCAAAGACAACATCCGGGACGTTATCGCCTTCCCCAAGACACAGAGCGCAATCGACCCGCTATTCGAGGCTCCCAGCCCTGTCGAGCAATCCCAGCTTGAGGAACTTCACATCAGAGTTGTTGATGTGGATGCGCCATAAAGGGCCACTCGGTCACTTTCAATCGAGCAATATCTGAATATAGCTTGGTGTGGTTGATGCCATGCTACTGACCTCACCCCGTCCTTCCACGGAAGGAAAAAGAAGCTTGGTTTTTAGGCACCCCTCTCCGTTCACGGAGAGGGGATGGGGGTGAGGTCTCGTGAGGCCACATTATTCGATTGGAATATCAGCACCAAGTCAAGACTCAGCAACTACCGGAACGGCCCATCGCGCGCCTCAAGGAAGGCGTGTAGCCCTTGCTCCTGACGAATATCGTTCAGGGCCTCCTTGTCGGCGTCCGAAGTCATGCCCTCCATCATGCGGAGCATCAAGTGTTGCTCGAAGGCGTCGGAAAAGCCCATCTTGTCATACGTTGCCTTGATGCTGCGCTTCATCGTCTGCGTAGCGAAGGGCGGCACTCTGGCTATGCGCTCTGCCACCTGTCGCGCCTCATCGAGTAGCTGGTCTGCTGGCACAACCTTGTTCACCATGTTCCACTTCTCGGCAGTCTGCGCGTCGATCATGTCGCCAGTGTAGTAGAGCCAGTGCAGATGGCGAAAAGGGATCATGTAGGGCAGCAGAATCGCGGGCGAGTGTGCGACGTGGCGAATCTCAGGCTCGCCGAACATGGCGTTCTCCGAGGCAATCACGATGTCGGAAGTCATCGCAAGCACGTTGCCAGCCGCGAGCGCGTAGCCGTTCACCGCGCTTATGGTGGGCTGGCGAATGTTCCATAGCTTCATTATGACGCGCGGGCCAAGGTGCGTCGCGTCCCAGTTGGCCGTGCTTGGTCGTTCTTCATGAGATGTGCCGGGCGATATGTCGAATCCTGCTGAGAAAGCTCTGCCCGCTCCGGTAACGATGACTGCGTTGATGTCGTGGTCTTCATGAATATCGTCCAGAGCGTCGCTGAAGTCTTTCAGAAGACCTGCGTTCAGCGCGTTCATCTTCTCCGGTCGGTCGAGCGTGATAGTAGCGACGCTGTTTTGTTTGTCCAGCTTGATGAATTGATAGTCCATTGCTTCTCCTGACTTATATGAGCAGCTCGCCGTTGCGCTTGGCGATGCGGCCCTGGCTGACGATGGTGTTCACGCTGTGCATGGCGCGAATGTCGATGGCGGGGTTGCCATCGACGATTACAACGTCGGCGGCCTTGCCTAGCTCAAGCGTGCCGGTCTCGTCGATGATGCCCAGGCACTCTGCCGAGGTCTTCGTGGAGCAGACGATGGCCTCCATTGGCGAAATCTTCATTTCCTCCACCATCACTTGTGGGATGTAGGCGAAGTCGTCGAAGCGGGCGTTGGTCATGCCAGCGTCCATGCCTGTGACGAACTTCACGCCTCGGTCCCACATATCGCGCAGGATTTCAAAGCGTCTCACCGGGTCGCCCATTCCTGAAGGGGGTGGAACCCGTCCCCGCATTCGATTCAGGTGGCCTAGCGCGAGCGTCGGGTCAACGTATATTCCCTTTTCGACCATGACATCGACAACCGCAGGGTCGTAGTCGTACATGTCTATCGGGTCTTCGGCGAGCCAGGAGCAGTGAATCAGATTGTGGATGCCCGCCTCAACGCAGTTGCGGACGCCCGCCGCAGCATGGCAGTGCGCCGAGACTTTCAGGCCAAGCCTTTCGGCATCCTCTACCGCCGCACGAAGCGTCTCGACGGGATACTGCGGCGCTCTCGTGTTCGTGCCAGGAGTGAAGCCTCCGCCGGTGGACATGATTTTGATGCAGTCCGCGCCTTGCTTGAACTGCTGTCGAATGGCCTTGACGACATCCTGGGCTGTGTCTGCCTCGGTGCCGAACATGTTGCAGTGGCCGCCCGTCGTCGTGATTGGCGTTCCCGCAACAAGCAGGCGCGGGCCGGGGATGATGCCCTCTTGTATCGCCTGCCTGAGCGGAAAGACGACCTGGTTCTTGCTGCCAAGGTCTCGCATCGTCGTGACGCCTGAGCCTAGCGCCGACCTCACCGCCTGCACGCCGCGCATCAATAGCATCTGGTCGCTCTCGGTAGTCACGTGGCGATAGGCGTCGGTTTCCGCGCTGCAATGGATGTGGGTATGCGCTTCGATGAAACCGGGCATGATGCTGCCCCCGTTCACCTCGATGGCGTCCACTTCCTCGCCAGGGGCTATGTTCAACTTATCTTGAGTGGCGACCTGAGTTATCCTGCCATCCTCTATCACAATAGCGCCCTTGGCGATCGGTTCGGCTCCGGTGCCATCAATCAGTCGGTCTGCCTTCAAAACAAGCTTCATTTACATACCTCTCCTTGAAAATGCGAGGCCATTATAGCATGGGGTCTGGGGGTTAGGGTTTGGGGGTTGGGAAGGTTAACTCCTAGACCCTAACCCCTAACCCCCTTTCATGCTATAATCCGCTCTGACCAGTGGGCTGGTCTGTTTTCGCAAATCTAGTCGGACGGGAGGATTCGCCTTGACAACGACACACTCTGAGCTAAACAAGGATACGCTCCTCTGGGCGTATGAAAAGATGGTTACAATTCGTCGGTTCGAGGAGCAGGCACGGCGAGAAGCCGACGCCGGAAAGCTTCGCGGGATGCACTCCTCCATCGGTCAGGAGGCTGTTCCCACCGGCATCTGCGCTCACCTTTCAGACGACGACTACGTGCTGGGAACACACCGCAGCCATCACCATTGCATCGCCAAGGGTGTTGACCTGAACGAGATGATGGCCGAGCTTCTGGGCAAATCCACCGGAACGAACAAGGGCAAGGGCGGTACGATGCACATCGCCGACATCAACAAAGGTATGCTTGGGGCCAACGGCATCGTAGGCTCGAACATCCCTGTTGCAACGGGCGTTGCTCTGAGTGCCAGGGTAAGGGGTTCAGATCAGGTGAGCGTGGTCTTCTTCGGCGATGGCGCTTCGAGTCAGGGCACTCTGCACGAGTCGATGAATCTCGCCAGCATATGGAAACTGCCCGTCATATTCGTCTGCGAGAACAATCGCTACGCCGAGGCCACGCCGTTCGAGTACTCGGTGGCAGGAGGCTCGATTTCCAATCGCGCGGCAGGCTACGGTATGCCCGGCGTCACGGTGGACGGCCAGTCGGTGCTGGATATGTTCGAGGTGTCCGGTGAGGCTGTCAGGCGTGCGAGGGCTGGCGAAGGCCCGACGCTGATTGAGGCGCATACCTATCGCTATCAGGGTCACTTCGGCGCTGACAATCCGCTTGGCTACCGGACAGAGGAAGAGGAGGCGTACTATCTCGGCAGAGACTGCATCGAGAGGCTCAAAGTTCACCTGCTAGACGGAGGCTACGCCGCTGAGAGCGATCTTGTGATTATAAATGAGAGGGCAGTCGAAGCCGTCACCGCTGCCGTTAAATTCGCCGATGAAAGCCCCTTTCCCGACGACGAAGAACTCACAACAGACGTGTACGTATCGTACTGAAGGGTTTAGGGTTTAGGGGTTAGGGACTCAACTCCAAACCCTAATCCCTAAACCCTAAACCCCGAACCCTAATTTAGAGGAGAAGTGATGGTTCAGGCACAGGACGTAAGACAGCTATCATACATTCAGGCCGTTAACGAGGCGTTGCGTCAGGAGATGGAGCGCGATTCCGCCGTCATCATAATGGGCGAGGATATCGCAGGAGGCGCAGGCCGCCCGGACAAAGAGGACGCTTGGGGCGGCCCCATGAGGCTGACAAAAGGTCTCATCGGTCAGTTCGGGCCGGAGCGAATCCGCGACACGCCCATATCCGAGGCGGGATTCGTCGGCGCGGGCGTCGGCGCGGCGGCAACCGGACTGCGGCCCGTCGTAGACCTCATGTACGTCGGCTTCTTTGGCGTATGCGCAGACCAGATTGTCAACAATGCCGCCAAGATACACTACATGTTCGGCGGCAAGGTCAAAATCCCCCTGACGATTATGACCGGCATCGGCGCGGGCACGAACTCGGCGGCGCAGCACTCCGAGACGCTGTACTCGGTGTTCACGCACTTCCCAGGGCTGAAGTGCGTCGTGCCGTCCAATCCCTACAACGCCAAAGGGTTGTTCATGTCCGCCATTCGTGATGACGACCCTGTTATCGTCTTCAACAACAGGCAGCTTATGGGAATGCGCTTCGACCAGAACGTCCCTGAGGAGCCGTACACTGTGCCCATAGGGAAGGCCGTCATCGCCAGGGAAGGAACAGACGTTACGCTCGTAGGCATCGGCTACTTGACGAACGTCTGCCTTCAAGCTGCTCAGGAGCTTGAGGCGCAAGGATACTCTGCCGAAGTAATCGACCTGCTTTCCCTGTCTCCGATGGACGATGAGGCCATACTTACATCTGTCAGAAAGACCAGGAAGATTGTCATCGTAGACGAAGATTATCCCAGGTGCAGTATCGCCGGTGACATTTCCGCACTTGTCGCGGAAGAAGCATTCGATTACCTGGACGCTCCACCCAAGCGAGTCACCCCTCCTCATACACTGGTTCCTTACAGTCGCACGCTTGAGGCAATGTATGTGCCGGACAAGGACAAAGTCGTAGCGGCGGCTCGTGAGGTTCTGGAATAGGAGAAACCCTATGGCAACGCCTATAGTCATGCCAAGGCTCGGCGACTTCATGACCGAGGGCCAGGTCGGCAAGTGGTCTAAATCTCCCGGCGAGTCGGTGAAGCAGGGCGAGGTCATCGCCGCAATCGAGTCTGAAAAGCTGAACTACGATCTGGAAGCCGCCAGCGACGGCGTCTTTCATCCGATAGTGTCCGAAGGCGAGACGGTGCTGGTGGATGGCGTTATGGGCTACCTGCTTGCCGAGGGCGAGCCTCCGCCGGAAACGATGACGATGGGGGTTAGGGTTCAGGGTTTAGGGGTTGGAAAGATTACTCCCCAACCCCCAACCCCTAAGCCCCAAACCCTATCTACCCCATCTACTCCCGGAGCAAGACGGCTTGCGGCGAACCTGGGCATCGACATCTCGCAGGTCGCGCCAACCGGCCCTCGCGGCAGAGTCGTGGATGCGGACGTTCGCGCCCACGCCGAGCAGCAAGGGACATCGCAAAAAGGCCCGAAGATTCCGCCGGGGCTGCCCACGCCCTCCAAAATCGTTCCGATGGAGGGAATCCGCAGGGCCGTTGCCGAGCACATGCGCGGCAGCATCGCCAGCACCGCCCAGCTTTCGTACTTCCTCGAAGTGGATGTTACCGAGGCGCAACGGCTTCGTAGAGAGCATTCAGGGGAATCCGACGGTGTGCTGACGCTTGCCAACGTGCTCATCATGGCGTGCGCCGAAGCGCTGAAACGCGTTCCAGCACACAACACTATTCTGTCGGACGGCAGCATCCTGTATTTCGACGAGATCAACATCGGTGTGGCGGTAGCCCTGGACGATGGCCTCATAGTGCCTGTAGTCAGGAACGTACAGGACAAGGACATCTTTCAGGTTTCTCAGGAAACTCAAGAGTTGGCTGTGAAGGCGCGCGAGGGCAAACTCTTGCCAGATGAGGTAATTGGTGGTACATTCACCATCAGCGTTCTGGGCACGGTGGACGGCTTCACGCCGATTCTGAACCCAGGGCAAAGCGCAATTCTGGGTGTGGGCAGGTCTTCACAGAAGCCTGTCGTGAGAAATGGAGAGATTGTCATAAGAGAGATGATGACCGTCAGCCTGACGGCTGACCATCAGGTCATAGACGGCGCGGTCGCGGCCAGCTTCATGCGCCGTTTCCAACAGCAAATCGAGCGCCCCTCGGCCCTTTTCAAGAAAGGCTAGGGAATCAGAGGGATAGCACTGAGACAAAGCGGCGAGGCTACACAAGCCATTGCTGCCGATGATAATGCCATGAGGAGCTGCGCTTGCAGGGGTGCGTGGCATTTGTATGCACATTGGGGAGGATAGGATGATGAAGCGGATGGCTATTTTTGGGGAATTATGGCGTTAACTTCGCAAGGAACGATGATGATAGATCACCAGGGAAGATTCTCGACTTTGGATTCCATTCCACCTGGAATGTCTGGGATGTTGTCTACTGCCTGTGGTTCCTCCGTCAATGTCCACATTCCCCTACCACAATTCTTGAAACGTTGGTCAGTGCTGAGATAAGAGCCTATTGAATTGACCGGCTTACTTCCGCCAACATGAACTCCACGTTCACTAACTTTTCCCAATATGTTCACGCGGTGCAATGGTCGTTCAGACGATAGAGTATCGTAGATGGCATCTGTCAGTTCTTGAGCGTAAGTACTGGCACGCCGTCCACTAGCATCAATCCCACTTGAACGTTCTTGGTTGATACGGATAGCGACGTGAAGTGATTCAAGCTCTTTGTCGATCTTATGCTTCTTGGCTTCCCACTCTTTGACCAGCGCTCGTAGTTCTACATCCAAAGACTGCCAGCCCATTGCATTCCTCCCATAGTGTCCCGACCAATGGTAGTGACCATTCTGGTTCTGTAGCTATTGTCCCCACTAGCCCACTGGTTAAGATGAGGGTCGTGGGAAAGCGTTGCAATCCTACAATGGCGGAGAGGAAGGGATTCGAACCCTTGGGGGTGTGTCATCACCCCTCTCGATCCTTAACCGAGCCCAATAGACCACTCTGGCACCTCTCCGCAAAAGTCCCCTGGGTAGGGGCAAGCAAGGTGACGGGCAGCGTCACAATCGGCCCACTAAGGTGCGCTAACACCTTTTGGATAAAGCCGGTCTCCCCGCAAGGAGCGTTGCCCGCTGCCTTGTATTGTACAGCCCGAGTCAAGGATGGACAAGGTGAAGATTTCGGACAACAAAGAGGCGGTCCCGCAGGAACCGCCTAAAATAGACATGAAGACACTGGATGTCGTGGTTAAGAAGGTTTTGAACTACGGTCCCACCAAGGCTAGTCGGCAATCAAAGCCTGATAGGTAAGCCTCTTTCCAACTGTCCCCTTCACCAAGCTTTCCAACCGCTTCATGGTGGGCCGCTTCACGTTCCCCTCGTTTAGCCTAAAGGTGAACTCGTCTACGTACCTGCCCAGATGCTTCACGGAGACATGGTGATAGGTGCCGTGTAGTCCACGCTTCAGCACACTCCAGAAACTCTCGATGCCGTTGGTGTGGGCCATGCCATTGACGTACTCGTTGGCGCTATGCCGGACCGTCCAGTGGGAGCGGTGTTTCATGCCTTGGTATGCTGCTGCCTCGTCGGTGTAAACCACGCTCCCATCTTCTGTGACGCTCGCCACAAACCCTTGCAGGTTCTCCTTGTCGGTGAAGGCTATGGGTCTTGCCACCACCCGCCCGGTCTCCCTGTCCCTGGCCCCAACTACCGCCGTCTTGCCTACAGGCCCGCGCCCTGCGTGGAGTTTCTTGCTGGCGTGCTTTATTGCGTTCCTTGCCTCCGATGTAGGTCTCGTCAACCTCCGCCACACCTTCTATCGGTACGGCCTCCATGTTGCCGCAGGCTTCCCGCAGACGGTGCAACATGAACCATGTGGCCTTTTGCGTGACACCTATCTCCTTGGATAGTTGGAGGCTGCTGACGCCTTTCCGGGCAGTCTCCAGGATGTACATGGCGTACAGCCATTTATCCAGGGGAATGTGGGATCGCTCAAAGATCGTCCCAGTCCTAACGGTGAACTTCTTGCGGCAGCCCTTACACTGGTGGTATTGGGAGTCCTTCATGCGTCCGGTACGCTGGCTATCACAATGTGGGCAGATCATTCCGTCGGCCCAACGGAGACCTTCAATGTACTCGATGGCCGAGGCTTCGTTAGGGAATCTCCTGAAAAACTCGTATGCGCTGATGGTGGTCCCGCTGTTGTCTACCATTTGGATTGGCTCCTGTGTTCTGAGTACAACCCAAGTCTATCAGCTACAGCTTGCGAAGGCAAGTATATAATGCCCTATTTTTAGGCCGATCTGGAGGGCAAGCCTCCGGCTGATTTTCTTCGGAGCCATTATCGGCTTTGCCCTGCTTCCGCATCCAGGCGACGCGCCAGTCCAGGCTATACAGCATCTAAACATCGTGGTCATTATGCTGGACGACCTGGACGTGGAGTCGCTCGACCTGATGGTTGAGGCAGGCTTTATGCCAAATTTCCAAGAGCACATCCTCGACCGTGGCATCAGCTTTTCCGAGACCTTCGTTACCAACGCCTTGTGCTGCCCCTCAAGGGCCACGTATCTGACAGGCCAGTATGCCCACAACCACAAAGTCCTTGGCAACACCTTACCTAAAGGCTCCTATGGAGACGGCGGCGACGGAATCCTGTGGTGGGACTTGTTCGGAGACGACGAGCTAGACGGGGATTTCGAGGGCGAGAACGAGACCATCGCCGTCTGGATGCAAAACGCCGGATACAACACGGGTTACGTTGGCAAGTATCTCAACGGATATGGCAAAGAAACCGCTATTGACTACGTACCCCCCGGTTGGAGCGACTGGCAAGGCCTGCTAGACCCCGGAACGTACTGCATGTACAACTACTCGATTTATGACAGTCAGGATGACACCATATCCGTATATACGGGCGATGGTCGGATCAAGCGTGTACGCGATGGCGAGTTGATCGAAGTCGTCCCCGTCGACAGTTGGACGGACAATTACCAGACCGACGTTTTGGCACAGCGTTCCGTTGAATTCATATCAGACAGCGCTCAAGTGGGCGCGCCATTCTTCCTCATCATAATGCCCCTGGCCCCGCACGTGGAGCTATGCGGCAACATTCCGTTTGAGTGGGCGTCGGGCGGCATATCGTTCGCCGACATGTGGAAGCTGACGATACGACCCGCAAACAGACACTCGGACACGAGCATATTACCTTCGCTTGAAGACGTGATGGCGGCGTCTTTCAACGAGGAGGATTACGATGACAAGCCTCGGTGGATGTCGGATGAGGCCAGCCCCAAGTATCGTCCTCTCATGACCGAGGAGGACATCGACGCGCTGAGGAAGCAATACAAGGACCGTCTCGCTTCGCTCAGGGCAGTGGACGACCTCATCGGCAACGTGGTAGCAGAGCTTGCCAGCGTGGGAGAGCTAGACAACACCGTCATCGTTTTCACGTCCGACAACGGGATGCTCAGTGGCGAGCATCGCCTGACCCAGAAGAAGTTCGCCTATGAGGAGTCAATTCGAGTGCCGATCGTCATCGCAGCGCCCTGGTCGAGCCTGCCTCAGACCAGAAACGAGATGGTACTGAACAATGACCTCGCGCCAACGATTGCCGATCTAGCAGACGCGAGCATCCCAGTGAGCTTTGACGTGGGCGGACGTTCCCTTGTTCCACTGCTGAATGCTCAGCCGCAAGCCGACTGGCAGCGCAAGAGATTTCTGGTCGAACACTGGGAAACTAAAAAATCCAACCTGGGAATGCCTACATACTATGGTATTCGGTATAAGCGTTTCTTGTATGTGCACTGGTTGGACGAGTTCAAGTCGCGAGAGTTCTACCCAGGGCTGGACACCCCATCCGGCGCGGAGCAGCTTTACAACTTCTATCCCCACCTGCCGGAGGACATCAAGATATACCTGAACAGGCAGGTCGCGCAGCTAGCGGGTTGTATAGGAAACGCTTGCCGCAGTCTCGAAGACGGAGGCAGCCCATGAGGAGGCTGCGGACAATGAGAATGTTCTGGAGGGCAGTTCTCGGCGCTGTTCTTCCAGGGGTTGCCATTGGCATCGCATTGTTGCTTCATCTTGGCGACGCGGCTGCTCAGGCAGAAGGTATTCCCCCAAATGTCGTGGTCATCATGCTTGATGACCTGGACGTGGAGTCGCTCGACTTGATGGTGAACGCGGGCCTCATGCCGAATTTCAAGACGCATATTCTCGACAAAGGCACTAGCTTTTCGGAGTCCTTTGTGTCCAATCCATTGTGCTGCCCCTCGCGGGCAACGTATCTGACGGGCCAGTACGCGCACAACCACAAAGTCATCTCAAACCTTGTCTCCTCCGGCGGATGAGGCGTCCTATGGTGGGACTTATACGGCGACGGCGAGCTTGACGGCGACTTCGAAGGCGAGAACGAAACCATCGCCGTCTGGATGCAGAACGCCGGATACCGCACCGGATACATTGGCAAATACCTCAATGGCCAGGGCCACAACACCGCCAAAGATCGCGTTCCCGTTGGATGGAACGACTGGCAGGGGTTGTTGGATTTTGGCACTTATTGCGTCTATAACTACAGCATATACGATAATCAGGAAGACCTCATTTCAGTCTACGGAAGCGATGGACGCATCAGGAAGGTGCGCGACGGGCAGCTTGTTGAGGTCGAGGTTGTTGATGACTGGCGAGATAACTACCAGACTGACGTTCTTGCGCAGCGCTCCGTCGAATTCATTTCGGAGAGCGCGGGCGACGAGCCATTCTTCCTCACCGTTATGCCCATAGCGCCACACACCGAGATTTGCGACAACGTGCCGCTCTGGACTATCGATTGCAATCTCACCGACGTGTGGGAGTACACCATCCGTCCCGCCGATAGACACTCGGACACGAGCATCTGCCCACTCTCGACGAGACTATCACGCCATCGTTCAACGAGGCTGACCTCACAGATAAGCCCCGGTGGATGTGGGACGAGACCAACATCAGGTATCGCGCGCTCCTTAATGAGGAGAACACCGACGACCTGAGGCAGCAATATCAGGGCCGCCTCGGTTCCTTGCGAGCCGTAGACGACCTCATCGGCAACGTCGTGACAGAGCTTGCCAACACAGGCGAACTCGACAACACTGTCATCATCTTCACATCCGACAACGGCTGGTTCTCCGGCGAGCATCGTCTTTCTCAGAAGATGTTTGCCTACGAAGAGGCGATTCGCGTGCCTCTCTTCATCGTAACCCCCGGGTCGGGCCAGCCTCAGAGCAGAAGCGAGATGGTGTTGAACAACGACCTCGCCCCGACGATTGCCGCGCTCGCGGGCGCAAGCATCCCCGAATACTTCGAGGTGGATGGGCGCTCGCTTGTGCCGCTGCTGGACACTCAGGCGCAGGCCAACTGGCAGCGCAAAAGGTTCCTGGTCGAACACGGGGAGATACTAGGTTGTGTTGACATTTGGTGCATAATGGATACATGTCAACGACTGAATTACGCAATGAACAATGGTCGAAAATCCTTGAATTTCTGCGCTCATGCCCAGACCTCTACGTTGGAGAGGAGGACGATTGCAGGCGCTACGTCGAGGCCATCCTGTGGATGGCACGAAGTGGTGCTCCTTGGAGACTGCTGCCTGAGCACTACGGTCACTGGAACAGCGTATATAAGCGCTTCGCACGCTGGTGTGAAAAGGGTGTATGGGAACGAATGCATCAGCATTTTGTGCAAGACCCCGATATGGAGCATGTCATCATTGATAGCACTGTGATAGTTCGCGCTCATCCCTGTGCTGCTGGAGCCTCCAAAAAAACGGTGGCCAATCGGCCCAAGCTCTTGGCCGGAGCCGAGGCGGGTTCAGTACCAAGATCCACGTGAGCGTGGATGGATTGGGCAACCCGTTGCGCTTTGAGCTCACAGCAGGTCAACGTCACGACATCACCCAGGCACAGGCATTGATAGCTGATTTCGAAACCGAGCATGTGATTGCTGATAAGGGATACGATTCGATGGATTTTCTCCAATGCATCCTGGGCAGGGGCGCGTTACCTGTGATTCCACCTCGGTCAAATCGAAAGACGCCACGAGAGTATGATGAGTACCTTTACCGAGAGCGCCACCTTGTGGAGTGTTTCATCAACAAGATCAAGCACTACCGGCATATCTTCTCTCGCTTTGACAAGCTGTCATCGCGTTTCCTGGGATTCTTGAACTTCGTCGGTGCTCTCATATGGCTCAGATGAAATGTCAACACAACCTAGACCCCTTGTGGCAAATCCCGACGTACTACGCGGTTCGAGATCAGAGGTATCTGTACGTGCACTGGCTGGACGATTTCAACTCAAGAGAGTATTATCCGGGTCTGGACACGAATTTTGGGGCAGAGCAGCTTTTTAACTTCTACCCTGTTCTGACTAAGGACGATGTGACATACCTGGAAACGGTTCTATCGCAGCTCATAGGCTGTCAGGGCGACGCCTGCCGGGCCTCTGAAGACCAGGTTTCGCCTCAAACTAGATACCGGCGTCGCTGAGGTAGTCACAACAATTAACGCGGAAGGCGGTCAAAATGGAATACGTCAGACTCGGACGCACGGGCCTCAAAGTATCCAGGATTTGCCTCGGCACAAATATGTTCGGGGCGGGTTACGTTGATGACCAGCGAGCGATTGCCGTCGTCAACGAAGCTAGCGAGTGCGGCGTCAACTTCATCGATACCGCCGACGCGTACAATGCCGGACAGTCGGAGCATGTCGTTGGCAAGGCGGTCAAGGGACAACGCCACGATTTTGTCATTGGCACAAAGGGTTTCGTGCCTACAGGCGCAGGCGTCAACGACAGGGGACTCTCGCGCAAGCATCTCATCAACGCTGTGGAGAGCAGCCTGCGCCGGTTAGACAGCGATTACATCGACCTCTATCAGGTTCACTACTGGGACCCGGAAACGCCTCTCGAAGAGACGTTGCGCACTCTGGACGACCTGGTGCGTCAGGGCAAAATCAGGTATCTTGGATGCTCCAACTTCGCCGCATGGCAGCTATGCCGGGCGTTATGGGTCAGCGACAGGCACGGCATGGAGCGGTTCGAGTCGGTGCAGCCGGAGTACAACTTCCGCCGCCGAGAGATAGAGCAAGAGGTGTTTCCTCTCTGCGAAGACCAGCAGGTGAGCATAATTGATTTGTTCGTAAAAACCCCTCGCCAGCCTGGGGCAAGGTGGGGATAATGTAATAAAAGGTCGTGGGCGCTGCGCCTGGCCGAGGGAGGGGAGGATGTTCCGAATACGAGACCCGCAAGAGAGCCTCTGGCAGTCCCAGTTCCTGGTGACGCCGAAGAAGGCTAAGCGCCTGGAGAGAAGTTGGGCCGAGGTTTTCCGAAACGAGGCGCTCCCCCTGATTGACGAGGAGCGCTTTGCTCCCATGTACTGCGTGGACAACGGCCGTCCCAACCGGGCGGTGCAGACCGTCCTCGGGGTCCACCTCCTCAAAGAGATGTTCAACCTCACCGACGATGAAGCTCTGGAACAGCTAGAGTTCAACCTGCTCTGGCACCACGCCCTGCGGCTAGACATCGAGGAGACCCACCTGCCCCAGAAGACCCTCCACAACTTCCGAGTTCGCCTGATGCAGCACGACGGTGGCCGGCTGGCTTTCCAGGAGACCACGGACCGGATCATCCAGGCGCTGGGCATACGCACCGGAAAGCAACGGCTGGACTCCACCCACATCATGAGCAACATCGCCACACTCACCCGGCTGGGCCTGTTCTGTGAGACGATGCGGTTGTTCCTGCGGGCCTTGCGCTGGGAGCACCCAGAGCTTCGCCCTGGGGTTCCGGAGGGCCTCCTAGGGCGCTATTTGAAGGAAGAAGACGAGGCGACCCACTACGAGGACGCCCGCACGGGGGAGGGTCGGCGACGCCTTTCGGTCTGTGCCCGGGACCTCTACCGGCTGGTGGACCGGTTCCATGGCACGACTGCTGCCCAGCTGGAGGAGTACCGGCTGCTGGAGCGGCTGCTGCGGGAGCAGTGCCATGTGGGCAAACACCAGGACGGGCGCCCCAGGGACGATGACGACGATGCTGGGGAATGCAAGGTGCCCGTGGCCTTGAAGGACCCGAAGCAGGTGTCCGCCGACTCGCTGCAATCGCCCCACGACCCGGATGTGACCTACAGCGGCCACAAGGGGAAGGGGTACGAGGTGCAGGTGGCGGAGACCTGCCACGAGGAGAACGCCACCCAGCTCATCACCCACGTGGAGGTGACCCCCTCGAGTGGGAGCGACACCGACGTGAGCGTGCCGGTCGTTGACGGGCTCGCGGAGCGGAAGGTCCGACCGGACGAGCTCTTCGCCGACACGGCGTATGGGTCGGGCCGCAATGCCTTCGAAGCCTCGCGCCGGGGAACGGAACTGGTGAGCCCGGTGGCGGGGTCGGCGCCGGGGAACTCGCACGAAGGAGAGGGTGACGGACCACCGCCGCTCACCGCCGCGGACTTTCAGATCGACGTCACAGGGGAGCAGGCCACGGTGTGCCCCGCCGGCCACCCGTCCATCGAGGAGTACGAGCTGAAGGATGCGCCGGAGCGGGTAGAGGTCCACTTTGCCGGGACAACATGCGAGCCCTGCCCCTTGCGATCCCGTTGCCCAGTGAAGCTGGACCGGCGTGCGGGGGCCTACGTCCTCAAGGCGGACCTGGTGAAGGTGAACATCGAGCGACGCCGGAGGGCCGAGGCCACCGAGGAGTGGCGCAAGCGGTATGACATAAGGGCTGGTATCGAGGGAACGAACTCCGAGCTGAAGCGCGCCCACGGGCTCGGGCGCTTGCGGGTGCGAGGGGGCCGTCGGGTGCGGCTTGCCGTCTACCTGAAGGCGTTGGCGTGCAACTTCAAGCGGATGGTCCATGCACGCCTGGTGGAGATGGAGAACACGGCTCAGCGGGCGGTCGGGACGGTACCTGCGGTCGCGGCCGCATGAGGGCGCCGCTCCACAACTTCCACCGGGTGCCCTGAGCCACGGAAGGGGTACCGCAACGGGATCACGCTTGTCCTGAGCGCAGCAGATAGGGCGGTGAGGCCAGCAACCGGCATCCCGTGGCCTCCTCCGCTCCAGACCACCTTCGTACGCCAGGGCTCATCTCAAACAGGCCTTGTTACGAGGGAATCATAATTCCGTACCAGTTGTTGATGGGCGGCGTGCTAACCGGAGCCTACGACCGAAGCGGCGGACCCTCTGAAGACAGCCACATGGCGTCCAGGCACGCCCAGCGCGCCAAGACGACCTATTGGAACGACGACACCTTCGACATGGTGGAGAAAATTAAAGCCATCGCCGCCGAGGTAGGATGCGAGCCAACGCAACTGGTGATAGCGTGGACGCTGTCCAAGCCGGTCATCACCTAGGTCATCGTCGGCGCCAGCAAAACCGAACAGGTAGTCAAGAACGCCGAAGCATCGGAAATCAAGCTCTCTCCTGACATCCTGCAGCAGCTTGACGCCCTGTAAGGGCAGCGTCTGACCTCACCCCCGTCCCCTCTCCGTTCACGGAGAGGGGCGAATGCTCGACTTGCTTCTC
Organism: Dehalococcoidia bacterium; assembly: GCA_965206395.1. Lineage (GTDB taxonomy): Bacteria > Chloroflexota > Dehalococcoidia > Lucifugimonadales > CATOSD01 > CBDBJK01. The sequence continues at coordinate 92,571 of CBDBJK010000031.1, forward strand.
AACTACTCAGGAATGGGGTAAAGTCTACATCTCTCCACTGACTGCTTTACGCGTTATTGCATAACTGTTATGCCAACCCCCGCCATCGTAAGAACCCTCTTGGCCCAACCCGAAGCCAACGATTCTAACTCAAAGCCTGCTTTACGCCAGCCTTGTACACACATACAACAGAGTGCAACTGTGATACATTGCTAGTCGAAGTGTCGAAAAGCACGAAACTCCTCTATTACGTGTTGTAGCAAACCTAGATAAATTGGGCCAGATGTGCTCGAATCTTTCTGGGGTAGGATAATTCTTCTCCAGGCGAGTATTTAATGTGGGCCACAGTCCGCGTACTAAGATAAGTCTGTTTCACAAATTCGCTCTTTGCATAGTTATCAAAGCGGGCCTATTTCGCCTTGAATCTCTCTTTCGGGTTATTCCAGACACCTTTGAGGTTTATTCAAAGAGTAGCTAATCTCTAGGAGGACGCAAATGGAGGGACTCTTCTTTATTCTCATCGCGGGAGCACTTTTCTCGCACGCCTGGTATCTCCTGGGATTGTATAATGACGGACGAACGACCGGGGTAATCATGGCAGCAATAAGCGCAGGCCTACTGATTACCCTAACGATCGACCCTATGCTACTAGGAATGGCAGGCCCGGCAGCGGCAACGGCCGCCCAGGTTACCATTATGAAGTCGATCATCATTGTGTGGGCCATTTACACGGGTGTGGTAGCCTCTCAAGGTGTGTGGGACTTCGATGACAGGGCGTTAGGTTTCTTCGGCATTCCTCTAGCAGCCTTCAGCGTCCTGGCCCTGGGTTACTTTGCCAGCCAGATGCCTGACCACTACGATTGGACCGTGTGGCTCTCGTTAACATTGGGGGCCGCGCTATTGGGCTTTATCGCCATCCTGTTGTTCTTCTATCTGGCTATTCCTTTCAGGGCGCTCAAGTCCTTTTCTGCCTGGTCTATGCTGGTGCTGTCCGTCATTTTGACCGGAATAGGAATGGCGATGCTCGCGACTGGCATAACAGTATAGAAAGGGTCGGCCTGAATAAAAGAACCCTATATGGCGTTGCCGCGCAAGTGCCGTATAATAGTAGAAAACGTCTTCCAGTCGCCCAAGATTGGAAGATAATCAGGTTCGATGTGTTAGGTTGTGTTGACATTTGGTGCATAATGGATACATGTCAACGACTGAATTACGCAATGAACAATGGTCGAAAATCCTTGAATTTCTGCGCTCATGCCCAGACCTCTACGTTGGAGAGGAGGACGATTGCAGGCGCTACGTCGAGGCCATCCTGTGGATGGCACGAAGTGGTGCTCCTTGGAGACTGCTGCCTGAGCACTACGGTCACTGGAACAGCGTATATAAGCGCTTCGCACGCTGGTGTGAAAAGGGTGTATGGGAACGAATGCATCAGCATTTTGTGCAAGACCCCGATATGGAGCATGTCATCATTGATAGCACTGTGATAGCACTGTGGTTCGCGCTCATCCCTGTGCTGCTGGAGCCTCCAAAAAAACGGTGGCCAATCGGCCCAAGCTCTTGGCCGGAGCCGAGGCGGGTTCAGTACCAAGATCCACGTGAGCGTGGATGGATTGGGCAACCCGTTGCGCTTTGAGCTCACAGCAGGTCAACGTCACGACATCACCCAGGCACAGGCATTGATAGCTGATTTCGAAACCGAGCATGTGATTGCTGATAAGGGATACGATTCGATGGATTTTCTCCAATGCATCCTGGGCAGGGGCGCGTTACCTGTGATTCCACCTCGGTCAAATCGAAAGACGCCACGAGAGTATGATGAGTACCTTTACCGAGAGCGCCACCTTGTGGAGTGTTTCATCAACAAGATCAAGCACTACCGGCATATCTTCTCTCGCTTTGACAAGCTGTCATCGCGTTTCCTGGGATTCTTGAACTTCGTCGGTGCTCTCATATGGCTCAGATGAAATGTCAACACAACCTAGCGAATGTCAGGGGGAAGACATGACAATTACCAGAACAATAGCGGAAGATTTACTCGTCGAAGCCGAAATGGAGGTTGGAAGGTTTGCCTGGGAGGGCACCTTCGCCGACTACCTTCAACGTGTTATCGATGACCTTTCGATAACACGTCTGTCCCACAAGCTGGTATATGACTCTATCCTGGCCGAAGGGGTGGAAGAAGCGCCCAGAGGCGGTGCTATTTACAAGCTGTTTGAAGACGAAATCTTTGGCATGGATGAGGTGTTGGAGCGGGTTGTTCAGTATTTCGCGTCTTCGTCGCGCAGGCTGGAGATACGCAAACGCATCTTGCTGCTTCTGGGGCCGCCCGCCGGCGGAAAGTCTTCTATCGTCGCCCTGATGAAAGAGGCGATGGAGCGATTTACCCGCACGGACGACGGGGCCATTTATGCCATCAAAGGATGCCCGATGCAGGAGGAACCCCTGCATTTAATTCCGCACCAACTGCGGCCCAAGCTCATGAGAGACCATAACCTGTACATCGAAGGCGACCTTTGCCCCAAATGCCGATATATGGTTCGCGTCCAGTATCAGGGCAGAATCTCTGAGGTGCCGATAGTTCGTGTAGTTTTCTCCGAACAGGAAGCTGTCGGAATAGGCTACTACGTTGCGACAAACCCCAACCCGACAGATGCCTCGTTGCTCGTTGGAAGCATGGACACTTCCCAGCTTGAAGGCGACAGGCTTGAGGTAGCTGGCAAGGCGTACCGCATGGACGGCGAGCTTAACGTGGCAAACCGGGGCCTGATGGAGTTTGTAGAAATCTTCAAAGGCGACAAGCATTTGCTTACGACACTGTTGGGGCTTGCCCAGGAACAGCTTATCAAGATGGAGAGGTTTGGTTCGGTCTACGCCGACGAAATCATCATCGGTCACTCCAACGAGGGTGACTTCACGACCTTTTTGCACGACGAGTCTTCCGAGGCCCTGAGAGACAGGATAATAGCCATCCAGATACCGTATAATCTCAAGGTTGGCGAAGAGGTAAAGATTTATCAGAAGATGCTAAAGAGCAGTGGACTTGAGGGCGTGCATGTGCCTCCGCTGACGCTCCCAGTGATGAGCGTCTTCGCAGTGCTTACACGCCTTGAGCCAGCGCCGTTCGGGCAGGGCATATCTCTGGTGGAAAAGCTTCGGCTTTACAATGACCGCGGCGGTGAGGAGCACGTATTACAATTGAAGCGTCAGCATCCCAGCGAAGGGATGAAGGGTATCTCTCCCCGCTTCGTGATGAACCGTTTGAGCGCCTCTGCCAGCGCACCTGAAATAAGTTGTGTGTCTCCTCTGGCGGCATTGGATAGCCTGTGGCAGGGTCGGCAAGAGAATGTCGCCTTGAGCGAGCAGGAAAAGGATCAATATATCCAGATACTCAGAGACACTGTGGATGAGTATAGCGCGCGGGCCAAGCAAGAGGTGCAGAGAGCTTTCGAAGAGTCTTTCGAGCAGACTGCCGAGATGATGCACAACGACTACCTGGCAAACGTGGCTGCATTTTGCACGGGGCAACCTTTGCGCGATGAGACCACCGGAGCCGAGCGGGAATTCAACGAGCCTCTCATGCGAGAGATGGAACGCCACATGGACGTTAACGAGCGTTCCAAGGGTGAGTTCCGACGCGAGCTTCACAAGATTTTCGCGATGTGGAAGCGCCGAGGGCTGAAGTTCGACTACACCAGTGAGCCGCGCATTAGAAAAGCCATCGAAGACCGTCTTTTCCCCGACGACAAGAAGCTTCAAAATACTCTTAGCGAGCCAAAGCCGGAGAGAGAAAAGGTCGAGTGGGCGCGAAAACGGCGCGCCATATTCAACCGCCTGAAAAGCTCATATGGCTACTGCGACCAGTGCGCCGAGGACATCATCGAATACGTGCTTCATGTTCTCAGAAGGAAGGACGTCATCAAAACCCTCAAAAACGAAGGCATCGAATGGCTGTGGGACAGGAATCCGCCGCCGCCGCCGAGCCTTCCGGTTCCAGAATAGGACTCTGCCTTTCATCGGCATGCATCGCCAGTGTTTGATCCGTAGAGCAGGCTTGTTGTGAGCGCGCGCCGCAGACGCAGGAGAATGGCGCAACGACGACGGCTTAAACGTATGCCGAAAAGCACGTTGCGCTGGTGGGCAATCGTTCTCATCGTCGTAATCGTATTGCTGGTGGCGGCCTCAAGAATACTCCGCTGAGCCTTCTACGAATGCTGCCTTCCCGCTTCGATCAGGCGTTGCAGCCGCCTGATCGAAGAGATGTAGCGCGGCCCCAATCAAGCTAGTGAAGACGATAATGAGATAGGCTTTGTTAGGAACTCCTGAGTTATCTTGATGCTCGAAGGTATGCGAACAGGCTGTCTTCAGCCCCAGGACTCTTTAGAATCAGGAGCATTGCTCCCCACGCCTCTCCATTGTCGTCTGTGAACTGCCAGGTGCTCCAGGCCGGAGGCCCTGCTGTGTTGCTGTCGAGCAGTGTCCAGTCGGCCTCTGTCAGTTGCTCCCGGTAGTGCGCTTCGACTTGCTCTGCGCTGACTGACCCGCCTAGCTCAGCTTCAGTGTGGAAATTACGCCGTCCGCCTGAACTGGTCCCGCTGCCGCTTCCGCCTCCAGACTGCTGGACTCCCGGAGGGGTAGTGAGAGGCGGAAAGAGATTATCACTACGGCTATTGTCGACTCTCCTCGGCTGCTCCAACTCCATGTCGCAGGGCGAGTGTTCGACATTGGTTTGTAGGTTGAGGCGCAGGTCAGTTAAGCCATCTCCAAGCGGAAAAGCATTGACGTTGATATAGCCGCCTTCTGTCTCCGAGCAAAAGATCGCGAAGCTAAACTGACCGAGAGGGCTGGAAACGAAGCCGCCGCCCTCTACTCCACGGGACTCGTCACGGCTCTGCCAACCATTTCCCGCGAGAGCATCCGCTATGCTGGAAAACGCGGCTTCAGGCTCGCCGGGGACATCCAATAATACCTGTGTTGTGTCCCCGTCCTGCGTTGCTATGAAGACGCTTCCGACAACCTCGCTGCCTTCTGGCAGAGTGAGATCGAAGTCTGGCGGCAACTGCCCTGGGAGGATTGTGAGAGCTTTTGTAAGGTGAGGGCCACTGAACACCCGCTCAACCAGACGCAATAAGTCCGAATTGTCTGAAGGAACAGGCGTTGGTGACTCTTCTGTAGACGGCGCAGACGCCGCGCTACAGGCTAGTGGTCCAACATCATTGAAATGAATACCATGATAGTCATTGTTCCTCTTGGGGGTTCAATCGTAACGTTGAACCGAGGAGGAACCATGATGTCTACCAAGAAGTACCGTATCAGACTGACTACCGACGAACAACAGGAACTCAACGCCTTGGTCTCACGCGGTCGGGCTGCGGCGTACAAACAGACCCATGCGCGCATTCTGCTGATGAGCGATGAGTCACGCTCGGACGGGGGAATGAAGGACGCGGACATCACCAGCGCGCTCGGTGTGGGACAGTCAACGGTCGAGCGAATACGCAAGCGCTGTGTGGAGGAGGGGGTCGAGTCTGCGCTGAATCGCAAAAAGCAACTGCGTCGGCGTCAAAAGAGACTGGACGGCGAAGGTGAAGCACGGTTGATAGCGATGGCCTGCGGGGAACCGCCGGAGGGGCGTGCCAGTTGGACCCTGAAGCTGTTGGCTGACCAGTTGGTCGAGTGTGAGATAGTCGGGACCATTAGCACCGAGACGGTTCGCCAGGCGCTTAAAAAAAAACGAACTGAAGCCGTGGCTGAAGCAGAGTTGGTGCATCCCGCCCGGTCAGAGCGCGGAGTTTGTGTGCGCGATGGAAGACGTGATGGAAGACGTACTGGAGGTCTACCAACGGCCGTACGATGGGAATGAGGTTCTGGTGTGCATGGATGAGACGAGCAAACAGCAAGTCAAGGAGACGCGAGTGCCGCGTCCCGCAGCGCCCGGCTTATCGGCGGCATACGACTACGAATACGAGCGCAATGGAGTGAGCAGCCTGTTCATGCTGTTTGTACCGTTGGACGGATGGCGCCGAGTCGAGGTCAGAGAGCGTCGCACGAAGGTGGACTGGGCGCATGTGATAAAGAAACTGGTCGACGAGGACTACCCTGACAGAGACCGGATCGTGCTGGTAATGGACAATCTCAACACTCACAAGCTGTCCTCGCTATACGAGGCATTCGAGCCTGCTGAGGCGAGGCGTATAGCTGAGCGACTGGAGATACACTACACTCCCAAACACGGGAGTTGGTTGAATATGGCGGAGATAGAGATCGGTGTGCTGGCTCGACAGTGCCTGGACCGACGGATTGCCAATCAAGACATCCTGCGCGGCGAGGTCAATGCTTGGCAGAATCAACGCAACCGGGATGTGATACGAGTGGATTGGCGCTTCACTACCGAGGATGCGCGCATCAAGCTAAAGTCACTCTACCCATCAATACAAAAACGTTGAACCACTAGGGCCGCAATTGAAAGCGCCCCGATGGCAACCGTAACAAAGAATTTACGCATTCAACGTCTCCTGATTCGACACGCGCTAGGGTAGCTTTGAGTTAACCATCTGAGCCAGGCTGGCAAGCTCGTCAACGTTCCGCACCGGGGTCTCGCCTTCCGGCATGGCCGTGTGAAGGTTAATCAAGTGGACACCATTCTGAATCACCACGAAGCTGCCCAGGCCCGCTGAATTCACGACGGCCGTGATCGAATTTGGTCCCACTTCGCCCTCAGTTACGTCGCCAGAAAAACTGTCGCGCAAAAGCTCAAAATTGGATTCCGCCGCGCCAATCGAGTCGAACTTGATAACGGTCAGGGTTAACGCTCTGGAACGATCAAGCGTCTGGTGCGAGACGACACAAATGCTGACTATGTTGGGATTGTCCCCTTGCCCGGACTCCGTAGCCTCAATCGTGCTGGACACCATATTGGGCGGTGGCTCGTCGAGGAACCCCTCGCACGTTTCGAAGTCGACGGCGACTGCTCCGGTTGTAAGCGTTGAGGCTGATGCCGATTGTGCTGAAATCGAGAAGTCCAGTGTCGAGGTCTCTTCGCTTTTTACCTCGACGCTCTCCAGGCCAACTCTGTTGCCATCCCTGTCATGCACGGCTACGTTGAACACGCCGGGTGGGACGCTTCCGAGACGGTAGCGCCCTTGTACGTCGGTCTCAGGCGCAATCTCAGGGGCAGGCACTGTCCCGCTCTCGATACCCACGCGCATACCAGCGAGCGGTTTGCCATCAGGCCCGGTGACAATGCCCTCTATCGCACCGGCTCTGGGAGCTATCGTTGGCTCTGGGGTCGCGGCTTCCGGTTCCGAGCTGCATGCTACGGCGGCAAAAGCCGCGATGCTTACCACCATAGCGAACACAATCCACATTCTTGATTTCAAATTCTCATCCTCAATCTGCGCAAATTCCCCCGTCACGGGTTTGAACATACTGGCACAAGTTACCCCTTTTTATGGCGTGAAAATGCCATTAAAAGTATGAAGGCTATTTATATAAAAATAAAAGATTCTGTGGGGAGCAGTCTTATAACTATAGACGTTAATTGGTCGGGGTTTGTTCCAACCATCACGGGTTGAACATAATGTTAACGGTAACATGAGTGCTTTGGGAAGTCATCGGGAGGTCTGCTGATTGACAGGTCAGCCTTTTTGACTAGTGGAGTTTTTCCACGGAGGGATGAGTTGAAGCTATGCCTAGCCAGTGTATAGCTCCGTGTCGGGATTCCAGTCTGTCCATGCGAACCAGAAAGAGAGATGGGACAACACTCTGTTCAGCGTCTCGCCTTTGAACTCGCCGTCTATAGCGCGACCTGTGAACGCCAGCCATCTGGAGCCTGTCTCGTTGTCCACAAGTATTGTCTGTATTCCCGAAGGCTCGCCTTCGACGCGAAACGTTAGGGTTTTTCCGTTCACTTTCCGGTCGAACACCAGCGCCGTGTCGGTGCTATTGTCGAAGAATATCAGGATGCTACGCCCCGCAACGGAATCGTTTACGATAGGCTGTCCCTCAAGCGCACTGAATGGATATGCCTTGGTATCGCCCTTGAAATCTACCCCCACGACCAGCTCTTTACGGTCGAGCCTGTCGTCGTTAATGGTCTCGCCAATTACACCAGCCGAGCTATCGCGGTAATAACCCTCGTAATTGTCGCTCTGATAGCGGCCCCGCTTGTTTAGCACCTGAGTGTCAGGATGAAGCTCTCGCCAGCCAGCCCATGTCGTCTGTGTGACAGGGATAACCTCTAGCTCTACTCCGACGAGAGGCCCTTTGACGCCTTTTCGCAGGAACTGGCTCCACAGCGTCCTGGTCTGATGGTCGTACATCACCAGCGCGTTCATGATGAGCTTGCCGGATACGCCGAAAGTGTGTAACTCTCCGTTGATTTCACGGCCATACACGATGGCCGAAAAGCAGAGCGGTCACCACGTAACGGCGACGGGTACGCCGCCCACCACGTCGTTGACGATTTCGTGCCTGCTCAACATTCTGACAGAGTATGCCCTGTTGTCCCCGCTGATGGAAAGCCCCAGCACTTGCTCGTCAGGCTCCATCCAGCGTTCCGCCTCGTCAGCCGTGGTAAAGTCGGGACTCAGGATTGCGGGAATCGCGTCGAAGCCAAGGAGTGTTACAATCTCCAATTGCTGCCCCTCGTCTGATTCCCCGCCTGTAATGCTAGCGTTCGTTGCGGGTAAGGTAATCGTCTCCGAGTTTGCCAACAGCCGATTGAAGAAATTCCGAATGCCTGGGACGAACACGACCGCCGCCATCAGGGCCACAAGCCCAACCATTGCCACCTTCGCCGATGTACCCATTCTTCCGCTCCATTGCCCTGTTCTTGATTAACTTAGATGACCGTTTCTGAAGCGGAGATTCGATGGATGTATTCATGACATTTCAGAACCGCGCCCGATGGAGAAAAACAATGGTATGGGTTCAAGCCCGTACCGAGACCTGTTGAATTATAGCCGGGTTCAAGCAGTGGCTTCTATCTGAGCTTCAACTTCGATCTCGCTTACAACTACGACAGAAGAATGAGAGTATTCGAGCGCCTAAATGTCAATGTCTTCCGGCGTTTCTAATAATCCCTCCAAGGCTTCTTTGGCATTTTTCAGGGCATCTTCTACCGTATCTCCATCAGTAGTGCAATGAGGGAAATACGGCACGAATACCTGAAATCTGCCTTCATCGCTTGGAAGCAAAATAACCGTAACTTTATGTTTGCTCATTATCGCAAAATACGCTCGGCGCAGCCCCAACGTGCCTCGTGCGCCTGGACAAGCTTGCGAAACTCTTCTGGGTAGGGTGATTCGTTGATAGGGTTGGTGGTCATGATAAGGGCGTCTTCCCTATTGTCTGTGTAATATCCTTTGCGGACCCCCTTTTCTTCGAAGCCATACTTCAGATAGAGGTTTTTTGCGACGTAGTTTGATACTCGCACCTCAAGGGTTACGACCTCCGCACGATGTTTCATAGCGTGCTCGATGGCTGCGATAAGCAACAACTCTCCGATGCCCAATCCTCTGTATCTCGCCCTGACGCCAACAGACACGACGTGGGCTTCGTCCACCATGTACCATGTTCCGAGGAATCCGGCCAGGAATTGATCGCCGGGTTCCCAGGCTGAATATCGCTTCGGCAAAAGGCTGCGAGCATTGTTGATTATCCTGCTGACCAGAGGTCGGCCGTTTTGCTCTTCAGACGCGCCTGGCTGCTCGGAAGGGGGTGCATTAGCGTCGTCGCTGTCAACGTCGCCCCGACGCCATGCGACGAGATAATTCGCCATACGGTTGTTAAGCTCGCGTCGGAATGAAGTGGGCGGAAACAACGTAGGGAACGCGTCGCGCTCGATCTCCGCCGACTGAGCGACATCCTTTTCTTCCAGAGGACGTATGGCAAAGGGCATTTCCTTACCCGGAAGAATCTTGGGTTCTCGCTCGATTGCGCTCATAAGTTTCCTCGTCAGAGAGATTCTCAATTTTAACATGAATGTCTAGCATCGGGACAATCATGCCATAATGTCAACGGTCTGCTTCGGGTTGGTTGTCGGGCAGCATACGCCTGGATGCAGACACCTGTTTGAAATCGATGTGTACATCCAGGCGGACATGGGTGCAGGCTACAGTCGCCAGACAAACTTGCCGGCGACAGAACATGGCAGAAACACGGGGGTGGTACAAAAGCTTGGGAGTGCTGCCCACAGGGGTCTTTCCCGTGCATACCTCATGGAGTCCAGCACCGACCTCTGAGACAATAAGCACACCAATTCCAAACGTTGCACACACTTGGTGACGAACCACACTCTAGAGAATAAAGACTCTTATCCAACTCAGAGGTTGTCTGAATTGATTGGAACATTGATTAGAAGAGACCGGCTCCTACGTGTCATAGGCGTGACAGCAATTCTAGCGGTAGTAGGTCTAACGTCAGCCTGCGGAGGGACGCCTACGCACGAAGATATAGCGAAGGGCGCTGCCGGACATACTGCCTCCAACGCGCAGTTCCTGGAAGGCCTGCAGGCGTTTAGTTTGGGCGAAAAGGCTACTATGGACAAGCTCGCCATGACAGTGAACAGCGTTCGCTCCACCGATGGCAGAAACAGCAGCGTGCGCGCTCCCGTGCTTCCCGACGGAAATCTTTACTTCCTGGTGAACGTGACGCTGGAGAATATCGGTGACGAAACCGAGTTCGTTTCCTCAAGGATGCTGATAAACCTGTTTGATTCAGATGGCAATACACAGAAGTGGACGCTGCTTCCTGATTCTCGCGGTACAATCGACGGCAAGATACCTCCGGGCCAGGAAAGGCAAGGAGAGCTGGTATGGGAAGTGCATGGGGACAGTGTTGGGCTGAAGCTAGTGTTCGATAAAACAGCCTTCGACGTTGGAGCCGCTGGAGAGGTAGTGATCGCATCAAATCCAGGCTAGGATTGAATGGCGCGTGGTGTGCAGGACTCCCACTCTTCACGCCACGCGCTTGTTGAACCGACATCCACATTCCTCCCGCACCCTACTCCTGACCCGTCCGCCAGATACTTTTGGCAAACCCCCCAGGTTGAAAGCCACCCGCCAAGAAAGCCGCGCTTGACCTTCGCCATGCCCAATCATGCAATTCGACTGGCTACAGACGTGCCGGTTAGAACAGCCGCATTCCATCCTCAAGGCCCGCGCCGAGCGTTTGCTTGAACATACGCAGTCCGAAAATCTGGGTTGTGTTCCGACGAACCTGGCGGCTTCCGACACTCGGACACTGTGCTGGTCACAGAGGATGGCATTAAGATGATGACCTACTATCCCCGCGACATCGACGGCCTGACTCTGCCCGTCTGATTATCTTGCTCAAAAAATACCATCAGCGAGCGCGCGCTTCAACACAGGAGGCTCGATATGACCGAGAGCATCGACATCGCCGGGCGATACGCGCTCGCCGAGCGTCTACTGCCTGATAACTGGAACAACCTCGTCTTTCGGGACGAGGTGCAGCCCCACTGGGTCAAAGGCGGGGACGCCTTCTGGTACAGGGTGCGCACGCGAGAGGGCTACGAGTTCGTCCTAGTCGATGCCGTCGAGGGCAGCCGCAAGCCCGCCTTCGACCACGAGCGCCTTGCGAAGTCACTCGAAACTGACTCGTCGAACTCTCTGCCCTTCGAGTCGATTGATTTCGCTGACGACATGGCAGCTATCGAGTTCGAGTTCGGCGAAAGACGCTGGCGATGCCGATTAGATTCGTATGCCTGCGAAGACATTGGCGAGGCGCAATCGCCTGCGGAGGACACGGTACGTTCTCCTGACAAGCGACGGGACTCGTTTATCCGCGACTACAATGTGGTGGTGCGAGAGCGCACGACGGAGCGAGAGGTCGCGCTCACCAGCGATGGTGAGGCTGACTATGGATATGGCGCAGCGCCGTTTCTGGGTCGCGGCACAATCATGGCTCGTCAGGCAGGAAAGCCTTCGCCAGCGTGCATCCTCTGGTCGCCCGACTCTCAGTTCCTGCTCACAATTCGCCTGGACGAGCGAAGGGTTGCCAGGGCGCACTTCGTGCAGATCGTTCCGCCCGACGGCAGCCATCGCCCTATCCTCCATTCGATTCCGTACTCCCTCGCTGGGGATGAGCATATTCCGATGTGCGAGCTTGCCGTATTCGACGTTGAGAAGGGAACAAGACTCGACCTGGATTTCGAGCCTTTTGTCGCTTTTCATGTGGTGCTGACGCAGATGGCAGACTTCCAGTGGTCGCCAGACGGAACGAAGCTATACATCATTACGAGAGCGCGAGGCGAGCGCGAGGTTGCACTTCACGAAGTGGATATCGCCACAGGAAAGTTGCGCATGCTCATGAGCGAGAGCGGCGACAGCTACGTTGAGCTTGCCCCAAGGCTTGACGGAGCGCCGAACGTTCGCGTTTTTGGAAACGGCAAAGAGGTTCTGTGGTACTCGGAGCGCGACGGCTGGGCGCACCTGTATCTGCGCGACGCTCAGACCGGCAACCTCAGGAGCCAGGTAACTTCGGGACAGTGGCGCGTGCGTGGCATCGTTCACGTCGATGAGGCCGAGCGGCGTGTCTACTTCACCGCGAACGCTCGCGAAGACGAGGGCGACCCCTACCTCGTTCACCTGTACCGCATACGGCTTGATGGCAGCGATCTGGAACTCCTCACGTCGGAGAATGGGGAGCACGTTGTCAGCATGTCGCCCGACGGCAGGTTCATCGTCGATACATGGTCGAGAGTCTTTCAGCCGCAGGCCACCGTTCTGCGCTCTGCGGACGGCAAGGTCGTCGTGCCTCTCGAACAGGCGGATGCGGACGCGGTTACAAAGGGATGGACGCCGCCGGAGTGGTTCAAGGCAAAGGCGGCGGACAGCGTGGCCGACATCTACGGCGTTATCTATCGCCCTTCACACTTCGACCCTTCGCAGTCGTACCCCGTGCTCGACTGCATCTATCCAGGGCCGCAAACGCTCGGAGTGCCTGAGAGGACGTTCGCGCCAGACGGCTACGGGCACGCCTTCTCCATCGCGGAGCTTGGATTCGTCATCGTCAAGGTAGACGGTCGAGGCTCGCCGCTCATGTCGAAGGCGCACCACGACTACTCGACGGGGCAACTAGAGGACTGCGGCTCTCTTGAAGACCACGTAGCGGCGATTCGTCAGTTGGGAGAGCGCTATCCGTATCTCGACATGGAACGGGTCGGAATCTACGGTCATTCGGGTGGTGGGTTTGCATCGACTCGCGCGCTTCTAGTGCATGGCGACTTCTACAAGGATGGGGTGAGGTCTGGCGTAACGCCAAGCACATCGTAACGTATCCTAAAATTGCCTGCCCTCGTCAGTTTCCTAAGAGAGGGGACGCGTGTGGGGTCAGGAAGAAGACGCTAGAACGGTATGCCCCAGAGGGCGTACCAGCTTTCCAGGCTCTTTTCTAGGGGAAGCTTTTCCTCTTCCATCAGCGTGCCAAGTCGCATTTCCGCCGCATTGTCCCGTTGCTGTGGCCCGCTGACTACTAGCGGGTAGAATCGTCCGCGCTTGATGTTATAAATCCAGTACGCCTTCTTACCATCGTAGTCCAGACCGAAGACGGCGGCGAGCATACGGTCTCCGAAGCCGTGTTCGGTGATCGTCTCTCCCATAAGGTGTATCGTCGTCGCAAGGTCATCGAAGTCCGGGTCGTCCAGCACCACCCATTTCGTGCCGAAGCTGTCGTCAAGTATATCGAAGTGAGTTCCGGTGGACTCTTTGCTTATCTCAAGCAACGACTGAAGCTCGGTTTCCAGGTTGTCGAAGAAAAGCGACTCAACGGGATTGAAAACAAGGCCAGCTTTACTGGACAGACGTATATCAGTCCGGCCCTCCAGCGCGACTCCAGCCGTGATTACGGCGAAATACTCCTCGCGGTTGGGTTTGCGGAGTTTGCTCCGCCCGAAAAGTGCGCCCAATACTCCCAAAGCCTAACCTCCGAATCCGCTCTCCATTTCGCGTTGCATGTCCCGCAGTCGCTCGATGCGCGTGTCAACCGACGGATGGCTGGAGAACAGCGACGCCATTTTGTCATCCTTGAGCTTGGGGATGATGAAGAAGGCGTTCGCGTGCTCAACCTGCCGCAAGTCCTTTTCGGGTATACGGTACATGTCGTTGCTTATTTTAGACAGTGCGGAGGCTAGTTGCAATGGTGCTCCCGTGATGATAGCGCTTCCTCGGTCGGCGGCGTACTCACGGTATCGAGAGAGGGCCATAATCAATAGCTGGCTGAGGAAATAGACGGCTATTGTGCCGACGTACACGGCGAGCATAATCATTGCGGCGTTGCCTCCGTCTCGACGGTCGCGCCCGCCAATGCCACCGAACAGGCTCATCCAGAATAGCATCTGCATCATGTAGCCTGCCATGATAACGATTATGCTTGCCCAGGTAAGCACCGCTACGTCGCGGTTCTTGACGTGCGTAAGCTCGTGTGCCAACACGGCCTCGACCTCTTTCTCGTCGAGGCGACTCAAGAGGCCGCGAGTCACGGCAATCACCGAGTTCTTGGGATTGCGTCCGGTAGCGAACGCGTTCGGCACGTGCGTATCCATTATGGCAATACTCTTGGGCTTCGGCATGTCGGCCATCGCCGCGAGCCGCTCGATTGTGGCGTGAAGCCGAGGCTCTTCCTGCGGGCTGACGACTTTTGCCCTGGTCGTCATCAGCACCAGCTTGTCAGAGCCATAATACTGGAACAGCGCCATCACGACGGCGATGACCCCGATGAAGATGGGTGATATTCCTGCCCAGAATAGCAGCCCTATGAAGGCGACGTACAAAAGCCCCAGCATAAACATGGTAAAGAACATTCGGAAGGTCAATTCAGAATCCCTTCCGTAGCCACGCTGTCTCATTTCACATCCTCCTCGTGAAGCAAAAGAGCAAAACCTTTCCCATATTATACAGATTCTACGAAAATGCCGTTGAATCTGTCATCGCATTGGCGTGGTTCAAGACGAGGCATAGTAAAAGCACTCTGTGCGTGCCAAGTATCTGGTAACATTGAATGCGACATTTTTGTTGAGGCTTACCCAAGATGAAGTACAGAAAATTTGGCTCTACCGGACTGGAAATTTCCGAGATAGTCTTCGGCGCGGGAGCCGTTGGCGGACTCGTCTTCAGGCCGGAAAGGGAAATGCGCCTGGAAGCGGTGCGCAGAGGGCTGGACTATGGCATCAACTGGATTGACACTGCCCCCAGTTATGGCGACGGACAGTCGGAAGAAAACCTTGGTTGGATACTGAAAGAGCTAGGCGCGAGGCCGTATCTCTCCACCAAAGTCAGTATACGCCCGGAGCATGTCGACGACATCTCACGCGAGATAGACAGGTCTATCGAGGCGAGCCTAAAGCGGCTTCAAGTGGACAGCGTTGACGTTATACAGTTGCACACGCACGTCACGCGAACCGCAGGGGCGCATCGCAATTCCATATCCATCGACAACGTGCTTGGCGACAATGGCGTGCTTGCGGGATTCGAGAGGCTGCGGGAGCGCGGGCTGGTGCGATTCTTTGGCTTCACCGGCCTTGGCGAGACTGACTGCCTCCACGAGCTGATTACAAGCGGACGCTTTCAGTCGGTGCAGGCATACCATAACCTGCTCAATCCCAGCGCTGCACGCTTCGTGCCTGATGGCTTCTACGCTCAGGATTACGAGAACCTTATCGGCCTTGCCGCCCAGTATCGTGTTGGCGTTCTCAACATACGCGTAATGGCTGCCGGGGCCATCGCGGGTCAAGAGCCGCCCGGTGGCCCAAACGCTGGTTTGTCTCCCGGCTCCACCGCGTCGGCTGACATGGAGCGCGCTGCAAAGGTAAGGGACGCGCTCGACCAGGAGAGCAGTTCGATGGCACAGACAGCCGTGAGATTCGCCCTGATGAGTCCCGGCGTCTCAGGAGTGCTCGTCGGCTTCTCACAGCTTGAGCACATCGACGAGGCGGTGGCAGCCGTAGACATGGGGCCGTTGTCTGCCAGCGCAATGAAAACGCTAGGTGATATCTACGCCTCCGATGTTGGCTGAGGCTAGCGAGTAATGCAGTACGACGAAGTTTTGAAACGAATGAAATCGCTCGCCAACCCGGATAATGTCAAAGGAATGGCGCGGTTCGGAATTAATGCCGAGCGTAACTACGGGCTTTCTACTCCTACGCTCCGCAAAATAGCCAGGGAAACGGGCAGAGACCATCTGCTGTCTCTACAGCTCTGGTCGTCGGGCATCCGCGACGCGAGGATTCTCGCCACCATGATTGACGACCCGAAACAGATAACCGGGGCGCAGATGGATTAAGGTGGACCCCATTATTAAGACAGCACGAGGGCTAAATTAAGAGAGTCTCCCACCCCTGCGCTAGGTTTCACCAAGCCCGATGGCAGCCCTGCTTCTTCAGCTGCTGCTCCCCTTTCTTCCTGGCCATGTTGGTACACCTCTGCTGGGGTCCGGTAGCCCAAAGCCTGGTGAGGCCTCTGCCGGTTGTAGAACTCCAGGTAGGCATTGATCCCAGTTCGGGCCTCGGCGACGGTCTGGTAAGCTTTCAGATACACCTCCTCGTACTTGATGCTCCGCCACAGCCGCTCCACGAAGATGTTGTCCAGGTACCTACCCTTACCATCCATGCTGACCTGGACCCTCTGCTCCTGCAACGTCTGGGTAAAGGCCTCACTGGTGAACTGACTCCCCTGGTCGGTGTTGAATATCTCCGGTCGTCCCTTACCCAGGGCTTCCTCCAACGCCGCCACGCAGAAGCTGGTGTCCATGGTGTTGGAGAGCTTCCAGGCCAGCACGTGCCGGCTGTGCCAGTCCATGATGGCCACCAGGTACAGGAAGCCCTTCGCCATGGGGATGTAGGTGATGTCCGCGGCCCAGACCTGGTCGACCCGATTAACCTCCACTCCCTTCAGCAGATAGGGAAAGATCCGGTGTCCCGGCGCTGGTTTGCTGGTGTTGGGACGCCGGTAGATGGCTTCCAGACCCATCAACCGCATCAGCCTTCGAACCCTTTTTCGGCTCACCAGATAGCCCTGTTGCAGCAGCCAGGCCTTCATCTTCCTGGAGCCGTAGAAGGGGGTCTTCAAATACTGACGGTCCATCAGGGCCATCAACTCCAGGTCTTCTGCCCTGGTCGGTACCGGCCGGTAGTACATCGAGGCCCGGCTGACGTCCAGCAGGATACATTGACGCACCAAAGACAGCTGCTGGTGGTCTCGGTCTATCATGGCTCGCCGTATGCTGCGACTCATAGACCGGACCTTTCCGACAAAAAATCGCGTTCCACCTTCAGCTGGCCGATGTGCCGGTAGAGGTGGTTAATCTGAGCTTCCTTGGCTTTCTCCTGGGATTTCTGATTGGTGGCAAATAGCTCCGGGGCTCCTTCCACCAGGGCCCTTTTCCAGGCGTGAATCTGACTGGGATGGACCTCAAATCGGCTGGCCAGCTGGGCGATGGTCTCTTCCCCCGCAAGGGCGGCCAGGGCCACCTTGGCCTTGAACGCCGGACTGTGCTTATTCCTCGTCTGCTTCATGTCCTGCTCCTTCACGTCGGTTAGTTGCCGGTTATTTTAGGAGCTGGACTCTCTCTTAGCCAGTTGTCTAGTTTTTGGGTACCACCTCAGATGATTGGGTTAAAGACCTGGACACCTGGGATGTCTGCGACTCCTGCGCCTATGGCCTTTTCGACAGGACAGAGTTTGCCTATAAAAAGCCTTTCGAATGGAGCCTTCGCCCGGAGGAGTTTGTCAAAAGGGCGGCGTTCGCTCTGATAGCAGGCCTGGCGGTCCACGACAAGAAAGCGGGGGACGATGCGTTCCTGGAGTTTCTGCCAATCATAAAACGAGAGTCCGGCGATGACCGAAATTACGTGAGAAAGGGCGTCAACTGGGCGCTCCGACAGATAGGCAAGCGAAACCTCCCTCTTAACGAGGCGGCGATTAGCGCTGCCAATGAGATTCGTAATATGGATAATAGAAGCGCGAGATGGATAGCGTCCGACGCGCTTCGCGAACTGACGGACGAGAAGACGCAAAGAAGACTGATGACCAAAAGAGGCGGGTAGATGGAAGAGCTTTTCGGGCTGGACATGCAGGTCCTCATGCGCATCATGCTGGTGGCGTTTCTGGCGATTGTGGTGGCTGTCGGGTTCACGGCGCTGCTGAACCGCATAATGTTCAAAATAGGCGTGCGCAACATTCCGCGCAGGCCCGCGCAGACTGCCCTGATTATTATCGGGCTGATGTTAAGCACGCTCATCATATCGGCGGCACTGGGGACAGGCGACACCTTCAGCTTCAGCATAAGGAACGACGTGCTGACCGGCCTCGGTGAGATAGACGAGTTGTTGACTTCGGGCCGAAGCGTCTCCCTTAACGACTCCAGAGGCCTTCCCTACTTCCCTGCTTCACAGTTCGAGGAGCTTCGCGCCAGCATCGGTGACGACGATAGGATCGACGGCCTAGCTCAAATGATTGCCGAAACCGCGCCTGTGGTGAACCCTGTCGCCAGACAGAACGCCGGAAGCATGAGGATAACGGCGATAGACCCGGCGGAAGTTGGAGTGTTCGGCCCTATTCTTGATGAGTCCGGCAACCCGGTGCGGCTCGAAGACCTTGAAGGCAACGAGGTATTCATAAACGAGAAGGCCGCCAAAGAGCTTGAGGCTAGGCCGGGTGATACGCTCCAGCTATTCGTGCGGGGAAGTACGATATACCTTCTCGTCAGGGACGTGTTGCGGAAAGGCGGACTCGCCGATGACAATGAGAACACGCTAATCTCGCTGTCCAAGGCCCAGGAAATCTTCGACAAGCAGGGCGAGATAAACGTCATACTCGTCTCCAACAGAGGCGACAGCAAAGACGGGGCCAAGCTGAGCGATGAGGTCACCGAGCGTCTGCGCGAACTGCTCACCAATCATGAGGTCGCCGAGCGGCTTACCGACACGCTGAACGACACGGGCGTCATCTCCGAAATCAGAAGGCGGGCCGAAGACCAGCCGGACAGCCTCAAGCAGGATTTGCTCGAAGCGGCGGACTTGCTCGAAATCGGCGAGACAACCCCGGAGCTTATCAACCTGCTCGCGGACGAAGGAATCGCCGCCCAGCTAATGCTAGCCGTCGAAGCTCAGAAGGACGAGATTGCCACCTTCCAGATATTCGGCCTGTTCTCCGAGCTAAACCGGCTGAATGTCCGGGACATCAAGGCCGATTTGCTGGACATCGCAAACCTTGTGTCCAGCGGCATCACTTCGATATTCGTTATCCTGGGCAGCTTCTCGATTATTGCCGGAATCATGCTCATCTTCCTCATATTCGTAATGCTGGCCGCAGAGCGAAAGCCGGAGATGGGCATAGCCCGCGCGATTGGCATGAGACGCCGCCACCTCATCCAGTCATTCGTCTTCGAGGGGCTGACCTACGATCTTCTCTCGGCGATGGTAGGCGCGTTGCTGGGCATACTGGTCGGCATGTTGATGGTTACCGTAATGGCTTCCATTGTTGCCAGCGAGGACGAGAACTTCGTTCTCATCAGGCACTACACCCTGACTAGCTTCATCATCTCCTACTGCGCCGGGGTAGTGCTGACGTTCATGACCGTGCTCATCTCATCCTATCGCTCAAGCAGGCTGAACATCGTCTCGGCCATCCGCGACCTGCCAGAAGTGTTCGCGCCTTCGCAGCAAGAATCGCGTCTGAGACTACTCGGCAGAGCATTAGGTTGTGTTGACATTTCATCTGAGCCATATGAGAGCACCGACGAAGTTCAAGAATCCCAGGAAACGCGATGACAGCTTGTCAAAGCGAGAGAAGATATGCCGGTAGTGCTTGATCTTGTTGATGAAACACTCCACAAGGTGGCGCTCTCGGTAAAGGTACTCATCATACTCTCGTGGCGTCTTTCGATTTGACCGAGGTGGAATCACAGGTAACGCGCCCCTGCCCAGGATGCATTGGAGAAAATCCATCGAATCGTATCCCTTATCAGCAATCACATGCTCGGTTTCGAAATCAGCAATCAATGCCTGTGCCTGGGTGATGTCGTGACGTTGACCTGCTGTGAGCTCAAAGCGCAACGGGTTGCCCAATCCATCCACGCTCACGTGGATCTTGGTACTGAACCCGCCTCGGCTCCGGCCAAGAGCTTGGGCCGATTGGCCACCGTTTTTTTGGAGGCTCCAGCAGCACAGGGATGAGCGCGAAGTGCTATCACAGTGCTATCACAGTGCTATCAATGATGACATGCTCCATATCGGGGTCTTGCACAAAATGCTGATGCATTCGTTCCCATACACCCTTTTCACACCAGCGTGCGAAGCGCTTATATACGCTGTTCCAGTGACCGTAGTGCTCAGGCAGCAGTCTCCAAGGAGCACCACTTCGTGCCATCCACAGGATGGCCTCGACGTAGCGCCTGCAATCGTCCTCCTCTCCAACGTAGAGGTCTGGGCATGAGCGCAGAAATTCAAGGATTTTCGACCATTGTTCATTGCGTAATTCAGTCGTTGACATGTATCCATTATGCACCAAATGTCAACACAACCTAGTGGTTCAACGTTTTTGTATTGATGGGTAGAGTGACTTTAGCTTGATGCGCGCATCCTCGGTAGTGAAGCGCCAATCCACTCGTATCACATCCCGGTTGCGTTGATTCTGCCAAGCATTGACCTCGCCGCGCAGGATGTCTTGATTGGCAATCCGTCGGTCCAGGCACTGTCGAGCCAGCACACCGATCTCTATCTCCGCCATATTCAACCAACTCCCGTGTTTGGGAGTGTAGTGTATCTCCAGTCGCTCAGCTATACGCCTCGCCTCAGCAGGCTCGAATGCCTCGTATAGCGAGGACAGCTTGTGAGTGTTGAGATTGTCCATTACCAGCACGATCCGGTCTCTGTCAGGGTAGTCCTCGTCGACCAGTTTCTTTATCACATGCGCCCAGTCCACCTTCGTGCGACGCTCTCTGACCTCGACTCGGCGCCATCCGTCCAACGGTGCAAACAGCATGAACAGGCTGCTCACTCCATTGCGCTCGTATTCGTAGTCGTATGCCGCCGATAAGCCGGGCGCTGCGGGACGCGGCACTCGCGTCTCCTTGACTTGCTGTTTGCTCGTCTCATCCATGCACACCAGAACCTCATTCCCATCGTACGGCCGTTGGTAGACCTCCAGTACGTCTTCCATCGCGCGCACAAACTCCGCGCTCTGATCGGGCGGGATGCACCAACTCTGCTTCAGCCACGGCTTCAGTTCGTTTTTTTTTAAGCGCCTGGCGAACCGTCTCGGTGCTAATGGTCCCGACTATCTCACACTCGACCAACTGGTCAGCCAACAGCTTCAGGGTCCAACTGGCACGCCCCTCCGGCGGTTCCCCGCAGGCCATCGCTATCAACCGTGCTTCACCTTCGCCGTCCAGTCTCTTTTGACGCCGACGCAGTTGCTTTTTGCGATTCAGCGCAGACTCAACCCCCTCCTCCACACAGCGCTTGCGTATTCGCTCGACCGTTGACTGTCCCACACCGAGCGCGCTGGTGATGTCCGCGTCCTTCATTCCCCCGTCCGAGCGTGACTCATCGCTCATCAGCAGAATGCGCGCATGGGTCTGTTTGTACGCCGCAGCCCGACCGCGTGAGACCAAGGCGTTGAGTTCCTGTTGTTCGTCGGTAGTCAGTCTGATACGGTACTTCTTGGTAGACATCATGGTTCCTCCTCGGTTCAACGTTACGATTGAACCCCCAAGAGGAACAATGACTATCATGGTATTCATTTCAATGATGTTGGACCACTAGTCAGGCCGTTCATCTTTCTCGTTCGCGCTGCTAAGGATTTGAGAAACTTACGTATTCGCAGGCTTGCGTTGAACTTGATTCTCGCCGCGCTATGGGCGATACCGCCGATCTGGATAGGCGGCATCCTCTGGACGCTGGCGCGAATATCGTCGCCCGCTCTTTCACGCGGATGGCTAACTGCTATTCTTGGCGTGCTGTTCGTAATTTTGGGCATTGCGATAAACCAGGCCTGGGCATATACCATCGGCGTGACAATAGCTGTCATCGGCCTGGGTCTGATGCTCCGCTGGCTGTTTACGCGGCGAGAGTGGCCCGCTTCCAGGCAAAACAGATTCACGGCGGGCGCGATTGGCGCGGTCTGCCTGTTCTGGCTTGGAGCGGGTATAGGTCAGGGGCAGACGTTCACGATTGTGCTTGCGATTCTGGTGGCGGTATTCGAGCTGGTGCGCCAGATAGCCATGAGCAGGGAATGCGCCCTCACCGAGCCGGAAGACCGCAACGCCTTCACGTTCATCGGGCTGTCACTGATACTTTTCTGGGCTAGCCCGTTTGACGCTCTGGACTTCATAGTTCCTGACCTTGATTCCAACATCGAGATGTTCCTCATTTCAGGTGTCTGCATGGTGGCGGCTGCGGTCTGGGTCGTCATCTACAACGCGGACCTGATGACCAGCGGCATAACTGCGGTCTTCGGGCGATTCTCACGGCTGCGCCCCGCTATCAAGATGGCCGTGGCCTACGCGCTAAGCTCCAAGCTTCGCACGGGACTTACGCTGGCGATGCTTTCGCTGGTAATCTTCACTCTAATCGTAATGTCAACGCTGACAAGCTCGTTCAGCGCGGCACTAGAAGACATAGACTCCGTAACCGGCGGATGGGACATCACGGCAGTCGTCAGCTTCAACAATCCGGTGGACGAGTTTGAGGCAAAATTGACTGAGTCCCTCGGAGATGAGGCAAGTGACATAGAGGCAGTGGGCGGCTACACGACAATACCTGTGGAGGCAAGGCAGGTCGGGGCGGAAACGCAGGAGTGGAAGGGATACCGCGTGCAGGGGGCGGACGAGTCGTTCCTGGAATATAACGCCCACGACATCCAGATATTCTCGAAGGAGTTCGGCGAAACGAAGGAAGAAATCTGGGCCGCGCTGCGCGAGAATCCGAATCTTGCCGTGATTGATGCCATCGCCGCGCCTACACGTACAGGCGGCGGGCAGTTCAACATCGGCGGGCCGCAGTTCAAGATGGAGGGCTTCTTCGTCGAAGATGACGAAATGCCCGCAACCGAGGTCGAAGTTCGAGACCTCAGAAGCGGCGAAATCGCCAAGGTCACCATCATCGGCGTGCTCGACATACTGGCAGACCGCTTTGGGGTGATTATAACCTCCAAGTCCGTCATAGACGAAATCTCTGATGAGCCGGTTCCCTTCACTGTCTACCGTTTGAAGGTCGGCCCCGAAGCAGACGTGGCTGCTCTGGCACGGAACGTGGAGTCCTCATTCCTTGAGAACGGCCTTGAGTCGTTCGTGCTGGCAGACGAGATAGCGGAAGACCGCGATGCGAACATAGCCATAACAGGCTGTTTCAGGGATTCATGGCAACCGGTCTGCTGGTCGGAATCGCGGCGCTAGGCGTCATCAGCTTCAGGGCGGTGGTCGAGAGACGACAGCAAATAGGGGTGCTGAAGGCCCTTGGCTACCGGCGGAGCATGATTCTGACCAGCTATCTGATGGAGTCGTCTTTCATCGCATTGCTGGGTATCTCGTTAGGAGTGGGTCTCGGCACGCTGCTGTCCATCAACCTGGTCGATTCCATCGGCGAGCAAGTGCCGGGCCTTAAATTCACGTTGCCCTGGACCTAGCTTGTGGTAATCGTCGTCACCGCCTACGTGTTCTCCCTGCTGACGACATTCATTCCGGCTCGCCAGGCCTCAAGCGTATTTCCGGCAGAAGCCCTGCGCTACGAGTAGAATTTTTCGACAGACAAACCGATGAAATGAAGTGGTACTAATATCAAATATGTGCCACAATATAAATATTATGGCACGATCAGCACATTCAGATATACACGTGGGACCTCAAGGGCGAGTTGTGATACCCGCTCGTATGCGTCGGGAGCTTGACATCAGCCCTGGAGAAACCCTGGTGGCCCATGTAGAGGACGGAAGACTTGTGCTGGAGAAGCCAGGGCAAATTCTGGCTCGACTGCAAGCCAGCTTTGCTCGAATACCTCCTGAAGTCAGCCTCGTCGATGAGCTAATCGCCGAGAGGAAAAGAGAGGCCCAGAGAGAGGCAAGCGAGTGACTCAGACCGGACCGCTTGAGGACTCGTTCTCGCATGTACTAGACGCTTCAGCTCTCTTGGCCTTGTTGCGGAAAGAGCCAGGAGCGGACACAGTGAGTAGTGTTCTTAGGCGGTCTGTGGTTTCCAGTGTGAACTGGTCTGAGGTGTTTCAGAAAGCACTTGTTTGGGATATTGAAGTGAGGAACATTCGAGAAGGTTTGGAAGCCCTGGGTTTGCATATTCTCCCTTTTACTGCTCAGATGGCTGAGGAGGCCGCACGGCTCTGGGCGAATACAAAACAGGCAGGTCTTTCACTTGGTGATAGAGCTTGCCTGGGCCTGGCCCTTAATTTGAGGTTACCCGTGCTGACGTCCGACCGTGCCTGGGCAGTGTTGGATCTGGCGATTGAGGTACAGGTCATTCGTTAACGCACCGTCTCAGAAGCGACCATAATAACGGAACATCACGATGTGGCAGACTATAGGACATGAGAAGGCTGTAAGAGTATTGCAAAGAGGCCTGCAAGAAAGCAGGCTTTCCCACGCATACTTGCTGGTTGGGCCTGCTCAGGTGGGCAAGATGACGCTGGCCCTGGATTTGGCGAGGCTGGTCAACTGCGTGGGTGAAGATAGGCCATGCGGGGATTGCAGCCAGTGCAGGCGAGTCTCAGACAGCTTGCATACGGACGTGCATGTTCTCGGTCTGGAGGCTCAGAAGGGCGGTAGCGGACGTACTCGCGTCGCCATAGGCATAGACCAGGTTAGAACAGTCCAGCGTGAGGCGAGCCTGAAGCCCTACGAAGGCAGATATCGCGTCTTCATCTTCGATGGCGCGGAACACTTCAGCGAAGAGGCCGCGAACGCCCTTCTCAAGACCCTTGAAGAGCCGCCAGACGACGTGATTCTGGTGTTGCTCGCCTCCGACGCTGGCAGCTTGCTCCCAACCCTCATTTCTAGATGCACGCTGCTAGAACTTAGGCCGCTCCCGTTCTCGCAGGTGGCCGATGAGCTTGAAGCGAAGCATGGCGTAGACCATATGAAGGCTGTGGAGATAGCGCGGCTCTCGGGTGGAAGGCTAGGCTGGGCGCTTGAAACCCTGAGCAGACCAGAGTTGCTGGAGCAGCGCAACGAGAGGATTGAGGTTATCGAAAACACTGTTCGCGGGAGCCTGGAAGATCGATTCTCATTTGCCGCGACGCTCGCTACCCGATTTACACAGGACCGTGAGTCGGTGCGTCGAGAACTGGCGCTATGGCTTGAGTGGTGGCGGGATGTCATGGTAACCAAGGAAGGCGTCCCGAATCTGGTGACCAATCTCTCGAAGCTGGACGGCGTTCAGGCTACAGCCGAAGCTCTTTCATCGGCGCAGATAGCGGGAACAATCGCGGCTATCAATGAAACCTCGGAACATCTCGAACGCAACGTCAACCCGCGACTGGCGCTCGAAGGGCTTATGTTGGCCCTGCCCAGGCTATAGGACATCGCAGAGTTGAAATCTGGAACGCCTATCCGAAAATGCACCGCAGAGATCGCAGAATCCGCAGAGAATTTTTTATTCCTATTTCAGTCCTTCCGCGGAAGGACGCACTCTGCGGTTTCAAAATAGTTACTAAAGGCAACAAGATCATGGTAAACGTGGCAGGCATAAGGTTCAAACCCTCTGGTCGGGTCCACTATTTCGATCCGGGCAGCATAGACCTGAGCCTGGGAGACAGGGTGCTGGTTGAGACAGACAACGGCCCCAGAGAGGGCACAGTGGTAATCCCGCCGTCACAGATGCTCTACTCCGACCTGCGCGGGCCAATGGAGCGCGTGCTGCAAAGAGCAGAGGATTGATCAGAGAGGGGCAGATATCACATCAGCGGCAGCATCGGCCCGTCTGGAGACCGCGGGTTGGACACAAGCTTCCTCTCAGCGGGAGAGATGTGCCAATCCATCTCCTCCAATGGTACGGCTCCCAGGAGAGGGCGCGCACCGCGTGGAAGCTCGATTACCTGGACGCGAGATGAGCGGCCCTGGACTTCTACCTCGGCGATGCCCATTACGCGATATCTATGGAATGAGCCGTCAGCTGTCTCAGCCCTTATCGTGTCTAGCTCGATCAGCCTGAGTTGTTCAATCATCTCCACAGGAAGGCATAGTCCCACTGCGCCCGTGTCAGCTAGCGCCTCAATGGTCAATTCCTCGCCTTGCTCTTCTGAAGGAAGAAACCTGTTTTGCCAGTTTCGTATCCTTGTTTCGACTGTGAAGATGCCCATCGAAACTACTCCATCCAAGGGATGAACTGACGCCACTCGTCCATGATAGGCCCGTGATGGAAGATGTAGTACGGATTGGGCCGTAAGGGTTTAGGCTCCTTGAGCAGCCGCATGTTGGCCTCCGCAGGCGTTCGCCCTGCCTTGTGATGGTTACAGGGAATACACGCGCTGACCACATTTTCCCACACGTGCGGGCCATTCCTGGAGCGTGGCTTGATGTGGTCTAAAGTAAGATTTTTAGACTGAATTCCGCAATACTGACATGCGAAGCCGTCCCTGAAGAATATCGCTCGGCGCGATAGCCGACGATTCACCAGCGGTCGCTTGACTATGTAAATCAGTCTTATCACCGAGGGGAGCGGGAACGTTTGCGTGATGCTGCGAATGCTGCCTTGCCCGTCCACCAACGACTCGGCCTTACCGCGACCCAGCAAGATAATAGCCCGCTTTGCGTTGCAAATGTTAAGGGGCTGATAGTTTTGATTTAATATCAAGACAGGCGAGTTTAGTAGCACCCTGCTTTATCCATTCATTCTAGGAAGAGTTTCCCTCTTCTTTTTCGGCTTCGATGCGGCGGTCTAAAATTCCTAGCGGCACCCTGAAGTCTTCAGGCACAAACCCTAACGTATCTCCGGGCAGGGCATCCGCAATGTTTATGAACACTGGCACTATGGCAGACGCTTTAAGAGCGTTTTCAACGCCGTCCCTGGTGTTCTGAACGACTGGAATCTTCACTGCCGCCGCTGCTGCGAGGGCTTCGGTACTGTTTAGAACATCCTGAATGTCTGGAATGCCCGCCGCCTCTGCTGCCTTTGCGAGGCCTTCGGCGCTGTTAATGGCATCTCGTACTTCTGTTGGAAGACTCGCTGTTAACTCTTCGGTAAGGCCTCCGGCGCTGTTTATGGCATCCTGAACTTCTACTGGAATATTTGCCGCAGCCGCAGCAGCCGCTGCCGCAGCGAGGCTTCCATCTAGCAACTCGTAGTTGTACGCGAACCTTGCCATGATAACGATAAACGCACCAGAGATGGCGAGGCCAAGCAGAAGTCCCAACGCCAACCCGCCTAACTTGTCCACCATGCTAGATAGGCCAAGAGTGGCGATGGTCAGGATAGGGCGAACTATGCGCGCGACAATCCTGGCGATGAAAAGGGCAACTGCGATAATTATGATGTATGTAATAACGGTTACGATGGTGTCGGCGGACAGGGAGTCACCGAACAGCCCGCCCACTTTATCGCTGACCCGGCCAGCAATGAGCCAGCCGATAATTCCGCCTATAGCGGTGATGGCCGCCCCTATAAGCCCGGTTCGCATTCCCATGAAAGCGCCCACGGCAATTATTGCGAGGATCACGATGTCGAACCAATTCATTATTATGCTGCCCTTCGTTACAATGCGTTAGAAGACAATTCCCTTGAGTCAATCGCGTCAACTTCGAATTCCGGGCTTGGTTTCACATAGTTTACCATAAGCCCGTAAGAGCGAAAAGAAATGACGTTGTCTGTTCGAAATTAATCGACAAGGCCTTGGCTTTGCGTGTAACGCGTACGTTAGGAAGATGTGGTCAATTTTAATCTTGAGAGCAACATTTCTGATATGACTACGACCGCCTGACAATCCATCTGCGCCATGTCCAGGCACCCCAGACTACCACAGCGGCACCGAAGGCATATCCCGCTACAACATCGCCGAGCCAGTGCATTCCCAAATATATTCGTGAGAAGCCCGCCGCCAGAATCAATAGCAATGATGCGCTTTGTACTAGTGGTTCAACGTTTTTGTATTGATGGGTAGAGTGACTTTAGCTTGATGCGCGCATCCTCGGTAGTGAAGCGCCAATCCACTCGTATCACATCCCGGTTGCGTTGATTCTGCCAAGCATTGACCTCGCCGCGCAGGATGTCTTGATTGGCAATCCGTCGGTCCAGGCACTGTCGAGCCAGCACACCGATCTCTATCTCCGCCATATTCAACCAACTCCCGTGTTTGGGAGTGTAGTGTATCTCCAGTCGCTCAGCTATACGCCTCGCCTCAGCAGGCTCGAATGCCTCGTATAGCGAGGACAGCTTGTGAGTGTTGAGATTGTCCATTACCAGCACGATCCGGTCTCTGTCAGGGTAGTCCTCGTCGACCAGTTTCTTTATCACATGCGCCCAGTCCACCTTCGTGCGACGCTCTCTGACCTCGACTCGGCGCCATCCGTCCAACGGTGCAAACAGCATGAACAGGCTGCTCACTCCATTGCGCTCGTATTCGTAGTCGTATGCCGCCGATAAGCCGGGCGCTGCGGGACGCGGCACTCGCGTCTCCTTGACTTGCTGTTTGCTCGTCTCATCCATGCACACCAGAACCTCATTCCCATCGTACGGCCGTTGGTAGACCTCCAGTACGTCTTCCATCACGTCTTCCATCGCGCACACAAACTCCGCGCTCTGACCGGGCGGGATGCACCAACTCTGCTTCAGCCACGGCTTCAGTTCGTTTTTTTTTAAGCGCCTGGCGAACCGTCTCGGTGCTAATGGTCCCGACTATCTCACACTCGACCAACTGGTCAGCCAACAGCTTCAGGGTCCAACTGGCACGCCCCTCCGGCGGTTCCCCGCAGGCCATCGCTATCAACCGTGCTTCACCTTCGCCGTCCAGTCTCTTTTGACGCCGACGCAGTTGCTTTTTGCGATTCAGCGCAGACTCAACCCCCTCCTCCACACAGCGCTTGCGTATTCGCTCGACCGTTGACTGTCCCACACCGAGCGCGCTGGTGATGTCCGCGTCCTTCATTCCCCCGTCCGAGCGTGACTCATCGCTCATCAGCAGAATGCGCGCATGGGTCTGTTTGTACGCCGCAGCCCGACCGCGTGAGACCAAGGCGTTGAGTTCCTGTTGTTCGTCGGTAGTCAGTCTGATACGGTACTTCTTGGTAGACATCATGGTTCCTCCTCGGTTCAACGTTACGATTGAACCCCCAAGAGGAACAATGACTATCATGGTATTCATTTCAATGATGTTGGACCACTAGGTTGTGTTGACATTTGGTGCATAATGGATACATGTCAACGACTGAATTACGCAATGAACAATGGTCAAAAATCCTTGAATTTCTGCGCTCATGCCCAGACCTCTACGTTGGAGAGGAGGACGATTGCAGGCGCTACGTCGAGGCCATCCTGTGGATGGCACGAAGTGGTGCTCCTTGGAGACTGCTGCCTGAGCACTACGGTCACTGGAACAGCGTATATAAGCGCTTCGCACGCTGGTGTGAAAAGGGTGTATGGGAACGAATGCATCAGCATTTTGTGCAAGACCCCGATATGGAGCATGTCATCATTGATAGCACTGTGATAGCACTGTGATAGCACTGTGGTTCGCGCTCATCCCTGTGCTGCTGGAGCCTCCAAAAAAACGGTGGCCAATCGGCCCAAGCTCTTGGCCGGAGCCGAGGCGGGTTCAGTACCAAGATCCACGTGAGCGTGGATGGATTGGGCAACCCGTTGCGCTTTGAGCTCACAGCAGGTCAACGTCACGACATCACCCAGGCACAGGCATTGATAGCTGATTTCGAAACCGAGCATGTGATTGCTGATAAGGGATACGATTCGATGGATTTTCTCCAATGCATCCTGGGCAGGGGCGCGTTACCTGTGATTCCACCTCGGTCAAATCGAAAGACGCCACGAGAGTATGATGAGTACCTTTACCGAGAGCGCCACCTTGTGGAGTGTTTCATCAACAAGATCAAGCACTACCGGCATATCTTCTCTCGCTTTGACAAGCTGTCATCGCGTTTCCTGGGATTCTTGAACTTCGTCGGTGCTCTCATATGGCTCAGATGAAATGTCAACACAACCTAGCTTCCTGGCTGAGCCTGCTCTCATGTTCATTGATAATATAAACACAAGGGTACCGAGAAATACTATGTAAAATGTGGCGTGACCGCTTGGGAATGAGAAACTATTGGTCTGTTGAAGCACCTGCACCAGATCGGATGAGGGTCGTGGACGGGCAACTAGCTCTTTGAGAACGAAGGTTATGAGCTGGCCCAAGACCGAAGTCGTCAGTATCAAAGCGCCTTCAGCTCGCATGCCCTTGACGAAAAACGCGGCTGATGTCAGAAGCACCAATGGTATCGCTGCTTGAAGGGTTCCCGCTAAATAGGTGGCCTTCGTTACCGCATCCAGCCATGACGAGCGCCACGACTGAACCCATGTGGACGCGCTGACCTCCCCAGGGAAGTTTACGACCACGCTTGCGAAATATGCGAATACACCCAGCCCGATCAGGAATGCGCCTGCGATAGCAATCCAGAACACTCCCGGACGACGGTTGGAATGGTCTTCCTCCGTCAGCTCGACACCGTGATCTTTCATAACTTCATACTTACTGCAAACAGAACTCGTTGCCTTCAGGGTTGTTCATCACAACTTTCGATGTAGTGAGTGGTTAAATCTCCAATACAAAGAGGCACTGCCCGATAGACAGGGCAGTGCCTCTCAATAGCCATTCTGACGACCATGGGTGCTATCGACGCTATTACTCTCGCGGTGGAGTGGGAGGAGACGGATTTGTCAGCCCCATACCGATTGATATCGGCAAAAGCTCGTCTAGCTCGTCCAGAGTCCATCGTCCGTTCTTGTGGATGCTCCTGATGACGCGCCTGGGCGAGTACAGTGAAACAACCCACCCGCTGGTCCCGACGACCTGTCCGGTTATGTCTCCGCCTGCCTCTGAGCAGAGGTAGACGACCTTGGGAGCGTTGTTTTCGGGAGCGCGCGCTTCCGGCGGCCCCTCTATCGGCGCTCCTTGCGAGCTGACTGGCTGTGGTCGAGTCCCTTGCCTCATCGCAGTTGTGCTCTCCGGGATGGTCTCAGTCATCCTGGTTGCGCCACCTGGGTACACGGCGTTGATAGTGATGTTGTAGGGCGCAAGCTCCGGCGCAAGCGAACGCGCCATTCCGACCATGCCCTCTTTAGCCATCGAGTAGTTGGTCTGTCCCGACGAGCCGAGTCCTGAGCCGGACGAGAACAGAATTAGCCTGCCGTAGTTCTGCTTGATCATGTGGGGTATGGAGTTTTTGACCATGTTAAAGGCCCCGTACAGGTGCACTTGTAACACGCCGTCCCACTCCTGCTCAGTCATGTTGAACACCATGCGATCGCGCAGGATGCCCGCGGGGTGACACATGATGTCTAGCCTGCCAAAGTTGTCTATGGCGGTCTGGACTATCTTTGCCGCCGAGTCGAACTCGGCAACCGAGTCGTAACAGGCGACGGCTGTGCCTCCGGCGTTGCGAATGTCCTGGACTGTCTGATCCGCAGGCGCGGCTGCTTCCCCTGTGCCGTCAACCGCGCCACCGAGGTCGTTGACCACGACGGACGCGCCCTCTTCTGCAAGCAGCTTGGCGGTGGCCGCGCCGATTCCGCGCCCGGCCCCGGTTACGATGGCTACTCTGCCTTCTAATCTATTTCCCATTTCTTTAACCTCTCACTGATTTTATCTAAATACTGGTAGCTAGGGTACGGAAGGCTTAGAAGCCTGTCCCGATCATCTTGGGCATCAGGACATCCATCTCGTCCATAGTGAAGTTGCCGTACTTGTGGACGCTCTTCTCTATGGAAGGGTTGGAGTACAGGTAGATGCTGCCGCCGCGTACTCCGAACACATAGCCGTTGATGTTGGGGGAGGCGTAAGTGCAGAGGTAAACGGCCAGCGGGGCCACGTTTTCGGGGTCATCCGGGAATCCAGGCCCTTCCCACTCGCTTAAAGGAGGCGAGGGACCGATTCCTGCTCTCTCGTCGCGGGTGGGGAGCGATTCCTGGGCTACACGATATTCATCGACAGTACCGGGGAACAGCCTGGTTTCAACCATCGGCGAGATGGCATTGCAGGTAGCGCCATATCTTCCCAGGTCTCTTGCAACCGTGCGAGTGACGCCGACGATTCCCTCTGAAGCGGCGGCGTAGTTTGAGCGTCCGATTTCGCCCAGGCCAGCGTCAGAGGTCATGTTGACGATTCGCCCGCTCCGCTGCTGCCGGAAGAGGATGCCCCCGAACTTGCACGTCGAGAAGACTCCTTTGCCATTGTTCCTGACAACCAGGTCGAACTCTGCTGGAGTCATCTGGAAAATCATCCGGTCTCGCGTGATGCCCGTGCTGTTGACCAGCACGTCCAGTTGCCCGCCAAATGTATCGACAGCGGTCTTGATCACGTTCTCGCCGCCCGCCATCTCCGCAATGTTGTCGTAGTTTGCGACAGCGTTACCGCCCCTCCCCTTGATCTCGGCAACGACCTTGTCTGCTGGTTCGTGTGACGAGCCTGTTCCGTCAACGTCGCACCCCAGGTCGTTCACCACGACGGACGCGCCCTCTTCCGCGAGCAGCAACGCCACGCCGCGACCTACGCCTCTACCGGCTCCTGTGACTAGCGCTACCTTTCCCTCTAATCGATTTCCCATATGCTCACCTCCAAGCTATTGTTTGCTTTGTCTTTGCCATCCTCATTTATGAGATTGCTTTCAGGCTATTCCGAGGAGTCGGACACGTCTGGCAGTATGTATGCAGTTCGTCCGCGCCGGACATCGGCGAGACATCCGATTGTGTGGCATCGACTCGCGCAACATTATAACCTCATCTACCCGTCTTGTGTAAAGATTTCCAGGGAATCGGCATATTCAGGCTAGAAATTGCCGAACAGGATAGTCTTTCACTGGCTTCCTGACAGGATGTGGTTTTTGATAGTATCCTTTGAGTATCAAAAACAGGAGCGTCAGTTGATACACGAGAATTTCCAGTGTGAGTTCTATTTCATTCGACACGGTGAGTCGTTGTCCAACGCTACACCGGGATTTGCGGCAGGGGCCAACTTTGATGCGCCCCTTACGCCCACCGGAGTCGAGCAGGCCCGCGTGCTTGGACGCCGCTTGAGGCAAGAGAAGGTGCGCTTCGATAGAGTTTATAGCTCCAGCCTGACCCGCGCCGTCCAGACAACGGAGGCCATGCTAGGCGAGATGGGCGAGGCTGATAGGCCGTTCCCGAAGGTGGATGCCCTTATCGAGCAGCAGATACCTGGATGGAGAGGCGTTCCAGCAGATGAGGCGTGGACTCCCGAAACGCGTATATATATGGAAATCAAGGGTTCGCACTTCGTGGGGCCGGAAGGAGAGTCGCTGCGTATGGTGCAGCGGCGCAGTTCCGGCTGGCTTGAGGATGAGATTATCTACAACAAAGAGCTGATTGAGAAAGAGCAGTCATTGAAAATAGCCATCGTCGGGCACGGCAATACGAATCGATGCCTGTTCCACTACATCATGGGATTCGACGAGCGGTTCATTATGCGCATCGGAATCGCCAACACTTCGATCTCTCGATTCATCTTCAACAAAGAGGGTTGGTCTGTCTTGTGCCTCAACGATGACCGCCACCTGAATGACGCTGCTCAGATTGAGGCTGCGCTATGAGGAGCGTCTGGCTCTCTTCGTCAAGACAGGCTGAGAGGGGTGTGTTTCGGGTGGGATGCGCTACGACCTCACCCCCGTCCCCTCTCCTTGCAAGGAGAGGGGTGACCAAAAGCGGGGCTTGCTTTCAAATTGCTGGGGTGGGGTTGGTAGGCTACGCTACAGACAAATACTACCAGCTTTCGTACATGATGCGAGAGGCAGGCACTCCAAGCCCTTCGACCATCAGCACTGTGTCGGCTACCATTGAGGGCGGGCCACAGATGAAGAAGAGAGCGTTGAGGTCGATGTCAGCCTTTTCGAGCATGTCAGCGTCTATTCTGCCGACACGACTATCCCAAGGTTCGCTTGTTGGCTGAGTCACGGTGAACAGGCAGCGGATATTTTCGTTCTTGCTGGCGATTTCGTTCAGGTCATCGTGGAACAGCAATTCAGACGGAGCCTTCGCGCTGTATACCAATGTGAGGCGTACTTCAGGCGCGGCGTCGTTGACGTACTTGACGATGCTCATCAGCGGCGTAATGCCGATTCCTCCGGCGATAAGCGTCAGTGA
Source organism: Dehalococcoidia bacterium (assembly GCA_965206395.1). Classification (GTDB taxonomy): domain Bacteria; phylum Chloroflexota; class Dehalococcoidia; order Lucifugimonadales; family CATOSD01; genus CBDBJK01. The sequence goes on from CBDBJK010000031.1 coordinate 126,875, forward strand.
ATCGCCCATGTCGTGCTTGTAATAGAAGTCGCCGCCGACTTCGATGTGCAGCACGTCCCCGACTCTGGCCCGGTCGTGGATGTAGTGCGTCACGGGGTTTTCACCGACCAGTTTCACGGCGAGGTCTATCGTATCCGTAGTCGTAGGGGACGAGGTCATAGAGTATCCGGCGATTCCTACCTCGCCGTCTATCTCGGCGTAGCAGTCCATCCACTGTCCGGGCAGAAAGCGAAACTCCTGCCCGCCAAGGTCAAGCCTCAATGACTTTGTCGTGGGCGTTTCCTGCCGTATGTCGATTATCGTGACCGGTATCTGCATCCCTTAAACCTGTTGCATGGCTTTGCGCGCGAACTCTGGACGCACCAACCTTTCATAAGCATGGCTGCCCTTGACAAGCCCGCCGTCGATTAGCACGTCGCGTAGGGTCGTGAAGCCCTCTTCGCCTATCAACGGGTCTGTCGCCCAGTTGTTCTGCTCTTTGTAGAGCCGGATGCCCCGCTCCAGCACTTCAGGCGAGGTTTCGGGGAAGAACGATGCAACCGACTCGACGACTTCGCGGGGTTCGCTCGCGGCCAGCCACTTCTGTGCGTTGAAGAAGCCATTGACGAACTGCTGCACCACGTCCGGGTTGGAATCGAGATACTTCGGCGTGACGGCGAAGGAGCTGTAGCATATGTACCCCAGGGCGTTCCCGATCGCCGTTGCGACATGCCCGGCCCCGTCCTCGACAAGCTGCTGCGCCTGCGGATTCGGCATGTGGATATAGTCGGCCTCGCCATTGCGAAAGCGTTCCAGCGCCTCTTCCGCCGACAGACCTTCAATCAGTTTGAGGCTTTCCAAATCGACTCCGTTGCGTTTGAGCGCGAACCGCAATGACATCCAGGGCACGGGAGTGAAGCCTACCGGAATGATTGTGCCCCCTTCGATGTCTTTCCATGCCCAGCCGTCCGTAGGGTTGCGCGACACGAGATAGAAGCCGTCGCGTTGGTTTATCTCGGCGATGTGCAAGGCGGCCTCTTCATAGCCTTCGTCAAGCTCCATAAGGCTTCGGCTCAGGCCCGATTGAACGATGTCGACTTCGCCTGCCTTGAGCAGCGCCCCTGCTGATTGTCCCGACGGCACGGTGCTGAACAGGACATCCAGGCCTTCGCGGTACAGGAACCCTCCTGCGACGGCGACGTGAATTGGGGTATAGAACTGGTTATGGAAAACCTCCATCAGCCGAAGGCGCGTGTTTCCGCCAGATGAAGTCATGCTATTGCCCTCCATAGTGGAAATCCATAACTGGTTGGCCTTTTGTCAACTCTGAGTAAAGACGACGTATTCCCTTCTCCCCTGGCGGGAGAAGGTCAGGATGAGGGGGAACGCATGCTTATTCAGACGCCTCACCCTCACCTTAATCCTCTCCCGTCGAGGGAGAGGAAAATGTATGCTACCTTCAGGCGGAATTGATATTATGCCAGGGTAGCATGTCTTGCACGCCCGTCCTAAACCTCTCTCCACATCACGCAGGAGGGAATTTTACTGCCTTACGCGCTGAATGACCTTGCGAGTCGCGTCCACCAGCGTGTCGACTTCGGCCTCGGTGGTCTTGATGTTAATCGCGCCCGCGCCGCCGCCCATAGTCAGCACTCCCTCGTTGAGCAGGCCTGTGAACAACGCCCTGTTCATAGCCTTATCGCCTTGAAGAGATGAACGGTAGTCAACGACTTCCTCTGAGGTGAAATGGATTCCAAACAGCGACGATATGCCCGTGACCTGCGCCGGAACCTCAAGCTCGTCAAACACGGCCCTCAGTTTGTTTCGCAGCGTGTCTCCTAGTTGGCTCATGCGCTGGTAGACCTCTGGGGTCAACTCGTCCATGACGATTTCGCCAGCAGCCATAGTCAAGGGGTTGCCGTTGAAAGTCCCCGCATGGCTCAGGACAGGCCCGCCTTCTGTCGGGTCGAAAAGGGACATGATATCCTCGCGGCCACCGAACGCCCCGACCGGCGTACCGCCGCCGATTATCTTGCCCATCGTGGTCATGTCCGGGATCACGCCGAGCAATTCCTGTGCGCCGCCCCGCGCGACTCTGAGGCTCTGTACTTCGTCGAATATCAGGAGAATGCCATACTCACGGGTTATCTCGCGTATCCCTTCCAGAAAGCTCACGTTCGCGGGAAGGTAGCCGAAGGTGGAGGAGACTGCCTCCATGATGAGACAGGATAGTTCGTCCTTGTGCTGCCTGATGATGCGTTCGCAGGTCTCCAGGTCGTTGTACGGCAACACGACGACATCATTGGAGATGCCTGGCGGTTGTCCCGGATACTCAGGAATGGGAGCAGTCCCATTGGGGTCTAGCTTGTCGGCAGAAGGGTGTACGCTAATTTCCGCATACTCGTGAGAGCCGTGATAGCCGCCCTCGAACTTGGCTATCTTGTGCTTGCCGGTGAAGGCGCGGGCGGCGCGAATCGCCATCATCGTGCCCTCGGTGCCGGAGTTCGTGAAACGTATCCTCTCGACCGAAGGTATTCGCTCGCACAGAATTCTCGCCAGGCGAGTCTGGTCTTCGGTTGGCACGCTGAAAGCCATGCCAAGCGGCGCTTTTTCCTGGATAGCCTTGATAATCCGTGGATGAGCATGGCCCAGTATCAGGCTGGTGGCGTTGATTACGTAGTCGAGGTAGCGGTTGCCATCAACGTCGTACATATACAGACCTTCGCCGTGATCGGCGAAAAATGGGTAGGGAGCGAAGTACTGGACGCCTCGCGTACTGCCTCCGGGCAGATATTTTGCCGCCTCCTTCTGAAGCTCCCCGGCCCTTGGAGTGCTGGCGATGTACTGGTCTATCTCGCGTTGATGCTGCTCTGATACCATTTCAATCTCCTTGCCCGACTCTTGGCTGACGACGGGTTTTGCATTTCAGATGCTCTAATCTGCGCCCATTATAGCTCTATGCAGGCTGCTACGCTATCCTGGGTTTCGAGGCGAAAAAACCTGCTTCGAGTGCTATCAGGAGCCGCCTGCCTGACCCTGCATACCGCAACAGGCGAAATTGCCCTGGAACAGCATCGAATCGCAGTAAACAGGCCCCAGAGAACGTGGTATAATATATACAATGGTGATACATTCTCCCTATATGAAACAAGTGGCTGGCATACCCCCGTGTCAGGCCGCATCACGCTCGGCGCAAGTGTACTGAACGTGTTCATGGGATATCTCGTTTGTACCCTCTTTGAGGAAATTGCGTGCCCGTGAGGGGCATGTTCTTTTGAAGGCCCAATTCTAGGAGTCGTCAATGGTTACAATCAAGACCGAATTCGGCAACATAAAACCAATTCAGATCGAAGACGAGATGCGCAGTTCTTATCTGGACTACGCCATGAGCGTCATCGTGTCGCGGGCGCTGCCCGACGTGCGCGACGGCCTCAAGCCAGTCCAGAGGCGCATCCTCTACGCCATGCACGAGCTAGGCATGAGGCCAGGCACCGCCTACAAAAAGAGCGCGCGTCTGGTAGGCGAGGTGCTTGGGAAATACCATCCGCACGGCGATAGCGCGGTCTACGATGCTATGGTTCGCATGGCTCAAACCTGGTCACTGCGAATGCCCCTGGTTGACGGTCAGGGCAACTTCGGCAGCGTCGATGGTGACCCACCGGCGGCTCTGCGCTATACTGAGGCCAGGCTTGCGGCAGTCTCCGAGGAGATGCTCGCAAACCTCGATCAGGACACAGTTGATTTTATAGACAACTTCGACGGTTCTCTGCGAGAGCCTGTGGTGCTGCCCGCAAGACTGCCGAACCTGCTAATAAACGGCGCGTCTGGAATCGCCGTCGGAATGGCGACCAACATACCGCCTCACAACCCCTCAGAGATATGCGACGCGATTGTTCGGCTTTTAGACAGGCCCGACATGACAATCGAGCAACTCATGCGCTACGTGAAAGGCCCGGACTTTCCCACCGGCGCGACGATTATGGGACGCGAGGGCATAAAGAACGCTTACATGACCGGTCGCGGTCAGATCATAGTCCGCGCCAGGGCCGAAATCGAGGAAACCGCTCGCTCCAACCGAATGCAGATTATTGTTTCCGAGTTGCCTTACCAGGTCAACAAGGCATCGCTCGTCGAGAAGATAGCCAACCTTGCGAAGGATAAACGCATCGACGGCATCTCTGAAATACGCGACGAGTCCGACAGAGACGGTATGAGGATCGTCATAGAGTTGCGCGCGGGTGTTCAGCCGATGGTCGTGCGGAATAACCTTTACAAGCTCACTGCCTTGCAAAGCTCGTTCTCGGCCAATATGCTGGCCCTGGTGGAAGGCACGCCCAGGACTCTCAACTTGAAGCAGGCTCTCCAGTATTACATCGACTTCCGCCTGCAGGTTATCACTCGCCGCACCGAGTACGAGTTGAGGCGTGCCAGAGAGCGCGCCCATATCCTTGCAGGTTTGAGAATAGCCCTCAGCCATCTGGACGCCATTATCGCCTTGATTCGCGCGTCCGCAGATGCCGAGGCAGCCAGAAACGGGCTTATAGCTCAATTTGGCCTCGACCAGGTTCAGGCCCAGGCCATCCTGGATATGCAGCTTCGCCGTATCGCCACTCTGGAACGAGAACGCCTGGAGAAGGAGTACCAGGAGCTTCAGGCGAGCATTCAGGGTATGGAAGAGCTGCTTGCCAGCCCTGCCAAAGTGCAGTCTGAGATAAAGAAAGAGACGCAGCAGCTAAAGAAGAAGTTCGGACAGCAGAGACGCACAGACATAAGCGACGATGATCACGACATTAGCCGAGAGGAGCTTGAAGCCCACGAACAGGTGGTCGTCACTCTCAGCCAGGGCGGGTACATCAAGCGAATCATAGCTGAGACCTACCGAAACCAGCATAGGGGCGGCAGAGGCGTCGTCAGTATGAACACAAGGGAAGACGACCCTGTAAGGCATATCCTGGTCGTCGACAGCCACGACAGATTGCTCTTCTTCACGGATAGAGGCAGGGTGATAGCCTTGAAGTCTTACGAGTTGAAGGCTGATACCTCTCGAAACACCAGGGGCGTGCCTGTGGTAAACGTTATCCCGCTGGGTGACACGGAGCGGGTCAACGCCATTATCGCAGTGCCCGACCTGGAAGCGGAGGACACCTACCTGGTGATGGCGACCAAGAAGGGCAGCATCAAACGAGTGGCGCTCAACAACATAGCATCAATTCGTCCATCTGGCCTTATCATAATGAACCTGAAAAGCGACGACGAACTGGTGGGCGCTCGCCTCGCCAAAGAGCAAGATGACGTAGTTCTAGTTTCCGAGCAGGGCATGTCCATCAGGTTCCTGGTATCAGACGTTGTGCCCAGGGGAAGGTCCGCCGGGGGAGTCAAGGGCATGGTACTGCGCGGCAAGGACCGAGTCGTGTCGATGGACATAGGGATTCCCAAGACCAAGCTGTTGACCATCAGCAAGAAGGGGTACGGCAAGCTGACTCCCTTGAGCGCGTACAGGCGTCAGGGCAGGGGCGGCGTCGGAATAAAGACTTTCACCATCACCAAGAAAACGGGCGTTGTGGCTGCCGCGGAAGTCGTCGATGACAGCACCGAGGTCTACGTCGTATCCGAGCAGGCGCAGGTGTTGAGGACGAGCCTATCCGAAATCTCAAGCATGGGTAGGACGACCCAGGGCGTCACAATCTTCAAGCCACAGCCGGGCGACTCCGTTGCCTCTATCGCCTGTGTCAAAGCGCTGGACATTCCAGACGACACCGACGAGACTCCCGCCAAGAGCAATGGCAGGAGCAACGGGAAGAAGTCTGTGACGGACATCAGCTAAGCAAAGCGGGCTGCTGCCGCTGCGGCAAGTATGTAATCTAAAAATGCAATGAAGTGTGCGGCGATACGCCTACCTCACCCCCGTTCCCCCTCTCCTTGAAAGGAGAGGGGGCGCTGTAGATCTACGTTAAGCTCTAGATGACGTGGGGGTGAGGTAGGCGTACGCTTCAAGAACTACGTATTTTCATTTTACTTACCTTTCCTCGTCAACCGTCGTGACATGGGAGTGAGCACCCCTTTTGAACAACATCAAGAAGCCAATATACGTACCTTTTGCCGTAATTGTGCTGGCGGTGGCGCTGGTCGGTTGCAGCTCCACTTTGGCACCGACTGTTACGCCCCAACCGACAGTCGCGTTGGCTACGCCGACCGTAGCGCCAACGGCGACGCCTGAGCCAAGTCCTACTGTAGTTTCGACCTCGACACCTGAGCCTACGCCCGTTGTTTCCTCCCAAGAGTTCACGGCGTTTGCATCGCGGCTGGCGGACGAGGCTATCGACTTCCTAACGACACTTACCGAAGACCTTAGCCCTCGCGCCAGCGGAACGCAGCAAGAGCGAGACGCCGCCGACTTCTTGGCGGCGCAATACGAGGCCCTCGGCTACAACGTTTCGCTTCAGCCGTTCAAGGTTCGGATACGGCCGCCGGAAATTCCCATGGTGACACTACTGCTTCCCGAAGCCCGCGATATTGAAGGCGTGCCCATACAGCGTTCCGGGCTGGGAGTGGCGTCAGGCCTTCTGGTAGACGTGGGCAGGGCGTTTGAAGAAGACATCCCACCGGAGGGCATTGAGGGGAAGATAGCCCTGATTCAGCGTGGTATCATACCTTTCGAGGCGAAGGTGTCCCGCGTCGAGCAGGCGGGCGCGCTGGCCGCTGTTGTCTATAACAACGAGTCCGGACTAATTAGAGGCACGCTAACGAACCAGGCAGATATACCCGCGATAATTATATCTCGTCAGAACGGTGAGGACATCCTGGAGCTAATGGCTAACGGCGATGTCGAGGCGACCGTGTCGTTTGTCATGGAAGACCGCGACTCTCGGAACGTCGTCGCTGAAATGCCCGGCACGAGCGGCGACAAAAGGGTCGTCGTGCTTGGCGGGCATTACGACACGGTTCCGGACTTTCCTGGGGCTAACGACAACGGCTCCGGCACAGCCACTATTCTCACGATAGCCAGAGAGATTGCGGAGAAGTCCTATCCCTTTACCGTGCGTTTCATCAACTTTGGGTCAGAAGAGCTAGGCCTGCTGGGCAGCAACTTTTACGTCGACTCGTTGAGCGCCGAGGAGCGAGAGAACACCACTGCTATGATGAACTTCGACGCGCTCGGCACGGGCGACGAGGTTGGTGTTCTCGGAGACTCTGATCTGACAGCAGAGGTTGTTATCTACGGTCAGGACCATGGTGTCGATGTGCGGCGGAGCTTCGGGTTGAACGGCGGCAGCAGCGACCACGCCCCATTCGATGATGCGGACATCCCGATCATCTTTTTCCTGGCGGAAGACTTCTCCCGAATCCATACGTCAGAAGACACGCTGGAATTCGTTCAGCCCGAACTGATGGGCAACTCGGCTGCCCTGGCAATAGCTCTGCTCGACGCTCTGTCCGAACAACCTTAGAGGCGTTCAATCCTTCCGCAGAAGGGCGCCCCTGCGTGTATTAGAGCCTATGCGGAAATACTATGTCGGTCTGCACGCTTGTGTTTGTATTCGCCAAATAGCTATAATGAGTCGATACTGTAATCGATACGGACTTCCCATTTTGAAATATTTTTGTGCTTCGTGGCATGGAATATCGCCCGAAGTCGGAGTTCTGGATTTAGATAATAGATGACTACTAGCAAACGTGATCTCTACGATGTCCTGGGCGTTCCTCGCGGCTCTTCTGAGGAAGAAATAAGGAAAGCCTTCCGCAAGTACGCCCTTGAATATCATCCCGACCGCAACAAGTCCGAGGGCGCGGCGGATAAGTTCAAAGAGATAAACGAAGCCTACCAGGTGCTTTCAGACACCAAAAAGAGGGCGGACTACGACCGCTTCGGACATGCGGGCGTTGGGCAAAACGGCGGCGCTAGAGGTTTTGAGGGCTACGAAAACTTCGGAGGCTTCGGCGACATCTTTGACGCCTTCTTTGGCGGCGGAGGCTTTGGCACGCGCACCCGCAGAGGCTCGGCAAGTCGGGGAGCAGACCTGGAGTTCGCCATACGCCTGGAATTCGAAGAAGCGGTCTTCGGCGTCGACAAAGAAATCGAGATTCAACGCACCGAGGTTTGCAGCCAGTGCAAGGGCACGAGAAGCGCCTCGGATAGCGCTCCAACTACCTGCACCAACTGCAATGGCTCAGGGCAGGTGCGCCGCGCTCATCAGAGCATCTTCGGCCAGTTCACGCAGGTGGTAGTCTGCGGGACGTGCCGGGGAGAAGGCAAGATAATCAGCCAGCCATGCTCCCACTGTAGGGGGGCGGGCAGAGAGCAACGCATGCGCAGGATGGAGGTTTCCATTCCGGCGGGAATAGACGATGGAACCCAGATCAGGCTCACCGGAGAGGGCGAGCCTGGAACTAACGGCGGTCGCGCTGGCGATCTGTACGTGTCTGTTCGCGTAAAGACTCACGAATTTTTCCAACGCCAGGGCAATGACATCCTCTACACGATGCCCATCAACGTGGCTCAGGCCGCCCTGGGAGCGAAGCTAAAAATCCCCACCCTTGAACTTGACGCCGACCTTGAGGTTCCGGCGGGGACTCAGACCGGAGAAGTGTTCCGGCTAAAGGGCAAAGGCGTCCCGCACCTCAGAAGCAGCCGTAGAGGTGACCATCTTGTCAGGGTCATCGTTGAAACGCCCAAGTCGCTGACCGAGGAGCAGTCCAGGTTATTCCAGGAGCTTGCCCAGAGCTTTGGAGATCAGAATTCTGATGAGAATGACAAGAACTGGCTTGGGAAAATCAAAGACGTCTTCAGCGGGGCCGAGTAAGTAGTCTATAGTGAAATGGCTTGAGCTTAGTGTAAAATCGCCGCCCGAATTCGTGGAACCTCTGTCCCACATCTTCTATCGTTATGGGCATGGAGGCGTAGCCGTAGAGCAAGAAGGCGGCTTCAACCCGGACGAAGGCGAGACGGCCTCAACCACAGAGTGGGTCACCGTGAAGACCTACCTCCCCATGAACGCCACCACAGAAGACCGCCGCAGCCGCATCGACCTCGGAATCAGGCTAGTTGCCCACGTCGGCCCCATCTCTGACCTTGAGGTGCGAGAGCTGGACGAGGATGAGTGGGAAAGTAGCTGGAAAGAGCATTTCCACGTTCTCCACGTCGGTGAGAGGATCATCATCTGCCCAACCTGGCGCGAATACGAACCCAAGGAATCGGATGTCGTAATCTCGCTCGATCCTGGGATGGCCTTTGGCACGGGACACCATCCCACGACGCGAATGTGCCTTGAGCAGCTAGAGCATTTCGTGAAACCTGGAATGACGGTTTTGGACTTTGGCTGTGGCTCAGGCATCCTCTCCATTGCCGCCGCCAAGCTGGGAGCCAGAAGCGTGTTTGGCATTGAGATAGACTCGGTTGCCGTGAAAGTGGTCAAACAGAACGCAAGAGAGAACGGGATAGAATACAACGTCCGCATCGCCCAGGGGACGCTGCCTCATCCCGACATCCAGCCACACAGCTTCGACATCGCGATTGCCAACATATCGGCCAAGGTCATATTAGAGGCCGCCGGTGAGTTGGCGCAAGCGGTCAAGCCTGGCGGAAAAGTAATCGCCTCTGGTATCCTTCTGGACAACAAGGGCGGCGTGGAAGAGGCGTTAGCCTCGGTTGGCGCAACACTCGACGAGACACTCGTGGATGGTGACTGGGTCGCGCTAGTGTATTCTATGCCATAGTTTCTTCCCTCATCGATGGGAATAGGCCCTTTCAATTTGATATGCACCGCTTTTTTGTTTCTCCCGACTGCATCGATGGCCAGGACGTTACGCTGCCCGATAATGTGGCGCGTCAGTTGGCTCGCGTGCTGCGTTTCAAATCCGGCGACCGCATCATAGTGCTGGACGACTCCGGCTGGGAGTATGTCGTGACGCTCACAGTCGTGGACCCTAACGCGGCGCAGGGCCTGATTTCCGACAAGCGGGTCAGCGATGGCGAACCAGATGTCAGGCTCGTCCTCTACCAGGGTATGCTGAAATCGGACAGGTTCGAGTTCGTGCTGCAAAAGGGCACCGAGTTAGGCATTTCTGCCTTCGTTCCGGTTTCGTGCGCTCGCTCTGTCGCAAAGGGTGACGGCGCAAACCGAAGCGTCAGATGGCGGAAGATTATCACCGAGGCTGCCGAACAGTCCGGTCGTGGTAGAATTCCCATCCTCGAAAAGCCGTCTGATTTCCTCAGCGCCTGCGACGCCCACGAAGGCTTTGGCCTTATTCCCTGGGAGGAAGAAGCCGATGTGGGGCTGAGGGCGGTCTTAGGACGATGGAAGGCCAACGAACTCGGCATCTCGTCGGTGAGCATACTCATCGGGCCGGAGGGCGGCTTCACGCGGGAAGAGGTGGAATACGCCCGTTCAAAGGGCATCGTTGCGGTGAGTCTGGGTAAGCGCATCCTCCGGGCGGAGACTGCGGGGATTGCGACGGCGACGGCGGTTCTCTACGAGCTAGGCGAGCTTGGGGCGTGAATGTAGACGGGATTTATACACTCAACTAACCTGATTTTCCCAGTACCAGTTAAGTATCTCCAGATGGTGTGTTGCAACCGATTTGCAGTTGACGTGACCTCTGACGATCTGCTCAGGTTTGAGAAGGTCATAAGCCTGACCTTCTCTTAGAATCGCATTGTCAAGCTCAGTCGTTACCGGATAGTGAAAAACATAAAAGACTCTGGTTGGAAGATTGCGGAAGATTCGCAAAAAGATGAGCTTATCTGGGTCTAGTGCGATGGAGAGTTCTTCTTCAATTTCACGTATCGCTGCGTCTTCAGGTTGTTCGCCGCCTTCGATGCCGCCACCGAAGATACCCCAGCTATCCGGCGTGTGGATATGAGGAGCATTGTCACGCAACTGAAGAGCGATTCGTTGATGGCTGTCTTCCAAAATTACTAGAGCGACTTGTCGTTCTTGCTTCGCATTCATAGATGGGTAATATATCCTTTGGGTCACAACTTCGAGTTTACAGAAGCTATCACTCCCATCTAAATCATGAGAAACCAATATAACGAATGTCTAGCTTAAACGCTCATCCCTGTCCGCTCCGGCCTGGGAGCGCGCCCAAGAAGCTGGTGGATAACTTCGGAAACGGCCACGCCATCGAACAGGACGCTGTAGGTGGCCTGGGTAATCGGCATCTCGACGCCTAGCTTTTTAGCCAGCTTGACGACGGCGGCGGTAGTGTCAACGCCTTCGGCCACGTTTTTCATGGAGGCGCGTATCTCATCAAGCGTCTTGCCTTTCGCCAGTTGCTCGCCAAAGTAGTGGTTTCGACTCAAAGGACTGGAGCATGTGGCTATCAAGTCTCCCATTCCTGCCAGTCCTGCGAGCGTCAAAGGATTGGCTCCGGCGGCAACGCTCAGTCGAGCAATCTCTGCCAGCCCACGCGTCAGAAAACCTGCCTTCGCGTTGTCGCCTAGCCTGAGGCCGTCGCACGCGCCCGCGCCAAGTGCGATGATGTTCTTCAACGCCCCGCCTAGCTCTACGCCCACAATGTCGTCGTTCGTGTAAACCCGAAACCTTGAGGAGTTCATGATTTCCTGCGCGGTTTTCGCGGCGTCAGGATTCTTTGAGGCCACGACAGTCGACGCGGGCCTCTCTTCGACTACCTCTCTCGCGAGATTAGGCCCAGCCAGAGCGCAGATGCCCGCCTGTAAAGAGGCTGGAAGCTCTTCCTCCAGTATCTGACTCATTCGCTTGCCCGTGGCAAACTCCAGACCCTTGGTGCAGCTAACCACAACAGCGGACTCGGAAAGGGAGTCGCGAATATTACGTACGTTCTCTCTCAAAGTCCGAGATGGCACCGCGATGATAATCAGGTCGGCCTCACTGAATGCATCGGAAGCCGATGCGGTGACGGTCAAGCCAGAAGGAAACGACACGCCGGGCACAAATCGGATGTGCTGTCCTATGGAGCGCAACTGATTCGCCTCGTTCTCGGTGCGCGCCCACAGACGCACACCATGACCCTGGCGAGCCATAACTATCGCTAGAGTCGTGCCCCATGTCCCTGTTCCAACTACGCCGATATTAGCCATCGTAATTCCTGACGCGCCTCAGATTGGGCTGGCTCTATACCGCTTTCGCAGACTGCCCTAACTTGCGCTCCTCGCCTTTGAGAAGCCTCTGAATGTTGTCCTTGTGCCGGACGACGACCAGCGTGCCGCCGATTATCCCGTACCATATGTACCCCATTGGCGCTACGCCCGTCGATGCGGCGATTATCAGCGCAACGCATCCCGCGACGGTCGCCACGACAGACCCTAGCGACACGTAGCGGCTGATGCCGACCAGCGGCAAGCCGACCAGTGTGGACACCAGACCAGCAACGGGCCACAGCATGAGCAGGCTTCCCCATCCGGTTGCTGTGCCTCGACCTCCCCTGAAGCCAATGAAAACCGGCCAGTTGTGACCGAACAGGGCTGCGAGAGCGGCGGCGGACTCTACGCCCCCAGAATCGGAGATGATCCGAGCCAGTATTACCGCGACTACCCCTTTGCCCATATCGAGCAGAAGCACGAAGACCGCAACGGGCACACCAACGGTGCGCATGACGTTGGTCATCCCAATCTTGCCACTGCCGTACTCTCGCACGTCAACCCGCCCGAAGACCTTTCCAGCGATGAGGCCAAAGGGCAATGCCCCCAGAAGATAGCCCAGGGGAATCAAAATCAGATAGTCTGTCACCTTTCACCCCGACCCTTGAAACGCATTCTAAGGGGGCTGCCTTTGAACTCGAATGCCTCCCTCAGCTTGTTTTCCAGGTATCGTGCGTAAGAGAAGTGTACCATGTCCGAACGATTGACATAGAAGGTAAAGCTAGGCGGGCCGGTGTTGTCCTGCGCGACGCTGTATATCTTCAGCGACCCCTTGCGAGCAACCGACGGCGGATGCTCCGCGACTGCGCTCATTACACGCCGACTCAACTCGTAGCGAGGTAAGCCCTTCGTCCACTCCTGATAGACCTCCTGAGCGGTGTCCAGCAGGTTCTCAATGCCTGTGCCACGCAACGCCGAAGTATAGCAGACGGGCGCGAACGGAGCGAATTTGAAGCGTGACCTGAGCTTCTGAGTCGCCGCCTCCTGGTTCAGACCAAGCTCTGGTGCCAGGTCCCACTTGTTGACGGCGAGCACGATACCCTTGAATGCGTCCAGGATGTAGCTTGCGATATGTGTATCCTGACTAGTCGCAGGCTCGGAGGCATCAATCACCAGAACCGCTACGTCCGCGCGGTCTATGGCCCTGATGGAGCGCAGCACGCTGTATTTCTCGATGCCCGGGTCAATCTTGCCGCTTCGCCGGATTCCCGCTGTATCTATCAGCAGCAGTGACTTCTCTTTGTAGGTTATCAGCGTGTCCAGGGCGTCGCGGGTAGTGCCTGGTATCTCGCTGACAATGGCCCGATCTTGCCCTGTGATGGCGTTGAGCAGCATCGACTTGCCCACGTTGGTGCGCCCGACGATTGCGACCTTCAGGTCGGCCTCTGGCTCAAGGAACTGAGGCTCGGCGGGAAAGCGCGCGACAACCTCCGACATCAGATCGTCGATGCCTGTGTTGTGATAGGCGCTTATGGGAATCGGGTCGCCCAGAGAAAGCTCATAGAATTCCAGTGCAAGGGTCTCTCGCTGCTGGTTGTCGGTCTTGTTGATAGCCAGCAGAACTTTTTTGCTCATGGCTCGCAGGGCATCGGCCACGTCCCTGTCAGCGGCGGTGATTCCGCTGGTGGCGTCGGCGAGCATGATGATGATGTCGGCCTCGTCGATGGCGATGTCTATCTGACCCTTGATCTTGCGCCACAGGTCTGTTTCGGGAAAGAGATCGAGGCCGCCAGTGTCCACCAGGATAAAGGGGTAGTCGGCCCAGACGGTCTCCGTGGTTATGCGATCGCGTGTCGTGCCCGCAATCTCGGAGACAATGGCCTCCCGCCGTCCAACCAGACGGTTAAACAGCGTGGACTTGCCCACGTTGGGACGTCCCACGATTGCGACAATGGGTTTTAGATTTTGCTGCATAGTTAAATTCGCTTCTATCTGGAAAACAGGTGGGCTAGAATCGCCTTCTGAGCGTGCAGGCGGTTTTCGGCCTGGTCGAATACTACAGAGTTGGGATGGTCGAGCATGTTCTCCGAGATTTCCTCGCCGCGATGTGCGGGCATGTCGTGCATGAACACTGCGTCTGGTTTTGCTCCTTGCATCAGTTTTTCGTCTATCTGGTAGCTTGAGAACACCTTGAGCCTCTCGACCTTCTCGTCCTCCTGTCCCATGCTGACCCATACATCAGTATATACGACATCGGCGTCCCGCACCGCTTCCACTGGCTGTTCCACCCACTTCACGCTGGACTCTTTCTCCGATGCTCTATTTTTGGCCTCCTCCCACACCATCGTGGGTATCTGGTAACCTTCCGGGCTGGCGAGGGTGAAGTTCGCGCCGAGAGATGCGCACGCCATCGCGAGGCTGCCCGCTATGTTGTTGCCGTCGCCCACGAAGGAGACGTTCAGACCTTCCAGGCTGCCCTTGTGCTCGTATATGGTCAGCACGTCCCCTATAGCCTGACATGGATGCCCCAGGTCTGAAAGGGCGTTAACCACCGGAATGGAGGTGTTTTCACCGAGAATCTCAAGGCTCCGATGAGAGAACACGCGGGCGATGATGCCGTCCACCAGCCTGTCGAGCACGCGCGCGACATCCGCTTCCGGTTCGCGCACGCCAAGGCCGACATCGTCTTTGCTCAGATATATGCACTCTCCGCCTAGCTGTCGGATTCCTACCTCAAAGCTGACTCGCGTTCGGAGGGAAGGCTTCTCAAATATAAGCGCAAAGGTTTTGCCTTCGAGAGGTCGTTGAGTCAGGCCCTTTTTCATGGCATCGGCCCTCTGTAGCATCAGCAGAACCTCTTCGGGCGTCAAATCGGCTATAGATAGAAAATCCTTTCCTTTCATCTTCCCCCCTTAATAAGCGATAATATAGCAAATTTCGAGCGATATGCGAAAGGAGCCCGTCAACCGCCGATGAGCTTCGATTTTACCGATGAACAACTGCAGAGATTTCTCGCGATTTCTACGAGGGCGCTGTATGCTTCTGATTCCTTTCCAGACGAGGAAGAAACTAGTTTGACAAGAACTTCACCTTGGTACCTCATCAGGGTATTGTCTCTTATGGAGAATTAGCCACAAATTAGCGTGTATGCGCCATCGTAGAGCAGGTTCAAAGACTTGCCCTAGCCCGGCCCAATGGGCACTCCACATGCCTCGATATTCTCGAGCTCTTCCGGGGTGGGCGGCCTTTGTCCGGTGAAGAGCTGATTGAACGCCGTTTCGCCGATGGCCTCGATGACGCAGGTTTGCTGCTCCGGCGTCAACTCGGGCGGGCCGCTCCCCTCGGGCGGGCCCGCAATAGGGCCACACCTGGTGATGATCTCGAGGAGCTCCGGAGGTAGCGGAGCACCTTCTCTGGTGCCCCCGCCAATCGCGAATAGCTTTGCTATGGTCTCATCATCAGCACTCTCAAATAGGCATTTGAACTGCTCCATACCGGGCCCACCCCCCTCTTCCATGCCACCAAACATCTCGGCAGCCTCTTCTTCCGAGAGGCAGTCGAACGCTCCGCGGAAGATCTGGTACACGAAGGTCTGCCCCTGCATGCTCTGCTCGCCAGGTTCCTCCTGCTGCACCGGGCCGAGGAGATCAAGGTAACTCACGTCCCTAAGCCCAACACTGATGCAGGTGATGTCCTGCTCGCTGATACCCAGTTGCATCATCATCGTGCCCAGCATCATGCGGCGAGCCGTCTCCTCACTGAGGCAACCCGTGAACTTCGCCATGTCCTCCGAAGAGGGAGGCCCCGTGCCGATAAATTCGAGGAGGTTCTCGGTGCCGAAGGCCTGCATTGCGCAGTCCCGCTCGCTGGCTGGTATAGCCTGGAGGAACGTCTGCGGGTTGTCTCCCAGGCCCGAGGTAATGAGAGCTGGAGTAGGCGTGGGCGTTGCAGTGGGAGTAGGAGTAGGTGTTGGCGTTGCAGTAGGAGTCGGCGTTGGCGTGGGAGCACCGCAGGCAACGGCGAAAGCCAGCAAAAGCATTGCGATGACGCCAAGGTTCAGCCGCCAGAGTCTCGCGCGTACATTTCCCATTTCAAGTTGATGCCGCTTCATATCGATACTCCTTCCAAACGGTGCTCAGGGTGCGGGTTCAGGACGTGTCTCGACGCTCACTGGTGTACAATACCTTTGGCCTGCGGTGGCCCGCTAGTGAGGCCCCCCGCTCCTGCGTCGGCGTAGGTGGTCGCGG
Source organism: Dehalococcoidia bacterium (assembly GCA_965206395.1). Classification (GTDB taxonomy): domain Bacteria; phylum Chloroflexota; class Dehalococcoidia; order Lucifugimonadales; family CATOSD01; genus CBDBJK01. Next base: position 143,162 of record CBDBJK010000031.1, read on the forward strand.
TAGCTGCGAGCACGAGGATCGCTAGTGCCACGAACATAGCGTGCCTGGAGATACTCTCTCATCCATTTTCCCTTGCCATATAACTCTCAAAAACCTCCTTGCCACCTCTTGACAGCGTGAGCCATAGGCTGGGCACCACGACCAATAGGGGAAACAACATGAGGGCGGACGGGAGAAAGAGGACTAGCGACGATATGGCTAAAACGGGGCGCGCTACCGGGATGCGACGCAAGAGTGCTAATCCGTTGACCATCCCAATGGCTCCGATCACAAGAAACACCAGGACGAAAATAAGACCATTCCAAAACCCATCTTCAGATTCAAGTGCCGAAGGATCGTTGCCTAGGGTGAATTGGAAGAGGGCAATGGCGAACTGGAAGAGGGCAAGGAATAGTATGGCAAAGGAGAGGCCTCCTAGGCCAAGCCATGCAGCACCGAGGATCTTGAAATTGCGATTTTTGGTTTCAGGCATTGTCAGTCACCTCCTAGTGGTCCAACATCATTGAAATGAATACCATGATAGTCATTGTTCCTCTTGGGGGTTCAATCGTAACGTTGAACCGAGGAGGAACCATGATGTCTACCAAGAAGTACCGTATCAGACTGACTACCGACGAACAACAGGAACTCAACGCCTTGGTCTCACGCGGTCGGGCTGCGGCGTACAAACAGACCCATGCGCGCATTCTGCTGATGAGCGATGAGTCACGCTCGGACGGGGGAATGAAGGACGCGGACATCACCAGCGCGCTCGGTGTGGGACAGTCAACGGTCGAGCGAATACGCAAGCGCTGTGTGGAGGGGGGGGTTGAGTCTGCGCTGAATCGCAAAAAGCAACTGCGTCGGCGTCAAAAGAGACTGGACGGCGAAGGTGAAGCACGGTTGATAGCGATGGCCTGCGGGGAACCGCCGGAGGGGCGTGCCAGTTGGACCCTGAAGCTGTTGGCTGACCAGTTGGTCGAGTGTGAGATAGTCGGGACCATTAGCACCGAGACGGTTCGCCAGGCGCTTAAAAAAAAACGAACTGAAGCCGTGGCTGAAGCAGAGTTGGTGCATCCCGCCCGGTCAGAGCGCGGAGTTTGTGTGCGCGATGGAAGACGCGATGGAAGACGTACTGGAGGTCTACCAACGGCCGTACGATGGGAATGAGGTTCAGGTGTGCATGGATGAGACGAGCAAACAGCAAGTCAAGGAGACGCGAGTGCCGCGTCCCGCAGCGCCCGGCTTATCGGCGGCATACGACTACGAATACGAGCGCAATGGAGTGAGCAGCCTGTTCATGCTGTTTGCACCGTTGGACGGATGGCGCCGAGTCGAGGTCAGAGAGCGTCGCACGAAGGTGGACTGGGCGCATGTGATAAAGAAACTGGTCGACGAGGACTACCCTGACAGAGACCGGATCGTGCTGGTAATGGACAATCTCAACACTCACAAGCTGTCCTCGCTATACGAGGCATTCGAGCCTGCTGAGGCGAGGCGTATAGCTGAGCGACTGGAGATACACTACACTCCCAAACACGGGAGTTGGTTGAATATGGCGGAGATAGAGATCGGTGTGCTGGCTCGACAGTGCCTGGACCGACGGATTGCCAATCAAGACATCCTGCGCGGCGAGGTCAATGCTTGGCAGAATCAACGCAACCGGGATGTGATACGAGTGGATTGGCGCTTCACTACCGAGGATGCGCGCATCAAGCTAAAGTCACTCTACCCATCAATACAAAAACGTTGAACCACTAGGACCTTTCTGGAAACAAAAAAGGCCCAACCATATACTGTAAACCGTCAGCGAAAATGGGACACCTGAGAGGGGTGGAAAACCCGAGAGTCTGAGAGTGGTGTGAGCTCCTGAAGCGAGGGTAAAGTACCTCATGAAAGGAGCAGAGCGTGTCCCAGTCACAAGAGAGCAAGGCAGATGCTGCCGAGCAGCGGAGCGAGGATACCAGGTCTTTCGTCCGCACGGTGAAGGCGGCAACCCGACGTAGATACACCCCCGAAGAGAAGATCCGTGTCGTCCTGGAGGGCTTTCGCCGGGAGGTCACTGTCAATGACCTGTGCAGGCGAGAGGGGATCAAGCCCCACTCCTACTACGCGCTCTATCTAAGATTACACTATGGAACGCATCTGAAACAGTCATTGCTAGAGGGAGGTCGCTGGACCATGCTTTTGAGAATTAGCCGATTCCCAATCCCAATTATGCTCGTCGCACTGCTGGCTGTGACCGCGTGCAGTAGCTCGGACGAATCTGCTGGGCATCCGGGTGCGCCGGGTATGCCGGGGGCGCCAGGTGTGCCGGGGGCGCCAGGTGTGCCGGGGGCGCCAGCAGCCCCCGCAGCAGCAGCGACTCCGGCACCTAGGGAAGTAGTCCTGGAGAAGGCCATGGCGGTGCTGGCGGCCCGTGCCGCTGCACCGGCGGCCCCTGCCGATAGGTTCGTGAGAGTTTCAGAACAAGCTGCGGCGGCCGATATCGAGGCTTCGTCGGAGACACACGCTCAGCTGGTGAATCAGGAACGAATCATCGTCCGCACTGTCGAGGCTACGATCGTGGTGACGGACGTGCAGGGCTCCATGGACCGGATCACGGCGCTGGCCAGAGAACTGGGCGGTTGGGTCGTATCCACCAATCGATTCGAGAAGCACCGTGGGTTCATCTCCTTCCGTGTTCCGGCTGAAGCCCTGGATAAGGCGACCGCGCGTCTGAGGGAGATGGCCGTCGAGGTCAAAGCGGAAGTCTCTGACAGCCGAGACGTGACCGATGAGTACTTCGACCTGAGGGCGCGGCTGGACAATCAGAAGGCCACGGAAGAGGCGCTGCTCAAGCTATTGGGGCGCGCCGAGACCGTCGAGGCCGCTTTGAAGGTCCAGCAGACCTTGACCGGAGTCCAGGAAGAGGTTGAGCGTCTGCAGGGTAAGATCAAGCTTCTTGAGGAGACTTCGGCGTTTTCGCTGGTGAGCGTCAACTTAGAGCTTGAGCCAGTTGACATGGCGGTGGAGGCGATAGCAGACAAGACGACCGGTGTCGGCGAGAGGGTCAGGTTCCGTGCCTTTTTCAAGCCGCCCGAGGGGATCGAGGACTTCAGCTACACGTGGGACTTCGGTGACGGTGAGAGCATTCGCGGCCATCAGACGGCGCCAACGGAGAAAGAAGATACCCGGGTCACGGCGACTGTGACCCATAGGTACAGAGACGAAGAGGACTCGCCATACATCGTTCAGTTCGAGATACAGGGCAGCGGCGAAGCGGGTGCCGCCGAAGGCGATACGACCCTGATGGCCAAGGTCACCAGGATTCCCGACATCGTTGTCTTCGCCGGCGAGAGTATCGCTGTGGACGAGGGCGAGGAGGTCGAGTTCAGTGGGTCCTTCACTCGGCCGCCGGGTCTGAACGAGGTCGAGTACAGGTGGGACTTCGGCGACGGCTCCGAGCCTGCCACGGGAATGCTGGGAGTGGGGATCACCACCGCCGTAGCGACTCACGTCTATGAGCACCACCGGCCTTTCTCGTATCAGGCGACGCTTACGATAACGGCCGAGAGTGAGGCGGGGACTGTGGAGGACTCCAGCTCGCTTAACGTAAGGGTGAGAGAAGTGCCGGGCTGGGTAATCACGGGTTTGAGCTTCGGCGACCAGGGCAAGACGGCTGTGAGGACCCTCTCCGCGGTTGGTCAGGGGGCACTGATCGGAGTCATCTGGGTGGCCATACTCAGTCCTGCGTGGCTGGTCGTTGGAGGCGGAGGCTACTGGCTGATACGCAGGTACAAGGGCCGGCGGCGTAGCACGTCCGCTGGCTCCTCCGACGTTCGCGAATCGCAGGGCGAGCAGTAGGTGGCTCTAGAGATGTGGGTTAGCAAGTTCGAGGTGACCCGAGTCAGCGAGGTGTCGACATGCTTATAGTTTCGTCACTCAACGTGATCGTGTTTATTGCGATCGCCGTTGCACTCATGGGTACGACGCAATAGCAACGGAAAACTGCGGTACTCGTGGGCGGTGGACTTGGCTACTTAGAGCGTCTAACAAAACCTAATAAAAGGGGTTAGAATCTGGACATTCTCTGGAGGAGGATGACCTAATGTCTAAGCCCCTTGTAAGCGATGAATTCTGGGAACTGGTGCAACCTTTACTGCCGCCACAACCACCGAAGCCGAAAGGAGGAAGGCCCAGGATACCTGACAGACAGGTCCTAAGTGGGATACTGTTCGTGCTAAAGGCAGGCATTGGCTGGGAAGACCTACCCAAGGAGATGGACTGTGGCAGTGGGATGACCTGCTGGAGGCGCCTCAGAGATTGGCACCAGTCGGGAGTCTGGGAGCGCATCCACTTGGTATGCCTTGAGCGCCTGCAAGCAGCTGAGCGCATAGACTGGACTCGCGCAGTGCTGGACAGTGCTTCAGTGCGAGCAGTTTTTGGGGGCAGAAAACAGGCCCCAACCCCACGGACAGGGCGAAGGCGGGTAGCAAGCATCATATCATAACCGATGCCCAGGGCATTCCACTGGCGGTCAGGTTGACTGGCGCGAACGCTCACGATGTCACCCAAGCCCTTGAGTTGGTGGATGCCATACCTGCTGTCAAGGGCAAGCGAGGCAGGCCTCGCAAGCGTCCTCTTCAGGCGCAGGGAGACAGAGGGTATGACTCTGAGCCTGTTCGCAAGGAGTTGAAGAAGCGACATATCTGGCCGCTGCTGGCCAAGCGAGGTGAGCCGCATGGCGGCGGGTTGGGTGTGCATAGATGGGTGGTTGAGAGAAGCCTGAGTTGGCTTCATCAGTTCCGACGCTTACGGGTTCGATATGAGCGCAGGGCAGACATACATGAGGCTTTCTTGGCCATAGGTTGTGCCATCATCTGCTCTCGCTTTCTGTTCCAATAATGGTTTTGTTAGACGCTCTTAGACTGATTGGCTCAACAAAGTAGCTGCTGAGAGGTTTATTTCTTGAGGTCGCAACCGAAATCGCCAAGACGGGCCAGCAAACGAGCAAAGCGAAGGGGCCACAGGGTGCAATCCCTGTGGCCCCTTCGCCATGGCTTGAATTCTATCCTCCTCTTGGAATTACCGTAGGAGGCGGCTCCTCTGGTGTGGTAGTGGTAGTTGTACTAATGCCAGGCAGAACCGCAATAGTCGTTACCGCCAACAGCACTCCCGCCACAACCGCTACGATACCGAGGGCCAGTTCCGCGACCTCTACGACCGCCTGCACGGAGGACAGCGCGTGGCCGCACAAAGCTGAAGCGGCTGTAGTCGTTGATGGCAGGGGGCTGTCCGCGAACCCACCCGTGCCGGATGACGACGAGCGTATCTCGACAGCGCGCATGCCGTTCGTGGCAAGCTCTCGCCCGACGGGTCGGGGTGAGGCCCCTAACTACACCGCCAGCTTAAACCTCAAGGTGAACATGGATGAGAGGCAATCGACACGAAAAACTGAGGTACTCGTGGGCGGTGGGGCTTGAGGCTGCTGGAGAGGGTCAGGCTCGAATTGGTGCATAGTCGCCGGGTAGGCTAGTCGAGCGACTCCTCCCGCTCCTGCTCCATGTCTAGCGCCCAATCGAACAGGGACGCGGTTGCGGGGTTCGGCTTCCGGTTGCGGCCCTTGGGCTTCACCGGCTCCTCGGCCATGAACTCGGCCCACGAGCGAATCGTTCTACTCGCCGATAACGGCCGTACAGCTTATTCCGCCCGTTTGCTCAGAGATAGGTTACACTGCCTGATTATTTACACACTCTATGAGGGTACCTCTCGTAGTGAATTCTGGAATCCCTTTTATGGGAGGATGTTATGAAGCAAGGGCCTAAGTTCTTGATCGGGTGTGAATGGTGTCGACGTCCAGCGATTATGTCAGGGTAATGGACCAGCGATTATGTCAGTGGTTGCTGTGTCAAGCCAATAGTTATCCAGTTCGATGATTGAGAAAGCCCCCACCTCCAGCTTCGTGTGACACCGTGGGTGGCAGTGATGGTGACTCGATCCGAGCGGAGCAGCCCGCGGATAAATGGACAACCCTGGCGGGATTGCCCACTTACCCACAGGCCGGTTGTTATGGACCGAAGGCGGTTCCACATGATCAAGAGTGAGCAGCGAGCTCCCTGTCCGGATAGACAGGTGGACTTGAAGCCTCAACGTACTTTCGGACGGTGATGCGGGATATGCCCAATTCCCGGGCGATTGCCCGAAGAGAAAGGCCTCGACGCTTGGCCCTCTGCACTGCTTTCCAACGGGCTCGCTGACGAGGCGTCGGCGGTCTGGGTGGTTGAGCCTTAGGGTGGACGGCTTCACTCTCGCGATCCGTGGTCAATCTCCCTGCGGCGAGTCCCCGGCCGATCGCGGTCATCGCTCCCAGTCCTTCTCGCTCGTGACCACCGATCCCGTTGGTGTCCATGCCTGCAGCGAGGTTCTCCACGGTGACGCTGCCAAGACCTCGAGTGGCGTTCAGAGTCCGGAGGACACCAGGACGCGGTGGCGCTTCCTGGGTAGGGACGATTTGGTTTTGATAGCACACTACTAGTGGTCCAACATCATTGAAATGAATACCATGATAGTCATTGTTCCTCTTGGGGGTTCAATCGTAACGTTGAACCGAGGAGGAACCATGATGTCTACCAAGAAGTACCGTATCAGACTGACTACCGACGAACAACAGGAACTCAACGCCTTGGTCTCACGCGGTCGGGCTGCGGCGTACAAACAGACCCATGCGCGCATTCTGCTGATGAGCGATGAGTCACGCTCGGACGGGGGAATGAAGGACGCGGACATCACCAGCGCGCTCGGTGTGGGACAGTCAACGGTCGAGCGAATACGCAAGCGCTGTGTGGAGGAGGGGGTCGAGTCTGCGCTGAATCGCAAAAAGCAACTGCGTCGGCGTCAAAAGAGACTGGACGGCGAAGGTGAAGCACGGTTGATAGCGATGGCCTGCGGGGAACCGCCGGAGGGGCGTGCCAGTTGGACCCTGAAGCTGTTGGCTGACCAGTTGGTCGAGTGTGAGATAGTCGGGACCATTAGCACCGAGACGGTTCGCCAGGCGCTTAAAAAAAAACGAACTGAAGCCGTGGCTGAAGCAGAGTTGGTGCATCCCGCCCGGTCAGAGCGCGGAGTTTGTGTGCGCGATGGAAGACGTGATGGAAGACGTACTGGAGGTCTACCAACGGCCGTACGATGGGAATGAGGTTCTGGTGTGCATGGATGAGACGAGCAAACAGCAAGTCAAGGAGACGCGAGTGCCGCGTCCCGCAGCGCCCGGCTTATCGGCGGCATACGACTACGAATACGAGCGCAATGGAGTGAGCAGCCTGTTCATGCTGTTTGCACCGTTGGACGGATGGCGCCGAGTCGAGGTCAGAGAGCGTCGCACGAAGGTGGACTGGGCGCATGTGATAAAGAAACTGGTCGACGAGGACTACCCTGACAGAGACCGGATCGTGCTGGTAATGGACAATCTCAACACTCACAAGCTGTCCTCGCTATACGAGGCATTCGAGCCTGCTGAGGCGAGGCGTATAGCTGAGCGACTGGAGATACACTACACTCCCAAACACGGGAGTTGGTTGAATATGGCGGAGATAGAGATCGGTGTGCTGGCTCGACAGTGCCTGGACCGACGGATTGCCAATCAAGACATCCTGCGCGGCGAGGTCAATGCTTGGCAGAATCAACGCAACCGGGATGTGATACGAGTGGATTGGCGCTTCACTACCGAGGATGCGCGCATCAAGCTAAAGTCACTCTACCCATCAATACAAAAACGTTGAACCACTAGAGGCCTTCACAACAGTCTTCTCGCCCTTCCTCGCCTTCCGTCATAGGTGTTGGCAAACACTTGGAGCCGGTCAAGCTCCATGATCCATTTGTTTCCGAACTTGGTGGCAGTGAGCTTGCCCTCTCGTATCAGGCGTTTCACCGTCTCTGGGTGAACATCCAGAATCTTGGAAGCCTCAATGACGTCGATGTAGTCCTCAAGCATCGGCCCAGCCTGGTATAATTGTTGTACTACGACATTATCATACCATGACGTGGCGACTACACATACTGGGAGCGCGACGGCGGCTCTGGCGATGGGAAGACCGTGAATAGGGCGAACGAGAGCTAGAGGCGCTCATGCCAATGTCCAAACAACGGTTGCGACGGGAGCACCGTGCAATGCAGCGTCATCTGGGTCTGTTGCGCGGGCTGATATTACTGACCGAACTTCGGCTCAGCGAGCATGATGCGGTGAAGAAGGAACTCGGCATTACTACGGTTGAGGGTAGAGAGCCGCTCTATGCCCTCCGAACCTTGCTACAGACCAAGTACATGCCAGGAGACGCGAAGGCTCGAATGCTCTTCGATGAGTTTCAGGAAATTGACCTGTACGTCACCGGTCCTCTCGAATTGTATTTTTGCCTGGCGCAAGCGATGGTCGAGAGGTACCGATACCTGACGGCGGATGATCCGATTCTGTGTCATCCTGACCTCGACAGCTATCTCATCGCAAATGCGCCGGCGTTCGACGCCGTGGTGAACTTGCGCGACTGGGTACTGCATCCTGGCTACTCACGCCAGTCGGATAAGGCCGTATCGATGCTCTGGGGTGAAAACGGTGAGCCCGTGGGGGATCACCCGTATACCATTGCCGCTCGCCTATTCCAGATGTTCGGCGAGTTTATGGAGAATCTCGATGAGTTCGCTCGACGAGCTTAAGGTCGTAAACCGGTCTTTGGACTCATTCAAGGCGTTGCGCGACGGAATAGGGTACTTGCGCTCCATTAGCGTCTGTTTTGAGCCGGATGAGGAATCTCAGTCTAGACTTTCCAGTCTAATGGCTGCACATGCCATGGCTGCTGACGGCACGTTCGACGCTGGTGAGGCTGATAAGTTGTCGCGCTCCTATTTCCGGATGACCGTGGCGCTACTTTACGGTCTCTTGTACGCCGCGCTTGAACACTATGCAGACTTAATTCGAACCAATCCCCAACTTAAGCACGAAGAGTTGGAGGCAACTCTACATGATATGCGTGAATGCGGTCTATTTGAAGCCCTGAGACGGGTGCGGAACGCTGTCTTCCACGTCAAGCCTAACGAGAGCATTGACAATCTCGTCGAAGAAGTGCGGAGGCTCTCTACTGAGCACCAGATCGTGATACGTAAGGTCGAGGACCTGCTCTACGAGAGCACGGAGCAAGTTTTCCGCGGAACGGAAATCTACCGCCAACCGCGCGAGACCTTGGAGCAGGCGTATGAAGAAGCACTTGCTTACTATCGAGAACATCTGGCCGATGAGGCCTGACTCGGTCAGTCATGCGACTGCAAGTGTCTGGTTCACGCCCGGCTACGGAATCTCAGAACTCTGGAAAGCCACTCAGCGAATGGCGAGTAGGCCAGACTTCGATAAACTGATTGACTGCTCATTGACGACATCACACGCATTCGCGAGCGTGCGCTATGACGAGGTCGAGGAAACCGATGGCAACTCACCTAGCGGCCGAGAAACACGTTACCATCCAGATCGACGGCGTGCGTGCTGGCAATCCGGGCTCTGGGCGGCTTGAAGGGGGCTGATACTCGGGGAGCATCGCCGTGGGCTCTGCGTTAGTTACCGTCGCACGACCAACAACCCCATGGTGAAGGCTTGGTCTACGATAGCCTCTCCGCCCCAGATCGGGCACAGACCTTGGTGGGCCTGCTAGGACCAGCCACATCTCGAAGATGGTTCTGTCTATCGTCAAGTTTGGTGGGCAAACCTGGACGGTAGATGGCACCGTCTTTGAGATGTGGTTGGGCGCTCTGTGACCCTTCGCACGCGACCCTTGCGGGGAGTTGGAGCCTCTTCAGGTGGACTCTACTAGCCAGTGATACTATTCTCGCGGTAACGTCATTCTCACTGGTATGAATTGACAATTTAAGTCCTCGGGAAGACATCTTCTTCCAGTTCCTCAAGTACACTAGTGGTTCAACGTTTTTGTATTGATGGGTAGAGTGACTTTAGCTTGATGCGCGCATCCTCGGTAGTGAAGCGCCAATCCACTCGTATCACATCCCGGTTGCGTTGATTCTGCCAAGCATTGACCTCGCCGCGCAGGATGTCTTGATTGGCAATCCGTCGGTCCAGGCACTGTCGAGCCAGCACACCGATCTCTATCTCCGCCATATTCAACCAACTCCCGTGTTTGGGAGTGTAGTGTATCTCCAGTCGCTCAGCTATACGCCTCGCCTCAGCAGGCTCGAATGCCTCGTATAGCGAGGACAGCTTGTGAGTGTTGAGATTGTCCATTACCAGCACGATCCGGTCTCTGTCAGGGTAGTCCTCGTCGACCAGTTTCTTTATCACATGCGCCCAGTCCACCTTCGTGCGACGCTCTCTGACCTCGACTCGGCGCCATCCGTCCAACGGTGCAAACAGCATGAACAGGCTGCTCACTCCATTGCGCTCGTATTCGTAGTCGTATGCCGCCGATAAGCCGGGCGCTGCGGGACGCGGCACTCGCGTCTCCTTGACTTGCTGTTTGCTCGTCTCATCCATGCACACCAGAACCTCATTCCCATCGTACGGCCGTTGGTAGACCTCCAGTACGTCTTCCATCACGTCTTCCATCGCGCACACAAACTCCGCGCTCTGACCGGGCGGGATGCACCAACTCTGCTTCAGCCACGGCTTCAGTTCGTTTTTTTTTAAGCGCCTGGCGAACCGTCTCGGTGCTAATGGTCCCGACTATCTCACACTCGACCAACTGGTCAGCCAACAGCTTCAGGGTCCAACTGGCACGCCCCTCCGGCGGTTCCCCGCAGGCCATCGCTATCAACCGTGCTTCACCTTCGCCGTCCAGTCTCTTTTGACGCCGACGCAGTTGCTTTTTGCGATTCAGCGCAGACTCGACCCCCTCCTCCACACAGCGCTTGCGTATTCGCTCGACCGTTGACTGTCCCACACCGAGCGCGCTGGTGATGTCCGCGTCCTTCATTCCCCTGTCCGAGCGTGACTCATCGCTCATCAGCAGAATGCGCGCATGGGTCTGTTTGTACGCCGCAGCCCGACCGCGTGAGACCAAGGCGTTGAGTTCCTGTTGTTCGTCGGTAGTCAGTCTGATACGGTACTTCTTGGTAGACATCATGGTTCCTCCTCGGTTCAACGTTACGATTGAACCCCCAAGAGGAACAATGACTATCATGGTATTCATTTCAATGATGTTGGACCACTAGAGCAAAGGGCGTCCTTCTTCGGAAGGATGCCCTTTTTGTTTTGTGAGCCTTCCCATTCACCCCGAGGGCAGTTCATGGTTGCAGGCATCTATAACGCTTGGATGAAGCCATCCACGATTTCCTGAAGGCCCGCACACAGCCTACCAAAGAGCTTCCGAGATTGTCGTATTGTGGACGACACGGGGCCATAAAATCTCTTCTCAACTGGGGAGACTCCGAGTACTAGCCGATGCAGGCTATGTCGTTCTAAGCTGCAAACGGTGTCACAATGATAATCACACAATTAGCAAACAATTCACTTGGATCACACACGGCTGTCGTGAACAGACTCAATCAAAGCAGGGAGCGGGGAGCGGGGAGCAGGCGACATGAATGTAGTAGATTTGATAATCCTGGGGGCAGTCATCTTGATGGCGCTGATGGGACTCAAGGCCGGATTCCTGAAGCCAGTGTCAGACATAGGTGGCCTTATTCTGGGAGTGGTAGTCGCCATTCAGATGCACGGCGAAGTCGCGGTGCTGTTAGTAGACTACATAGATAAAGAATTGTGGCGTAACGTTGCGGGGTTCATCGCGGTGGTGCTGGCGACCACAGCCATCACCAGGGTAATTGTAATCATGGTAAAGAAACTGCTGTCGGCGCTGGTACTTGGATGGATGGACCACGTGGTCGGCGCATTTGGAGGAGCGGCTCTGGGGCTGGTTATAGTTAGCACAGTTCTGTTCCTTGCTTCTGGCGTCGATAACGCCAACGCGCGAACGGCTCTGGCGGATTCAGTGATAGCTCCGGAAATCTCCAGAGCTTCGCTTATCTCGTCATCGACGCCCTGGTGTTCGGCGCAGCCAGAAGGCGCAGCCAATGGAAACTGCACGGACTTTAGGGGGCTACTCACTGGGCTAATCGGGTTTGATGTCAGCGACAAGGTCGATGGAGTGCTGGGGGGCCAGAAACTGGGCGATATCGTTGGGGCAATGAAAGGCGACATAAACGGCAGCGCGCCAGGGGACATTGTCCAGCTAGCGAACGCGCAGTAAGCAGTAATATGGCCTGAGGGATTGGTTGCCTGCCAGGTGTTCGGTAGGCAGGGACGATGCGGTGAGAGGAGCGCGTCGTCCTAGAAACCTTCCATTGATGTTCCAGCAGGGGCGGAGTCCCTTAACAGTCTAGTCACAGATGTCGCTGCTCCGACAGAGTGAAAAAGGCGGGGGTGATTCGAGAATCACCCCCGCCTTACTATTGATAAATAGTTTACTCGGAATTCGCTTATTTAGTCGGATTCAGTGCCCACCCAGCCGCTCTGGGATATATCAATCATGACCCCGTCCGGTCCATTGTACTTCAGTTCAACATTGCGTCCGCCGTGTCCTGTTCCCATACCTGAATGCAGCGCGGCGTTAATCTCCGCTCTGGGTAGAGAGTCCACTTTTCGCAGCTTGGCGTCCGTGGAGCCAACGTCCTCTACCTGAAATCCTATATGGTGTATGCCGCTGTACGCTGTACCGAACTCCTCGCCCGCGACTACGTCGTTCTTAAATTTCAGAATTGCCAGGTTTATGTTTCCGTCGCTCAGGTAGTATCCTTCAGCGTTGTCGTTATTGACTTTGCCAACTTCCTCAAGGTCGAAGACCTCTTTATAGTAGCTGGCGGTCTTCTCTGGATCCTGAGTTGCTATGGCTATGTGCTTGATCTTCGCCATTTTCCTCCTCGGTCTGGCTAAAACCCTGGTAAGGTTTGCTATCAACTCGCCCACATAATGTGAACGAGCGCACATACTATAAGGGGCGTTGGTCTGGCTGTCAACTCATATCGCAAATTTGCCCTCGATAATTCTGATGCAATACCTCCTTCCCTGTGTCACGCGGCTGAAGACAATGGGGTCGGCAGAGCACGTTGACCGAATGCTGCATTGTGAGTACGATACCGATGAGAGTCTCCCAATCTCTACTATCGGCTTACGGCTGTACGACCATGCAATGCCTTCGATGTGGACTAGAAACCGCCGCCGAAGCGATGTTCTGCAGCAATTGCGGATCACAGCTTCAGTTGCGTTGTGAGAGATGCGACACCCCTAACCCTATCGATAACAATTTCTGCTATAGCTGCGGCACAAGGCTTGGCTTTGGGCAGGGCCTAGGCACGCGCCCCGTCGCCCTTGCGGTGGAATGTCCTCGCTGTCGTGCTACCAACGAACCTAGCTCTGTGTATTGCTTCTCCTGCGGCCTTCCGCTTGAGGGTGCGCCGGTAGCCTCGCGCTCGTCCTCTATCGGAGAACCCGCCGGTTTCTGGATTCGGTTTGGCGCATACGTCATAGACGCGATAATCTTGATCACAATCGAAGCAATCCTGGCGGCCTTACTTCAGGTCGATTTCTTCACAGACGAATTGGGCATCTTCGACCTCCTGAGCCTCCTTATCGATGCGCTGTATTTCTCTCTTGCAATCGGCATCTGGGGGACTACTTTGGGCAAGCGCGCCCTTGGACTATACGTCATCCGAATGGACGACTCGAAAGTTGGCATTGGACGGGCGTTTGCAAGATATCTGTCTTATTTTATATCACTGATTACCCTTGCCATTGGTTTCTTGATGATAGCATTTCGCCGCGACAAGCGAGGGTTACACGACCTGATCTGCGACACACAGGTCGTAAGGCGGCACAGTAACACCGGACCATATGCATGAGCCTGGTGGTTTTCGCGTTCGCCCCCGGCCTGTTCTGGCTGTGGTTCTTCGTCCGCAAGGACGTATATCGACCGGAACCGCGACGACTTCTGGCCCTCACGTTCTTCCTCGGAATGGTCGCCACTATCCCCGCTGTGATAATTGAAGCGATATTTATCAATGAATCGGTGCTGTCCGACAGTGCGGCTCTTGCCTCGGTCACAGTGGCAATGCTATTCGTCGTGGGGCCAGCAGAGGAATTGTCGAAGTTCGCCGCCGTGCGCCTTGTGCCCTATCGCTCGCTGTACTTCGACGAGCCAATAGACGGGCTTGTGTACAGCGCCGCCGCTAGCCTCGGCTTCGCGTCACTGGAAAACCTGGGCTACATTCTGGAGTTCGGGCCTGAGGTCATGCTACTGAGAGCGCCTCTAAGCACCCTGGCGCACGTAATTTTCGGCAGCATCTGGGGTTACGTTCTGGGTTTGCATACTCAGGGTCTCGTGCGCGGGTCGGCCCCGGTGATAGCGAGCGTGGGCATGGCCGCCGCCGTTCGCGCCGTATTCAACGTATCGGTCTTTGCTATCTGGCCCGTTGCGATTCTGGTGGTGATTATCGGAGCAACCTGGACGATTCGGCGTTTCAACTGGGCGCAGAGGGTGTCGCCGTTTCGCTACAAACGTAACTTTCCGCAGATAGAATGCGCGGGGTGCGATCAACGCATCAACGTTACGAGCCGATACTGCCACTTCTGCAGCACTCCTGTGCCATCTCAACACGACGCGCTGTTTTGCAGCCATTGCGGCATCCGCAACCGACCCGACGCCTCCTACTGCACACAATGCGGCGACAGGCTGCTCGTATGATGAATCAGCTCACGTCGTCGGCAAGGCCTGCCGCGTAGCGCTCGTAATGCTCGGACAGCGCAGCGTTTTCCTCTTTCGACAGGCTAGGGTCGGCTTCCAGCAGGCGCATCGCTTCACGCCGGGCCAGCGATAGGATTTCCTGGTCGGTGATGAGCGCGACGCGAAGGTCGGGCAGGCCGCTCTGACGCGTGCCAAGGTAGTCGCCGGGGCCACGAAGCCGGAGGTCTTCCTCGGCAAGCTGAAACCCATCGCTTATTCGCGCAACTAGCTTGAGGCGTTCCCGTGCCTCAAATCCGGGCGAATCCGCTAGCAAGAGGCAGTAGCTCTCGTGCTGTCCTCTGCCTACGCGACCCCGAAACTGATGAAGCTGTGCCATACCAAAGCGGTCCGCGCCGTCGATGAGCATCACAGTTGCGTTCGGCACGTCTATGCCGACCTCCACGACCGACGTAGACACCAGGATATCCAGGTCGCCTTGCTGGAATTGCTCCATCACCTGCTCTTTCTCCCGGAGCGCCATTCGTCCGTGAAGCAGGCCGAGCTTGAGATCGGGGAACTCCTGTGTGGAAAGCCTCTCGTGCTCGACAGTCGCGGCCCTGGATTGAACGGCCTCCGACTCGTCGATGAGCGGGAACACTATGAAGGCCTGACGGCCTTCCTCCACCTGTTTCTTCACGAACCCATAGGCCGCCTGACGACGTTCCGGTTCGGTCCACCGTGTGCGTATGCTGTGCCGTCCCGGTGGCAGCTCGTCGATAACGGATACGTCGAGGTCGCCGTAGACCGTCAAGGCCAGTGAGCGTGGTATGGGCGTCGCCGACATAGCCAGCAAGTGCGGCCGCAGTCCCTTCTCACGAAGAGACGCACGCTGCATGACGCCGAAGCGGTGTTGCTCGTCAACAACCACAAGGGCTAGCTTCGGTATTTCCACAGCCCCCTGAATGAGCGCCTGAGTGCCGATGATGACGTCTACCTCGCCCTGTGCGATGCGCTCGTGCATGTCGTCTTTGACGCGCTTGGGCAGGCTGCCCAATAGCAGGCCGATGGTCAGGGGCTTCGACAGAGGCTCGACTTGCACAGATACCAGGTGGTCGTTTCGTAAATCCTCCACGGCGGCGGCGCTTGAGAGCAATCGAGGTATGCTCATGAAGTGCTGTTCAGCCAGGATTTCAGTAGGGGCCATGAGAGCGCCCTGGTAGCCGTCGAACGCCGCTGCCAACAGTGCGACCACCGCGACCACCGTCTTGCCGCTGCCAACGTCGCCCTGAAGCAGGCGACTCATGGGCTTATTGCTTCTCAGGTCGTCGAGAATCTCCCTCAAAGACGTGGACTGCGCGTTGGTCAGGGAATAGGGCAGCGAGTCCAGAAAGGTGTCGATCATTTCCGCGTCAACCGACAGCGGAATGCCTTCTCCTCGCTCCTGCCAATCACGTTTGCGAATGAGGACGGCAAGCTGCATGAGAAATAGCTCATCGAACGCGAGACGGCGGCGAGCGGTGGCCCAGTCGTGCTGCGAGTCGGGGTAGTGCATCTGAGCTATCGCGTTCTGAATACCTATCAAGCCAGTGCGATGCCTCAAGTCGTCAGGCAGAAAGTCGGTCACCTGGGAAATGCAGGCGTCCAGGGCTTGCTTGACTATGCGGCGCAAGGTGCGCTGATACAGGCCATCGGTCAAAGGATAGATCGGAACTAATCGCCCGGTATTAACAAGCTCTTCCTGGCCCTGGAAAATATCGTAATCCGGCGATTCGAATACGAACTGTCCCCGGAAGATGCCGACCTTCCCGCTGAGGACTACCTGCGTCCCGGGTCTGAGCGTGCGGGCGAGCCATGGCTGATTGAACCAGACAGCGCGGACGTTGCCGGTGTCGTCCCCTAGAATGGCCTGCGTTGACTTCCGGCGTGGTCCCTGTCCGGTCTCCGATGCTTCCCAAACCGTCAGGACAGCCGTCTGCTCCTCACCGGGCGTCAACTCGAACACCTTGCGCATATTCGCGAAGTCGTTATGCCTGTGCGGGAACAGGTAGACGAGGTCTTTGACCCTTTCCACGCCTAGTCGTTTCAGCTTTGGAAGGTTCGACTTGGTGACGCCGCGTATTTGCGTCAAGTCGTCATCCAGCGAGAGCCTCGGCGTGGAGGGATTGCTTGCACGCCGACGAACAGGGGTCTTGGCAGAGGTGTACGAAGCTGGCTGGCTGTTTGCTATTACTACAGGCGGAACGTGGTCTGTCAGGCGGCGCATCACGGCGTCAGCCCACGCCTCTCGTTGAGGTGGCGTCAGGATAGAGTATGGGCCAAGCTTTCCAAGAACAGGCTCAAGCTCACCGGCTCCCTGTTGGACGAACTTGTCCAGCCCGCCCATAACGGTCTTGTCCTGAAAGCCGTTGGCTTTTTCCTGACGCAGAATCTTGCCCAGTGATTCCAGCTTGGAGGTTTTCGAAACCGAGGATGCCATGTAATCATTTTAGCGGAAAACGTCTGCGTCAGTTCTAGCAGTTAGCCCATGTGATTTTCACGGGTCGGGATTGGCCCCCTCTCTAACTCTCCCCTTATCCAACGAAAGGACGATGGCTGAGAGAGCGGGGGTAAGGGGATAATTTGGAGTAAGTAATAGATACACCCATACGCAGTTGACGTCATGCCTTCTGACCTCACCCCGCGAAATCTAAGGGAAGCCTGGTTCTTAGTCACCCCTCTCCGTGAACGGAGAGGGGACGGGGGTGAGGTCAGCACCTCGCCAGCAAGAACCAATTTGTATTATTCAAGGCACATTCATATCCCTGCAAGCCGTCGTACTTGCGCGGAAGGAGGGAAGGTTAGGATGGGGGTATTCCCTACGATTCGACTCTGAGCAGCCCCAGGCCGACGCAACCAGGGCCGACGTAAGTGCCCAGAATCGGCCCCATTCTGCCGATGAACGGCTGTTTGCCCTCAGGCACAAGGTCTTTCAGGTTTTCCAGGAGCATGTCGGCATCTTCAGGATTGGTCGTGTACAGCACGCACAATTCTTCGAGAGGAGCGTAATCTCTGGCTATTTGCTGCAATCTGGCAAACCCTCTCGCCCTTGTGCGCTCTTTGCCAAGCTCGTGGGCCTCTCCGTCGCGCACTATGATCAGGGGTTTGACTCTAAGCAGCGACCCCATGAGCGCCCTTGCCTTGCCGATGCGCCCGCCTTTTTCCAGATATTCCAGCGTATCTAGCAGGCCAAGAATGTGGCACCGTCCGATAGCGCTTTGGGTCACCTCCAAGACTTCTTCCAGGCTAGCGCCTTGCTTGGCAGGTCTGGCCGCCGCGAGAGCAACCATGCCCAGGCCCATAGATGCCTGGAAAGAGTCCACGACTTCGATAGGGCAGCTTACGTTTGTCTGCTCTTTGGCTTGAACAGCCGAATTGTACGTGCCACTGACCTTGGCTGAAATGTGAATCGACACGATGCCGTCGGCGTCCTGCCCAACCCGTTCGTACACATCTACGAACTCGCCTACAGATGGCTGAGAGGTCTTGGGCAGCACTGAGCCTTCTATGAGTCGTTCGTAGAACTGATCTGCGGAAATGTCCACTCCGTCCTTGTACTCCTCGGAGCCGAAGAGGATTTTGAGAGGGATTATCGTGATGTCAAGCTCCGCCGCAAGGTCAGGAGGCAAGTCTGAGGTGCTATCGGTTATTATTTTAATTGCCATGAACCGTCCTATTCGATTGATACGATGTAATGGTAGTAGGGCTGGCCACCGGCGACGACCTCTACCTCTGCCCCTGGAAATTCGACCGTCACCTGGATCCAAGCCGTGTCAGCGTCGTCTTCGGTCACAGGTTCTCCCGAATAGAGCGTCACCAGGTCTCCCTCGGAAATTTCAGCCTCTCGTAGAAGCGAGAGCAAAACCTCGTTGGGGTCGTCGCCCGCCGCGACAAGTTCGTGCTCCAGTATGCCTATAATCTGGCCCTCGCTCACCGAGACGCCGCCAAGCTGCACCGGACGCACCGCCTGGCAAATCTCCCCCGTGCGAACTGAAGGCAGCGCTAGCTCCATCTCTGTCGCGTTCGCGTCCAGTTCAGTATCGGGATTGAACGCCAGCATCGCGGCGACTCCCTGGGGTATCGAAGCGGAAGTGACTACCCTCAGAGTCTTACTGGATAGCTCGACGGCCTGCCTCGCCGCCTGGACGATATTCCGGTTGTTGGGAAGGAATATGACGTTGTCTGATGGAGCGCTATCGACGGCGTCGAGGATTTCCCGGACGCTGGGATTCATCGTATCCCCGGCGGCCAGTATGTTCCACGCGCCCAGGTCGGTGAATATAGTTTCCAATCCCTGGCCCCAGGCAACTGCGACGATGGCTACTGCGCTTGTGGCAGTTTCCGAACCTGAATCCTGACGCCGCGCCGCCGAGAACTCGCGGTGCTGCTCGTCCATGTTCTCGATTTTGACCTGGCTCAACGTCCCCAACGACACCGCGAAGCTTATGATCGGCCCGGGATCATGTGCGTGGACGTGAACTTTAAGCGCATTCTCGTCACCTATCACGACCGTTGATTGCGCCAACGATGACATTTCAGCGCGCACGACTTCAAGGTCTAACCCCTGACCCTCGACAAGAAGCTGAGTGCAGTAGCCGTAAAGCTCGTCTGTGGTGGCTGCGAGGAAGTCTTGAGAAACGACGCCTGTGCTGTCCTCAACTCCGATGGGTTCTGGAGGCGCTATCTCCGCGCCCTGCGCTTCCTCGCCATTCAGATTGAGACGAACTCCTTCCAGGATAACGGAAAGCCCTTGCCCGCCCGCGTCCACGACACCGGCCTGACGCAGCACCGGAAGCATCGTAGGAGTCAGCGCTACGGTCTCCTTTGCCGCAGAGCAGATGGCATCAACCATATCCAGCATCGTCCCCGCCGGAATCAACGCACCTCTGCGAGGATTCCGCGACACTGCTGATAACTGTAAGAAGTGTGCCTTCTTTGGGGTCGCCAACGGCTTTGTAAGCGTTCTCTCGCGCACGCTGGAAGGCCGAAGCCAGTTCGACCGGGCCAAAGTCTGCTTTGCCCTCGAACTCCTGGGCGATGCCTTTGAAAAACTGTGACAGGATGACCCCGCTGTTCCCCTTAGCGCCCCACAACGCGCCTTCTGCCATAGCCGAAGCGACCTGACCAGCCGATGCGCTGTCAACACTTTCCGCCTTGGACAGAGTGTCGCACAGGGTGAGGTACATGTTTGTCCCCGTATCGCCGTCGGGCACGGGAAACACGTTGAGAGCATTGATAAGATCGACGTTGTGCTCGAATAGTCGGGTCGCGGCACGAAACATCGCCCTGAGATCGTTTCCGTCATAACGAGTTTTTATGTCAGAAGCCTTTCGAAATTGTGTCATAACCGTTGCGAAAATTGGCCCTGTATGCTACCTTTGTTACAGAATTCACTTATTAAATACAGTGCAGTTCTAAGGCTAATTATAGCATCCGGCTGACAAGGCCGGTGCGTATCGAACCGATTCTACTTATACTTGCGCAGAGAGTCAAAGGTGATTTATGGCTAGATGTGATATATGTGACAAATCTGGGCAGTCGGGAAACAACGTGAGCCATTCAAAGCGCCACACCAGGACTCGCTGGCTAGCAAACATTCAGAAGGCAACGATTCAAGTGGATGGCGCTCCGCAAAAGGTCAAAATATGCACCCGATGCCTCAGAAGCCATTACAAGGTAACGGTCAAGGGCTAGATACTTCTAGTATTTAATGACATCACTTAACGGTATTAGCACGAGCGAAACACTACGGTGTCTACCTGAGAGAGCCGCATTGCTCGTTCATGCTTTAGAGTGTAGTGTTGAGTTGATCATCGTTGGCAGCAACAATGCAGTCGGTATATAAAAGTCTACGCTCATCAGGAAACACATTTGCGAATCACGCTTATTGGACTTAACCACAAAAGCGCTCCTTTAGAAGTGCGCGAGCAGGTCTCATTTTCCAAAAGCCAGCTTGAGGAAGCCCTGCCACTACTCAAGGATAGAGTAGGCGAGAGCGTTATCCTATCCACGTGCAACCGCTCCGAGTTTTACGCTGTTGGCGAAAATCCGGCTCGAATCGCGGAGCAAGTTCGACTATTCATAGCCGATTATCACGGCATTTCCACTCAGACCATCTCCCCACACCTTTACGAATATACCGACGCCGACGCCGTTCGCCATCTGCTCAGGGTAGCAAGCGGCTTAGATTCTATGATAGTAGGCGAGTCTCAGATTCTGGGGCAGGTGCGCGATTCCCTTTCGGCAGCCTCCGACGCGCAGTCTGTTCAGACAGCTCTGCTAGGGCTATTTCACGCGGCGGTGCGAACGGGAAGGCGAGTCCGAGATGAGACCGATGTCGGACGCAACGCTCTGTCCATAAGCTACGCGGGAGTGCAGCTAGCACAGCGCACCCTTGGGACTCTTAGCGGACGCAGAGCGTTGCTTATCGGTACAGGTGAGGCTGGTCAGCTGGTCGCAAAGGCGCTGCGCACGGTTGGCATTGCTGATCTGATGATTGCCAATCGCACCATGGAGCGGGCGGATGATTTGGCGCAAAGCCTGGGCGGGAGAGCGATTCCATTCTCGGACATCGAATCGGCGCTCGGTGCGGCCGACATTGTTATCTCTGCCACCGACTCGCCGGAGTTCGTCATCACCTCTGAGATGGCTTCCCTCGCAGTCAACGGGCGACGCGAGGCCCCGCTTTTCCTGTTCGATTTAGCCATGCCAAGGGACGTAGACCCGCAGGTGGCGGATTTGCGAGGGCTGAAGCTTTTCAACATCGACGACCTGTTCTCCATAGCCGAGGAGAACCTTGAGGAGCGCAAACGCGCCGCCGTAGACGCCGAAGCCATCGTCGAGGATGAGCTAGCCCGGTTTATGGTCTGGTGGGACGCGCTGGACGCCGTTCCCATAATCAAGATACTCCGCCAGCAAGCGGAGGAAATCCGCAGGCGAGAGCTTGAGCGCGCTCTGCGCAAGAGTCCCGATCTCTCCGCCGAACAACTTGAGGTCATAGACGCGCTCACAACATCCATCGTCAACAAGCTGCTCCACGACCCCATAGCCTCTCTAAAACAGCAGACGGACAAGTCGCAGCTTGAGGCCGCGAGAAACCTGTTCCGCCTCTGGGACGATTCGCCCGAAGGCTAGGCGCGTCGCGTTAGACTTCGAACCCTCAAATTTTCCTTGTCAACTGCCTCTGTTATCCTGAAGGAGTATGAGGGTTCTCAGCGTTGAACTGTGCCAACATCTCCTCGATTTCAACCTGGTTCAGGCCAGGGAACACGTCGGACTCTGGGAGTGTTGACATCAATTTCAAGAACTGTTCGGTCCTGCCAGATGATGGAGGAAGATGTGAGCTAAGAATAAACCTGGGGTTCATCTCCTGTACCACATTCAGTGCTCTGGCAAACTTGCCTTCGTCGACGAGATGAACCCACGGATGATTGGCTTTGTTGAACACCGAGAAGCCTTCGATCAAGTCCCTATCAGGAATGTCGGAAGCGTTCTCTACCGGAGATGGCACGAAACCGCCGAAGCAGTCGGAACTGAAGAAGGCGCTCGTCTTGTCGTCGTAAATGCCCATCGTAGCCGGCGAATCGAACAGGGGAGGTCTGACCGCCGTCAGGTTGCGGTCGCCGACGTCGAGGCTCTCTCCCTGCTTGAGCAGGTAGCACTGGTCAAGACGAATGTGCCATGCAGCCTCCATTCTCGCTACGCCGATGATATTGGTGACCAGCCGCGCATTGGGCGCTGCTTTCAAGACCTCTTCCACACTGCCCGTGTGATCGGCGTCGTCGTGCGTAACCCAGATCCACTTCAACTCTTTGGGATCGATAACCGACTCCAGCGCTTTCATAAACTCCCCCGGCTCTATCTTCATGCCCGTGTCGATGAGAACAGGCTCCTTTGCCTTGAGGACGAAAGCATTGAATGAGATATACCCCATTCCAGGAATCGGCAGCGGAAGGTATGAAGGAAGTACGTCGATGTCAGGGGCGGCTCGATAAGGCTTTTCCATATCAGGATTGCTCCTTTCTTGTTGCGTGTGATAGCACAAAAGGCCATTGCAGATAAAAGTACAGCTTTGGCACGCCTTTGTCCAATAGCTTTCGGTGATTTGGCATGATCGGTACCGCATATTCGGTCTCGTCGGGAAAGGGCTTCAACGCCGTGTTTGGGCTGTTGACATGGCGAAGCGCCCTGGATATGATGAACGCGCTGGATTCGCTTTCGACCGCAGAATCCACCGCCCACATTGATGGCATTTCCCATGAATAGAACAGGAGAGAAGCTATGGCCGAATATACTAAAGGTGAAGCCCTCGACTGGGCGCGAGAAAACCTGCGCGGCCAGTGGACAACCCTTATGACCCCCTTCACATCCGACGATGAGCTAGATGAGGACGGACTGCGTGGAAATATCCGGCACGTCCGACAACTCGGAACGCACGGCGGCGGATGCACATGGGGCATGGGCGAGTTCTGGAGTCTCACTCGCGAGGAGCGTATGCGCGTGTACGACATAGTGAGCGAAGAGGCGAATGGCGAATGGCCCATCGGCGCTCACGTGACCCACACCTCCTACAAGGAAATGATTGCCCTCGCCGACCATGCAGAAGAAGTAGGCTTTGACCTGCTGATCGCGGCTGCCCCTTACTTTGTGACCAAAACAGAGCAGCAGGTTATCGACTACATCAAGTTGCTGGCCGACAGTACCTCGCTTGCGATAATGTTCTACAACTCGCCCCAGTTTGGCATCGTGATGAGCGCCAAGGGGTTAGAGCAGATCTGCGAGATACCCAACGTCGTCGGCGTGAAGGAGGCTAGTTTCAACCAGGAGCTTTCCATCGAGGCTCATCAGCTTCTAGGCAGAGACGCCATCATCAGCACCCCGGACGAATGGATTCTCTTCAAGGGTAAGGAGCTTGGTTTCGAGCAACAGGTGATGTTTGCCAACACATCGGACTGGCGATTCGACAAGCCTGGAAAGAACTACTACGTTCAGTTCATCGACAAGGCCATGAGGGGCGACCTCGACGAAGAGTTCTACGACACCCACATTCGCGCCATCAAGCAGGTGTCGGACAAGTGGTGGGGCAGAACGGTGCAGAAGTTCGGGGGTGCGTTGCCCGCGCCTTTGTGCAAGTACTGGGGTGAGCTTATGGGCATGGCAGGTGGGCATGTAAGAGCGCCTTTTGCCGACCTCACCGACGACGAGAAAGCCGAGCTGCAAAAAGACCTCGAAGCCGTTCTGTAGGAATCACTAACAGCAATTCACTTAGCATGCATCAAATGTCTAAACTGAATTGAAGTTGAGTCGTTACACCCTCATCCCTACCTTCTCCCATCGAGGGAGAGGGGGTAAATCTCCTCCCCCTTGACGGGAGAGGATTAAGGTGAGGGTGAAACCTGAGCCGATTACCTGGTTGGGATATTAACAATCAATTCAAGGCTCAGTAACACCCTGAAAACAAAAGCGGGAGAAGCAAAAATGATATTGATGGTAAGCGTCCAGAATTTGGATGAAGCTTTTGAGGCCGTCAAGGGTGGGGCCGACATAGTGGATGTCAAGAACTTGCAGGAGGCACTAGTTGGTTCGGCCCATCCTCACATAGTCAAACAGGTGCGCGAAGCCGTGCCATCGGCGAACCACGCCAGCGTCACGCTCGGCGTAGTGCCCAATCAGATAGGCACGGTGGCTATGGCCGTATACACCGCTGGTGTGCTGAAAGCCACGTCGGTCAAGGTCGGCTTCATGAACACCGAATACGAAGCTGCCGTTGAGACCTTGCTTGCCTCAAAAAAGGCGTTGGAAGGCTTCGATACCAAACTCATCGGGTCGTTGTTCGCCGACAACCCGCTGTACGACGGACTTGACGCTCACCACATGGTGCAGCTTGCGAAGGACGGTCAGTGCGATGGCTGGCTCATAGACACCCTGACCAAAGATGGAAGAAACCTATTTGACTTTCTTACGGAGCCAGAGCTTCGCGAGATGGTATTCGAGGGCAAACAGGCAGGCATGAGCACCGCCCTTTCCGGTCATCTCAGAATCGACGACCTTGACGAGTTGTCTCGAATCAACCCCGATATCGTTGGCGTCCGCGGCGCTGTGTGTTCCAAGGGTGAGCGCACCTCCGGCGTATACTGGGAGGCTGTAGCCGAGTTCAAACGGCAATTGGACATGCGGCAGTCCGGCGAGATTGACGTTTTCGAGGGCGCTGCGCCTGTTGCGTCCAATGGCGGCGGCAATGGGTCTGGAAGCAACTGGATAATCATCGATGGCACGGGCAAGACATGTGCTGGAATAATCGCCGCGCTTTCCGAGCAGATGACAACGGACAAGGACTCATTCGTCGAGGTCATCATCCCCGGCGTGCTAAATACATACGACGTTATCGTGTGGGCAGAGAAGGAAAACCACAGCATCCTCACTCAGCGCAAAGACCCCAGCGGTGCGATGAGAATGCTGATACAGCCCTAGAGCCTCGGAGCCGCGTCGTTCAGTCGTTGTTCTTGCGCTGATGATCGTCAAATGCCGTGACGCTTCTACAGGCAACCCGCCCTATCCTGAGAGGCGTTTTAGCTGTTGTTAATAGCGAAGGAAACGGTATTCCGAAGGCAGGAAGAATCGACGCTGCGTTCGTTCGGTTCAAGTTGCGGGCGCGTCTGTCGCATGTTACGATGAATCTAATCCCAGCTTAAACGGGGGACCATTTGGATACCGTCTCAGATATCGCAATAATCATCGCAATGGCTAGAGACATTGTATTCTTCTTACTGTTGGCGGCGCTGTTGCTCATCGCTCTCGTCCTTTTTCGTAAGGTATCCGCCATGCTCAACTCAGCCAAGCAAACGATAAAGGACGCGGAAAACGTTATCTCTGCCGTTTCGGACAAGGTAGTAGGGCCAGCCACCAAAGGGTCAGGTGTAGCGTTTGGAGTAGGGAAATTAGGAGCGTTTCTTCTAGGACTGAGAAGACGCGGAAAAGGAGGAGGAAGAAATGGCGAATAACGATAACGGCAGCTCTTTTGTATTGGGGTTTCTAGTAGGAGGCTTGATCGGCGCGGCAATTGGCATCATGCTTGCTCCCAAGTCAGGCTCGGATGTGCGTGCTGATCTGATGGGACGCAGCGAGTCGTGGCGAACAAGGGCAGAGGAAATGGCAGCGAGTTTGCGAGAGCGTGTAGGCCCAACTGTCGATACCGCGAGAGAAAGAATTAGCCCTGCTGTCGAGGGCGCGCGCGAGCGAATAGGGCCTGCGGTTGATATGGCCCGCGAGCGAGTAGCGCCTGCCGTCGAAAGCGTACGAGAGCGGGTCGGCCCGGTGGTCGAACAGGTGAGTTCACGCCTTGGCCGCACTCAGGAGACCTCTGAGCCTGACGCAAACGGTTCAACGGAGGCCGCACCGGTGAATGGCGGTGGAGAAGAAGAGAAGAAGGACGACGAGCAAGCGTAGCTCTCTCCCTGCGATTAGATAGGGCAGGTAAATTGGAAATTTACCTGAATGTGTTCGGCGTCACACCACCTCGCCCCGTTCCCCTCTCCGTTTACGGAGAGGGGCGCTGTAGATCGACGCCAAGTCCCAGATTACGCGGGGTGAGGTAGTTACGTTGCTGGAAAAACCATGTATTTCTATTTCACATACATGCCTCAACCAGCCATCTAGAAAGAAGATATAGCCATAATGAAGAAAGGCCCGACGTTCATTACGCCGGGCCTTTTGCTAATCTTTTTGAACTGCCCTCAGACCGAGGAAGAGACCTGCATCGGGTACGAGCCGAATATCTTGAACATCGACACCTGAGCCTTTACCGCGTCCAGGGCCTCGCTCACATTCGCATCCAGCCGGTGGCCTTCTATGTCCAGAAGGAAGATATAGCGACCAAGAGTTTGCCTGGTGGGGCGCGATTCTATCTTCGTGAGGTTGATGCGACGCTTGGCTATATCTGCCAATACGGAATGCACGATGCCGGGCGCGTCTTCATCGAATGAAAAACAGAGCGAAGTCTTATCCATTCCTGTCGGCGCATGGTCAGAGGTGGCGAGGATAACGAATCTGGTATGGTTGTTGGAATTATCCGCGATGCCCTGCGCGAGAATTTCAGCGCCATACAGGGTTGCGGCGCGATGACTTGCAATGGCTGCTGCGGTAATCTCGCTCTTTTGCATCTCCTCCACAGCAGCCGAGTTGCTTAGCGACGCCACCTGCGAAGCCGTTGGAAGGCATTTTTCGAGGAAGGAGCGGCACTGTCCCAGTGACTGCGGATGCGAGAACACCGCCTTTATGTCCTCGAACTTTGTGCCCGGCTTGACAATCAGGCAGTGCTCTATGGGTATTACCAACTCATTGCGTATGAACAGCTTCGAGTCGTGTATAAGCAAGTCCAAGGTAAAGGTTACGGAGCCTTCGAGACTGTTTTCGATAGGGACGATGCATTCGTCCGCCAGCCCTGAATCCACGGCGGCGGCCACAGCGGGAATCGACGAAAAGGGCAGCAGGTCGGCAGTTGGCTCGTAGTTGACGGCCGCCTGCTCGGAATAGGTTCCTGCGGGGCCTAGATAAGCCAGTCGTTTCGTCATTACAGAGTCTCTATTTCCTCGACAAGAAGCCCGCCCAACTCTTCCTGCACTTTATTGAGCACCAACTCGGTGGCGTTAATTGTCACTCCAATGCCAAGCATGTCAAAAAGCCGCTCATGATCGGGAATGTTTGCTAATGCGATGGTTCGCTCCACGTTAAAGCGATGTTTCGCCATTTGGCAGGCAACCAGGTTGTCCTCGTCCCTGCCGGTGACCGCGATGAGGACATCGGCTCGGTTCGCGCCCGCTTTCATCAGCACTCCGGCCTCTGTGCCATCGCCCACTACGGATACGCTCCCTAGCTCTTCATCGACGGCGTTGCAATTCACCGCCTCTCGGTCGATGACAGCAACCTCATGGTCGGCGGCTACGAGCCATTTCGCTAGAGAAGTTCCGATTCGGCCTGCGCCAACAATTACAAAATACAATCATCTGCCCTGAAAACAACGGGTTGCTTAGCCTCATTCAAGATATTTTGATTCCTTTCGCTGAAAGATGGTGAGGGCTGCAACCACTATGAAAGATTGCTCTGAAAACAGCAATCCTGCCAGCCTCAAAGAGAGGATTTCTTATGCCTTTCTGAGGCGGGCGGATCAAAAATTACCTGCTGGTAGCCTCGACCAATACCATATCGCTGACGAGCTTTGTCGCGCTTATGGCTACGATGCCGAGTTCGTTATACATCTCTGTCCTGATCGGATCATTCATGCGGCATATGACGTTGGGAACCTGAAAGATGTGCTTCGCTGTCTGTGCAGCCAACGCGTTGCGTGTGTCCCTGCCAGTCACGGCTATGAAAACCTCTGCCTCATGAGAATTGGCTTTCCGCAGGTCACTCTCAAAGGTTCCGTCCCCAACGATAGGCACAATCTGGCCGTCGCTTACCATCCCGGGAGGCAGACGCTCGAAGGCCGCGTAGTTCAAATCCAAAATATGTATGGTGCAACCTCGTTCGGCCAGAGCAGTCGTTATAGTAGCCCCAAGTCGGCCACAGCCCACGACAACCACTCGCTTTGATCCTACACCATTCTGTCTAAGTGACATTAGCATTGTTCTCGAATATATTCTCAGTCGGTTTTTGCAAAGACGTGCTGTCGATTGAGGCTTGAATGAAATGAAGGGCTTGAGAGTTCATGGAGTGAGAATTGCTGGCAGAAGCTCTATCTTAATGTGTGTAGCCGTTAGTGTACGGTTTTGCCGCCGAGTCTCGCCAAATGATAACCCGGCAAGGTGCGTTTTTCAGAACGTAGGGTATCGTATCGCCCATTGAGAAAGAGCCGTACCGCTCGCTATATGGAATGCCAAGCACGACTGTATCCACGTTCTTCTCGACGGCTTCGCGTACGACCGCCGCGCCTGCTTGCCTCGCCTGCACCAGTTCGGCCTCTGGCTTGCACTTGTAGGACTTCGCCACTTCTTCCATGTGCTTCAGGATTTCTTCACCCTTGGCGGTCGCGGGCGCGATTTCGGCGTCAACAGGTAACCCTCTTTCCACCTCAATCACGTACACGATATGCAGTTTGCCTTTGGGCGAGTTGATCAGTTCGCAGGCAAGCTTTACCGCCTCATCATCGCTCCGCTCGCCTTGAACCGCCACCAAGACAGACGACGCACCCATATTTATTTACTTCTCCGTACCTGATATTGACCCATAAAGGTCAACTTAATACTAAACATTGTTCAGCATATATTGCAAGGCGAATTTATGTAGCGATGGTTGGCATGCTGTAGATTGGAACTCAATTGTAGCGGATACCGGGTCATACATCAGTCCGCTGCGACCTCTCGCGCCAGTTCTAGCCTGTCCAACAACTCGTCTCTGCCCGCCAGCACAAGCCAGTCACCGGTCTGAAGCCTTTCGTCCGGGTCCGGATTGAGAGTAATGTCCTTCCCCCTTCTAATAGCCAGAACCGCGAGGCCGTACTTGTCTCGCGGGCTGGAGAATCCCAGCTCCTTGAGGCTCATGTTAACGAAGCGTTGAGGCACTTTCAGCTTGCTCATTCCGAAGTTCGGCGTAAGTTCCAGATACTCTTGCACGTTGGGATTGAACATGCTGTGCGCCAGGCGAACACCCATCTCGGATTCGGCATGCACGACCTTGTCCACCCCGATGCGCTCCAGAACGTTGCCGTGAAGTTCGTTGTGCGCTCTGGAAACCACGTAGGGCACTCCCATAGTCTTGAGGAGCACCGACGCCATGACGCTGGAAACAATGTCCAGACCAATGGCGACAACAGCCACGTCGTAGTCGTGAATGCCCAGCTCCCTCAATACAAGCTCGTTCGTCGCGTCACCCGACAGTGCGTGAGTAGACTGCCCCATGATACTTTGAACACGGCTCTCGTCCTTGTCCATCGCCAGCACATCGTGACCAAGGTTGTATAGCGATCTGGTGACGGAAGAGCCAAAGCGTCCAAGCCCTATAACTACCACTTGTTTTTTCATCGCGCCTCACCTACAGGATTTAGGCATTTGTCCATCAGGGTCAATAAGACGAAACATATTACCACAAGTTATCCTATTGTAACTCGTTCTTGTGCGTACCGATAGATGTCATGCTCGGTGCGTTGAGCCATTGCAAGACCCAGAGTAACAGGCCCAACCCTGCCCACAAACATGGCGATTATGAGGATCATGTGTCCCCAATGGGAAATTAGCGGTGTCAGGCCTGTGCTCAGCCCGACTGTACCGGCAGCCGAGACGCTCTCAAAAAACAGATCGATGAATTGGAATCCGCTTTCCGTAAAGTTGAGCGCCAAGACTATCATGAACACAAAGGCGGTAGATACAGCTCCAATGACCATGGCCCTATGCACCTGCGTTTGGGGTATCTCTCTGCCGAAGGCTGACGTATGATTCTTGCCCTTGACCGTTGATAGCACGGCTACGAATACCACGGCGAAGGTGTTTAGCTTGATACCGCCTGCCACAGAGCCGGAGGCCCCTCCGATGAACATAAAGATGCTTTGCAAGAAGTTCGTCTGTTCCTCTGTAGCGCCGAAGTCTACAGTGCTGAACCCGGCTGTTCTGCCACTAGCCGACTCGAAAAACGACGTGATAATCTTTTCTTCGATCGGTAAGGGGCCGAGGGTCTCAGAATTGTTGTATTCAGAGGCAAGAAATGAAACTGTCCCAAGCAGCAACAACGCGGCGGTGAAAACCAACACCAGTTTTGTGTTAAGCGAGAATAGGGAAAACTTGCGAAATCGCACCAAGTCAACCATTATCGCATAGCTTATGCTGCCCAGAATTATAAGCGATACCATAATGCCAAGGACGACTTTGTCTCCTCTAAAGTCTGCCAGCCCATTTGGTCCTGTGAGGGCGACGAATCCGGCGTTGTTGAAGCTCGACACCGAGTGAAAAACGGCCTGCCAAACAGCCTCAGCCGGACTAAAGAGAAACCAGAATCGTGCGAACAAGGCCAAGAAGCCAACTAGCTGTATGCTTGATGCTACCAGAACGATTCCAACGGTCAGTCTGACCAACCCACCTAGCTGATTGACGCCCAGGCTCTCTTTGACGAGGAGTCGTTGGGCAAGAGTTACACGTTGTCCGATGAGTATCAAAAGGAAGGTCGCGATGGTCATGAAGCCAAGGCCGCCCACGAACATGAGGCCCAAGATGAATACCTGCCCGGTTCGCGTCCAATATACGGCGGTATCCTGAATGACCAATCCCGTTACCGTTACAGCGGAGGTGGCGGTGAAAAAAGCTGTCATGAAAGGCGTGGTGCCGTTCCCATGATGCGCGAAAGGCAATAGAAGCAGAATAGTGCCAATCGCAATCAACCCCGCGAAGGCGTATATAAGAATCAGGGGAGATGCCAGCGCCCTCGACGGCACCTTGCGCGTGGTAACAGTCAGGCGCACAGGGCTTATCTCGGCCTGGCGAGGATGGCGAACTACCCTGTCGCCAGGTTTAGGCCTCCATGTCTCTCGCAAATAGCGCCTCTGCTAAAATCGTCAAAATCTTTCATGGGGATAGCCAATTCAGCCTTCCTTGGAAGGGCCAAGCATGAATATACTGTCGTGAATGCAGTCCCAAGGCATTAGCCGTCCGACTTCTAACTTTAGACCATGCTCGTGTTCCAAGGGAAAAGCTTGCATGCCTGATATCATTTGCACCAGAATTATGTCTGCGATTTTATGGAGGATGCCAAACAATGTCAATTCTCGAAAAGCAGGCTTATTGGACAATTTACTTGAATTTTGGCGGCAGGTGTATTAAGTTGCCCAATGGCATAGATGTACCCATTATCGGGGAGGCATAACCAGACATGCGTTTGAGGAAAGGTTCCAAGGGACGCCGATCCCTGGGTCTCTTCGAGGGCTTCACATCTGGGCTGTGGGACAAGAACATCCTATCCCGACTGCCAAACTATGTTTTCCAATGCGGCCTGGCCACAGTCTCGTTGATAGTCATTCTGCTGGTCGAGGACGCGGTGTTCAGGGCAGCCATAGTTGTCGCCGTGGCATCTACTGCCTTCACGGTTTTCGTGGTGCCGGACAACGTAGCCGCTTCCCCTCGCAGGGTAATAGGTGGACACATAGTAGCCGTTATCGTTGGCTCGATGCTCGCATTCACGTTGCAGATTCCTGCGTTGGAATCCGCTTCGGAGGAGTTTCGCATTATCCGCGACGTAACGGCCCTTCCGCGGAAGGGTGGGCGTTAGCATCTTCATCATGGTGGTTACGAATACAGAGCATCCTCCTGCGGCGGGAACGGCACTCGGCCTTTTGATTCCCGGCTGGACGTTATCCGCCGTAACCTTCATCCTGCTTAGCGCCATTATTCTTTCGATTATTCGGCTCGTATTGCGCCCAAAGCTCATAAATCTCCTCTAGTAGAGATTTCAACTAAACCTCGGCGCGGATTTTTCGCCTACGGCTGCTCTTGATGGGCTTTTTGTCTGATATCAGGCGTTTGACTTCAGCGAGATTGGCTGGTTATCCTCCCTCTGGCAATGTTTAATTATCATAAGAGAATTTGCGTAAAGAACGAGTATAGGAGCATATCTGCAATGAGAGCATTGGTTACCGGCGGCGCGGGATTCATCGCTTCCCACATAGTGGATGCGCTTGTAGAGAAGGGTCACGACGTTACGATCGTGGATGACCTTTCGGCAGGCAACGAGGACAACGTGAACGCTCGCGCTCGCCTGCGCAAGCTCAACATTACCGACTTTGAGGCGCTAGATGCTGTTTTCGCCAGCGAGAAGCCAGAGATCGTGTATCACCTTGCGGCCCAGACGAGCGTTAGGCACTCGATGGCAGACCCTTCCTTCGATGCCAGGGTAAACGTCATAGGCTCTATCAATACCCTTCAAAGCTGCGTGAATCACGGTGCGTCAAGAATTGTGTTTTCTTCAACCTGCGCAGTCTACTCCGAGCCAGAGTACGTTCCCATGGGCGAGTCCCATCCTATTCGTCCGCAGTCGGCCTACGGGATGGCAAAGCACACCGTCGAAAACTATATCAGGTTCTACTCAGACGTCTACGGCCTTCGATACAAGGTCTTCAGGTATGGCAATGTGTACGGCCCAAGGCAAAGCCCGCACGGTGAAGCTGGCGTAGTTGCCATATTCACCGGCCAGTTGATGAACGGCGTCCAGCCCAAGATTTTCGGCGACGGCTCCAAGACCCGCGACTATATTTTCGTGTCAGACGTTGTGCAAGCTAATATGATGGGATTGAGTGAAAAGGGCGACAATGAGATTTTCAACATCGCGCAGGGCATAGAAATATCAGACTTCGAGATTTTCGACGCGGTTCGCAACGCGACTGACTCGGATATAGAGCCTGTCTATGGGGAGAAGAGGGCGGGTGAAGCCGACAGGATCAGCCTGGACTGCTCAAAGGCGCGAAATGGTTTGGGATGGTCACCCACTGTCCATCTACATGATGGAGTTCAACAGGTGGTCGCCCACTACCGCGAACGCCAACATGACGACAAATAGGCACACCGGCTCTCTTGATGAGCCTTTCCTTCGCTTTGTCGTTCTGGTGGCGAATGGATTTCCTGAAAACCACTCACGGTAATACTTGCGTGACATGCCTGATTGCTCAAAACGATGTTTCCTTCTGTGGAAGGATTGGGAGTGGTCATGCGGTATCAGCTGGGTCTATCGCCATTTTATGGCATCGGAGCGCGTCAGTATTTCATGTCTTTCTGTGGAAGGACACGAAATACTGACGCGAGATAGACCCAGATGCTGATGTTTGCAGACCTGGAGCCTCTGGATAACAGGTAGGGGCGCAAAGGCAGCAGGTTTTCATGAAAAAGAAATCCCTAATATACTCAGGCATTCTAGTTTTCCTTCTTGTTACCACCCTTTTTCTCGCAAACCGTGGGCTTGTTCGAGGCGTCATCCAGAATGCGGACATAAATCTGACTACCAATACCTCGCAGTACACCCCGGGTAGCACCGTTACATTCACCGGTACTCTGGATTTCGCGAATGGCGAGGAGGTCATCATCCCTCTAGTCCAGCTCAGAGTAAACGGACCTGACAGCGACGTCCTGAGTCCGTTGGATGTAACCCTACCAGTTCAAGCAGTCCAGAACCTCAATCTATCAAGCAACCCAGGTGTCACGGGAGCACTAACAGCAAGCGTTCAGTTCACGAACGTGATAAGCACCAGCGGAACAACCTCAGGCGGCACTCTGCCTGGAAGCACCTTACCGGGCGGGACATTACCTGGAAGCACTCTGCCGGGCAGCATCTGCTCTGGTGGAACTCTACCCGGCGGGACTTTACCCGGCGGGACTCTACCCGGCGGTGGAACTCTACCCGGAAGCACATTGCCCAGCGGAGGGCAGTTCAAGGGCCTCAGCGAAGGAGCTAACATAACCTATACTCTCCAGTGGGTTCCGCCATCATCTCTCGGCCTCTATAAAAGTCAGCTAGAGGTGGTTGTGGCACTGGTGGGAACAAATGACTGCGGGGTTATGCGAAGCGGCATCGCGCAGTTTTCACTCGTGGCAGCCGCCACCGCAACGCCGGCGCCTGGCGGAGGCGGTGGCGGAGGCCTGCCGCCGACTGCTACACCAGAGCCAACTTTAACGGCCACGCCGAGTCCCACGCCGAGTCCCACGCCGAGTCCCACGCCGACTGCGACGCCAACGCCCATCGCGACGGCGACTCCTGAGGCTGTGTCAACTCCCGTACCTACCGCGACTCCCGATGTCTTACAAGAAGACATCGACGAGGTTGTCGATGAGGTCATAGATCTTGAGCCTGAACAGGCTGCCGACGTGATTGAAGAAACCCTGGTAGACCTTGGCGCGCAAGGCACTGCGGATGTGATTGAAGAGCTTATAGATACGTCAGGGATCAAGGCGGTGGTCGACATTATCGAGGAAGTGGGCATCGAGGCAGCAGCCCAGATAATTGAGGCGTTATCAGTTGAAGACGCCTCAGCCATCGTTGCTGAAATGGATACGACCATCGCAGCGGACATCTTGTCTGAAGTATCCGCAGTAGAAGGTGGCGCTATTCTCGACGAGGTGCCTACCGAGCAACTAACTGAAATCGTCCAGGCCATGGACGAGAGCGACCTGCTTAACATACTGCCTGAAATGACGCTGGACAAGCTCTTGGCGATACCGCCTCAGGTGCTTTTCGACAGCCTTCCAATGGTAGCTGTGGATTCTATCGCGTTTGAAATCCCCCCATCACTGGACCTTGATCTGCTTGGGCCTACTGTAGCGAGAGTCGGGAATGTCGTCATTTACACCATACCGGAGACAGGCGAGTTCGGATGGGCAACTCTTGTTGGAAGCCCTGTGTTCATCGATCAGATACTCGGCAAGTTCACAAGGAATCTGAAGGACGTCAGGATCAAAGTCGAAGAACTGGAACCTTCCGCGGAGGAACTTAACGATGTTCCCGTCTTCGACGCCGATCAGGTGATAGCGCCTCCCTTTTTCCGAATAGTCCTTGAGAATGCTGAATCAGAGGACTTGTCGGCGGTCCATTTTACGCTCAAAGTAACGAAATCCTGGTTGCAAGAAAACGACATTCACAAATGGTCTGTGCAACTCAATCGCCTCAATGAACAACTCGACGCCTGGGTTCCTTTCCCAGCCAAACGAGTGGGTGAAGACGAAGACGTGATTTTCTACACCGTCGTCGTGCCTGGGTTCTCCATGTTTGCCATTACGGGCAGCGTAGAGGTGCGCGAACAGGTTTTCAGCGTTGCAGGTCTATCCATCAGTCCTGCGCAGCCGCAAGCCGGAGAAGATGTCGAGGTAACGGCCTTCGTGAGCAATTCAGGCGCGGTCACGGCGGTTTATCCCGCTAACCTTTGGGTTAATAATACTATCGAAGAATCAAAGACAGTCGTCCTGGACGCAGGGGAAACACGTGTGGTCACGTTCACAACGCGGAGAACAGAGCCGGGCGACTACCAGATTCGGCTGGATCGATTGCTCGGTCAATTCTCGATCAGTCCGCAGTTGGAGCCTACCGCGACTCCAACAGTCGTGCCACCAACGGCTACTGCCACGTCAACGCCAGAGCCTACTGCGACGGCCAGAGCTATACGACCGACGCGAACTCCGAGAATAACGGCCACCGAAACGCCAGCTTCATTGCCAACGCCGGAGCCTACCGCGACGGCCACACCACCGCCAACGATAGTGGCTACTTCCACGCCTACCACGGAAGGGCCGCCAGTTGACGATGACCAAGGCGGCACTCTGATAGGAATCATCTTGGGAATTGCCGCAGTAATCGGAATTGGAGCTACAGGGCTATTCGTCTACGCTCGAAGACGGAGGCTGTCAAACCTAAATTAATGACGCAAACTGGCCTGACAATAACAAAAGAACGCAATTATAAGCTGAGACGATAGATTTCGAAAGGGTACATCAAGAATGTCAATACGATCACCTTAGCCTAATACTATGAATGCATTACTATTTTGCACGTCAATTGACCCTTAATTACAGGTTAAGAATGTATAAAGTTCCGAAAAACTGTTTATTACTTTAAAGGCTATAGCGTAACAATCTAACCTAATCCTTCCGAGAAAGGACTAACGCGCTCATCAAGGCAGGTGACAATGCGTACGAAGTCTTTTATCTATTCGGGTATTTTGATTGTTGTTCTGGTCATTCTCTCGGTTCTTGTGAACCAGGGAGTGGTACAGAGCTTAACGTCTAATGCAGACGTTAACCTGGGTCTGACCGATCCCCCCCCATCCTCACAATACTTATTGGGGCAGACCATCAAATTCAATGGGTCTCTTGACTTTACAAACGGTGAAGAAATCCTCCTTCATGGTGTCCGCTTGAGGACAACGAACGGGCCGCAAGGTCTGGATGTGTTTTTGCCTGTGTCAGAAGGCCAGCATGACATATCCAGCCTGACGACCTCTTCGGCCGACACCCTGATAGTCACCGTCTCCTATACCAACGTTACCTACGGTGGTGCAGGGGGCGGCACTCTACCAGGTGGCACCATACCGGGCAGCACCATACCGGGCAGCGGTGAATTCACTGGCACGGGCGTGGGTGCAGCCATAAACTACGACATCGAGTGGAATCCAGGCATCATGTTAGACCCGCAGCCTGTTTTCACTTTGATTCCATCGATCGAGGAATTGTTTAGCATTCCTGTGATCCCTACTCCAATTCCACCAAACCCAGCGGATGTGCTGCCGAATACAACGCAGCAGTACGCGATCCCTATAGTTGGCGCTCCCAACGGAACACCTCTGCCAAACACAGAGGCGGCCTAGGGCGGGTCGGGTGACATTCCTCAGCTAGTGGTCCAACATCATTGAAATGAATACCATGATAGTCATTGTTCCTCTTGGGGGTTCAATCGTAACGTTGAACCGAGGAGGAACCATGATGTCTACCAAGAAGTACCGTATCAGACTGACTACCGACGAACAACAGGAACTCAACGCCTTGGTCTCACGCGGTCGGGCTGCGGCGTACAAACAGACCTATGCGCGCATTCTGCTGATGAGCGATGAGTCACGCTCGGACGGGGGAATGAAGGACGCGGACATCACCAGCGCGCTCGGTGTGGGACAGTCAACGGTCGAGCGAATACGCAAGCGCTGTGTGGAGGAGGGGGTCGAGTCTGCGCTGAATCGCAAAAAGCAACTGCGTCGGCGTCAAAAGAGACTGGACGGCGAAGGTGAAGCACGGTTGATAGCGATGGCCTGCGGGGAACCGCCGGAGGGGCGTGCCAGTTGGACCCTGAAGCTGTTGGCTGACCAGTTGGTCGAGTGTGAGATAGTCGGGACCATTAGCACCGAGACGGTTCGCCAGGCGCTTAAAAAAAAACGAACTGAAGCCGTGGCTGAAGCAGAGTTGGTGCATCCCGCCCGGTCAGAGCGCGGAGTTTGTGTGCGCGATGGAAGACGTGATGGAAGACGTACTGGAGGTCTACCAACGGCCGTACGATGGGAATGAGGTTCTGGTGTGCATGGATGAGACGAGCAAACAGCAAGTCAAGGAGACGCGAGTGCCGCGTCCCGCAGCGCCCGGCTTATCGGCGGCATACGACTACGAATACGAGCGCAATGGAGTGAGCAGCCTGTTCATGCTGTTTGCACCGTTGGACGGATGGTGCCGAGTCGAGGTCAGAGAGCGTCGCACGAAGGTGGACTGGGCGCATGTGATAAAGAAACTGGTCGACGAGGACTACCCTGACAGAGACCGGATCGTGCTGGTAATGGACAATCTCAACACTCACAAGCTGTCCTCGCTATACGAGGCATTCGAGCCTGCTGAGGCGAGGCGTATAGCTGAGCGACTGGAGATACACTACACTCCCAAACACGGGAGTTGGTTGAATATGGCGGAGATAGAGATCGGTGTGCTGGCTCGACAGTGCCTGGACCGACGGATTGCCAATCAAGACATCCTGCGCGGCGAGGTCAATGCTTGGCAGAATCAACGCAACCGGGATGTGATACGAGTGGATTGGCGCTTCACTACCGAGGATGCGCGCATCAAGCTAAAGTCACTCTACCCATCAATACAAAAACGTTGAACCACTAGTGATAAGCTCCAACGCGAGCAGCAGCTTGCCCAACTTACCCAGCACCGACTATGCAGTTGAAGGTTTTGACATTCCCGACATTGTCGGGCTTGGCCTGGTGCCCACACCTCCACCTGGTGTCGGCAGCTTCCCCGCTACGACTGCGGGCTTCGACATACCAGATATGTCGGGGTTGGGCCTTTTGCCAACTCCTCCCGCGAGCGAGCCTGATCTACCATCTAACGTACTGGCATTTGCCGTCCCTGGCGGCGCAACACCAGGAGGCATCGCCTACGATGGCTCTGCTTCCTTCTACATTGTTACGAAGGGAACAGGCGGCTCAAGCAACGACCAGATTGTCAAGGTCGATTCCAGCGGAGTGGTTGATGGGGCCTGGGGAACAGGCGGCTATGTAGACGCTCCCAGCAACAACATCGATGGAATCGCCTATCTCGACAGCATGTTGTGGGTATTGGAAAACCAGTGGCGCTGTTTCGAGACGGTAGACCCTACCAATTGTGACAGGGCGCATCGCGTCTTCGAGATGGACCCCACCAGCGTTCCGGCATCGGACTCCGACTGGGGCGCTTTGTCCAAAATCTACGCTCCCGATCAGTGGGATGAGATGGGCGGCATCACAGCCAAGGGCAGCGGTTCGACAGGAACCCTGTGGCTGGCTAACAAATGGGGTTTCCGCCTCTACAACATCAACCAGAGCGGAGCCGAGATAGAATCTTTTTTCACTGACCAGTTCGTCGACGGGATGGACGGCGTCGCCTATAGCACTGGCCCCACCACATCCGCGCCCGACGACTTCCTGATGACCAGCAGAAATGCGGTAATGAGTCAGTGGTCGACCAGCGCATCCAAGAGGCAGGACTTCACTACCTCCCTGTCAAACGTCAAAGGAATGACCTTCATAAGTAGTGTCCTGTACATGGCTAGCTCGGATGGAAACGTTTACAAGGCGTTTGTCGGTGTCAACGTTACCACCGACCCGCGTGGAATCACCTACTCGCCTTCAACGGCATCGGTTGGTGAGGCGATTTGGATACTCGTCGACGGCAGCCCCTTCGACAAGATCCTGAAGGTAAACCCCGACACTGGCTTGCTAATCAGCAGCTTCGGCACCAATGGTGCTGTTGACGCGCCTAGCAACAAGACAGAGGGTATTACCTTCCTCGGTAGCTCTCTATACGTTATCGCCAACGAGTCGTTTGACCGATACATATACACGATAAATGCCACCAGCGGCGCGGTATCGGCGACAATGAACCTCGCGAACGTGAACGTCTGGGATGATCTGGCTGGTATTACTAACGATGGCACCAACGTGATCGTCCACACAAAGTCGTTCTGGAACGGACTGTTCGTGTTGGACCCTAGCAACAGCTTTGAGAGGACTGGGACAGACGGCTTCCCGTGTTGTCCCAGCTTCAATGGCGCGAAGGGTCTGGCATATCACAGCGGACGAGATTCGTACTATGCCGCCAACGGTGGCACGGTGGGCGTCTACACAGGCAACTTTGAGCTGGATACAGAGGTTGGGCTGACAGAAAGCGCCACGCCTTTGACCGGAATTCAGGGTCTAGCCTTTAACGGCGACCTCATGTTTGTAGCACATGACAACAGCGGTGGCAAGATCAGCAAGACCTTCCTTGCTACTAACATTACGACAAAACCTCGCGGAATGGGCTTCAGCTCATCAAGCTCTACGCCCGGCGAGGCCCTCTGGATACTCGTTGACGGTAGCCCGCTGGACAAGTTGATGAAGGTTAACCCTTCGACAGGGTTACTTATCAGCTCGTTCGACACCGATGGTGTAATTGACGCGCCCAGCAGCAAGACCGAAGGCATCACCTACCTGGATACAGGCGATCCTACGACGAGCTTCCTGTGGATCATCGCCAACGAAAACTCTGGCAGAAAGTTGTACAAGCTCAACGCCACTACTGGTGCGACGGTGTCAACTTTCGACGTGAGTAATACAGCAGATGTATGGGACGATATTGGTGGTATAACCAATGACGGAACCAACCTGGTGCTCTACGCCAAGACATTTACCAGCGTGTGGACAATCGATCCGTCTGACGCCAGTAAGATCGAGCAGTCGTGGCCTTGCTGTGCGAACGCGTTCGGGGCTAAAGCTCTGGCATATCACACTGGCCGAGGGCAAGTCTTCGCCGCCAAGAGCAGCAGCCTGCTGAGACTCGATTCGTCCCTGTTCCAGATCGAACTGGAGCAGAACCTGCTGATAGATGGTTCTCCTGCTGCGGGCGTCGAGGGTATGGTATTCAGCCAGGACGTTCTATACGTAGCCCGAAACGACGGCGGCACAGGCAAGGTAAGCCTGGGTGCGTTGCGCACCACGGTTACCAATCAGGCTACCGCAATGGCATACACCCCTACGGGGACTTCCATCAATGGTATCTTGGTTGACCGCGCCCTGTGGATACTGGTCGACGGCAGCCCGTTTGACCAGCTATTGAAGGTTGACCCAGACGCCGGTACCCTGATGACCGACTTTAGCACTGACGGCGCTATAGAGACGCCCTCAGGCAAGACAGCCGGACTCACGTACTTGAATAGCTCCCTGTGGATTGGCGCAAATGACACCGATGGCACAAAGCTGTACAAGATTAACCCGGCTAGCGGGGCACTACTGCAGACGTTCACCCTGAACAACTGCCCGAACCCCTGTTCGTTCTTCGATAACATGGGTGGTCTGACCAACGATGGCACTAACCTGATTGTGTTCAGGAAGAACGACACCGGAGCAGTCTACCTAGACCCCCTCGATGGCACAAACGTTGAGGACAAGTGGGGCGGCGGAGCCTCCATCAATGGCGGCCAGTCTATAGCCTACATGTCGGCAAGGCAACAGCTATTCGTAGGCAAAAACGACAGAGTCGTCCAGTACGTCGTCGACGGCAGCAACCTGTTCATGGCTGACGAGTACACCACGTCACTGTCTGACATTCGTGGCATGACCTTCATAGACAACGACGTATTGTACATCGCCCACGATAGCAGTGGGAAGGTCGTCAAGACTGCGATACCGTCCGACGTCAGCAACAATCCTCGCGGCCTGGCCTACGACTCAGGTGCAGACGAGTTGTACATCCTGGTGGACGGTAAGGCAGAAGACCACGTCATAGTTGTTGACAGAGTCTCGGGCGCGCAAATCCGCGACTTCCCTGTCAACGACCAGCAGAGCACCAATGCGATTACCTTCTTGAACGGCTCGCTATACGTGGCCGTGGAAGGAGAAGGGGTCTGCTGCGGGCCTCCACCCCGATTCATACTAGAGTTGAACTCCACCACTGGTGCTGTGATCAATCAGCTTAACACTGATGATCTACCCGGTAGGGTGTTTGGCCTGGACAACAACGGCACGAACCTTATAGCAGCGCCTGAGCACGGCGGACCTCACGTGGAGATTCTCGACCCCTCTGGCGGGTTCCGGATCGATGATATATTCTTCTTCGACCCGAGCAGCCCCTTCTTTGAGGAAGGTTTCGAGGGCCTGGCATACCGTGCGAGTGCTGAAGAGTATTTCCCAATAAAGGGCAATACGGTATGGCGCTTCAATAAATCCGGTAGGTTGATTCAGGAGATCGACGTTACCACCGCAGGCTTTGCAAACGTGAAGGGCGCAGTCTTTGCAGGCAGCCAACTTTACCTGGCCGAGCGCAACGGTAACACCATTCACGCGACAGGCCTCCCTGTTCCGCCTACGGTAATCACGTCTAATCCAAAGGGTATGGCAACCGACGGTACTAACCTATACCTGGTCATCGACGCCGAACCCAGAGACAAGATCATGAAGGTGGACACAGACGGTAACCTCGACGGCAGCTTCGGCTCCGGTGGTGTTACGGACTTGCCCGGAACAGAAGTTGGTGACATCGCCTTCCATGGCGGATCCCTCTTCGTGGTCACAAACGACGAAAGGACCATTCCTGACCAGTTCGGTGGTGGGTTCACTGTGGAAACCTTCCCGGTCATTCACGAAATAGACCCCAACACGGCCGTGGAATTG
Organism: Dehalococcoidia bacterium; assembly: GCA_965206395.1. Taxonomy (GTDB): domain Bacteria; phylum Chloroflexota; class Dehalococcoidia; order Lucifugimonadales; family CATOSD01; genus CBDBJK01. The sequence goes on from CBDBJK010000031.1 coordinate 185,480, forward strand.
AACAGGAACAAGATCCATGTCCAAGACCAGTTCGGTCCTCCCTGGCAGCTCTTCGCCCCTATTGGCGCGCTAACCAGCGACGGCACCGACCTGTACCTGGGCGCCACTGGTGACACAGGTATGCAGGGCACGTGGTTCAAGTGGAACCCATCCGGTGGGCCAGTAGAGCAAATCTTCGAGTTTGCAGGGCCGTTGCCGTTCATGCAGGGATTCCAGGCATTCACAGTGCTGCCAGACTCGCAGTTCCCTCCAGACCGACAGCTGGTCGCCAGCGGCCCAACGTTTGGCCCTGATGCCGACACAATCGTGCGGTTTGATAGGGACAGCGGAGCCATGTTCCGTGAGACCACGCAAGGAGCAACCGCCGGACAGTTCCATCTCACCGGCACAGACATCAAGGGCATGGCCTACATAGGGCGCACGCTCTACGCCGCCGATGACCAGACCGATAAGGTCTACGGCACATCGCTGCCAGAAAACACAATCGAACTAACCATAGTGGGAGCCTACGACGCCAGCCTGAGTGTCGAGGTTAGCCCGGACGTAGGTGATCCTGGGACGGTTAACCCGCACCAGGGCAGCCCAGCGTCGTTCTCGATAGATCGAAATCCTAACGTTGTGGCGCAATTCACCACAGTAGAGACCGTGAGCGGCGTCGAGCCACTGCTGGAAGGCTTCGTGCTGACCGACACAGCGACGATACTCACAGGGCGTCTCAACGACCCATCGATTGACGAGATTGAAGTCGGAATCCGGCTGCCATCTACCGTCCTGATAGACGACCATGCAGTACAGGGCCAGTCTGAAGCCCTGTGGGTAATCAACTCTGTGAGTGGTGGACCGGCAGTATGGCACATAGCTTGCGAGGGCGATGCGTTCCCATCCAGGGTTACGTCCAGCCCGTGTTCGTGGCGCTATGCAAAGCCAAACCTGCCTACCTACTCCACAGGTGGCCCGACAGACGGCACATTGACAACCGCCAACTCTGTCGAAGTAAACCCTGGGACGAGACTTGAGTTCTTCACCGGCTACGCGACTGAGCTCAGCCCAGACTGTGACCTGAAACTGGTTGAGATTGCGCCGGTGACCACTGACGTGCAAGGAAACGAGCAGGTAGGTGTATTCGAGGCAGTTGCTCAGATCGTCCGTAAGGGCGGTGGAGACGCCTTCCCGCCACCGGGTGCTCATGGGAGCTTCAATTTCATCGAGCTAGACCCGTTGTTCATCAATCCAAGCATGTCGCGTGTTGAAATGGAACTGTCAGCATTCGCCGGCCAGCGTGTCATGATAAGGTTCACATTCGACAGCATAGACGCGTTTGCTAACGATGGCGAAGGCTGGTACCTGGACGACATCAAGGTAACCGGTTCCGGTTTCAAGACCATCATAGTACCTACGACGCTTCTGGTGACGCCAATAATGGACGGTGGGCAGGCCTTCTACCGAACCTTTAGCACGCCATTCGAGCTTGCTGAAGGCCAGAACGAAGTCGGCTTCATTGGCAGGCAGCCGTACAGCCCATTCAATGACGGCTTTACGCTGATAACAGGCTTCGTCGACCAGACAGCTCCCCAAGTGACACTGTTCGGCGTACCAGGGGCTACATCGAACCTTGTGCAGACACTGCAAGGGACAGTGCTAGACGCGACATTCCAGTCGCTGGACGTCACGCAGAAGAATCCGGACGGCTCAACGGTAGTCGTATTCAGCACTGGATCACTGCCAGAAGATGGTAGCTTCTCAGTGCCCGTGAGCCTGCTGGAGGGCGCGAATACCTTCACTGCAGTCGCAACGGACGGTGGCAACTTGAACGCCACTTCGACACCACTGGTGGTCGTAGGTGATATAACCCCGCCTGCGGCGTCCATGAAGGTCGTAACCGTCACAAGCGCGGGTGAGGCTACAACCGGAGACCAGTTCTTCGTAATCGTGGCCGCAAGCGACAGCCTGTCGGGCGTGAGTTCTGTGATAGACCTTGCGAGCGGGAATCCTATGGTTCCTATCAGTGAGGTTCCGCAGATTCTGGTGAAGATGCACGGCCTTGACAACGTCGCCCCTGGCACCCCGACCACGCATGTCATGTTCTCAGACGTGCAGCCTGGAACTCCGGTAGGCGTGAATACAGTTAACGTCAAGATAATAGACAACGCGAACAACGAGTCGACGGCAAACGGTACGCTGAACGTGGTATCTGCCCGCAGTAACAGGAACTACTTCCTGTTCCCAGGTGTGAACTTTATGGGATTGGGCTTGATACCGGACGACGGCGACTCCGGGACAACCGACGACGCTAGTTTGGACCGTCTTATGACCCAGGACGTGACTAGCAGTGTAAATCCTGTGCTGGCCGCGGCTCTGGGAGGCACAGTAACGCTTGGAGACGTGATAGAGTCTACGTTCGCCTTCAACAATGCCGGAAACTTCATCGTACATACTCCCGGCAGCGGCGCGGCGGACACTCTCACCGACCTTGAGCCGTTCCAGGGCATGAACGTCAAGACTCTGGAAATAACATCGCCTACCTCAACGCCGTACGCGGTGTTCCATAAGGTGGACGTTGAAGGCTTTACCGCGCAACAGGCGGTGCCGATAAGAGTCAACATCGAAGGTGTGTTCTTCACTGCTGGAGAGCTGCCTCCGAACAAGGTTCTGAGAGTTGGATACAACCTGATTGCGCCTCACATCCTGGCCGATACGCTGTTTGACACGGTGTACCGAGGCGCGCTGATTCCTAACCAGCTGGCTGTCTCCGCGATCACCTTCCAGAGGCGCGTGGACTCCGTTATCGACGGGTCGGCAATTCAGGCAGAGATCCTGGAAGGATTCGTAACCAACTCATTGGGCGATATGCTCCAGGCACAGTTGTCTTACTGGACATTCGTCGTACAGGACGACCCGACCAACCCGACGACGCCTACCATAACGCCATAGTAAGGCTATAGTAGGAACGAAAGCGGGAAGCTGATCCTTCCGCGGAAGGACAGCAGGTAGTAAGAAAGCGCGGTGGGCCCCGACCCTGTCGGGGTCGAGGCCCACCGTCCGAAATGTAGCCCTTCCTCGGCTTTATACGTTATGGGTAAGTAGTGCGACCCATAATGTTGAAAGGCTGCTCAGGGAGCAGCCTTTCGAGGAGGGCCTTTATTTGTGCCAAGGAGGGACGCAAATATGGTAGTGTCAAAGGCCCTTTCCTAAAAGGGCTACCTCCCAACCAAATTAAGGGGGAACCGTGGTACCTAGAGTAGTCGCCGGTCTAATATTCTTATCTGTGCTTGCCGTAATGCTCATCAGGCTGCCGGGAGCCGCCCCCTCATTGGTTAGCGCTGAGCCAAGAGTGCCATACGTAATGTATGGCCTTATCACCGCGCTGGACACAGGTGCTGTTGATGCAAATATCAGTGTCGAAGCGCGGATCGGGAACGTGCATTATGCTCAATCCGTGAACGCTGGCACAGGGACAGCAACTCTGAGCACGCGCACGCACAATCTCAACGGGAGCGGTTTTAATTACGGCTCTGACGTGAACTTCCAGGTGTGCGCCGACGATAAGGGCACTAGCCCGGTCGAGGGCGGTGATAGCGGCCAATCGATATTCTTCTACGTTAACGGCATTGCTGCCACCGCGACTCTATACTCAGGCAACACGCCTGGCCCGCCTGCAGGCTCAATTCCATTTGTAGTTGGCGGAACCAACCGTGTAGACCTTGAAATATCCTCTTTAAGCGCAAGCAAAGCTAGCGCTGCAACCTCCTCAAGCTCCGCGTGCACGACGCTGGCCGCGACTGTTCCAGACGACGGCGACCCAGGCGGCGGCGGTGGCGGCATCGACCCAGGCGGCAGCGACCCAGGCGGCGGTGAAGAGCTGTCGCCCGAAGAGCAGGTAGACGAGATCGTGGATGAGATTGGTAACCTAAACGATGAAGAGGGCGCGGATCTCATAGAAACGCTCGACGACGAGCAGGCCGCCGATGTCATTGAGGGGCTGGAAACGTCCAAGGCCGCCGATGTTCTCGAAGAAGTGGCTACTGAAGTAGCATCCAAGATAATCGAAAACATAGGCGTAGAGAAAGCCTCTGAAATAATAGAGGAATTGTCGACAGGCAAGGCCGCGGAGATTCTCAGCACTGTGGGCACAGAGAGGGCCGCAGAGGTTATTGAGGGCGTGTCGACTCAGAAGGCCGCGGCTATCCTCATAGAGGTGGGTGTCGGCAAGGCGACCCAAATACTGTCCAACGTGTCGCCCAAAAAGGCGGGCGCGATTCTGGATGACATACCCACAGACCAGGTAATAGACATTGTCAAGTTCATGGACGGGGCCAAGCTCATGGAGCGCTTGCCTGAAATGACGCCGGCCAAGCTCTTTGGAATACCACCGGACGTGCTGTTCCTCAGACTGCCGATGGTTCCCACAGAGTCCATAACATTTGAAAATCCGCCTGTTGAAGACCCAAGCCTGCTGCCTCCTACGGTCGTAATAGTCGGGAATATGGCTATATACAGGCTACCAGCGACAGGTAAGCTCAAGTGGGCCAAGCTGGTGGGAAGCCCTGTGTTCATCGACAAGGTGCTCGGTAAATTCAACAGGGACCTGTCTGATGTCAGTGTTAGTCTCGAAAAGTTGACCGAACTGCCGGATGGCACTCCAGGTCTCGGCTCGGAGATGGTTGTAGACCTTCCTTACTTCAACATCGACTTGAAGGATTCTGACGCTGAAAACATTCCTAATGAAGACATTACGGCTGTTCACGTCACTCTGAAGGTGGCGAAGTCCTGGATAGACACCAATAGCATTCACAAGTGGTCTATTCAGCTTAACCGTTTTGACGAGCTGCTTCGTGTCTGGGTTCCTTTCTCAGCCAAGCGAGTGGGCGAGGATGCCGATGTGTTATATTACACGGCGGTCGTGCCCGGATTTTCCCTGTTCGCGATCACTGGAAGCGTCCAACTGCCCGAGATCGCATTCGACGTTAGCAGTCTGACCATTACACCAGCAGAGCCTTTTGCAGGGCAGGATATCAATATCAGCGTTAATGTAACAAACACAGGCGCGTCAGCGGCGGTTTATCCTGCGAATCCTATGGATCGACGACATGATCGAAGAGTCTCAAGTGGTTGCTCTAGAAGTAGGAGAAGCGGACGTAGTCATATTCACGACGAGCAGGGAAAATATCGGCGATTATTCGATCCGCGTAGAGCGGCTGACTGATGAATTCTCTGTTAGTCCTTCCGCGGAAGGACCAACAGCTACAGCTGTGCCGCCAGCGCCAACAGCTATGGCCGTGCCACCCGCGCCGACAGCTACAGCTACGCCTATTACCGTAGCGCCGACAGCGACACCTGTGTCATCAATAACAACACCAATGCCAACAGCTACAGCCGTGCCACCCGCGCCGACGGCAACAGTAGTAACCGTAGTCTCGTTAGCGACGCCGACAGCTACGGCTGTGCCGCCCGGGCCCACAGCTACAGTGATAATTGCAACGCTAGGTCCGACCGCAACGGCTGTTCCGGCAATCTCTGAAGGTGGAGGCGGCGCGATATTCGGCATCTTTATTGGAGCTATAGTGGCCATTGGTGCAGGTGGCGCAGCGGTCTACTTCTTCCTGCGACGCCGCGTGCCGAAGATGCAATAGGAGCATCCGAGTCGTAACAACTGTAATGCGTGTGGGGACACGGCTTGCCTCTGATTTATCGGAGCGACCGTGTCCCCACTGCTTTATATTAAGATGATGCTAACTCAACCCCATTATCTTATCGAGGCCAACGGTAAGCCCAGGCGATTTGACGGCTTCGCGTATCGCCATCAAGACGCCTGGCATGAAACTCTCGCGGTTAATGGAGTCGTGGCGCAGAGTCAATGTCTGGCCCAGCGTGCCGAATATCAGTTCGTGATGTGCGACTCGGCCCGGCATACGCCCGCTGTGAATGGTTACGCCATCGTAGTCACCGCCTCGCGTTCCGGCCAGCGTCTCCTTCTCAGCCTTTGGAGCGATGAAAGAACCTCCCTTGCCGTCAACAGCAGCCTTGGCGATTGCCAGCGCAGTGCCCGAGGGTGCGTCTATTTTTGCTTCGTGATGCACCTCAGTGAGGTCTGCGTAGTCGAAGAAGCGTGATGCCATCTTCGCGAGGTGAATCATCAGCACTGCCCCCATCGCGAAATTGGGAGCTACTATAATACCGACCTTGTGCTCATTGGCAAGGCTTTCGGCCTCCTGCAAGTTGGCGTCAGTCAGGCCAGTTGAGCCGATCACGACATTCACTTTATGAGCGGCAGCGACACGCATCGCTGTCATGGCTCCTTCCGCGGTAGAGAAGTCCACTACAACCTGAGCGCTGCCAACAACATCTTCCAGAGATTTGGAAAGTGGAATGGCTTCTGAGCCGTCTGGAAGGTTGTAAGCCGTGCCCTTCGCCGCGTTCTTATCGACTGCGCCAATAGCTTTCATGTCAGCCTCACGGCATACTGCGTTGGCTACCTCCTGACCCATTTTCCCCAATGCCCCTTGAATTACAACCTTGATTGGTTCCATGTTCACACTCCACAGGTGATTAACTGGCTGACCGTTTCATTTGATGTAAAAGAAAAAACCTTCCCTTTTCACAGGGAAGGTTAATTTAACATGAGAGCGAATGCAACCTTGTACCTGATACTCCTACAGAAGGACAGGTATAAGGTTAAACGTTTATCGCGAAGGTGGCCTGCCTTGGCCGCCTCTATTTCCACCGCCTGGCCTGCCACCACCGCCACCTTGCGGGCGATAGCCACCCCTGTTTCCGCCGCCGCCTGGCATGCCACCACCACCCTGTGGACGATAGCCGCCTCTGTCATCGTCAGACCTTTGTGCGGCAGCAGGCTCTGCGCCGTCCTCGTCCGACGGGTCTTCGCCCTGCATGAGAGCGCGGCGAGAGAGGTTGATGCGTCCCATAGAGTCGATTTCCTTGACCACTACGGTGATTTCGTCACCAACGCTTACCTCGTCTTCGACACTGGCGATGTGGTGATCGGATAGTTCGCTAATATGCACGAGGCCATCTTTGCCGGGAAGTATCTCGACGAAAGCTCCGAAGTTCATCAGCCTGACGACCTTGCCGGTGTAGATATCGCCTGCCTTAACCTCGCGGGTCAAGGCTTCAATCATCCCGACGGCTTTCTTGGCGGCGTCACCATCGCTGGAGCCAATCATAACCGTTCCGTCGTCCATAACGTCTACGGTGGATTTCGTCGCCTCTATGATACCTCGGATAGTCTTACCACCGGGGCCGATGATGGCGCCTATCTTTTCTACGGGAATGTTGATGCGTATTACTCGAGGTGCGAACGGACTCAACTCTGGGCGGCTTTCCTCGATTGCCTGTTTGATGCGCTCAAGGATGAACAGCCGCGCCTCTTTTGCCTGAGCCAGGGCATCCCTGACGACATCGAAGCTGATGCTCTTGACCTTGATGTCAAGCTGTATTGCGGTGATGCCTTCGTTGGTTCCGGCAACCTTGAAGTCCATGTCGCCGATGTGGTCTTCCATGCCCTGAATGTCAGTCAGCGTTACATATCTGCCGTCATCTCCGGTAACGAGGCCTACGGATATTCCTGCCACAGGCGCTTTTATGGGCACGCCCGCGTCCATTAGGGCCAATGTTCCCGCGCACACGCTTCCCATAGACGTGCTGCCGTTAGAACTCATAATCTCGGAGACAAGCCTTATGGTGTAAGGGAAGTCCTCTTCATTGGGAAGCACGGGGGCAAGCGCACGCTCCGCCAAGGCTCCGTGGCCTATCTCTCTGCGTCCGGGGGAGCCGACACGACGCGCTTCTCCGGTAGAGTAGGGAGGAAAATTGTAGTGGAACATAAAGCGTTTCGTGGTTTCTGGGCTGAGGGTATCGAGTTTCTGGGCATCTCCGACAGAACCAAGGGTGGCTACGCCAAGAACCTGAGTCTCGCCGCGTGTGAAAAGCCCTGTGCCGTGTGTGCGTGGCAGCAGGGCAACCTCGGCTGAGATGGCCCTGAGTTCTTTCAGGCCTCTGCCGTCAGGTCGCTTGCTATCGTCAAGAATGGCCTTGCGGTATGCCTCTTCCTCCGTGACCTCGAACGCATTCCGAACGTCGCCGGGCTGGAATTCCTCTCCAAGCCTTTCCACGACCTCGGACTTTAGCGTACCTACTTGTTCTGCCAGTTCTTCTCCAACGGCAGACGATTGCAGAATCGAATCCAGCCTGCCATTAAGCTCTCTGGCGATGCGTTCGTCAAGCTCCTCAGGGTAAGCGTTGGCGTCGAAGCCAACCTTAGACTTGCCGATAGAGCGAACGGCTTCCTCCTGAAGCTCGATGACCTGCTGGTTGGCATCCTGAGCGCGCTGAATGGCTTCGTAAACAAGGTCTTCAGGCATCTCGGTGACGCCAGCTTCCATCATGATTACGCCCTGTCTTGAACCGGCGACGATCAGGTCGAGCGTGCTGTTCTCAAGCTGGGAGTAGGTGGGGTTGACCACGAACTCGCCGTCGACATATCCCATCCTCGTAGTGCCTATAGGCGCTACGAAAGGTATGTCGGAAATTGATAGAGCCGCCGATGCGCCAATGAGGGAGAGGATGTCGATGGGGGTGTCCTGGTCGATAGATAAGGGGGTTATGATTACCTGGATTTCGTTGCGAAAACCCTTGGGAAACAGGGGCCTGAGCGGCCTGTCTGTGAGCCGGGCAATGAGGACGCCGTGAGTGCTTGGCCTGCCCTCTCGTCGGAAGAAACTGCCGGGTATCTTTCCCCTGGCGTAGAGCCTCTCCTCGAAGTCGATTGTAAGAGGGAAGAAGTCTATCCCCTCTCTGGGTTTGCTCATGGTTGCGGTGACGAGTATAACGCAGTCGCCGGAGCGCACAAGCACGGAGCCATTGGCTTTCTGCGCGAGCTTACCGGCCTCTATCGTAATAGTTTCGGCCCCGATGTCACGTCTAAAACTGGACAACATAAAAAATTATACCTCCTGATGGGGAACCCAATAGATAATAGAGAAATCGCCTCGTGGTGACGAGGGCTATCTTCTTAGCCCAAGCCTGGCGATGAGGGACCTGTATCGGCTTACGTCTTCCCCGTTGAGGTATCGAAGCAACCTGCGGCGGCGTCCTACCATCTTGAGCAGCCCACGTCGTGTGGACTCATCGTGCTTGTGGACTCTAAGATGTTGAGTAAGCTGGCTTATCCGGGTCGTTAGCAGGGCAACTTGTAATTCCGAAGAACCGGTGTCCTTCTCATGGGTCTGGTATTCGGCCATGATGGCCTGTTTTTCAGCCTTATCCAACCCCTTCTCCTGGGTTCCTTACTTTATTGATTTCTTTTATCATATCAAGGCTGATTGTAGCACTTTCGATGGCGCTTCGCAATTGCCTTTGAAGGCTCTTCGCCCCCAAAATAGCCACGTGTCCGGCATATTAACGCGCGTTGACCCTTGTTGTAGCTTGTGCTAGGCTCGTGAACGCCTCAGACTATCTCAACGGAAACTTTCACGAGGGTTGCTATCCTCACCACGAACAATGAAAATCGTGTGACAGGGGTAGTCCTTCCGTGGAAGGAGGATTTTGTTTTCATACCGATTTAGCATATGAAGATTTTCTTCGACGTAGACCATACTATTCTTCTGTCCGACAGCGAGGTCTATGCCCTGCGTCCGGGCGTTGCAGAACTGTTCCAGGCCCTCAAGGACATGGGGCATCTGGTGTATTTGTGGACGGCTTCTGGAGAGGTTCACGCACGCCGTCTGGTAGAACGGTACGACCTTCAAGACCTGGTGCTGGACTGCTTTGACAAAGACCCCGTTCATGTCCCTATGCTGCCGGACATGGTGATAGACGACGACTGGTATCTGGTTGAGAAGTACAAAGGCATCCTGGTGAGCCAATATAAGGAGGTGGACCCGGAAGACCGCGAACTCTATCGCGTGCTGGACTGTATGCGTGACGGTTTCAGTCCATAAAAGCTGCGTAAATATGCACCACAGAGTGCACGGAAAGACACCCTCACCTCAATCCTCTCCCTTGATGGGGAAAGATGCCGTGTTAAAAGCCCCTAACAAAATGAACCTTCTTATGTCATTCCGAGGAGCTTGCGACGAGGAATCTAAAGCTTTGCCATGACGATATCGGATGCTTAGATTCTTCACTCCGCTTCGCTCTGTTCAGAATGACATTGCAATTTTGTTAGGCGCTCTAAGTTTGGATATTAGGGAACCTCTGAACAACTCGGCGCAAGCGTGGATGGGCAGAGTGGTTCCGTTCTTTGGAGATGTTCAGGCATCTTTGTGACGTTCCAGGTCGTGGTTGAGGCGTTCAGACCGTGTCTGTTGTGGCCTCGAAGCGGCTTTTCGGAGCCATCGCGGCTCCCCGGCCGTGATTTGCTCACTGCGCCCCTCTCATGCCGCCAGACGGCGCTCTGCCGTCATCAAGTTGGCCAGCCCCAGTAGCAATGCCAGCCGTTGCGCGTTCTTAGCCAACCCTCGGTAGCGCACCTTGGCGTAGCCAAAGCGCCGCTTCACGTACAGGAACGGATGCTCCACTTTCGCTCTGACCGACGCTTTGCGCTTCTCCGCCAACGCCTCGTGGCTGCCAGGCTCCAGGTGCCGTCGCCGGCCGGGCCTCATCGCCACTCGCCACTCCACATCCAACTCTCGATTCTCCAACCGCTTGTCCACTCCCTGATACCCCGCATCCCCCCACACTCGTTTCTCTCCACCGTGCAGCAATCGGTGCGCTTCTGTCACATCATGCACGTTAGCTGGCGTCGTAGTCATGCTGTGTACCACTCCCGTCTCAGCGTCAGCGCCTACGTGTACTTTCATCCCGAAGCGCCACTCGTTCCCCTTCTTCGTCTGGTGCATCTCAGGGTCTCGCTCACCCGCACGATTCTTCGTCGATGACGGCGCCTCTATGATGCTCGCGTCCACGATCGTCCCCTCCCGAAGCCGCAGTCCCTGGGACTCCAGATGACGGTTTATCTCCTCGAACAGACTCTGCCCCAACTCATGCTCTTCCAGCAGATGGCGGAAGTTCAGAATCGTCGTCTCGTCCGGCAGCGGGCCCGACAGCTTCAACCCTACGAACCGTCTCACCGACTCGACCTCGTAGAGCATGTCCTCCATACCAGGATCGCTCAAGTTGTAGAACAACTGCACGCAGTGTATCCGCACCATCGCCGACAACTCATATGGTCGACGGCCTCGGCCCGCCTTGGGATAGAACGGACGGATGCGCTCTTCCATCTGTTCCCACGGGATCAGAGCATCCATGCGCTCCAGGAATATCTCCCGGCGGGTCTTGCGCTTCTTGCTCTCGTATTCCAAGTCCGCAAATGTTGGCTGGTCCATCAATTATCTCCCCGAACACAGTGCTATTCTCTATGCTACTATGCCCAGACTTGTTCAGAGTATCCTTAGCATTCAACGCAGAGGACATATTATGCGGAAGTTCCTTGATTCCGCTTCTTCTCACACTCTCAAGGATAATGGGTATGCCCACGAACGAGAATTTCTGCTAGAATTGCCTCACGATAGAAAAGGAGGTTGAACACCGTGAGCTTGAGAGGCAAAACAGCCATAGTCGGTATCGGTGAGGTTCCTACCCTCAGAACGTATCCTGGTAGGACGACAAACTCGCTGTTGACCGAAGCGGCTCGACTGGCTATCGCCGACGCCGGGCTGCGCAAGGAAGACATCGACGGCCTCATCACCCGTGGCTCGGATGTGAGTCCTATGGACTTGTCCGAATACATGGGGCTTCATCCGGGTTTCTGCGAGGGCGTAACTCAACACGGCTCCAGTGGCGCGCACGCTGTAGCAATGGCTGCGGCGGCTATAAACGCAGGGTATGCGGATACAATCCTGTGTGTTTTAGGCGGAACCAGGGACACTTCAGTTGGCGGCTTCGGCCCCGGTGTAGTCAGCGGCCCGCCACCCGCGAGCAAGTTGACGGAGTTCGAGGCCCCCTTTGGCCCCGCTGCCGGAGCGAACACAGGCTACGGGATCATAAAAGGCCGCCACATGTACGAGTTCGGCACCACCCAGGAGCAGTTTGCAAAGATGGCGGCGAACCAGCGGTTCAACGCCCTGACAAACCCCAACGCGGTTTTCAAGGGCCAGCCAATGACGGTTGAAGATGTTCTCGCGTCGCGCTTCGTCAACGACCCGCTGCATCTGCTTGAATGCGTTATGCCCTGCGGTGGCGCGGCAGCGTGCATCGTGACCTCTGCGGAGCGAGCGAGGACGCTGCCTCAGCCTCCTGTGTATTTGCTGGGCGCAGGCACCGGAGTTACCGACCACGACACGATCTGGCAATCCCCTAGAATGACCACGACGCCCACGGTCATCTCGGCTCGCAAGTCGTACGAAATGGCGGGATACGGGCCAAGGGATATAGAGTTCGCGGAATTCTATGATTGATACACCATCCTCGCGGCCGTGTGCCTCGAAGATGCCGGATTCTGCGGAAAGGGCGAGATCGGCCCCTTTTATGACTCGGTGGACACCACTTATAAGGGAAGCTTTCCCATCAACACCGACGGCGGACAGCTTTCGGGAGGTCAGCCTGTAGGAGGCGCGGGAGGCTTCAGACACGTGATAGAGGCCGCCCGACAAATAATGGGCAAGGCGGAAGACCGTCAGGTAGCGAAAAATGACCTCTGTATGGTCAATGGTTGAGGGGGCACCGCGAGCGTGATGTGCACGCTCATACTCGGCTCCGAAGCCACGTTGTAGGGAGAGCGACAATGACTACTGAATACAACAAGCCCCTTCCCAGGCCTCTCAGCACAGAGCTGAGCAAGCCATTCTGGGATGGGGCAAAGAGACACGAACTGATGATGCCTCGCTGCAAGAAGTGCGACCACACTTTCTTCTACCCCAGGGAGGAATGTCCCCGGTGTCTTGAAAACGATCTGGAGTGGGTGCAGGTTAGCGGCAAAGGCAGGCTTCACGGCTACACCATAGTGCGCCAGCCAGTGAATCCCGCATTCAGGGAAGACGTGCCTTACGCCTATGCCGTCGTGCAGTTAGACGAAGGCCCCAGGATGATTTCCAACATCGTAGACTGCGAATTAGATGACCTCAAGGTTGATATGCCTCTCGTCGCAGTCTACGACGAGGTATCGCCTGATTGGACGCTGGTGAAATTCAAACCTGCTTGATGATGGGGTAGTTATTTTAGAATAGAGGGGTGTGTCCAGCAGCGCGCCGGACCTCACCCCATCCTTCCGCGGAAGGACGAAGGCAAGCCTCAATTATGGTCGCCCCTCTCCTCCAGAGGAGAGGGGCCGCCTAAGTCCACTTCAAGCCTTGGATTACGCGGGGTGAGGTCGGTGGTTTGCCTCTAGATGAACACGTCCGGCAGCCATAGCTGGCTTGTGGCAATGTTATCGACCAGGATGAATTCGAATCCTGCCCTGCCAGCAAAGAACTCGTCCATGTCAGTGTCGCCGATGTGATAGTATACCTCGGCCTCGAATTGGGCCTTCACGTCGTCAAGCTGATGCTTTAGCACCGTGAAATCCACTATGATGCCGTGAGTCTCCCACATCCGTTGTTGAGTGCTGACCGTCCGGTCCGAACAGCTACCTATAAGGTATCCTTCGTCTTTGACCAGTTTCACCATGCTCATGGTAATAGTGCCCGGCGGGTCGCCTGCTTCTAAAGTGCCATCTATGTCAAAGCTGATAAGCTTTACCAATTACAAACCTCGTACTCGTGGTAGCAGGGACACAGATGTATAACGCCCCCACAAAATCATCATAATCTGCTCAAGCTACTATATAGTTTCACATCTGTCCAGTTCATGAGAGCCGTACGCCCATAAACGACACTGAATCCGACGATTGAAGCGTCGGCAATAAAGCATAATCTTCGCCAACCCAACCCTCTAGTTTGAGTGGTGCCGTCGCCTCTGCGACGAGTTTTGCACTAAGGAAGGACTCAACTAAACGCATCTAGCTGCAAACTTGCCGAGAATACGCCGCCAAAAGATTGACACAAATTTCACTAACTGATATATTTCATTAAATTATTCACCGGATTGACTTGACATAGTGCGTTTCGTTGTCAAATCAAGCGGTGATGTTTTGCACTGGTCGGATTCGTGTTTTCACATTGAGTAATCGTTCTGGGGATTCACTTACGTTTTCGATTTAATAGCTAAAAATTTATTCATGAAGTGCCATTAAGTCCATTGATATTGATGAGGCAAGGACATGACTGATAAATACAAGCATGTACCCAACTTGACCAAGCAGGGACTGTACGACCCGCAGTTCGAGCACGATGCTTGCGGTGTAGGTTTGGTTGCCAACGTCAAGGGCGTCAAGTCCCACAACATCATAACGCAAGGGCTAGAGGTGCTAAAAAATCTGGGCCACCGGGGCGCGAGCGGCGCAGACCCAGAAACCGGCGACGGCGCGGGCGTCCTGATTCAGATGCCTCATGAGCTTTTCCTTAAGGAAAGCAAGAGGCTAGGCTTCTCTTTGCCGGAACGCGGACACTATGGCGTCGGCATGATATTCCTGCCGCAGGAAGCCGATCAGCGCAAGCAATGCGAAGACATCATCGAACGCATCGTAAGGGAGGAGGGCCAGAGCTTCCTCGGATGGCGCGATGTGCCCGTGTCCACTGACTGCATAGGATGGCTTGCCGTCGAACTCATGCCAGTCATCAGGCAGTTCTTTGTAGCGCGAAGCAGCGACATCGAGGATGAGTTCCATTTTGGGCTGAGGCTCTACCTTATCAGGCGTCAGATAGAGAGCGCGGCGGCTGGCTCTGAAATGCCTGACAAGCGCGAATTCTACGTTTGCAGCCTGTCAGCTAGCCAAGTGGTATACAAGGGCCTGATAATGGCCCATCAACTTGAAGGCTTCTACCACGACCTCGCCGACGAGAACACGACTAGCGCCTTCGCTCTGGTGCACTCGCGCTTCAGCACCAACACGCTAGGTTCGTGGAAATTGGCGCATCCCTATCGATTCGTCATCCACAATGGCGAGATAAATACGCTGCGTGGCAACATCAACTGGATGACAGCGCGGCAGGCGATGTTCTCGTCCCCGCAATTTGGCGATGAGATAAACAAGCTGTACCCCGTCGTCAGCTCCGACCAGAGCGACACCGCCAGCTTCGACAATGCCCTGGAACTGCTTTTGGCTTCTGAGCGGTCGCTGCCCCACGCGTTGATGATGATGATACCGGAGGCGTGGGGAGACCATATCCCTATGGATCAGGCCAAAAGGGACTTCTACGACTACCACGCCCATCTTATCGAGCCTTGGGACGGCCCTGCGCTAATCATCGGTACGGATGGCACGAAGGTCTGTGCGGTGCTGGACAGAAACGGGCTGCGCCCCTGCCGATACCTCGTCACCACCGACGACTTGCTCGTTATGGCGTCCGAGACTGGCGTTCTGGACATACCGCCGGAAAAGATTCTGTATAAGGAACGCATACATCCCGGGCGCATGTTCGTGCTCGATACCGAGCAGGGCAGCATTATAGACGACGCCGAGATCAAGGCAGAGCTATCCAATCGCCGCCCATATGGTCAATGGCTGAAAGAAAACAGTGTGACACTGGAGTCGCTTGCCGAGCCTTCCCGTGTGCCGCCATACGATTTCGATACCCTGTTGGAGAAACAGAAAGCCTTTGGCTACACCCTTGAAGACCTGCGAGTGACTCTGGAGCCAATGGCAGCCAATGGCACGGAGCCGATAGGCTCAATGGGCAACGACGCCCCTCTCGCCGTGATGTCCAATCACACTCCTCTGCTGTTCGGCTACTTCAAGCAGCTATTCGCGCAGGTCAGCAATCCTCCGCTCGACGCCATAAGGGAGGAGTTGGTAACGTCGCTGGAAACTACCATAGGCTCGGAACAGAACCTGTTCGATGAGACGCCGGAACAGTGCCGCCAGCTTAGACTAAAAGGGCCAATCCTAACAGACCGCGAACTGGAGAAGATTCGCGGCATCAACCTGCGCAAACTACAGGCCAAGACCCTCTCCACGCTGTTCAATCCTAACGATGGCATCGGCTCGCTCAATCGAGCTATGGACAGATTGTGCGATGAGGCGTCCGAGGCCATCAAGGAAGGCTATACCATACTGATCTTGTCTGACAGAGGCGTAGACGAAGACCACGCGCCGATTCCCAGCCTCTTGGCGACGGCGGGCGTTCATCACCACCTTATAAGGCAAGGAAGTCGCGCCAGAGTTGGTCTGGTCGTAGAGTCGGGCGAGCCTAGAGAGGTTTCTCACTTTGCATTGTTGGCCGGCTACGGTGCGGGAGCAGTCAATCCGTACCTGATCTTCGAGACACTGGCCGACATGACGCGCGAGCGCAGCATCCTTACATCGATAGATTACGAAACCGCCGAGAAGAACTACATCAAGGCCGTGCACAAGGGCATTCTCAAAGTAATGTCCAAGATGGGCATCTCGACTCTACAGAGCTATCGAGGCGCACAGATATTCGAGGCTGTAGGCCTTAACCAGGGTCTGATCGATCAATACTTCACCTGGACACCCTCGCGCATCGGTGGCATAGGCCTGAATGAGATTCAGGAGGAAAGCGGGCAGCGCCATTCCTACGCTTACCTCGACATGAACATTGGCGGTAGCCTCGACCTGAAGCAGGGTGGACAGTATCAGTGGCGTCGCGAGGGTGAGCATCACATGTGGAACCCGGATACTATAGCGACGCTGCAATACGCTGCCAAAACCAATGACTTCAAGAGCTATCAAGAGTTTGCCGAATACGCAGACAGCCGAAACGCGGAGCTATCCACGATACGGGGACTGTTGGAGTTTAAGAAATCAGACAATCCGATACCTTTGGATGAGGTCGAGCCTGCTAAGGATATCGTAAGGCGTTTCGCCACCGGAGCCGTGTCTCTCGGTTCCATCAGCCGTGAGGCGCACGAGACGATGGCGATTGCCATGAATCGCATTAATGCCAGAAGCAACACGGGCGAAGGCGGCGAAGACTTTCACCGTTTCACTCTCGATCCAAACGGCGACTCCCGCAACAGCGCCATGAAGCAGGTAGCTTCGGGACGATTCGGAGTCACCATCAACTATCTGGCAAATGCTCGCGACCTTCAAATCAAGATGGCGCAGGGTTCCAAGCCGGGCGAGGGCGGACAGTTGCCGGGTCACAAGGTGGACGAATACATCGGCTGGGTGCGCAATTCCACCCCTGAGGTTGAGCTTATCTCGCCACCTCCGCACCATGATATTTACTCTATCGAAGACCTGGCCCAGTTGATCCATGACCTGAAGAACGCCAATCCAAGCGCGCGCGTTCACGTCAAGCTTGTGGCAGAGGCCGGAGTAGGCACGATAGCTGCTGGCGTCTCGAAGGGCCACGCAGACGTGGTGCTCATCAGTGGGGACAGCGGCGGTACCGGCGCATCTCCTGAGTCCTCCATCAAGAACGCAGGGCTGCCCTGGGAGCTTGGCCTGGCTGAGACTCAACAAGTGCTCGTCATGAATGACCTGCGCGGACGAATCGTCGTCCAGACGGACGGTCAGTTGAAGACCGGGCGAGACGCAGCCATCGCCTGTCTACTGGGCGCGGAGGAGTTTGGTTTTGCGACAGCGCCGCTAATCACCTTGGGATGCATCATGCTGCGTAAGTGCCATCTCAACACCTGTTCAGTGGGCATAGCGACACAAGACCCTGATCTAAGAAAGCTGTTTGACGGAAAACCTGAGTACGTTATTAATTACTTTTTCTTCGTCGCCGAACACATGCGGCAAATAATGGCGGAACTGGGATTTCGCACTATAAACGAGATGGTCGGACGAGTGGACAAACTGGATGGACGCAAGGCCGTAGATCACTGGAAGGCTAGCCGTCTGGATTTCTCAGCCCTGCTTCACAGGCCGGATGTGCCGGATGGCGTGGCGACATACTGTTGCGAAGAACAGGACCATGCCCTCTGGAAGGCGTTAGACCATCAGCTAATAGCGGAGTGCCAAGAGGCGCTTGAGCATAAGAAGCCAGTGCAGCTGAATATGCCTATCGGCAATCACAACCGCACCGTCGGCGCGATGCTCAGCCATGAGATAGCCAAACGCTATGGCGAGGAAGCGCTGCCGGAGGACACGATCTGTATTAATTTCAAAGGCTCGGTTGGGCAAAGCTTCTCCGCCTTCCTCGCCAAAGGCATAACCATGAACGTGGAGGGCGACGCCAATGACTACTTCTGTAAAGGGCTGTCTGGTGGGAACGTAATAATCAAGCCTCCCGGAGAAGCCACCTTTGTTCCAGAGGAGAATATCCTGGTGGGCAACGTCGTGCTTTACGGCGCGACCGGAGGCAAGGTCTTCATCAGAGGAGTGGCCGGTGAGCGCTTCGCGGTACGCAATAGCGGGGCAGAGACTGTAGTCGAAGGCGTCGGCGACCACGGCTGCGAATACATGACTCGCGGGCGTGTGGTTGTGCTTGGGCCTACGGGTCGCAACTTCGCGGCGGGCATGAGCGGCGGCGAGGCATATGTACTCGACGAATTCGGCAAGTTCAGAGGTCTGTGCAACACTGGAATGGTCGGCCTTGAAGACGTGGAGACCCAAGAGGATGAGGACGCGCTGCGCGGCCTTATCGAAGAGCACCTTGAGCATACCGGCAGCGTCCATGCTAAGAGAGTGCTTAAAAATTGGGATGTTATGCTGCCCAAGTTCGTGAAAGTTATGCCCTATGACTACAAGCGCGTTCTCGAAGAGCGAAGACGTCGGGATGACCAGCAAGCGGCAAACTAGAAATCTTCCAGAAACTGACCCTGTTCTGGAACCGAAAGTAGTACTTTATGGGCAAACCAAGCGGATTTAAAGATAACGAACGAGTGCCTCTGCCGCGTATCCCTGTAGCGGAGCGCATCATGAGTTTCCGTGAGATATTCGGCGACTGGTCAGAAGAGCAGGCCCGCGAGCAAGGTTCACGATGCATGAACTGCTCCGTTCCCTTTTGTCACAAAGGTTGTCCGTTGGGGAACCGAATCCCTGACTGGAACGATCTTGTGTACAGGGGCCGCTGGAAGGAGGCGCTGGAGTCGCTCCACGCCACCAACAACTTCCCCGAGTTCACGGGCAGGATATGCCCTGCGCCGTGCGAAGTGTCGTGCGTTCTGGCTATCAACCAGGATCCAGTGACCATTGAGTACATCGAAAAATCCATCGCAGACCGAGGCTGGAAAGAGGGCTGGATCGTTCCGCGGCCTCCCAAATCGCGTACCGGCAAAAAGGTCGCTATAGTCGGCTCTGGCCCGGCAGGTCTTGCGGCGGCCCAACAGCTAAATAGCTGCGGGCACCTGGTCACTGTCTTCGAGAGGGCAGACTACATCGGCGGGCTGCTGCGACTCGGCATTCCTGAGTTCAAACTAGAGAAGCAGGTCGTCCAGCGTCGAGTCGATCAGATGACAGCGGAAGGCGTTGAGTTCAAGACGGGGGTATATGTCGGCGACGACTACCCCGTGGAAGACTTGCGCAAGAGCTTCGATATTATACTGCTGACAGGAGGCTCGACTGTTCCCCGCGACTTGCCCGTACTGGGTCGAGAGCTTGAGGGCGTTCACTTCGCTATGGACTACCTGACACAGCAAAATAGGCTGCTTACTGGAGAAACGATTGACCCTTCAGAGCGCATCACCGCCGAAGGCAAACGAGTGGTTGTCATGGGCGGTGGCGACACCGGCTCCGACTGCCTTGGAACCGCTCATCGCCAGGGCGCGGAGGTGGTTTATCAGCTAGAGCTGCTTCCTGAGCCTCCTATAGAGAGGCGTGACGACAACCCCTGGCCTCAGTGGTCTACGATACTCAGAACCTCATCGTCCCACGAAGAGGGTGGCGTGCGCGATTATAACATCAGCACGAAAGGATTCTCAGGTTGCAACGGCAAGGTCGAAAAGCTTCATGCGGTGCGTCTGGAGTGGGGGCCGCCGGATGAAACTGGACGCCCCGCCATGAACGAGATTCCTGGCAGCGAGTTTGAAATCGAGGCTGACCTCGTTCTTCTGGCGATGGGATTTCTGCATCCAGAGCATGGCAGCATGCTGTCCGACCTTGGTGTGGATTTCGATGGGCGTGGCAACGTCAAAACCGATCAGAACAAGATGACCAGCGTTTCGGGCGTATTCGCGGCTGGCGACATGTCACGCGGGCAATCGCTGGTCGTATGGGCGCTCGCCGAAGGACGCGAGGCGGCGCGCGGCATCGACGAATTCCTCATGGGGAAAACCATCCTCTCACGAGTATTGAGCTAAGGAGTTCGCATTCCGGCCACGAAAAACCCCCCCATAGCTCACAGGCAAATGGAGGGGTTCGGCAGGTGACCTGACCGATCCCCGGTCAGGTCGCTTACACCCTATCACGAATAACGCATAAATTGCGTGGGGATTTGGTTCTATTATTGTTTGTCTTGGGTTTGTGAACATCGCGTTCGCAGAGCAGCTTTCAAGAGTCCCACGCGATGGCTATCCTCCTCGATTAACGTCTTCCTATCGCGTCAAACCTCTGAAATCTCTGGGGTGACATGACGGGTAGGCCGGTAGTATCATGCCTCTGGTCATACCGTCATCACAATGCAAAACAATAGCGCGCGATACGCTGATTCAGGAGGTCTTATCCTAATGCCAGGGCCGACTTTGAAGATAGAGAATGCACGCTTCATCGTGACCGTCGACACGGAACGGAGAATCATCCAAGACGGAGCGATTGTTGTCGAAGGCAACCAGATTACGCAGGTCGGCAAGACATCCAATTTGCAGGCGACACCGGCAGACCGGGTTATAGACGCCAGCGAGATGGTCATAACGCCCGGCTTCGGCAACGGACACATGCACATCAGCTACGCGCACGCCACGCGGGGAATCTTCCCGGACGACCTTGGCCCCGCATATCTGCCCAACGTGTTCAAACTTCAAGGCATCATGACCGAGGAGGAGGAGTATTATACCTCCCTTCTAGCGATAACAGAGCTTCTGAAATACGGCACGACCAGCTTCGTAGACCCTGGCAGCACAAAGCATATTGATGCCTGTATGAAGGCGTACGAAGATTCAGGCTGTCGTATTATCGTTGGCGCGCACGTGACCGACAAGCCCAACACAATGAACCTGCCGGTCTACCAGACGTTTGAGGCCATAGAGTTGATGGAGAAGACCATAGAGAGCTTCGACCATCGCCTCGACGACAGGGTGCGCGTCTGGACTATGCCCTTCTCGGCGGCGTTCTCGACAGACGAATTGCTGATCGCGGCGAAAAGGCTTGCAGACAAGCATCAGACACGCTTCACCCTTCACCATAGCAGCAGCCCCCAGGCCATAGAGACCGCTATGCAGCAGTATGGCAAGACTCCCACCGAGCATCTGGAAGACATCGGAGTGCTGGGGCCAAACGTCGTCCTTGCGCACGCGCTCGGCATCAATGAGGCGGAGCTTGACACCATTGCGCGTACAGGATCGAATGTGATTATGTGCCCCACTGCCGCAATCAAGGGCGGCTCAGGCATGACTCGGACGGCAATGCTGCCTGAGATGCTTGAAAAAGGAATCACGGTCGGCCTCGGCACCGACGCCGGAAACAATTCAAACCTGCTAGAGACCATGCGGTCTATGTACCTGGTTGCCGTTCTGTACAAGGACGGGCGTCAAGATGTGACGATGATTCCGGCGGAGACGGCGCTGGAGCTTGCGACGCTTGGCACCGCGAACGCGCTCGGACTAGGAGCGGATACAGGCTCCATCGAAGTTGGCAAGAAAGCTGACATAGTGCTGTTCGACACCCGGCGCGTGGAGTGGAGCACATTGTTCAATCCGGTCAACAGCCTGGTGTTCAACGCCGACGGCAGAAGCGTCCATACCGTCATTGTGGATGGTCTGGTCGTCGTGGAAGATCACAAACCGCTCTTCGTCGACGAATGGGAACTTATCCAGAAAGTTCAGAAGATAGGGGAGGATATGCTCGCCAGGACAGGCGTATCCTATCCCTCACGCTGGCCGGTAGTTTAATACCGGTATTTTGAGCATCAACCAGAGAAAGAAAGAGCCATGACAGATATTAACGATTTCGGAGTGCTTATGCCCACAAGAGGCGTGCTGGTGTACGCCAACGGCGGCAGGCCCAGGGTAGAGCTTAACTGGCAGATGGCGGAGACAGCGGAGCGTGCGGGCTACGGCTCTGTGTGGGTCGGGGACAGCATCACATCGAAACCGCGCCTTGAACCTCTGACCACGATGGCGGCCATAGCGGCCCGCACCAGCCGCGTCAAAATCGGGACGGCGGTGATGCTCACTGCCCTTCGCCATCCCGTCCACCTCGCGCATTCGGTGGCGACCATCGACAACATCTCCAACGGGCGCGTTTTGCTAGGCGTCGGCGCAGGTCGTGGAGACAATGACATGTATGTGCAGGAGCATACCGCCGTCGGCGTTCCCATCAAGGAGCGCGCGCCGCGTATGGAGGAAGGCTTGAGACTGATGCGGGCGCTCTGGACGCAGGATCAGGTAACCAGCGAAGGCCCGTTCTATCCACTGCATGAGGTTGCGTTAGAGCCAAAGCCGGTGCAGCAGTCCGTGCCGATATGGATTTCAAGCAACTGGGTGCAGCGTGGACTCAAGCGCGTTGCCGAGATGGGCGACGCTTGGATTACTAACATAACTACCATCGAAGGCTTTCGGGAATGCTGGCAGAAAATCGAGGAGTACGCCAAAAACGCAGGCCGCGACGCCAGTGCAATCAAACGATGCCTCTACATCTCGGTCAACCTCAAGGACACAGAAGAAGAGGCTCTGAAAGGGGGTGACCAGTTCATGCGGGCCTATTACAGCAGGCCTTACGAGGCGGTCAGCAAGCAGCTTCTATGTGTTTTCGGGCCGCCCGAAAAAATCGCAGACGCGATACATCGGTACAAAGCAGAGGGCGCAGAGTATTTCATCGTCCGGTTCGCGTCAGGCGACCAGATGGGGCAGATGTCTCGTTTCACGCAAGAGGTGTTGCCTTTAGTGTCCTGATAGCCAACGCTGATTACGCCTTTATCATCACACAGAGCAAGACGAGGAGGACTCTACATGGCAAACCTGAAACCCGGCCCAGGCAAAGCCTCAGCAGACGGCGGCGAAATTGCGTACATGGTGGCCGGCGAAGGGCCGCCAATTGCCACTACGCATCCTTACGCTACGGCCAAGTCGGGCCATCCGGGTTTGCCCGGCTTTACTATCATCACGGTTTGGCCTCGCGGATTCGGGCCTAGCTCCGCCGCGAGAGACAGCGCGGACTATGGATTCTGGCGTTTGGCCGACGACCTTGACGCAGTGCGCCGCCATCTTGGTCTGGACAAGTGGGTGTTCTGGGGCGTGTCGATGGGGGGGTTCACCGGCATTATCTACGCATTGAAATATCAGGACACGCTTTCGGCGGTTGTACTGGATTGCGCCGCGCCGAGCCATCACTACAAGGACGACCCGAATAGCCTGTATCCGACGGCACGCGCCAGCAAGGAGTTTACAGACCTGCTGAATGAGCCATCCTGGGAAACGCTCCAAGGCTATTTCGTGCTGAGGTCGAAACTTGAGGGCTATCCCAATCCAGAGGAGTTGTGGGAACAGAGGCTGGTACACTAGTGGTTCAACGTTTTTGTATTGATGGGTAGAGTGACTTTAGCTTGATGCGCGCATCCTCGGTAGTGAAGCGCCAATCCACTCGTATCACATCCCGGTTGCGTTGATTCTGCCAAGCATTGACCTCGCCGCGCAGGATGTCTTGATTGGCAATCCGTCGGTCCAGGCACTGTCGAGCCAGCACACCGATCTCTATCTCCGCCATATTCAACCAACTCCCGTGTTTGGGAGTGTAGTGTATCTCCAGTCGCTCAGCTATACGCCTCGCCTCAGCAGGCTCGAATGCCTCGTATAGCGAGGACAGCTTGTGAGTGTTGAGATTGTCCATTACCAGCACGATCCGGTCTCTGTCAGGGTAGTCCTCGTCGACCAGTTTCTTTATCACATGCGCCCAGTCCACCTTCGTGCGACGCTCTCTGACCTCGACTCGGCGCCATCCGTCCAACGGTGCAAACAGCATGAACAGGCTGCTCACTCCATTGCCCTCGTATTCGTAGTCGTATGCCGCCGATAAGCCGGGCGCTGCGGGACGCGGCACTCGCGTCTCCTTGACTTGCTGTTTGCTCGTCTCATCCATGCACACCAGAACCTCATTCCCATCGTACGGCCGTTGGTAGACCTCCAGTACGTCTTCCATCGCGCACACAAACTCCGCGCTCTGACCGGGCGGGATGCACCAACTCTGCTTCAGCCACGGCTTCAGTTCGTTTTTTTTTAAGCGCCTGGCGAACCGTCTCGGTGCTAATGGTCCCGACTATCTCACACTCGACCAACTGGTCAGCCAACAGCTTCAGGGTCCAACTGGCACGCCCCTCCGGCGGTTCCCCGCAGGCCATCGCTATCAACCGTGCTTCACCTTCGCCGTCCAGTCTCTTTTGACGCCGACGCAGTTGCTTTTTGCGATTCAGCGCAGACTCGACCCCCTCCTCCACACAGCGCTTGCGTATTCGCTCGACCGTTGACTGTCCCACACCGAGCGCGCTGGTGATGTCCGCGTCCTTCATTCCCCCGTCCGAGCGTGACTCATCGCTCATCAGCAGAATGCGCGCATGGGTCTGTTTGTACGCCGCAGCCCGACCGCGTGAGACCAAGGCGTTGAGTTCCTGTTGTTCGTCGGTAGTCAGTCTGATACGGTACTTCTTGGTAGACATCATGGTTCCTCCTCGGTTCAACGTTACGATTGAACCCCCAAGAGGAACAATGACTATCATGGTATTCATTTCAATGATGTTGGACCACTAGTCATCTCTGATCTCAACCCTTACGCCTACGCGGAGATTCTGAGGAGGCTTGAAGAGTTTGACACGCGCTCGCAGCTAGGCGAGATTCGCATCCCAACCCTGATTCTGGCGGGAGAGAAAGACCTCCAGTGCCCACCGAGTCAGGCACAGATTATCGCCGACGGCATTCCAGGCTCTATCCTGAAGGTCTATGCCGACACTGGGCATGGCGTCATACGCAACAACCCGCCCGGCGCACTCGATGAATTCAGCGGGTTCGTAAACTCGGCTTTGAAGGAAACTGCAACCCCATCCTAACCTTCACCATCCTTCCGCTGTAGGACGAAAACAAGCCGCAATTTTGGTCGCCCCTCTCCTCCAGAGGAGAGGGGCCGCCTTTATCAATTTCAAGCCCCGAATTACGCGAGGTGAGGTCGGCCGCTCTACGGCACGCTCTCATCGTAGTCCATGCCGATGTGTCCCTCGCGCTCAAGCTCAGCGTACTCCTCGTCCGAAACCTCTAGCAGCGTCTTGTAGACGTATTCGTTATCCTCGCCCAACCGGACAGGCCCACGACGAATCTTGAGGGGAGGTTCGGTCATCTTGAAGGGTGCGCCGGGGTACAGGTGCGTGCCCGTGTCCTCCTGAGTCACCTCCTCGAACATTCCTCGCTCGTTCAGGTGAGGGTCGTTGTAGGCATCCCGCTGATCCATAACCGCGCCTGCCGCTATGCCAGCGTCCTGAAGAACGCGCATCACATCGTAATGGTCACGCTGTGCCGTCCACTCGCTGATATGCGCGTCGATTTCGTCGTGGCTATTGTAGCGGCTGATCTGACTCGCGAATTTTTCGTCATTCGACCACTCTGGATTTCCAAACGCTTTGCAGAACGCTTCCCAGTCTCGGTCATCGAACAGAGTGATGTTGACCCAGCGGTCATCTCCTGCGCAGGGGTAACAGCCCTGGATGGCGTAAGGGTGGCGGTTGCCTATGGTGGAGCCACTGCGGGCGTTCATCGAGTAGTCCATGAAGAATTGACCCAGAAACGGCAAGGCGTTCTCTGCCTGCGCAAGTTCGATTAGCTGGCCTTTGCCGGTGCGCTTCCTATAGTGCAGCGCCGTCATGATCGCGAACGCGCCCTGCATGCCACCGGCGGCGTCGGCTACGAAGACCTGTGTGTTCGCCGACGGATCCATGTCGGTATAGCCGCGAAGCAGAGAGTGACCTATGGTTCCCTCCATGTGAACTCCCAGCGAACGGAAGTTCCTGTACTGGCCTGTGTTGCCGTAGGCGGGCATACGCAGCATGATGATGTCCGGGTTCTGCTCCTTGAGCATGTCGTAGGAGATGCCCAGCTTGTCCATCGTCTCGGTAACGTTGTTTTCCACGAACACGTCGCTCGTTTTCACCAGGCGTTTGAAAATCTCCATGCCCTTTGGCTGAAGCAGGTTAACGGTCATGCTTAGCTTGTTGCGAGCGTGCGCGTTAAATACAGGACTGCGGTTCCAGGGGCGAGCGCCAACAGTCCGATCAGGCATGCCGCCGAGCATAGGCAGTGAGTTCTTTATCAGGCTCTCCGGCGGATGCGCCATAAGCCCTCGGGTGAGGGGAACGAAGACCTTCGTAGATTCGACTCGTATGACCTCGGCTCCCATGTCGGCGAGGAGCGTGGCGCAGTAGGTTCCAGCCCACACCACGGTCATGTCCAGGACTCTGAAGCCTTCCAACGGAAGCTTGGGCATGTCGGCCTCCTTAGATTGCATTTTGTTCCCCCAGACGCACGATGTCTTCTTTGCTGTAGCCTATTCCAGTCAGCACCTCTTCGTTGTGCTGGCCCAGCAATGGCGCGGGCCTTCGTATCGACCAGGGTGACTCGTTCATGATGAACGGCCTGCCGGGATACTTGAGCCGTCCAGCCTCCGGGTGCTCGATCTCCGCAAAGACGTTGCGCTCGTTGAAGTTCGGGTCGTTGGCGAGGTCTTCCATCGTGTTTATGGGGCCGCTTAGCACGCGGGACTCTTGTGCGGCGTACCAGACCTCGTACTTTGTCCTTTCCAGGCACCAGGGGATGAAGTATTCTTCAAACTCGGCCTTCAGGTCAGGGTCGGTCTGGGCGGTTGGAGTGTACCACTTGGGGTCTTTGAAGGCTTCGGGTTCACCCAGCATCTTTATCACCCTGGGGAAATAGATCAGGCCTCCCACCAACTCCACGTAGCCATCTTCGCAGAGGTAAACGCCGATTGGATAGCCAAGGCTCCCAAGTGGCACACGCTGGCTGACCTCACCGCAATACTGGTAAGCGACGAGCATCGTCATGCGCCGGTCTATCGAGCCGACCTGTGTCTCCATGATGGGCACGTCAACGTGTTGGCCTACGTCCTGTAGGCGAGCCGTGAACAGAGCGCCCATCGTGGCAACCGAGGCGGCGGCCCCTGCCTGGTGCTGGACTACGTTACCCCCCATCTTGATGGGTTCCCTGTCCTCCAGACCTGCGGAATACATCTCGCCGCCCATGCCGTAGAAGATGATCTCTGAGCCCCTGTAATCCCTATATGGCCCGGTCTGTCCGAAGTTGGAGATAGATGTCATTACCATGTCGGGGTTGATGGATTTCAGCGACTCGTAGTCCAGGCCGAAGCCCTCCATCGTGCCAGGGCGGAAGCTCTCGACGACTATATCCACGTCCTTGACCAACTCCCTGACGATGTTTCTGGCGGCCTCTGTCTTCAGGTTGAGGGTGAGGCCTCGTTTGTTGGTGTTCAGGTGCAGAAATTGGCCGCCTTTCTCCGGGTGAGGCTCATCGTTCGGGAACGGCCCCAGACGTCTCGTTCCGTCTCCGCCGTCGGGTCGCTCTACCTTGAGAACGTCTGCGCCATAGTCTGCCAGCAGCTTCGTGCAGTACGGCCCGGCTATATAGTGAGTGAAGTCCAAAATTCTGACATCTGAAAGAGCCTGATCCGGCATAATATCGCCTCCTGGTTAATGACTCGCCCACGTCCCCCCTCTCTGTCCTTCCGCGGAAGGACAGAGGGGGCGCTGTAGACCTACGTTCAACTTAGATTACGTGGGGGTGAGGTGTCGCCCTGGTATCAGTTTCGCAATTCTCAGAAAACTAATCGAACGTGATTACGCTCCGCGCCACGTGGCCCTCTTTCATGTCATCGAATGCCTCGTTGACCTGCTCTAGCTTCATGCGTTGTGACACCATCTCGTCGAGCTTGAGGCGGCCTTGCAGGTAGAACTCGATGTAGCGCGGCATGTCGACGCGAAACCTGTTCGACCCCATGCTGCTACCCTGAATCTTTTTCTCGCTGAGGAACGAAGGGCCGTCAAGCTCTATCTTCGTGCCCTGCGGTATCATGCCGATTATGGTCGCCGTGCCGCCTGCGCCAAGCATTCCGAAAGCCTGTTCCGCCGTCTCCTTCGTTCCAATGGCCTCGAACGAATAGTCAACGCCGCCGCCGATCAGATCACGTATCTTTTCGATAACGTCGCCACTGGATGCGTCGATGACATCGGTTGCGCCGAACTCGCGGGCCATACCCAGCTTGGTTTCCACTGTGTCGATGGCGATTATCCTGACCGCGCCGCCGATGAGCGCGCCCTGGATGCAGCTCAGTCCTACGCCGCCACAGCCGATGACGGCGACCGTGCTTCCTGGTTCGATGCGGGCCGTGTTGAGCACCGCGCCGACGCCAGTCGTTACGCCGCAGCCGATGAGGGCCAACTGCTCGAAAGGAACGTCCTCTCGCACCTTCACCGTCGCGTGCTCGTGTACAAGCATCTGCTCGGCAAACGATGAGATGTTGGCAAACTGGTGAACCAGCGAGTCTCCCTGGCTGAGACGGGGCGACTCCTCGCGGGAGCGCACCACGTCGGTGCGGCGGCACAGCGCGGGGCGACCGCTCAGACACTTGTCGCAGTGACCGCAGAAGACAGAAAGGCAGGTGATAACGTGATCGCCGGGATTGACGTATGACACCTGCTCGCCGACGGCCTCTACCGTGCCAGCGGCCTCGTGACCGAGTATTATCGGCATATCTGTCGTGTACTTGCCTTCGACGAAATGAAGGTCGCTGTGACAGACGCCGGATGCGCCTGTGCGAATGAGAACCTCGCGCGGCCCCGGCTTATCCGCCTGGACTTCCTCTACCTGAAGCGGAACGTTTACCTCGCGCAGTATCGCAGCTTTCATAGCTTACCTCCGATTGGGATATTCGGTTTAAGATGTTTGGTTTATCATGGCGTGACTGTAGCACTGCGCTCCTACATCGTCAACCGTTTTGTATAGTGCAGCAGGGCAATCACATTTTCGAAGAAATATGATAGAGATTCTAGTGGTCCAACATCATTGAAATGAATACCATGATAGTCATTGTTCCTCTTGGGGGTTCAATCGTAACGTTGAACCGAGGAGGGAACCATGATGTCTACCAAGAAGTACCGTATCAGACTGACTACCGACGAACAACAGGAACTCAACGCCTTGGTCTCACGCGGTCGGGCTGCGGCGTACAAACAGACCCATGCGCGCATTCTGCTGATGAGCGATGAGTCACGCTCGGACGGGGGAATGAAGGACGCGGACATCACCAGCGCGCTCGGTGTGGGACAGTCAACGGTCGAGCGAATACGCAAGCGCTGTGTGGAGGAGGGGGTCGAGTTCTGCGCTGAATCGCAAAAAGCAACTGCGTCGGCGTCAAAAGAGACTGGACGGCGAAGGTGAAGCACGGTTGATAGCGATGGCCTGCGGGGAACCGCCGGAGGGGCGTGCCAGTTGGACCCTGAAGCTGTTGGCTGACCAGTTGGTCGAGTGTGAGATAGTCGGGACCATTAGCACCGAGACGGTTCGCCAGGCGCTTAAAAAAAAACGAACTGAAGCCGTGGCTGAAGCAGAGTTGGTGCATCCCGCCCGGTCAGAGCGCGGAGTTTGTGTGCGCGATGGAAGACGTGATGGAAGACGTACTGGAGGTCTACCAACGGCCGTACGATGGGAATGAGGTTCAGGTGTGCATGGATGAGACGAGCAAACAGCAAGTCAAGGAGACGCGAGTGCCGCGCTCCCGCAGCGCCCGGCTTATCGGCGGCATACGACTACGAATACGAGCGCAATGGAGTGAGCAGCCTGTTCATGCTGTTTGCACCGTTGGGACGGATGGCGCCCGAGTCGAGGTCAGAGAGCGTCGCACGAAGGTGGACTGGGCGCATGTGATAAAGAAACTGGTCGACGAGGACTACCCTGACAGAGACCGGATCGTGCTGGTAATGGACAATCTCAACACTCACAAGCTGTCCTCGCTATACGAGGCATTCGAGCCTGCTGAGGCGAGGCGTATAGCTGAGCGACTGGAGATACACTACACTCCCAAACACGGGAGTTGGTTGAATATGGCGGAGATAGAGATCGGTGTGCTGGCTCGACAGTGCCTGGACCGACGGATTGCCAATCAAGACATCCTGCGCGGCGAGGTCAATGCTTGGCAGAATCAACGCAACCGGGATGTGATACGAGTGGATTGGCGCTTCACTACCGAGGATGCGCGCATCAAGCTAAAGTCACTCTACCCATCAATACAAAAAACGTTGAACCACTAGTATTGCGGCTATCTGAAAGAGCATCCTGGAGCGGTAAGATGGGGGCGTATGAAGAGAAATCAGATCGCACCGACGGACGCTCAGGTCTTGTAGGGCCGTATGTATTCATCTCCGAACTTTAGCTCCAGGTATCGCTCCTCGCAGGCTTGATGACGCTGAGGCTGATACTCACTACAGCTACCGGAGCCAATATCAGAATCCATAGCTGCGTTCAATGTTAAGGCGTTCCTATGTAAACGATGGTAAGAGACAGGTAGGCGGGGTTGCGAGAGAAACGATACGCCCCTTGAGTGACGATTGTCGTCGTGGGCTGGTACACACTGAATGTTGTTGCTGCTTGTCTCATCGTCCAGACAGCCCATAGCGCCAGGCCTACTGCGATTCCGCCTATAGGCAGGCCGATGGCTAGTAGTTGAACCCAGCCGAATGGCAGAAAGTCCACTGGAAAGATAAAGTGGAAAGGCTAAACCTACGACAAAAACTAATGCATATATGAGCGGAGGCGGCACCTTCACGCCTGAGCTGTCCTGTGCGTTCTGTTTTCATTTCATGTCCTCCAGTTCTTACACGCTGCCCAAATGAATGTTTTCCTCGAGCGAGTTCATCACTGATGTC
>CBDBJK010000032.1:0-201975 GCA_965206395.1 Dehalococcoidia bacterium
CGGTCGCACTCCGCTAGGTGACTGGCGGCGAAGTATCCGGCGTCGGCCAATGTCATCTGCGACTTCGTCCCCGTAGTCTCCTCAGCCTGCTCCATCATCGGCACCAGCAGGGCATTGTCATTGGCCGCATCAACCACGTCCACGGCGGTGACCAGCATGCTTGTCGCTCCCCCATCGGTCTCTGTGGGTGAGACCATAGCCTGGGCGTTGTAGCCAGCCACGATGCCTTGCCTGCCCTTCATCAGCCTGGCGTCTGGGTCGGTCAGGTTGATGCGCTTGTGGCGCTTTTGACTCGTGAGATCGTCCATCGCCTGCCTCACCTGCTCTCTCAAGACCTCCTTGTCAGCCAACTCCCGAGGCAGATGGATGGCAGAGGCATCCTCTCCCGCTTCGTTCTGTGCCTCAAGGTCCGTTATCGCACTCTCCAGCCGCTCCAAGAGCCCTCGCAGTCCCTCGGCGTCGTAGCTCCTGTTCAGCGAGGCGTTGGCGACCACCTTCGTACCATCCACCGCCTGAACCGCCAGGTCCACCAACTTCATCGTCACCACCGTACGAACCGTACGCTCGAACAGCTTCCTCATGGCCTGCCGATGCCCTCTGTAGAACCTCCACAGGGTGTTGTGGTCCGGATGCTGCCACCCGGTCAGCCACAGGTACGGTATCTGGTCCCGGCAGGCCGCCTCCAGCTTCCGGCACGAGCGTACCCCGGTCATGAAACCGTACAGCCACACGCTCAACAGCGCACGTGGATGGTAGGCTGGCGCTCCCAGCACCTCCCCGTCTATCTTCACCTTAAGCTTCCCCCAGTCCTCCCGGTCCAAAGCGTCAACGAACTCGGCCACGAACCGCGCCGGATGGTCCAGCGGCAACAGTTCGTCAAGCGTCGGCGGCAACATCCACATCTGCTCTCGGCCCATCGGTCGAAGCGGCATATCAGCATCTCCCCAACTGGTGTCGCTTCGAAGGTACACCCAACGACATACCCATTACCAGCTCAGACTTCTGAGACAGGCTCAATTCGGTACGTGCAGGCCCACCAACGTATACGGTAGACAGAACCGTCTTCGAGATATGGCTGGGAGGCCTGTGAACCCCCTAAAAGCCTCAGCTCGTGCACCTAAGCTAAAGCCAACGTGGGATGTGCATTTTCAGGTCTTGGGGAATCGGGCCGGAGGTTTCGCGGGAGCCTCTCGGCCCTTGATTGCAGGACGGTCCGGCAGCGCCGTTTGACTTCATCTCTCCGGCTGGCCAGCCCGCTAAGGAAGTTGTTGACCCTATCCTGCACCAGAGCCCTGGTCCCCAGGCACAGGTTTCCCGTCGCCTCCTCTCCAGCCCAGCCCCAGACCGCCTCATCGGCGTTGAAGTCCGGGCTGTAGCCCGGCAGGTTCACCAGCCGCAGCATCAGCCCAGGCGTCCGCAGGTACTCCCTGACGACCTCGCCCCGGTGCGCCGGCGCGTTGTCCCAGATCACCTTCAGCGGCCCGGAGTATCTTTCCCTCAGTTGCATCAGGAAGGCGGCCGAGGTCCCGGAGTTGCTGTTACCCTCCAGTTCCATCCACTCCACCTCCCCCGTCTCCAGGCACACCGCCGAGTAGTAGCTGGCCTTGCTCGCCCCACCGCGGGCTGCTCGAGTCCACCAGGGCCGGCTCTCCTTTCAGGACCCACTTGCTCCGCAGTTCAGCATCTGCCCGGAAGTGGGCTTCGTCAGCAAAGAATATCTTGCCGGCAGTCAGTCGCGCCTCCTGCGTCAGGGCGGCGTACTCCGCCACGAAGCACTCCCGTTTCCTCTCATCAGCCTTGACCAGCCGCTTCTTGGGACGCTTCAGAACAAAGCCCAAGCGGTGCAGATATTTCAGGCAACCGCTGCGGCTCAGGCTGATGCTGAATCGCTCCGAGACAAACTGATGGACCACCTTCCAGTTCCAGTTGGCCAGTTCGATGCCAGCCATGGCAGGCAGTTCCTGCACCGCCGCCTTTAACTCCGCCTGCTGCGTCTCGCATAGGGCCGGGGGGAACCCCCGGACTGCTCGAACATCAAGGCGGCAGGCCCGCTCAGACCGTCCGGGAAGGCAAGTACGCGGGCAAGATGTGGTCCCGGGGTACGCCGGCCCACAGGAGCCGGAGTCCCTGAGACGCGGGACCCATCCCCGGTAACGCCATCTTGGAGTCCGCGGTTGGTGCGGATGCCGTCGCCCTGTAGCGTGCTCGGAGAATACGGTTGCGGAACACCTCCCGCAACACGGAAATGACAGTGTTCAGAGGGGTTTCATACCCCTCGTATGTGCGACAAGAGAAGGGTGTTTTTTGGTGCAAGGTTAACGAGCGAACGGCCTTGGACGGCAAGGGCTTGTCAAGTGACAGCAGGAAGAGAGGTTGTCGGCAGGCCCAGGATAGCGGCTAATGCCGGGCCCAACGGACAAGATTCATACGCCCGGCGAACCTACTGTCCGTACCAGCCCGAAGCAAAGATGTAGCCGTCGTGAAGTACCGCGAAGGTGTGCTTCCTTTGGTTCTCGCCGGTTTCAGGGTTGACTATCACGTACTCCATCCAACGCCCGGCTTCGGTAGCCCCCAGCAGGTCATCGCCATAGAAGTAGCCTGTCGGATCCACCCGCAGGCTGGGACCCCTTCCTCTCAACACGGGGTTGTGGTGAGCAATGGTAAAGCCGCTTTCACCATTGACGATGAAGGCGTACCACTGGCCGTCCACGCTCTCGGTGGTGTTGTAGTAGGCGACAGTGGAATCCAAGCCCACCGCTTCATAGAGATTAATGGCCTGCTGCACCACGGCCTCCGTGTAGGCCGGGGCGTCGGTCTTCCGCGGCCCTTCCTCGTACCAGCCGGACCCGAAGGTAACGCCGTCGTGAATTACCATCCAGGAATGTTTGGTCTCCACCGAGTCCGTGGCAGGGTTGGTGAAAGTGTAGTCGAACCAGGCACCGTTTTCGTCGGCGGAGGCGGCTACGGCGGCGCCGGTGGGGTAATTGTTGGGGCCCAGGACGTCCGAGGCTAGCTGTCCCACCAAAGCTGGATTGGCATGGGCGATCACGGTCCCGTCTTCGTCAATCATGAAGACGTACCACTGGCCGTCCACGCTCTCCTCGGTGTTGTAGTAGGCGACAGTGGAATCCAAGCCCAGCGCTTCGTAGAGATTGATAGCCTGCTGGACTACTGCTTGGGTGTAGGCTGGGCCGTCGGTCTTCCGTGGCCCTTCCTCGTACCAGCCGGACCCGAAGGTAATCCCGTCGTGAATTACCATCCAGGAATGTTTGGTCTCCACCGAGTCCGTGGCAGGGTTGGTGAAAGTGTAGTCGAACCAGGCACCGTTTTCGTCGGCGGAGGCAGCTACGGCGGCGCCGGTGGGGTAATTGTTGGGGCCCAGGACGTCCGAGGCTAGCTGTCCCACCAAAGCTGGATTGGCATGGGCGATCACGGTCCCGTCTTCGTCAATCATGAAGATGTACCACTGGCCGTCCACGCTCTCCTCGGTGTCGTAGTAGGCGACAGTGGAATCCAAGCCCAGCGCTTCGTAGAGATTGATAGCCTGCTGGACTACTGCTTGGGTGTAGGCTGGGCCGTCGGTCTTCCGTGGCCCTTCCTCGTACCAGCCGGACCCGAAGGTAATCCCGTCGTGAATTACCATCCAGGAATGTTTGGTCTCCACCGAGTCCGTGGCAGGGTTGGTGAAAGTGTAGTCGAACCAGGCACCGTTTTCGTCGGCGGAGGCAGCTACGGCGGCGCCGGTGGGGTAGTTATTGGGACCCGTGATGTCCGAGGCAAGCTGTCCCACCAAAGCTGGATTGGCATGCGCAATCACCGTCCTGTCTTCGTCAATCATGAAGACGTACCACTGGCCGTCCACGCTCTCCTTGGTGTTGTAGTAGGCGACAGTGGAATCCAAACCGTCAGGCTCATACCGCCTGATTGCCTCTCGTACAAAGTAATTGGTGTAAGCTTCGGGCATCCATTTGGGAGGCACTGAGGCCTCGGTCTGACCTTGCATCAACTGTTGACCGGACGCTGGACCGTCAGCGGTTATTCTTGCTTCAGCGCTTTCCAACTGTTGGAGAACCAGCTGAAGTTCATCCTTGTCCAAAGTGGCCGCTTCACCTGTTGGTCCTGCGGGCCCCACTGGGCCAGGAGGACCCTGCTCCCCGGCCGGACCGGAGCTTCCCTGGCAAGCCGGCATTGACATTACAATTAAGACGATGGGAATCGCTATGAGAAAACCCCGCAATTTTCGCCTCGCATTTCCAGTTGTTGTTGATATCCAGTTTAACATACTGAGTGTTCCGACTGTTGGAGAACCAGCTGAAGTTCATCCTTGTCCAAAGTGGCCGCTTCACCTGTTGGTCCTGCGGGCCCCACTGGGCCAGGAGGACCCTGCTCCCCGGCCGGACCGGAGCTTCCCTGGCAAGCCGGCATTGACATTACAATTAAGACGATGGGAATCGCTATGAGAAAACCCCGCAATTTTCGCCTCGCATTTCCAGTTGTTGTTGATATCCAGTTTAACATACTGAGTGTTCCGACGTCCCCCCAGTTCCTGGTCTCATCCTGTCTCCACCCAGTCAGTCCTTGCGGGCTTACTGGGTGGAGTTCCAACGACTTCAGGCGACAAGGTTCCAGGTTTTGTTGGCCCCCACCCAACATAGCTTCAATCCCTGGTTGGACTCAATCCCCAAAACCGTCGGATCAGGCGTACGGCATAGGGGCTGAAAACGGGCGTGAACCGTATACTCGACTGACGGACCAGGCGGGAGCTATTGCGGCTGGGTTAGAGCGCAGTCCTGATAAGACTTGGCTGTCGAAAATGTGGAAAAGTCTCTCGTCCAAGAACGAGTGATCCGGAGGCAAGAAACTGGAAGTGCTATCTGGTTAGTTTCGGAAAACCCCGATTTCCGCAACGCCGATGTCGCGGCTGTTTACTGGGGGTGGGTCTGTCCAGTGAGCGCAGCCGCACTTTACCAGCACGACCTCCGATATGAGTTCCTGTTGCCCGTCATCCGCAACGTCGGTGTCGGCTCCTACGGCGGACGGGACGCCGACCTGCATCCTGTGAAGCAGAGCGACGGGCGAGCCGGAAGGGGAAACCGGTCACTCAACGGTTACGTATGAGTTGGAAAGCCCTCCGTCAGCCGGAGAAGAGGTGGGAGTCATGGCCTGCTCGAAAACGAAGCGAGTATCGAAATACGCAGCAATAGCCTGGCTGTGCCTGCTGGCCATCGTCGCCATCGTGCGGGCTGTCAACCTGCCGTTGGGCAGCGTCCAGCCGGAGGCCGTGATGCTCACCTTCATGATGACCCTGCCCTTCACCTTGGGGTTGACCGGCTTGGTCATCGGCGCAGCCTGGATCTTGGAACGTCGGGGCGGTTAGCCCCGCCTTTTACAAGTGCCGTCTTCGTTGCCGTGGTGCGGCCTGGCCGAGGCCGGCCGCAGAGCCTTCTCGGAAGCATACGCCAACACCCCTGGGAGTCTCCTGCGTCCCGGTCATAACACTCGGCCCTCCGCTCCACCCCAGCCACGATTTCCTGACAGTTAGCTGTTGCGGGCCGAGGGGCATGCATGCTCCAATGACGCCGGTGGAGAAACACCGTCACTGAGGAGTTGGGCGCCATGCCGGAGCAGGAGCAGTTTTCGGACAACGACCGCCTTGACACGATTCGAATTCGATGATGAAGTCACCGAGTCTACCGGCCTCTTGCCCAGGCTCCCTTTGACCGTGTTGGACGGGTGGGCTAGCTCTGGCGCCGGACGGTGCGTTACGGGACTCGCAACGACTGGTTGAGGAGGGACACTTGTGATGGACCGGGCGACGGCGCGGCGCTTCTCGTGGGAGCGCCTGGCTCGAACCAATTCTTAGGTAACAATTCATGCAACACTCGGTACACTTTGCCTCCGCCGATTACAAAGAGGAGATGAAAACGATGGAAAAGTTGACTCTAACGCTGCACAAGACCAAGGACACGAAGAACAAGGTCGTGTACGGCACCAAGGACGGCGACGTCATCCAGAGCGTCTACATCGACAAGGACGCTCTGGGCGACGTTCCACCGGCCACGCTCCAGGTGGTCATATCCCCGCAGTAAGCCCGGGCAGCCTCCTTGACTGGGGAACCGCGCTGGCCCGTCGCGCCGGTGAAGACGAGGTAAAGCGGACCGCTGGAGGCCCGGGACGAGAGACGCCTGCTGAATTTACAGAGACAACTGTCTCGCCTGAACCTGCTGATCATCGACGAGTTGGGTTTCGTCCCCCTGTCCCCCACCGGAGCGGAACTGCTCGTCGAGGTCTTCAGCCAGCGCTACGAGCGGGGCTCCATCCTGGTCACCACCAACCTGCCTTTCGACGAGTGGACCGAGGTGTTCGGATCGGAACGCCTCACCGGCGCGTTGCTGGACCGTCTCACCCACCACGTCCATATCCTGGAGATGAACGGCGACAGCTACCGCCTCCGCCACAGCCGGCAGAGCGCCGCCTACCAGGTCTCGGATGATCCGGAAGACTCCTGACTCACTCCGGACCTGCGGACCCCTGCTCCTGACCTGACCCCGCCCAGCTCCCAATTCAGTTCTTTCTCATCGTGCCGGTGGTACACGATTCCTCCGCCCCAGTGGCCCAACATGCCTCCGCCATTGACAGAAGTGAATGTGGCCGATTGTCCGACCCTTGACAGGTAGTAAACCCCCGGTGCCGTTACGACGCCGGGGCTTGAAAATGTGAATCGTGACAGCGTTATACAGGGCCTGTGGACATTCGGCTGGCGCTGCCTATATCGCCGAGCGTCCTCGGCTCTCGGATTTAGCCTGACGGTCCTCCCATCATCGTTAGCCCGCACTCGGCTGCCGCATTGAAGAAAGCCAGGGGTGGTTCTCCCTCTTTGGATTCCAGCGATGCCGCGACTCCTTCGGGTCCGCCCAGCATGTTCATGACACACTGCAGACCTTCCCTTCCTTCAGGTGGCAGGTCCAGGGCCGGACTCGCAGCCTGCCACTCCTCTTCGTTCAGGCAGCTGAGCGTGATTAAGAATCCCGCCATGCCTTGGACCATGGCGGCTTCCTCGCCGGATCCTTCCGGGTTGGTGAGCATCATGGCGCGCAGGTCGAAGTTCCGGAACCCGGCGCTGACGCAGGCTGAGGTGTCATCGCTCAGCGGTCCGGTCTGGTCTGTGAATCCGTTCAGGAATATCTTCAGCAGGGTCTCGTGCTCAAGGCATCCGACCATTGCGTCCCTTTCCTGCGGCGACGCGAGATCCGGGCTGTTCATCAGAGTCACCAACTGCTGGGGGTCTCCGATTTCCGACAGGCAGGACAGCTCGGCGTCTGACAGATCGGATGTGAGGAGTCCCG
Organism: Dehalococcoidia bacterium; assembly: GCA_965206395.1. GTDB lineage: Bacteria > Chloroflexota > Dehalococcoidia > Lucifugimonadales > CATOSD01 > CBDBJK01. Next base: position 7,347 of record CBDBJK010000032.1, read on the forward strand.
TGTTGTTCATACCGGTGGGGCCGGGCATTCCCGGCTCTGGAGTTGTTTCCGATGGCGCGTCGGTTGGCACCGGCATCGCGGTGGGGATTGGGGTCTCGGTCGGAGCCGGGACTTCTACCGGAGCGGTGGTTGGAGCCGGAATGGATGCGGACGTCGGGGCCTGGGCCGCGGCGGTTGGGGATGAACTCGTCTCCGGGCCGGAACAGGCCAAGAGGGTCGTCAGGGCGACGAAGAGCGCGCAATACAGTAGTTTCGACATGGCGGTGGTGCTACTCCTCAGATTGGGCAGTTTCCCATCAGTTGGATAATACCGATGCTCGATCGATTATCTTAGGGGTTGCCCGGTTATTTTCCGGGTTGCGATGAACTGTCCGGCCCTTGTTGAGGGCCGGTCCCGTGTCGGGCGTGGGCATGAGTCGGTTCCCAATCGCTTCCAAGCAGTTGATCATAGCCCATTTGAGTGAACTGATGGTGAAAATATGGCCTGAAATAGCGGCAGTTTCCGGTGAAGATCTGGTGTGGAGGCAATTGGCGGTCCTGGCCCCGTTGTGCTTGGCTTCCGAGCGCTGAGGTGCTCCGGTTTGGTGGGGCGCCGCCCATCCGGCCCCTTCCGTCGGTGCGCCGTGAATATCCGGTTGCTTGAGTAGTTGAAGAGCCAGTGACTTTGTTGGGGCCCGAATTCGGATGGTGCCCAGCTACATCTGGGCCAGGTTCATTGCCAGCAGTAGGCGAACCAGCCGTCCCCAGTCCGGAAGGCCTGGGGCTTGGCGGTCTGGGCGTCGCGCATAATGCCGAACCCATCGTCGTAGGGGTCGAAGCTGACGATGCGGTCATACCGGACCCGGAACTTCTTCCTGCTGCCGGCGTAGTAGAGGTGGGATATGCATTTCGGGGGTCTTGAAGACGACCGAAAGGACTCTACAGCACCTCATATTACTCTTAGGCCCCAACTGGGTGCCCACCTACAATGCGGTCTAGCGATATGTACATTTCACCTTGGCTTTAGTTTAGTGCGCCCGCGGAGCGGCTTGGGGCCGCCGGAAAGAAGAGGCGCTCTACTGCCTGGAGTTGGTGCCGGCCCTGACTGGGGGTATTGGCCATGTCTCGGTAGTGCCATTGACTCACGCTTCGCTCGTTTGCGTGATTGTCACCGGGTATCCGGAAGAAGCTTCCACGATTGCGAACCCCATCCTGCAGAGGTCAACCGCAACTCGAAGGTGAAGGTGCTGCTCCCGACGTGTGAGTTCGGGACCGCCGACACGCTGGTGGTCAGCGGGGTGGTGTTGATCGTCACGTCCTGTCCACTGAAGGAGGCTGCTGCGTTGCCCACCAGGTCCTGCAGCCGGGCCGCCGACTCGTCCGCCGGGGCTGTGTTGGTTACCGTCACCGCGTCTCCTGCGGAGACGGTCGGCGTCGGTGGCCCAGGCAGCCTTCTACACCCTGGGGACTTTCGGAGAGCTGCGGGACGCGGTGATCGCCACGATGGACACCGGCATCCGCCAGTGGGACTACGAGGTCATCCCCGAGGAGCAGGTGGGACAGGCCCTGGAACGGGCCTCCGAGAGGCTCGGACAGCTGGGCGCTCACCTCGTCCTCAACGGGCCGGACCCCGACGTCCTGCCTGACCGGGACTTCTCCGCAACGAGTTGGCACTGCCGGTCCTGCCCCTTCCTGGCGGTCTGCCTGCCGGGGACGGCGGCGGAAGCCGGGGGCGAGGGGGACGTCGCCGAGGACGCAGAGCCTGCGGCGCCGGTGACCGACGAGGAGGCGTGGAACGCGCTCCACGAGTACGAAGAGATCCAGGACACCATCTGGGAGTTCGAGGACGAGAAGCGATGGGTGGTGGAGAAGCTCCGGGCCTGGCTGGGGCAGCAGAGCGTGGTCAAGGCGAAGCTCGAAGGGCGGGAGAATACCCGTTCCGTGGGCATGGTGAGTCCCGCCGCTATTCGGTGGACTACCGGCGGCTCAACAACCTGCTGGACCCGGACGTACGGGCCGAGATCGTCACCGAGAGCGAGTCCGAGTACCTGCGTGTCAGCTAGATGTTGATGACCTGCGGCTCGGCGGCGCCCAGCCTCGCAGCCGCGGTCTGAAACCACTCGACGATTTGCGGGTGACAGGTGAACACGAGCACCTGGTTGTACTGCGCAAGGTCGGTAAATGCCGCGGCGGCGTTCACGCCGCGTTCTGGGTCGAAGTTGACCAGCGCCTCATCGACGAGCACCGGCAGCCGCTCCGCCCGCCCGCCCAAGTCGCGGATATAGCCGAATCTCAGCGACAGGAACAGTTGCTCGCGCGTTCCCCGGCTCAACTCGTTGGGCTGCTTGGTGCCGCCGCTGCTGTCCGTAACGTGTATCTCCGATCTGTCGAGGGGCGAGAACACCGTCTGGTAACGCTCTTGCGTGATGCGGCCAAAGAACCCCTGCGAGTGGCGTATCACGTCGGGTTGGCGCTCGCGCTCGAACTTGCTTTGCGCCTCCTTGAGCAGGTTTCCAGCAATGGCGCACACCGCCCACTCGCGCGCGTGGCCCTGTATCTGCTCCAGCAACTGGTTGCGCTCCATCCGCAGCCGCGACGATTCCTCCTCGCTGGTCAGGCGCCTGAGCTCGGCCTGCGCCTCTCCGCGCACGGTGGAAAGGCGCTCGACATCTGCAGCGCAGTGGTCGCCGTCCTCCGTGGCCTCGCGTATCGCATCGCTTATAGCCTGCAAGTCCGTCTCCCCCAGCCTCTCCATGAACGCTTCGAATGCATCTCCAGGGCCACTGAGGCGCTGCAATCGACCGCGGATGTCGTTTCGTTTCGTTTCGAGGTCCACGCGCTCGGTGTAGGCATCCGCGCGTCTGCGAAAGTCCTCCGCATCGGCGGCGCCGCCCGATTGGAGCAAATCCACTAATGCTCTCTCCGACTCACTCAACTCTTCCTTGCGCTCACCCAGATTGCGCTCCGCCCTGTCCAGCGAAGCCTGCGCTTCCGCACGCTCCCGCACACGCTCTGCGACGGCGGCATCCAGCTCGATCAGCCTGTCGGCAGCAGCGGCGATAGTGCGCGCGTCCGACTCGTCGAACGGGATGCCGAACTGCTGCGCCAGGGGCACAACGTCCTCGGTGTAGCCGCTAATGTCCTTCCCGATCGCTCTGATGCGTTCCTGCCACGTACGCACGTTGCCAAGGTGGGTCCGCGCAAGCTCGACCCTGCCCCTGAGGTCGGTAACCGTCTCGGGCGAGAAGGTCGGGCGCAGGTTGCGATCGGCGAGCCACTGCCGCCACTCACCCCCGGCCTCTTCAACCGCGCGCCTGGCCTCTTCAACGTCCTCCCTAATCTCCTCCACTCTGCGCTTTCGCCGTTCGACCAGCGCCGTGCTGCTGTCGATCTCTCTGGCAAGGCGCACACGCTCTGCGTCCGTGTCTGTAGCGGCTCGCCCGAATACGAACAGGTATGCGGCCATGCCGGCGAGAACAATGCCTGCTGCTGCGCCAACGATGAGCGCCGCGCCGCCAAGTATTGCCCCTAAGGCAAAAAGCACGATGCCTGCGGCGGCGCCCGCGATTGCCAATCGCACGTTGCCGTTCTTGTGTCCGGCCGTATCGACGGCTGCCCGGGCCTCCTGTTCGGCCTTGTCCTTGGCATCGGTCGCCTCGCTTAAACTAGCCTCGCTCTGGGCAAGCACGGATTCGCGTTCGCGAAGTTCGCTGCGGGCACCTTCCAGGCGTTGCTGGTAGCCGCGAATCTCATCTTGAACGACCAGCGACATGTCGAACGTATCGAGGCGGGGTTCGTCCCAGTCCTGCCCGAGGTAGCGCAGCGCCTCTTGCAGTGAGCGCTCGTATTCCGTGAGCTCCGACTGGCGCTCGGGCAGGTCGTGGACTGCGCCGTCGAAGAAAGTGCGGCCCCGCTGGATGCCGCGTATTGCCTCGGCGTTCGCGCTGATGGCCTCGTTTTCAATCTGCGCTTCCGCCCTAGCCCACGCCTCTTTCACGTCTCGCTCCGTGGAGTCGTGATACTGGCGTGCAAGCCGGGCGCCTTCTGCCAGCGCCTCCAACCGGCTCACGCCGCCGACTGGGAAGTCGCCGATAGGCGGCAGTTCCGTCAACTGCCGCTCTACCTCGTATAGCGCGTTCCAATCGTCCCAGGCATCCGCAAGCCGTTGCTGTTGCTCATAGCGGGACTGGTGTTCTCGGCGGAGGCCGTCCAGACGCTCAATCTCTGCTTCGGCTTTTGGAAGCCGTGCTGTCAGGCTGCCGTACTCCGCTGCGTTATTGGCGACCTCGCGCAGCCTTTCCTCGATGCCCTTCAACTTCTCGGCGGCGTGGTAGACGGCCTGTGTGCTGCCGCCCCTGCGGAACAGCTTGCCCTTGCCATCCGACAGGCTCCTCAACGCGCTCGGAAGGTTGGCCGCGCCCATTCCGGCGCTGTATATCTGGCTGTTCACGCTGCTGTCGCTCAAGAGAGCCGCGTTGTGCAGCTCGTCCAGCGTGAAGGTGCTTACCTTCCGGAATACGTCCTCCGAATGGCCGAGGAGCCGCTGCAACTCGCTATCGGGCAGCGGCTCTCCTTCCGCCGTGGTGAGCGTTAGCGCCCCACCATGCGAGCCGGACGTTCGCTGCACGATGACCGTCTCGCCCCCATCGCTGACGATAGTGACGCTGCCGCCGTAGCGCCCACCAGCAAGCGCGGGGTAGTAGGTTGCAGAATTGGCGCGGGAATACCCGAAGAGCACCTGCCGCACGAACTCCAACAGCGTGCTCTTGCCCGCCTCGTTCGGGCCGTAGAAGACGGTTACGGGCCGTTCAAAACCGCCCCACTCACGCTCCGCAAAGTGGCCGAATCCGTCGATGCGCAGCCGCTGTATCCTCACGCCTCATCCTCGATGAGCAGGTCGACGGCCAGCTCCTCCGCCTGCGCGATGAGGGCGGCGAGCTCAGCCTCCACGGGTGCCGCGTCGCGGAGGTAGCGGCGGTAGTTGCCGTGTTCGTACAGGTCCGGCAGGTCGGCAAGCAGCCGCTCCATGAGTTCAGCGTCGCCTCTTGACCTGTCGGACGTCTTCAGCACCTCGGCCAGAAAATCTGCGCCCGCAGCGCGTGCTGACCTGTCGAACGGGGCCGACGTTTCGTCCTCAATGCGCTCGCACCACACGAACGGTGAGCGTTGCGCCCAGCTGCTATTTATCTCCTCCTGCCAGTCACGCAGGGCGTTTGGCCGTCGCAGTGAGCGGCTCAGCTCGCCTCTGCCTGTTATGGAAACCCGCGCGACCACCGAGCGCCCGTCAGCGCTATCCAGCACGTCCTCCATCTTCCCGTGCAGCGCGTCCAGCAAACTCTGCTCCGATTCGAGCGGACTAATGTCCACGGAAACGCGCTCCCAGCGAATGAGATCGACCGCGCGAAACTCCACGTTCGCATTGCCGCCGTCATCCACCTCAACCAGATACACGCCGCGCGCGCCCAACTCGTTGGGGTGGCGACCCTGCGGATTGCCCGGGTATGCGACAACAGGGTTGCGCTCGTTGAGGATGCGCCGCGTGTGGACGTGCCCCAGCGCCCAGTAATCAACCCCTGCTTGCCGCAGGTCATCCACCGTACAGGGCGCGTACGACTCGTGGCCCGTGTCGCTACCGACGTTGGCGTGCAGCAGCCCGATGGAGAACCCGGCGGGAGTCACATTGCCAAGGCCGAGTGCAAGATTGTCCCGAACGTCGCTCTTCGGATAGCTGATGCCGTGGACGACGGCGCGAGCAGGGTCCTCGGGGAATACGGGCACGCGCTCCCACTCCCTGCCGAACCGGTGGCACAGGGCCGGATAGGCCAGCCTCGCCTCCCAGCCGTCGAGCGGGTCGTGATTTCCGTGACAGACGAACGAACGGATGCCCTGCTCGTCCAGCCTCTCCAGCCCCTCGATGAACTTCCGTTGGGCACGCAGGCTGCGCTCCGCGCCGTCGTACACGTCGCCGGCGACAAGCAGCGCGGCTACCCTTTCACGGATGCACAGGTCGATGATGTTGTCGTACGTCCTGAACGTCGCGTTGGATATCTCGCCCGAGATGCCCTCCGGCGCGGCGTCGCGCAGCCCCTTGAAGGGGCTGTCGAGGTGCAGGTCGGCGGCGTGGACGAATCGGAGCAGCGTCATCGGTCTAAGTGTAGTTCCCAGAGACGTTGTTTACAGGCGTGAGGCGGGAGTGGCGATACGGCTGGCTGGGCTCTACACGCTTCCACTGCGTGGCGACTTGGGCCGGAAGGTTCTGAGGAGTACATGGGTAGTCGGCTGGCCGACCCCTTATAGTAGAGGCGGCCGGATCCACCGTGTCGTCCGCCTTCACGGTCACCCCCTTCACCGACATGAACTGCCGGTAGTACCTGCAGTTTGTGAAACACTTCCGAAGCTCACCCCGATCGCCGCAATGCCACCTCTCCACCCAAGAACTTCGGTCCGTTTAACTCGCCAGCGAGGAGAGGGATCGTGATGTCACTAAGGTCACCGACTTCCAATGTCAGGGGACAATCGCTGGCCGATCCGGTGGCGATAACGATTCGGAATTCCCTTTGGTAACTCTGGGTCACCTGTTTCCGGAATACTGACTCTGCTTCACGAAAGCTGCCGTGGAACGTTTCGAGGTTGTAGTATTTGACCAACCCGCACCTGCCCTCGTACCCTTTCGCCTTCACGGCGGCTTCAACTCTTTTGATGAAACCAGGGACATCTTTCACCACGACGGCGTGCTCCCCTAGCTTTGAACAGTCTACGGGCACCAGCAGTTCCTGTCGAAGAACCTCGATGTTCTCGTTCGAGAGGGCATCGACATCCAAAGCGCCGGTATGAGCGGCGTGCATGCAAAAGAGATGGAGGTAATTCAACCAATCCATCTGGATTTGCAATGGCCCAGCTAGTGGTTCAACGTTTTTGTATTGATGGGTAGAGTGACTTTAGCTTGATGCGCGCATCCTCGGTAGTGAAGCGCCAATCCACTCGTATCACATCCCGGTTGCGTTGATTCTGCCAAGCATTGACCTCGCCGCGCAGGATGTCTTGATTGGCAATCCGTCGGTCCAGGCACTGTCGAGCCAGCACACCGATCTCTATCTCCGCCATATTCAACCAACTCCCGTGTTTGGGAGTGTAGTGTATCTCCAGTCGCTCAGCTATACGCCTCGCCTCAGCAGGCTCGAATGCCTCGTATAGCGAGGACGGCTTGTGAGTGTTGAGATTGTCCATTACCAGCACGATCCGGTCTCTGTCAGGGTAGTCCTCGTCGACCAGTTTCTTTATCACATGCGCCCAGTCCACCTTCGTGCGACGCTCTCTGACCTCGACTCGGCGCCATCCGTCCAACGGTGCAAACAGCATGAACAGGCTGCTCACTCCATTGCGCTCGTATTCGTAGTCGTATGCCGCCGATAAGCCGGGCGCTGCGGGACGCGGCACTCGCGTCTCCTTGACTTGCTGTTTGCTCGTCTCATCCATGCACACCAGAACCTCATTCCCATCGTACGGCCGTTGGTAGACCTCCAGTACGTCTTCCATCACGTCTTCCATCGCGCACACAAACTCCGCGCTCTGACCGGGCGGGATGCACCAACTCTGCTTCAGCCACGGCTTCAGTTCGTTTTTTTTTAAGCGCCTGGCGAACCGTCTCGGTGCTAATGGTCCCGACTATCTCACACTCGACCAACTGGTCAGCCAACAGCTTCAGGGTCCAACTGGCACGCCCCTCCGGCGGTTCCCCGCAGGCCATCGCTATCAACCGTGCTTCACCTTCGCCGTCCAGTCTCTTTTGACGCCGACGCAGTTGCTTTTTGCGATTCAGCGCAGACTCGACCCCCTCCTCCACACAGCGCTTGCGTATTCGCTCAGACCGTTGACTGTCCCACACCGAGCGCGCTGGTGATGTCCGCGTCCTTCATTCCCCCGTCCGAGCGTGACTCATCGCTCATCAGCAGAATGCGCGCATGGGTCTGTTTGTACGCCGCAGCCCGACCGCGTGAGACCAAGGCGTTGAGTTCCTGTTGTTCGTCGGTAGTCAGTCTGATACGGTACTTCTTGGTAGACATCATGGTTCCTCCTCGGTTCAACGTTACGATTGAACCCCCAAGAGGGTCAATGACTATCATGGTATTCATTTCAATGATGTTGGACCACTAGGTCGTGATAGATCCATGTCGTTTAGGACGATGTTCACGCTGCCTGGTTGCAACCAAAGGGTCGTGCTCTCATTCTGATCAGCACGACCAGAGTCATCGCTACCCTCCATTTTCTTGAATGTAGATAACGTGTTTCAGAAGAGTTTGCCATCCACGAACTCAGCAGCGTACTTAGCTTCACGAGAAAAAATATAGTGCTCACCGCCCAACCCACTAACTCAAGGATCGTCGCATCCAATTTGCCAATGGAAGAGCCCATGTACCAACAGTCCCAGCTTCAGTGCCGAGGACCGAAGCGCCGTTGAGTTGCACAGACCCTGACGTCCAAAACTTCGGATCGCTTTCCGCGCCATCCGTTGGCCGGTTTCGCACTCCCAAGCCACACTTCCAGGGTGGGGGGTGGCTGTCACAACCCGCGACCCCGCACCTCCACGTGATGGCGCCGTGTCCTCACAATAGCACCACCCTCGGTCTTGTGCAAAGTCCGGATAGGATCACGGGTCAGCAACTCGCCCACTTTCGTCCCCGAAGGCGTGAACCACTGGAGATTCTTGCTCGCGAGCAGACCAAACCCTGATTGCGAAACCAAGAGCCTCCCCTGCTGGAAGACATCGAGGAAGGCCGCGAGTTTGATCCTGTCCTCGACGACGTAGAGCCTCGTGGGCGTGAGAAAGTAGGTATATAGACCGACATCCACAATCTCGGTCGGACAAGTTCCGAGGTCGTAGACGACGAGCGGCTGTCCCTCCCGAGAGAGCAGGATGACCTTGCCGGAGTATGTCGCCACAAAAGCACAGCCGTCAGCAGCCGCGAAGCTCGCGGCGTAGACCCAGTCCTGCGGTATGCCTCCTGTCATGGTGACCTCGAGCCGCAATCCCTCCAGATCGACCACGTAATCGGGGCCAGTTCGAGCGAAATATGTGACTTCGGATTCCTCTAACCCCAGAGTGTCTGGGTCGACGCCAGTCAGCACTTGGAAGGCCCTGTTCACCGCCTTCATCTTTTCTTCAGCTTCGGAATTGCCGGGATTACGGTCGGGATGGTGCTCCATCGCCAGCGCCCGGTACTTCTGCTTGATTTCGATGGGACTTACTGGAAGGCAAAGGGCGAAAAGGCGCAGAGCCTCCTCGACTTCGTGTCCCGCACCAAAGGACGCGGTCCTTCTTACGACACGTTCCCAACCTGCCTTGAGCGGCATCGCCGCGCCCCATAGGGTGTGGTCAGACATCGTGCAGCACCATACCTCATCCGCGAGCGTGAAGAGGTATCGGTCCCCTTCGGGCGCAACGTCTACAGCGCGGATCTGGGACTTGAATTCACTCCAGTAGTTCGTGTCGATCGTCCGAAAGTGATCCACTACGCGTGGATCCTCCTGGAGATTCGTCTCCGTGACGACGCTCAACGCCACGTCGTAGATGTGCAGGCTTCCGCTGGAGTCCATGATCGCGATGCCGGGCCCGTTGGGTCCGGCGCCGATCCGGTAGGTGTCATGGTTGAGGGACTTTTCGCCGCCGAAGCCGCCGAGTCGGTCCAGCCATCGAAGCACGCTCTTCACCTCCGGCTGGTCGGCACTGGACCCAGATCGGTCGAGCAGCCACGTTCCCGATCCGTCCATAGCAACGACATCAAAGGCCGGATCAGGGCGCTCATCGCCCTGCAGCTCACGTTCTCCGACGACAGCCCATCCAGCGTCTTTCGAGACTGTGAACAGGGGGCGCGACGCCGGGTTGGCCGCATCCACCGGCGTGTAGCTGTGTTTCTTCCCCGCCTTGTCCATCTGTTTGAGGATACGGTTAAACCGTCGACGATCGACGTCTTGGACCTCGCTGGGAACCGCCTCGAACATCTCAACGCACTGCTTCGCCGCTGCTGCGAGCTGACCAGCCTTCATTCGCTGGACAATTAGCTTGCGGTACGCCTTCCCGATCACATCTCCGACTCTGCCCTCTCGCTGCTCTGCAGAAAGGCCAACTGCCAGCTTCACCACCTTGGCATGCTGGTTCTTGAACTCTGCCTGAAACACCGGCCCAATCGTCGGGTCGTTGTACTCGCGGTTGAACTCATCACGACCATCCACCTCCCAGGTCGGAGGGGAAGGCGGCAACGGGATGTACTCCGCTATGGACCAGTCGAGCTCCGATGGTGGTTCCCTCCGTCCAGACTGCTTGTGTGACTCTGGAACCCGCTGTGCCAATCCATTAGACCCCAGCGATACCCCCATCCTTCGCCTTGCCGAACAGCTTCGAAAGAAAACTAGCCAATATTCACCTCCAAGAATGAAGCCCACCATCCGGCATCTTCTGGGACCAGATCTCGGGCTGCGACCTTTTGGCATTGCTACCTTGAGTATTCTCCCTAGTACGGACTGACGCGTCTTAGGCGTGACGGTCACCGTCACTGACGTGGACGAAACTCCGGTGATTACCGGGGACGCCGCACCAAACTATGCTGAGAACGGGACGGGCCCGGTGGCCACCTACTCGGCGACGGACCCTGAGAGTGCGACTATCACCTGGTCCCTAGAGGGTGACGACGCTGCCGACTTCGAGATCAGCTCGGGTGGGGAACTCACCTTTAAGAGCTCGCCCGACTACGAAGCCGAAGCGGACGCCGATACGGACAACGCGTACGAGGTCACGGTAGTGGCCTCCGATCCCGCCGGCAACGAGGCCAGGATGGAGGTCACCATCAGCGTCACTGACGTGGACGAGATGCAGCCGGCGTTTGACCCGCTTGCCCAGTATCTTGGTCTACAACCGCCATGATCGGTCTTGCCTTCACTGAGACACAGAGGCAATAACGTGGGCTACGTCTAAGACCGTCTAACAAAACCTACATTGATGTCATTCTGAGGAGGCACGACGAAGAATCTTAGCGTCAAGTTTAGATTCTTCGCTTCGCTCTCCGAAGAATCGGAGTCCGAAGATATTCTACTCAAAGGAGTCGGACAGAATGACAAGGGACGGTTTTGTTAGGCGCTCTAAGAGCAGTGTGGCGCAGTCGAAGGTAGACCTGGGCTGGTTTTCCCAGCTAGCGGCCAGGACCTCTGACGAGCCGGTGGTTCGTATGGACTAGATTGGCGTAGCCTGATCGTCCCCTCAACTTCCTAGCTAGGCGAGGTTATCTTTGGGTCTGAGAGTCGCCGACAGAGCAGCAACACCTAGAGCTGAATTGATTGGCACGTCGCCTGTCCTCACACGACTGCTTGCCCCATGAGGCGCTGTTATGGTTACAGAAGAAATTTGCCCCACTAGACTTCTTGCGGATACCCCCGTCGAGACAGACGCATTCGGAGGACATGGGCGGGTCGCCCGATCCATCGTGGGAGTAGTACAGACTGAACGCGGTGGCAGGTCCATCGGGCTTGAAGGAGGATGGGGTGCTGGTAAATCCACGATAGTCAAGCTGGCCTCTAAGTTTCTTACTCAGACAAGAGACAGCACCTTCAAGGTTTCAGTGTTCGATATGTGGGCCCACCAGGACGACCCGTTGCGACGCACGTTCCTAGAAGACCTTATTACTCGTATCAAGGAGTTCGAATGGGTCGATAAGGAAAGGTGGGACAGGCGGCTGGATGAACTTACGAAACGCCGCAGTGAGGATACAACGAGTGTAGTGCCCAGATTGACCGGTGCTGGTCTTTGGTTCGCTCTTACGACCCGGAACGGCGGGTGACGGTGGCAGGACGCCCGGTGAAGTTGACCGCCACCGAGTACCGGACGAGCTGCTGCATGGGGTCTGGGGCCTGGTGAACTCCGGCGACTCCCGGCTCTGGTGCGCGGCGTGGCGGTTGAAACGGAACCCGGTGCGGAGTACACTGTAGCGGCGCTGGCCATCAACGGACCGCTGTCCACGCGCCCGGCGGCGTCATTTTCGTGAGACATGCCACATTGGCCTTTGAATGGCGCGGAGAGGGGTACTAGCATCACCATGTACCTGAAGTCCGGCCTGCTCATTTCGACCTGCCTGCTCGGCGTGTTTCTAGCAGCCAGTGTCGCCACAGGCTGCACCGAGGAGACCGAGCCGACGGTCTCCGGTCCGGCAATTATCTCGCCTCCTACGGATACGCCAGTTCCCTCCGTCGGTGGGGACTCAACTCCGGACAGTTCAATGCAGTCGAAGCCAACCCACGGGACGGAAGAGCCCGGCGAGACAACGGCTAACACGCCCACTCCAGCAACCTCCGTTCCGTCATCGCCCACTCCGGTGCCCACAGGAACACCGGTACCCGAACCCACTTCTACCCTGTCACTTAAAGTAGGGCCGAAAGTTGGCCAGGCGGCCCCGGATTTCACGGTCACCACGGTAGATGGAGAAGTGCTAGCCCTGTCCAACTTCCTAGGCAACAAACCCTTTATCCTCTATTTCTTTGCCACCTGGTGACCCCACTGCCGCGCCGAGTTACGGACGCTGCATGAGTTGACAAGCCAGTTCGGTGACGTGGCAGTTGTGGCTGTGGGCACCGACCCCAACGAGGGGTTGGAGAAGATCAGATCATATAGAGATTCGCAAGGGTATACCTTCCCAATGGCCGTGACCGCCTCGGATACCATCCGTTCCTACCGAGTAACAAGCCAGTCAACGAAAATCGCCATAGATAGAAACGGAGTCGTCCGAGTACGGTCCGGCTTCGGTACCCAGGGCAAGGGGTGGTGGCGGGACTTGTTCACCAAGCTGAATCAGGACTCCAGCTAGACCCCAGGGGGCTACGCTTCTAGGGATACCTGGATGTTGCGCCGGGGTGGGTGGGGTTGCGTTCAGTACAAGGACCGCTCATAGAAGAGTGGCAGATTAGTCTGGCCCGATCTGCCGCCGGGGCAGGTGGACACGAGAACCCGACATTCCACGTCGGCGGTGTGACTGACCTTCCCTTCGAGGACGACTCCTTCGATGCAGCCCACTGCCATGCCGTTCTCATGCACGTTCTGGATACACAGGCTGTACTGGCCGAGGTGAAGAGGATCTTGAAACCTGGCGGCATCATCTCCAGTCGTGAAATGACTGTCGCATTCTCGTTCCTGGAACCCCTCTTAGGGAGCACCGAGGCTGCATGGGACACGTTCTCAGAACCTTATCGCAGCCAATGGCGGCCACCCTCAGATGGAGAAGGAACTGAAAACACGTTCCTTGGAGCCGGGTTCTCGGACATCCGGACGAGTGCTTCCTTTGGTTTCTTCAGCACGACCGAAGATATTGCCTTCCTTCACACCTTCATAAGTGACTGGTTCTACTCACCAGATGTCATAGCAGAGGCGACGAAATACCGGTTGGCGACCCAGCAGCAGTTCGACGATTGGTGCCTTGCCCTCGACCAGTGGAAGAGTCATGCCGGGGCTCTCGCCGAAGGCGAGGGTACAGCCTTTAAGCCGTAATCCTGGCCAACGTGTCACATCACCCAGTTTGCCCGCCAGGTGAGTTGGACGCCTCTTGAGGGCTGCCGACCGGTTGAGCATCCGTCCTCCCGGCTACAATGAGTCCGTAAGCTCGAAGCCTTACAGTCTGACCTCCAATTCGAAGATAGTACTGCCTACCGTCAAAATAGGCCCACCAACGTGCACGGTAGACAGAACTGTCTTTGAGATGTGGTTGGGGGCTCTCTGAGTCTTAGCACTGCGATCGATAGGGCAGTTCCAGCTTCGCGGGTGCACCTACGTGGATGGCAGGTAGTACCATCTTCGAGATGTGGCTGGGAGCTCTCTCAACCTAATCGAGACCCAAAGCTCAAAGGACTTATACTACCTCACACAACCTAAGAATTCCTTCCATCGTCGGTGGCTGCGCGCGTTCGCCATTCCTGGCAACCCCCGCCTAGCGTGGTTATTGACAGTTCGGAAGGTCGGCCATTACGACCACGAACATGGGGATTCCAGGAGGGCTCATCCGGTTTGGATTTGGTAGCAAGTTCTTTTGGAGGGGGACCCAAATCCTGGGCTGATGTGTGCTTCTCGGCCGGTCTTTGGAACCGTGCCCTGAACAGTCGTGTCTCAGAAGGGAGGATCTCAAACAATTCATATGATTCGGTGGACTCGAAGATTTTTTCCAGTAAATCTCCGGGCGACATGTTGTCGTCATCGGGCTCTCCGTAGTTCTCGAAGAAAAAGCGACGGCGGTGCATTACGACCTCAGAGAACCACGCCCAGTCATAACGAGCCTTCTCTTGGTCAGTAGCTTCGAAGGGATTTCTATCGCACCAGACATTTTCGGGCAGACGGCTGATAATGTCCTTGAGAAGTTCCATGTCGTGGTCGTTAGGAAGGTCGATCTGAAGCTCGTCGGTCAGCAAGTCCCAAGTATCCCAGGCTCTGACCCTATATCCCGATTCGCTGTCACATACTGCCCATTCGTTCGTGTCGTCGTACTCTTCCTTTATGCATGACTCCATGTGATCCGTAACATCGTCCAGGGCGGCAACTGGAATGTCCTTGTTCTCGCAATACGAGCATTCCTGATCAACTTTGTTGTTTTCGATGAAATCTTGGATACCTGGTTCATCAACACATCCTGTGCACACGAATGGATCTGAATGTGACATATCTTCCTCGGGTTACTCTAGGAGTTCGCCCACTCCTCCGACAGCAACTCTGCCTGCTCCAGCACCGTTTGCGTCGCCTTCTCCTGCTTGTCCAGCGGATACCCTTGCTTCCTCAGCACCCTCCTCACCGCGTTCCTAATCCTGGCCCGGACATTTTCCCGGGACTGATACCTCCTGGGTCTCCTTGGCGAGTCTGACCAGTTCCGTGGTACCATCGGTTACTCACCGGCGAGCCCAGGTCCACGAAGTGCCACTGCCGCCTCAAGTCCGATGTCTGCAACTACATTTATCCCCCGCACGCGAATTAAGACCATGCTGCACAGTAAATCCCTTTTTGACCACTGCCCCAAAGGGCGTACGTTCTGGGATCTCCCTCGGCACACGTTACCGAGGCCACGACTGCTCTAAACGGGACTGGCCCACGGAACCGTTTCTACGTCGCCGGTCCATTTCCTGGTCAGGCGATTCGAATACAGGCCACTATACCCGAACTGTTCCAGCAACAATAGCTCGACGTACCACAAACCCAGTTCCCTTGCCTGTCTTTGGGCTTCAGAAGAAAGGATGCCATTTTTCATTTGCTGGTGAACTAGTGGTTCAACGTTTTTGTATTGATGGGTAGAGTGACTTTAGCTTGATGCGCGCATCCTCGGTAGTGAAGCGCCAATCCACTCGTATCACATCCCGGTTGCGTTGATTCTGCCAAGCATTGACCTCGCCGCGCAGGATGTCTTGATTGGCAATCCGTCGGTCCAGGCACTGTCGAGCCAGCACACCGATCTCTATCTCCGCCATATTCAACCAACTCCCGTGTTTGGGAGTGTAGTGTATCTCCAGTCGCTCAGCTATACGCCTCGCCTCAGCAGGCTCGAATGCCTCGTATAGCGAGGACAGCTTGTGAGTGTTGAGATTGTCCATTACCAGCACGATCCGGTCTCTGTCAGGGTAGTCCTCGTCGACCAGTTTCTTTATCACATGCGCCCAGTCCACCTTCGTGCGACGCTCTCTGACCTCGACTCGGCGCCATCCGTCCAACGGTGCAAACAGCATGAACAGGCTGCTCACTCCATTGCGCTCGTATTCGTAGTCGTATGCCGCCGATAAGCCGGGCGCTGCGGGACGCGGCACTCGCGTCTCCTTGACTTGCTGTTTGCTCGTCTCATCCATGCACACCAGAACCTCATTCCCATCGTACGGCCGTTGGTAGACCTCCAGTACGTCTTCCATCACGTCTTCCATCGCGCACACAAACTCCGCGCTCTGACCGGGCGGGATGCACCAACTCTGCTTCAGCCACGGCTTCAGTTCGTTTTTTTTTAAGCGCCTGGCGAACCGTCTCGGTGCTAATGGTCCCGACTATCTCACACTCGACCAACTGGTCAGCCAACAGCTTCAGGGTCCAACTGGCACGCCCCTCCGGCGGTTCCCCGCAGGCCATCGCTATCAACCGTGCTTCACCTTCGCCGTCCAGTCTCTTTTGACGCCGACGCAGTTGCTTTTTGCGATTCAGCGCAGACTCGACCCCCTCCTCCACACAGCGCTTGCGTATTCGCTCGACCGTTGACTGTCCCACACCGAGCGCGCTGGTGATGTCCGCGTCCTTCATTCCCCCGTCCGAGCGTGACTCATCGCTCATCAGCAGAATGCGCGCATGGGTCTGTTTGTACGCCGCAGCCCGACCGCGTGAGACCAAGGCGTTGAGTTCCTGTTGTTCGTCGGTAGTCAGTCTGATACGGTACTTCTTGGTAGACATCATGGTTCCTCCTCGGTTCAACGTTACGATTGAACCCCCAAGAGGAACAATGACTATCATGGTATTCATTTCAATGATGTTGGACCACTAGGCCGTTGCGAAGATCGACAAGGGCGTGCGGGCCGTGTTCAAAGCTCTTCGTCCCCAAGGCCTTCTTGAAGGGAGCTGGGATTCTAACGTCTGCCTGCACCTTGCGGAGAGCCCTTGCTATCCAATCGCCTTGCATCTCTTCTATTGTCTTGGCACCGGTCTTCACCTTTGCCCTTTGACCCACCGTCTCAACAGTCAGACGTTCCAGTGCTGCTTGGTTTAGGACAATGCTCGTATGGGATGCCTCCTGTGCATTGCTCTCCAAATACCATTCAAGGGCGAGATATGTCTGGGAGTCCCGTGGAGGGGTCTAGAGTAACACCAGAATCCCACAAACAGGTCTTCCAGGGTAGCCCCATTCCGTAGATCTAGACACGATCTCTGTCCCTTCCACGGCTGGACCTTGGTGACGCCCCACTCTTCCCAAACAGTCTCACCGACTCCATCAAGACCTTTAATGAGCGTCATTCCGCAAGAAACACCCCTGGCAAACGAAAGAAATTGATTCAGCGTAGCCATGAATGGCTGCACTCTCTCTCTGGGAAAGGGCTTACCGTCTAGTCGTGTCACCCTTCCCCAGTGGGTAAGCGCGAATCCCCGCTGTTGCCTCAAAGACTTATGTACTTGTTCATGATTACCAACCGGCCTGATCTCTACCAACCAAGAGCCACCTTCCAGATGTATAGTACGCAGATCTTCGATACTCCAAGGTGTTTCGGCGTCAGTTTCGGACTCAGTAGATTTTAGCTTCATGAAGTCTGGGAAGTTGATGACCCCGAATCGAACAGCATGCAGGGGCTTTCCCGTATCCAGGGCCGTCACTGGCCCGGATGTGGGAATTAGGCTTTGGTTGCTTTCCAACACTTGCACCTTCTCGCCTAACGGCAATTCAACCACCATAGGACCGTGCTTCAGGGAGGCGTCGAAGAGTGCCCTTTGAAACTCTGGGGAAGAGTCCAGCAGGTCAAAGTGTATGGTTGGCACCGGAGAGAGTCTCAGCACAACTTGAGCCGGACAAGAAGGGCCATCCACAAGCTCGACAGTAGTTCTATCTAACTGAATCGACCCGTTTGCATCGTTGAGAGTCTCCACCTAGGCATCCTCCCAGGTCAAACTGGCTTTGTTCCTATTAACGCGGCCCCGCAATATTGATTTGTTCGTAAAAACCCCTCGCCAGCCTGGGGCAAGGTGGGGATAATGTAATAAAAGGTCGTGGGCGCTGCGCCTGGCCGAGGGAGGGGAGGATGTTCCGAATACGAGACCCGCAAGAGAGCCTCTGGCAGTCCCAGTTCCTGGTGACGCCGAAGAAGGCTAAGCGCCTGGAGAGAAGTTGGGCCGAGGTTTTCCGAAACGAGGCGCTCCCCCTGATTGACGAGGAGCGCTTTGCTCCCATGTACTGCGTGGACAACGGCCGTCCCAACCGGGCGGTGCAGACCGTCCTCGGGGTCCACCTCCTCAAAGAGATGTTCAACCTCACCGACGATGAAGCTCTGGAACAACTAGGGAACCTCTGAACAACTCGGCGCAAGCGTGGATGGGCAGAGTGGTTCCGTTCTTTGGAGATGTTCAGGCATCTTTGTGACGTTCCAGGTCGTGGTTGAGGTGTTCAGACCGTGTCTGTTGTGGCCTCGAAGCGGCTTTTCGGAGCCATCGCGGCTCCCCGGCCGTGATTTGCTCACTGCGCCCCTCTCATGCCGCCAGACGGCGCTCTGCCGTCATCAAGTTGGCCAGCCCCAGTAGCAATGCCAGCCGTTGCGCGTTCTTAGCCAACCCTCGGTAGCGCACCTTGGCGTAGCCAAAGCGCCGCTTCACGTACAGGAACGGATGCTCCACTTTCGCTCTGACCGACGCTTTGCGCTTCTCCGCCAACGCCTCGTGGCTGCCAGGCTCCAGGTGCCGTCGCCGGCCGGGCCTCATCGCCACTCGCCACTCCACATCCAACTCTCGATTCTCCAACCGCTTGTCCACTCCCTGATACCCCGCATCCCCCCACACTCGTTTCTCTCCACCGTGCAGCAATCGGTGCGCTTCTGTCACATCATGCACGTTAGCTGGCGTCGTAGTCATGCTGTGTACCACTCCCGTCTCAGCGTCAGCGCCTACGTGTACTTTCATCCCGAAGCGCCACTCGTTCCCCTTCTTCGTCTGGTGCATCTCAGGGTCTCGCTCACCCGCACGATTCTTCGTCGATGACGGCGCCTCTATGATGCTCGCGTCCACGATCGTCCCCTCCCGAAGCCGCAGTCCCTGGGACTCCAGATGACGGTTTATCTCCTCGAACAGACTCTGCCCCAACTCATGCTCTTCCAGCAGATGGCGGAAGTTCAGAATCGTCGTCTCGTCCGGCAGCGGGCCCGACAGCTTCAACCCTACGAACCGTCTCACCGACTCGACCTCGTAGAGCATGTCCTCCATACCAGGATCGCTCAAGTTGTAGAACAACTGCACGCAGTGTATCCGCACCATCGCCGACAACTCATATGGTCGACGGCCTCGGCCCGCCTTGGGATAGAACGGACGGATGCGCTCTTCCATCTGTTCCCACGGGATCAGAGCATCCATGCGCTCCAGGAATATCTCCCGGCGGGTCTTGCGCTTCTTGCTCTCGTATTCCAAGTCCGCAAATGTTGGCTGGTCCATCAATTATCTCCCCGAACACAGTGCTATTCTCTATGCTACTATGCCCAGACTTGTTCAGAGTATCCCTAGAGTTCAACCTGCTCTGGCACCACGCCCTGCGGCTAGACATCGAGGAGACCCACCTGCCCCAGAAGACCCTCCACAACTTCCGAGTTCGCCTGATGCAGCACGACGGTGGCCGGCTGGCTTTCCAGGAGACCACGGACCGGATCATCCAGGCGCTGGGCATACGCACCGGAAAGCAACGGCTGGACTCCACCCACATCATGAGCAACATCGCCACACTCACCCGGCTGGGCCTGTTCTGTGAGACGATGCGGTTGTTCCTGCGGGCCTTGCGCTGGGAGCACCCAGAGCTTCGCCCTGGGGTTCCGGAGGGCCTCCTAGGGCGCTATTTGAAGGAAGAAGACGAGGCGACCCACTACGAGGACGCCCGCACGGGGGAGGGTCGGCGACGCCTTTCGGTCTGTGCCCGGGACCTCTACCGGCTGGTGGACCGGTTCCATGGCACGACTGCTGCCCAGCTGGAGGAGTACCGGCTGCTGGAGCGGCTGCTGCGGGAGCAGTGCCATGTGGGCAAACACCAGGACGGGCGCCCCAGGGACGATGACGACGATGCTGGGGAATGCAAGGTGCCCGTGGCCTTGAAGGACCCGAAGCAGGTGTCCGCCGACTCGCTGCAATCGCCCCACGACCCGGATGTGACCTACAGCGGCCACAAGGGGAAGGGGTACGAGGTGCAGGTGGCGGAGACCTGCCACGAGGAGAACGCCACCCAGCTCATCACCCACGTGGAGGTGACCCCCTCGAGTGGGAGCGACACCGACGTGAGCGTGCCGGTCGTTGACGGGCTCGCGGAGCGGAAGGTCCGACCGGACGAGCTCTTCGCCGACACGGCGTATGGGTCGGGCCGCAATGCCTTCGAAGCCTCGCGCCGGGGAACGGAACTGGTGAGCCCGGTGGCGGGGTCGGCGCCGGGGAACTCGCACGAAGGAGAGGGTGACGGACCACCGCCGCTCACCGCCGCGGACTTTCAGATCGACGTCACAGGGGAGCAGGCCACGGTGTGCCCCGCCGGCCACCCGTCCATCGAGGAGTACGAGCTGAAGGATGCGCCGGAGCGGGTAGAGGTCCACTTTGCCGGGACAACATGCGAGCCCTGCCCCTTGCGATCCCGTTGCCCAGTGAAGCTGGACCGGCGTGCGGGGGCCTACGTCCTCAAGGCGGACCTGGTGAAGGTGAACATCGAGCGGCGCCGGAGGGCCGAGGCCACCGAGGAGTGGTGCAAGCGGTATGACATAAGGGCTGGTATCGAGGGAACGAACTCCGAGCTGAAGCGCGCCCACGGGCTTGGGCGCTTGCGGGTGCGAGGGGGCCGTCGGGTGCGGCTTGCCGTCTACCTGAAGGCGTTGGCGTGCAACTTCAAGCGGATGGTCCATGCACGCCTGGTGGAGATGGAGGACACGGCTCAGCGGGCGGTCGGGACGGTACCTGCGGTCGCGGCCGCATGAGGGCGCCGCTCCACAACTTCCACCGGGTGCCCTGAGCCACGGAAGGGGTACCGCAACGGGATCACGCTTGTCCTGAGCGCAGCAGATAGGGCGGTGAGGCCAGCAACCGGCATCCCGTGGCCTCCTCCGCTCCAGACCACCTTCGCACGCCAGGGCTCATCTCAAACAGGCCTTGTTACGAGGGAATCAAGGTTGTACAGGGAAAGAGCCGAATTATGCGGAAGCGCCAAACCTACATCCTCACTGAGCCTCGCGTCGGCTGCCGGACGGAGGAGGAGCAGGAGCCTCGACCGTCAGACTGATCTTGCATGGTGGCCTTCAGATCGACCGCCCACGAGTACCTGAGTATTTCGTGTCTATTGTGTACCGCGAATGTTGGATCGGAATGGTTACCGCCGCAAGTATTTCTGATGCCTGGAGACTCCGACCTGATACCAGATGCCCGTCGATCTGTCGATCAGCCCCCGGGGGGGGTGACCCACGACCAGCTGCTGCAATGGGTTTGGAGGTCCTGATACGTCGGGGGATGTGCGGCCCTCCGCACCCATCTTGTGAGACAGCGCCGCAAGTCTGGGAGGACGCGGAGAACCCGCCCTGCGTCTTTGCCGAGCCTCGAGTCAGCTACCGGATGCCGAAGGGGGAGACGCAGGGAGAGGCGGATGCATAGTAGGTCGGGGTAGCGTGACACTTCCCTACGTTGCTCCGCCCCACTCTCATATGCCTATAGGGAAGCACGCAGGTCACGGCGGTTCTCCATTGGGACCCGCTCGTCTCCACGACGAGCCTGCCGCCCATGCGCTCGGCCTCCTCCCTCATGTTCCTGAAGCCCTGGCCGCGCGTTGCGTAGTCCTCAGGGAGGCCGGTCCCATCGTCGGATATCGATATCCGCAGGCCGTCGCGCTCGAAGTCGAGGCCGACGCGGACGTGACTCGCATTGGAGTGGCGGAGCGCGTTGGTCAGGGCGTTGAAGGCGATGGAGAACAGCGCGCCCCGCGTTGCGGTGGGCAGGGGCGGCTCGACGCCCGACTGCACCAGGTCGGCGGGAATGGAGGAGATGGTCGAGAAGGTCGCCGCCAGAGACTCCAGCACCCCGCCAAGCTCCATCCCCTCGAAGATCTCCCCGATCTCCATCGGGTGCCTCATCTCCCACATCGCCGACCTGGACAGGGCCGAGGTCTCTTCGAGTGTGGACATCCGCTCCTCGTTCGACCGGTCGGCAAGCTCCTTCGCCCGCTCGATGCCCACCCCGATCACGTAGGCGGACTGGGCCATCGTGTTGTGGATGGCCTGGGAGAGCTCGATGCGCTCCCTCTGAAGCACCCGCTCCCTCTCCACGGCCTCCATCCTCCTGATCCGCTCCACCCTGGAGATCAGGTTGACGACAACCACCACCAGGTACATCCCGGCTACCCTTATGAGCAGTATCTCCTCATCATTGGCCGAGAAGTCCAACCCGGGCTCCACCGCGAGGCAGAGCGCCGCGTAGAAGGCCGCCGCCATCGTGACCCAGACGAGGGTGAGCCTGACCGATCCAAAGACCACCGCGAACAGGGCGAGGGATGGGTAGTACCCCACGAAGAAGGGGGTCTCGAACCCCCGGTGCGCCGCAACGCCGCCGCTCAGCATCGCCAGGTCCAGGGCGCTCAGCGCAAGCATCCACCGCCAGGACACGGTCCTTTCCGTGGCGAGCCGGTAGTGCAGGTATCCGTTGGTGGCGAGCAGCAGTATTGCAAGGGCTACGTTCGGCCCATACACCACCTCGTCGACGTTGAGCGGGTACAGCCAGGCGAAGGTGGCAATAGTCCAGACGAACCAGCGTCCCCAGACATAGACCCTGGCCACGCGGCGCAGCTCGCCCGGCTCCGGCAGGTCTAGGCTCCGCAGGAAAGCTGGGAACCCGCTGGCCGCTGTACTCAATGGATTCAGGACTCGTCTCCATCAGATTGGATTACGGCAGACTGCGGCTGGAATGCGATATGTCCCTCCATCCGGAGCGGTGGTCTCAGTCTCCAAAGGAGAGGGCCAAAGTGGTCGAACCGGCTAGGTGGAAATACCCGTCCAGCATTCATTCTTATCCTAGAATTTAGTCCAAGGAGTTGAAGGCATCAAGGGCCTATGAACCTCACCGTTTATAGGCATTTGTCTATACCTTTGTTGGTGATGAGGGGCGTCCTGCGGTTCATACTGGAGGGGTCCGGGGAGTTCGAGGTGGCCGGGCACGCAGGGACGGTGAGGAGGCGGTGGTGGTCTGGGCGGTGCGGAACGGATTGCTGGATGACTAGCGACACGGACTGCTTTCGGCGATTTGCAGCGGGTACGCACTGTGGCGAAGCAGCTCCGGCGCCAGTTGGGGGACGACGCCAACAACCCCACCTACATCCTCAACGAGCCTCGCGTCGGCTACCGGATGGAGAGGGGCAGAAGCGGGAACGGGGGACATCATAACCCTGCACGAGGGCACACCTTGCGTTGACGGCGCTAACGACTTACCTTGACTTGAATGGAGGACAGAATGGCCAAGCAATTGACATCAGCCGACTGGAAACTAATCAGGGCTAGACTTGATGAAGACCCACGGCGGTACGGTCTGCCGCAGAGGGAGTACGGCTCGGTGCTCCTAGGGTCCTTCAACATACGAAAGCTGGGGTCATCCCGGAGCCGCAACTCCGACACCTGGGAGTTCCTGGCCGATGTCTGCCGCAGCTTCGACCTGCTGGCTGTTCAGGAGATAATGGACGACCTCAGCGGCCTGCGGCGGTTGATGTCCCTGCTTGGGCCGGAGTTCAGCATGGTGGTCTCGGACCTGACCGGCGTCTTCCCCGGCGAGCCGGGACTGGGTGAGCGGCTTGGATTCATCTACCGCTGGAATACGGTGGAACGGATGGAGGTCGCCAGCGACGTCACCTACGACCGGACCAAGGTCATCGACTCCATCGCCGACAACTACAAGGCGTTTGTCGACGACTTGGGGCCTTACGCAAAGAGGCTGGCGGACTACCGGTCGGGAAGGCGCAAGACCAAGCCGAGGCTCAAACTGAGCGTCTTCCTGTCCTTCATCCGCCAGCCCTTCTGCGTGGCGTTCCGCATACCCGGGCATCCCGGCACCCGGTCGTATGAGCTCATGGCCGTCAACGCCCACCTGTACTTCGGGAACTACATCGACGACCGGCGCCAGGAGTTCAATGCCCTGGTCGACTGGATCATGAGCCGGTTCAGGACCCAGAGCCATGACTACTACCCGAATTTCATGCTGCTGGGCGACCTCAACCTGGACTACGACAATCCCGCCAGGGACCGGGCGCGGATAGAGGAGCGAATCAAGTCGCTGAACGGGGAGTTGGACGGGGCCAACGTCAACTTCCCCTTCCTCGATATCCACCCAGGTCGGCAGGAGGTCTTCCGGACCAATGCCCAGATGTCGGAGACCTTCGACCAGATAGGCCTGTTCAATCGGGATTCGCGTCTGCCGACATACATGGACAACGCGGCGATGGGAAGCCAAGCCAGAGGGCCGGACTACGGGGTGTTTGAATTAGGCAACCTCTTCAGCGAGGCGATATTGGGTCGGCCCTACCAGGAACTGTCGACCGCTGAGAGGTCGAGCTTCACGGCGAGGTTCGAGCATAAGGTGAGCGACCACATGCCTCTGTGGGTGCGGCTGCGGCTCCCGGTGGACTGAAGTCCCCCTATCATGTCGGCCACGGCTGCGGAGAACACTCCGCTGGTGGTCCGCGTCGGCTACCGGATGCCGAAGGGGGAGACGCAGGAGCAAGAGAAGCTGTGAGGGAGAGAAATGGACGTGCATGATGCGACGAACGTGTCCGGTGATTCTATGGGAGAGGGTTTTCAAATCGCCTGGCTAGTTGAGGGACGCCTGTGAGACATATGATTCGGCTTTCACTCGAAATCGACTTCGACGCTCCCGACTTGGAGGGACTGCCGGAGGACGCTGGTGCAGATTTTGGGTATCTTGATCAGCTGCTCGCCGCGCTTTCCACGCTTGTACGCGACACCCCTTGGCCTGAGTCGGCCCAAGGTGAGTTTCTCGACTATGCGACGCGAGACGTCTACGAGTTCGCTTGCGCAATTCGCATGGAGGCGGCAGCGGGACGATGGACGGTGGCTACGACACTCATAAGACCCCTACAGGAGCGATCAGAGTACGCCCTCGCGGCAGCCATAGATTCAAGTTTTCGGGATACGTACGTAGAGCACATCAATACACTGATAGATAGGAAGTTCACTGGGCGGTCGAAACAGAGACAGTTGGTGCAAGTCGCTCGCGGGGCAATAGATCGGTGGGCGAAGAAGCATCACGGGAAGGAAGGTCTCCTGGAAACCAGCATAACGCTCAACAAGATAGGCAGTGAAGTCCTGCATCATGGCATTGGCCTATCTAGGGAAGCGGGGAGATTGTGGCAGCTCGTCCGGGGCTCCTAAGAATGGTCAGTGGCCGCGTACAGTGTGGGATGGCCAACGTCATGTTGGCAATCAAGGTTGTGGGTGGAAACGATACGGAGGCTTGGCGAAAGGCCTTGGCCTTTGTGACCCTAGCTTAGGGGCGCCGGCGACGAGGAGGCCGGTTCCCGGAGCGAGAACTCCGTCGCCGCCGCGGCTGGTCCGGAGACCTTCTCCTTCGAGGAGTTGCTTCGCCTGCTGGCCTCCGCGATGGGCATCCATGCGAGAATGGTGCACGCACCGCCGCGGGTGGGTCTCGGCCTTACCCAGCTGGTTGGCCTGCTCAAGGGCGACGTTGCGCTCACCGGCGACGAGGTTGCCGGCCTGCTCACCTCCAAGGCCGCACCTACCGGCACGACCACGCTGGCCGACTGGCTCATAGAGAACAGGGACGGTCTGGGGAGGAAGTATGTGTCGGAGTTGGGGCGGAATTTCCGCTTGTATAGGTCGCGGGCTTGGGATGAATGTACGTGGCAATCCGGGGATTGCAAAAGGGAGGGTACCGATGCCGGATGGGGTAGGTTCAGGGCCGTCTAAAGAGCCAATTCAGTTCGTCGCAACAGAAGGTACTCCCGTGTCTGTGGGCCGCAGAGACAAGGCGGAGAGAATCCGAGAGGCGATCATTGACCTCCAACTCGTAATCGACGGATGCGACGACCTGCCCCGTCGTCGGTTTCGCGATGCGGCGGCGTCGCTTGCACGGCATTGCGCTATCTTCCTCAGAAAGATGGTGCTGGGCGACGAGCGGAACCGGCGCCTGCTGGACGCGGAATTCTGTCAAATTGCGGGAGTGCGCTTCGATAGAATCCCCCGGATTACAGGGGACCGGAGAACCCTGACCCTTGTGCCGGTGAACATCTTCGGAGGTTACGCGCAGTTCACGAAGCTGGACGAGGAGACCGGAGAGCCGGAGGGCGTCCATGTTATGCCCATGGGACCGCAGCGGCTCAGCTTTGCCGTCGAGTGGCCGCTGAACGGAATGGCGGACTGGCTCAGCCAGCCGACGCCTGAAGACGCTTGGAAGATAAGGCCGGAGGCGTTGTTTGACACGGAGTCGGACCCGAGTCCTGACTGTGATGCGTGGCTCGGACAGCAATTGGTCCTGTTCGACAACCGGGGAATTACCCTAAAGGACGTCATAAGGGTGATGGTCAACACAGAAGCGGCCCACTCCCCGCCATTACAGCGGTTGATGGTCCCAAGAGGCACGAGTGACGAGGCCAGGTTCAGGGTCGTTAGGGATAGTGAGATTCACATTCTGAGCCACATAACCGTCTGTGGCGTGCGATACAGCCATGCGATAGTCATCGAGACTGCGATGTACCTCTACAGGCAACTGACGAAAAGCGGGTCTATCAGGCAGCCCGAAGGAGCAGGGCAAATCCTGGAGTTCAACTTCGCGCCGGAAGAGGTGTTCTCGGACTGTCAGGACTGGCTACGCTTCGACGGCGGACTCGCAGCGTCCTTTGGGGGCGCGGGTCGGTCCATAACACACAGGGTGAGGGCGCCGAGGTGATGACACATCGAAGTGCCGAATCACCAGAACAATGACTGTGGACCGCCGGACGCCCAGGGGCGAGACGGCAGACAAGTAGAGACGGCCGGGAGGGTGATGTAGTACATTACATCAGGGTATCCACCATCCTAGGAACGAGCCATGTACATGCCCGAGGAATATACCGTGCCCCAAGCGGCGTCCTACCTAAATGTGAGTGAGGAGACGGTTCGCCGGAACATCAGGTCCAAGGGCCTGAAAGCCTTGCGCCGTGGGACCCAGTGGTTCATCCCGCAGAATGTCCTTGTGGTCTTCGCCAACAGCTACGACCCTAAGAGCGTCTAACAAAACCATTATTGGAACAGAAAGCGAGAGCAGATGATGGCACAACCTATGGCCAAGAAAGCCTCATGTATGTCTGCCCTGCGCTCATATCGAACCCGTAAGCGTCGGAACTGATGAAGCCAACTCAGGCTTCTCTCAACCACCCATCTATGCACACCCAACCCGCTGCCATGCGGCTCACCTCGCTTGGCCAGCAGCGGCCAGATATGTCGCTTCTTCAACTCCTTGCGAACAGGCTCAGAGTCATACCCTCTGTCTCCCTGCGCCTGAAGAGGACGCTTGCGAGGCCTGCCTCGCTTGCCCTTGACAGCAGGTATGGCATCCACCAACTCAAGGGCTTGGGTGACATCGTGAGCGTTCGCGCCAGTCAACCTGACCGCCAGTGGAATGCCCTGGGCATCGGTTATGATATGATGCTTGCTACCCGCCTTCGCCCTGTCCGTGGGGTTGGGGCCTGTTTTCTGCCCCCAAAAACTGCTCGCACTGAAGCACTGTCCAGCACTGCGCGAGTCCAGTCTATGCGCTCAGCTGCTTGCAGGCGCTCAAGGCATACCAAGTGGATGCGCTCCCAGACTCCCGACTGGTGCCAATCTCTGAGGCGCCTCCAGCAGGTCATCCCACTGCCACAGTCCATCTCCTTGGGTAGGTCTTCCCAGCCAATGCCTGTCTTTAGCACGAACAGTATCCCACTTAGGACCTGTCTGTCAGGTATCCTGGGCCTTCCTCCTTTCGGCTTCGGTGGTTGTGGCGGCAGTAAAGGTTGCACCAGTTCCCAGAATTCATCGCTTACAAGGGGCTTAGACATTAGGTCATCCTCCTCCAGAGAATGTCCAGATTCTAACCCCTTTTATTAGGTTTTGTTAGACGCTCTAAGACAGGTCAGATACGACAGTTGCTCTAGATGCAATGGGCCGATGCATCCGGCGGCAGCTACCGGGTGCGCCAGCCAGATGATTGAACACATGGAACATATAGGTATGAATGCTTCGACAGAGAAGGCTACGGCCATCCAGCTCGGCACTTTTCCGGCAGGG
Source organism: Dehalococcoidia bacterium (assembly GCA_965206395.1). Lineage (GTDB taxonomy): Bacteria > Chloroflexota > Dehalococcoidia > Lucifugimonadales > CATOSD01 > CBDBJK01. The sequence continues at coordinate 35,337 of CBDBJK010000032.1, forward strand.
TTGAACGTTCCGGTCCCCTCCGCGGGCTCCAGCCCGTTGGAGTATGCCGAGGCCCTGGGCGCGGCCTACCTTTCGTTCTCCCGGCACAACCACCGGAAGAATGGCTGGCGGACACTACTTGACGCCCCCTGCCATCGCAACGTTCATGGCGAGGTACTGCTCCTACTCGGATCCGCACATGCGAGTCCTCGACCCCGGGAGCGGCATGGGTATTCTGTCGGCCGCCGTCTGCGAAGCAACCTGCCGCAGTGGCATCGTCAGGGCGCTCCACATCGATGCCTATGAGACCGACGGCCTGCTGGCGGCTCTCTCCCTGTTGATGCTCAGTTTTTCGCGAGACTGGCTGGCTCAACGTGGCGTGGCAATGACCTTCGACGTGAAACATGGAGATTTTGTGCTGGAGCACGCCGAGGCCCTCGCAGCCATGTCGAGGATCAACGGAGGCGACCCGAGCATCATTAAGGGCAGGACCGAGTACAGCCTTGTCATCTCCAATCCCCCGTACTTCAAGATAGGCAAGGACGACCCTAGAGCCATTGCGTGGGCCTCCGTCGTGCATGGACAGCCCAATATCTACGCCATCTTTATGGCGATCTCCGCCGAGCTTCTCTCGAAGACCGGCACGCTGGTGTACATCGTGCCACGGAGCTTTGCTTCTGGGCCTTACTTCCGTAGGTTCAGGGAGGTCTTCTTCCGAAGGGTAGCTCCCACGGCCATCCACCTCTTCGAGTCCAGGAAGGACGTGTTCAAGAATCAGACGGTGCTCCAGGAGAATCTGGTGATCGCGGCCCGAAGCCGACTGAACGGCGAGGTTCTCGATCACGGCCGGGTGCTCGTGTCCCACAGTAGGGTAGCCCACGACCTGCTCAGTTGGTTAAGGCTGGCATGACCAAGGACGAACATACCAGTGCTGCTCGTGTGGTTTTCGTAGTTCATGGCAGGAATCTTGTGGCTCGTGACGCGCTCTTCGATTTTCTCAGAGCAATAGATCTTCATCCACTGGAGTGGTCCGAAGCCGTGCGAGCTGCAGGTAGACCATCACCATACATAGGCGAGATCCTTGATGGCGCATTTTCGCGTGCCCAGGCTGTTGTAGTACTTCTAACACCTGACGACGATGCTCGGCTGAGACAGCAACTTTGGGAGGCGAGTGAGTCTCCCCATGAGACTGTGGCTGCAGGTCAAGCGAGGCCAAATGTACTGTTTGAGGCGGGTATGGCGATGGGACGCGATGAGCGACGTACGGTGCTAGTGGAACTGGGTAGCTTGCGGCCCTTTAGCGACATTGCGGGCCGGCATACGATTCGACTCGACAACAGTTCACAACGGCGCCAAGAATTGGCCCAGCGATTGCAGCAGTCAGGATGCTCGGTGAGCTTAGAAGGCACTGACTGGCACTCAGCTGGGGATTTTGAGGCTGCGCTGGTTCCCGTATCTCAAGACGATTCAAATCCCACTGCAAGAGTGAAGACTCCTACCTATGGTGGAATCGTTGCACTTTCAGGTGACGCGGCAAATCTATTGGTTGAGGCGATGGAAAAGCAAGCTACACGTAATACAGCGATTACAGTCACCGAGCGGCACAGTAGTCAGGACCAACGGCAAGAGTTTTGGGGGACTGGAAGACCTGCGATCGGGTGCAACGGGGGAAATGGCCCTTAATGAACTCGTTGACGCAAGGCTCGTGGTCGAAGATGACAGCTCAAATGGTGAGGTGTTTGGCGTGACTGAAGCAGGATTTGATCTTGTCGACAGCTTTGAGAACGACCAACACTTGGTGCAAGAGGAGATCGAACGAAAATTGCGCCAATCTAGCAAAGAGATAGATTAGGCAACAGAACAATCGGAACTCGGTTTGTACGACGGCTGAGGTTGGTGCGGGAGATGAAGATTGCGGTTATGCCTTTCGGTTGGGGTGAGGCCGAACCAAAAGATGTAAAGGTCTTGCTGGAGAATGCAGCTTCTCATCTTGATCGATTTCAGAGACGTCCTCTTGCGGGTACCATAGTGATCGTGCCCGCACCAAGTAGTGATTTGAGGCCAAGGACTCACTACCGTCCTTCGGCTTGCGGTCCATACTTCGTACAACTGACCTCCTGCGACCGAGATTGGGCGAGGCTCTCATACCAGTTTTCCCATGAGTTTTGTCATGTGCTCTCGGGCTATGAGAGTCTCAGAGAGGGACCGAACAACTGGTTTCACGAGGCCATCTGCGAATTGGCTTCGATATTCACCCTCCGGCGGATGGCTGAAGTGTGGCCCTCCTGCCCTCCATACTCCAACTGGAAAGGCTATGCTGAAGCATTGGCTGATTACACCCAAAAGCTCCTTTCCTGCAAAGGGCGACAACTACCTGTAGGTGTCACGCTTCGAGAATGGTTATCACACAAGGAGGAGGAGCTTCGTAGAGACCCCCGCAAGAGAGACGAGAACGCAGTTGTCGCGTACTCTCTGTTGCCGATATTGGAGCGCGAGCCCTGGGGATGGAATTCCATCCGTCAACTGCCTGATTCCTCAGCAATGTTCGGGGACTACCTGCTAGAATGGTACACACGAGTTGAACTTGCGGACAGACCTTTCGTGAAGCGAATTTTAGATGCCTTCGCCTAAACTGTCATACAGGCCATATTGACACTAATTACTGCGCTAGGACAATTCGGATGGGTTCGAAACATATGGAAGTCATTAGGCGATTTGTTTTCAGTGGCTGTCCACGTCTCCAGAGGGAAGAGCTGTGAAGACCGCCGTGCAAGACGCTGCTGGCCGATGGCTGTGGTCACAAGCGGAGGCCTGCAACACGGCTGATCCAAAGGTAATGAGAGTTAGAGCACAGTATTACCGTGCGTGTATCTGATTTAAGGATTCCCGGTAGGTTCAAGCGCTTCGGCTCCTTGGAGATCCAGGCCCTCGGTGCCGATGTTGAACTCGTGGTGATGCTCGGTCCAAATGGCTCAGGCAAGTCCTCCGTTTTTGACGCGTTTCTTCAATGGGCTAGAGCCCAAGGAAGGCCAAGCAGGAGACGCATTTCCGAAGAATACTTCGATCTTGAGACGGCCACCTTAGTCACGCCAGAGATCATCCTACACGACAACAATCCTTCGGGATCCTCGGAACCCTTGGGACCTCTAGTTCATGTGCGTACTGCCCACAGAAACACTCCAGACGTGCTAGTGGTTCAACGTTTTTGTATTGATGGGTAGAGTGACTTTAGCTTGATGCGCGCATCCTCGGTAGTGAAGCGCCAATCCACTCGTATCACATCCCGGTTGCGTTGATTCTGCCAAGCATTGACCTCGCCGCGCAGGATGTCTTGATTGGCAATCCGTCGGTCCAGGCACTGTCGAGCCAGCACACCGATCTCTATCTCCGCCATATTCAACCAACTCCCGTGTTTGGGAGTGTAGTGTATCTCCAGTCGCTCAGCTATACGCCTCGCCTCAGCAGGCTCGAATGCCTCGTATAGCGAGGACAGCTTGTGAGTGTTGAGATTGTCCATTACCAGCACGATCCGGTCTCTGTCAGGGTAGTCCTCGTCGACCAGTTTCTTTATCACATGCGCCCAGTCCACCTTCGTGCGACGCTCTCTGACCTCGACTCGGCGCCATCCGTCCAACGGTGCAAACAGCATGAACAGGCTGCTCACTCCATTGCGCTCGTATTCGTAGTCGTATGCCGCCGATAAGCCGGGCGCTGCGGGACGCGGCACTCGCGTCTCCTTGACTTGCTGTTTGCTCGTCTCATCCATGCACACCAGAACCTCATTCCCATCGTACGGCCGTTGGTAGACCTCCAGTACGTCTTCCATCACGTCTTCCATCGCGCACACAAACTCCGCGCTCTGACCGGGCGGGATGCACCAACTCTGCTTCAGCCACGGCTTCAGTTCGTTTTTTTTTAAGCGCCTGGCGAACCGTCTCGGTGCTAATGGTCCCGACTATCTCACACTCGACCAACTGGTCAGCCAACAGCTTCAGGGTCCAACTGGCACGCCCCTCCGGCGGTTCCCCGCAGGCCATCGCTATCAACCGTGCTTCACCTTCGCCGTCCAGTCTCTTTTGACGCCGACGCAGTTGCTTTTTGCGATTCAGCGCAGACTCGACCCCCTCCTCCACACAGCGCTTGCGTATTCGCTCGACCGTTGACTGTCCCACACCGAGCGCGCTGGTGATGTCCGCGTCCTTCATTCCCCCGTCCGAGCGTGACTCATCGCTCATCAGCAGAATGCGCGCATGGGTCTGTTTGTACGCCGCAGCCCGACCGCGTGAGACCAAGGCGTTGAGTTCCTGTTGTTCGTCGGTAGTCAGTCTGATACGGTACTTCTTGGTAGACATCATGGTTCCTCCTCGGTTCAACGTTACGATTGAACCCCCAAGAGGAACAATGACTATCATGGTATTCATTTCAATGATGTTGGACCACTAGCGAGCTCCATCGAAAAGCAGCAGGACTTTCGACAGCGCAATCGCCTCGACCGCATGGTCGAGACAGACGATGCTCTCGGCGAGCACGACCAGCGGCTTGTCGCGAGATTCGTTCCAGTCCTGTCAAACTTGGAGAGCGGGGATGCCGTTCGAGACCTTGAGACCGTCAGAGCTATGCTGGCACCAGTGCAAGACTCTCTCATGCGCGTGTTGCCACACCTGCGTTTCACGGCGTTGGGGGATGCTACATCGGATGGTTCCTTCTACTTTACTAGGGACGGAATCCGAAGATTCCGCTACGAGAGCCTCTCCCGTGGGGAGGAGGCCGTCTTCGACCTGCTGCTGGATTTCCACCTTGCAGCGACAGAGCTCGGTACCCCACTGATTTGCCTGGACGAACCTGAGATCCACCTCAATCCCGCCGTGCAAGCCTCTATGCTAACAGAGCTCATGCGACTACTCCCGTGCGGGTCCCAGTTATGGATCGCCACGCACTCTGTTGGAATGATCCGTAGGGCATTCGACAACTCAGCCGACGTCCCCGGCCGAGTTGCCTTCTTGGACTTCGGACAGGTCGAGGGGCCAACGCCAGACGTGCAACTCAAGCCGTCTCCACCTTCAGGCAGACTTCTACGCGAGGCGATGTCCGTTGCGTTGGACGATTTGGCCAGTCTTCTGGCTCCTGAATTCCTGGTAATATGTGAGGGGAGTCAAGTCAGCGATCGAATTCCCGTCTGGGACGAACGGATATATCGGCAGATCTTCTGTGACCTACACCCACGCGTGGAGTTCAAGTCCAGCGGGGGCAAGGGTGAACTCGACCGGGCGGCGGCGATAGCCTCGGTGATCGCACCAGGGACGTCTATTCTGAAACTGCGCGACCGCGACCGCCTTACTCTGGAAAATCGTGCTCGTCTTCTCAAAAGTGACCCGACCCTGAGAGTACTCGAACGCTACTCTTTGGAATCGTACCTTCTGGACGACGAGGTGCTGGAAGCACTGGTGGGCGACCGCGGCACCAGGGTGGGGAACGCACTTGATGAACTCAAGAAAGCTCGCGACCGAGCGACGCATCCAGACGGGACTTCCAAAGGAGCACTAGGCATAGTGTTCGGAGTTGCCACGAAGGTTCTAGGCACACTGAGGGTCTCGGGGAAAACGCTTCCCAGTTTTCGGCAGATGTCCTCGCTAAGTTGATTACTCCGGATATGAGCGTAAGACAGGAACTCGAGTCGGCCCTTGCCCTGCCTTGACTGCCTCGCCGTTCTTGGTTGGCAAGTTACGGAGGACAAGCCCCGGCGGAAGCCAGAGGCTCAGTTATCGAATCTAGTGAACTGCCGTCGCGGCTACTTGGCTCCACGTCCACTGCCCACGAGTAACTGAGTATCTAGCGTTCTATCGTTTGATACGAGCGTTGGGCGTGCCTGGCGACTTACGCGGCCCAGCCGACCCGCACGTTAACCGACCCTATGCCTCGGTTTGCGGATGGGGAAGGCCGAGATACAGGGATGGTCGGTAGGCGTATCAGAGAGCGACCAAAGTGGAGTCCTCAGACGTTCCTTACGGTCCTCCGTTTGTAAGCGTCACACTGCAGGAATCGAGAGGCCCTGGTGCGTCGATAAGCTGCCGAGCCACATCTCAAAGACGGTGGTATCTACCGTAGGCGTTGGTGGGCCTGAGCGTACCGAATTGAGCCCGTCTCAGAAGTCTGACGTCCTCAAGGTCGTCGATTTCAGGGTGTCGGCTTCCGCTGACATGACGATATTCTCTGATGTATTCTCAAGCTAGTCATGCCGTAAGACACCAGAATCGGCCTGCACCGCGTAGCGCAAAACCGGGCAATAGGCTTTGTGAGACAGGCTCAATTGCGAACTTTTCGCTGGGAGGTCTTCATATAAGGAGACGATCAGCCGACTCCGGATTAGCTCCTCACGAGCCTCTGCTGGCGCAGGTCTGGACCGCGACTGCGGTGGGTGAGGCCTTGGGGAAGGATGCTCATACCATTGACCGGTGGGCCGCTGATTCGTTGAGATCGGCGTTCCGGTCAACGCGCAACTTAACTCAAACTTCCTCCGGCGTGGCCAACTCCAACTCTAGGATCCGCTCCTCCGTCACCAGCCACGACAGCTCATTGCCCTGTGCGCACGCTACCTTGTATGTTAAACTCGCTCTATCAGTGTGATCGGCCATGCCTTGGGTAGGACTCTGCCTATGTGATTACAACCCCAAGTGGCCGGTGCCTCTACTCCAAGCGAATAGGGCAGTTCTTCAAAGTCGAGACAAGTGCAAAACTCCCGCTGACACCAGCCTCTACCTAAAGTTCCCAAAACTAGAGATAGTATCGACTTATGATACATAAAGAGGTAATGATTTGGGACGCGGGGACAAGGGATTAGGACAAGGGATTAGGACAACGGCTAAAGCAAGCTAGAATTGAAGCCGGCTTAACGCAGAAGGAAGGTGGAGGGGGGTAAACAATGGGAAACCCAGTAGTGCACTTTGAGATTGCCGGCCCGGATGGGCCTGTCTTGCAGCAGTTCTATCGCGACTTGTTCGGATGGAAGATTGACGTGCAGGGCGAAGAGATGGGCAACTACGGTTTGGTATCCGCAAACGAGGGCGGCATAGGTGGCGGCGTGTTTCCTACAACTGAAGATATGCCGGCGCGCAGCTATGTTACCTTCTATGTGCAGGTTGACGACCTTCAAGCGGCGCTGGATAAGGTGGCCGGTATGGGCGGGAACGCCATCATGTCACCGATGGAGATAGCGCCCGGCATGGGCTCCATCGCTATGTTCGGGGACCCTGCCGGCAACACCATAGGGCTGTATTCGCTACCGCCGGAATGGGACGGACAGATGCCGCCCAAGGGGCACGCTCCGCCGGTGGTGCATTTCGAGGTTGGATGCAGCGACGCAGCGGTGCTCGCCGAGTTCTACACCGAAATGTTCGACTGGCAAATCCACTATCACGAGGAGGCCAACTACCGCCTTATCCAACAGGAATCTGGAGGGATTGGCGGCGGCATCTTCCAGCACACAGAGGATATGCCGCCCAACCATCCTTCCGTCGCCGTTATGGTCAACGACCTGCAAGCGTATCTCGACAAGGCCGTAAGCCTGGGCGGCGGCGCCTTAATGCCTCCCACAGAGGTTCCCGGCGGATTCGGCTCGATTGCCATATTCTATGACATCGCTGGCAATCGCATATCACTCTTCAAGTCGCCTGAGTAGAAACCGCGACGCTGGCTGGATTGGCCCGCAACATGGCGCATCGGAGCCCTCATAGGGTGAGCTCCCAGCACGGGAAGTGGAGGTCCATCTCTCGGGCCAACTCATCTCCGGCGTCGCTCTGTGTGTCTAGGCCCGGGGGCGAGAAGAGAAATAGGCTGGGCGGGTCTACGTGAGCGTCGGCAAGCGCTAGGAGTCGCGTCTAGTCCCTCTGCATTTGGGGTATTTCGGGCACCCCCAAAGTCTGCCGTGTCTCCCTTTCCGCGGAACCATCTCGTTCCCACATCCTGGCACAGGGCAGACGGGTGGACTGTTCGTTATGTCCTGCGTCTGGTCCTCCACACTGCCTCCCAATGTGGCTAGGTCTGAAGCGGAGATAAGGTCTATCGGTTTGCCTCGCACAAACTGCTTAACGCCCCGTGTGAATCCTCCAGTGCAGGCTAGAATTGCATTGTCAGCACGAAAAGCAACTAGGCTCCCGAATAGCTCTCTGACGATTGCTGGCCCGACAGGGGATTGATGGCTCTTACACTGAACGACGGTGGTTTTGCCATTCTTTCTTAGGATAAGGTCAACCCCTTGATCCCCCGAACTGGGAGTCGATTCCACGCGGTAACCCAGTTGTCTGTACAGGGTCCCCAACTCCCGCTCAAATTCGTCCCCACTTAGAGACATCCAGTGTTCGCGGAGTTTCCTGCGCCGTGCTTTCGCGGCCTCCCGTTGCGGCCTCTCGGCCTCCCACCGTGCCCGCTCGGCCTCTTGGTAAGCAGCCCTTGCCTCTTCGTACAGCTTGATATGGGAGGCGACAGGGCTTTTCAACAGACGGGACCTCTTGAACCGCACAATGGCTGGTCGAACTGACACTGCAACGATACCAGACGGTAAGGGGCTTAATATACCCCAAACAATTCCGGCATACACGTCTCGGGTTATAACGAAAGCGACCGAGAAAAAGACTGAGAACCCGACCAAGAACGCGGAAAGCCAGGCCAGTTCTGAATCAAAACCAGTATATTTATAGAGGTCGTATTCCCCGGGTGTTATCCCGAAGTCCCCCAGCTCAGGCTCTTTCGTGATCATAACCCTAGACATTGTTTTTACCGCGGCCTGGAAGATACTTGAAGGAATGGGCCGGCCGCCGTGGATACCTACGCCTGCCCCTCCATGGCCTGGAAATCGGCTTAGGCATTGTGGGCGTTAATGTCCTCCTCAAGCTCATGCAGAATCCCGCCAAGCCGCTGAAATACCATCCTGTTTCGATCGGCGAGTGGATGACGGTACTTGCCTGACTTTACTCTCTCTCCCATACCTGGGTATAGGAACTCGTCATGGGATTTCTGGGGAGTTAGTCCAGCCGCGACGCTACCCTCCCAAAGATTATCCTCGGTTATGTTTGTGCTCGAAGACTTTCCCGTTGCGTGGACAAATTTATTCCTTTCCTGCTCGACTATCTTGGTGACTTGGCAGCATATAGACTCCCTGTGGCGCTTAGCTATTTTTTTGTCCGCCTCACTATCAGTGGGGATTCATCAGGGCCAGCCCCTTTAGGTTGTCCTCTTGAGTCAGAGTCTCCGTCTCAAAACGGCTCATGGTGTTGGTTCTGGCGGCGTTGCGGTCTGAGCCTTGCCAGCCCACGACAACTCTCATGGCTGGGTCTTGGGAAAGACGTTCTGCATCGTTGGTATCATCGTAGCCGGCCAAGCGGCTGTAGATGGACTGGCGGAGCAGAGGGACCAGGTGGTGGCGGATGTTGCGGCCGGTACGGCTTTCCTGGAGATAGTCGGAGGCTATGGGGGTAAGGTCCAGGGCGTCATCCAGTTCTCGGAATGCCAGGAGTCCGGCGTCGGAGGTGATGGTGGCACCATGGAACTCCAGCCGGATTTGGGGATTGAATTGGAGCCGAAGAAAGGCCTTTTCGCGGTCACCCATCGGGTGCCTCCAATGTCGGTACGCAAGTTATCTGAAATAGCCAACTTATTGCATGTATTATATCTGAAATACGGCTAAGAGATTCATGTAACGACTAGAAAAGCAAGAAAGTTGCCTATTTACCGCATCACTTGTTTGAGCCAAATGGGGAATACGGGATCAGATATGTACAGCTTGGTGGTCTTGTTAATCACACGTTGGGTGTATTCAGCCAACGCCTGTGCATGTATGAACCAGGACTGCATGTGATAAAAGAATCGCCTCCCAACGTCAACGCTTGACATTTCTCCACCAGAGTCGGCGATAAAGCAATCTATTGCCGTTTGCAAAATAGACGCTTTCCGAACAAGTTCGTCGCAATCCTCCAACAGGATGTGCCACTTCTTAGAAAGCCCTCGCTTGGGGCTACGACCGACACCAAGCGACTCTGGTCCCAAATCCTGCAATCTGACTGTCTCTTCAACACGTCTAACGAAGTCCCGGTCCAGTTTCCTCAGTTCCTCTTTGGCATCCGCCCAGCGGTTATCGACGAAATCATCTATCAATGGCATAGCTTACTCCCATCCCTCCCACTCCATCGCCCGGTCGAAGACCTCCCGCCTCCTCCTTCGGCCTGCCTGGATGGCAGAAAGGCAGCCGGGGAGGGTGTGAGCGTAGACGTCCAAAGTGATGGACAAACTGGCGTGGCCCAGCCTATTGCTCACGACCACCGGGTTCTGGCCGCCTTGGAGCGCGGCGCTGGCTTGGAAATGCCACAGGCTGCGCACCGCCATGCAGCCACCATTGGAGGTTTGTAGCGGCCTCAAGCCCATCGTACGTGTTCTCTTCATGTCGAAACCCGCCAGGGTAGAGAACGCCAACCATTCCAAGAGCTTCGGGGAAGTCTTCCAGCCATTCTTCGAGCTGACTATCCAGGAGGTTGGCGGAGCCATCCCATTTACATTCCAGGATCACCATATCCCCGCTTCTCAACTCGACGCGGATATCGGGGGACGCCTCTCCGGCTGCGACGCTCTGCCCTGGCCGATACGCCGTGCTCACGAAGGAACTGGGATAGAAGGACGTTGTCACCTTCCTCGCGGATGGCTTCAGGGTCGTTCTCTCGAGCCGTCATTGTCGAAACTGCCTGTCACAAAAGAGTAGATGCACGAATTCTTGCATCCGTGATCAGCGAGGACCCGTGGTTAGAGCAGGCTTGCTAGTCTCCGCGCCCAAGGCGCTCACGACCTCCTTGATTCGAGCCAGACTTGCAGTTGCATAATCAGTGGCCTCGTATCGCTGTATCTGTTGCTCCTTCAGCCCGAGTCGTTCTGCCAGGTCCTTCTGACTCAGGCCTTGTGCGACCCGTGCTTTGATAAGAACGGTTGCCAGTTCAGCGACCACGCTAAGCTCATCCATCGGGAACTTGCCAGCCTTCAGAGATTCATACTCGCGCAACTCTCCCTCAAGGTCTGCCAGCTGGCTCCTCAACGCATCCTCTTGAGCTTTGGCGATAAGGGGATGTACTCCCTCGGTCTCGCCGGAGCGCTGCCTGAGGCTGTCGAGGGTCTGCGAGAATCGATCCGCCTGCGCCCTGGTGATCCGATATTGCCGTTCGTTCTTGATCATGCGAGGCCTCCCAAGCCTATGGCGATGATCCCTTTGGGTCGCCCGGTGTCCTTGTCTGTCTGGAAGAATTCAAGAAACGACAGCCCGTCTGTACCCGCGATGATTGACGCTGGGAACAGCTCCCCCATGTACTTGGCCTTCTGTATGGCCCTCCCTGGATCGAAGGTCAAGAGGACGGGGGCGAGAGTCGATGGTTCGACGCCAGCCTCTTCCCAACAGGCGTCGTAGTCGTTTGGTAGGTCCTTGCTCGTCGCGAAGCTCCCATTGAGATAGACGGTCTGGCGCCCAGCGTCCTTCAAGTTCTCCAGTGCTGCTCTGAGTCCGGTCATGAGGTGCTGTCTCCAGGGGTTGGTCCCGAGTCTGTAGATCAACTCGTCCCAGTTGGCCCAGTGCACTCCTGCCGGAAGGAGCCCGTCTACATCAAACTGGGGTATCATAACACAACAATACTCTTGTGTAATTGCGTTGTCAAGAACAATGTCTGCCTCCCAAATCAGTTCCGCCACAGTCCGGCGGTGAGGACCCGGCGCAGCCACCGCCGCAGCAACGCCCGGTTGCGCTCCGCCCGCACCCGCTTGAGGTCCTGCGTCCGCTCCCAGACCTGATCCCGCCGGTCGAACTCGTCCCAGGGGAACGAGGCCGGAGGCAGCGTCAGCTCGTGCTCCCCGACGAGGGCGAGCTCCAGTTCCAACATCCGCTCCTGGACCTCCGTCCTGTCCAGCGTGGTGCGGGTCTTGAGGAACTCGGCCCTCACTTTCCGCCACTCGACGATCGCCGGCGTGGCGTTTCCGTACACCAGGTCTTCGTCGGGTTCGGCCTCCGGGGTCACCAGCTGGGGATACGTCCTTGGGCGAACGTACCTTCGCTTCGTCGGCTCAGTCTCTGCTCCGGTCGGAGAGGGCGTCTCGGACTCGCTCCTTCCCGCCTCCAACCGCACCAGCCGCCGCTCCACGTGCCGCTCCAATGCGTCGGCCATCCGGTCGGTCAACCGGCCCGTCTCCTAGTGACGCACCAGGGTTCGGTAGTTGACGCCCAGCGCCGCCGCCGTCTGCACCTTGCCCTCAGCTTCGATCATGTCCCGCAGCAGCGCCATGAGCCGCATATGCCGCAGGCTGTCCAGACTCCGGCTCGATTCGGGGTAGAATTCCTGTTCATTCACGCCTTCGGCCTCCCCGATTGCACTTCTACAACTTTCGTAGGGCGCACTGTCCACTCGCACCCGCTTTTCCCGATTGCACTTCCGCAACTTTCACAGGGGGCGTTGTCCAAACTCCGTGGAAGGAACCCCGGAGACAAAGTGCTCGCAGGCTACCTCCTGTAGGGGGGCGTTCCAAACCTGTATCAGCTTGCCCACGACCTCGATTACAACCCGTCCACCGGACTCAAATCCCTGTACACGGGTATCACACCACAACCGGCTCGCCAAATATCAGGCCCTGTGAGGGGGGCCTCTGCACGAGCCCGGGCACGTCCACAGGCCCCCCTCACACACCATGCCTGAGTCGAGCCTCAGGTCCTTCAGAGCCAACGTGATCCCGCACAGCGGCTCGACCCGGGCTCCGTCGTGCAGTCGAACCGCCCTGGTCGGCGCCCGACCTGGAACTGACTGCACCGGCCCCGACTCAGCCTTCTCGCACGACGCTGGTTGCCAACGCCCAGGGGTCCGCCCACGCCACTCGCGCCGTCACGCACCCCACCATCCTGTAGGGGGGATTCAGCCTGCCTCACGCGGCCTGAACGGGCCTCCGAACTGCTTGCTCCGATGCGGCTGCGCTGCGACCGCCACCGGCCCTGATCACCCCGTTCTCCGTATGACTTCCCTTTGGGGAACTGCTGCCACTTTTCCGGAACCAACCCTTTCGCCAAAGTGCTCGCAGGATTGGCTCCACTTCCCTTCTTTCCCGCCTGTTTCACGTTCAAAACGACCCCCGACTTCCCTCTTGGGAACTGACGCAAATCCCTGTACACGGGTATGACAGCACATCCGGCTCCCGGAGCGGCATTTGACGGCTTCAGACGGCCCCTGGACGACCTGCACAGCCCCGGACGGCCACGGAAAAGATCGCTTGCGCCATGTTGCTGAGATGTGGCTGCAACTTGGCTGCGGCCAACCGCTGGCCGACTTCCCTTTCGGGAATTCTCGCCGGAACCGGCTCTTTTGCGAGAGACCTCGCTCCTCCCGTAGTCCTGGCCTGAAATTGCTTGCTCCCATGCAGCTTCAATGTCGCAGGCCCAGGACCGGCTTCCGGCCCGATTCTCGCCCGCGCTCCCTTGACGGCAGGGCTGCGGGTGGGAGCTGGTACGAGTAAGACGCTGTGCTATAATAACAGGCGAGAGAAGCACGCCATGCCCACCAAGCCCAGGAACACGGACACCATCACCTTCTCCCTACCGCCGGAGATGGCCCAGCAGCTGCGGCAGGTGGTCAAGGAGGAGGACCGCACCGTGAGCGAACTCTTGCGGGAAGCCATCCGCCTCTACATGGAGGAGCGGGAGTGGCGCAGACGGGAGCGGCTGGAACGGCTGCGCTCCCGCCGGACAGGACAGAGTGAAACACAAGGAGGAGAGACTGATGACAGAGCGATTTGATCTCACGCCAGTGGCCCTCTACGCAAGAGTGTCCAGCGACCGCCAGGACGTGGACCTGTCCATCGCCGCCCAGCTAAGGGCGCTCAGGGACTACGCCGAGAAGAACGACTACCTGGTCGCCCGCGAGTACGTGGACGAGGCCGAGAGCGGCCGCATTGCCGACCGGCCCGAGTTCCAGAAGATGCTGAACGAGGCCAACAAGCCCGAGGCTCCCTTCAAGGAGATTCTCGTCTGGAAATTCTCCCGATTCACTCGCAAGCGCGAGCACGCCGTCGCCTTCAAGTCCATGCTGGTTCGGGGTTTCCAATTGCGACTAAATCATCAGTAGGGATGCCCAACGTGATGACTACGTTGTTATCCCGGTCGATCATGACCCGGTCGAGAAGGATTTGCAACACGTCCCGCCGTTCCTCGGAGGGCAGATCGTCAAGGCCCTCGCCGACCTTCTCCGCCCACTCGAGAACGTACTCCATCAGCACTCGCCGCTCGACCTCGGCCGACTCCCGTGCGTGGTAGTCATCCAGCTTCGCGCGGAGGTTCTCCAGGCGCTCGGTGATGAACTTGCGTTGATGGTCGAGCTGGCTCTCGGTGATCTTCCCCGACACGTACAATCTGATCGCCCGGTCCTCTTCCAGTTGGATGTTTTGCAGGTCGCGCTCCGCCCTGGCTACCTGCTTCGCCATCTCGCCGTCTTCACTGGTGTCGAGAGCGTCGATGCCGGCGATGAGGAGGTCGCGGTCCTGCACGACCCTCTTGACCTGGCCCCAAACAAGCTCCTCCAGCCGCTCCGCTCTGATATAGGAGCGATTCCGGCAGTTGAGGCGGAACTTCTGCACCCCGTAGCATCTGTAGTACCGGCGAGGGGGGTCCAGGTCGTACTTGTAGACCTTGCCGTTGTATTTAACGGTCCGGCGTCTCGTAGTGCGGCATCCGAAGAGCATCCCGCACTCCGCGCACCTGACCATGTGCTGCAACAGGTAGAACGCCTTTGTGTTGCGCGTGGGCGGCGTCCACCGTTGCTTTCTGAGGCTCTGAACCCGCTCCCACGTCTCATCGTCCACTATCGGCGGGAACGGGACCCCGACCCAGGCATCCTTCGGCTGCTCGTATACCTTCGTCCCGTCCTCCGTGGAGACATGACGGGCCTTGCCGTACCACCAGGTGCCCTTGTAGGTCTCATTCCGCAGAATGCGCTGGACCTGCGAATCATGCCACTGCTTGCCCGGCGTCCCCGGGGGGACCTCATCTTCGTCGAGCCGCCGTGCGATGGCGCGGGCGCCCATTCCGTCATGAATGTAGCGATGGTAGATGCGCCGCACGATCTGCGCCTTCTCCTGGTTCATCTGGGGCGTGCCGTCTTCTGCTATCGTGTATCCATACGGCACCTGGCTGGTTGGTATTCGCCCCCGTTTGGCCGCCCCCCTCTTTCCCATTGACGCCCTCTCCCGGAAGTTGTCAAGCTCTATCTTGCCGATGGCCGCCATGAGGCCGAAGGTCTTCATGTCGATGGCGTCCATGACGGCCTCAAGCTGTATCTGGTTGGCCTCGACGACCTCCATGAGTGCTGCGGCGGGGTACATGCCCCGGCTCAGGCGGTCGGACTTCCAGCAGACGATGGTGTCGAAGCGTCCGCTCCTGGCGTCGGTCAGCATCCTCTGGAACTCGGGACGCTTCTTTGACCAGCCCCTGCCGACCTGACCTGGCCCCAAAAACTGGTTCAGTTATAAACTCGTAAAGTGGAGCTGGTGAGAGGGGGTAGTCAATGGCGAGTAAGCAGCGCAGTGTAGAGGAGATAATAGGGAAGCTTCGGGAAGCGGAGGTGGCCCTGGCGCAAGGGGAGACGGTGGCCCAGGCATGCAGGGGTATCGGGGTATCAGACCATACGTTTTACCGGTGGCGGCAGCAGTATGGGGGGCTGAGAATAGACCAGGCGAGGCGGTTGCGGGAGATGGAAGCGGAGAACGGACGACTCAGGCGTGCGGTAGCGGACCTGACGTTGGACAACCAGATTCTGAAGGAGGCAACACGGGGAAACTTCTGAGCCCGGCCCGCCGGCGGAGATGCGTGGAGTTGGCACGGGAACGGTATGGCATCTCTGAGCGGCGCGCTTGCCGGGCGCTTGAGCAACCCCGGTCAACACAGAGGTACACTGCAACAGTGGCCGATGATGAGGAGGCCCTGACGATGGCAATGGTTCGGCTGGCCAGTCGGTACGGACGGTATGGGTACCGGCGGGTGACTGCCATGCTGCAATGGGAGGGATGGAGAGTGAACCACAAGCGGGTGGAGCGGATCTGGCGACGGGAAGGACTCAAGGTACCAGCCAAACAGCCCAAACGGGGCCGACTCTGGCTTACTGACGGCTCCTGCGTGCGGCTGAGGCCACAACGACGGAACCACGTCTGGGCATACGACTTTGTGGCCCTTCGTACCAGTGACGGCAAACCTGTTCGTCTCCTGACAGTGGTGGATGAGTATACCAGGGAGTGTCTGGCCATCCATGTGGGTCGCTCGTTACGCTCACCCCATGTCATTGAATGCCTGGGGGACCTCATGGTCCAGCGTGGCGTGCCGGAGCACCTCCGCTCGGACAACGGGCCGGAGTTCACCGCTAGGGCGGTGCGGTTGTGGCTCCCACCCCTTGGAGCCACAACCCTCTTCATCACACCGGGTAGCCCTTGGGAGAATGGGTATGTTGAGAGCTTCAACGGCAAGCTTAGGGACGAACTCTTGGACCGGGAGCTCTTCGATACCCTCTGGGAGGTGCAGGTCCTCACCGAGCAGTGGCGCCACGAGTACAACCACCAACGCCCCCACAGCGCCCTGGGCTATCGCCCTCCTGCTCCAGAGGCCATCCTCACCTCCTCTGCTCCAAGCGCTATCAATGTCTCATGATTTGTGGTACACCTATTGGGGGCAGGTCATTCCGGGACTGGGAGATGTGCTTGGCCGATTCAAGGAGCTATTTCAAGAGATCAACAGTTTGCTACCTTCATCCTAATCAGCTCTATGGACGCGCCGAGCATAGTTACAAGACTGGGATGTACAGACAGTTGTGTGATCTGAGGGTACGATGCGTGAACGCTTGGGACTGGACACCGTGACACTGGACTCCTTCATCATTTCTGAGACAGCCTCCCAGACTCTACGCAGGAAATGGCCCGATAACTGGAGCCGGAGGGCTTTGCAACGAAGCACATCCTCTTCCTCCCACAGTAGCTGGGAGTACGACTATTTGGCAGAGATGATGACAGAAAAGATAAGACGGAACTCAACTCGTTTAGATAGGCGTGAGACAGAAAGCAGTGCCATTTGGTGACATTCCTGTCTGCCAGACCGATGCTCAGAATTCTTGATAAACAGATCAAAGACGTGTGGGCACCGACTACGCTACCGCTCGAGAGGGTCCGAAGTGTAAGATGCTAGTGGACCGAAACCACCAGATTTCCGGCACCCGCACGGTTGAGCGCTTCATCCGATTTCAACGGCCTGCGTTTCTTGTCGAGAACTCCGAGGATTTTCGTAGGGTCGTGCAGGGAGCCTGCGGGTTTTCCGGCGGAAACTTTTGCCACCTAATACCGGTGAGGAATGGACAACTGGCCGATGTATGGTCTTCATACATCCAACGCCTTCTCCCAGACACCGTGTATATACCCAACGGCCTTGAACATCTGAAGACACAGTTGCAGAAACTCATCACAGGGCGGATTGGCGAGATCGACTATACGAAGCCTGTCCCTTGGAGAGGCACCCCATCATTGCACAGCCTCCTAGCTACGCGCAATCCAGACGGCAGCCCCGTAGCGTGCGGGCCCAGCTATCTGGTTGACGTCGAACGTTCGTCCGAAGCCCCACCTGTTTCTGAATTACAGCGTATTGCCCGCTATGGGACTGTCTCCGAGGTTCCCATCGGGAGCCCGCAGTTCCTAGGAGTGGGACAGCAACTCTGGGATCTTGTTCACACCGTACCGCCCGCGTCAGGGCAAGGACTGGTTAATTGGCTACTCGACATCCCAGACCCAGACCCCCTTGTGCCATCCCCGCCATACCTTGCTCAAGGCGGTGCTATCCACTCCGCCATAACCTTGAACCACACAGGGATATCGCCAGGCGGCCAGTCCTTTCCTCCTGACCACAGGGACTCGCCTCGGTCTCTCGCTAACAGGTTGGTCGTCGTGGGCGACGGTGCGTCTCTCGAAGACGCATGTCTGTTCTGGAACCTGCGCGCAAACCGTTGACCTGATGTGTTTCCTGCATGGGTCACACCTGAACAGGCAGAGCACCCCGACGTGACGAGAGCCATA
Organism: Dehalococcoidia bacterium; assembly: GCA_965206395.1. GTDB lineage: Bacteria > Chloroflexota > Dehalococcoidia > Lucifugimonadales > CATOSD01 > CBDBJK01. The sequence goes on from CBDBJK010000032.1 coordinate 53,418, forward strand.
GTGGCCGCTGCGGGGCGCACCCCGGTGGGCCTTGGACCATCAACTGACGGAGTTGACGATTTGCACTTCTTGAGCGCGACTATGGACACGCAGGAGATTGCTCGCACTATTTTCTGCGAGGTGCAGGCAGTAGGTTGGACGCCAACGGACTGGATTAACTTTATTGACCGCCGTCATCGTCGCTTCTTTGGGCGGTCCAAGGAAGCGATGGCCTTCTCAAACGGTAGCGCCTCATTTGTGGTCAATGACCACGCCCTACCTTGCCCTCGGCCGACCCAGATCACGGTCGATATCGAGATCGAGTCCTTCCGACCGCCACCAACGGCTGTACGACTTATGGGGACAAACGTTCCGCGCACCGGCCGATTCGGGGAGTCGATAATCACGCTGAACTATTGGGGCTCGTCAGCGAGCGCTGGAGAAGCGTCATTGGGCTATCCACAGACGTTCGACATTCTGAGGAGCGCATGCGAGGAGGCTGGACTACGTCCTTCATTTGATCGCAAGGCAGCAATGACCTATGGCATAAACCGGATACTCGCGGACGAGTATAGCGCTCACATGATCCTGCGAAACCATGCTGTCCTTGAGTTGTTCACGGACATCATGAAATCGGAGAGGGTTTCAGACGAAACGAAGAGACATTTGACTCCGAAGGGTATTCTGTTTGGCAAGGTTCACAAGAAACTAGGCAGTCAAGACCTCGCAAGTGCTCTGCTCTCATGGCTTCTCCGAAAGAGGCTGGTCTTTAGAGGGCTCGAACTAGAATGCCTCGACTGCGGTACAAGTGCTTGGTATTCGTTGAACGACGTCGGCGATCAGTTTCTATGCGTTGGCTGCCAAGGGCAGCAGCCTTTCGACCGGATGCCGGAAAACGCGTCGTGGCGTTATCGGGTAAACCAGTTGCTCGCATCAGCGATTGATCAAGGGATACTTCAACAGGCACTTGCAGCGTATGCCATGGACCTAAGTAGTCCCTTTACATCCCGAACCTACATGTTTCCGAATGTGATACTTGCGCTTCTCCGACACACAGACTGGCAGGCATGTGGCGGAAATCGATTTGTTTGGTTTTGAAGATGGGGAATGGATTGCTGCTGAATGCAAAGCGTGGGGTGACGCAACGCAGTCGGAACTGGATGAGCTTCGCTACATCCTCGATTGCCTTGGGGGCGGCTCTCTACAGCTCGTTCGAGCGAGCACCGCCTCAAAAGAGTGCGACGATTTAGTTGACCGAGTAGTGATTTGGGACTACGAACCAATACGAGAACGGACGGTTTCCAATGACCAACTGCGGAAGTGGCTCGAGGCGTAGATTTGAAGATCCAGAGGACTTCAACCTGGGACACTCGCCTACGTTGGAGAAACGCAGTCCCCAGTGGGTTGGCTTGATGATGACCGGGCGTACTTCTCCGAGACAGTGATCGAACAATCTCCGACCGTAGGTGGGATCTCACTCGTCTACTGATCATGCACGGCGAGGTACCAGCGCAATGTGGACTTTGTGCAGCAGCGGCAGATCCAGCATCGGTTCTCCTACTCGAGCTACTGAACACCCATCCGCGGCAGGCCTGCCTCAGCTGCCTAGGACAACCTCCTAGGAATCCCCTCCTGGCGTATGGCTGTCGGCGGCCATTGGGATGGCGTAACGGATCACTGCCTTGCCGGGCATGACCAGGACTTCCTTCACTTTAGAAGCGAGCTCGATTTACGAGTTGGTCTCTGCAGACGTGGACCGCTGGCAGCCGCAATCTCAGGCTCGACGGGTTGAACTGTCGCTGGAGGCATCCACGCCGCAGACCTTTCCCACGTCTTCGACCGCTTCTACCGTACTGACCAGTCTCGTAGTCGCGGGATAGGCGGCACAGGTCTGGGATTGGCCATCACTCGAGCTATAGTCGAGGCCCATGGGGGCACAGTCACCGTAAGAAGCGACGGGCTTGGGCTCACAGGGGCTCACAACGCGACGTCCCACCGAAAAGTTCGCAGTAGAGCCTGTCTCACAAAGCCTCTTGCCCGGTTTCGCGCTACGCGGGGCAGGCCTATTCTGGTATCTTACGGCATGACTAGCTTAGGAATACGTCAGAGAATATCGTCATGTCAGCGAAAGCCGACACCCTGAAATCGACGACCTTGAGGACATCAGACTTCTGAGACGGGCTCAGTACGGTACACTCTGGCCCACCATCGCGTACGGTAGATACCACCATCTTCGACATGTGGTTGGGCAGCCTGTCAACCCACCGGGGCCTCGTGATCCCTGTGTTGTGAAGCGTTGGGGCAGAGGAACGTAGGGGTGTCACGCTGGCCCTAACGCCGACCTGCTACGCCTCTCCCTGCCCTTCCCCCTTCGGCATCCGATAGCCGACGCGGGTCTAGGTGAAGGTGCCGGGGTCCGACGTAGATCTCGCATCCTACCTGCTGCTGGACGGTTTCGAGAATGGATACGAGATGGCTGTGCTGACCCCAACGACTCCGACTTGGAGTTTCCCATCATGATGGCGAGGACAGGCTGCGCAAGCAGGTCGGAGTCTTCGACCCAAGCCGCAGGCGGAGCTTCGAGCTTCACAAGGCGGCCTCCTGGTACAGGCCGCTCCGGCAAGGACCGTTGAGAGCAAGCCTTTTCCCAGGCAGGCTTTCAAACGCCCAAGGCCCGATTACGAAACCCAGCGGTTGGTGAAGCCCAACTATCGCAGATCTTCCCGCTCTCGGGGTTCGATGTCGTCTCGGATTCCCTCACTGATGCGGTCCGTCTCAGCCTCGAGGTCATTGATGCGCCCGAGGGCGTCAACCTTCGGTAGCCCCAGCACCCCCTCCAGACCCTCGCAGAGGACGTCGAACCGCCGCCACTCCGCCGCCTCGAACCCCTTCCGGAGCAAGCTCCCCACGCGATGCGACCCACGAGCACGTGGCAAAGGCGCCTCTCTCCGTATCAGGCACCTCGTCGCAGTTGTCCTCCTCGGCGCACTCCTTCAGGTCGCCTAGGCGCGCGTCGAAGCGTCGTGCGAGCGTCTCCGAGTCGGCGATCCAGTCCTCGACGTCGGGGAACAAACGCTCACACCCGGTCAGGGCCAGTGCAGCGAGAGCCGCGGCCGCGATGGGCAGGACGGTCCGAATTAACCCAGCAGCCGCTTCATCGTCGTGCAGATCTCGCCCACAATCACGATTGCGTCCGCGTCGTCGTCTTCGTTCACCCTGCGGGTCGCCCTACCCACATCTGCGGACAACGCCGGTGAACGCTGGCGCATTTCCTGCCGTTCGGACGGTGTTCTTGGTCCTTTTGGCTGTCATAGGCCGTTCATTTTATCATTAATGGGGCTGGTGGAAGTAGCCATTGCGGGGGCTCTGGTTGGAGTCGTCGGGACCAATGGTGATGGGGCTGTCATTGATGTTCGTGTGGACACCGCCACATAGCCCGACCCGGGGAAGGCGCCGGCCGATTACCCGGAGCTCTTTCGCTTTCGGGTGGAAACGGAGTGGTCTCGCCGAAGAGCCAGGAATCGAAAAGACCGTCCAGGTCCCTGCCCGCCACCTCCTCAGCCACAGCGACTAGATCCTCGGTTGTCACGTTGCCCGGGGCATGGCGAGACACGTATTCACGCAGCGTCTTGAAAAATGCCTCGTCACCGATTTCGCCTCGCAGTGCGTGGAGAGCCATTGCGCCTCTCTCATAGACGCCGCCACTGAAAAGGGCACCGGGGTCGGGATTCGCCGGAGGCCCATAGTCAGGACGCCAGATCATCTCCCAGAACTCCTGGAAACCGCCTCCGCCGGACTTGTGGTCTAACAATAGCCACTCAGCGTAGGTGGCGAATCCCTCGCTCAACGACAGGTCTTGCCACGACGCGGGAGTAAGCAAGTTCCCAAACCACTGGTGCGCCAACTCGTGGGCTATCAACCTGTCGCCCAAAAACTCCAGGGCCAGTATCCCGTAGACCGGTCGGGGTTGGGTTTCCAGTGGCGGGACCGCCTCGTCAATCACCACGGAGCCGGTGGACTCGAACGGATACGGCCCGAACAATTCACTGAAAAAAATCGACTATCAAAGGGACGCTATCCAGACAACGCCTTGCGGATTGGTCTATTGACACCTCAACCGAGTCAACGACGGTTATTCCCTCAGTACTTTCACTGACTGTTGGCAACCAGCAAAAGTGGGACACTTTGAGACCCGAGAGGTCGTGGGGCGGATTGAGGTCTTGTAAGCTCTCTTAAGGTCCTGTTGTGTCGTCGTCGCCGTTGGATTGTTTGAGCCTGCACCTCCTTCCTGCGTTGTAGGATCTCCTGCCGCCTTCCCTTGAGGACATCCGAGGGTGTGACGTTGCCCAGGGCCTTGTGGTAACGCCGGTAGTTGTAGTAGCTGACGAAGGCGACGACGGCCGCCTCCAGGTCTGAAGGCAACTCATAGGGCAGTTGGTTCACGTCTCGCTTGGGGGTCTGGTGATAGCGCTCCAGCTTGCCGTTGGTCTGGGGGTGGAAGGGCATTGCCAGTATGTGCTTGATGCCCACCATTCCCAGGTGGTCCCTGAAGGCCCTGGATACATAGCCGGGGCCGTTGTCGCTCAGCAGCTTCCGGGGTCTGTTATCGGGACCTGGTCCATGCCTGTCCTGTCCACGGCCTCCTGGACCACCTCCATGAGGGAGTCGGAGGTCATGTCCCTCTGAAGCCTGTGGAACAGAATGAAGCGGGAGTAGTCGTCCATGACGGTTACCAGGTAGTGGTAGCCCCAGCCCACCACCCTGAAGTAGGATGCATCGGTGGCCCACATCTGGTGAGGACCCGTGGTCTTATGGTGGTACTCCTTGCCTGCAGCCAGCCGCATCTCAGGCCTCTTCACCAGCCCCTCCCTGCGCAGGACCCGATATACCGTAGACTCTGATACGGAGAAGCCCTGGTTGTCCGTGGTCCGTGCTGCCAACTGCCGAGGGCTCAGTTCAGGCATCTCCCTGGCTGCCCACAGGATACGGTGGACCTCCTGGGAGGTGAGCCTGTTCCATGGGGGCCTGCCACCTCCTGCATGGTCCTCAAGCCCTTGTTGCTGCTCCTTCCGCCTCAGCGACCGGTAGTGGGTGCTGCTGGGGACTCCTAGCTCACCCAGGACCTTGCCTTTGGGGAGACCGGAGGAAGTTACCTTGGTCAGCACTTCTGCCTTCTCTGCGCCACTCATCCGCTGATACTGCCAGCCCCCTGAGGCATTGGTATGGCCGTTTTTTCAGTCGGCACCCCTCCAGGGACAACTCCCCTACCAACTGCTTTAGCTCTCCGTTCTCCCGCTTGAGCTGATGGACCTCCTCCCTGGTGGCATCTCGCACGCTGTCGCGGGTAAACTTCTCCTTGCCCGCCTCCATGAACTCCTTGGTCCACGAGTAGTAGGAGTGTGGCTTGATCCCCTCCCGCCTGCACAGGTCACTCACGGTAACCTCGCGGCGGAAGCCCTCCAGCACGATGCGAACCTTCCCTTCCGGGGTGTACTTGCGCCGAGTAGCGGCCTTTTCACAGTGCGGACGAAGGACCGGACCGCCTCTGTAGGCTCATCAGCGGCCACTGCTTTAACTGTTTCTGTCTGGGACATCTTTGGCTCCTCTATCTAAACTACTCTACCCCATCTGTTGTCCCATTTTCGCTGACGGTGTATAATCGGGGGACCGGATAATTCCGAAAAGAGGGGATCGACATGAAACTCGGCAGACTTGTCATTCCAGCCATAGCCGCCATTGCCGTGGTGCTGTTGGGCACGCTCACGGGTAGGTTGGTGCTCACCGGACCGATCCTGGCGACTGAACCCATGCCGATCGAGCTCCCCGAGCCGCCGGACAAGGCGCGGCCGGTGGAGCGCTCCACGCAGGCGACCCGCTCCGAAGCGGCAGCGGCCCCGGACCAGGAACCGGTCCACACCTGGGAGGACGGCGACAGGACGATGCGGGTGGTGCTCCAGGGCGACCTGGTCGTCCAGAAGACGGTCGCCAACACGCCCGAGGACGTCGTGGTCTCGGAGGGCGCCGGGGACAGCGTCGTCCGGAAGCAGGCCAGGCACGGCCCCGACGCCCGCCCGGTGTTCCGCTCCGAGTCGGGAGGGGGGCTGATGACGCTGCCGGGCGGCGTTCTGCTGGCCCTGGACCCCGGCTGGGACGACGCCCAGGTCGGGGGGTTCTTCTCCCACAACGAGATATCGGCAGAGAGGGTCGCCGAGCTGGGCTTCCTGCAGAACGGCTTCCTGATCGAGACCGAACCGGGCTTCCCGTCGCTGGAGCTGGCCAACGCGCTGGCCGGCCAGGAGGGCGTCCTGATCTCCAGTCCCAACTGGCGGACGGAGGTTGAAGCAAAGTGAAATCCATCTCACCCTTATCTCCCATCTCCCGTCTCCCGGGAAAGGGGCGGCTCGCACTCCTCCTGATCGCCCTCTGTTTCTTCCTGAGCGCGGGGCTGAGCGCGGGGGCCGCGGCGGCCCAGACGGCCGACGACCACGGCGACACCTTCGCCACGGCCACGCCCATATCGCTGGGGTCGTCGATGGCGGGACGCATCGAACACGGCGACGATCACGACGTCTTCAAGATCGACCTGTCGGGCGCGTCCGGCATCACCGACGTCTGGGCATACGCGACGGGCGAGTACGATACGGTCGGCGGCCTGTACGACAGCAGCAGGGCTCTGCTCTCATTCAGTGACGACGGCCTCCTGGCGGGCAGTATCCGCAACTTCAGTGTGCGGAGCAATGTGCCCCCAGGCATCTACTACGTGGTTGTCGCCAGCTACGAGGGGGAGCCGGGAGAGTACACCATGCACGCCCAGGCGGTGACGGACCCGGGCAGCTCCACCGGCACGGCGGCGCGCCTGGTGCTGGGCTCGCCCGCCGGGGGTACGATCGACACCGCAGAGGACGCGGACTACTTCAGGCTGTACTTCCCCGAATCGACGCACGCGATCATCGAGGCCAGGACCACGAACCTGGCGCCCATCAGCGCCGACCTGCTGGACGCCCAGGGCAGGGAGATCTCCGCGAATGTCTATCCCCTGATAGTGAGATTCGTCTTTCGGTTCCGGCACGGCTTCCGGATTCTGGACGACTTCGGCCCGGGCACGTACTACCTCAGGGTGACCACTCCCGCTGAGCTGGCGCCTCGTCCCGTGCCCTACACGATCTACGCCTACGAGGATGAGGAGTACACCGAGTACACGGAGGAGTGCGAAGCGAAGACCCGCGCGTTGAACGATCCGCAGATCAACGACCCCCTGTATGCGTGCCAGTGGCACCTGGAGAGCCCCGACTACACGAACATCGACGTCGAGTCCGCCTGGGCGAAGGGCGCCAGGGGCGAGGGCGTCACCGTGGCCGTGGTGGACGACGGGATGGACACGACCCACGTGGACCTCAGAGACAACGTAAACACCGCCCTGAACTATGACTACACCGAGTCGGGGGATATCTACGACCCCTTCGAGCACCACGGGACGCACGTCTCCGGGATCATCGCGGCCCGGGACAACGCCGTCGGCGTGCGCGGCGTGGCCCCGCGAGCCACGATCTACGGGTACAACTTCCTTGCCGCACCATCGCTCTTCAACGAGGCGGACGCCATGACCCGCAATGCGGTTGTGACGGCCGTGTCCAACAATAGCTGGGGGTCTCTCGACGGCCCGGAGCTAGGCTTCGCCACCTCGCTCTGGGAGATGTCCGTGAACGCGGGGATCACCGCCGGCTACGACGGCAAGGGCACCTTCTACGTCTTCAGCGCGGGCAACGGCCACCAGCGGGGAGACTACTCGAACCTCGACGAGCTCGTCAACTACTTTGGCGTGACCGCGGTCTGCTCCGTGAACACCAGCGGCAACAGGGCCGGCTACTCGGAGATGGGCGCCAACCTGTGGGTCTGCGCCCCGTCGAACAACCGTACGGGGCCCCGGGGCGCAACACTGGGCATTCTCACTACCGAGAATTCCGACCGCTACGTGAAGGACTTCGGCGGCACGTCCGCCGCGGCCCCCATCGTCTCGGGCGTGGCGGCGCTGATGCGCAGCGCCAACCCGGAGCTGACCTGGCGGGACCTGAAGCTGATTCTGGCCGCCTCCGCGGTCAAGAACGACGCCGACAGTTCCGGCTGGGCAGAGGGCGCCCGCAGGTATCGCTCCGCCAGCGACGCGGACCGCTATCACTTCAACCACGAGTACGGCTTCGGCCTGGTCGACGCCGGAGCCGCCGTCGCCCTGGCCGAGGGATGGACGACCGCTCCGCCGCTGCAGGTACGCGGGGTCGGATCGGGCGAGCTGAGCGAGCTGGTCCCCGACGCCCCGCCCACGGGCGACCCGACGACCATCGTCAGCGAGCTGACACTGGACACGGGCATCGGGTTCACCGAGTTCGTGGAGGTCAACGTCGCGTTCCTGCACAGCTCTTTCCGGGACCTGGATATCGAGCTGGAGTCGCCGTCGGGGGCCGTCTCCAAGCTGGCGGTCCACTTCGACACCTTTACGGACTACTACGACCCACTCGATGACTTCGTGCCGCTGCGCGGCGCGTTCCGATTCGGCTCGGCAAGGCACCTGGGCGAAGACCCCAACGGCGTCTGGAAGCTGCGAGTGACCGACCGCATTCACGTCGTGGACGGCGCCTTCGAAGGATGGAACCTCATCGTCTATGGGCACGCGCCCACGCCTGACGCTCCGACCGTGGAGTCCGTCACCCCCGGCGCCGGGTCGCTGGCCGTCGCCTGGACCGCCCCCGTCCCGACCACGGGCTCGGAGGTAACCGCCTACGACCTGCGCCATATTCAGAGCGACGCGGACAAGACGGTGGAGTCCAACTGGACGGTTGTGGAAGAGGTCTGGACAGCCGGCGCCGGCGCCCTGGAGTACGCGGTCACGGGGCTGACAGGAGGCACAGGGTACGACGTGCAGCTACGGGCGATCAACGAGTGGGGCGCCGGCGCCTGGTCGGCAGCCGCGTCCGCGACCCCGCAGAACGCCCTGCCCATGTTCAATGAGGGCGCGACAACAACCCGCTCCGTTGCCGAGAACACGCCCGGTGGCGGCAACGTGGGCGACCCCGTGGCCGCCACCGACGACGACGCGCTAGCCTACACGCTGGCGGGCCCCGACGCCGCCCTGTTCGAGGTCGCCGCCGACAGCGGCCAAATCCGCGTCGGCGCGACCACCACGCTGGACTTCGAGGACGCCGGCAACCCGGACCACGAACACCAGGTCACCGTCACCGCAACCGACCCGTCCGGCGCCAGCGCCAGCGTCACAGTGACCATCGCCGTCACCGACCTGAGCCTGGGCGAGTCGGGCGACACCTACGACACCGACCACGACGAGCTAATCGACAGAGACGAGGTCATCCAGGCTGTACATGACTACTTCGACGACCTCATCACCAGGGACGAGGTGATAGCCGTCGTCCGACTCTACTTCTTCTAGATAGACATCGTTCGGAGCGCCGTCGCCAGTCATCGCCTCTAGCCATGGGCCGGTAGCTCAGTTTGGCCAGAGCGCCCGACTTTTCATCCGGGTGTCCTGGCTTCGAACCCCAGCCCGCCCACCACCGCATACGGTAGATACCACCATCTTCGAGATGTGGCTAGGTAGCCTGTCGACGCACCGAGGTCTCTCGATTCCCGTAGTGTGATGCGTAGGGACGGAGGAACGTAAGGAGCGTCTCGCCATTGGGGCTTCGCTCTCTCTGCTTCTCCCCCTTTGGCATCCGGTATCCGACGCTGGGCGCGATGAAGGTGTAGGCGGGATGGTCAGTGTCGTCGCCCAGCTTGATGCGGAGCTGCTTCGCCGCAGTGCGCAGCCGCTGCAAATCGCCGAAGCAGTCCGCTCCCCACAGCCCAGACCACCACCGCCTCCTCTCCGTCCCTGGCGTGCCCGACCATCTCGAACTTCCCGAACCCCTCCGGCAAGAACCGCAGACTGCCCCTCATGACCGGGCAAGGCATAGACAAATGCCTATAAGCGGTGTGTTGATACGCCCTTGATGCCTTCATCTCGTTGGTCTAAATTCTAGGATATAGATGAATGCTGGACGGGTATTTCCACCTAGTGGTTCAACGTTTTTGTATTGATGGGTAGAGTGACTTTAGCTTGATGCGCGCATCCTCGGTAGTGAAGCGCCAATCCACTCGTATCACATCCCGGTTGCGTTGATTCTGCCAAGCATTGACCTCGCCGCGCAGGATGTCTTGATTGGCAATCCGTCGGTCCAGGCACTGTCGAGCCAGCACACCGATCTCTATCTCCGCCATATTCAACCAACTCCCGTGTTTGGGAGTGTAGTGTATCTCCAGTCGCTCAGCTATACGCCTCGCCTCAGCAGGCTCGAATGCCTCGTATAGCGAGGACAGCTTGTGAGTGTTGAGATTGTCCATTACCAGCACGATCCGGTCTCTGTCAGGGTAGTCCTCGTCGACCAGTTTCTTTATCACATGCGCCCAGTCCACCTTCGTGCGACGCTCTCTGACCTCGACTCGGCGCCATCCGTCCAACGGTGCAAACAGCATGAACAGGCTGCTCACTCCATTGCGCTCGTATTCGTAGTCGTATGCCGCCGATAAGCCGGGCGCTGCGGGACGCGGCACTCGCGTCTCCTTGACTTGCTGTTTGCTCGTCTCATCCATGCACACCAGAACCTCATTCCCATCGTACGGCCGTTGGTAGACCTCCAGTACGTCTTCCATCACGTCTTCCATCGCGCACACAAACTCCGCGCTCTGACCGGGCGGGATGCACCAACTCTGCTTCAGCCACGGCTTCAGTTCGTTTTTTTTTAAGCGCCTGGCGAACCGTCTCGGTGCTAATGGTCCCGACTATCTCACACTCGACCAACTGGTCAGCCAACAGCTTCAGGGTCCAACTGGCACGCCCCTCCGGCGGTTCCCCGCAGGCCATCGCTATCAACCGTGCTTCACCTTCGCCGTCCAGTCTCTTTTGACGCCGACGCAGTTGCTTTTTGCGATTCAGCGCAGACTCGACCCCCTCCTCCACACAGCGCTTGCATATTCGCTCGACCGTTGACTGTCCCACACCGAGCGCGCTGGTGATGTCCGCGTCCTTCATTCCCCCGTCCGAGCGTGACTCATCGCTCATCAGCAGAATGCGCGCATGGGTCTGTTTGTACGCCGCAGCCCGACCGCGTGAGACCAAGGCGTTGAGTTCCTGTTGTTCGTCGGTAGTCAGTCTGATACGGTACTTCTTGGTAGACATCATGGTTCCTCCTCGGTTCAACGTTACGATTGAACCCCCAAGAGGAACAATGACTATCATGGTATTCATTTCAATGATGTTGGACCACTAGTACATGATGAGATGGGTGGGAACGAGTCGCTGTGCAATGGGGTCCACCGCCAGCCTCAACCCTTCCAGAGTGTAGGCTCCCTGCAGAGCCGGGGCGTCGTCCTCTCCGAACACGACGAGAGTGACCTCGCTGGAGCCGTCGACCGTCGCCCAAGCTCTCCCAATGTCCATCTCCACCCGGCGACCGTCGGCGAGCAGGAAGACGCCTCTGTCCATCGGCTCGATCCCCAGCTCGCGCAGAAGGCTGCCGGGCAACGTCGTGTAGGCGGCCCCGGTGTCCACCGTCGCCTCTACGTCCTGCGCCTGCTGCCCATCCATGCTGGAGATGCGCAGCGGCCACCTGAATGTCCCCATGGAGAGAGCCTCTCCTTCTCAGTGTCTACCACCCCATTTTACTCCATTGAGAGCCGTCCTCATAGTGGCGCGGCCCTTGACAGGGGCAGCCGGTTCGTTCATGATAAGAGTATGATATTATAATACACCGAAAGGCAAAAAAGAGAGAGTGTCCATGCCCAGAAAGTCCAAGGTCATCAGCTTTTCCATGCCCCCGGAGATGGCCGAGCAGGTGCAGCAGGTGGTCGACGAGGAGGGCCGCACCGTGAGCGAGTTCCTCCGAGACGCCATCCGCCTGTACATGGACGAACGGGAGTGGCTGCGGCAGGAGCGCCGCCAACGGGCGAAGGCCCGCAGGGGCAGGAACGAACAGGAGTGAACAAGGAGAAGGAACCCATGACCCAGAAAGACAGCTACACACCCGCAGCCCTCTACGCCAGGGTCTCCAGCGACCGCCAGGACGTGGACCTGTCCGTGTCCGCACAGATGAGGGCGCTCAGGGACTACGCCGACAAGAACGACTACAAGGTCGTCCGGGAGTACGTGGACGAGGCGGAGAGCGGACGCGTGATGAACCGCCCCGAGTTCCGCAGGATGATAGACGAGGCCAAAAAGACCAAGGCCCCTTTCAACGAGATACTCGTCTGGAAATTCTCCCGCTTCACCCGCAAGCGGGAGCACGCCGTCGCCCTGAAGTCCATGCTCCGGCGCCAGGGCGTCCGCGTCGTCTCCATAACCGAGCAGGCCGAGGACAACCCCACGGGCAGGCTCCTGGAAGGCATCATCGAGAGCGTGGACGAATTCTACAGTGAAAATCTTGGCCAGGAGGTCGTGCGGGGCATGAGGGAGGCCGCATCCAGGGGCTTTTGGGTCGCTCCCAAGCCCCCCTATGGCTACAGCAAGGTCAAGGTGCTGGACGGCCCCAAGGAGAGGCCCACCCTGGAACCCGACGAGGACGCGGCCCTTGTCGTCAAGCGCATCTTCGACCTGGCCGAGACCCGAATGGGGATGCTGAAGATCGCCCGCGCCCTCAACGACGACGGCATCGCCAGCCCCAGGGGAAAGCTCTGGAACAAGACCACCGTCCACGGCATCCTCAACAACGAGGCGTACACGGGCACCCTGGTCTGGGGCAACAACGCCAAGGACAACGCCGACCCGGTGCGGGTGGAAAAGGCGTTCCCCGCCATCGTCACCAAGGCCCAGTTCAGCCTGGTCAACAAGATAATGCGCTCCCGCGCACCCAAGATCACCCACCCCCGAAGAGTGGGAAGCTCCTTCCTGCTGAGCGGCCTCGTCAAGTGCTACAGGTGCAAGAGGGCGCTCTCGGGCCGCTACTCCAGCAGGGGGACGTTCCCCTACTATGTCTGCCACTCCTTCGTGAAGCGCGCCCCCGGCGCCTGCGATTCGCCCAGGGTGGACGCCCGCCAATTCGAGGAGCTGGTCGTCAACTCGATTCGCTCCAACATCCTGACCGAGGGCAACATTCGGAGTCTGGTCAATGTCGTGGACGAGCAGATGGACGGCGTATCCGGCGAGCAGCGCAAACGGCTGGAGACCATCGAGTCGGAGCTTGCCGACGTGCGGGGCAGGCTGGAACGGCTCTACGACCTCGTGGAGACGACGACCGAGTTCAACATGGCCGACTTCGCCCATCGTATCCGAGACCACAAGGAGCGCCAGGAGCGCCTTGAATCCGCCGCGGAGGGAGCGAGGGCAATCCTCTCCCAGCGCAGGGCGGTCCTCGACGACGTTAGGACGATCACGGCCTACGCCCAGGACATGAACAGGTTCCTGCGAAAGAGCGAGCTGACCGAACGCAGGGCCTTCATCGAGACCTTCGTCAAGGAGATCGAACTCCTGCCCGACAACGCCGTCGTCCGGTACACCGTTCCCATGCCAGACGACAGCTTGATTCCGGGGAAAAAAGCCCAAGAGATACCGCTGAACGGCTTGGTGGTATCTTCCGTAAAAGCTAGCCCACCATAAGGTATAGTCATTCCAGATAATATACATACGATCTCACGACTTCGTCGATTGTGGTGTCGGCAGGAAGAAACTGCCTTCGTCTTTTCATGATTGCAAAGTCCTGTTCGATTGGATTGAAGTCTGGCGAGTACGGCGGCAGAAAGAGGAGAGTGTGTCCAGCTTGCTCAATAATTTGCCTTGTTGCAGCGGTCTTGTGAAAGGTTGCATTGTCCATGATTAACGTTGAGCTTTGGGCCAGTTCTTTGAACAAGTGGCTCTGGAGCCAGTAGTTGAACAAGGTAGCGTTGGTGCTGCCTTCGAACAGGATAGGAGCGAGCAGCCTTTTGCCCTGTTTGGCAGAGATCAGGCTGGTGCGAGGACGCCTTTTGCCACTGCGTTCACCGTATACCTTCTTCCCCCGAAGACCCCAACCATGCGCTCTGTGAGTTGTGCGCTCAAATCCACTCTCATCCAGATACACTATGTGCTCACTTCCTTTGTCCTTGACAACCTGGCGCAGTGTCCTCAGATACTCGATACGCTTTTCATGGTCTCTCTCGCTGTAGCACATCGCTTTTTTTGTGCGTCAACTCCATCTTACGCATCATTGACCACACAGCGTTGATATGCACCCCGAATACTTCAGCACGCTCTCTCAGTAAAGCATCAGGATAAAGTCGTACGTGCCGACGCAACGCCTCTTTGTCTATCTTGCGATGCCTCAGTGATTGAACTTTTGGTGCGAGGTCTTCACGCTTACACCAGTCGTTGACGCACCACAGGCTGACCTCAAAGCGACGTGATGCCTTCGTCTTGCTTCCACCTTCGTTTACAAAGCCAACCACTCTTTTCCTCAAGTCCATGCTGTAAGTCATAATGTCGTTGATCATACCATATGGTTATAAAGTGGATTGACTATACAATCGGCAGAACTTCAGGGTGTGTACGCTGGGTGTCCCAGTGCCGCATTGGTACGGTGTACTTCAATACTACTTCGCTTTCTGAAACCTCAATAGCAGCGCTAACCGCTTGCTTTCGACAGTCGAATGTGAACAGTTCTCCAGATACCTCCTCTGGAATGCGACGGATATCAGCCAACCTTGTGTCTTGAGATTTCCATAGTCGCCTAGCAGTCGAGTTGTTGACGAAGAACTCACCCGCTGTCCCCTCTGTTACAACCAAGCTACCAAAAGTATTCTAAAGTTAAGAGTTCGGGCAGCTTTCAGGACGCCTTAGACACTGTCCTGATCTTTTTACCATCGGACAAGGGCCTGTGACTGCGAATAGCTGTAAATCCAGAGATTAATAAGGCTATACCTCCCCTAGATGCATGCGATTCAGCATTGCTTTAATCCAGGTAACAATGTAGCATCATGCCTGTAAGAACGGGCAAACGGCATCGAAAAGCGTAGAGGGACTATTATGGTTGATGATAGTAGTAAGGGCCGCGAGGCAGGAAAACTTGCAGGTTCAGTGCTTGATGGACCGACCGTAAATCCGGTCTTCAAGAAAGCCCTGGATGCCCTTGTCGCAGTAGCCAACCAGGGTCAAAGGCGCGACAGCGAGTTTTTCAACCCATCGAATGATTGGCTCATCAATCGCATGCGCATGTTCCATAAATTAACCGACGAAGAACAACGCCAGATTCTCGAAGAGTACCACCAGATCAACAAGGAGTCCGAGACGGCAAATGCCGAAGGAAAGGCGGCCAGACGCTCTGGGCCGGATGTCGTATTCAGGCTAGACACAGGTGGTCTAGCGTCGTACAGTCAGCTTGGCGTGGCGCGACGACCAGACCTGACCCAGTACTTTATCGATGGCTTTCAGAAGAATCGCGACTCGCTGGCTTTCAGCGAAGCCAACCAGAAACTCTTTGCCGAAGTGTTTCCATATATTGCTGAATACATGAAGGTGCACTTTGCATCCGGCGACATCATCATTCAATCGGACAGGCAAATATGCGACGTCCCGGGAAGGTCATTCCACGCTCGGCAGCTCCTGTTCGGCGTTCGATACCCCCAACTCCCATATATGTGGCGTCAACTGACATTCGATCTACCCGAAACCGAACGGAACAAAGAGCCTGACATCCTGGAAATCTCGATCCCACACTGGCTCGATGACTTGAGTCTTCCCAAAACCCTTATCTCCAAATTGAAAGACGCTGGCCTAACCCAGCTTGTCTTCAGAGCGCCCACAAAAGGGCTATCACTTCACCTCGGGTTCGACTATCTCGGCGAGCACAAGATGGGGCCGCTCACCATAGCAATGTTCCTGGTTAAGCAGTCCAATGGTCTGGCAATACAGGCTGCCCTGAGCATGGCGCGTATAAAGACCCTGGACGGCGCCATGACCAATACGGCGCTTGTCACCGCCGGGCCATCATTGCATGGCAAAAGCACGCTCACTATTATGATTGATCTTGCGGATAGCGACCTTGCCAGGCTGCTAGGAATCGAAAACGACCCCGAAGAAGGCGTCTATCCAATGAACGACGACATCGTGCTTCTACAACCTTTGCCCAGGCCCACGGAAACCACGATGGGCGGCAGTCGGTTGAGAATTACTCACGGAATCGATGGCACGGAGAACAATTTTTACGCCGTTCCATATGGACTGACTCATGAAGACGATCCTATTACCTACGACGTAGTTCGCGGCGCCGCGGACGAGCCTAACCCTCAAGAAACCCTTGAGAACGTAGTAGTCAACCCCGAAGACGGCACTCCAGACTTCCTCCAAAACCCCGTACGCAACATGCGTATGATACTGTCCCGGCAGCGCTTGCTGACGAGAAAATCCACGCAAAACCTGCTGAGCAGAATTACCAACGGCCGGATTTCGGACGCCGTTCACGTGCCCATGGAGAACACAGACCGCGTGCTATTTCAGTCAGTCATGCGTCAAAACACGGTCGTCCCTCCGATAAGGCGGCTCAGCCTGGAGCAATTCATAAGGGTGCTAATGTACGGTGAGGCCGTTCAGATGGGCGCTGCCATCGGCGCTATAGGCAAGCCGTATGTGGAGTACTTCTCAGACCCGTTCATAATTGGGCTTGAAGACGATAACGCCAATCTGCTGTATTACATATTGCAACAGATGGAAAGAGGTGGACTGCGACAGGAGTACTACGTGTTTAACACTGGCGGAGTGGGTGCGGATTCAGACGAGGAAGCGAGCGGCGCGAAGTACAAGAAGATTCCCAGGGAAATAACACTGATGCTACAGGAGGCCGTGCTTCGAGGGGCGGCCAAATTCGAGTACGATGCAGTGATGGGCGCCGATGTGGCTGTCGCAATAGTAAATGAAGGTGGAGAAGAGGTATTTGATCTTAGGGCCGAGTGGCTGCCTCGAATTATCTATGGCAAATCAGACTACTATAGTCGAGTGTTGGCTTTGCGACGAAGGCGGTATTACGGACGTGATGCCGAGGACAAAGCCGGTATTCTCAGGTACACCAAGGTTGCCGACGCACTGATAGACTTGACAGATGTCCCACCCCCAAGCAGTGAGCGTGAGTTGGCCTGGCTTTTATCATTCCATTGGAATGTTGACCAAGCGTATAACTCTTTGCCTGATTTAGCGCGACATCGAAGTGAGGGCTTGCGTCCCGCGTCCCACATTCTCAGAGCGCTTAAGGAGATGTGTGATACCGGCCTCGCTCAAGGCTCCGAGTTATCACAAGAGAGCCACGACGCGTTGAAAGTGCTTGGCATCAATCATGGACGGTGAGACTCTCTTGCGCTTGCGTGTGTGCTGGAGTCGGACTCCTTCAGGGGCATAGTGAGGTAAAGGCGCAAGGGGTTCAGGCTCCCGTACACCTAAGAACGCTTCGGTATTGTCCTCCAGCGTGCCTGAAATGCAGGTCTTATTAGGCTCTAACGGAAGCTCTAGCAACTTCATATCGCTCAATGAAGTCAACAACTGTCGTCCGGGCGATTACCTCTCCAATAAGGTCAAGCGGCAAATCTTCGAGTGTCTTGAAACGGACGCATGACTTGCCCATGTTGAGTTTCCTGCCACTGGCCTTATAACGCTCTGTGAACCACCGCTCGGTCTTTGTATCGCCGTATACGTTCATCAGGTAAAGAGACATGTAGTTTTTCTGTGAGGCCAGCGAAGCATACGCGAGAGGTAGGCGATTGTATGTGATTGGATACCTTTCCAGGGGTATATAGTCATTCCAGATAATATACATACGATCTCACGACTTCGTCGATTGTGGTGTCGGCAGGAAGAAACTGCCTTCGTCTTTTCATGATTGCAAAGTCCTGTTCGATTGGATTGAAGTCTGGCGAGTACGGCGGCAGAAAGAGGAGAGTGTGTCCAGCTTGCTCAATAATTTGCCTTGTTGCAGCGGTCTTATGAAAGGTTGCATTGTCCATGATTAACGTTGAGCTTTGGGCCAGTTCTTTGAACAAGTGGCTCTGGAGCCAGTAGTTGAACAAGGTAGCGTTGGTGCTGCCTTCGAACAGGATAGGAGCGAGCAGCCTTTTGCCCTGTTTGGCAGAGATCAGGCTGGTGCGAGGACGCCTTTTGCCACTGCGTTCACCGTATACCTTCTTCCCCCGAAGACCCCAACCATGCGCTCTGTGAGTTGTGCGCTCAAATCCACTCTCATCCAGATACACTATGTGCTCACTTCCTTTGTCCTTGACAACCTGGCGCAGTGTCCTCAGATACTCGATACGCTTTTCATGGTCTCTCTCGCTGTAGCACATCGCTTTTTTTGTGCGTCAACTCCATCTTACGCATCATTGACCACACAGCGTTGATATGCACCCCGAATACTTCAGCACGCTCTCTCAGTAAAGCATCAGGATAAAGTCGTACGTGCCGACGCAACGCCTCTTTGTCTATCTTGCGATGCCTCAGTGATTGAACTTTTGGTGCGAGGTCTTCACGCTTACACCAGTCGTTGACGCACCACAGGCTGACCTCAAAGCGACGTGATGCCTTCGTCTTGCTTCCACCTTCGTTTACAAAGCCAACCACTCTTTTCCTCAAGTCCATGCTGTAAGTCATAATGTCGTTGATCATACCATATGGTTATAAAGTGGATTGACTATAACATAGCTAATCATGCCATATTGCATAGTCTCATCGTAACCCTCTGGCAGGTGTTCGAGGATGACGTTGCGCGTCGCCGTAATCGCTTCCCTTCGATCTGCGGGTAATTCGTTCAGGTATTCTTCGACGGTCTGAGCTGTACTCTGCGCCAATGTTGTTCCCTCCTATGGATAACAGCATTCTCCAATGCTAGCCTCTCCCTATGTAAGGCATCTTTGTCGCCATGATTGTCATGAATTGCACATTCGCTTCCAAGGGAAGACTATCCATATACACTACTGCCCGCGCCACATCATCTGCGTCCATTGTCGGCTCCACGATGGTCGACCCATTGGCCTGTGGAGTACCATCTTTCATTCTAGAGGTCATCTCAGTTGCAGCGTTTCCAATGTCGATTTGACCACACGCAATGTCATACTTGCGTCCATCGAGAGAGGTCGACTTGGTCAGGCCAGTCATCGCATGTTTAGTAGAAGTGTATGGCGCAGAGTTGGGACGTGGAACGTCAGCCGATATTGAGCCATTATTGATAATTCGCCCGCCCATAGGCTGCTGGCTCTTCATAATCTTGAACGCCTCCTGAGTGCATAGAAAGGCTCCGGTAAGGTTGACATCCACGACCGACTTCCATTGCTCGTATGTCAGGTCTTCAAGTAGGACACGCGGCGCGCCACCTCCCGCGTTGTTAAAAAGCAAGTCGAGCCGGCCAAACGTTTCGCTGGTCTTGGCGAATAAGGCGCGGACGGCGGCAGGATCACTAACGTCTGCGGGCACGACCAAGGCCCGCGAATCAGAGGAGCCTGCCTCCATCTTGGTGGCCTCCAAAGGCTCCACACGACGCCCGGCAAGGACAACCGAATATCCCTCTTTCAGAAGTGCAAGCGCGGTACGTTTGCCGATTCCGGTCCCTGCTCCCGTGATTATGGCGACCTTCCCTTCAGAACTCATTGGTCATTTCTCCTTTTAATTGACTCCATTGTTATTGGCGAGAGCGCATTGGTCGCCTATGGTTGATAGGCTATCATAGGTGAGAAAACTGTTCCATCATAGGGATGTTGGGCCGCGATTTTCTTATCTGACTAAGAGCGTCTAACAAAACCTAATAAAAGGGGTTAGAATCTGGACATTCTCTGGAGGAGGATGACCTAATGTCTAAGCCCCTTGTAAGCGATGAATTCTGGGAACTGGTGCAACCTTTACTGCCGCCACAACCACCGAAGCCGAAAGGAGGAAGGCCCAGGATACCTGACAGACAGGTCCTAAGTGGGATACTGTTCGTGCTAAAGACAGGCATTGGCTGGGAAGACCTACCCAAGGAGATGGACTGTGGCAGTGGGATGACCTGCTGGAGGCGCCTCAGAGATTGGCACCAGTCGGGAGTCTGGGAGCGCATCCACTTGGTATGCCTTGAGCGCCTGCAAGCAGCTGAGCGCATAGACTGGACTCGCGCAGTGCTGGACAGTGCTTCAGTGCGAGCAGTTTTTGGGGGCAGAAAACAGGCCCCAACCCCACGGACAGGGCGAAGGCGGGTAGCAAGCATCATATCATAACCGATGCCCAAGGCATTCCACTGGCGGTCAGGTTGACTGGCGCGAACGCTCACGATGTCACCCAAGCCCTTGAGTTGGTGGATGCCATACCTGCTGTCAAGGGCAAGCGAGGCAGGCCTCGCAAGCGTCCTCTTCAGGCGCAGGGAGACAGAGGGTATGACTCTGAGCCTGTTCGCAAGGAGTTGAAGAAGCGACATATCTGGCCGCTGCTGGCCAAGCGAGGTGAGCCGCATGGCAGCGGGTTGGGTGTGCATAGATGGGTGGTTGAGAGAAGCCTGAGTTGGCTTCATCAGTTCCGACGCTTACGGGTTCGATATGAGCGCAGGGCAGACATACATGAGGCTTTCTTGGCCATAGGTTGTGCCATCATCTGCTCTCGCTTTCTGTTCCAATAATGGTTTTGTTAGACGCTCTAAATACCCAAACCGGGTTTGTCTGGAGGGACGATTTAGCCGTCTTTCCATAAGCTCAGCAGTTAACAAAAGAAAATGCCCCAAGGGACTTTGCCGCTTGCTCTCGGCCTTTGGACTTCAACTAGCAAGCTAGAATCAATCCGCTGGCTTCAAACAATTAGCTCGGCTCCTTGGAGCACTCTCAATGTATCAACTATGGCAAGTTCTTGTCAATATGTTTTGGAGTAGTTTTAGAATTATTTGAAAAAATGGTCAATGTAACCTAGCTTGTCTGACGTGCTGCGAATATAACCGTATCGTCACAGTTATCCCAATGTGAAGATTGCTCTAAGCTGGAGTTTGAGAGGATCAGGTGAAGATTGATGACTTCAATGTTCGGTTTCATAGTAGGTCGCAGTCTGTGGTATCTCAGATTATTGCGTCTTTGAAGAGATTCAGTCCCATTTGAGAAATACCGGATTCTTTATTGACTGGAACAATTGAGGGAGCTTTTTCGTCTTGAGATACATGGCCCACAGAAAACAAAAGGAGCGATAAAGAAATGTCCAAAAGACTCTGGTTTTCGGCTACCCTGGCGCTGGCGATAGCCTTCTCCGCTGGACTGGTCACGGTGCAGTCTGCGCAGGCATGTGGCGGGTTCTTTTGTCAGAACTCGCCTATCGACCAGAACGCCGAGCGAATCATATTCACACAAAACCACGACGGCACAGTCTCGGCGTACATCCAGATACATACACGGGGTCGGCCCCTGATTTCTCCTGGATTCTGCCGCTGCCTGAAGCCATTGGCCCCGAAGACATAGAGGTGCCGGAGGATGCGATGGCAGCCTTTGCCGAGCTTGAGATCGCCACTGACCCTGTTTTCATTCCGCCTCCGTTACCCCAATGCGTCCCTGTGCCTACTGTTGTTTTAGAGGCTGCCGTCGCCGCGGACTCGGTGGAGGTTTTCGCAAGTGGCGAGGTAGGGCCTTATGGTTTCGACGTAATCGGCTCCGAGGACCCCGACGCGTTGATTATCTGGCTGCGCGACAACAACTATCGTGTAACCGAGGAGATGGAACCTCTGATCAGCGTTTACGTTGATGAAGCGTTCGTGTTCCTTGCCATGCGTCTGTTGCCTGAGCAAGGAGACCAGGATGTCCAGCCTGTCAAAATCACCTACCCTGCCGAAGCACCTATGATTCCCCTTCGGCTGACGGCGGTAGCGGCAAACCAGAACATGTCCGTCATGACGTGGTTCTACGCTGACAAGCAAGCCATGCCTGTGAACTATGCCAAAATCGATATTGCTGATGAAGAGCTTGTCTTCTTCGGTTTCGGTGGCAGTAGCAACTATCGGCAGTTGATGGGTCAGAAGGCCGATGAGTTCGCAGGGCAGGCATTCATAACCGAGTACGCAGCGCCTACGCGCGAACTGGTTGTTAGCCACCCGCTACTACAGCAGCTAGGGGAGCGATATCCCTATGTGACTCGCCTCAACACTGTTATTTCGCCCGATGAGATGACGGTTGACCCCATCTTCGGTTACGACCCACAGCTAAAAGATGTGTCGAACATTCACGATCTCTCTGGGCTTACAGGCGTATTTGACTGCGAACGCCAGGGTGCGGCAGTCGGCCTGAACACGTCTGCAAGCGCCGGCAGCGCCCAGAGCAACGCAGGCTCTATTCAGAGTCAGGCGACAACCAATGAGAGCCGCCCAGGGCCTACGACTGTTCCATCATCTGCCAATGCAGGTCAAACCAGTTCTGCCGACAGACCTGAGCAAGCATCTGTCTCCAACGCAGTCTCGGATGATAATGGCTTCGATATGTCCTGGAGAACGCTTATAGCGGGAATCGCAATTGGCGGTGTTGGGGTCATATTGATAGGTGGCCTGATAGCCCTGGGTCTGACATTAGGACGACGCTCTGGCAACCAGGCTTAGCCTGGATTTCCCAGATTGATCAGAATAATGATTGGCGTTCCCGTGATTACTATGAATATTCTGCTTAATATTTGGATATAGAGGGCGTTTAGGTATTACATTACACCTACATTTTCAACCTGAATCCGCTGTAGTACTGGATGAAGGTATGCCAGATCGATATAATGCAACTTGACCGACACCAGAGCTTTCAGGATATCTTGTCGGAAGTTGGAGCGAATGACAGACTAATAGCCCGCAAGCTAAAGGAGAGTACGATTTCCAAGTTAGTATTCATGCCGCCTCAGGACGATCTCAAGCGTTGGTTCGCCGCTCGGCTGGCCGATACGCTTTCAGAATACGAAGTCGCCTCGCCGGAAACCGATGAGGAGGCTATAGAGGCGATTAAAGACGCGGATGCCGCCTTCGGTTGGGTGCCGCCAGCGGCATTGGAAGCGGCAGGAAAGCTCAGATGGTTGCACAATCCCGACGCTGGCCCCTTCTTCGGGTACTACTACAAAGAGTTGACGGAGCATTCCCTCACAATAACCAATCCGAGGGGCATTTACTTCGATCACATATCCCACCATATCTTGATGTTCGTCCTGGCGCTGTCCCGAGGATTGCCGTGGTACATAGATGCCCAGCGAAACCGAGTCTGGGACAATGACGCCCGGAAGTCGCCGTACATATACCTCGCAGAAGCAACGGCGCTGATCAATGGGGTAGGGGGGATAGGCCATGAAACCGCCAGGATATGCAATGAACTGGGTATGGAGGTCATAGCCATCGATCCGAGGCCCGAATATGACCTGCCCTACGTCGAGTTTCATACTCCAGATGAACTTGACACAGTTTTGCCCAGGGCTGATTTCGTGATATCTACAGTCCCGCATACACCTGAGACGGAGGGTATGTTTGACGCGCGGCGCTTTCAACTGATGAAAAATACCGCCTACTTCATCAACATTGGCCGCGGCAAGGTGTGCAAGATAGATGATCTGGCCGACGCCATTGAGGGCGGCGTGATTGCTGGTTGTGGGCTTGACGTATTCGAGGAGGAACCTCTTCCATCCGATCATAGGCTATGGGGCCTACCCAACGTATTGATGACTCCCCATGTGGCGGTCAGAGACGCAGGCAACATTTCAGAGCGGAGGTTTGGGGTTCTTTTGGATAACGCTCGGCGATTTCTCAGAAACGAGTCATTGAATAACATCGTCGATAAGTCCAAGTGGTACTGGCCTGAAGCCGGAATGAAGCTTCTTAAAAAACCATCACCAGGAGGTAGAACGAAAAATTGCCCTGGTGAATGACCGCCTTGACGCACCTTAGTCCAGATGGAGAGTCGTCAAGTCCGTAGGCTAGCGTCTGAATACGCTGAGTCGCTTGATATTCTCCTGAGTAAGTCATCCTGTGGTAGTATGGTTCCATTCATTCGAGGAGCAATATCATGAAGTATAGAATCAACCATGTACACATCAGGTCGTCGGATCCACGCAACTCAGCGGAGTGGTACGTGAAGCACTTTGACGCGAAGATAGTTTCGGAAAGAGAGGTGATGCCCGGCACCATAACCGTGAGTATGGAAGTCGGGGGGCCAGTCCGACTCAACATCTCCTCCCAGGCCAGTGGATCGTCGGACGAAAGGGCCGTCGCTGGGCTGAACCGGCTGGGGCTAGAGCATTTCGGATTCGACGTAGAAGACCTTGAGGCCGAATTGGAAAGACTAAAAACAGCCGGCATACCCATTGTCCTGCCACTTACGGAAGTGGTTGGTGGGACCCGACTGGCCTATGTAGAAGGCCCGGACGACGTGCTCATAGAGTTAGTGCAGCCTGCCTGAGTTGAACTGCCGTCCACTTACCTTTGCTGGGTGTTGAAACGGCGTCGGACGACGTATACAATGCCACGCACACCAGGCGAGCCTACGCATAACAACAGAGGTGCGACATGCCCAGGACACCTGAGGAGTTTCTGGAAGAAGCAATAAAGCTTATCGGAGCGGAGACGGAGACTGTCTCTGGACGCTACCCCGTTGAGTACGATCCCATCCGTCGCTACTGCCATATGACCGACGACACCAATCCCTTGTACGTAGACCCGGACTACGCAAAGGACACTCGCTACGGTGAAGTCGTCTCGCCGCCATTGCTGATTGGCTACTTTGCAGTGAACGGGCCATGGCCTCCGTCGGAGAGCACAGAACCGTCGCTTCCACCGATACCCACGCCCGGAGACCGCGCCATCAACCTAACCACCGAATGGGAGTTTTACAGGCCAGTCAAGGTCGGAGACCGCCTGTCCTACAAGCGGCGCATCGCAGATGTCTATATCAAAAGCATTCGCCTGGATCCCAAGGCCTTTTGGACACGCACTGAGATGCTCATTTACAACCAGGAAGGCGAGCTTGTGGCGATGTCGAGCAACCTGTGGCTGCGTCATCGCACCCCTGAGCAGCAGCAAAAGGCCGGAAACGAAGTCCAATGACCGTCTCTAGTGGTCAGAACAAAATCACTGACTGTTTGAATCATGAACAGGTTGCGGGCAGAGTAGCCTCGATTCTTGGCGCGGTTCCGTTGCCGTTGAACGTGCTCCTGTACGGCTCGTGGGGAACTGGCAAGACAACGTTCCTGTCTTTTCTAAAAGGCGCTCTGGATAACACTGGTAAATTCCACGTGGTTCATTTCAACCCCTGGGCGTATGAATCGACCCCAAATCTGCTTGTGCCTCTACTGAAGGCGATTTACGAATCTCTCTCTCCACCGAGGATGACAAATCTAAGGCGCGGAATGTCGCTATTGACTGCCTTCGGGTTGCTCTCGATATAGGGGTGCGTGTCGCCTCGAAGTCGCTTTCAGGCGGCTTGATCGACTTGAAGTTGCAGGACATCAAGGAGTCCCTGGAGGGGGATGAGCAGACAGCTTTGGATAAACTGGTGGATGAGGTCAAAGTGTGCCAGGAGAAGTTTGGTGATCTGGTCAATTTTTCCGTTCGGGATGGCAACAAGCAGGCGCTCGTTGTGCTGCTCGACGACCTCGACCGATGCTTGCCAGACAATGTAATCGCATTGATCGAAGGAATCAAACTATATCTTACACAAGAGGCAGGCGTACCTGTGGTCTTTGTGTGGGCAATGGACAGAGAAGTCGTTTCTGACGCGGTGGGAGCGAAGTACGACCTTAGAAGCTTCAGAGGTAAAGACTACCTGGAAAAGATATTTGATTTTCAATTTCCTGTTCCTGCACTGACGCAAGAACTACTTGATAATCTGGTTAGGAGCTTTGTAAAAGATATGCCCCAACCGGGTCTCATAACTCTTTTCGGGGATGACTACGAGTCTGAAATACCAAGATGCCTCGATGTGCCGCCACTCCGCAATCCGCGAACATTGAGTCGCATCTGCAACATGATTAGAGTCCTCACGATGGATGCGGGCGAAGTGAGGAACAAAGCAGATTACTACGAAATCGACAAAAGCGCATTCGCCCAAAACCTTCTGCTTGGACTGATTATCGCCTACCACTTCAGAGAGTGGCGATTTTCTCTGCTGCACATTACAGATAGGTGGAAAAGCTTCATTGATGCCTGTAGAGGCGATAGCCCAGACTCTCAACAGACTATAAGGGAGAACTACGAGCTGGCTGAGGTGTTAGCAAAGAACATGGGCATAAAGTTTGATTCGTCCGATGGACCAAGAGGCATGAGCTATAAACTGTGGATAGACAATGACAACCTTACGGAATTATATAAGATGAGTCAGCTTATACAGCAATTTGGTTTCTAGCCAGCAGTCCATGCCATGACCAAGCCCGGAAGGAGGAGAGATGACACTCCGACAAGTGTATTGGGAAGACGTATCGGTTGGCCAGGAGATACCTGGATACTCCCTGGAGATTAGCCCGACCCGAATCGCGCTGCAAGTCAGCGGTTCGCAGGACTTCTACGCCGTCCACCACGATCAGGAGTTCGCTCGCAGTGGAGGACATCCCGACATCTTCGTTAACACGGGCTTCATGCAGGGCTGCTTCAACCGCCTCATATGCTCTTGGATAGGCGACGAAGGCTGGCTGCGGAAGTTCCGCATGGAGATGCGCCGGATGAACTTCCCAGGCGATGTCATGACTCTCAAGGGTAAGGTCACCAACATGTTCGTCGAGAACGGCGACCACCTGGTGGAATGCGAGCTTTGGGCGGAAAACCAGCGCGAAGGAGTTACCACTCCGTCCTATGCACTAGTTGTTCTGCCGTCTCGATCCCAGTAGATTAAACAAGAAGCCAAACGATGGTCTGAGGGAGACACGCTAGTGACTGAGAAATTCACCATAAAAGACAAGGTCTGCATCGTCGGAATCGGCGAGAGCGCGTACTACAAGAGAGGACAAAGTCCTTACTCCGAGTTTCACCTGACACTTCAGGCAATACTTGCGGCGTGCGAAGATGCGGGACTTGACCCAAGCGACATAGATGGATATGCCTCCTACTCGAACGACCGTAATGACCCGATTCGACTGTCTGCCGCCATTGGAAACGATCACATCGGCTTCAGCAACATGTTCTGGGGTGGAGGCGGAGGGGGCGGGTCAGGGGCTGTAGCCAACGCTTGTGCCGCCATCGTTGCTGGCTATTCCAACTATGTCGTGGCCTATCGCGGCCTGGCCCAGGGTCAATTTGCGCGCTTCGGGCGGTCTAGCGGAGGCGCAACGCGAATCTCCGGCCCTACGGCTTACACCATCCCCTTTGGTGTGATGTCGCCCGCGCAGAGTCTTGCGGCGATGCAGGCACGGCGTCACATGCACGACTATGGCACCACGCAAGAGCAGTTCGGAGCTATAGCGCTGGCCTCGTACAAACACGCCCAATATAATCCCAGGGCAGTCATGTACGGTCGTCCTTTGACCATGGAAGATTACCTGGACTCTCGATGGATTGCGGAGCCGCTTCATCTGTTCGACTGCTGTCAGGAGACGGATGGCGCAGCGGCCATAATCCTGACCACTGAGGAACGCGCTCGCGACCTCAAGTCGCAACTCGTTCACGTGATGGCCGCCGCACAGGGCAGCGGCTACCGGTACGGCGCGGGCGCAATGAACCGCCCGGAACTCTACTCCGCGAACCACGATTCCCTCGCCCCAAGGCTCTGGGAAATGGCGGGCATCGGCCCCGAAGACATAGACGTGGCCCAGTTCTACGAGAATTTCACGCCTCTAGTACTGACTTCGATAGAAGAGTATGGGTTCTGCAAAAGAGGAGAGGGCGGAGCCTTCGTGGAAGACGGAAGAATAGAGTGGCCCGACGGCGAGCTTCCCATCAACACCAGCGGCGGCAACCTGGCCGAGGCGTACACTCATGGATTCGAGATCATCAATGAGGCGGTGCGTCAGCTGCGCGGCGAGTCCACGTGTCAGGTGGAGGACGCGCAGACCTGCCTGGTGGCGAGCGGCCCGGGAGTGGCCCCGTTAAGCTCCCTTATACTGAGGAGGTAAGCAGATGGCCGAAACGTTCTTCCCCGAAGGAATGCCTCTGCCAGATCCGGAGCCTGGCAGCCCGGACTCAGAGTTCTGGGACGCCTGCAAGCGCCACGAGCTTATGGTTCAGCGCTGCTCCGACTGCGCCACGTTTCGGCATACGCCGGAGATTATATGCTTCAAGTGCCGCTCGTTTAACTATCACTGGGAAAAGATGAGCGGCAGTGGCGTCGTCTACAGTCATATGAACGTCGTGCATCCTGTTCATCCTGTGCTGATGCAGCGCGTGCCCTTCAATGTCATTCTTGTAGAGCTGCCGGAAGCCGATGGGATTCGCATGGTGGGAAACCTGGTAGACTGCGCGCATGAGGACATCTACATAGGTATGCCTGTAGAGGTCTACTTTGAAGACCACCCCGGCGATAATGTGACCCTTCCCCTCTGGAGGCGGGTCGATGGGCATTAGTCGGTTAGTTTTCTTTATGTCCATTCCTTCCGCGGAAGGATGACTTGTAGGCTAACTCCTGGCAACGTTGAAGATAGAAAGCCTGCGACTGATGCGACTGAACTGGTCAATGGCATCCTCCGCAGGCTTTTTGCTTCAAACAATCGTCAGAAGGGGGCCTGGCCTGGATTCGCTAGATACCTCTATCCATACCCATATCCACAGAAACCGCCCGCTGCTCTATCGAATCTTCCACCTTCTCTCGGAATTCTGTCCAGATTTGGTCTTTATCGGCACCATCGCCTTCGGATTCCATAAGCTTGTCCCTGAATTCAAGCAGCAGCCAGTCCTCAGACCTGCCTTGGGGCATCTTGAAGAATTCCCTGCTGAAAGTGGGTAGCTCTCCTGACCCGAAGTAGCCCTTGTCTGGAAGGGTATAACTCTCAAGATTGTCAGTGCCTTTACCAAGTACCTGACCGGTCTCGACGTAGTGCTCCATCACTGGCTTCATTCCATAGCGCTGTATTGTAAGGTGGACCCCATTATTAAGACAGCACGAGGGCTAAATTAAGAGAGTCTCCCACCCCTGCGCTAGGTTTCACCAAGCCCGATGGCAGCCCTGCTTCTTCAGCTGCTGCTCCCCTTTCTTCCTGGCCATGTTGGTACACCTCTGCTGGGGTCCGGTAGCCCAAAGCCTGGTGAGGCCTCTGCCGGTTGTAGAACTCCAGGTAGGCATTGATCCCAGTTCGGGCCTCGGCGACGGTCTGGTAAGCTTTCAGATACACCTCCTCGTACTTGATGCTCCGCCACAGCCGCTCCACGAAGATGTTGTCCAGGTACCTACCCTTACCATCCATGCTGACCTGGACCCTCTGCTCCTGCAACGTCTGGGTAAAGGCCTCACTGGTGAACTGACTCCCCTGGTCGGTGTTGAATATCTCCGGTCGTCCCTTACCCAGGGCTTCCTCCAACGCCGCCACGCAGAAGCTGGTGTCCATGGTGTTGGAGAGCTTCCAGGCCAGCACGTGCCGGCTGTGCCAGTCCATGATGGCCACCAGGTACAGGAAGCCCTTCGCCATGGGGATGTAGGTGATGTCCGCGGCCCAGACCTGGTCGACCCGATTAACCTCCACTCCCTTCAGCAGATAGGGAAAGATCCGGTGTCCCGGCGCTGGTTTGCTGGTGTTGGGACGCCGGTAGATGGCTTCCAGACCCATCAACCGCATCAGCCTTCGAACCCTTTTTCGGCTCACCAGATAGCCCTGTTGCAGCAGCCAGGCCTTCATCTTCCTGGAGCCGTAGAAGGGGGTCTTCAAATACTGACGGTCCATCAGGGCCATCAACTCCAGGTCTTCTGCCCTGGTCGGTACCGGCCGGTAGTACACCGAGGCCCGGCTGACGTCCAGCAGGATACATTGACGCACCAAAGACAGCTGCTGGTGGTCTCGGTCTATCATGGCTCGCCGTATGCTGCGACTCATAGACCGGACCTTTCCGACAAAAAATCGCGTTCCACCTTCAGCTGGCCGATGTGCCGGTAGAGGTGGTTAATCTGAGCTTCCTTGGCTTTCTCCTGGGATTTCTGATTGGTGGCAAATAGCTCCGGGGCTCCTTCCACCAGGGCCCTTTTCCAGGCGTGAATCTGACTGGGATGGACCTCAAATCGGCTGGCCAGCTGGGCGATGGTCTCTTCCCCCGCAAGGGCGGCCAGGGCCACCTTGGCCTTGAACGCCGGACTGTGCTTATTCCTCGTCTGCTTCATGTCCTGCTCCTTCACGTCGGTTAGTTGCCGGTTATTTTAGGAGCTGGACTCTCTCTTAGCCAGTTGTCTAGTTTTTGGGTACCACCTCATTGGGCATACTTTCATGCATATGCCGCAGCCCTCGTAACGCGCCATCACCGGACGACAGCGCTTGAATACCAGCTTGTTCTTCTCCACGCCCCTGTACCAGACCTTCTCTGGCATTAGAGCGCGGCCAGGGCAGCGGTTCACGCATACCTGGCACTCCTGGCAGAATTTGTGAATGCCATAGTCTATCGGCTTGTCGAAGGTGACTTTGGCGTCTGTGTAGATTATCTGTAGCCTGGCCCTGGAGCCAAAGTGGGGGGAGAGCAATTGACCATTAGCTCCAAGCTGACCCAAACCAGCCTCTACAAACATGGGAATCATGGGGCCATAGTGCCACGTGGGTCCGGAAACCTGAACATTGTATCCGAGCGAACGGATGTAGTCTGTTAGCTCCATAGTCAGAGGCCCCTGGTTGAAGTAGGTGCCAAAGTGCGTATCCTCTGCGTCCAAGCTGGGGATAGTCTGGGTCTTCACGTAGTCTTGCTCCAACGCAAGGCAAATGGCGTTGGGCAGGTCAGTTCTCATCGCTTGTTTTCTGCTCTGGTACACATAGTGAAGATCGCTCGCGGTAAAGCCCACCTCACCATAACCTAGCTCTCGGGCCTTCTGCCGTATCGCTTCGGTGACGTCTTCTCCAATCGGCGTGCCCATAGGCTCCAACTCACCGCTGGTTCTGACCCACTCCACAATTGGCTCCATACACTGCTGGTGTTCTTCGAAGAACTCTATAGAATCCGGAGAATGGACGTTGCGCTGCTCCCTTGACCAGTCGGCAGATGCGCTTTCTTCCAAGGCCATGTTCTCCAGAGGGTACTCCCTGCTGAAAAAGGACACGTCCCTTTCACGAGAGGGACGTGTCCGGGACCGTCTCAAGGTCTTCAGCCACAGGGATAGTGACTGGAGCGTCTTCAAGTTTCCTTCCTGGTCGTGTTATATAATGACCGACTTTCTTCGCCATTATGTCCCCCCTTTCATGGGTGATGATTCTTCAGCCGTGCCCCGTTATCTGTCCTCACAACAATCAGCCTGATTATACGATGATTTCACCTCGATATGATAGGTGCTAGTCTAGGTTGTGTTGACATTTGGTGCATAATGGATACATGTCAACGACTGAATTACGCAATGAACAATGGTCGAAAATCCTTGAATTTCTGCGCTCATGCCCAGACCTCTACGTTGGAGAGGAGGACGATTGCAGGCGCTACGTCGAGGCCATCCTGTGGATGGCACGAAGTGGTGCTCCTTGGAGACTGCTGCCTGAGCACTACGGTCACTGGAACAGCGTATATAAGCGCTTCGCACGCTGGTGTGAAAAGGGTGTATGGGAACGAATGCATCAGCATTTTGTGCAAGACCCCGATATGGAGCATGTCATCATTGATAGCACTGTGATAGCACTGTGATAGCACTGTGGTTCGCGCTCATCCCTGTGCTGCTGGAGCCTCCAAAAAAACGGTGGCTAATCGGCCCAAGCTCTTGGCCGGAGCCGAGGCGGGTTCAGTACCAAGATCCACGTGAGCGTGGATGGATTGGGCAACCCGTTGCGCTTTGAGCTCACAGCAGGTCAACGTCACGACATCACCCAGGCACAGGCATTGATAGCTGATTTCGAAACCGAGCATGTGATTGCTGATAAGGGATACGATTCGATGGATTTTCTCCAATGCATCCTGGGCAGGGGCGCGTTACCTGTGATTCCACCTCGGTCAAATCGAAAGACGCCACGAGAGTATGATGAGTACCTTTACCGAGAGCGCCACCTTGTGGAGTGTTTCATCAACAAGATCAAGCACTACCGGCATATCTTCTCTCGCTTTGACAAGCTGTCATCGCGTTTCCTGGGATTCTTGAACTTCGTCGGTGCTCTCATATGGCTCAGATGAAATGTCAACACAACCTAAGATACACTTTGATAAAGACGCCAAACATTTGACACAGAATATGTCAGGTGTTTAAGAATATTTAAGGTCGAACGATAAGCTAATCTTCTTTCAACGCGGGTATGACCTTGGTGCCGAAAAGCTCGATGGAGCGCATAGCGGCTTCGTGAGGCATAGCGCCTTCGTTCCCGTAGATTAGCATGTAACCTGGATCAAGCTCTTTCTTCACGTGTCGCAGCTTCTTGATGACCGTTTCCGGACTACCCACCACGATATTGTAGGCATCCTGGAGCTGTTCGTAGCTCATCCTCTGCCCTATTGTGCCCGTTCCAATCGTCGGGCGTGACATCTTTATCCTCAAAGCCTCCCGGGACTGGTATCCCGGTGGATCGTTGAATTCGATAGGGCCGCGCTGGCGATGGGCCTCTGTCCAGAGGAAGTGGCGACCAATCTCCTGTGCCTTCTCATCGGTATCGGCAACCACCGCCCGCATCAGATAGCCGAAGTGCTCCGGTCCAGGCTCGTATCCTGTTTCCAAAGCGGTATCGAAGTACATCTGCTTGAGCTGTCTGGTCAAGTCCAGCAACGCCCCCAGGTTCATATAGGGATAACCTCGCTTGGCAGCCCAGATGACGCTCTCGGGGCTGCCGGTGCCAGGAAACCAGATGGCGGGATGAGGCTTCTGGATGGGCACCACCCAAGGGTTTACCATCCGGTGGTGGAAATACTGGCCCTCCCACCGGAAAGGGCCTGGAGTAGTCCAGCATTTGATGATCAGGTCGTGCGCCTCTTCAAACCGGTCCCGGTTTTCCGTTGGGCTGATGCCAGCATGGAGCGTCTCCACGGCTGTCCCTCTCACGAATCCAGAGATGATCCGCCCTCCGGAGATGCAGTCAAGCATGGCGATCTCTTCGGCCATCTTTACGGGGTCGCTAAGCGCAATAACGTTGCCCAGCATCGCGATCTTGACTCGCTTGGTCACCTTGGCAATTACAGCGGCATCTACGTTTACCGACGGCTTCATGCACCAATAAGAGCTATGGTGCTCGTTGGACATAATACCATCGAAGCCCATCTCATCTGCCCAGGCGTACTCATCGTGGTAGTTGTTATAAAGTACGTGGGCCTTTTGAGGGTCGAAATACGTATTGGGAAAGTGCATGCGTCCTGACTCGTAATTTTCAAGGTCTTCATCGGTGACGTGGCCGTAAGGCTGCTCAGAGAACCAGTAAACTTCTGGATTTGCCATATCGCGCTCCCTTCAGATGGTGTTTGCTTCCTGATCCTTCAATCTGGTAAGGTGGAGATGAGGCGCCTATTTGAGTCCTGTCAGGAATTCCGTTACTGTATCTATGAACTCTTGCGGCTTCTCGATGGCTGGCGAATGTCCGCAATGATCGATGACTTTCAGAGTGGCGTTAGGTAATGCCTGCTGGTAAAGCTCACCGCAGTTGAGGGGCACGATAGCGTCTTGCCTACCCCATACGATCAAGCCTGGGGTGGTCACCTTCTTCAAGTAATGCGGCAGACTGGGGTTGTACATGTAAGGCTTCCAGCACAATCGAGAGGCCATCTCCCGGTTGGAGTGGTCTGTAAATTGCTCCTCGGGCGTCGTCTCTCGGTTGTACTGATCGTAGTTGGGCACCTGAGAGGGATCATAGAACCTCAGCTTCGCTCTGGTCTCCGCCGAAACCATGAAGATTTCGGCGATTTCCCCTTGCTCTGGTCGGATGCCCACCGCGTCAATCAGAATCATGCCCTTCAGGTTGTGTTGACTCATGGCCGCCATTTCGGCCGCGACCCAGCCGCCCATAGAGGAACCCACGAGGATGTATTCGTCTAACCCCATTTGTTGGGTCATCTCTATGTTAAAGTGCGCCATATCGGTGATAGTGTAGACCCAATCTGGCCGCTCTGTCCCGTTAAATCCCGGCATTGAAGGAGCGCTGACCGTAAAATGCTGGGCCAGGGCCTCATGATACGGTTGCCAGCCAGCGTTACCTCCAGCACCATGGAGGAACAGCAGAGGTGGGCCGGAGCCGCCCGAAAACATTTGGACTTCGGTTTCGCCTACTACTAGCGTGGACTCGTTTGCGCTTCTGGTCGCTGTCATCTCTCTATCACCACTCCTGAATAGACTGGCTCACAGAATCCTTCATAAGGGTTGCCGCCTTCACCGCATCCGTCCACGGAAGGACTGAAACGATGGAAACTAGCCTTTGTTTTCCTCCTAAGGACGGAAGCCTCTAGATGCGGGATAGGCTGAACTCTGATCGATCCTATTGCTAGAATGTGCTGATTCTGTTACAAAAACCTCTGACTGTCAAGTTGAGATTCCCGATGGAAGGTTTTGTTAACGCCTTGTTGGTGGCAATGAGACACACCATTACAATCGCCATCGCCATGTGTAGGCCTTTATTCATCCGAGCATCGCCTTCCGCTCCCTCAAATCCATACAGGTTACCTGGAACTATGCGGTGTTGAATGGCTCGAAAGCTGCAGTTAAAGAGATAGACCTCCAACACTTTCCATTCTGGATGCATCACCAATGCAGCCTAATTGTTATCTGTTGAGACTGCCGCCGTCGCTCCTGCTACGTCACTTCGCGCAATAGGTTCGTCTTGAATCAAGCCATAGTTTACGGTATGAAGTCGAGCATAAACTCCGTTCCTGCTCAGAAGCTCGAGGTGGTTGCCCGTTTCCACCACCCTTCCTTTATCCAACACTACTATCTTATCGGCGTTGCGAATGGTGGAGAGGCGATGGGCGATAACGATAGAGGTACGGCCTTCTAAAACACGCTTTAGAGCTGCCTGAATCAGAATCTCGGTATGTGTATCGATATTGGCAGTGGCCTCATCCAGAACGAGAATCCGAGGATTGCCCACGATGGCGCGAGCAAAGCTGACCAACTGGCGCTGCCCGACACTAAGGTTGGTGCCCCTTTCTGCGAGTATTGTGTCGTAGCCGTTTTCTAGCGTCATAATGAACTCGTGGGCTCCTACGACTTTGGCAGCGTCAACCATAGCGTCATAGCTCGCCTCCTCGTGGTTAAAGAGAATGTTTTCCTTCACTGTGCCAGAGAAAAGGTAAGGCTCCTGCAAGACCATACTCATCTGTCCCACGAGGGAGGCCCGAGTCACCTCACGCATGTCATGCCCATCTACGGTTATCCTTCCTTCGGTCACGTCTGCGAAACGGTGTATCAACGTTACGAACGTGCTCTTGCCAGCCCCTGTAGACCCCACCAGGGCCACATTTTCTCCTGGTTTGATTGCGAGATTGATGTCCTTTAGAACATCGATCTCGGGGACGTAATGAAAGCTAACCCCTTCGAACTTTATTTCGCCCTGGATCTGAGGCATTTCGATGGCATCTGGAGCGTCTTGCACTTCGGGATTGAGGTCAATTACCTCGAATATTCTCACCCCTGCTGCCATTGCGCGCTGGAGCTGGCTGTACTGCATCGTGAGGTTACGAATTGGCTCAAAGAATCGCTGAATCCACAAGGCGAACGCTACCAACACGCCCCACTCCAGGTTACCGTCCATAGCCATAGTGCCTCCCAAGACGATGATAACACCTATGGATATACCGGTCAGAGTTTCGACCATAGGCTGAAGGCCGCCGGAGAAGCGACTCGCCTGCAGGTTGGCATCAAGGTGCTCGTAGTTTAGCTCTTTAAAGTGTTTCAGGTTCTCATCTTGCCGATTTAGGCTCTCTACTACTCGCACGCCGGTTATGTTCTGATTGTACTCGCCATTTATCATAGCGATGGCTCTTCTTATGCGCATAAAGGAACGTTTTGCGAAGCGCTGCCAGTAGCCCAGGATGAAAAAGAGCACCGGTATTACGCTCATGCAGACCAGGGCCAGACGCCAGTCGATAATCAACATGGCTATCACTATACCCAGCAGACTCATGATATCCGCCAAACTCTGCACGAGAAGCTCAAAGGTCTCCTGAAGCTGGAGGACATCACTCGAACTCCGGGACATAATCCGCCCTACGGGTGTACGGTGGAAGAATGAGGGGGAAAGACTCTGAAGGTGGCCGAACATCTGAGTCCGTAAGGAGTATAGAACTCCCTGTCCTACTTTGGGAATATAGACGAACTGAAGATAGTTAGCCCCGAAAAGCACCAGGGTCATGATGAGAAAGGCGAGGCCAAGCATATGCAGACGCCAAATGTCACCTTCGTTGATGGCCCAGTTGATGCCGAACATTAGAAACAGTGGGATGCTCACAGTCGACAACGTGTAGACAAAAACGGAGACAACGGCCAGGATAGCATCCTTTTTGAACGGGCCTATATAGGTGGCCAGGCGCATGACTACTTTGTGATCGTAGGCGCTTCCTACTATACCCTCATCTGTTAAGTTATCCATGTTGGGTGAGGATATTCCTCCAGCAGTAAGGCCCTTCATGTTGCCCATCATGCCCCCAAAGCCGCCTCCGAAGTTACCACCTCTCATTTAATTGTTACCTCCATTGTCCGCAGCAACGGCTGCATCGAGCAGAATCTCTTCCTGGGGTCGTAGCTGCAACTCGTAGATGTCCTGGTAAATACCACCCTGGTCGATAAGCTCCTGGTGAGTTCCTCGCTCTACAATCTTTCCATCCTTGAGCACAAGGATGATGTCCGCCTCCCGCACTGTACTCAGGCGATGAGCAATTACGAACGTAGTCCGGCCTTCCATGACCCCCTTCATCGCCTTGTGAATCAGACGTTCGGTCTCCACGTCCACGCTGGAGGTGGAATCGTCCAGAATCAGCACCGGAGGGTCAAGCAAAACGGTTCGCGCTATGGATAAGCGCTGCCTCTGGCCTCCCGAAAGTGTCACTCCTCGCTCTCCAACCCAGGTATCGTATCCCCCAGGGAGGCTCTCGATGTGGTCATGAAGCTGGGCTACTTTGGCAGCATTGACAACATCTTCGTCAGAGGCGTTTATCGCTCCATAAGAAATATTATCTCTTATGCCAGCGGAGAAGAGGAACACATCTTGCTGCACGATTCCCACGTTCCGCCGTAGTGAGGCCAGAGTGAAGTCACGTATATCATTCCCATCTATGGTAATCTGTCCTTCAGTAACTTCGTAGAATCGAGGCAAGAGATTAACCACTGTGCTTTTGCCACTCCCAGGAGCGCCCAGGAGCGCTACTACCGACCCTGGGGGTACGGATATTTCCAGGTTTTTCAATGCTGGAACTCGATCGTCGTACGAAAACGAAACATCGTTGAACTGTACGTGCCCCTTGGCTCGACCCATATCCCTGGCATCGGGCTTCTCTTCCACGGGTGACTGCGCATCCAGCACATCGAAGATCCTTTGTCCTGATGACATGGCCCGTGAAAAGGTGGCAATGACAAATGCTGACATGCGAATGGGGAAGAAAAGCTGCCCTAAATAGAGGACGAACTTGGTCAATCCCCCGGCGGTCAGGTCCCCTCGAATTACCTCCCATCCCCCATACCACATCACGATACCCAGGGCCAGGGTGAAGTAAAAGGTCATCCACGCGCTATTAGTCCCTTGGGTTCTTTCGTTTTTGTAATACTCTTCGCGTAGTTCCTGCGCTTTCTTGGCGAATTTCTTCTTCTCGTGTTCTTCGGCAGCGAAGGCCTTCACAACGTGGATGCCTTCCAGGTTCTCCTGCATGACCGTAACCATCTGGCCCATGATTTGCTGTACCTTCAGCCACATGAGCCTTAGCCTGATCATGATTAATGCGGACCTATACACGAGGAAAGGTACGAAAATCAGGCTTATCAATGCTAGCTCCCAATTCAGGAAGACCAACAGACCAGTGATGGCTACCACTCTGATAACTAACTCGAGGGAACGGATCAGCCCCATCATAACGAAGCGGCGCACGGCCTCGATGTCGGAAGTTACCTTGGACATGAGGTTGCCAGTATGCTCATTGTCATGGAAAGCAAAACTAAGATGTTGGAGCTTATCGTATATCTGGTTTCGCAGGTCGTAAGAAACTTTTTGAGAAAGGGAATCAGTGGTATATGTGCGAGCGAAGTCGAAAATGCCTCGCATAATGCTCGCGCCCAACAGGGCCAGAGCTATCAACACGAGAGTATTACGACCAGCCTCTGCTGAAATAAGCCTTCCATCTTCAACTGTTACTAATCTATCGATGGACTCGCCGAACAGGTACGGAATGAACAAGGAAAATCCAATGGCAGCGAAGAAGGTCAAGTAGGCCGATATGAGGCGGGCACGATAATACCACGTCATTCTTGTGATTCTGATTAAGATGCTCATCTAACTCTTAACATTACCCCCTCTTCAGGAAGTGCATATTTCGCTTATGAACGAAAATTGTGTAGGGCCGAATTTGCCCTTTAAGGTGGACCCCATTATTAAGACAGCACGAGGGCTAAATTAAGAGAGTCTCCCACCCCTGCGCTAGGTTTCACCAAGCCCGATGGCAGCCCTGCTTCTTCAGCTGCTGCTCCCCTTTCTTCCTGGCCATGTTGGTACACCTCTGCTGGGGTCCGGTAGCCCAAAGCCTGGTGAGGCCTCTGCCGGTTGTAGAACTCCAGGTAGGCATTGATCCCAGTTCGGGCCTCGGCGACGGTCTGGTAAGCTTTCAGATACGCCTCCTCGTACTTGATGCTCCGCCACAGCCGCTCCACGAAGATGTTGTCCAGGTACCTACCCTTACCATCCATGCTGACCTGGACCCTCTGCTCCTGCAACGTCTGGGTAAAGGCCTCACTGGTGAACTGACTCCCCTGGTCGGTGTTGAATATCTCCGGTCGTCCCTTACCCAGGGCTTCCTCCAACGCCGCCACGCAGAAGCTGGTGTCCATGGTGTTGGAGAGCTTCCAGGCCAGCACGTGCCGGCTGTGCCAGTCCATGATGGCCACCAGGTACAGGAAGCCCTTCGCCATGGGGATGTAGGTGATGTCCGCGGCCCAGACCTGGTCGACCCGATTAACCTCCACTCCCTTCAGCAGATAGGGAAAGATCCGGTGTCCCGGCGCTGGTTTGCTGGTGTTGGGACGCCGGTAGATGGCTTCCAGACCCATCAACCGCATCAGCCTTCGAACCCTTTTTCGGCTCACCAGATAGCCCTGTTGCAGCAGCCAGGCCTTCATCTTCCTGGAGCCGTAGAAGGAGGTCTTCAAATACTGACGGTCCATCAGGGCCATCAACTCCAGGTCTTCTGCCCTGGTCGGTACCGGCCGGTAGTACACCGAGGCCCGGCTGACGTCCAGCAGGATACATTGACGCACCAAAGACAGCTGCTGGTGGTCTCGGTCTATCATGGCTCGCCGTATGCTGCGACTCATAGACCGGACCTTTCCGACAAAAAATCGCGTTCCACCTTCAGCTGGCCGATGTGCCGGTAGAGGTGGTTAATCTGAGCTTCCTTGGCTTTCTCCTAGGATTTCTGATTGGTGGCAAATAGCTCCGGGGCTCCTTCCACCAGGGCCCTTTTCCAGGCGTGAATCTGACTGGGATGGACCTCAAATCGGCTGGCCAGCTGGGCGATGGTCTCTTCCCCCGCAAGGGCGGCCAGGGCCACCTTGGCCTTGAACGCCGGACTGTGCTTATTCCTCGTCTGCTTCATGTCCTGCTCCTTCACGTCGGTTAGTTGCCGGTTATTTTAGGAGCTGGACTCTCTCTTAGCCAGTTGTCTAGTTTTTGGGTACCACCTGAGCCCTATTCTCTGGTGGGCATTATACGCTTGACTAATCGTTATGTCTAACTGCTGTTCGGGACATAGGCAGGTGTGATGGCTTACTGACAAGGGTCGGGGCATCTCGCACATTCGATTCCAACCGTTTCACACCCGATTCCTCACCAAGTGTGGACTTTGTTTGTGCTAATCTGAAGCCACTCAAGGCTGGTGAATTCTCTTGGTGGTCTTATTTGCCATAGTCTCTCATAGTGCGCATACCACAGAACGCCCGGCGTTGCCCTCGCGTCGTCACGCGTCGGCTATTCAGCAGGTCAGAGCGATATGATGGATTGGATAGCAACCGTACTTGGCGTCGTTGCCGTAAGCATGGCGGGTTCCTCTCTTTTCGTTGCAGTCAGGAGTTCGAAAGAGGCTGCTCGAAGCGGAGAGGCGGCGCTAAGAGGCGCTGAGGCCGCGCGGGCTACCGCGTCTGTCGTCTCCAGAGAGTCGGCGATGAGAACGAGGCCCTGGACTGCCATATCAAGCATCGAGTTCAGCGAAGGCCAGAACGCACGCCTCTTCCCAGACGGCGTGTTGACCGTCAAATACCACAACACAGGCTCCCTTCCCGCGCACTCGCTTGATCTGGACTTGACTCTCCAGCCCTCTAATGACCAAGCGCTCGATTGCGACAAGGCTCCTGTTACGGGCAAATGCGACCTGGGCGGGGTTCTCCCGAACGAGGCGAGCGACAGGCATATCCCACTTCCGACGGCACCTCGTTATCGAGTCTGGAAGCAACAAAAGCTCAAAATCGCCTTTGTGGGCTGCATACAATATAAGTCCGGCATGACTGAGTACCGCACCTGCTTCGAAGGACACCTGTCCTTCGCTCAGGGAGATGCAATCCCCGTTACCTGGGCCAACACAGAGATGATCTAAGCCTCGAAGTCTTGCGCAGGACTCTCAAACCCCCTTTGCCTCGCTCTGAAAGCCTTTTCACCAGACGTTTACCATTTCATCCCCTGCTCATTCATATTCGTTATGTAACCTATGTATATGGGCAGTGAGAGTGCTATACGACGACACTTCTGGACTCACGAAGGCCTACCCCCATTGAGTGTCCAGAGCCTCACTGCCCATACATATAGTCATTTCATTTTGCAGGGGGCTGCTTATCATGTCTTTCATAGTAAAGCGAGGCTTCAGGGCTTCCGCAAAAGGGTCATTGGCCTGCCTGTCCGCTCTGGAAAAGATATGGTGGCTGTTAAGCGTTCCGGTAACGGCCTTCGCTTGGTGGGCCATGAGCACAGGTAACTGAAATAGGCTTTGCCGGTATCCATGCTCTCCTAATCCCTATGTCCTCCCTAATCGTCCCTCAGATTGCGCCTGACTTAACGCTGCCTATATGAGACAATAGACCTCCTTAAGGAATCACGGGTTTGACTAAAAGAGGAGGCAGCGAATGAGTGGCATCTGGCCGAACGACACTCGGTGTGTAGTTATGCTGGGCTTCGACGTGGACGGCGTTTCGGGCGCGATTTACCAAAACCCCGATTCCGCGCACCTCCCAAGCTTCATGTCTATGCGAGAGTATGGCCCTAGCGTGGCTACGCCCAGAATCCTCGACCTGCTGGACGATTATGATATAAAGGCCAGCTTCTACGTTCCGGGCTATGTGGCAGAGACGCATGAGGAGTTGGTGTTAGATATCAAGAGCCGAGGCCATGAGTTGGCCCATCATGGCTACATGCACGAGCCGCCTGCTACCCTGACCAAAGAGCAAGAGGCGGAGGTTCTCGACAAGGGCATTGCCATCATCGAGCGCATCACAGGCGAAAAACCGCTAGGCTACCGCTCGCCAAGCTGGGAGCTAAGCGAGCATTCCCTCTCGCTCCTTGCGCAGCGAGACTTTCTTTACGACTCCAGCCTGATGGGAAACGACGTTCCTTACCTGGTCGATGCCGATGGAAGTCAGATTGTGGAGATTCCAGTCCATTGGGAGCTTGACGACTTTCCGTATTTCAATTACTCCCCGGCGTTAGGGTCTCGCAACCTGATGGCTAGCCCTGAGCATGTATACCAGGTCTGGTCGGCGGCCTTCGAGGGCATGTACCACTACGGACGCTCCTTTGTTCTGACAATGCACCCCCACGTCATCGGACGTCCCGGACGCCTGCGAATGCTTGAGCGCCTGATTCGCCACATACGAGAATTCCCTGGCATCGAGTTCATGCGCACCGTTGATGTCGCCCGTACGTTCATAGCCCTACCCTGAGCAACCTGTCACAGTGACCGTTTCCCTGGTCGCGTAGGCGTTAGCGCCAGTGTGTAGGCGTTTCGTGTCTTAGTCGAAAGCAAGAGGCCCCGGCGACATCGGGGCCTCTCCTACTAAAATCGTTGTTCAGGGCGTAATTCGAGCCTCCCGCCCCCTGCTGGAAGCCCTCGTTAATCTAACCCGCATCTTGCAACGTTGCTACGCTGAAGATCACGTGGAAAGGTGAACAGTAGATAACAACGCTTCCCTGCGCGCCTACGTCCACGTCGTTAGGGATAGTGTAGTTCTGGTTTCCTCTGTTGCCTTTGAGTTTGCCAAGGTCAACGTACCCGGGGGCCTTGAGGTCTGACTGGCTCTGAGGGTTTGGATGTGGCGAAAGGATGACGTGCAGTTCCGGGCCATTTGTGACGTTAAAGTTTTCCAGCCTGAGTAACAAGGTACCGTCCGGGCCGCGGTAGATGGTTGCCTGGCCGCTTCCCTTATGGAAACTGTCAGCGTCGCGGAAATTGCCTTCTTTGAGTTTCACTGGCCCTGCCTGCGCTTGGGCGGTAGACTCTGGGGTAGGCGGCACAGCAGTTGTTGTAGGTGCTGGAGTAGGGGTTGAGGTTGGCACAGGAGTTGAGGTGGCTGTCGGCGTCGGCATTGGGGTAGAGGTGGGTTCTGGCCTCGCCACCACTGTTACTATAGCCTGCATTGTGCTGGGGTGTACCTCGCAGAAGTAAGGGAAAACTCCCACCTCGTCGAAAGTGAATGAGAAACTGTCACCTTGACTTAGCGAACCGCTGTCCCACTGGCCGGTTACATTGCCAGGACTACCCGCCGTTGTGGTATGGGAAGCGCTGTCCAGGTTGGCCCAATCGATGATTGCGCCGACTTCGACTGTTAGCTCTTCAAGCATGAAGTTTTGGATGCTGGACTCTATTTGCTGGCCTGCACGAAAGCCCTCAGGCGTTGGTATGGGTACAGAGGTTGCTGTAGGCGTTCGAGTAGGCGGCGCTGTTGCCGTAGATGTCGGCGATTCAATGACCATCGGGGCAGGTGTCGGTGCACTTGGCGGCCCGTTAACAGCGGTCGCCTCTGAGGCTTTCGCCATATCGGGCATCGGCTCATCCACAGCTTGCTGATCCATCTTGGCCAACGCGGACATGGTCTGCTCTACGTCGTCACGCGTCATGTCGACGGGAACGACTGCCGAGAACGCAAAGGGAAACTCCTCCTCGATGGTTACGTTGGTGAACAGCGGGGAACCCAGATCATAGGCGATAAAGCCAACCAGAGCCAGCAGCGGCGTGCCTACGCTTGCCACGGGCAGCCGGTGCTGCCAAACCCACAGATGCCAACTCTTGCGATACCCATAGGCTGCGACAGCGATAATGACGATGAGAATCCCAGTTCCGATGAGGTAACGCCATGGATAGAGATCAGCGGCCAATCTTTCTAGGTCACCAAAGAATTCTGCCATTG
This sequence comes from Dehalococcoidia bacterium, assembly GCA_965206395.1. Taxonomy (GTDB): domain Bacteria; phylum Chloroflexota; class Dehalococcoidia; order Lucifugimonadales; family CATOSD01; genus CBDBJK01. The sequence continues at coordinate 96,981 of CBDBJK010000032.1, forward strand.
TAATTTCCCTTCCAGGCCCTGAGTTGTTCAAAGTATCAGATGAGTAAGACGCTATATTACTCTAGAATAATTATGAACCGGACTTCTTACACACAACTTAAGGTTCTTACAAGTCAATTACAAAAGGGACATATAGGGTCCAGATATCTGCATCCTCTTAAACTGAAAATTCCCTCCTACGACATCTGAGATAAAGCCCAGTTTAAAAGGGAAGAACGGCCTAACGACTGGTTTCGGGGCAAAAAAAGAAGGACAGGTAAGGCTTCCTTCAAGCCAAGGGGTATGAGTGGAATCTGGTCAGCCGCGTTTGAATGCGGTTAATTTATCCAAATACTCTTTAGCCATCGATCTTAGTTGTCATATAGCATGTACTGGCTACGCTTCTTCAATTGTCCGAACATCCCGTGACTACGAGGTCGACAGCCGACGCAGCAGCCTACTAAGATTGGAATGAATATACAGATGTACCGCCCTCGCACAGGATTTTCATGCCTCAAGGGTGATAGCGGCAAACCTCATGAAAGATTATGATTCAAAGGCGTAGCGCAGAAATAGGTGGCTTCCTCCTCGCTTGATCCCCACTAGCCTACCCCACAGCGGATCCTCGGGTGCAAAGGTCTTCCCAGCCACAAGGCTAGGTCGTTCGACAGAGCTATCTCGGCCTGCGATTTGAGGAGCGAGCGTAAGGAACAACTCATTCAGGCGCTGCTCCGCGAAAAAGTCTCCAATCAATTGCGGGCCACCCTCCACAAGGATAACGTCATCCTTGCCAACCGCGCTCACTGTATCTTGTATCACCTGTGCTGTCAGCGAGGAGGCATCGTCGATTGCCGCGACCTGAACTGAATGCGGCGGCTGGCGCTTGTAGATTTCGTCTCTGCCCGCGGTGGTTGTAACGATAAGCACAGGCACTTCGCCAGATTGGAATACTCGCCGGTCAAAGTCGAGTAGGCCGCTCGCTGTCACGATAACGTTCAGCGGAGGTTCTAATTTGCCCATCTCCATCCGAAGGGCTGAGTATGCATCGGCAAGCCGTGGAAATACATAGTCAGCCGTCCAAACGTGATTGCGCACGGCTCGAAACGTACCAGCGCCAACTACCACGGCATCCGCAGTAGCTCGCAACAGGCCCATTAACATACGATCCTGTTGAAATTCGCCGCTGATCGGTCCGCCGCCAGACTGTCCAGGCACATCAAGCGACACTACCCCGTCCAAGGTGCTCACGAAGTTACCGATGACGTAAGGTCGATCGTGGCGCGGCGGGAACCGTAGTGGGCCGTAGAGCCTCAGAAGCTCGGCGGGCAGGGGCACATTTATCCCCTGGTCGATAGCGGCCTCCCAGAGCGACTCTAGGGGAGCCAAATCATTCATCAAGACAAGCCGCTCGTAGTGTAAAAGTCCGCCCTGAGTGAAGGATCAGCGTCATAAGCGCCCCGCCAGAAAGTTGTTCGGGTCGTTGGCGAAATCTCGCGGACTCCCCGCATTTGTGTGCATAGGTGGTACGCCTCCAGATATACGGCAACCCCGTGTGGCTGAAGCATCTCAACAAGGCCGTTCGCAATCTCCTCGCCAATTCGCTCCTGGACAGTAAAACGCTTGGCAAAAATACGCACAAGCCGTGTTAGTTTTGATATGCCAATGATGCCTTCGTGGGCGATGTATCCTACGTAGGCGTGACCGTAAAACGGTAGCACATGATGCTCGCAGAACGAGTAGAAGTGAATCGGTCCTTCAATCACCTGGCTCAGACGGCAATCCGCCCCGCCTCGGCATTCGGTTTCGAATACCTTGAGTAGCTTTGGGTCCCCTTCATATCCCTCGGTCGCGTCAAATAACGCTTTGATGAAGCGTTGCGGGGTCTCCGTCGTCGACGGCGTATCGATGTCCATTCCGAATGCCGTAAAGATCTCAGCTACGTAACCCTCGAACTTACTCATCTGTTCCGCGGAAACTTGACGGCGGGCTATTCCCATCGCCGATTCGAAGTCATCGGGGTCTAAATCGCTGGTCATAGTCTGACCTCCTTCTCGTAATCGGTACTGGGCGCATTTGGCCCTCAAAGTGTATACATTGGGTTGCTCGTTACGCAGCCCGTTGGACTTCTTGGGCTGTTGCTAGATTTATTGAGTCAACATAGCCAAGTGTGAGGCCGTAAGTTGCTGTTAGAGGGGATGGCGAGGACGAAGGTCACGCAACTACGACTTGCCGGAACGTTACGCACCGTAGAGCGGAATGCGAGCGCCGTTGACCATGTGGGCCTCATCGGAGCATAAGTACATGATGGCAGAGGCAATCTCCTCTGGCGTGGTCCACGACGCGTTCTCTGGTGTAGGTTCCTCGTCCCGCTTATGCTCTACGTCTATACTGCGAACCAGGATTACGTTCGCCGTTACACCGGTATCCTTTAGTTCCTGGGCCAAGGACAGCGTCAGCACTTCCTTGCCTGCTTTCCCGATCGCATAGGCCGCGACATTGTTGCCCCGTGGATCGAGCGCTCTTGGCGACGAAATCACCAGAAAGCGGCCCCAACGGTTGGCAGCCAGATGCGGCACAAAGGCTTGGGCAAGGTAAAAGGTTGTCCATACGTGCTGCTGAAGCATATTGGAGAGGTCATCTTCCGCTAGTTCGACCACCGTCTTGCCACCAGTGAAGCCGCCGACCAGATTGAGCAAAATATCGGCACGACCGAATTTTGCCATTACGTCATTTGCCGCAGCACGCGTCGCCTGGGGATCAGTGAGGTCTGGGGCGCTCAGTAGATACCTGTCCTCGGTCAGCTTAAGGTCCAACACCAACTGCCTAAGCCGTTCGGGGTTACGGTCCAGGAGGGCTAGCCGTGCGTCGCGCTCGGCAAATTGCCGCACCAGGACTCTCCCCAGACCACCGCTAGCGCCGGTGATGATCGCAACCCTGTCTTTAAGAGTCATCTTACCGACCTCCGCATTAGGAAGAACAATTGTCTTGGGCAACTGCCAGCATAATAGTGGCTACGCGACAGCGCTGTCAACGCAGGGCCAACTGAGCAATTATCAGATAAAATTATTGTATTTCGTCGTTTTCGACTCTGCGATATCCCAGATTGCTTCGTTACTCATCGACGCGGTATATGCGGACGGCTGTGTCGTGGAACATATCGGCGCGCTCGCTGGTCGAATAGCCCTTGGACAGCCGTTTGAAGGCGTTATACAGGATGTTATAAGAGTACGACACCTTGTCGACCGGAAAGTTGCTTTCGAACATGCAGCGGTTGGGACCAAATTGTTCGATGCAGTAGTTCATGAACGGGCCAATTGATTCGGCAAGCTCTTCGGAACCGATTGGCTTGCTGCGCGTGTGCCAGTCAAATCCGGTGCGCGGCATTCCAACGCCGCCGAGCTTGATGTTGATATTTGGGCACTCGGCTACCGCCGCAATGCCTTTTCTCCATGCGGGTAACACTTCATCGTCGCGATTTGCGTAAGGGCCGAATCGCAGAAGTCCGCCTATGTGATTCAGTACGATGGTCAGGTCTGGTACGGCTCTGGCGAATTCGGCCAAATCGGGCAACTGGTGGAAGTACATCCATCCTTCCAGAGAAAAACCCATGCGAGCCAGCACTCTTGCGCCGGAGCGGAAGCTGTTGCTGGACAGTTGCCCTTTTATCTGATGAGCGGCGGTATTTTCTACTTCAGGATTTGGGTCCCACGTGACGGTGTGGCGAATCCCTCGAAAACGGTTGGGACTGGCCGTTTGCAACGCTTCTAGCACGGGTTCGACGCGCTCGCCCAGGTTGAGGTTCGCGTGGCCGACGATTGCCGCCGCCGCTTTGTGGGGCCCGTAAAGGCCGCTTGCGCTTGCGGCAGCCATTCCCTGCGCGAACTCGATTTCTCCAACCGGACGCATCTCTTCGGGGCCGTCGGCGCCGTACATCGCCCTTGTCTCGATGAACACGGTGGAACGCACGTTGTGACCGCTGCCAATGTCGGCGATTAACTCGTGCAGCAGGTATCTCTGGTAGGGGATTCGCTGGTCGCGATAGTCCCAGAGGTGATGATGGGGATCGCAGATTGGTATTTCAGGCTCAAGGGTGGCTTCCTGGGTAAACGCCAGCCAATCGTTTCCTCCGAACGGCATCGCAAAGCCTCCATTTCAGAAATTCGCGGCCCAATCATATCACAACTTATCCCCCGTTTAAGATAGTCGGGAAGAATTTAGCTCTCTGCAACTACATCGTTTCTGCTAGAATGTCCGAAGTCAAGAAATCAAAATGGAATAGCGTTGTCCCCGTGTGAATATATGGGCCACCTATCTGCGTTACAGGACTCCTATATCCTGTAATACGGGCGTAACCCTTTTGAAAGTTCAATAATCCTCACAACAGAGGTCTGACATGTCGAATAGTGCTTTGCTGGATGGTGTTCGGGTCTTATCGCTTGAGCAGGTGCATGTCTTGCCCTGGGGCACTGCCTTTCTTGCCGACTTCGGAGCGGAGGTAGTCCGTGTAGAGAGCGCAGACCACATGAACGACCGGCGATCTGGCCCTTTCCCCGATGATGAGCCTGGGGACGAGTGGTGGAACGAAGGCGGCACGTTCGCTTACTGGGCACGCAACAAAGAGAGTCTGTGCCTGCAGGTGGCCCATCCCCTTGGCAAGGAAACTTTTCTGAAACTGGTAGAGAAAGCTGATATTGTCACTGACAATTTTCGCCCAGGCACGATGAAACGCCTTGGGATCGACCACGAAACGCTATCCCAAATCAAACCAGACATTATTACGCTAAGCTGCACCGCATATGGTCATACTGGCCCGTGGCGAGCCTATGGCGCGCGTGCGCGTACTGTTGACGCCGCATGTGGCCTCTCCTATCTCACCGGCTACGAGGGCGGCCCTTCCGTTCGTGCCAGCAGCAACTACATGGATCATTCTGGCGGGCTGAATATAGCTTACGCGCTTCTTCTGGCGCTGTATCGCCGCCGAAAGACTGGCTCAGGAATGCGGATCGATCTCAGCATGTACGAAACAGGAGTCACCTGTATAGCGCCTGCTATCCTGGAAGCCCAGAGGGATGTGTCTCGGCCTCGGCTTGGCACTTCCCACCTCTGGAAAGCGCCGCATAACGTGTATCCGTGCAAGGGCCTTGATCGATGGATAACCATCGCGGTGTCTACCGACGACGAATGGCAACGGTTGCGCAAGGCGATGGGGAACCCTGACTGGGCGGCAGACCCGCAGTTCGATATCATGCATGACAGATGGACGAATCGGCACAGTCTGGATGATTTGATAAGACATTGGACTACAACGCGGGATAACATTGAAGTCCAGATTCTTCTGCAAGCGCATGGCGTACCCGCCGGAGCAGTGCTCACCGCCCGCGATCTGGTAGTCGACCCGCACCTTCAAGAGCGTTCGTATTTTGACGTTTTCGATAATGAGAACGCTCATAGTGTTGGCCCCAGGATTTACGCGGGCCGTCCCTTCCAAGCCTCGAAGATGCCGGTATCTCTGCATCTGGCTTCGGCCCTGGGCCAGCACAACCTCAAGGTGCTTCGTGAGACGGGAGGCTTATCAGACCAGGAAATCCAGAAGCTTGTCAATGAGCGAGTGATTGCAACCAGGCCAATGGAAGCCGATAGACCAGCGCCCGGCGCGTCCATGTTTCAAGCCAGAGACAAGAGCGAGAGGAATTACGATCCTCACTACAAAGAACGCACGAAGGTCGTTGCGCCAACAACACCAGGTGACGACTAGCGCACGATGATAGGCTATATCCAGAGTTGGGGTTCAGCCCAGGGAGTTGAGTATGTTGCGCATTCTTGATGACATACGAGTGCTGGAACTCAGCAGCAAGCCGTCAGGGGCTTTCTGTGGCAAGCTGCTGGCAGATCAGGGCGCTGATGTGCTCAAGGTGGAATCGCCGGAAACAGGCAACCCTACGCGACATGAGCCTCCCTTCCTAGAAGGCGAGTCACATCCTGAACGTAGCTCGCAGTTTCTCGCATTCAATACGAACAAACGAAGCATAACTCTCGACGTGGGCAACTCTATTGGGCGCGAGGTCTTTCTCCGTCTGGTCGCGGAGAGGGACGTTCTCATCGAGGACTTCGCTCCTGGTTACCTGGATGGTCTGGGATTGGGCTACGAGGCTCTCCGCGAGGTGAACCCACGCCTGATCGTTACATCAATCACCCCCTTCGGACAGACCGGGCCATATAGTCACTATAAAGGCAGCGATCTGATAGCGCAGGCTATGGGAGGATTCCTATATACAACCGGAGCGACTGACCAGCCGCCAATGGGGACTGCCCTGATGCAGACGGAGATAATCGCGGCGCGAAATGCCGCTATAGCAATCATGGCCGCCATACTCTATCAGATGGACACAGGTGAGGGGCAGCAGATAGACATCTCAGTGATGGAATCAGTGGTGAGCACTCCCCCCAGCTTCATCCATCAGTACAGCTTTACGGGGGCTATCGCCGGACGCGGCTTCGGCGAGGGCAACGTGATGGATGGAATGCATCTTGAGACCGCCGATAGCGATGTGACTCTCACGACGGCGGGCACGGGCGGAAATCCCATGCAGGTGTGGGCCGAGTTTCTTGATGAACCGCGTCTGCTCGACTCCAAATTCGGGACAGGGCCAGGAAGGGCGCAAAACGCCGATGAACTGCTCGACATCATCCAGTCCAAGCTACGGCATTGGAAGGCCCATGACTTCATGATTGAGGCAATGGACCGTCGCCTTGTCGTTGGGGTAGTGCAGAGCATACAAGAGGTGGTTAACTGCACTCATCTGGCGGAGAGAGGGACCTTTGTTGAACTAGAGCATCCGAATGTAGGTGTTCTGAAATACCCCGGCGCTGGATTCCTTATTGACGGAGAGAATCCCGTAGATGGTGGACGCGCGGCTCCGCGTTTGGGAGAGCATAACCTGGACGTGTATCGCGACGAACTTGGCCTATCACAAGAAGATATTTCCAAGCTTTCTTGAACTGGGCATGACCTGCTCGATGATGATTTAGAGTCAAATAGTACAGCATGATGTGTCACGATCTGATAAGGGATTGCTATAATACTGACAATCGTATATCCGGTTTGGTATGGGAAATCTCATGCGAGGAGTGCGTCATGAAAATAGTTGCGGTTCTATACCCCGGCGGGCCATCGGCAAAGGAGACACCCGAACTGCTTGGATGCGCGGAAAATGCCCTTGGGTTGCGGGAGATGGTCGAAGCCCAAGGGCACGAACTGGTCGCATTATCCGACCTTGAGTCAGAGCTTGATGAGCAACTGACGACAGCAAACGTTGTAATCACTACGCCCTTTTGGCCTGCTTACATAACGAAGGAAAGGATTGAAAACGCACCAAATCTGCGCCTTATCCTCACCGCAGGTGTCGGTTCCGATCATGTAGACCTCGCAACGGCAGCAAAACATGATATTACCGTCGCCGAGATCACGGGCAGCAACGTCGTGAGTGTAGCCGAGCACGCGGTCATGCAGATTTTAACGCTGGTTCGGAATTACTTCCCATCCTACAAGAGCGTGGTCAACGGCGGCTGGGACATCGGTGAGATCGCCGCCAAAGCCCATGATCTGGAGGACAAAGTCGTTGGCATCGTTGGCATGGGTCGCATTGGGCAGCGCGTAGCGGCACGTCTTAAGCCTTTCGATGTCAAGATGTACTACTTTGACCTTCGCCACCTGAGCACTACGGAAGAGCAGACCCTCGGCGTGCGCTACATGTCCCTTGATGCTCTTACTCAACAATCCGACGTGATTTCTATCCACATATCTCTCACTCCGCAGACCGCGGGATTGTTCGACCGCGAACGTCTTTTCAGCATGAAGAAGGGCGCGTACCTGGTCAACACGGCTCGCGGGCGAATTGTCGATACAGACGCGCTTGTTGAGGCGATGGAGAAGGGACACCTGGCAGGCTACGCAGGAGATGTCTGGTATCCACAACCTGCCCCAGCCGATCATCCCTGGCGGACGATGCCAAACCACGCGATGACCCCGCACGTTTCAGGAACGAGCCTTGAGGCCCAAAAGCGGTATGCGGACGGAGTCCGTGACTGCCTGACGCGCTTCTTCGAGGGACGTTCCCTTGAGCCAGACTACCTGATTGTAGATGGCGGCAGGGTAGTAAGCCCTAGCTACAGCTATGCGTACGAAGGATAAGCTGGTCGCCTGATAACAAAGGCCCCGGCAATGTTCCGGGGCCTTTGCTTCATCTAATCCGAACGGAATAGCGGGACATCGCTGTCCTCTTTCCGTGCTGTGGCAGATTAGCTTGCGGAACGAACGTCAACAAGATCGTCTACGCGATTATCGTGCCACCGCCCTTCAAACAGGACAGCTTCTTGATAGCTGTCAAGATCGTCATAGCCTTCGATAGCCTGAGCGCCATTTAGCAAGACCGGATCGAACACCCTGATATAGGTCGTCTTCCGCACTCCGATACTGCCTGGCTTGGAAGCAAATCGAAGCCTCCGTAAGGTATCCTCATCGAGTGAGAACTTCCAGCTCAGGTGATTGACCAGACGCTCTGACATGACATCTTTCTCTTCCGCGGCCTTCCAAAATTTCAATCCCATATTACACAACCTCCCATCTATTGAATCCCGTGCTAATTAATACGTCGAGACAGAGGTGTCTGGTTTGAGAATTGGATGTGGCGTATTAATCACTAGTGGTTCAACGTTTTTGTATTGATGGGTAGAGTGACTTTAGCTTGATGCGCGCATCCTCGGTAGTGAAGCGCCAATCCACTCGTATCACATCCCGGTTGCGTTGATTCTGCCAAGCATTGACCTCGCCGCGCAGGATGTCTTGATTGGCAATCCGTCGGTCCAGGCACTGTCGAGCCAGCACACCGATCTCTATCTCCGCCATATTCAACCAACTCCCGTGTTTGGGAGTGTAGTGTATCTCCAGTCGCTCAGCTATACGCCTCGCCTCAGCAGGCTCGAATGCCTCGTATAGCGAGGACAGCTTGTGAGTGTTGAGATTGTCCATTACCAGCACGATCCGGTCTCTGTCAGGGTAGTCCTCGTCGACCAGTTTCTTTATCACATGCGCCCAGTCCACCTTCGTGCGACGCTCTCTGACCTCGACTCGGCGCCATCCGTCCAACGGTGCAAACAGCATGAACAGGCTGCTCACTCCATTGCGCTCGTATTCGTAGTCGTATGCCGCCGATAAGCCGGGCGCTGCGGGACGCGGCACTCGCGTCTCCTTGACTTGCTGTTTGCTCGTCTCATCCATGCACACCAGAACCTCATTCCCATCGTACGGCCGTTGGTAGACCTCCAGTACGTCTTCCATCGCGCACACAAACTCCGCGCTCTGACCGGGCGGGATGCACCAACTCTGCTTCAGCCACGGCTTCAGTTCGTTTTTTTTTAAGCGCCTGGCGAACCGTCTCGGTGCTAATGGTCCCGACTATCTCACACTCGACCAACTGGTCAGCCAACAGCTTCAGGGTCCAACTGGCACGCCCCTCCGGCGGTTCCCCGCAGGCCATCGCTATCAACCGTGCTTCACCTTCGCCGTCCAGTCTCTTTTGACGCCGACGCAGTTGCTTTTTGCGATTCAGCGCAGACTCGACCCCCTCCTCCACACAGCGCTTGCGTATTCGCTCGACCGTTGACTGTCCCACACCGAGCGCGCTGGTGATGTCCGCGTCCTTCATTCCCCCGTCCGAGCGTGACTCATCGCTCATCAGCAGAATGCGCGCATGGGTCTGTTTGTACGCCGCAGCCCGACCGCGTGAGACCAAGGCGTTGAGTTCCTGTTGTTCGTCGGTAGTCAGTCTGATACGGTACTTCTTGGTAGACATCATGGTTCCTCCTCGGTTCAACGTTACGATTGAACCCCCAAGAGGAACAATGACTATCATGGTATTCATTTCAATGATGTTGGACCACTAGGTTTTGCAATGTACTTTTGAGGGCCAAGAACAAACCAGGCTAGATTCGCGCGTCGCATTGTTATTGCCCCACCAATCCTGCCATGCTAGAATGCCGAGATAGCTTTCGTGACGCGATTCTGGCATTATCGCCCGTTTGATTGACCGTCGAGCGGACGTTGCAAAGGAAGGACACTCCAACATGACGCTTCCAAATCGAATGAAATTCGGTATATTCATGGCTCCGTTCCACTGGCTTGGAGAGAACCCAACCCTGTCCCTGGAACGGGACCTGGAAATCATCCAGTGGCTCGACCAGCTTGGCTATGACGAAGCGTGGATTGGCGAGCATCATAGCGCCGGATGGGAGACCATCGCCTCGCCCGAGGTCTTCATCGCCACCGCCGCCGAGCGCACCAAGAACATCAAACTCGGCACCGGCGTCGTTAGCTTGCCGTACCACCATCCCCTTATGGTAGCCAACAGAATGGTACTGCTCGACCACCTCACGAAAGGACGAATCATGCTTGGCGTTGGGCCGGGCGCGCTGACATCAGACGCCTACATGATGGGCATTGACCCTCTGACTCAACGGCCCCGAATGGACGAGTCGCTGGGCATCATCATGCGTTTGCTGACAGAGACCGAACCGATCACATACGAGGCCGACTGGTTCACTCTGAAAGAAGCCCTCATCCACCTGCGACCTTACACTCATCCACACTTCCCAATAGCCGTGGCCGCCGCTCAGTCGCCCTCCGGCATGATACTCGCGGGCAAGCACGGGGCTGGTGTGCTCTCGGTGTCCCTGATAAGGGATGGGAGAGTTGCCGGAAACCTGAGCGATTTCTGGAAGATAGCCGAGGAGACTGCCGCCGAGCACGGCAACACGATGGATCGCAGCGAGTGGCGTCTGGTCACACACGTTCATCTGGCGGAGAGCAAGAAAGAGGCGGTAGCACAGGCTCGCATGGCTGCGGGACGCTATCAGCGCGAGTACTTCGAGAAGACGTTGAGCCACGACGCTGTGATAGACGGCCCTCCTGAAAAGATAATTGACGCGATGATGGACAAGGGTGCGTGGTGCGTCGGCACTCCCGACGACCTCATTGCCACCATAAAACGTCTGGACGAAAGCAGCGGCGGCTTCGGCGGGCTTCTGATTCAGGCGGCGGAGTGGGGAACGCGCGAGCAGGTCTTGCACAGCTACGAGCTTGTGGCGCGCTATGTCATGCCACACTTCCAGGGTTCCCTCGTCAATCTGCAAGCATCGCAGGCTCGGTCAGCCGAAAGCAAGGGATACCAGGCTTTACGTGCCCAGGCCCTGGATAAGGCCCGACAAGACTACGCCGAGCGCAGAAGCTCGTAGGGTCGTTCACATTAAGCCGATAAATCAAATTAGATTGAGGAAAGAGGAAACAATACATGGCTAAACTCACAGGTGGTCAGGCGCTGGCGAAGGCGCTATATCGAGAGGGCGTCCGCGTGATATTCGGCTTGCCCGGCGTGCAGCTCTATCACATGATGGATGGACTTCACGGCGAGCCTGGAATCCGATTCATAACAACGCGGCACGAGCAGGCCACGACTTATATGGCTGATGGTTACGCTCGCGCTGGTGGCGGCATTGGCACAGCTGTGGTCGTGCCCGGCCCCGGCCTTCAGAACGCCTCTGCTGGTATCGGCACGGCCTACTCCGCTTCATCTCCCATCCTCGTAGTGGCGGGACAGATACAGAAGGATTTTATCGGCGTCGATCGCGGTATGCTGCACGAGATTAACGACCAGATGGACACCATAAGACCCGTGACCAAGTGGTCGCAGCGCATCCTAGACGCCAAAGACGTGCCAGAAACCGTTCACGAAGCCTTCTACCAGTTGAAGTCGGGCCGCCCGCGTCCAGTCGAAATCGAGATTCCGCCCGAAACTCTGGAGGAGCAGGACGAGATCGAGATTTTGGAACCAGTTAACTATGACCGACCTGCCGCCAGTCAGGAAAGCATTCAGGGGGGCGCGGAGATCATCGCTGGCGCATCCAACCTGATAATCTGGGCTGGAGGGGGCGCGATATCGTCAAAGGCCTCCGAACCTCTTCGGAAGCTGGCAGAGCATCTGCAAGCCCCGGTAATTACGACAGGCGAAGGGCGAGGCGCGTTATCAGACCACCACTACCTGTCGATTGGGAGCCTTAGAAGGAGCAACGAACCCTTCCTGGAAGAAATGTCGGAATCAGACGTAATCCTGGCTGTGGGAACCAGGCTTGCTACCCCAGAGGTTCTCAACGGACAGAAGGTCGTTCAGATAGACATCGACGAGGCAGAAGTAGGGCGCAACTACGAGAACACGTTCGGCATCGTCGGGGACGCTGGGCGCACGCTCGAAGAGATTTATCGAATTGTCTCGACAAAGGTTCCCGCGCGATCAAGCCGCAAGGAAGAGATGGAAGCACTCAAGACTGAGAGGTTTGACCCGGCGAAGCAGGTAGAGCCTCAAGGTTCGTTCGTCCGTGCTATCCGAGCGGCAATGCCCGACGACGGCATTTTCATTGCGGGCATGACGCAGGTAGGCTACTATAGCCGCGCCTTCTTTCCTGTGTACGAGCCGGGTACCTACCTAACGTCGTCATATTACGGCAATCTGGGCTTCGCGTATCCCGTCGCCCTTGGAGCCAAGGTAGCCAAGCCCGACACGGCTGTGGTTGCCGTCTCAGGTGACGGCGGCTTCCTGTTCAACTCGCAGGAGCTTGCCACCGCCGTTCAGCATAAAATCAACGCCGTTGTCATCGTTTTCAATGACAACGCTTTCGGCAACGTCTACCGAGATCAGATTAACCGCTTCGATGGGCGAGCCATTGGCTCCGAGTTGCACAATCCGGACTTCGTCAAGCTGGCTCAGGCGTACGGCGCGAGGGGCATCAAAGCAGAGGGGCCGGAGCAGTTGGAATCCGCCCTGCGAGACACGCTCGCCTCAAACGACGCGCCCACGCTCATCGAGGTTCCGGTGGGCATGATGCCGTCGCCTTTCTAGAGTTTTCATCGGGGAGAAACTATGCTAGACCAACAAGCCTCTTTTGCGCAATATCTCAACGTGCGCAGCGCGTATGCCCCATCCTTCGACCCGTCGGGAGAACGCGTCGCCTTCTTGATGGACGTCACCGGAGTGCCGCAGGTGTGGGTCGTGGACGCCGAAGGTGGATGGCCTCAGCAGCTTACCTTCTTTAACGAGCGCGTCAGCAGTGTGGCCTGGGCACCGAAGGACGGCAACCTGCTCTTTGCTATGGACGAGGGAGGCAGCGAACGCCATCAGCTTTACCTGATCGACAATAGTTCAGGAGGCCGCGTTGTTCCGTTGACCAACTCTCCTGAAGTTATGCACATCTTCGGCGGCTGGTCTCCCGATGGCCGATCCATCGCATATGCGAGCAACGAGCGCCATCGCGCCCACTTCGACATTTACGTTCATGATATCGACAACGGTCAGACGCGATTGGTCTACCAACAAGATGGTTCCAACAGCGTGGCCGCCTGGTCGCCGGACGGTCGCTATCTGGTAATCAACCACGACAACACATCAACGTATGATGACTTGATCCTGCTTGACCTGCAATCTGGCGAGACGCGACAGCTAACGCCTGAAGGCGACCTCTCTTCATATGGCTCGGTTCGCTGGGACAGCCAAGGCAAGGGCCTGTACCTGACCACGAACAGGGAGCGCGAGTTTCAGGCCCTAGCTTATGTGGACGTCGCCAGCGGAGAATTTGCCACGCTCGCTGATTCACCCTGGGACGTGGAAGCGTCTTCGCTATCACCGGATGGTCGCCTCCTGGCTTACATAGTCAACGAAGCGGGCTACTCGCGTGCCTTCATCCGCGACCTGGAGAATCAAACCGATACGCCAGTCAAAGGTCTTCCTGAATGCACTTTGCAGAACCCCAGAGGCTCGGCGTCGGTCGTCTGGTCGCCTGACAGCAAGCGTATCGCCTTCACGATTAACGGCGCGACCCGCAACCCTGACATCTGGCTCTACGATATCAATAGCGAAACGCTGCGTCCGCTTACCCATAGCGACACGGGAGGCATTCCCAAAGACAGCTTCGTCGAGCCTCAGCTTATCGAGTTCTCAACGTTCGATGGAAGAAAAGTCCCCGCGTTCCTGTACACGCCGGAAGGGGCCAAGGCCGATGGAACTAACCCTATTGTGATGCACGTTCATGGCGGCCCGGAGGGTCAGGAACGTCCCTCGTTCAATCCGATATACCAGTTTTTCGTGCAACGGGGCTACTGCGTCCTCGCGCCCAACGTGCGTGGCAGTTCCGGCTATGGACGCACCTACATTCATCTGGACGACGTTCGCAAGCGCATGGATTCGGTTCATGACCTCAAGTATGCGTGGCAGTGGCTTGTAGATTCCGGCTGGGCCGACTCCAAGCGCATCGCCGTAATGGGCGGCAGCTACGGCGGCTTCATGACACTCGCGGCCATTACCAGCTATCCCGAACTGTGGGCGGCGGCTGTCGAGCTATACGGAATCGCGAACTTCGTCAGCTTTCTGGAAAACACAAGCTCGTATCGTCGCAAGCTGCGAGAGTCGGAGTACGGCAGCCAGGAAGACGACGCCGACTTCCTACGCGAGATTTCGCCCATCCGACACGTAGACCGCATCACTGCGCCACTAATGGTCTTGCACGGGGCCACCGACCCCAGAGTGCCCATCAGCGAGACGGAGCAGATCGTCGAGGCGTTGCAAGCGCAAGGAAAAGTCGTGGAGTACGTCCGCTTTGAGGACGAAGGGCATGGCTTCATCAAACGCAACAACCGCGTAGTGGCTTACTCCGCAATTGCCGAGTTTCTAGATAAGCATTTGTAAGGAGTAGGGAGAAGCGCAAAACTCTAGGATGGGTCGTTGTCGTAAGGGTAAGGGAGCGTTATCCTGAATCGATCGCGGAGCAATCGCATGTCCCGCCGGTCTGCCTCATCGGGTTCATACCCCACGTCCCCAGTTTGATCAGTAGCACGCACCGCCTGTTCTTCCGGTGTCAAGCATCGTATCTCTCGACCGTTGATCGACCCAGTGCCTACCAATCCAGGTGCGGAGAACACCCATTCACCTCCGCCCCTACTCTCCTGAACCGCGCTGCCATCGCTCCGAAAACGGACGGGATGAAAGTCGATCCGGCGGTCCACCGTATCACAAACCACAAATCCCTGGGGCAGCTCATCGGTCATCACGGAGAAGCCCAGGTCACGAGTTACCTGTATTGCTGCCTCAATGTCGTCTACCCGAATAATCACGTCCAAGTCATCGTGAGGGCGTGTCTGCTCCCCTAGTAGGGCATCAATCCCCAACCGCCATGGACCCACACGTCAATACCAGCCAATTCAAGCGCATCGATTACCTCGACCACGTCCGCCGCGTGCATCATGCCAGGCATCGCAGCGGATCGTCGATCGAAGCTGCAAGATAGATGGCACGGTTTACGCTACCAGCCTTTTGGTGTAGGTAAAGAAGCCGCCTAACTATCTGTGAGAACATACGGAATCGATAGCTCGCCGCAGATGTCACGAAACCAGTCTACCACCTCTGAGTGAAGCGGAATCCCGTTGGCCTTGCGGTCTATCTCTGCCTCGGCTTCGGGTTGGCCTGGATACAGCACCCTGTCGTGCCCCTTCGCAGGCCTGGTGGACTTCAACATCTGCATCCACTCGTCCATTGTGCGCTTGAACTGGCCCGTGTCCATAAAGGCCTCGATGCTGTACGCGGCGACGTAATGGCCGAAGTTGGGCCGCCCGGGGTTCGCTCCGTAGCCTCCACCCGACAAGACGCCGCCCATTATGTCCACGATGCAGGAGAAGCCGTAGCCTTTGTGCGAGCCAAGCTCTCGCGTGCTTCCAAGAGGCACAAGGAATGATGATGCTCGACCCTGGTAGCCCGGCACTGGCGGCGCGACATCCTCCATGATTGGAACGCCATCTTCGTCGGCAACCCATCCTGGCATGAGGTCGGTATCCAGCCTTCTGGCGAGGCCGAGCTTGTTTCCAGCGACTGCGCTCGTGGCCGCATCGAACACAAATGGCGGCTCCTTATCGGCGGGCGCTGCCAGGGCGATAGGATTGGTTCCCAGCCTTGGCTCCGCGCCGAACGTGGGAAGCACGCCCGGCGGACACGAGGTCATGCAGGTGCCTATCATATCGTGCTCAAGCGCCATCATCGCGTGATACGATGCCATGCCAAGATGCCGCCCGTTCCTGATTGTGACCATTCCCACGCCGACGTTTTTCGCTTTCTCTATGGCAATCTCCATAGCCTTTGGCACCACTATGATGCCCAGGCCGGTGTCCGAATCGATGTTGGCAGTCGCGGGCGTCTCGCGCAGGATTCGCCAGTTTGGGCGAGGATTAAGCGACCCTTCGTTGTACCCGTTAACGTAGACCCGAAGCATGTTCGAGACTCCGTGGCTGTCCACACCGCGCAAGTCCGACGTAAGAAGAACGTCAGCGGCAAGCCCGCAATCCTTATCGGGCACTCCCATCTTCTCGAAAATCTGGGTGACAGTTTCTCGGAGAGGGGCCTCTTGTACTCTTACCGCGTCGCTTTCCTTCACCTTGAATTGTTCTAGCAAGTGTGACCTCCTGTGTTGGCTTTTGCCGATATCAGTGTTGTGAATGGCTGACCTGCAAGGCAAGTCTGCCGGTCTGATTGAGAGTATTTTATGCTCGCAATAGGAGATTACGCAACACAGGCGTGGAATGAACTGGGTTTTTTGATGTACACTCGATACAAAAGCAGTAGTCTGTTAATGACTTAGATGAAGGCTCCTATCATAACCTTAATCCCCTATCTAACTTTCCCTCTGAGGGGCGAGGACAGTCCCTTCCCTCTCTAGGGGAGGGTTGGGATGGGGGCAAAACCTTCGCAAACGGAGATATAGATGCCGAATCACCGACACCTGACCAGCACTCTTCAGCTTGACAGAACATGGATCGAGTCAGAGCTTTTTCCTCTCTGCGAAGAACTGCGTCAGCGAAAGCAGCCGAACTCGATTTTGAACGGGAGCGCGATCTACTGCCTGTTTTACGAGCCGAGCTTTTTGACCAGGACGTCCTTCGAGCGAGCCATCAGTCTTCTGGGCGGCACGGCGTACCACACAGAGGACGCTTCCCAATTTTTTCCGGTGAGGACGCCAAACTACATCGACAACATCATCAACATACTGGCTAGTCTGCACGTTGACCTGGTAGTGCTCAGAAGCAGCGATGCTGGAATCATGGAGAGGGCCGAGCTTACGGACGCCATGCCGGTCATCAGTGGCGGGAGCCTCGACGATCATCCGACTCAAGCCCTGGCGGACATCTATACGTTGCACCGCGAGTTGGGCAAAGTAGACGGCATCCATGTAGCCATCGTCGGGCGGCTGGAGCATCGGAACGTCAACGCTCTCCTGAATGGGCTTTCGCTTTTTGAGAATGTGGGGGTCACCCTGATTCCGGTTAGCGGCAGTGTTGACCCCAAGGTTGCAGCCCATTGCGAGAGTAGAGGAATGGAACTGGTCACCGCGAAGTCCATCGAGGCTGTGGCAGATGTTGACGCCATATACCTCAATGGGCCGCGCACGGTGGCGCACGTCCAATTGCTCAGATCAAGGAACTCGCTGAACCTACGCATTGACGAGCAGTTCATGTCCATGCTAAAGCCGCACTGCGTCATTCTTGACCCGATGCAGCGCAGTGGCGACTTTTCCGTCGAGGTGCAAGACAAGCGGCTGGTGTTCTACAGCCAGGCGGAGAACGCTCTGTTCGTCAGGATGGCCGTCTTGTCGCAGGCGTTATCTGGCCGGAGCGCCTGATCTCCGTTAATGCATCAGGTGGGGCAGGCATTCAGGAGAACTTGCTTCTTACCAGACGCGTGAGGAACGGAGCGACGGCAGGGCCGAAGGAGCGTATCACGCGGCCCAACCTCTTGTGTCGGATGGCGTTCAGGATTAACCCGCTGTGCCAGTCGAACGAGAATTCGCGGTTGTTGATTAGCTCGTCTTCCACTCCCTCGGACATGAACTCGCTGAGCAAACGCTCTACATGCTGGTCTCCGAGAGAGGCGTACATCATACGCGCGTAGTAGCCGATTCGCAGCTCTTTGCCTATGACGACCTTCCACTCCTTCTCGTAGCTTTTCAGCTTGCGCGCTCCGAAATCGCCTGCGATAATCGCTTCGTTGGCCGCCGCCGCCGCCATCTCGCCGGATAACTGGGCGTAGTAAATGCCTCCACCGGTCGTTGGTTTGACCTGTCCTGCCGCATCTCCGACGACCAGCACCCTGTCGCCATACGTCTTTGGCGGGGGTTTCAACGGAATGCCCCATTGCCTGGGCTTCTCGATAACACTTCGCACCCTGCCGTTCTCTTTGAGGGTGTCGAGGAAGCTCTCCATCTGTCCATTCAACTTTTGTTGAGAGACTATGCCCACCAACGCGCTGGAATTGGACCTCGGCACCAACCATCCGAATGAGCCGGGGGCTATCTTCTCACCGAGATAGACCTCTGTGTCTTCAAGCTCGTTGACTTCGACCTCAGCCTGGTAGCCGATCATGTAGTCGCTTTGCCGCTCGTTGCGCAGGCCAACCATGCCGAGCAGCGGCGAGCCAAACCCACTGGCGATGACCACCATCTCGGCCTGCCAGCGATTCTGTCCCCCGTCGCCTGTGGTCGAGACAACGACGCCGCTCTCGGAGACCTCGATGTTCGACACTCGCGGGCCGATCTCGTAGTCTGCGCCCGCCTCGATAGCGCGCTCGGCCATAGAGTTGACATAGGCCACCCGGTCGATGACAAAAGCCTGTGTGTCGTCTCTTACGATTCTGTATCTCTTGCCTTCTGGCGACACTATCGTGGCGGCCCTGGCCTCGTTGTAAATCAGAGATTCATCCGGCGGGAATCGATCTACGCATTCCAGCCCGATGATGCCAGTGCAAAGCTTGTCGCCTATGTTCTGACGCCAGTCCAGCGTTGCTACCCTGTAGCCCATATTGGAGAGCTTGAGGGCGGCGATGTTACCGGCAGGTCCGGCGCCGATTACGATGACATCGTGCAAATGGAAATTCTCTTTGCGCCTAGTGGTTCAACGTTTTTGTATTGATGGGTAGAGTGACTTTAGCTTGATGCGCGCATCCTCGGTAGTGAAGCGCCAATCCACTCGTATCACATCCCGGTTGCGTTGATTCTGCCAAGCATTGACCTCGCCGCGCAGGATGTCTTGATTGGCAATCCGTCGGTCCAGGCACTGTCGAGCCAGCACACCGATCTCTATCTCCGCCATATTCAACCAACTCCCGTGTTTGGGAGTGTAGTGTATCTCCAGTCGCTCAGCTATACGCCTCGCCTCAGCAGGCTCGAATGCCTCGTATAGCGAGGACAGCTTGTGAGTGTTGAGATTGTCCATTACCAGCACGATCCGGTCTCTGTCAGGGTAGTCCTCGTCGACCAGTTTCTTTATCACATGCGCCCAGTCCACCTTCGTGCGACGCTCTCTGACCTCGACTCGGCGCCATCCGTCCAACGGTGCAAACAGCATGAACAGGCTGCTCACTCCATTGCGCTCGTATTCGTAGTCGTATGCCGCCGATAAGCCGGGCGCTGCGGGACGCGGCACTCGCGTCTCCTTGACTTGCTGTTTGCTCGTCTCATCCATGCACACCAGAACCTCATTCCCATCGTACGGCCGTTGGTAGACCTCCAGTACGTCTTCCATCACGTCTTCCATCGCGCACACAAACTCCGCGCTCTGACCGGGCGGGATGCACCAACTCTGCTTCAGCCACGGCTTCAGTTCGTTTTTTTTTAAGCGCCTGGCGAACCGTCTCGGTGCTAATGGTCCCGACTATCTCACACTCGACCAACTGGTCAGCCAACAGCTTCAGGGTCCAACTGGCACGCCCCTCCGGCGGTTCCCCGCAGGCCATCGCTATCAACCGTGCTTCACCTTCGCCGTCCAGTCTCTTTTGACGCCGACGCAGTTGCTTTTTGCGATTCAGCGCAGACTCAACCCCCTCCTCCACACAGCGCTTGCGTATTCGCTCGACCGTTGACTGTCCCACACCGAGCGCGCTGGTGATGTCCGCGTCCTTCATTCCCCCGTCCGAGCGTGACTCATCGCTCATCAGCAGAATGCGCGCATGGGTCTGTTTGTACGCCGCAGCCCGACCGCGTGAGACCAAGGCGTTGAGTTCCTGTTGTTCGTCGGTAGTCAGTCTGATACGGTACTTCTTGGTAGACATCATGGTTCCTCCTCGGTTCAACGTTACGATTGAACCCCCAAGAGGAACAATGACTATCATGGTATTCATTTCAATGATGTTGGACCACTAGACTTCATTATCAGATTGATTTATACGCCATCTCGCCCGCAAGTTCAACGCCGCAGTGCGCTGAACAATCGCTCTTCACTCGACCTTGACGCGACTTGCTCGATGCGTCTTAGCAAAGCGTTGCAACGCCACTAGCGACCACAAGGCCTCAATCACTATTATCGGATATACTTCTGCGAGGCCGCTGTAAACGGACTTGGCCGCCGATGCGCCCGCGAAGACAAGGATAAACCAACTGGAGCGCGGTTCGAGCCAGTATGACAGGAGCATAATGGTGACGGCCGCAGAGCCAAAAGCAGTGAGCATTTCTACCTCGTTCGTAGCGGTCGAACGCAATCGCGGCATATACCAACGACCAACGTTATTCTGACTCCATAGCCTGAACGAAAATCTCGTCGGTTTTCGAAGACATGATGAAGTCGTTGCGATGCAGCCCTCCGATTGCGTGCGTCCACCATTCGACACCGACCTTTCCCCATTCGACTGTGAGGCGCGGGTGATGGCCTTCGGCCTCCGCAGCCTCGCCAACCTTCGCGGCGAAATCCATGGCGCCAGCAAAGCTGCGGAATTTGAAAGCGCGCTCCAGTCTCTTGATGCCGTCTGTTTCGGTAAGCTGCCATTCAGGAATCTGAGGCCGGAGCGTGGCTATCTCCTCGTCGGTGACTTTGGGAGAGTTCCTGCGGCAGGCTATGCATCTTTCTCGAACAAGCGTCACGATACTCCTCCTCATGATGGTGATGAAAGCCGACTTGACGTGTCATCTATTATCCCACCGCATAAGCACGTAGTTCAATAACACGCAGGCCATCGCAAGCATCGCTTCAGGTGGTGCATACTGGGTTGGGCAAACCGACGCGCAACTTCGATGAATTAATAAGGGGGTATGCGTTCTCTACCGGAGTATTCGGATGACCTTGACAATGATGTGAGGCATGTCTACTGAGATGTGTGTGGAGGTATTGGCGGGCAGTGGTGCCGTTTGAGCGTCACTTCTGACGAAGTCCTCTGGTTCAACAAGAGAGGGTGTCAGTGTGCCAACTGCCCACGTTAAGGTTACAGAGACGGGGTGAATCCTTTGGGGACAGGGAGGTCAAAAGACGGTGAATAAACATCGCATCATGGAAGTGCGGCTTGAGATGGAACGACATATAGTGGATATGTTTGCAGCGCTGCCAAGCGATAAGGGAGGGCGAACATCAGACGGAAAACTAATTGCTCAGGTAATTAGTTATACCGATATTCCTGGTAATTTAGACGTTAATTTGAAGTCAGCGTTCAGCTCCTGGCCAGAAGGCGCAAAGGGGGTGAACGCTCAAAAAAGGAGGGGCGCATCATGATGCGCCCCTCCAATAGAAGCTAGGAAAAGCCTTATTTTTTCGAGCCTTTCTTGAACATATTCCAGGATCCGCTGCCGGTCAGACCATCTTGTTTCAGGCCTGTTGCTATCAAGGTGAGCTTCACTTCATCTCCGAGGGTGTTGTCGATGGACATCCCAAAGTAAATGTCCGCGTCTTTCCTGACGGATTTTGAGATAAGCTCACCAGCGGCGTCGACTCCCCCAAGGGTAAGCTCATCGCCTCCCTTTACGGAGAACAGCACGCCCTTCGCGCCCTTTATGGACAAGTCTAGTAGTGGATATTCGCAACCGCTTGCTTCGCGGCCTCAAGTGCGCCCATATGACCGTGACCAACGCCCATCGCCATCAGCGCGCCGCCGGGGTGGGCCATGATAGACCTTACGTCGGCGAAGTCCACGTTGATCTCTCCAGGGACGTTGATAAGCTCTGAGACGCTCATGATTCCCTGGGTGACTACTTCGTCGGCCGTGTTGAACGCCTCTAGCATTCCGGCGTCGTGGTTCACGAACTCCAGGAGGCGATCATTGTGAATAACAATCAGGTTGTCCAGATAAGGGCGCAGCCGGGCGACGCCCGCTATTGCCCTATCGAGTCTGCGGCGTCCCTCGAAAGAAAAGGGCGTGGTAACTACCCCTACGACGACAGCGCCCATCTCCTTCGCCATATTAGCCACGTATGGCGCGGCTCCTGTTCCGGTGCCGCCCCCCATACCTGCGGTCACAAAGACAAGCTCGGCGTCCTTGAGCGACCTTCGCAATAGTGTGGACGATTCCTCGGCGGCCTTGGCACCCAGGTTTAGATCGCCACCAGCGCCCCAGCCGTGAGTTACCTTCTCGCCAATCTGGATTACCTCAGCCCCTTGAGAGACCGATTCCAATGACTTGATGTCTGTGTCGATTACGGCAAACTCTACGCCGGGCACCCTTTTGAGGCTCAGCATCCTTCGGACACAGTTGCATCCGCCGCCGCCTACGCCCAGCACCTTTATTCTAGCCGGGGCGCGCTCCCAAGAAATCGGTTCCATTGCTCCGCCGTTAATAAGCTGCTGCTCAATAGTCATGAGTGTTCCTCCATTTCCACCTTGAGTTTTCCTGAGCCTCTGCCTGTAAAAGGCCTTTTTATGTTGAACAAGTTCTGGGTTATTTAGAGATGCACATTCAAAATGATTGCCTGAGTATTGTTAAATATTAATCTCAGAATACAGAAAAAGGGAAGCGCCTCAACCTTGATATGCAACAACGCACCACGGCATGCGCGGTGGCGCGACAAATAGTGAGTTGTTCCTCTCAATTGAATGCGGGTTTACCTGCCACTAGTTATAGGAATGGCTTATCTTTCATATAAGTCTTAATTATGAATTTCAAACACGAATAAGGCTCTGAGAGCCAGAGAGGGATGCGCAGGCAGTCATCAGATTGTGGGAGCAGTGTTTGAGGTCTTCAGACGCGTTGTTCGAGAATGGGTTGCTCGTTGGCGCTTGGCTTTTCGAGCACTTCGCGGACCTTCAACGCCAGGTCTGTTGCGGAGAACGGCTTCTGAGTAAATGCGGTATCTGGATCGAGGACTCCATGCCTGGTGATGGATTCATCGGCATAGCCGGATGTAAATAATACCTTGATGCCAGGGCGTGTCGTGCGGAGTTGATTGGCAAGCTCTCGGCCCCCCATGAGAGGCATCACCACATCGGTTAGCAGAAGGTCTATCGTGACACCTTCGTGTTCTTCCACGATGTCAAGCGCCTCAACCCCGTTAGACGCTTCCAGGACAGAGTAACCCTGGCCCTTCAGAACGCGGGCGGCAAGCTCTCGCACGATGTCTTCGTCTTCGACCAGCAACACAGTTTCAGTGCCCCTTGGCAACTGGTCAACATCGTCTGTCCCTCTCTGCGACGGGTTGATGGCTTCCTCTTCAACTATGGGCAGATAAATCTTGAAGGTCGTACCTTGACCCAGTTCACTATAAACGGCGATATGGCCTTCGTTCTGCTTCGCGATGCCGTAGCACGTCGCCAACCCCAGACCAGTGCCCTTTCCCTCTTCCTTGGTCGTGAAAAATGGCTCAAAGATGTGCTCCATCACCTCATCAGGAATGCCGGTGCCGTTATCGCTGACTCCAAGCGACACATATTCTCCCGGAGTTACTTCAGGATGGGTTCTGGAGTACTCAAGGTCAAGCGTGACATTGGCCGTGTCGACCTTGATACTGCCTCCTAGCGGAATTGCGTCGCGTGCGTTGACGACAAGGTTCATCAGCACTTGCTCAATCTGTCCTGGGTCTACCTTTACAGATTGCAGATGCGACGCAGAGATGGTCGAAAACTCAACGTCTTCACCAATAAGGCGGCGGAGCATCTTTTCCATATTTAGAACCAGAGTGTTCAGGTTAATGACCTTTGGCTCAATAATCTGGCGGCGAGAGAAAGCCAGCAGTTGACGCGTGAGATTTGACGCGCGTTCAGCCGCACTCTGGATCTCCAGGAGGCTGGTGCGCAAATGTTCCTGTCCAGGTGTCAATGCCATCATCCCTAGCTGTGCGTATCCCATAATTGGAGTTAGCAAATTATTGAAGTCGTGGGCTACCCCACCGGCTAGATTGCCGATGCTTTCCATCTTCTGGGCCTGAATTAGCTGCTGTTGAGCAAGTCGCAATTCCTCCACCGCGTTCAGAGCTTTCTGCTCGCTGCGCTGAAGGCCGTCTTCCTTATGTAGCTTTTGGAGAGCGGCGGAAATATATCCTGCAATAATTTGCAATAACTCCTGGTCTTCCTGAGCGAAACTTTTATCGTTGGCAGAGTTGATTATTGTGATGGCTCCAGCCACATCCCCTGTCTCCGCGTATAGCGGCACCGCAAGGATGTTCTTGAACTTCTGGTATTGTTGAGCGGCTGGTTGATCGGAATATGGCCCAATCGCACGAGGTTCGTAGTTGATGCTGTGGCCCTGGGTAAGCGGCTCCAAAAACACTGGGTCTCGCATCATCTTTTCGATAGAAGTGGAGTCAGTGGTCTGTGTATGCGTCACATGCTCCACATAGGAGTCGTTTTCACTGAACACTACCAGAGCCGCCAGACTGGCTCCTGTAATATCCTTTGCCATTACAGGGGTTTTCTCGACCAATCCCTCCATAGAGGACTCGGTGGTTATGAGCAGCCCCAATCGGCTTAACTGCTTGAGTTGTTCGACCTTTGCCTCTGTGAACGTCTGAAGGGCTGCGGCGCGTTCAGCCTCGACCATTCTCTTCTGGGTAGTGTCCAGGTCTTTAGCCATCTGATTGAATGATCCCGCCAGGGTTCCAATCTCGTCATTGCTTTGAATTTCAATGCGATGGCCCAGATCGCCACTACCCACTGCTTGCGCTCCTGCTGTCAGAGTGCGCAAGGGACGGGTAATCCTCCTACTGATTAGCATGGCGGCAAGGAGTAATAGAACGAGAAAGCTCGCGGATGCCACAACAATAATCCAACGCATCCGGCGAATGTCGCTGAAGGCCACGTCTATCGGTATTTCGGCGGCGACTCCCCACCCAAGCGATTCCAGTGGCATGTATGCCCCAACGACTTCAACGCCAAAGAAATCTTTGTAGCGAAGTCCGCCGCTAAACTGATTCCCAGATACGTCAATGAGTTCCGTAGTGCGAGCGTCGTTCGTAACAGACGAAGGCACTCGCTGTGGTGTAAGAACTGCCCCCTGACGGTCTACGAGATACATCTTGCCATCCAGGCCCAGCGCGGCGTCTGCCGTTAATGACTCGTACAGGGAATTTGGGGAAGCCTGGAGCATGAGATAAGCCGATGGGCCTTCCTGTTGAGGTATGGGAGCGGCAATTGTCGCACGGATTGCATCGCCGCCTGGGACGTAAGGCGGCAGGTGAAATTCAAGCCCAGGGTCCGAAGTCAAAGGCAGGGCAATTGATTCGAACTCTAACGAGACTGGATTGGAAGCAGCGAAGGACAGCAACACATCACGTTTAGCTGACATCACACTTATCTGCTGCAGCGCTGGGTTTCTTTGCATCAAATCGTCGAAGTAACGAAGCAGATATTCTCTTGCAGCGCCAACTTCAGATGCCGGATCACCAGACAGCAAAACCCCTACTGCCTCTTTCACACTTGAATTGCTGACTGAGACATGGGCTATAGCTTCCAGAGGTCGGAACCAACGCTCAACCTCTTGTGCCTTCATTGAAACGACTGATTTCAGATGCAAGTTGGTGTGGCGTTGTATTCCTGCGCTGCCGGTGCGGAAGGCAAAGAAGGCGATGAGAATTACCGGAACGGCAGCCACCACCAGAATGTAAATGACGAGCCGACCTGTAAGCTTCGGCGAACATAAGCTCTTAATTAGGTTAGATACCGTGCTCACAACTTAACCTGGCCTTTACAGGCCATAAAGCCCTGTTTGTTTGATGAGGAAACTCCATAGGCAATATTGGATCCACTCGCTGCACAAACTCAGCAGCTTTTGATGACTACAACCCGCATCTTCTCATCAAAACACTAACACTCCTGGTGCAAGGGAGACACCGTATCAGCTTGTACTTTGGGGGGGTGTAGCCCTATGTTGTAACAAGTCGCGCGAGGTAGATATGGGGCCAGGTTAATCGCCGCGCGTCAAGTTTTTGCTGGAAAACCTATGCTTGTCCAGCTCAACTCTTCCCATATAAAATGGCGTGCTGCTATAATTCGGGCGTGCTTGAGGAGACAGTTTCGGACACAAACAAAATGTGTAGGCAAATAGAAGAGTTGTCGACATACCCCAAAATTAGGAGTGCCTGATGAAAGTACGGAAGGCCGTAATCCCGGTTGCTGGTCTTGGCACGCGCTTCCTACCTGCCACTCGTTCAATTCCCAAGGTAATGATCCCAGTTTTCGACTATCCTCCTGTTCACTATGCAGTGCAAGAGGCAGCCCAGGCTGGCATCGAGCATGTCATATTTGTGGTATCTCCAGGGCAGGATGCAATCAGTCGTTACTTCGACAGTATGCCTGAACTGGAGAGTGCCCTGAAACAAAGAGGAAACGAGGCGCTCCTCAAGCAGATGATCGATATTTCCGATATGGCTGAGATAAGCTATGTTGAGCAGAAGGAACAGCTCGGCCTGGGTCACGCTGTTCTCATCGCGAGAGCAGAAGTGGGCGAAGAGCCGTTTGCAGTCTTCTTACCTGACGACATCATCTGGAACGATTCCCCTACCATTGGAGGGATGATAGAGGCTTACGAACATTACGAAAACCCTGTTATTGCCGTAAAGCAAGTCCCTGATGAAGCTGTTCCCAGTCTTGGAATAATCGACCCCAGACCTATGACCGACACGATATCAGAGATTATGCAGGTGGTGGAAAAACCTAGCCTTGAGGATGCTCCCTCGAACCTGGCTATCATCGGCAGGTACATCCTGACGCCCGAAATCTTCGATGCGCTTGAGCATGGACAGCCCGGCGCGCTGGGGGAGATTCAACTTACTGATGCCATTGCCGCACTTCTTTCAACACAGAAAGCTTATGCATACCGCTTTCCAGGCGTCCATTTCGACGTTGGCACGCCCCTTGGCCTCTTGAAAGCCTCGGTATACGCCGCTCTTCAGAGGCCCAACCTATCAGAGGACTTCAGAAGCTGGCTTTCCGAAGTCCTTTAGTATCGGGAGTGTGGGGCACAGGGCGATACATCATCGCGGCTATGTTATACAATGCGCTCGTTTGCAGAGGCAATCACGTCACTCGGCGCCAAACCCCATCGAAAGGAGAGTCATATGGCTGACAACAGCATGGCAGGCAAGGTGCAGACAGTGACGGGTGCAATCAGTCCTGAGCAGCTTGGAACTACCGTCACGCACGAGCATCTGCTACTGGACATCTCGATACTGGGTGGGCCGCCCGAGGAGGCCAGCGCAAGGGAGTTCTACTACAAGCCTGTGTCGCTGGAGACGGTGGGATATATTCGCCATCACGCCATGCGCAATCTCGACAACGGGCAGTTGCTGGACGTAGACACCGCCATCGACGAGGCTATGCTGTATAAGCAGCACGGCGGGACCTCGCTGGTGGATGCGACGAGCATCGGCCTTTCACGCGACCCGAAGGGATTGGCAAGAGTGTCAAGGGCAACTGGCGTGAACATTATCATGGGGTCTTCTCATTACGTCGCGCCTGCTCACCCAATCGACATGGACGGCCGAAGCGAGGATGATATCTTCGAGAAGATTGTCAGCGACGTGACCGAAGGCGTGGACGGCTCGGGTATAAAGTCCGGCGTGATTGGCGAGGTGGGGTGTTCGTGGCCTTTGACCTTCAACGAGCGCAAGGTGCTGCGTGCCTCTGGTCGAGCGCAGCAGGCTACAGGAGCACCAATCCTCATTCATCCCGGACGCGACGAGACCGCGCCCCTGGAAATCATCGAGGTCCTTAGCGAGGTTGGGGCAGACCTCAGCCGCACTATCATGGGCCACCTTGACCGCACCGTGTTCCTTCACGATACGCTGAAGAAGATAGCCGAGAGCAGTTGCTACATGGAGTGGGACCTCTTCGGCTCGGAGCAGTCGTATTATGGGCCAAATCCTGGCATCGACATGCCCGGCGACGCCAGGAAGATGGACGACATCGCGTGGATAATATCAGAGGGCTACGGCGGCAAGATCGTCGTAGCGCATGACATCTGCGCCAAGCAGCGCCTCGTCAAATACGGAGGCCATGGCTACTTCTACATCCTGAACCAAATCGTTCCGAGGATGCGGGCTCGCGGCTTCAGCAATGAGTCAATCGACAAAATCCTTGTGGACAACCCCAGGGACATTCTGACATTCGTCGAACACAGTTGACATTAACCTAAAAGCTCTTCTTCCTGTCCTCCCCCACATTATGCAGGGGAGGATTTTTTTATTCATCCCCCTTGGGTAGCCGCACTCACGATTTCTCTGTGCAGGCGTCCAGAAATTCGTGGGTGCAGGCCCTTGCTTCAATTGTGCCAGATGCTATGGACGGGGCTGTGGAAAACGCCCAGGCCTGTGAGACACCTGCGTGCCGCATCACCTGCACAGATACAAAGAGAGTACCCACGACTTGCATACCCTCCCATGTCACAATGGTTATCACACCGACTGCAAACAGACAGCACACGACAAACAGTGTAGGACGTGTACAAAAAAGAGGAGGGTCGATATGAGAAACTGGACTAAGAGCTTGAAATGGACGGCTGGAGCATCAATGTTGCTTGTGATGCTGATGGCAGTGCAGGTAGTACAGGGAGGTGGCAGATTCAGCGGGATCGATCCCGAAGTGCTGGTCAACGAAGAGAAGTTCAACGTGTACATCGAGTGGTCTACGGACGATATGTGTCTGATCGATGGTCTGATAGACGTTAACTTCTGGTATCCCAGTGGGACCAATACTGGGGTAACTGAGGCCGAGCTGGTGATGGAATCAGACGCAAGCTTCCCTTGCGATCACAGCTCAAACTCGTCTCTCATAGATGAGAATGGCAACATTCACGTCGTGACGAAGACTAACCTCAAAGCAGGGACTGAGTCAGACCCGAACCAGGGGGGTATCCTGGTAACTGCGAATGTGAACGCCTCTGAGCAGATGCCGTTCACGGTATACGTGTACCACAACTCACCAGGGTTCAATGCGTTTGGAAAGCCTGTCGGGAACCCCGTGCGAGTCTGTGAGGGATTCTCTGGCGAGTTCGTGTTCTGCGATCCTTACCAGTTCAACAACAACGACAACAACGATGACGATGACAACAACGATGACGATGACGATGACGATGACGATGACGATGACGACTTAGAGCGTCTAACAAAACCTAATAAAAGGGGTTAGAATCTGGACATTCTCTGGAGGAGGATGACCTAATGTCTAAGCCCCTTGTAAGCGATGAATTCTGGGAACTGGTGCAACCTTTACTGCCGCCACAACCACCGAAGCCGAAAGGAGGAAGGCCCAGGATACCTGACAGACAGGTCCTAAGTGGGATACTGTTCGTACTAAAGACAGGCATTGGCTGGGAAGACCTACCCAAGGAGATGGACTGTGGCAGTGGGATGACCTGCTGGAGGCGCCTCAGAGATTGGCACCAGTCGGGAGTCTGGGAGCGCATCCACTTGGTATGCCTTGAGCGCCTGCAAGCAGCTGAGCGCATAGACTGGACTCGCGCAGTGCTGGACAGTGCTTCAGTGCGAGCAGTTTTTGGGGGCAGAAAACAGGCCCCAACCCCACGGACAGGGCGAAGGCGGGTAGCAAGCATCATATCATAACCGATGCCCAGGGCATTCCACTGGCGGTCAGGTTGACTGGCGCGAACGCTCACGATGTCACCCAAGCCCTTGAGTTGGTGGATGCCATACCTGCTGTCAAGGGCAAGCGAGGCAGGCCTCGCAAGCGTCCTCTTCAGGCGCAGGGAGACAGAGGGTATGACTCTGAGCCTGTTCGCAAGGAGTTGAAGAAGCGACATATCTGGCCGCTGCTGGCCAAGCGAGGTGAGCCGCATGGCAGCGGGTTGGGTGTGCATAGATGGGTGGTTGAGAGAAGCCTGAGTTGGCTTCATCAGTTCCGACGCTTACGGGTTCGATATGAGCGCAGGGCAGACATACATGAGGCTTTCTTGGCCATAGGTTGTGCCATCATCTGCTCTCGCTTTCTGTTCCAATAATGGTTTTGTTAGACGCTCTAAGTAAGTTGGTCATTCAGATGTTGAGGGGGTGTCTGCTGCCGTCAGGGCAAAGAGCCGCTTCAAATCTAATCACGGTTGAGCGGGTATTGTAATGACCACCGAAACTAAAATACGAATATATGCTGGGGTCCTGGTGATAGCTGCGGCGTTGGTAGGAGCGTTAGCCTCATGGGTTTGGCCTGTGACTATGGAAACGGTCCCAATGTGGCTGCCACCTGCTTTAGTCTTGCTTGTGTGGCTGGCTGGACTCTTTCCCGTAAAGATGTCTCCCCAGGCAGACGCAACACTGTTCACCGTGCCAGTGCTAATAGCAGTTCTGATACTGCACCCTTCGCTGGCAATAATAGTCGCCGTAATGGGGACTGTGATATCAGAAACGATGCTGAAACCACCAGCAGTGCGAGTGGCTGTGCTAAACATAGGCCTTAGCGGTGTAACTGCGGGAGCGGCAGGACTCATATTCTGGGGATTACAGGCTGGTACAGTTGGCTTGTCATTTACACCAGGCATGTTGCTGGCTGCTGGGTTGACCGGACTGGTATTGCATACCACCAATCTGTCTCTGCTCGCAGGAGCAGTGACCACGGTAAAAGGCCCGGGCGTCTGGCAAATCTGGAAGAAACCGTGGATGCTCGATGCCACTTTGGAAGGGTGCATGCTCACATTGGGATTGATAGCCGCCTTCGTGGTACTCTACTTCCCGCTGGCGCTGTTTCTCTTCATCATACCGTTCACCGTTGGCTCCCATGTCTTCAGAAAGGGTGTGAGCCAGGCTGTTCACAAAGCTGAGCTAGCTGAACTGAAGGCCAAGATGGTTGGAGAAGTGGTGACCAGGCGAAAGGAGTTAAAAACGGTTCAACCTCGGCACACTGCCGAAGAGACCGTTACGGTCTAACCTGCGAAACGATGACAGCGCAAAATAGGACTCGGATATATACAGGAGCCATCGTCCTGACCGCCATAATGCTAGGCGGGCTGGCCGCATGGCTCTGGCCTTTGCTGATGCCGACGGAACGGCTCTGGATGCTTCCGACACTTGCCATTATGGTGGCCGTGACAGGGAGCTTCGCCTTCAAGGTGTCGCCTCAGGGCGACGCTACGCTGGTCACTGTGCCTCAGTTCGTGGCCGTATTGCTGCTTCACCCCGTTGAAGCGATGCTGGTGTGCGCAACAGGGATCTTTGTGTCCGAACTGATACTAAAAGCTCCTGCGAGAGTGTGGTCGCTTAACGTAAGCATCAGCGTCGTCGTAGCAGGGCTTGGAGGAATGGTCTTTTGGAGCTTACAACCTGGTGCGGGGGACGCGCTGTTCACTCCCGGCGGAGCCTTCGCAGCAGGGATGTCAGGCATCATCATGCTTGTTACCGACCTGTCGCTCCTGTTTGGGATGATAACGCTCATCAAGGGCAAGGGTTTCTGGCGGCGATGGATGGAAACCTGGTCTTTTGAAGCGGTGCTGGACTCAAGCCTGCTCGTTATTGGGTACATCGGAGCGCAGCTTGTCATTTTGGCCTGGTGGTCGCTGCTTGTTCTGGCTGTGCCTCTTCTCGTGGCCTACTACGCCTTCAGCCGAAGCGTGCGAGAGGTCGTACAGAAGACTACGCTTGCCGAAGAGCTTGAGAAGAACCTTATGAATCTCAAGGAGACTCAGGCCCAATTGGTTCAGTCGGCAAAGCTAGCCACCGTGGGGACACTAGCTGCTGGCGTTGCTCATGACATAAACAACCCTTTGACTGTAATCTCAGCGAGATCCGAGCTTCTTCTCGCGCGGCTACAGAAGCTGGAGCAGAGTCCTGACATCGATAAGACCATATCTGGCATTCAGGATGTTCATAAAATGGCGGCGCGGATTTCTACGATCGTCAGTCAGCTTCTCTCCCATGCCAGACGGTCAGAGGATCTGGCTGACGTGCGGCTAGACCGCCTGATAGATGAAGCTCTGCCCTTGTTAGAAAGGAAGCTTGAGAAAAAGAACGTAACTCTGGTTAAAGAGTACGAGCAGAAGCCCAAGGTGCACGTCGTAGCTGGTCAGCTTGAGCAGGTGTTTATGAATCTGGTTGGAAATGCCCTCGACGCTATACCTGAGCTGGGAACCATCACACTAGGTTGCACGGAGGAAGAAGGCGTGGCGATTGCCTTTATCAAGGACACTGGAACAGGCATCCCTCAGCATGTCCTTGATAGGATATTCGAACCGTTCTTCACCACGAAGGAAGTGGGGAAAGGCACCGGGCTGGGGCTGTTCATCTGCCACAAGATAGTGACAGATCATGGGGGCGAACTCTCCGTAGAAAGCAAAGAAGGGGAAGGGACTACTTTCTGGATAAGGCTGCCGGTCGCAGAAGGTGCAGAGCAACGCCAACCTTCTGCCGAAGCAGCCGTCTCTTAAGCGATAAGTAGCTGGACGAAAGCGAATGTCATGAGCAAAAAAGTGTTAGTAGTTGACGATCAGGAATTGGTGCGAGAGGTTCTGGCTGAGTGTCTGGAGCTTGGTGGTTATGAGCCATACCTTGCTTCTAACGGCGACGAAGGCTTGCGCCAGCTATACGAGCATCAACCGGACCTTGTTATTACCGACATGCGAATGCCTGGAATGGACGGCTACGAGTTCTCTCGCCTAGTTCGCGATGCTTGTGATGCACCGATCATAATGCTCACCGGACTGGCCGAGGTTGCTCCAGATGTCCCTAGCCTCAATCTAGTAGACGCCTTCATAGCAAAGCCCATCAAGATACACGACCTACTGGCTCAGGTCGCAGCTCTACTGCCTGATAAACGGCGAATTGGGGAGGACGCATCAGCCTGTTAAGCCTTGGAAATCCGCCCCACTGAGTTCGATGTCCCGAAGCATTTTTGACATTATTCCTGACCCAATACCTCGATTCGCCTTCCACTTCAAGGCAGAGTTGAATGGCCTCTTTCATGCGCTCCAGAAGCTCGTCCATAGTCAAGGCTTGAGTATGACATCCCTTTAGGGACGGGACGCTACCGACGAGGTAGCCGTCCTCATCTCTTTCGATAACGACTGTGAACTCTTTAGCCATCCTCACCTTCTAAGACCATCTAACAAAACCTCCATTGATGTCATTCTGTCCGACACCTTACAAGGAATTAGGTCGGACTCCGACTCTTCGGAGAGGAGTGGAGCGACGAAGAATCTTAGCGTCTCGTTTAGATTCTTCACTTCGTTTCACTTCACTCAGAACGACAAAGAACAGCCTTGTTAGGCGCTCTAAGTGCGCCGAAATTCTGTCTATTGATTGCTGCCCAGGCTTTCGTCCAGGATTTCTAGCAGGTCCTTCGCCTGCTTTTTGCCTTGTAGTTCTTTGGCGCCTATGCCCTCCTCGAACATCTGAAGGCAGAATGGGCAGGACATTCCAACGGTGTCGGCCTCGGTGTCAAGGAAATGCTCGGTGCGAATGTGGTTAACGCGTCGCCCTTTGCTCTCCTCAATCCACATGTGACCGCCGCCCGCGCCGCAGCAGAAGCCCTTCTCCCGCCGCCGTTCCATCTCCACAAGCTTTAGCCCTGGAATCGCCTCGGCTATCTGACGTGGCGCGTCGTAGATTCCGTTGTGGCGTCCCAGGTAGCACGAGTCATGATAGGCTACGCTGGCATCAATCGTCACCAGTGGTCTGATTTTGCCCAGCTGTATCAGTTCGGCGACGAACTCGCTGTAGTGTTGCACCTCGTAGTTTCCGCCGAGATGCGGATACTCGTTCTTGATGGTGTTGAAGCAGTGCGGGCAGATTGTGACCACCTTCTTCACATTGTAGCGATTGAACGTCTCGATGTTCTGCTGGGCCAGAATCTGATAGAGATACTCGTTGCCCATGCGCCTGGCGGGATCTCCGGTGCATGTTTCCTCATCGCCCAGGATGGCGAAGTCTACGCCCGCTCGCTTCAACACGGAGGCCATCGAACGCGCGACGCTCTGGCTGCGCTGCTCAAGCGCAGCCGTGCAGCCGACCCAGAATAGAATCTCCGTGTCCGGGTATTCGGCGAGGGTCTTGATGTCCAGCCCTTCAGCCCAGTCAGTGCGGGTGAATGTGGTTCCTCGCCAGGGGTGGCCTCGCTGTTCCATGCTAAGAAGCGCGTTCATAGCCGTCTCCGGCATCTCCGCCTTTTCCATGACGAGGTTGCGGCGCATATCCACGATGGTATCGATGTGCTCCACGCCTACCGGACACTCCTGCACGCAGGCTCCGCACGTCAGGCAATCCCAGAGTGCCTCCGTTTGAATCCAATTGCCGACGAGAGGCTTTTCATCCTGCCCGTCCTTGCCATTGACGACGCCAGGCCCGGCCTCAAGGATGTGTTCTTTGAGGTTCTCGACGATGTGCATGGGCGAAAGGATTTTTCCGCTGATGTTGGCAGGGCAGTTGTCGGTACAGCGACCGCAGACGGCGCATGAGTAGCCGTCCAGAAGCTCCTTCCAGTTAAAATCTTGAATCTTCGCCGCTCCGAAGACCTCGGCTGTCTCAAGGTCGTCGGGCGTGTTGATAGTGCCTCTGGCTTCAAGCGACCTGGTGAAGAAGCTTATGGGTGCGGCGACGAGGTGCATGTGCTTGGAAAGCGGTATGTATATACCGAACCCGAGTATCAAGCTGAGGTGCGCCCACCAGAAGACGCCTTGCAGTCCGTTGGCGACCCCCGCGCTCATGCCTGCGTTCTCGAACAAGTCTCCGATTAGGCCGCCTATAGGAGCGGTGGAGTGCGGCCCCTCGCCTCCTGACGCGACGTAAAACCCTTCGGTCAGCAAGGTCAGCGCCATAAGGAGCGCGATGAGTGTCAGGATTATCGCCGATTCCTTCTTCTGCGTAAGGTCAAAAGATAGGCGGTGCGGCTTTATTCCCCAGCGCCTGATGGCCGCCCAGGTGAGTACGACGAAGAAAACCAACGCCAGCACGTCCAAGTAATATGTGAATATCTTGACGCCTGTTTCGGTGATTATGGTTTCAGAGAAGGGCCTCCACGCTGAATCGGCGAAAATGAACAGGACGTAGCTGGTTGTTATCGACAAGAATCCCCAGAATATGAAGAAATGCGCAAGTCCCGCCCTGTCCCTGCGCAGCGAAACGCTTTGCAGTACCTTCTTCTGACCTAGAATAAGGGGCAAAGCTCCAATCCCTCGAAGAACCGGCCTGTCGAATCGCATCGGGCGTTTGCCGAGCAGGACAAGCCGGAACACTCGCTGGTAGAGTATGAATCCCGAAAAGCCGAAAGATAACGCAGCGACTATGTAAACGCCTATCCAGATTGGGATAGCGCCGAACAGATTTTCAGGTGGAACCATTATGCGCTCCTGATTTTCTAAAAATAGAGAATGGCGAGCCAGATACTTCTTTGGTTTCTACCAAAAGTGGCGATACGGAGTTTAGCACAGCGGCGACCTTGAGGCTAGCGTCAACCCGACGTAACTCCACGTCGTCTAAGGCTGGAAATGTGTCTACACGGCCCCTCTCCTTGCGAGGTATGGCGTGATGCCTCACAACTTGACACTAGGGATGGAGGTGCGTACGCTTGGACTGCCGACATCTACGCTCGCCGGAGAAGCAGTCAGTTTGAGTAGGATAGCTCCCTGGTAATGACTTCAACGAGGTGCTTCGAGAATGGAAGAGCATAAAGGAATGGGACAACAGGCATCACATGCGGGTCATGCCGTCTCAAGCACCAGGAAAGGACTTATCTGGTCTCTTGTTCTAACTGGCCTGTTCTTCGTGGTAGAGCTAGTAGTTGGTTTTCTAATCAACTCTGTAGCAGTCATCGCCGACGGCTTCCACAACTTCTCGGCGGCTGCTGGCATCGGAATCGCTCTCGTAGCAATGACTCTCGCGGCGAGACCTCCGATACCAGGTCGGACATTTGGGCTGTTGAAGGTCGAGGTTTTCGGCGCGTTCATTAACGGAGTTCTTCTAGTGGGGATGGCTGCTTTTATCGTGTTCAGAGGGATTCAAGGCCTGCTAGACCCTTCCGATATTGACCCTCTTCCAATGCTAATCCTTGCCATTATAGGCCTCGTTATTGGAGGCATTCCGGCGGCTCTTCTATACCAGAAACAGAAGACCGACATAAACGCGAGGGGTGCTTTCTGGCATGTGATGCAAACCCTATTGGGGTCGGTTGCTGTCCTCGCCGCGGCCCTGGTCATACAGTTCACAGGATGGACACAGGCTGACGCGGTGTTTGGTATGTTGCTGGCCCCGATATTGCTGCTCGCGTCTTGGGGAATAATCACGGAATCAACGCGATCTCTTCTTGATCTGACTCCCAAGAGTCTTGACCTGGTGGACATCAAACGAAAAATCGAAGACATTACAGGAATGGAAGGCGTTCATCACTTGCACGCATGGAGCCTTACGATTGGCAAGGATGTCTTGTCGGCGCACGTTTTAGTCCCCAGCTTCGTCGAGGCCGAGCAGACCTTGCAAAAAATTCAAGGTCTTCTGAAATCCGAGTTCAACCTGTATTTCTCCACAATTCAAATGGAAACGGAGATATGCCCTGACCTTGAGGATTCAGCTGAGGCAATAGATTTCTTACGACAACAGTCTGTGTGGGAATCAGAAATGAAGCACATGGGTCACAAGGAGGGTTAGCGGCTCGTCAGCCCCTGAGAAGGCCCAGAATGGTAGCCACCGCCGCAAGCCACAGCACGACCGTGAGCACGAGGGGAGCGTCCGTGATGAGAGTATCCTCCGGGTTTTCGCCTATGTCCCTAGTGTGTACCAGGTACAAGTATCTGAACAGGCCGTACACGACAAACGGTATCGTGAGCATCATCGCGTTGTTCTCAGGCAGATTCGGTGCGGTAAAGGTATACAGCGCGTAGGCCAGCACCGTAGAGGTTGCGACGACGCTTATAAGCTGATCCAGAAGGGTCAAGGTGTAATGCTCTAGTGTGTCGCGCTGCTCTCCGGCGTGTTCGCCCGCGATGGAAAGCTCGCTTCGCCGCTTCGTCAGCGCGAGGAAAAGCGAGCCAAGGCCGGTGCATATGTACAGCCACGGCGAAATCGGCACGCCTAGCACAGCCGCGCCCGCAACAGCCCGCAACACGAAGCCCGCGCTAATCGCAAATACATCAAGCAGTATCAGTCGTTTGATGACGATCGTGTACGCGATCATGAGTGTTACGTACGCCGATGAGATTCCGCCGAAAAGTGGTTCAAGAAGGAAAGCGGAACTGAGTCCAACTGCGAACAGCGTCGCAGCACCGACCCAGGCAACGTTGATAGGCAGCTTACCGGATGCGATGGGCCGAAATCGTTTCTTGGGGTGGATGCGGTCTTTCTCGACATCGAACACGTCGTTGATAAGGTAAACTGCGCCCGACAGTACAGAAAATATCACGAACGCCAGGGCAGTCCGTGCGGCAAGAGAGAACATCTCGCCCATGTCGGGAGGGTTCCACGCCTCATTGACCGTGAAGAAAAAGGCGAGAAATATAATGAGGTTCTTTGTCCACTGCTTCGGGCGAGTGGCAAGCACAAACGCTCTGCCCACGCCAACCACCGACAGAAGCAGCGTCCCGCGCCCTGAGTATTCCATAATTCGATGATACGGCCCCATTTCATCTTAGTCAACGTGGAAGTACCCATGTTTGGCTGCGACTATGCCGACTGCGGCAACCGAACTGGAAGCGAGCACAGGGAACTCGCATGCCTCGTGTTGACAACAAGTTTTCGCTCTTATAACATTGATTAGCAGTCTCACGTTGAGACTGCTAATTGTACGGCTATTTTGAAGCAAATAATTTATCAAAAGGAGGTTGTCTCGGATGACAACACAGGCAGAAGTTACATTCAAGCCTTTGGGAAACAGGGTTGTTATACAGGCTATTGAACAAGATGAGCAAATGACAGCAGGTGGGATCTACATTCCTGATACAGCCAAGGAAAAGCCCCAGGAAGGGAAGATCGTTGCAATCGGCCCAGGCCGGATGACGGACGATGGCAAGCGCATACCTATGGACTTGGCCGTAGGCGACACGGTCGTCTATTCCAAGTACGCGGGCACAGAGTATAAAGAGGGCGAAACTGAATACCTCGTTCTCCGCGAAGACGACGTTCTATTCAAGAAGTAGTAATTATTACCCGAATTCATCTACCAAAATCATCTATGAAAGGAAATATGAATGGCTAAGCAGCTGACATTCAGTGAAGATGCCAGATCCGCAATGAAGCGCGGTATCGACAAAATGGCTGACACGGTTGGAGTCACACTAGGCCCCAGAGGGCGCAATGTTGTGCTGGACAAGAAGTTCGGCCCTCCTCAGGTTTGCAGTGACGGCGTGACAATAGCCAAAGAGATTGAGCTTGAAGACCCCTTCGAGAACATGGGCGCGCAGCTTCTCAAGGAAGCCGCCAGCAAGACCAACGACGTAGCGGGCGACGGAACCACTACCGCTACTGTGCTTGCCCAGGCGATCATACACGAAGGCTTCAAGAACATCGCCGCGGGAGCGAACCCGATGGCACTGAAGCGGGGCATCGAAAAAGGTGTTGCTACCCTGAGAGACGCCATCGATGAGATGTCCACTCCCGTA
The DNA here is from genome assembly GCA_965206395.1 of Dehalococcoidia bacterium. Taxonomy (GTDB): domain Bacteria; phylum Chloroflexota; class Dehalococcoidia; order Lucifugimonadales; family CATOSD01; genus CBDBJK01. Next base: position 135,803 of record CBDBJK010000032.1, read on the forward strand.
GAAGGCAGAACTCAGATTAGCCAGGTAGCCGCGCTCTCCGCACACGACGAGGAGATGGGCACCCTCATCGCCGACGTAATGGAAAAGGTCGGCAAAGACGGCGTCATCACCGTCGAGGAGTCCAAGGGCCTGAACTATGAGCAAGAGTTCGTAGAGGGAATGCAGGTAGACAGGGGCTTCATCTCCCCTTACTTCATCACCGACCAGGACCGCATGGAAGCCGTAATCGAGGACGCCCACATTCTCATCACCGACAGGAAGATTTCGGCAGTAGCCGACGTGCTGCCTGCGCTGGAGAAAATCCTACAGGTTGGTAAGAACGTCGTCATAGTGGCCGAGGACATAGATGGCGAAGCCCTCGCTACACTGGTTGTTAACAAGCTGCGCGGAACCCTGAACTGCCTCGCAGTCAAAGCGCCCGGCTTCGGCGACCGACGCAAGGCGATGCTCGAAGACATGGCTATCCTCACCGGTGGGCAGGTCATCAGCGAGGACATCGGGCGCAAGCTCGACTCGGTTACCGCCGAAGACCTGGGCAGGGCGCGCAGAGTTGTATCCACCAAAGATGAGACCACATTTGTGGACGGCGCTGGCTCTGAAGAGAACATTCAAGGGCGCATCAAGCAGATTAGAGCGCAGACCGAAGAGACGACCTCAGAGTTCGACCGCGAGAAGCTTCAAGAGCGACTTGCCAAGCTCTCCGGCGGTGTCGCCATCATCAAGGTTGGAGCGGCCACCGAGATCGAGTTGAAAGAGAAGAAGAACCGTGTAGAAGATGCGCTTTCTGCGACCCGCGCTGCTGTTGAGTCCGGCATCGTCCCTGGCGGCGGGCTGGCCCTTATCCGGGCTGGTGCCTCTCTGGACAAGATGGACCTTAGCGGCGAAGAGGCAACCGGCGTGAACATCTTGAGGAAGGCGCTTGAGGAGCCTCTCAAGCTCATTGCCGAGAACACAGGCGTCTCTGGTGATGTAATCCTCGCCGAGAGCAAGAAGAGCGAAGGCGACTGGGGCTATGACGCCGAGGTTGAAGAATTCACCAATCTGCTAGAGCGCGGAATCATGGACCCGGCCAAGGTCACAAGGGCTGCCATCGAGAACGCCTCCAGCGTCGCGGCGATGGTTCTTACCACCGAATCCCTGATCACAGACATCAAGGAGAAAGAGGCCCCGGCTCCCGCGATGCCGCCAATGGACTACTAGGCGACAACCGCACGAAGATCGTCCCAAGAGGCCCCCGACTCAGGTCGGGGGCTTCTTCTTTTTGCCAAAACAGAATGGAGTAGAAAGAGACCGAGCGGGCTGGCACATGCCGAGAATGGACATCCGATATGTAAAGTAGTACGATGCTCCAGACATGTCGATGAGGAGATGATTTTGCAAAATCTTACTATCAATGGGCTAAAGATACTACTTGTGACAATCCTTGTGTTGGGGGTTGCATGGGCATTCCAAGCGGGGGTAGTGAAGGCAGATGACCCGACTGCAACAGAACCGCTTGGGGAAGATGAAGCGCCAGCCATTTATGTAGACACAGATGGTGTAACGCCTGCGACGGTAAACTCGGTGTTGATTGCTTTGGCTGACAGTGTCAGTAATGCTACGGTCTTGCAATCCGAACTGCTAGCGTTCGGAGTTCCCACAGTAGATCTCATGGATGTCAACAGTTCCACGCCTGCATTGCCTGATCTTACGCCCTATGATGCTGTCATAACCTGGGCCGAAAATGTTTTTCAAGATGACGTCGCTATGGGTAATGTGCTGGCCGATTATGTAGACCAAGGGGGTAAGGGTTGTCATGGGGAACTTCACATGGTTTTCCACCCTCTCGGGCCGGATTCAAGACGCTGGGTATTCCCCCTTTGAGCAGGCTGGTGATTCGCTATACTCAGATGCTTGCTTAGGTACATTTGATGCGGGTCATCCCATTATGTCAGGAGTGACATCCGCGTGCGATAATCTCCGTGATAACGTCATCGTTGAGTCTGGCGCCATCCTTGTAGCCAGCTGGGATGACGGTCGTCCTTTTGTGGGTGTCAATAGTGACTGCAGCGTTGTAGGTATAACCTCTTACCCAGGCAGCAACAGAACCGCAAGTTTTTCCGGTGATATACCGCTAGTTTATTATAATGCAGTCAATACATCTGGTTGCGCGGAGCCTATTGACATATGCACGTTGAACCTCAGCTATGGTGGCGGCAATCTTTCGATTGACCTGACTATAGGGACGACAGAAGCGGCAGAGCTTAACCTCTATCTGGCCGCGGCGAACTCTGTTTTCCCCCTGGCTACAGGCATACCGCTTTCATTCATCGATCCGCCTTTTCCTATCCCGACGATAAGCTTCCCGCTGCCTTCGATCGGCGGCGTTGTGGCCCTAGTTACAATGACGAGGCCTGGCGAAGGGATAATCTGCGCCGACTGGGACCTCGTCAACACAGGCAGTTCGCTATCGAAGGGGACAGGTACTTTGAAGGAGTTGCGAAACTCGCTCCAGAGCGTTGACGGGTTACTTCCCAGCAGATAGCGATAGTTCCTCAACTTTAGCTTGATATGACACAGAGGCCCCCGCTCAGATAGGGGGCCTCTTCTTCTGCCAGAACATATGATAGAGGCGCAAACGCCATTTGCTTCACACAGGCGTTGATAAGCTCTGCTTCCCCCGAAGCTAATGGCCTTTAGCGCGCAGTCCCTCCTTGCGAGTGTAAGCACACCGCTGGTCAGTCCATATAACATATGCAGGCCGATTGAGCGGCGAAGTCGCGGGCACGACGATTGCCTGAATCATCGGAGGATATGTGGGACGTATAGGGACACTGGCATGGCTGACCGTCGCGTTTGTGGCTGCGCTCGCAATTGCGACGGCTAGCTGGCAGCTGGGCGCAAAGGCAGTTCCTTCCGCCTTCGCTGCCGAGTCAGGCTGTCGGCGTTACGGCAGATGCCGTTGGGACAACTCCTATCGTCAGATGAGTCGGCGGCCCTTGATAACCTGCGTCGGCAGATAACGCAAGCCAAGAACGATTTGGAACCGGCGCAGAGGCTTGCTCGATGGGCGGAACGCTTCTCTCCTGCCGTCTCCTGGCTGCCCATGGCTCGCAGAGAGGTCACGGCGTGGACAAGCCAGGCGGCGCGTGTTCAGAAAGACCTCGACGCGGCCTCTGAATTGCTGGATTCATCCTCGCTGCTGCTTGATGTGTACTCGCAGGCTCAGGCATCACTTGTGAGCGCAGGAAACGGTTCATCCGTCGCGCCGCTCAAGAAGCGGGTGCAGGAACTTGAGGCGTCGTTTGCCACCAGCCTGGAGGCCGTCTCCGATGCCAGCGATAGAGGCCGCGCCTTCAGCATAGGTTTCTATGCACCACCCATTCGCGACACCATGCGCGTTCTGGATGAGCTTGAAGTCGAAATGTTGACGGCGTCCAGAGTAGGCGAGCAGGTTTCTGGTTTGCTCGGTGGTCTGGTCGAGGTCGCGGGCGGCGCGCAGCCTCTCATAGGGCAGTTCTCCAACGCATTTCCGGCGGAGAATGAGACCGGGTCGTTTGAGAGCTTCAAGGCTACGCTGGCAAAGCTGACCGAGGATGCCCTATCGACGAAACGTCAGTCCGAAGATGTCGCCAGACTGCTGGTCGAGTCCGGGCAGGCGGTTAGCCTTTTGTCCAAGCTAACGGCACTGGACCAGATGCTTGATGTTCTGATGGCTGTCAGCAGCGCCGCCGTCAGCAGCCTTGACGCTCTTGGGCCAGTCGCGGACCTCAGAAATAGCTTCGACAGTGGCTTGCTCGCGGGCAGCGAAGGCTTGGGTGACATCTTCACGTCTTTTGCAGAGCATAGCGACGATATAGACGAAGCCATCGACGGGCTTGAAACCGCGCAGGTCATCCTGGGCGAACTGGCATCCGGAGAGAACGGCGCGGCGATTGCCGGACGGCTCTCTGACCTCAAGGGCCTAGTAGGGCAGCTTGAAGACGGACTCAAGCTGATGAGCGCGATAGCTCCGCTTGGCAGAGAGCTTCTTGGTTTCGATGGAATGAAGACATACCTAGTGGTTCAACGTTTTTGTATTGATGGGTAGAGTGACTTTAGCTTGATGCGCGCATCCTCGGTAGTGAAGCGCCAATCCACTCGTATCACATCCCGGTTGCGTTGATTCTGCCAAGCATTGACCTCGCCGCGCAGGATGTCTTGATTGGCAATCCGTCGGTCCAGGCACTGTCGAGCCAGCACACCGATCTCTATCTCCGCCATATTCAACCAACTCCCGTGTTTGGGAGTGTAGTGTATCTCCAGTCGCTCAGCTATACGCCTCGCCTCAGCAGGCTCGAATGCCTCGTATAGCGAGGACAGCTTGTGAGTGTTGAGATTGTCCATTACCAGCACGATCCGGTCTCTGTCAGGGTAGTCCTCGTCGACCAGTTTCTTTATCACATGCGCCCAGTCCACCTTCGTGCGACGCTCTCTGACCTCGACTCGGCGCCATCCGTCCAACGGTGCAAACAGCATGAACAGGCTGCTCACTCCATTGCGCTCGTATTCGTAGTCGTATGCCGCCGATAAGCCGGGCGCTGCGGGACGCGGCACTCGCGTCTCCTTGACTTGCTGTTTGCTCGTCTCATCCATGCACACCAGAACCTCATTCCCATCGTACGGCCGTTGGTAGACCTCCAGTACGTCTTCCATCACGTCTTCCATCGCGCACACAAACTCCGCGCTCTGACCGGGCGGGATGCACCAACTCTGCTTCAGCCACGGCTTCAGTTCGTTTTTTTTTAAGCGCCTGGCGAACCGTCTCGGTGCTAATGGTCCCGACTATCTCACACTCGACCAACTGGTCAGCCAACAGCTTCAGGGTCCAACTGGCACGCCCCTCCGGCGGTTCCCCGCAGGCCATCGCTATCAACCGTGCTTCACCTTCGCCGTCCAGTCTCTTTTGACGCCGACGCAGTTGCTTTTTGCGATTCAGCGCAGACTCGACCCCCTCCTCCACACAGCGCTTGCGTATTCGCTCGACCGTTGACTGTCCCACACCGAGCGCGCTGGTGATGTCCGCGTCCTTCATTCCCCCGTCCGAGCGTGACTCATCGCTCATCAGCAGAATGCGCGCATGGGTCTGTTTGTACGCCGCAGCCCGACCGCGTGAGACCAAGGCGTTGAGTTCCTGTTGTTCGTCGGTAGTCAGTCTGATACGGTACTTCTTGGTAGACATCATGGTTCCTCCTCGGTTCAACGTTACGATTGAACCCCTAAGAGGAACAATGACTATCATGGTATTCATTTCAATGATGTTGGACCACTAGTGCTTGGTCAGTCGGCGGACGAGCTTCGAGGCACGGGAGGCTTCGTTTCGTCGGTGTGGCTGGTGACGTTCGGGAATGGAGGTCTGGTTGACATTCGCTACCAGGACGCGGTACGGGTAGACGACTGGGACAGGTTTATGCTGTATCCGCTAGCTCCGCCGGGGCTGGAAGAGCACATGAACGCCTGGGTGTGGCTTCTCAGGGATGTGTCGTGGGACCCAGACTTCCCAACGACGGCTCGCAGCGCGGAAGACCTCTTTCGCCTGGGGCGGAGACAGCAAGTGGACGGAGTCATAGCGATAAATCAGTGGACCTTGCTGCGTCTGATAGATGCACTGGGCAACATACCCTCCCCAGACGGAGACGAACCGATAACGGCAAGGAATTTGCTCTCGTCCTTAGAGGAGGGCACAGACCAGTACGGGCGAGCGTACATGGATCTAGCGCTTCAGGGTGTTCTCGAATGTCTGAACGGAGCTATATCGATGCCAGGGCTAATTCGCCTTTCGTCGGCCCTGCGCCAGACACTTCAAGAGAGGGACATGCTGGTGTTTCTGAACGACCCCGCGCTCCAATCAGTGATGAGCGAGTTTGGATGGGATGGCAGCGTGCGTCAAGAATCGGCGGACTACCTTCATGTTGTCGATTCCAACGTAGGTTGGAGTAAGGCCGACCGGAATATCGAGCGAGATGTCTCCTATGTCGTAGACCCTGACAGAGGCTCTCGACCAAGGGTTAGCCTGACACTGGGGTATAGCAATCACAGTGGCCCCGGCTCGTCGGGATGTGAACCACAGTGGCTCAATCGAGGCACTAACTACAGCCAGTTGAAAAACGCCTGTTACTGGAACTTTCTAAGAGTTTATATTCCTCAAGAGGCAAGGGTGCTCAGTAACACGCCCTTGCCTCTTCCTGAGCAAAGCGTCTCGGTCGAGATAGGTAGAGGTGTGCCGGGCCAGGAGACTGGTGGCATATCATCCAGTCATAACAAGATGGTGTTCTCTGGGCTTGATGTCGTTGGGGCAGGGGAGCGAAGCGAGATCAGCCTTGTATATGACCTGCCAGCCTCAGTGGTTCGGCGCGATGGTGATAATCTGACGTATGAGCTTCTCATTCAGAAACAGCCGGGCGTCCGACTGCGAGCCGTTTCGATTGAGATCATGCTGCCGGAAGGCTATGGCCTGGCTTCTAGCTCTGTGCCTGCGACAAGCGTAGGGGACTCTCGGGTGGATTTCGACATCAACCTGACGCAGGACACTATTTTAACTGTTGAGTTTAACAAGGACAAGAATGGCTCTGACTAGATTACATAACAGAGCGTTCGCCCGATTCAGCTTGCTACGTTGTAACACTGACCGGGGGGATGCCTCATCGCGGAAGTCATGGCTAGCTCTGTTTTCCATGCTGCCCTTTTTGCTAGGGAACCTCTGAACAACTCGGCGCAAGCGTGGATGGGCAGAGTGGTTCCGTTCTTTGGAGATGTTCAGGCATCTTTGTGACGTTCCAGGTCGTGGTTGAGGTGTTCAGACCGTGTCTGTTGTGGCCTCGAAGCGGCTTTTCGGAGCCATCGCGGCTCCCCGGCCGTGATTTGCTCACTGCGCCCCTCTCATGCCGCCAGACGGCGCTCTGCCGTCATCAAGTTGGCCAGCCCCAGTAGCAATGCCAGCCGTTGCGCGTTCTTAGCCAACCCTCGGTAGCGCACCTTGGCGTAGCCAAAGCGCCGCTTCACGTACAGGAACGGATGCTCCACTTTCGCTCTGACCGACGCTTTGCGCTTCTCCGCCAACGCCTCGTGGCTGCCAGGCTCCAGGTGCCGTCGCCGGCCGGGCCTCATCGCCACTCGCCACTCCACATCCAACTCTCGATTCTCCAACCGCTTGTCCACTCCCTGATACCCCGCATCCCCCCACACTCGTTTCTCTCCACCGTGCAGCAATCGGTGCGCTTCTGTCACATCATGCACGTTAGCTGGCGTCGTAGTCATGCTGTGTACCACTCCCGTCTCAGCGTCAGCGCCTACGTGTACTTTCATCCCGAAGCGCCACTCGTTCCCCTTCTTCGTCTGGTGCATCTCAGGGTCTCGCTCACCCGCACGATTCTTCGTCGATGACGGCGCCTCTATGATGCTCGCGTCCACGATCGTCCCCTCCCGAAGCCGCAGTCCCTGGGACTCCAGATGACGGTTTATCTCCTCGAACAGACTCTGCCCCAACTCATGCTCTTCCAGCAGATGGCGGAAGTTCAGAATCGTCGTCTCGTCCGGCAGCGGGCCCGACAGCTTCAACCCTACGAACCGTCTCACCGACTCGACCTCGTAGAGCATGTCCTCCATACCAGGATCGCTCAAGTTGTAGAACAACTGCACGCAGTGTATCCGCACCATCGCCGACAACTCATATGGTCGACGGCCTCGGCCCGCCTTGGGATAGAACGGACGGATGCGCTCTTCCATCTGTTCCCACGGGATCAGAGCATCCATGCGCTCCAGGAATATCTCCCGGCGGGTCTTGCGCTTCTTGCTCTCGTATTCCAAGTCCGCAAATGTTGGCTGGTCCATCAATTATCTCCCCGAACACAGTGCTATTCTCTATGCTACTATGCCCAGACTTGTTCAGAGTATCCCTAGCTGTGGGATGTTCGTCGAGTGCGCCTATCGCGTACTCAGTCTCGGCATTCCAAGGCTTGAATACGATTGCCATTACGAAGAACGCCTCGGCATCCGTTTTCATCACCTCGCAGACTAACGCATCGTCAAAAATCAAAGACATCAGGGTATCCCCTGCCTCCATCGTGGTAGACCGCGACGAGACCATCAAGCTGTTAGCGCGAGCGTATGATATCGATGGTCTGGTTTTGCCAGATGTGGAGTTCGTCTGGACTGCTGCGGACCCAAGGGCAGGCATGATTAGCAACGAGGGCGTGTTCAGCGCGGGTGCGAATCCTGGCATCTTCGAAGAAGCCGTTTCCGTGACCGGTGTTCAGGATTCATCCGCTGGATTGCAGTATTCCAGCGAGACGGCGTCGGTTACTGTGATTGGAGAGGCCAGCTCCTCGATATTGACAGATATCTCTATCCTGCCTGGCAACCCTACGGTTTTGAGTGGGCAGATTTACCGTCTGCGTGCGGTGGGATTCGACGAAGACGGCTTGATAATATCGGGGGTTAGATTCGTTTGGCATGTGAACGATTCCGTTCTGGGTCGAGTGAACGACACCGGATATCTTACCGTTGAGGCTCTGGAGGGGACGTATGGAGACTCTGTGTCAGTTACCGGCATCTGGGACGGCGTTGAAATCTCAAGGGCAGTGGATGTCACCGTGCTGGAAACGCCCGGGACTGACGAATTTCTGAACGTCCAGGTGCTTCCTCAGAGGTTTCAGCTAGACTCTGGAGGCCGCCTGCAGCTTCGAGCCGTGGCGTTGAATGGCTATGGCGAGCTAGTGAATGGGACGGAGTTGCGATGGAGCATGATTGACTCCGAAGCGGGCAGCGTGGGAAGCAACGGCGTCTTCTTCGCGGGCGATACGCCGGGTGTTTACACCGAGGCGGTGCGAGTGGAGGCGATTGTGCTCGGCCAGCAGGGTCTCACGCGAGCTGTTGACTTTGCCTCCGTCGTCATACGAACCGAGCAGATAACGCGTCGCCTCGAAAACGTGAGGGTTTTTCCAGGCGCGGCCATCGTGCCCCCCCAAGGTCGTGTGCTTCTGACGACACTGGCCGTGGACGAGTTCGGCGACCCTGTTAAAAACGTTCTGGTCTCGTGGGCCACGGCTCAAGATGGCATCGGTGAGATGGACGACCTTGGCAGATTCGTCGCCACAGGCGGCCCCGGAAAATACTCGGACGCTCTACAAGTAACCGTCGTACAGCAATTGGGCGACGAGACCATCATCAGAAGGGAGACGGTTGACGTTATCATTACTGGCGCTTTAACAGAGTTGGAAATACGCCCGAAATTGACTACGATCGATTCCGGACAAAGCGTTCATTTCAGTGTCTTGGGATTGGACGAAAATGGCGTAACTCTCTCAGGTCTCGTGGTGCTGTGGAGCGTCACAGACGACAAGGCCGGTATTATAGACGCCTTTGGAAACTTCACCGCAGGCGAATCTGCGGGACTGCATTCTGATGTCATCAGGGCCGAGGTCATACAGACCCTCCCTAGCCAGCAGTAGCGAGTTGGGTACATTCTGGAAATTCCTGGTCGTGTGCCTGGCCTTGTTCGCGGTAGCTTGCTCCGAGGGGACGGGTAGTGAGGATATTATGCCTGGTACGCTTTCATCCCTGGGAGATAAGCAGCAGTTTGTTCAGGCTGAAGTGATTGATGTAATCGACGGCGTTACCATTGACGTGAGGATAGACGGTCAAGTGCATCGAGTCGCCTATCTGGGTCTGTCCATACCTGAAAAGGGCCTGACGCGAGAGCAGGCGATTGAATTCAACCGCTTCATGGTAAAGGGCCGTACCGTCCAGCTTGAGAGAGGCTCAGTTGAGACAGACCTCGGCGGCAATCTACTTCGATACGCCTACGTTGACGGGGAGATGGTGAACCTGACGCTCGTGGCGAACGGTTACGCTGTCGTATCGGACTTCCCTTCGGCATTCAAGTATCAGGCCTCCTTCATTCAAGCGGAAGAGAGCGCCAAGGCAAATCTTCAGGGCATCTGGCGACAGGCGAATCCAGCGGTGGGCCGAGATAATCCGCAATCGCCGTCGGGACAGCAAGGAGCGTCAACTCAGACGCCGGAACTGTTCAGCACCCTGCCGCCACCTCCGGCCAGCAGCGTGCGCAGATGTGACTTCTCTGGCACAACCGAACCTGTCATCAAAGGCCCCCAGACAGGGGAGTTCATCTATCTCGTTCCAGAGAGCCAGACATATCTCACGACCTCGATCAACGAAGCTCAGGGCGACAGGTGGTTCTGCACTGAGCTAGAGGCCGTCGCAGCCGGATGGAGTCCTTCCTAGGAAGATTCCAGCTAGCAATCCGACCTCACTCTCGCACAACTCCGCGCGCGAAAACGTGCGATCCCAAGTGGCGTGACGCCGAATACATCGGGGCGCATTCAACATTTGCGCACCCCTATCAACTCTCCCTGTAAGATTGTCTGTGCCATTCTGCGTCGAGTTCCTCGCATAGATTCGACCATATGCTCCTTGCAACCCCTAGCTATGACCAGTGATATAATAAACCTGTATCGACCCACCTTTTATACCGACCAATCTTCTTCCTCTGGGAGAGGATTAATTAGTAAGAACCGCTCAAGTGTAGCGCTAGTTCTCGATGCGGGAGGCCCATTGTTTACCCATCTCCATGTGCATACCGAGTACAGCATGTTAGACGGCCTGAGCCGCCTTGGCCCTCTGGTGAGCAAGGCAAAAGAGCTAGGCATGGGCAGCCTCGCTATCACCGACCACGGCGGCATGTACGGCGCAATCGACTTCTATCGCCTGGCGAAAGACGCGGGCGTCAAGCCAATTATAGGCTGCGAGATGTACGTCGCGCCCGGCAGCCGCTTTGTGAAGAACCCGAACGATAAAAGCCCTTTTCACATGACAGTTCTGGCACAGGACGCTCGCGGCTATCAGAACCTCGTCAAGCTGGTCACCCGGTCGCACATCGAAGGCTTCTATTACAAGCCCAGGATCGACAGAGAACTGCTCGAAAAGCACCACGAGGGCTTGATCGTCCTCTCTGGCTGCCCGAGCGGAGAGGTCCCGAAGCTCCTGGCGCAAGGTAGAATGGACGACGCTGCGGCCTCTGCCGGTTGGTATAGAGAGCTTTTCGGCGACCGCTACTTCCTGGAACTTATGGAACACGGCGGCGTTCCTGATTTGCCCGTGATTAACAAGGGCCTCATGGAGTTGCAAAGACAGCTAGACATACCTGTCGTCGCCACGAACGACTCGCACTACATCAACGAACAGGACGCGCCGCTTCAGGACATCCTCATCTGCATCCATACCAACACGAACATTCAGGACGAGAGCCGCCTGAAAATGGAAGAGACCTCGTACTATCTAAAAAGCCATGAGGAGATGGTGGCGCTCTACCCGGAGATGCCGGAGGCGATTAGCAACACGGAGCGAGTCGCCGAGATGTGCAACCTTGAGATGGACTTCTCGCAGCTTCGCTTGCCTGAATACAAAGTTCCCGACGGTATGACAGCGGGCGAATACCTCGCTCAGCTTTGCTGGGAAGGCTGCGACGGCGCATAGAGCGTGTCTCCCCGCAGGACGAGGAACGGCTTACCTACGAGCTTGAGGTTATCAAGCAGACGCAGTTCGACAACTATTTCCTCGTCGTCTGGGACATCGCCAAATTCGTCAGGGAGCGCGACATCTTTTTCGCCGTCAGAGGCAGTGCGGCTGCAAGCCTCGTGCTGTTCTGCCTGGGGGTCACCAACATCAACCCCTTGCCTTATCGCCTCGTCTTCGAGCGTTTCCTCAACGTAGAGCGTAAGGAGATGCCAGACATAGATATGGACTTTCAGGACGACCGACGCGAGGAGGTCATCAACTACGTTGTCTCCAGGTATGGGCGCGAACACGTGGCGCAGATTATCACATTTGGAACGCTGGGAGCACGCGCCTCCATCAGAGACGTTGGGCGCGCCCTTGCGATGCCGTATGGAGACGTTGACCGTGTTGCGAAGCTTGTGCCGTTCAAGCTGCACATCACCCTGGACGAGGCGATGGAGCTTAATCCAGAGTTTCGTGAGGCGTATGACGCCGACGATAGCATAAAAAGGCTGGTCGACACGGGGCGCAACCTTGAAGGGTTAACGCGGCACTCAAGCACGCACGCTGCCGGAGTCGTCATATCCAAGGAGCCACTCGACGACGTTGTGCCGCTGCAAAGACCCACCAGGGGAGACGAAGACGGCGTTTCGATGACCCAGTACGCGATGGAGCCAATCGCGGCTCTCGGTCTGCTGAAAATGGACTTTCTAGGTCTCGTCAACCTCAACGTTCTCGCCAGGGCGCGCAATCTTATCATCGCGACGCAGGGCGTGGAAATCGTTTTGCAAGACATCCCCATGGACGACGAGAAAACATTCGATCTGCTCTCTAGAGGCGACACGGTTGGCGTGTTCCAGATGGAAGGCTCAGGCATGACGCGGTACATCAAGGAGCTAAAGCCCAGCTCACTGGCGGACGTAGCCGCGATGATAGCTCTGTATCGCCCCGGCCCTATGGAGCACATTACCGCATTTATCGAAGCCAAGCACGGACGCACCGAGGCTCGTTACCCTCATCCAGCCTGAAAGACCTGCTGGAAGAGACCTACGGCATCATCGTCTACCAGGATCAGGTGTTGCAGATATTCCGGACCTTCGCCGGATACTCCCTAGGAGAGGCCGACATCGTTCGTAAGGCGATGGGGAAGAAGATCGCCGAAATCATGGCAAAGGAGCGTGAGAATTTCATACAGGGCGCGCTCAAGAATGGGTACACACAAGAGTTAGCCGAGGAGCTTTTCGCGCTGATTACGCCGTTTGCAGGCTATGCCTTCAACAAAGCGCACAGCGTTAGCTACGGCCTCATCTCCTATTGGACGGCCTACCTCAAGGCGAACTATCCCGTCGAGTACATGGTGTCGCTCCTCAACTCCTACATAGACACCACGGACAGGATTGCAACCGCTGTGTCCGAGTGCCGACGAATGATGATACAAGTGCTGCCACCCGACATCACAAGGGGCGAGGAGGAGTTCTCAATCGAGGCCCTCGACGACGGGCAGCAGGCCATCCGGTTCGGCATGGCCGCCGTAAAGAACGTAGGGGCCGCCGCGTTGCAACCCGTAATCGAGGCAAGGAAGAAGGAAGGGCCATTCGTGTCAATCGAGCAGATGTGCAGGTCAGCTGACATGAGTGGCGTGAACCGAAAGACTCTCGAAAGCCTGATAAAGGTCGGCGCGTTCGACATGTTCGGCGAGAGAAGTGGACTGATAAGTGTCATAGACCGGATAATCTCGCTAGCCCAGAGCGAAGCCAGGCTGAAGGATTCCGACCAGACATCTATGTTCGACCTGTTCGGTGAGAGCGTACCAACGCCGCTCTCCAATCTTGACATTCCTGATATTCGGACGTCTGAAGGCGAGAAGTGGGCCTGGGAAAAAAGAACTTCTGGGAGTGCCCCTGTCTAACAACAGTCTTCTCAGCAGCATCGTAAACGACGCCGACCCGGACACGGTCGTGTTCCTGAACCAGATCGACACCGAGATGGGCGGTAAGAAGATGAAGCTAAGGGGGCAGGTCGCCTCGGTGATACAACGATATACCAGAGAGAACAAGCCGTTCACCATCGCCACACTGGGTCTGATGGACGGCACGATAGAGGTCTTCGTCTGGGAGAATGTGCTGGAGGAGACTCAGGGCCTTTGGGAAGATGGAAAGCTAGTTACTATTACAGGGACGGTGAGGGTGAGAGAAGATCAGATTAGCATAAGCTGCTCGAACGCCAGCGAGTATAAAGTCCCCGACGCCGATGATGCCACAGCCAGTGTAGGCGGCGAGGGGTACGCCTTGAGTGAGGTAGGCTATTCCAATGGGGCAAGCCATGCGCCAGTTTCTAATGGAATGGCTCAACCTCCGAATAATGTCTCGTCCATCGCCGATAAACGCGCCTCCAACGGGTACGGAGAGCGGGCGGCGGAGCAGACTAACACCAAGACGTTGCAGCGTCTCAGCTTGAGGATTCATGAGACGGATACGCCCACCAAAGACAACTATATGCTTGAAGACGTGAAAAGGCTGCTACTGGAGTATCGCGGCGAAGATGAGGTCAGCCTCCAGATCGTTAGCGATGGGCGGATAATAACACTGGAGTGGCCTCTGGTGCGAGTTAACGCCTGCCCTCAGCTTGAGGGGCAGCTTCGAGAGATTCTAGGAGACGTGGGGCAGGTATTCGTGGAGAGCGTCGCGCCTTGAAGTGGACGCAACTGACGACCGCGCCGGACCAGCTTATAGCCGAAATGTGGCGCGACCTTTTGTTGAACGAGGGTATTCCGGCCGCCCTTCGTGGGGGTGATACCACGTCTTACTTTGGCGTCACTGCCTATCCCTGCCGCATCATGGTTGACGAGGAGCGCGTCCAAGAGGCGAGGGAGACGCTCGAAGGATACCTGGGCCGCGAGTTGGACGAATAGAACCAGCGTCGTATCGCGTCTACAGAGTCTCGCATAAATGCCTAATCCAGATTGGATGGGGTGCGCTTTAACCTCACCCCATCCTTCCGCGGAAGGACGAAGGCAAGCCCCGCTTTTGGTCGCCCCTCCGCGTTTATGAAGAGAGGCCGCCTATATTTACCTTAAGCATCAGACAACATGGTGTGAGGCCAGACGCTGCATTGAAGAACCATGAATCCATCCCAAAATTATCCAGCGTGTGCGACGGGAGTGATCAGGAAAATAGATGTACTGAGAGGGGTCGCAGTTTCCTCAAGTAGAGCGTATCGAACCAGCACCATGTCCTTGATTCCGCTGTCTCAGAATTGAAATGGTCTCTGTGAATCTCACACCAGAAACTACTGGGGCGACGATACCGCCGTCTATGACCAGTTCGCTGCCTGTCATGTACGACGATTCATCGGAGGCCAGGAAAAGCACACCGTTGGCAACGTCTTCCGACGTTCCCATGTAACCCATGGGAATATTACTCAGAATTTCCTGAAGTCTCTCAGGCGAATCACTCATACCCGCAGTCATGTCAGTTTTGATCATACCCGGGTGTACGGAGTTGCACCTGATGCCATCTTTTGCATACTGAATCGCTGTCGCCTTTGTGAGCAAGCGCACTGCGCCTTTGGTGGCACAATATGCAGCAAAACCAGCAACCCCTACAATACCACCGATAGTGGAAATATTGATTATCGAACCACCTCTAGCCTCGCGCATGGCAGGAATGGCAACCTTGGTTCCCAGGAATACGCCTTTGCCATTGATGTCCATAATTTTGTCCCAATCCTCAGCCGTCGTTTTCCTCCACACCTTTGGAAATGACAATACCCGCGTTGTTCACCAGGATGTCTAACTTGCCGTAGCTGCTGACCGCTGTCTGAACGACATTCTCCCACTGGGTTTCGCTTGTAACGTCCAGATGCACATAGATGGCATCGCCGCCGGACTCGGCTATCCCGACCTCCACTTGCTTGCCCTGCTCATCCAGAATATCGCCTAGGGATACTCTGAACAAGTCTGGGCATAGTAGCATAGAGAATAGCACTGTGTTCGGGGAGATAATTGATGGACCAGCCAACATTTGCGGACTTGGAATACGAGAGCAAGAAGCGCAAGACCCGCCGGGAGATATTCCTGGAGCGCATGGATGCTCTGATCCCGTGGGAACAGATGGAAGAGCGCATCCGTCCGTTCTATCCCAAGGCGGGCCGAGGCCGTCGACCATATGAGTTGTCGGCGATGGTGCGGATACACTGCGTGCAGTTGTTCTACAACTTGAGCGATCCTGGTATGGAGGACATGCTCTACGAGGTCGAGTCGGTGAGACGGTTCGTAGGGTTGAAGCTGTCGGGCCCGCTGCCGGACGAGACGACGATTCTGAACTTCCG
The DNA here is from genome assembly GCA_965206395.1 of Dehalococcoidia bacterium. Classification (GTDB taxonomy): domain Bacteria; phylum Chloroflexota; class Dehalococcoidia; order Lucifugimonadales; family CATOSD01; genus CBDBJK01. The sequence goes on from CBDBJK010000032.1 coordinate 151,664, forward strand.
CCATCTGCTGGAAGAGCATGAGTTGGGGCAGAGTCTGTTCGAGGAGATAAACCGTCATCTGGAGTCCCAGGGACTGCGGCTTCGGGAGGGGACGATCGTGGACGCGAGCATCATAGAGGCGCCGTCATCGACGAAGAATCGTGCGGGTGAGCGAGACCCTGAGATGCACCAGACGAAGAAGGGGAACGAGTGGCGCTTCGGGATGAAAGTACACGTAGGCGCTGACGCTGAGACGGGAGTGGTACACAGCATGACTACGACGCCAGCTAACGTGCATGATGTGACAGAAGCGCACCGATTGCTGCACGGTGGAGAGAAACGAGTGTGGGGGGATGCGGGGTATCAGGGAGTGGACAAGCGGTTGGAGAATCGAGAGTTGGATGTGGAGTGGCGAGTGGCGATGAGGCCCGGCCGGCGACGGCACCTGGAGCCTGGCAGCCACGAGGCGTTGGCGGAGAAGCGCAAAGCGTCGGTCAGAGCGAAAGTGGAGCATCCGTTCCTGTACGTGAAGCGGCGCTTTGGCTACGCCAAGGTGCGCTACCGAGGGTTGGCTAAGAACGCGCAACGGCTGGCATTGCTACTGGGGCTGGCCAACTTGATGACGGCAGAGCGCCGTCTGGCGGCATGAGAGGGGCGCAGTGAGCAAATCACGGCCGGGGAGCCGCGATGGCTCCGAAAAGCCGCTTCGAGGCCACAACAGACACGGTCTGAACGCCTCAACCACGACCTGGAACGTCACAAAGATGCCTGAACATCTCCAAAGAACGGAACCACTCTGCCCATCCACGCTTGCGCCGAGTTGTTCAGAGGTTCCCTAGCAGAAAGTCTTTCTGGTCGGGACCTACCTTCCACTCCAATGTCTCCGGTCTGGCTTTCGTAATCGTCCGCCGAGGTCTGTATAGTCTTGGCAAAGTGGCGAACAGCAAAGCCACCGAGAGGATCAGGATGACCGTTAGCAACATCGTCGTGTCCATAATGCCTCATAATAAAGACTAACGGCTCCGGTCTAACCCACCGGAGCCGTTGATTATGTGCCGCGGGAGCCTAAGTTGCTATTAGTCGCAGCCGAGTGTCCTCGACCCGCCAATCCAGTACATGAACGACGACTCCCCAGTGGGCCAGATGAGGGTAGAGTTGATTCGACCGCGATATGTCCCGGGTTGACAGGGGATGTTGGCATGGGCCTCAACGTAGAAGTTCCCTTCTTCCGGCGGGTTGGTGACATCGACCACATCCCATACGCGCAAGAACCACAGGCACCTCTTCTTGTGCAGCTCTACGGTTACAATGATGTTGTTCATTAACACGTTGCAAGCCGTCTCTCATGGAGGTTACGTCAATAGGTGTGTAAACGACATCAGGCGGCGACCTTCTCAGCCGTTGGCTCAAAGACGATTCCATCCACGTATTGAGCGCCGAGATAGACGTCTTCGATCAACTCAGGGGCCTTAAGACGCCTGAAGCGCTGTTCGGCGACCATCAACATTTTCCAGATCACCGCTATCGCCCGATCGACCCTCTTGTAGCGCTTGGCGGCATCGGTCCGAAGTCTGAGCGCAGCGAAGGGTGACTCCACCGGGTTCGTCGTGCGAAGGTGCTGCCAGTGCTCCTTGGGGAAGTCATAGAAGGTGATCATGCGGTCCCAGTCCCGCTCAAGGGTCACAGAGGCCGCTTCGTAGGAGTGGTCGCGGCAACCATCTAGTAAACTCCGTCCTGAGCCGCCCAGCCTCTGTCCGAGGCTGGGCGTAGGGGATGGTACACAGCATGAGTTTGGCCTGGTCCTGCTGTCGCTTTGGAAGCCTGTCCAGTACGTTTAGGATCTTGTGGTTCCAGCAGCGTTGCTCGGCCGCCTGAGGATAGACGTTGCGCAGAGCTCCCCAGATGCCCAGATGTCCGTCTCCAATTACCAGTCTTGGGCACTCCAGCCCGCGGCGCCTCATGTCCCTGAGCACATCGGACCAGCTCTCTGTGGACTCCCTGTATCCGGGAATCGCGCTCACTACCACCTTCCTTCCGTCGCTCAGGGCCGCCATCACCACCAGGATCGCCGCCTTCTCTCGCTCAAGACCGGCCTTGACGTAGACTCCATCCACCCACATGTACACCACTTCCAGGTCATCCAGGGGCCTAGCGCGCCATTCTGCAAGCTCATCGTTCCACTTATCCTTCAACCGGGCTACCGTGCTCGCCGATACCGGCGCCTCTTCTCCCAGCAGTCCCCGCACCGCCAGGTCGAAGTCACCTTCGGAAAGGCCATGCAGGTACAACTCGGGGATCAGTTCAGCAACCTTCCTGGTCCTGTTGACGAACAGCGGCAGCAGCCGGCTCTCGAACTCCTCTTCGGTGTTGCGGACTCGTGGCCTCCTCAGCTGTACCGTTCCCGAACTCAGCGTAAGCCTTCGGGGTCTGCCGTATCAGTTCCTATAGCCTCTCTCGTTGTCCGACTCAGACCTGCGGGCCGACTTCGCCCTTCCTAGAAACTCCGTCACCTCTTCCTCCAGCAACTCCTGGATCAGCCTCTGGAGTTGGCCTCGCACCCAATCCTCCAACTGCTCCCACTCCGGCCTTGACTCCGACCTGCTTCCAGTGCTTCTCTTTCCCATCGGCGGTGTATCTCCTCTCTTGGGCCTTGAGCCCGTCTTGTTCAGAGAGAGGGTACACCGCCTGACCGTTTACACACCTTCTCAGGGTACCTCGGTGCTAGCGCCGGGACCAACATTGACAGAAACGAGTCCCCGTGAAAGATGCTGGGTGATGGTTACCCCAGCGGATCACGGAAGTTGCGTATACTGCCCGCCTCATTCTCAGATGCAGGGCGTGGGGACCTTGGAGGAACTGGTCAGCCTCTTATGGGGCAGCTGAGCGGGAACTCCTGATGGCACTCGTCACGTATCTGACGCCTACGAAAACTTCAAGTATACTTAGAAAGTTACGTCGAGTCTCGATCGTAATGGAGGATCTCCAGGCCCGGTTCAGTCAGGGTTAGGGATTATGGCCCCATAGGTAACATTGCGGGCCGGGGATTGGCGAAGTCTGTTCTCCCATTAGCCCGTCCGGGTCGCCCAGGAGGCGGTGACGCACACGTCGTCAATCAGCCGGTACGGCCGCACCACCCTCCACTTGATTGATCCTGAACGAACCAGAGATATCGCCGTTTTCGTCAAAGGAGATAGACCCGTAGAACCTACCTTCCCACTTCTGCGTCTCGTAGAGGAAGTCCTTTATGCAGTTTGTATCCTTGTCTCCACAACGCTCGATGGCGTCTCTCAGCAGGAAAACACCATCGTAGGTAGTAGCACAGTAGTACCCTACGTCGCAGTCCGTTTCGTCCTGCAAGGCGACGAATTTGGCCTCTCCCTCGCTCTTAAAGGTGCCGGCAGGTAGGTAGTACCCCTTCATGAACTCTCCGTACTCGGCTATCGTCTCGGGGACGCCTGCGACGTCGTTCCCAATGCCCTGAGCAGTCACACCGGCGTTGTGCAGCGCGGCTGCGTATAGGCCTGCGGCCGGGATAGTCTGCGGAAGGATGATGACGGCATCGGGCAGCGTGGCTGCTATTCTCCCGGCCTCGGCATCGACGTTCGTGGCGTCGTCCGCTACCACCTCGTCGGCCACTATCTCTCCTCCGATACCCGGTAGGTCCTCCAGATACGAGCGGCGCAGGTCCTGGGCGTATTCCGTTTTTGTCGTCAGTAGAGCAAACTTCCGGTAGCCCCTCGGTTGCAGGAATGCGATCATGGCGTCCACTTGGGCGGAGTTGGAGGGATAGTTCCTGAAGACGTAGTCGCCGGCGACGGATATCGCGTCGCTGCCGGAGAGTGGACTGAGCAACAGCACACGGTTCTCCTCGGCGTAAGGCGCCATGCCGAGAGTTTCGTCGGAGCATGTGCCGCCGTATATGACCCTTACGTCGTCCTCTTCTACCAGTTTGCGCGCTGCGGCAAGGGCATCGTCGGAGTTGCACTTCCCATCCTCAAAGACAACCTCCAATCTCTTGTCTTGATCTGCCCACTCTTCGTTGATATCGCTCACCGCCCGCTCTATGACGCGCTGCACGGGGAGTCCATAAGCGGCGCCGTCACCGGTCAAGGGGTGGACCGCTCCTATGCGGAACACCTCTACTTCAGACCCGCCACACGAAGCAACGATAAGAAACAGGACCGCAGAGACCATCGCCGCCACGACAAGATTTGCGTATGGGTTTAGTTTCCTCGAAGATGATGCGTATCTGGACAATCTGAGACCTCAGTGTTCTTGAGAGTTTCCCGACATGATAGCAGGCCAGTTAGGTTCGCGAACTAATTTCCTTCACCTGTTTCTGCATATCTTTAAAGTATAACAGAGGTTATACTCGTTCGACACATTGCTCCATCAGGTTCGCCGGGAGCTTGCCGAGGCCTACGGATAGGGTGGACCGCCGGACTCAGGCCGTCCGCGCAGATGGATGAACCAGTGGGCTAGCCCAACCATGACGCCTCCCCCGATGATGTTGCCCAGGTTGACCGCCACCAGGTTGTGGACTGCCCAGGGTGCGTTCAGGCGGTCCAGTTGATCGGCCGTCAGCCCCGCTGCAGCCAGGGCCTCAGGTTCCGTTGAGATCAGCAGCCCCAGCGGTACGAAATACATGTTGGCGATGCTATGCTCGAACTCGTCCGCTATGAAGGTGGTGACAGGCAAGACTATCCCCAGCAGCTTATCGGTCACAGTATGCCCGGGCATGGCCAGCCAGATGGCTAGGCACACCAGGATGTTGGCCAGAATACCTCGTATGAAGGCGGTCTCGAAGGATAGATTGACTTTGGCATCAGCGGTGGCTACCGCCGACCAGGCGAAGGAAAAGTCCCCCTGCATCCACGACCGGCCGTAGTAGACCATCAATACGACGATGAGGACCCCGGCCAGGTTTACCCACATAGACAAGCGCCCAGTTGCGTCCCAGCGCTCGGAGGCTGATATAGCGGCTGAACAGGCCATTCAGCATCAAGTTGTTGCCGGTGAACAGCTCCGCCCCAGTAATCACCACCATGAACAAGGCCACGGCGAGCCCCAGGCCGAGGGCCACGTGGGTCTTGCCGGTCCCGCTGTTGCCGACGGCGATGACGTTCTCACGCCGGTCTACGTACTCGCAGCGTGCCAGCTGCATGACCAGGTGCTTGTTCACCGACGGGATGGCCAGGAAGTCGAAGGTGTCGAGGCTCTTCGTGGCAGGGAAGCGAGCAGCCTTGATCCTGCGGTCCACCATGCGATGATGGCGGTCTATCAGCTCAAGCTCAGAGAGCCTCAGCAGGTAGCCCGGATGGTCTACGTCCTCAGCGGCACACTGAGAGGCCACCTTGCCGTACTCCCTCAGGAAGGTCGGCAGCTTCAGCTCCTTGAGGTGGTGCTCCAACAGCACCGTAGACCTCTCGCTCACCGCCCGCTCCCCGGCATGAGCGCCATGTAGTTCCCTGGCTGCTGTCCTAGTCACGCTGACCCTGGGCAGATAGGGATACAGCTGTAGGTCGAGTCTCTGGGGACGACCCTCCACTCTGCGCAGCACCAGGTGCTTGACGGCGTCGAAGCTTATGGCGCCGAGCCTGAGGGCATCCCGCACACCCTCGTACACCTCCTCCTTGCGGAAGCTCTCCATCAACCGCAGCACCTGCACGAACTCACGCTTGCCGCGCCTGCCCATCCTCGACTCCAGCAGCCGCCTCAGCACGCCGAACTCCTCCGGCAACTCCCACCCAGCAAGCGGAGCAGCCTGGTCCAGCGCTCCCGTCTTGCGCTCCAGCAGCGGCAGGTAGTGCACCGGGTCGAACACGAAGTCGTCGCGTTCGTATGAGCGCCTGTGCCGGGCTATCACCTCTGCCCCGCAGCTGATCACCACCTCACCCACATAGCCTCGCACCACAACCTCCATGTGACCGTAGGCCACGGGCACCGAGTAGTCGTTGGTACGGTACCGCACCAGGGACAGGGAGCTGACACGGCTCACGTGCTTGTCGCTGGCGTCGTAGGGCACGGCGGGGAGCGGCTGCAGGGCCTCCAGGTCACGCTCCATCCGCTGGCCTATCGTCTCCTCGTGCCCACGCAATCGTCTCCCCAGCCGTTCCAGGCACCTCTCCTCCATGTAGGCGTTGAGGGCATCGAAGCTCTCGAACGACGGCACAGGCACCAGGAAGTTCCGACGAGCATATCCCACCAACCCCTCCACCTTGCCCTTGTCGTTACCCTTGCCGGGACGGCCGAACCGATCCTCGAACAGGTAGTGCGACACGAGCTCGGAGAACACACGAGTACGCCGGCGCCGGCCGTCTCCCAGGATCTTCGCCACCGCCAACCTCGTGTTGTCGTACACGATGCTCCGGGGCACACCGCCCAGGAATGAGAACGCCGAGACGTGACCGTCGCAGAACGCCTCCGTCGTCTCTGCGGGGTAGGCCTTGACGAAGCACGCGTCGCTGTGGGGAGGTCCAGCACGAAGTAGTGGATGGTCTGCTCCACTCCTCCGATCACCGCCTTCGCCTGGCCGAAGTCGCACTGGGCATCTCCCGTGTCCGGCGACGCCGCTCGCGCACGTAGTCCTTGACTATCGTGTACTTGCCGGTGAAGCTGTGCTCCGCTCTCAGGCGCTCGTAGATACGCTTCGCAGTGTGGCGCTGCTTCTTCGGAAGACTACGGTCCTCCTCTAGGATCCGGTCGATCACCCCACGGTACGGGTCCAGCTTGGGACGACGGGGAGGTGACTGCCGACGGTACCCGGGAGGCACGGAGTGCTCCAGCATCTTGCGCACCGTGTCCCGGTGCATCCCGAACACCCGGGCAGCCTCACGGCTGCTCATCCCCTCCACCATGCAGGCCCGGCGTACTCGCACGTATAGATCCACCTTGTACATCCTTGATTTGTTCGTAAAAACCCCTCGCCAGCCTGGGGCAAGGTGGGGATAATGTAATAAAAGGTCGTGGGCGCTGCGCCTGGCCGAGGGAGGGGAGGATGTTCCGAATACGAGACCCGCAAGAGAGCCTCTGGCAGTCCCAGTTCCTGGTGACGCCGAAGAAGGCTAAGCGCCTGGAGAGAAGTTGGGCCGAGGTTTTCCGAAACGAGGCGCTCCCCCTGATTGACGAGGAGCGCTTTGCTCCCATGTACTGCGTGGACAACGGCCGTCCCAACCGGGCGGTGCAGACCGTCCTCGGGGTCCACCTCCTCAAAGAGATGTTCAACCTCACCGACGATGAAGCTCTGGAACAACTAGGGATGCTCTGAACAATCGGCTTCAGGCTGGGCCGAGTTGACCGGAGTGGTTTTGGGGGCGTTAAATTGCCTCATGGCACCGTGGTGAGGGTTATTGTCGGCCTACAACCGGCCCTGACAGGGCCTTTCGCCGCCCTTAGCCCTGATTTTGGGCGCACTTATACAAGGTCTCACGCCGCCAGGTACTGTTCGGCCCTCATCAAGTTGGCAAACCCCAGCAGCGTCATCAGCCGCTGCGTGTTCTTGGACAGCCCCCTGTAGCGGACCTTGGCGTAGCCGAAGTGCCGCTTGATGTACAGGAACGGATGCTCCACCTTAGCTCTGACCGACGCTTTGCGCTTCTCCGACACCGCCTCAGGGCTCCCAGGCTCCAGCTTCCGACGCTGGCCGGGCCTCATCGCCACCTGCCACTCCACGTCCAAGCCCCGGTTCCCCGGCCTCTTGTCAACTCCCTGATACCCAGCATCTCCCCACACCTGAGACTCCCCACCGTGCAGCAACCGGGGCAACTCAGTCAGGTCATGCACGTTCGCAGATGTCGTGGTCATGCTGTGCACCACTCCCGTCTGCGAGTCCACACCGATGTGCACCTTCATCCCGAAGTGCCACTCGTTACCCTTCTTCGTCTGGTGCATCTCGGGGTCGCGCTCTTTAGCCCGATTCTTCGTCGATGAGGGCGCCGCTATGATGCTCGCGTCCACTATCGTCCCCTCCTGAAGACGGAGACCCTTGGACTCCAGATAGCGGTTGATCTCCTCGAACAGACCCGCGCCCAACTCATGCTCTTCCAGCAGGTGGCGGAAGTTCAGAATCGTCGTCTCGTCCGGCAGCGGCCCAGGCAGTCTCAGCCCTACGAACCGCCTCACCGATTCGACCTCATAGAGCATGTCCTCCATCCCAGGGTCGCTCAGGTTGTAAAACAACTGCACGCAGTGTATCCGTAGCATCACCGATAACTCGTAGGGCCGCCGACCACGACCGGCCTTGGGATAGAACGGTCGAATGCGCTCTTCCAACTCTTCCCAAGGGATCAGTCCATCCATGCGCTCAAGGAACTTCTCCCGGCGAGTCTTTCGCTTCTTGCTCTCGTAGTCCAAGTCCGCAAACGTCGGCTGGTTCATTGCCTCTCCTCCCCCGTCTTCAGGCCTTGGCCCTATTTTACTATCCCACAAGCCATCGGGACTTATTCAGAGCATCCCTAGAACTACCTTCGCACCTTCCTTAGCTAACAGTGTTGCCTGCACCGCACCCAGGCCACGCGCGCCACCGCTTATGAGGGCTACCTTTCCTTCCAGCTTTGGCATACAAAATTCTCCTGTCAGGCTCGCTCGTTCAGATAAACCATACACTTTTTAACCGGAATTTCCCGAAATACATCTCAATTGTTCGCAGTATTGGGTCCACTACTGAAAGAGCTACTTGGTTCTCATGAATATTGGCGGCTGTGACAACAAATGCCAGCGGTACACCTTCGCCTTCAGTCAGCAGATGGACAGTGCTACCCTTTCCTTTGTCAGCCGGAGGAAGTTGAGGATGGGATGAGAGTTGTTGCTAGCGTTCGAGGTCTAACATCCGCTGTTTGAGGTCTAGCTGAGACGAACCCTTGCCGAATCCGCGCAAGGTGCCGTCGCTGCCGATTACCCGGTGGCACGGGACGATTATCGCCAGCCGATTCCTTGCCATAGACTGACCGGCTGCGCGTGGCGCTTGAGGCTTGCCAGCCTCGGCAGCGAGCCACTTGTAGCTTCGCGTCTCTCCCGTGGGAATAGACCTACATGCGTCCCACGCCGCCTGATGGAACGGAGAGGCGTCGGCTACGTCTATAGGTTCGTCCTCAAACGACACCGCCTCGCCATCAAAATAGGCCATCACCTTCTTCTTCAAGCCTTCAAATCGCTCTGGCGATGGCACCGCATTGTCGAGGGCTTTTCCAAGTTCCTCGGCGCAATCTTCAGGAGAGGTCTGGGGAAGGGTGCTTCGCCTCAATCCCTTGTCAGAAGCAACCAGTCCTACCCAGCCGAACTGAGTTTCGAAGATGTCGTAATGCAGGGTCATTAACGCCGTCTCCTTTGCACCGGCAGCAGCCTACTCAGCACCTTGGCGAACAGGCTGCGCCTCATGCCTTTCCAGACCTGGTCAAGCTCCTTGGTCTCTTCTTCCGAGATATCCCGATTTCCGTATCGGCTGCCCGCGAATGCCCAGGCTATTTGCTGTGTTCCGGGCGCAATGGTCGGAAAGGCGTTACTCAAGGCCGTGGCGTATTCAACAGGAGTCTGGTTGGCTCCTCGTTTGATACCGGCCCATGCCCCTAGCCGACTCATCTTCGTGTACGCCTTTTCAACTGGTGTGGCGTTGCCAAGACCCCTCGTCCATATCAACTGAAATATGAGCCAGACAATACCTATGACCCCTAGCACGATTCCTACTCGTGTCAGCAGCCCAACAATATCAATGGAGAAGCCCCCGCTAGAACCATCGAAAGAGGACAAGTCAGCAGCGCCATCCAGAAGTTCCTCCAAGAGGTCATCCAGCCCATCATCGGTGGTATCATCGCCAGTCGTCCTGTCTGGCAACAGGTCCGAGCCTGGGCCGGAGAGCAAGCTTCGTTCTTGCTCCGGCCATTTCGGAGTCGGCTCGAAGTCAATCCAGCCATAGTCTGGGAAATAGACCTGTGCCCAGCCGTGACTGTCGGAGTCACGGATAATCCTGACCTCCGACTCGCTGTCGTATTCGCCTGGAGCATATCCTGCGGCCATGCGTGTGGGCACGTCGACGGCGCGAAGCAGGACGGTCATGGATGAGCCGAAGTAATCACTGTATCCTGTTTGGGTTTCAAATAGGAAATAGTCTACACCGTCGGAACCGGCTGGAGGCGCAGAGATGTCCTGCGAGTAGACGAAAGTGGAACCTCTCAGATAGCTCTGTATGGCTAGCGCCTTGTCGAGAGAATTGTCGGCTCTTTGCGTGAGATTTACCGCCAGATCGCGCACTCTCTGAGGTAGGTTTGCTGGTAGTTGCAGGTAATGGTCCGTGATGAATCTGTTGTAATCAGTGCTCGCCTCTCTAAGTTCGTCATCGGTCGCAAGCGAAACGAAGGAGATCATTGAATAGGCTTCATCGGATTTGAGCGGCTTGGCAAACTCCCAGGAGACGATCTCAGGCGTGATTGGCTCCTTCCTCGCCAGCGTAACTGTTTCCACCAAACGTCTGTCTTCACCTGATCCTCGTTTGTAGGTAATGTCCGTCAGCACGAGGTCTGAAGGTAGATTTCTGGCAATAAACGATTCTACGAATTCGTTATTTGCTCTTGATTCGATTTCTCTTTTCAACACGGTGGATAATTCTTGGATATCTCCAGGCAGCGTGGGGTCTTGAGAAAGATTGAACAGATCGACAGTGAACTCCATTGGCACGAGCGATTCTACTACTGCGTCGCGGCTTACCCAGTCCAGGCTTCCGCCTGAGAGAAAGTCGGAGGTGTCAAAGCTGAGTTGAAGGCTCTGGGTCACGGGCACACGTTTCGCCGTGTCTCCTCTTGGAGGCGGCACGGCTTCCGGGCCTGCTTTAATCGATTGGGTGTCGCCCGCAATCCATCCTTGAGGCGTATACTCGCTATAGGTCTGGGATAGCCAGTAGGATGGATAGTCCGTAATGGCCCAGAATACGGTTTCACCGCCAAAGGAAATCTTGCCCGTGAACGGAAGCGTCTTTCCAAAGAGACGACCAGGAAGATTCTTGCGAGAGGGTATGGCGGAAAAGAGACGGGCGAACTCGTCTTCTAGATTTTCTATGGGCGAGCGAGCTGCTCTCCATACGCTGGCAAGTGTGGGTGAGACGATCACGTTCATCGGCAACAACGCAGCCACGATCAACACCACGAAGCTAAACCATATTGCCGAGTTGATGGTGAGCCAACTACTAACGGGGCTGAATTCTATCCCTGTTTTGGCCCATACCTGATGGCTTTGCACTATGCTCAATCGCACGACCAACAGTATGGCCAGGAAAGCAAATACGAAGAAATTGACCACGAACCTGTCGGGTAGGAAGCTGAGGTTGGTTAATATGGCTGTGCCCATAAGCAGGACGCCAACCCAGACGTTGTTGCTTCGGAAGATGAACCAGGAGCTAATGTAGGCTATCAGCCATCCGGCGGCCAGAATCGCCAGCGTGAAGGGAATCAGGTCTGTGCTGATACCGCCCGATGAGGCCGCGTCGTACCAGATGTTCAGGCGGCTCCACAGCATCTGCACTTGAGTTCCGATGGGTTCGTTTTCTATGAGAGAGGAAGCCTGCCATACCACAACCACGAATCCGAGGATAAGGGCGACCAGGTGCATGAAAACCGCAGGGACTCTTACCTTGGCTAGCAGCAGACCCGCGACAGCCGCCCAGATCATCAAATTGAGCAGACTCGGTGTTTCCGCCCATTTCGCTGTCGTCACCGAGTTCCCGACGACCACGAGCGCCAAGATCAGGAAGACAAAAGTTGACCAGCCCTGGCTTGGAGTATACCGCTCATACAGTACCAGCAGCGGGTGCTTGTTCTTCGGTTCCGTGTAACCAGAAGGATACAGAATCGCTATCGGGTTAGCGCTCACCGTCCTGCCTCCATCTCCTCCAGGTTCATATCGCTCTGCGAATCAGGGATGGTATATGTGCGGCTCATCGCTACAGGTATATCGTCGCCCTTTTTGACTACGTACGGCGGAATGCCGGACTCATACAGTGCGGGAACAATGTCTAGCGTCTGGAAAATTCCTCCAAAGCTAGGCCCATCCAGCAGGACTACGGCTACTCTCACGCGTCGCCTGGTAAGCTCTCTCAGCGCCAGCACCCAATTCAAACGGTGCGATGGAGTTATGACAATAAGCGAGCTATGATAGCCCCACAAAGCCTCTTCCCTGGGCATGACTCCTTCTAGGGAGACGGTGCCCTCGGCCTTGCTCATGGCGAGGAATTCCATCATGCGGTCAAACTGACCCGTGCCGGTTTCCGCGGGAAGGAAGTATCGCTGGTCTCCGTAAGATATGAGGCCTACGGGCATTTCGGCTTCAAGATACTTCTTGGCTAGTGATGCGGCAATCGCGACGCCATACTCGTCCGTACTTTCCTCCAGTTCTCCTGCCTGGACTTCCGTATGGAGGTCTACAAGCAGCCAGACATCGCTTGATAAACCAAGATCAAATTCCTTCGACATGAGTCGTCCTAGACGAGCGGTGCTGTTCCAATGAACGCGGCTGATGCTGTCCCCGAAAGCGTAGTCTCGGACGCTGGAGGCGTGAGGAGTAAGATTGTGGCTTCGCCTTCTTGCGGAGCTTTCGCCGGAAAGGTCGGCGGTTGGTATGGCGAACCCAGGAATGTCGTATGTGCGCGGGTACACGGTCAGAGTGTTTGTCCCGCAATATGTCTTATCGCGCCGAAACAGCCCGAGCGCGTCGGTGTTGGACACCCTGACAGGCCCCATCGTGTAGACGCCACGCTTGCGAGCGGGGGTGAGAGTCCTCCAGGAGCGAAAGCTGTGTGCCGATAGGCTTAGAGCCATGCCGCTGGAATAGCCTGGAAGATCTGTGAGGTCCTCAATCTCCAGAATAGGCTTCGGCAGTCTGCTCAGGTTGCGTATAGTGATGCGCTCCTCGATGTCGTCGCCCACACGCACTCTCTGGCTTCTCCGGTCAACCTCCACTTCGAGCGACTGCAGGCTGAGCCAGTTCCACACGAAGCTGAGGATGGCTGCGATACCAAGGATGTATAGCAACCGGTAGAAAAGCCCGAAGCCCGTAGACATGCCCGTGAACACGGTGACACCCATGAGGGCCAAGACGAGGTAGAACCTTTTTAGTATGAATGCCTTCGCTCTAAGTATGGCGTCAACTCCTGAACCAGCCTCTTGCTTCGGCTCCGGGCACCGGAATCTGGCCTACAAGGGTGGATATGATCTCTCTTCCGTGTATTCCGCGCATTCTCGCGGCGGCTGAGACGATAATACGGTGGCTTAACATTGACACGGCCAACTCTTTTACGTCGTCCGGCAGCACGAACTCTCTCCCCCGAATCAGTGCCAGCGCTTGCGCCGCCCTGAATTGCCCCAGCGATCCTCTAGGGGAGCTTCCCAGGGCAACGTCGGGATGGTCTCGCGTTGCCTCTGTGATCGTTACAATATATCGCTTTATAAGATCGTCCACGTATACGTTCTTCACGGCTTCCTGAAGATCGATAATCTCTTTATCAGTAGTCACCGCCTGGAGTGAATCGATTGGGTGATTCATCTCCTGGCCCTCGACTATGGCTAGCTCTTCCTCTGTGGATGGGTAGCCAAGAGTAATCATAAGAAGGAAGCGGTCAAGCTGGGCTTCGGGAAGAGGAAATGTTCCTTCGTACTCGATGGGGTTTTGGGTCGCCATTACCAGGAACGGCCTGGGGATAAGATGGGTGATCCCTTCGACGGTGACCTGATGCTCATCCATGGCTTCCAACAGCGCTGATTGGGTCTTAGGAGTGGCTCGGTTGATTTCGTCTGCAAGCACAATCTGGGAGATAATTGGGCCTGCTCTGAACTCGAACTCACCTGTCTTCTGGTTGTAAATGGAAACACCCGTTATGTCGGTGGGTAGCAAATCGGGTGTGAACTGTATGCGCTTGAAGTCGCTTCCTGATGAAACCGCGATGCTCCTTGCAAGCATGGTCTTGCCGACACCGGGCACGTCTTCTATCAGAGCGTGACCTTGACACATCAGGGTGATGACCCCAAGCTCTACGGCCGTCTCTTTGCCGATTATGACTTTCTTTACGTTTTCTATAATACGCTGGGCGACTTCTCTAGCCAGTTCTAGATCCTGCAAAATGGCTCTCCTCAAAGCTATAAAAGGACGCGCTAGTCAACAAGAGCGCGGGGCGGTTTGGCTGCGTTCGATGAGCTATACGGCAAAGAGAAAGGTTCGGATTCTTATCATTCGTTTTGTCATCGAAGCGCTGAGATGTGACGAAGAGCTTGACCTGCGGCGCGTTTTATCCTTAACTCTCGAAACACTGCCCGCCATGTTATCATATCGGATTTGCGGCCTGTCTGTCCACATCGTAAAGCCGGGGCACTTGCGTTGCCTATCCTGGTATTCGATATAACAAAGGGTGGACGAAGCTAATGCCTGTCCACCCATGACACTAAGATTGCCAAGACGGCCCAACGCCGCTAGCTGCCGGATGACTCCAATACAAGGGGCGTATCGTCGCGATTTGCCCACTCCCCCATAGACCCATCGTAGTTGCGTGCGTCTTTGTAGCCCAACAGGGAGAGGACGAATACTCCGTGCGCCGCACGGATACCACCCTGTCAATAAGTTATGACCTGTTTTTCAGGCGTAACACCTACCTTCTCAAGCATGGCTCGCAACTCGTGAGCGGGTCTGATTGTCTGGTACGGCCCGTCCGAGAGGAAGTTGAGCCATTCCAGGTGGACAGCGCCCGGAATGTGACCAGCTCTGCTATTTCCTCGGGTGTTTGTGCCATCCCATTCGCCGTCAGACCGAACATCCAGGAACACTACCTCTGGATTGCCCACGCTTGAGATTCCGTAATCCAGCTTGCATATTATGTCCGGGTTCACATTGACGGTGAATTTGGCCTTGGGAAGCTTGATGCCGTCTCCAACAGCAGCCGGACGTCCCTCACCAAACCACTTTCCCCAGCCGCCATTGAGAACCTTCACGTTGGTATGGCCGTAGTAGTTCATCACCCACCAGAACCGTGTGGCGCTGAGACCCCAACCGCTATCGTAGGTTACGACGAGGTTATTGTCGCCAATGCCCATGTTCTCCACAAGCTCGGTAAACGACTCTGCGGGCATCACTTGCGGGTAATTGGGGTCTTGGATGTATGGGTGCACTCTTAGGCCCACAGCGTTCTTTATGTGGGCGCGTCTGTATGCGTCGAACGGCTCGCAATCCACTATTCGAATGTTCGGGTCGTCCAGATGGGCCTCCAGCCAGTCGGTCTCCACGAGGAGGTCTGGGCGGACATATCCCTCTGTAGCCATGCAGTCACCTCCGAAAGTAGGAATCTATGTCGGAGTATACTACAGATGCGGCCTCCCGTCCTCTATCGCCGCCTTCGATAGGCGTATTGGCTTGACTTCTGGATATGCTCCTGCTGCTCCATGCTGACAGGCTCCCATCTGGGTGCATCTCACTGTCTTCACATGGCCTCCAAACCAACTCCCTCCATGCCCCACTGTTCTCAAACAAGGCGGCTACGCTGTTTACACTGCGCCACCACAGCACACACACCAACCCGGTGTTACATTAGTGGTGAGGTAAATAGACGAATAAGTTCACCAAAAGGAAGATAAATTAAGATGAAGAAGCTAGCGGCAATAATCCTGACGACCGGGGCAGGTTGGGGGTTGATGCTCTTCTGGTTTACACTTGCCATTCCAAAATAGAAAGGCGCGGAACTCCCGGAAGTGATGTAAACTTCCGAATGGCGCCGCGCCGCTTTGTGCTTTGTGACTCTTCGCTAGCCAGAAGATAACTATGGCGGGGTCTCGAATTTCAGGCTATGGCTTCACAGAGGCATTGAATGTGTCTCTATTCTATCGCCAGAGATTCCTCCAAGAGAATGTCCCTCTCTTTATCTGAGAGCACACTCTCAAGCTCCAGTAGGATTATCATCTTGTCGTCCAGCTTGGCGATTCCAAGCAGGTATTCGGAATCTGCGTTGGTAATCACCGACGAAGGCGGCTCGATAGCACTTGCGTGAATACGCAGCACCTCTGTGACCGCGTCCACGACAACCCCGATATCCTGTCCACCAATGTCCACGACTACGATGCGGTTGTCCTTACTTTCCTCCCCTACGTTAAGCCCAAACCTCTTGCTTAAGTCTACCACTGGAATGACTTTGCCTCTGAGGTTAATAACTCCTTCCACGAATTCAGGGGTTCGCGGCACTCTGGTGATTTCCTGCATACGGATGATTTCTCTGACAGCACCGATGTCCACACCATAGGACTCGGAGTCCAGGTCGAAGACCACCAATTGCTTTTCTGCCTGTGCGGTATCTACAGCCATTGCCATCGTCTCTATTACTCCTTGTGGGTCATGTCGTGAGCGTACTTACTCTGACGAATCCCTATTCGTTAGCCTATGAGTTCTCACCGGCCGGTTCATAGCTCAATGGTGCGTCCGAGACATTCCAATGTAGGGTACGCAACAACATCTTCTAAGAGCGTCTAACAAAACCATTATTGGAACAGAAAGCGAGAGCAGATGATGGCACAACCTATGGCCAAGAAAGCCTCATGTATGTCTGCCCTGCGCTCATATCGAACCCGTAAGCGTCGGAACTGATGAAGCCAACTCAGGCTTCTCTCAACCACCCATCTATGCACACCCAACCCGCTGCCATGCGGCTCACCTCGCTTGGCCAGCAGCGGCCAGATATGTCGCTTCTTCAACTCCTTGCGAACAGGCTCAGAGTCATACCCTCTGTCTCCCTGCGCCTGAAGAGGACGCTTGCGAGGCCTGCCTCGCTTGCCCTTGACAGCAGGTATGGCATCCACCAACTCAAGGGCTTGGGTGACATCGTGAGCGTTCGCGCCAGTCAACCTGACCGCCAGTGGAATGCCCTGGGCATCGGTTATGATATGATGCTTGCTACCCGCCTTCGCCCTGTCCGTGGGGTTGGGGCCTGTTTTCTGCCCCCAAAAACTGCTCGCACTGAAGCACTGTCCAGCACTGCGCGAGTCCAGTCTATGCGCTCAGCTGCTTGCAGGCGCTCAAGGCATACCAAGTGGATGCGCTCCCAGACTCCCGACTGGTGCCAATCTCTGAGGCGCCTCCAGCAGGTCATCCCACTGCCACAGTCCATCTCCTTGGGTAGGTCTTCCCAGCCAATGCCTGTCTTTAGCACGAACAGTATCCCACTTAGGACCTGTCTGTCAGGTATCCTGGGCCTTCCTCCTTTCGGCTTCGGTGGTTGTGGCGGCAGTAAAGGTTGCACCAGTTCCCAGAATTCATCGCTTACAAGGGGCTTAGACATTAGGTCATCCTCCTCCAGAGAATGTCCAGATTCTAACCCCTTTTATTAGGTTTTGTTAGACGCTCTAAATCTACTCTTTTACATCTATAAGCAAGATGTCGTTTATTCACGTGCGTTCACCGGATACAATCTGCACATGAATCTCAATTAACCTTTCGGTACTTTATTTTCATTAAAAGGTCTTTAATCGGAATATTTTTAAGGTGGAAGGAATGGTGAGGATAGCGGCCTTCCCTTGTGGTAAGATAGACCCCGCATCTTGTCCGGCGGTGGCCCAGAGCCGCATTTTGTCGTCGGCGAGTTTAGGAGGAGACGCCATGCAGACCAACTATGACGTAGAAATGCATCTGGACGCAAAGGTGCCGATGAGCGATGGGGTTGACTTGTCCGCTGACATCTACCTTCCCAAGGCACAGGGAAAGTTTCCGGCAGTCCTGATGCGTACCCCGTACAACAACAATATGCCTCAGATGATTGAGAAGGCGCGAATGCTTGCGAACAACGGCTACGTGTGCGTCATGCAGGACATACGTGGTCGATGGGACTCGGAGATGCGCTCCGCGCATCAGACGATCTACCACAGCAGCGAGTATCCCTCGCACATTCTGCTGCCCATCCTTCCGCGGAAGGACGGCGCGATAATTAACATGGAGGCAACCTCATGCGCATAGGCATCGTATCCGATACGCACAGCCTGCTTGCGGACGCAAGCGACATGCCCCAGGAAGTAGTGGATGTGTTTCGAGGCACTGACCTTATCATTCACTGCGGCGATCTGGACACATTGGGCGTGTTGGATAGGCTGGAGACAGTCGCGCCTGTTCTTGCGGTGCGGGGCTACCCGGACCCGGACGAGGGCAGCGAGCGTTTGAGTGGTATCACTCGCGTGGTGGAGGCGGAGGGTCTGTCAATCGGAGTGATTCACGACATCGCCTGGCCCGGTATAAGGGTGCGATTGGAAAGCTTCTTCGAGTTTCCAGACAGGCCTTTCGAGGACGTCATGACCTCCAAATTCGGAAAGCCAGTACAGGTGATAGCCTTTGGCGATACGCATGAGGAGATGGTGGCATATTATCAGGGAGTGCTGATGGTCAATCCGGGAAGCCCCACGAAGCCCGGCCTGCGTCATGGCCCCGGAGAGCTTGGAACCGTAGCGATGCTGGGTATCAGGCGCGGCGTAGTTACGGTGGAACTGGTAAAGCTAAAGGGTTCTCTTTAATTAATACTGGCGCACTATCTGCAAGTGCGCCAGTATTAATAACCTCTGAATGAATGGCTAATGATAAGGCAAGGCATCGAGCTATCATTAGCACGCTGTGCGGTGTTTTACTCTCGATACACCTGTTGTTCCTGCGGCTTGACTTCCAACAACTTCAAAACGTCTTCTCGACGAATCAAGTAGTTAGCCTTATCAGGATGTCCGGGCAGTCGGGCGGCGGGCAACAGTCCGGTTTTGATCCAACGGCGGATAGTCGTCGGGTTCTTACGGACCATAGCGGCGACTTCGCTCGGGCGCAGGTACTCATCATCGACGTTCGAATTCACGGCAATCCCTCCTAAGCCAATTCTTTCTCATGAGGCAAGCGTATTGTCTTTACAATTCCCGCCTATCGTCCCGCGCATATTTCACATTAACAGACCAAAAAATAAGTAGCGCCGGAATCATGGATAATCGTATAACAAAGTGATGCATTAAAGCAAGCTTCTCTTTATGTGATATTATCTGATGCACGTTTTGTTATACAATGCATTTGTTATATGCTATACTACCAATAATTGTATGATGGTTGTTTTATAAATCACTGAGACATATTGACTCGTCGTATTGAGCAAGACGACATAGACCGGAGGTAGGAAATGGCAACCACATATCCGGTGCAACTAACACAGTTGGAGTGTCTTTACATCTCCGATACCCTTTCGATGTTTACCCAAGGGCCGCCTGACGAACTGCCGAGCCAAGGTTCCCCGTATCCTAATTTGCTGTTGAAGATCGGCAGTGCGGTGCTGGAAACCGAACAACAGAAGGCACCAGTCGAGTTGCAGTTTAGCTTGAACGAGCTTTGGGTGATACGAGAGATAGCGAAGTCGTCCGTAGTGGTCGGAGGTGAGCGTGTAGGGTTGAACCTGCTGCTCAAGATTTATCGAGGCATCCGCGCGTTGATTGCGGAATCCGACGTGCAAGCCGTCGTAAACGATCTTGGTGAAGTATTGGACTACGAGCCTGGAAAGATCGAGTACGCCATTCAGTTGGCGAACATAAAAGACAACGAATATCAGGATAGTAGTGGAAATGGAGGTAGTGATGATGGCAGCGAGATTATTGGTGGCAACTACGAATCCAACGACTCCAACGAGAGTAGACCCGATAACGACGCCGCAAGCCCAGCCTGAGCCATCTCGGCGCTATGAGCCAGACCCAGACCATTGCCCAGGGCAGAGGGTGCGCACGGTTCGGCGGGTGCGTCGAACCATCGAGATGTAGAGCGGTTGTGGACATTGATGTAAGCGACTATTGGCCCGACACATATAAGCCGTCTTAGCTCGCAGGGAGGTTGTAATGCCCTACTACAACGTAACTCCAAACGCACTTTATCAGTCGTGCATCTCAAACGCGTGGGAGTGGGCTGAGAAAAACGACCCCCTGACCCATGCGTGCGCGTGGGTAGAGGCCGAGAACATTTACGAGGTCTGGAAACTGGTCCAGGAGTGGTACGAGCTTACGGAGAGTGGGGAGGCGGCTAATCGCTTCCCCGACCCGTTCTGGAAGGACGAGGACTATCCGGGGAAAGCCACACTGACCCAGGATGTCGCCGATACCTTCATCGAAGAGTTGGATGCCGACTTCATGCTGGAGAAGAATCGCTTCCACGGTAGGTTAGCCCCGGAGTTCTCAAGGCTGCCGCCGCACGCTCGCATGGCCTTGGTGCAAGAGGCATACAAAATCATCAAGACCAGCGCGGCAATCGAGCAAGAGACGAAGGAACGGCTGGCTGCGGGAGAAAAGCTGCCGAATCCGACCTCAAACTAGCGCCATAGCCTCTCTTTAAATTCCCCCTTTCCTTCCGCGGAAGGACGAATGCAAGCCAGTTTTAGTCGCCCCTCTCCGTTCACGGAGAGGGGCCGCCTAGATTTACTTCAAGCGCCAGATCCTTCATCGGAAGGACGGGGTGAGGTCAGAGCATCACGCTCGTAATATGCCGACGCCCTTTCCCTTCAGGATGACATCTCCATTGCTGTTGAAATACGACGTGCCAGAGACGGTGAAGATCAATCGATTTTTGGATCCCTGGCGCTCGTAAACGTCCAGCAGGCGGGATTTCCGCTTCAACTTCTCTCCAACGCGCGCCAGACCTAGCACCTCATACGACTGGCCGCCGTTGAGTCCTCCTACCCTGGGAAGCCCTGGGATGTGACGGTCGCGCTCGCCGCTCATGACGCCGGGAGGCCCTCCCCAATAGTTTGGATCCTCCTTTAGCCGTAGCGTAAGTTGGTCAGGCTCAGTAGGAGGGTGCTTGAAGCCATCCACCGGATACAATGGCATAGCCATTATCTCGCCGAACCTCGTGCCCTTAGCGAACTCCTCGTCCCAGTACAGCCGGTCCGGGTCGGGAATGGCCTGAGAGAAGCGGCGCAGTTCAGGCTTGCAGATTTCGTCCCAGCTTTCCGACTCCGTCTCGTAGCCGATGTGACTGCGCACCTCGTTGGTTACGTACATAGCGTTTTCCATGTTGTGGCCTGGCTCGTAGTCGTAGTCAGGCTGTCGCAGGCTCTCAGGCGGCACGAAAGGGTAGGGCACGTCCTTGCCGTTCTTGAGAGGCAGTGCCACGGTAGCCGTGCCGGGTGATGTCTCCTGGCCTTTCTGGTTCGTCATTCCGAGGTCTAACTCCACGATGCCTATGCCGTCCACCTCTCTTATCTCACGGACGCGCGCCCACACGTCGAACAGATCAAAGGGATAATGCATACCTCTGTACTGCATCTGAATTTTCCACAGCCAACCCCCAAGCCCTGCCCAGTCCTTGAAAATTCGGGCCAGGGGGTGCTTGCGCCAGTTGCCGTTGGCTACGATGTCGTCGAGTTCAAACACCTGCGTGGCAAACTTGTAATCGTAGTGGAAACGCTCCCAGTTCTCCTGCGCGGCGCACCATCGCGTGATGTGAGCGTTGCTCCAGGGGCCGTACTCCTGAGAGGGCAGCTCCATGCCCACCTCAATGTCTTCCAGATAGACCTGATGCTCTGCCATACATGCCCTCCCTCTGATGATTCAGATATCTCATATGGGTTGCCACTCACGCCCATTAGGGTATGAGAATGCTCATGTTAGGACCGCTTTCCTATTTGCGCACCAATCGCACGTCAAGCGACAATCAGATCAAGGATACTCTCGGGACATCAGGAGTGTCAACGCACGATGGCCCTATTCGAGAATGGCAAGAACCAGAACGGTTCCCAAGATATTGGACGAGGTTCAATTCATAAGATCCAGGGCTTGCCATTGCGTAATGCCCTGAGTATGATGCGTGATATCGAATCAAGCTTCAATAATAGTAGAGGTATTCCATGAGTGATAAAGAGCTTGTCGAAAAGATGGAGCGCGTCTGGAGTTCGATTGGCGAGCTTTGCGCGACGTTCACCGAGCAAGAGTGGAAAACGCCTACGGATTGCCCCGGCTGGTCGGCGCAAGACCAGATTTCACACCTTGTCGGGATGGAAAGTCGGCTTCTAGGACGGTCTGAACCAGACCACACTCCGGAGGACTTGAGCCACATAAAGACCGACTTTGGAGCTAAAAACGAGATCGGGATTGACTGGCGGCGTTCTTGGCTAGGCACAAAAGTTTTCGATGAGTTTCGAGAAGTCACCGGCGAGCGTCTTAAGGTGCTGCGGGCTATGAGCGCGGACGATTTCGATGCGGAGACACAAACGCCT
Source organism: Dehalococcoidia bacterium (assembly GCA_965206395.1). GTDB lineage: Bacteria > Chloroflexota > Dehalococcoidia > Lucifugimonadales > CATOSD01 > CBDBJK01. The sequence goes on from CBDBJK010000032.1 coordinate 173,865, forward strand.
GTTGGCTCCGGAAGAGCGCGAGACTTCCTAGGGATACGTATCTTCGACGCATGGGTGCATGAGCAAGACATACGCCGCGCACTTGGTAGGCCCGGGCATTACGAAGGGCCGGTAGCCGAGCACTCCATGGGTAGGCTTGTTGCACCCATGCCCTACATCGTCGGCAAGAAGGCTCAAGCTCCCGAAGGCGCGACGGTGATTTTGGATATCACAGGACAGCTTGGGCAAACTATCGCTATCGGCATGGATGGAAAAATCGCCAGGCCGCTCGACTCGACACCTGAAAGCGCAACCGTCCATCTCAAGATGGATACAGAGACGTTTGCCTGCCTGGGCTGCGGTCGCTGGGACCCCGCCAGAGTCCTCACGTCCGGCAAAGTGCAGGTGCAAGGCGACATTGCGCTCGGCGAGGCGATTGTGAAGCAGATGAACTTCATGATCTAATCAGGGCGTGAGGGCGCAGTGTACTTGACAATAACACAGAACTGCTGTTAGACTCTGAACATACTTTATAGACCATTTCGCGCTTTTTGAAGACGGGATTCAAGCAGAGTTTAGGCATTGCCTTTGAAGAAGTGGAGGTTGTGAGAAGAGGATGGCTTCTGGGCAACACTTTCCTCGCGTTGGCTTCTTGAAAACGCTTCTTATCGTTCTGGCTATACTGATTGGTCTCTCCGGCGACGCTTCTGAACTTGTGTCTCGTCTTCAGGCTAGCTCTGACAGCTATACTGTCCCTGGCTTTCCCCAAATACTATCGCAGAGTCCTGCCTTGACGCCCGAACACGGCATAGAGGTGCTCGTGTTCACCAAGACGGCTGGATACCGCCATGCCTCTATCCCTGCTGGAATCGCGGCGCTAGAAACGCTCGGAACGAAAAAGGGTTTCGAGGTCGTTGCCACAGAGGATGCCGCCGTATTCAGCGACGACGGCCTCGCAGATTTCCAGGCAGTCGTGTTTCTCAACACTACGCTGAACGTACTCGACGATGAGCAACAGGCCGCGTTCGAGAAGTATATTCAGGCCGGAGGGGGGTTCGTTGGCATTCACTCGGCTGCCGACACGGAATACAACTGGCCCGGGTTTGCCGGACTCGTGGGCGCTAACTTTGAGAGCCATCCGGGTATTCAGGTTGCGACCATCACGGTGGCCGATACTGTTCATCCATCGACCTCTTTTCTGCCCAGGCGCTGGCAGCGGCTCGACGAGTGGTATAACTACGCAACAAACCCCAGGGGCGAAGTCCACGTGCTGGCGACCCTGGACGAAGATTCGTATTCAGGGGGCGAGCAGGGGTATGACCATCCCATAGCGTGGTGTCATGAATATGACGGCGGTCGGGCCTGGTACACCGGCATGGGCCACACGAGTGGGAGCTACGTTGAACCATACTTTATGGCTCATGTACTAGTGGTTCAACGTTTTTGTATTGATGGGTAGAGTGACTTTAGCTTGATGCGCGCATCCTCGGTAGTGAAGCGCCAATCCACTCGTATCACATCCCGGTTGCGTTGATTCTGCCAAGCATTGACCTCGCCGCGCAGGATGTCTTGATTGGCAATCCGTCGGTCCAGGCACTGTCGAGCCAGCACACCGATCTCTATCTCCGCCATATTCAACCAACTCCCGTGTTTGGGAGTGTAGTGTATCTCCAGTCGCTCAGCTATACGCCTCGCCTCAGCAGGCTCGAATGCCTCGTATAGCGAGGACAGCTTGTGAGTGTTGAGATTGTCCATTACCAGCACGATCCGGTCTCTGTCAGGGTAGTCCTCGTCGACCAGTTTCTTTATCACATGCGCCCAGTCCACCTTCGTGCGACGCTCTCTGACCTCGACTCGGCGCCATCCGTCCAACGGTGCAAACAGCATGAACAGGCTGCTCACTCCATTGCGCTCGTATTCGTAGTCGTATGCCGCCGATAAGCCGGGCGCTGCGGGACGCGGCACTCGCGTCTCCTTGACTTGCTGTTTGCTCGTCTCATCCATGCACACCAGAACCTCATTCCCATCGTACGGCCGTTGGTAGACCTCCCAGTACGTCTTCCATCGCGCACACAAACTCCGCGCTCTGACCGGGCGGGATGCACCAACTCTGCTTCAGCCACGGCTTCAGTTCGTTTTTTTTTTAAGCGCCTGGCGAACCGTCTCGGTGCTAATGGTCCCGACTATCTCACACTCGACCAACTGGTCAGCCAACAGCTTCAGGGTCCAACTGGCACGCCCCTCCGGCGGTTCCCCGCAGGCCATCGCTATCAACCGTGCTTCACCTTCGCCGTCCAGTCTCTTTTGACGCCGACGCAGTTGCTTTTTGCGATTCAGCGCAGACTCAACCCCCTCCTCCACACAGCGCTTGCGTATTCGCTCGACCGTTGACTGTCCCACACCGAGCGCGCTGGTGATGTCCGCGTCCTTCATTCCCCCGTCCGAGCGCGACTCATCGCTCATCAGCAGAATGCGCGCATGGGTCTGTTTGTACGCCGCAGCCCGACCGCGTGAGACCAAGGCGTTGAGTTCCTGTTGTTCGTCGGTAGTCAGTCTGATACGGTACTTCTTGGTAGACATCATGGTTCCTCCTCGGTTCAACGTTACGATTGAACCCCCAAGAGGAACAATGACTATCATGGTATTCATTTCAATGATGTTGGACCACTAGGTGGCATTCAGTATGCGACTGGAATGGAAGACGGCGACTGCGGTGCTACCAGAGACAGCAGCTTTAGTAAGGTCGCCCTCGATACGGACACGACCCAGCCTATGGAACTGGACGTAGCTTCTGATGGGCGCGTGTTCTTTGTAGAGAAGACAGGGTTTGTGAAGGTCTACTCGCCGCAAAGTGGAAGCACGGTTATCGCGGCGCAACTCGCAGTCTCCACCGAATATGAAGACGGACTGCTGGGCATAGCACTCGACCCGCTGTTCGAGGTCAATCGCTGGGTGTACCTATTCTACTCCCCTGAAGGCTCGATTCCCAAGCAGCATATTTCCCGATTCACACTGGTCGGAGATACGCTGGACATGGAATCGGAGCAGGTCTTGCTGGAGATACCCACGCAGCGCGACGAGTGCTGTCATTCGGGGGGGTCTCTCCAGTTCGACCAACAAGGTAACCTGTTCGTCTCTACCGGCGACAACACAAGTCCGTTCGCTTCTGACGGCTACGCTCCAATAGACGAGCGTCCTGATAATTCTGCCTTCGATTCCCAGAAGTCTGCGTCGAACACAAACGACCTGCGTGGGAAGATATTGCGTTTCACTCCACAGGCTGATGGAACATACTCAATACCCGACGGTAACCTTTTTCCCAGCGACGGGTCAGCGGGGCGTCCTGAGATATACCTGATGGGCCTGCGAAATCCGTTCCGAATCTCGATTGATTCCGAGACGGGCTGGCTGTATGTGGGAGATGTCGGCCCGGATGCCACCGACGCCGACCCGGAGCGTGGCCCAATTGGGCTGGACGAGGTTAATCAGGCGCGCGAAGCAGGCAACTACGGCTGGCCATACTGCGCTGGGAACAACGAGCCATACGTAGATTACGATTTCGAAACGGAAATTTCAGGGCTGCCATTCGACTGTGTCGCTCTGGTTGACGACTCCCCAAACAACACAGGGGTTCTGAATCTGCCTCCGGCTAAACCGGCCATGATATGGTATCCATACGTAGTGTCGGCTGAGTTTCCAGAGTTTGGCGAAGGCGGCCGCACGGTGATGGCTGGCCCTGTTTACCATTTCGACTCCGAATTGGCATCAACAGGCGCGCTTCCCGAATACTACGACGATACGCTGTTCATCTACGAGTGGTCGCGCAACTGGATTGCTGAGATCAAACTAGACGAGCAGGGCGACATCCTAAAAATCAATCCATTCCTACCGAGCTTTGATTTCAGAAGTCCCATCGACATGGAGATTGGGCCGGACGGGGCCATATATATCCTTGAGTATGGCACGGGCTGGGGGGACAATCCCGACGCGCAACTGGTTCGCATAAACTACGTTAGCCAGTCACGTTCACCCGTCGCCGTTGCCAGCGCCACGCCCACGTCCGGGCCTGTTCCCTTGACGGCAGTGTTTTCGAGCGAAGGCTCCACCGACCCGGATGGTGGCAACAGCATCACATTTGCCTGGGACTTTACACTGGACGGCGTCATAGACTCGACCGAAGCCAATCCGGTCTTCATATACGTTATCCCCGGCAATTTTACCGCACAGTTGACGGTGACTGACCTCGATGGAAACCAGTCCACGGCGAATGTGTCAATCTCGGCGGGTAACACAAAGCCAGTGGTCACGATTGAATTGCCAGTCGAAGGAGGTTTCTTCGACTGGAGCGACCTGATTCCGTTCGGGGTGAGCGTATCGGACGCCGAGGATGGCAGTACCAAAGGTGGCGGTATCGATTGCCAGCAGGTAATCGTCCAGCCAAAGCTAGGCCATAACGAGCATGCTCATCCCTTGGAAGAGTTCCGGGGCTGTGAGGCGTGTTGACATCCCCAGACGACCCGTTTGAGACGGCCAATATGTCTTATATCGTCGAAGTCCGGTACACAGACAAGGGTGCGCCCGGAATAGACCCGCTGATGGGCATTACCGAGCATATCCTGCATCCCAAGCTCAAGCAGGCGGAACATTTCTCATCCCAGAAAGGAATAAAAGTAAGAACAACACCTAACGGGGAGGGAGGTGGCTTCCTTATCGCTGGCATAGACGATGGAGATTACATATCTTTCAAGCCCATGAACCTGCGTAACATCGATTCGGTCACCTATCGCGTTGCTTCGGGCGAGCCTGGGGGCATCTTTCCTGGGGGCCTTATCGAGGGTTACGTCGATTCGCCTCCCAGCAATCCGGGCGTCAAGCCTATCAGCACGGCTGTCGTCGAGCCGACCGCCAAACCAGGGGAATTCATCGAGGTTACCGTAGATATCGAAGACCCTGGCGAAACTCACGAACTATTCTTTGTATTCTCTGCTGTCAATCCTAATGACACAAACCTATTCTTTCTCAATTGGATACGTTTCAACGGGCTGGGAGTTTCCGGCCTTTGCGGAGATCAAAACGGCGACGGCATAGTGAACGGGCGAGATGTGTTCATCGACTTGCTGATTGCATTAGGACACATTACGCCCACGCAGACTCAGCTTGTACTCAGCGACCTCGACCGCGACGGAGACGTGGATATTATCGACACCATCATGCTCCTGCAACACGTCATCGGTCTGAGACCTGTACTCGACGGGTGCGGCCCATTGCAATAGTTGTTCGCAGTATGCCATCGACATCGCTCTACAAGGGCATGTGAGGCCCCCGGATGACGCGCTGCCCCCGGCCTCGCGCTCCTGTTACCTTATCGTTCTCGAACACAACATCTCCTCTTGAGATGGTATGCGTGGGCCAGCCCTGAATCTCCCAACCTTCGTACACCTCGTAATCGGACGCAGACTGCATTTCATCTGCTTTGATTGTACGTTTGCGATCCGGGTCCCATACAACGAGGTCGGCATCCGAGCCAACGCTTATGGTGCCTTTCTGAGGATACATGCCGAACAACTTGGCAGCATTCGTGGAAGTCAGCTCCACCCACCGGCTCAGTGAGATGCGACCCTTGAGCACGCCTTCAGAATATAGCAGGGGCATAAGGGTTTCAAGGCCCGGCATGGCCCCCTTAAAGGTTCCCACCTTGAGGGTAGGGTCGAGATTCTGGGCCTTGTCCAGAGGGGCGTGGTCAGAGCAATAAGTGTCCACGTCGCGCGCTCGCAAGCCGTTCCAGAGCGCATCGACATCCGACTGCTCACGCAGACATGGGTAGCCCACGTACTTGGCCCCCTCTGGCTCTTCAAACCGCTCTCTGGTTAGGTAGATGTAAATGGGTCTGGTTTCGACGTAAACCGACTGGCCTGCGACCCTCGCTCTCCTGGTCTCCTTTAGCGCGGCCTCAGAGGAAAGGTGGACTATGTAAAGGGGTGCTTCGGTGGCTTTGGCGGCGGCTATAGCGCGGGCCGTCGCTGACGCCTCGCCGTAAGTGGGGCGGCTGTCGGCATAGTATCGTATGTCGGACTTGCCCTCGGCCACCAGTTGCTCTTCGCGGACGTGGTTAATGTCCTGGTCTTCGCAGTGAATCATTGTGAGCATTCCATTCTGACCGGCGATCTCAAATGCCTTGATGTGGTCTGGATCGAAAATCTTGCCAATCTGCGTGAAGGTCTTGATGCTGGAGTAGCCTGCCTCCGCCAGCTTGGGAATCTCGGCCAGGATTTCAGGCGTTGGGTCGATCACTACCGGATGCAGGGTGAAGTCTACAATGGCGTCAGCCTTGGCTTCGGCCTCAACGCGGTCCATCGTATGCAGAAGCCCCTCATCAGGGCCTGGAAAGGTCACGCTTCCGATAGTCGTCACGCCACCAGCGGCAGCGGCGGCTGTGCCAGTGTAGAAATCGTCTACCCATTTCATTCCTTCGTGATGCCAGGTGAGATGGACATGCAAGTCCAAGCCTCCCGGAATAACCAGCTTGCCGCTGGCGTCTATCTCGCTTTTGCCAGACATCTCACCGCCGATCTGCGCCACCTTCCCATCCTGGATGCCAACGTCCGCATTGAAACTGCTTCCGGCTGTTACGACTGTTCCGCCTCTGATGATTAGATCCATCATTGTGGTCTCCTGGTAAAAAGTCTTTCTTGATTAATGTAGTAGCTCGTCTCCATGATTATGATGGCAAATTTACCCCCTCATCCCAACCTTCTCCCGCCAGGGGAGAAGGGGTGCCTCCTCTCCCTTGATGGGAGAGGACTGAGGTGAGGGTGAACGCTCCTGCCAACATCAAATGGGAGAAGCGCAAAAACAGGTCTAATTCCTGAACATGGCTTTTGCGAGATCCGCGAGACGATGCGCTTGCTCCATTGCGCCAACGGCTGTGCCCGCCGAGAATTGTGTTGCTCCAGCTGCCATTCGCTCACGTAACATTTGCCCAACCTCATCAGGAGTGCCAGCCGTCAGGAACCTGTCCATTAGATAGTCCCTCACGCCAAGCTCGCGCGCCAGTTGGTCATAGCTGTCTCTCTGCTCCTGTGGGGTCTTCCCGTGTGTGGTGATGTCATAGGCATCTGCGAGCTTCTTTATGCCTTCTTTATATTCGTCAGGGATGAATTTCCCGTTCATTGTAAAACGGGCGAGGTGGTGATTCGGAGAAGATACGACCCATGCGGACTGGCGTAATGCCTCTCCGGGACGAGGGTCTATGCGAATGCCGCCAACCCACCAGACATCAATGTCCTTTACATCTCGTCCTGCTTGCTTTGCGCCCTGTTCGAGCAGGTCAAGGCTGCCTTTTATGACCTCCAGGTTGATGCCAAGCCCCATTATCACGCCATCGGCGACCTCGCCAGCCAATTTGACTGCCCTTGGCCCATGAGCCGACAGATAGATGGGGATATGCTTCCTGCCAGCCCATGTCAGGAGGGATTGCTTGCCCTGATACTCCGCCTCTCCTTCCTGCAGCAACTTTCGTACAGTGAGGATGTATTCTCTCAAGTGATCCATGGGCGAACCGGTAAACCCAAGATTGTAGACGCCGCTATCGCCTGAGCCGATTCCGATATAAATGCGACCCGGCGCAAGCTCGTCCAGTGTGGCTGCCGCGCTCGCGGTGACGACTGGATGGCGAGTCAAGGGGTTTGTCACGTTTGTGCCCAGCCTGATGCTGGTAGTGGCCTGAGCAACGGCGGCCAGTGTTACCCAAGGCTCTCGGAATAGGGCGGGGGAGTCCCAAATACCGAGACGGTAGAAGTCCAGGGCTTCTGCTTGCCGGGCAAAATCTGCAGTCTCCTGCGGAGTGCCAGGGTTGAAGTTCAATTCCAATTTCAGTCTGGCCATGGGTTCTCCTTTCAACGAGAGCAAACAACGATGGGTCAGCGAATTGGGCGTCTGTAGTCGATGGGATGAGTGTAACGATGGCGCGGACAAGCGTCAAGTGAACCTGGCTCTTCATCGAGACACAGAATACTTATTGGTCTGTTATAGATGGACTTCATAGTCGATATGCGCAATTGATAGTAAGAAGTGTCCATCTAGTCAGTAGAGAGTCTTGAACCCGCTAGCGAGGTAGCTGAACACTCGATTATGAAAAGAGCAATACTCTACTGGATACCCGTGGTTGGCTGGATGGTGGGAATCTTCCTCCTGTCCAACTCCACCTCGTCAACCGTTGAAGTGGCTGCAAGTGACGTGCGAGGATTCTCCGCGATTCTGCCAGCCTGGATGCTAAATACTTTGACTTCCCCTCCCTTTGTCCATCAGTTGGAGTTTGGTGTGCTGGCAGTACTTCTCTATAGACTCTTGAACAGCTTCAAGCCTCTCGGCCTCCGATACATAATCGCTGGCACTCTTGCCCTGGCTATGGGATACGGGTTCGTGGACGAGTTTCACCAGCTATTCGTGCCAGGCCGTGACAGCAGTCTGTTAGACGTGGCATACGACACTCTCGGTGTCTCCATCGGGCTTGGTGTGGCGTTGATATGGAGAAAGGCGACTGGTGGAACTGGTTGGGGTTGGCAGGGAAGCAAGGAGAGCAGGCGGAGGCTTGTTGCTAAAGGCTTACCTGTCAGAAGTCGCCTTAATGTGTGATAGAGGAATTCCTCACTCCTTTGAGTGACCTCTGCACATATAACGTAAGCGTTACCCCTTGAGTGTCAGGAGGGGCTGGACGCTTACGAATTAGTGGGCCTAAGAGGCTCATCCTTCCGCGGAAGGACCGCCAGAAAGCTGCCTGAAACTCGATTGTTAAGGCGCAAAACTGTCGCCCGATCATTGTCGGGACAATTTCACTTTGTCTAAATTCAAGGCGTTATCAACATATTGAAAGACAGTATGAGGTGAAGGTGAAATTGAGCTTGTCTGATGGAAGTTGACAACAACGCTAGCCAGCTATATATAGTCATTCCAGATAATATACATACGATCTCACGACTTCGTCGATTGTGGTGTCGGCAGGAAGAAACTGCCTTCGTCTTTTCATGATTGCAAAGTCCTGTTCGATTGGATTGAAGTCTGGCGAGTACGGCGGCAGAAAGAGGAGAGTGTGTCCAGCTTGCTCAATAATTTGCCTTGTTGCAGCGGTCTTGTGAAAGGTTGCATTCAAGTGGACCCCATCATCAGGACAGCGGTGAGGCTAAAATAAGAGAGTCTACCGCTGGGGTGTCTCGTAAACCTTCATCCCATTGTAAGGCTTGTGGATGTTCTAGTAAACACCTTTGTGGGCTCACTGCATGGAACACCTGACCCGGTGACCGATAGCCCAGGGCTTGATGGGGCCGCTCTTGGTTGTAGAAGGCCAGATAAGCCCCAATCCCTTTTCTGGCCTCAGTCCCATTTTGGTATGCCTTCAGGTACACCTCCTCGTACTTGATGCTGCGCCACAGCCGTTCCACGAAGACGTTGTCCATGCACCGGCCCCTGCCGTCCATGCTCACTTGAACGCCTTGCGCCAGCAGCATGCTGGTGAAGGCCTCGCTGGTGAACTGGCTGCCCTGGTCGGTGTTGAAGATCTGTGGCCGACCCTTGCTCAAGGCCTCTTCCAGAGCCGCAACACAGAAGTCTACCTCCAGGGTGTTGGACAGCCGCCAGGCCAGCACGTAGCGGCTGTGCCAGTCCATGATGGCCATCAAGTAGAGGAAACCCCGAGCCATGGGTATGTAGGTGATGTCGGTGGCCCACACCTGGTTGACCCGGTTGATCTCCAGCCCCCTGAGCAAGTACGGATAGACCTTATGCCCTGGGTTTGGCTTGCTGGTGTTGGGACGCCGGTAGATGGTCTCCAGGCCTATCAGCTGCATCAGCCGGCGGACCCGCTTGCGGTTGACCTGGTGTCCGTGATTTCTGAGCCAGGCAGTCATCCTTCTGGAGCCGTAGAAAGGTGTCTTCAGGTACTGTTGGTCTATGAGGGCCATCAACTCCATGTCCTCGGCGCCGGCCTCGGTTGGCAGGTAGTACAACGAGGAGCGGCTGATACCCAGCAAGGCGCACTGGCGCACCAGAGACAGCTTCGGTTCTTCTCGGTCAATCATGGCCCGGCGTTGGGACCGGCTCACAACCCGAAGCTCCGTGACAAAAAATCCCGTTCCACCTTGAGCTGCCCAATCTGTTGGTAGAGCTGGGCAGTGAGGACCTCTTGGTCCTTCTCCTGGCGTCCAGCACCATTTTCAAAGAGGTGCGGCGCCCCCTGAGTCAAGGCCTTCTTCCAGGCATGGATCTGGCTCGGGTGGACTTCAAACCGGCTGGCCAGCTCTGCAATGGTGTGCTCCCCCTGGAGCGCGGCCAAAGCCACTTTGGCCTTGAAGACTGGGCTGTGCTTCTTACGTGTTTGCTTCATGTCCTGCTCCTTGTTTCCGTCCTATTTTAGGAGCGGGACTCTCTCTTAGCCACCTGTCCAATTTTGGGGTCCACCTCACATTGTCCATGATTAACGTTGAGCTTTGGGCCAGTTCTTTGAACAAGTGGCTCTGGAGCCAGTAGTTGAACAAGGTAGCGTTGGTGCTGCCTTCGAACAGGATAGGAGCGAGCAGCCTTTTGCCCTGTTTGGCAGAGATCAGGCTGGTGCGAGGACGCCTTTTGCCACTGCGTTCACCGTATACCTTCTTCCCCCGAAGACCCCAACCATGCGCTCTGTGAGTTGTGCGCTCAAATCCACTCTCATCCAGATACACTATGTGCTCACTTCCTTTGTCCTTGACAACCTGGCGCAGTGTCCTCAGATACTCGATACGCTTTTCATGGTTTCTCTCGCTGTAGCGCATCGCTTTTTTTGTGCGTCAACTCCATCTTACGCATCATTGACCACACAGCGTTGATATGCACCCCGAATACTTCAGCACGCTCTCTCAGTAAAGCATCAGGATAAAGTCGTACGTGCCGACGCAACGCCTCTTTGTCTATCTTGCGATGCCTCAGTGATTGAACTTTTGGTGCGAGGTCTTCACGCTTACACCAGTCGTTGACGCACCACAGGCTGACCTCAAAGCGACGTGATGCCTTCGTCTTGCTTCCACCTTCGTTTACAAAGCCAACCACTCTTTTCCTCAAGTCCATGCTGTAAGTCATAATGTCGTTGATCATACCATATGGTTATAAAGTGGATTGACTATAGTTTGTGGCATTCCAGAATATTATGTCTATCGGGATATTCAACCTGATCTGGGAAATTCCGGCTGGGAATCGTAATGGCCTAAACAGCAGATGTTGAGCTTTATCCGCCATTGGGACATGAGGGTTTGGTGATATGCGACTCAAGATTTTTGGCATAGCAATGATATTTGTAACGGCAGTATTCGCTATATTGCCTGTCTTTAATTCCTCTGAAGCAGGAATAATTACAAACTCAGAACTCACAGACAATTTCACGTATCCAACGAATTCGGCGATCGTCGATGAGGTCGATCTATTCGTACAAAAGTCTGCTTTTCCCACCACAGTGGTCGCAGGCGAGCAAATAAACTACTCCATCTTCGTAACCAACAACTCTATCTCAACGCCAGCCACTGGGGTGATGGCAACTGACACACTACCGCCAGAAGTGAGCTTCGTGTCTGCAGACGCTGGTTGCACGGAGGCAGCGGGCATTGTCACATGTGTCATTGGTGCGCTAGGATTCGGCCAATCGACAGGCCGCACCATAGTGGTCAGCGTCGATCCTGCGACGCCAAACGGCACATTCATTACAAACAATGTCGAGGTTCAGGGTGACCAGGTTGATCCTAACCTCCTTGACAATTCCGCATCTATACTGGTTGAGGTCGTGAAGTTACAACCCGAATGTCTTCCTGGCGACATCGTTATCGAGCCACCTTTTTGCACCATCTACGAGGGTAGTGATCTAGGCCCAGTTCCTGGATTGCCGCCGCCTTACGGAGGATTGACCTTCTTATTCAGCGACCCCAATACACTCCTGATAGGAGGAGAGGCGAACCAACCGGAGGGCAAGCTATATTCGATTGGAGTGGTTCGAGATGCGAGCGGTCACATCACAGGATTCTCCGGCACAGCAACTGTGTTCGCAGAGGCAGCCTATAACGATGGTGGGATAAACTATGGCCCCGGCAACGTGCTGTTCTTATCGCGCTGGCCCGTGAATGAGATAGGACAGACCAAACCTGGAAGCGCTATTACTGACAAGATCATAGACTTGGTCCGCTCGGAGTAACTCCATCCCCCGGGGGATTGAACTTTGTGCCTGCTGGCTTTCCCGGCGCTGGACAGCTCAAGATCGTGAGTTGGGAAGAAGGCGATTGGTACACATTAGACTTTGCTCCCGATGGTGGGGGGACGTTTGATATAACCAATGCTACATTAAATACTCAGATTGAAGGTGGACCAGAGGGGTTCATCTATGTGCTACCTGGCTCTCCCATGTTCTCCGACTTCGATAACATGCTGGTCTCTGAATTCTCATCAAGCAATGTGACAATCTATGACCTTGATGGCAGCGGAAACCCTATTCCAGCCACTCGTACGAGATTTCTCGCTGGATTGGCTGGGGCTGAAGGTGCGTTAATTGACCCCCTGACCGGCGACTTCCTGTTCTCTACCTTCACCTTCGTAGGCGGAAGCAAGGTGATTGTGGTGCAAGGGTTTGCCATCCCGCCCCAGGCTGACCTGTCGATCACCAAGATGGACGATCCAGACCCTGTGATAGCGGGCGAACAACTCACTTACACTATCGGCGTAACCAACAACTCAACCTCAACGCTAGCCACCGGAGTGAACGTAACTGACACGTTACCAGAGGAAGTGAGCTTCGAGTCTGCAAGTGCTGGTTGTACAGAGTCGGCTGGCGTCGTTGTCTGTAATATAGGTGATCTGGCAATAGGAGAAACCATTGAAATCACCATCGTCGGCACCGTTAACAGAAGGGATAATCACGAACACCGCCTCTGCGGAAGGCGACCAGGTCGATCCTGATTTCAATAACAATACAGTCTCAGAAGATACGACAGTGAAACAGCTCTGCGTCTTAGACCTGAGCCTTGCCTATGAAAACACTACTCTAACTTTGGGCTTCGAGTTGGGGACTCAAAAGCCGGCCCTCTGGGGTACCTGGATGGTCGTAGGTACCACCTTTATTCCCCTATGGACATTTCCTATCTCGACACCCATCGATCTACCTGGTCTATTTTCGTTGCCGATCCCTGGGTTCCCTTCCATAGGGAAGATTGGATTCCTAACCTTACTGATTAAATCCGAAGGGATAATATGCTCTGACTGGGAGACCATAGACACAGGCGGTCCGTCATCAGTTGTACCTTCAACAGGAAAGCTGCGAGAGTTGTTTCAAGGAGCAACCAAGGAGCTTCCTCTCAGGTAGGTTTTTTGTATACTTCGTACACCTCGCCATTGTAACCGATAAGAGCCATGCGCTTACGCCAAGCTTGAGCGCATGGCTCTCTTAGTCCTCGTTTATTGTATCGTAAGCGTACAGGCTCAATGGAGATTGGACAGGCGTTCTCCTCCGTCGGTTCCAATTAGCTTCTGATGCTAGGCGTCCTTGAAGGCCTGTCTCAGCAGAGTCAACACTGAGTCCGGGCCTTGCGACATAACAACCTCAATGTCAGGCAGATATCTTCGGACTTCTTCTCTCAAAGAGGCACGGTCGGCATGTGACACTCCGCCCCCAATCACGAGCGCGTCGAAGTCCGACGACCCCGCGAGATCAAGGGCCACATTGTCGTTCATCGTGCTGGTCACTATGTAGGCATGGCTTTCCAGGAGATTCGTAAACCTGTCCACTACATCCTGATGTCGCCCAACAACGAGAATTCGGCGATACTTGTCCAATTCAGTCTCCCCTTCATAGCCAACGTTTCTACCATCGAAAAACCCGAGTTCCGAGACTCACCGTCTCACGGAACGCATGATACTCATAGCTTGACGCTGTGGCAAGCAAGATAACAGTCCTGATTTTGTGTCATGACCCTATGCCGTATGAGACAGGCCCCTCACCGTGATAGAATAACTCCCATCCAGACGTAAATAGAGAAACATGCCCAGATTGCATGGCAGAGGCAACGCTTGTCAATCGCGTTGTGCTGGCCGGAAGGGGTTCAAAATCATGGCAGGGCTTTCTATGGAGGAAGTGTACGCGCTTGCGCGGTCTGCTGGCATCGAGCTAGACGACCAGAGAGCAAGCGTTATTGTGGCGAGACTCAGCGCGGTGATTGAAGAGCTTGATATGATACCCGATGATGCCGTCGCGGACATAGAGCCTGCTCTTACCTTTGCCGTCGAGGAGAATCAGCATGAGTAGCGCCGATCTGCATTTCCGCAGCATTGCCGAGCTTTCCGACATGATTCGCCAGAAGGAAATCTCTCCGGTAGAGCTGACGCAGGCCTACCTCGACCGCATCGACGCGCTGAACGACCGTCTGGGCGCGTTCATCACCGTCATGCGCGAGCATGCGCTATCACAGGCTCGGCAGGCGGAACGCTCTATTCAGGCGGGCGACTATCTGGGGCCGCTTCATGGCATTCCGGTGTCGATCAAGGACATAATCTACACCAAAGGCGTCCTTACCTCGGCTGGCTCAAAGGTGCTGTCTGACCACGTTCCCGACGAAGATTCAACCCTGGTCGAGCGTCTGGGCGAAGCGGGAGCCGTTCTGCTCGGCAAGCTGAACCTGAGCGAGTTCGCCATCGGCGGGACGATAGACCATCCCTACGGCACTCCTCGCAATCCCTGGAACACAGACCACACGGCGGGCGGCTCAAGCAGCGGCTCCGGCGTAGCGGTCGCGGGAGGACTCAGCGTCGGGGCGTTAGGCTCGGACACTGGCGGCTCGATCAGGGGGCCGTCCGCATTCTGCAGCATCGTGGGATTACGCCCCACCTACAGGAGGGTAACACGTCACGGCGTCGTGCCCATGTGCTGGTCGATGGACACCATTGGCCCGATGACGCGCACCGTCGAGGACTGTGCCATCATGCTCAAGACCATCGCGGGCAGGGACGAGCGAGACACGTCCTCAAGCCACGAGCCGGTTCCCGACTACCTCGAAAATCTCAACGACGGCGTAGGCGGCCTTCGTGTTGGGCTTCCCAGAGAGATGTTCGAGTACGACGGCCTCGACGAGGAGACGCGAGACGCCGTGATGAAGGCTGTAGGCGTTCTGGAAGAGTTGGGGGCCTCGTCGGACGAGATGTCGCTGCCAACGTCAGAGCGAAGCGGCGCGGTATTCATCGCTATCGCCGACGTGGAAGCGGCGACGTTCCATCTGCCCTGGCTGAAGACAAAGGGCGACGACTACGACTGGAGCACGCAGACGAGGCTTGAATCGGCGGCGCTGACTCCTTCAAGCGTCTACATCAAGGCGCAGAGGGTTAGAGAGTTAATTCGGCGCGAAATGATGGAAGCGCTGTCGCAGTTCGACGTTATCATCATGCCGACCGGCCCGGTCACCGCGCCGACAATCGCCGCCTCCACCGGCAGTCCGGGGGGATACTACCAGGGCCGTTCTGATCTAGGTCGACGACGTTACACCAGTCCCGCCGCGCTCGCAGGACTTCCGGCGCTTTCGATTCCGTGCGGCTTCTCGCGCTCAGGACTTCCGATAGGAATGCAGATAATCGCCAAACCCTTCGACGAAGGCTTGCTGTTCAGAGTGGGGCAGGCCTACGAAAACGCTGCCAACTGGCACACGATGCACCCGGATATTTCTTAAATAATAGGTCAGCAGGCGTCGTCCTTATTCTACGGCCTTCCAGCTATCCGGCATCGTCAGATAAGGTGGGAACGTGGCGTCTACTTTCGCTTGCCTGATTGAACCCTTCTCCCATATACTGCCCGTAGAGGCAATCACATGATAACCAGCATCAAACTTGAAAACTTCAAATGCTTTCGCGAGATTGAAGTAAACCCGCGCCTCATCACAGTTTTCGTCGGGCCAAACGGCAGCGGCAAGTCCAGCGTGCTACAAGCAATGGCTTTGCTGAAGCAGTCTGTGGGGAGAAACGCACTGTTGATTCAAGGGAATTCCTTTGACTTTGCTGAAATAAATCAAATAACTCCGAAATTTCCGGAAATGACTGGGTTGATGCACATCGAATTCGGAGGATCCGTTAAACGCACGGGATTAACTGGTATGGGCTTCGTTGAGCATGTTCATTATCGATATGCTCCAAACTTCGCGGGCAACGGACGATTGGTTTCACTTTCTGGAGATATCGAATTCACGTTCGAGGGTCGATCAACTCTTATGAGTGCCTTTGAGAGTGGTGAGTTTACAAACAACATTAGAATTGGTGAATTCATAGCACATCCCGCTCGCACCAATACGATCGCAACCGTCCTTAAGATAAACGCCTGGACTGGACTAACTCCAGAGGGACATATTCAAGAAACAATAAATGAACTGATGGATACCCCTACTTCTGTTCTCAAGGCCACTAAGTTTACACCGGCGGTGAGAGGGTTTGTGCGACCATTATATTCTCTCGGTCCCGAACTATCTAATGATGTATCATTCAGAGGCGGTCTAAATACTCAAGAGGATCAGACGGCGACTAATCTTATCTACCTTCAAATGTCAGAGGGCAAGATTTCAGATTTCCTCAAAAGGGTAACAGGAATGGGGTTGAGAGTAAACCTGATTCCGCCACGAGCTATCGAACTGCATGCCACTACTCCTATTGGAAATGTAAATATCATTGCCGAAGGATTTGGCACTAATGGCCTCATCTTCCTGTTCTACCAACTCGCCAGTGCGTCGAAGGGCGCGACGGTGATGATAGAGGAGCCAGAGATACATCTGCATCCTCGCGCTCAGGCTGACCTGGCCTCGGTATTGATGGAAGAAGCGAAGGCCGAGGACAAGCAACTTATAATGACTACGCACAGCGAGCATATCCTCGGCAGGCTGTTGACGCTGGTCGCCGAAAAGAAGCTTTCACCGGACGAGCTTGCGATATACGCCTTCGAGAAAGACGAGCAAGGCGTCTGCACAGCTAATGAACTTGAAGTCACCGAAGACGGCAGAGTGAAAGGCGGCATCAAGGACTTTCTTGAGCCAGACCTTGATGAACTAGAGCGTTATCTCAGAGCAATGCAGCCAAGCGAATGACTCAGCAATACATACTTGATGAGAACGTAGTCATACTGGCTCAACGTGGTCAAAACGATATAGGAGAGCGAGACCTCACTTGTCAGGAACTGATAACCAGAATTATCCGCATTTGTCACTCCATCGTCTTTGATCCAGTCCTCCGAGAAAAATACCTGCGGCAGTTGAACCGCATCAGGACTGGTGAAACTCAGGATGACTTCCGTGTTCTTTCCACCATCGTCAATGCGTCTCGTGTCGAAGGAAAGGTAATAATGAGGCCAGTAGCGGTGCCCTTCCCAGAAGAAACCAGCATTCCACCAGGCAGCCGAGACGATAGGGAAATAGTGCGCCTTGCTGTGGAATCTAAAGCAATCCTTGTGACCGCTGATTCACCGCTGAGAAACGATCTGAATTCATGCGGCATACAGGAAGTCTATGACCTTCAGATTCTCTCGCCTGACGAGGCGCTGAAGGATTTGTAGGCGCTAGAAAGGCCTGTAGCGGTTGGCGATGGGCATGCGGCGGTCGCGGCCAAAGTTGCGCGATGTGATCTTGATGCCGGGCGGGGACTGTCGCCGTTTGTACTCGTTGCGGTCTACAAGGGTCATGGCGCGTTTCACGTCGGCCTCGTCGAAGCCCATGTCGATGATTTCGTCGAAGCTCATGTCGTCCTCAACGTACGCCTTCAGGATAGGGTCAAGGACTTCGTAGGGAGGCAGGCTGTCCTCATCTTTCTGGTCGGGACGAAGCTCCGCGCTCGGTGGTTTCTCGATTACGCTGCGAGGTATTACCTCTTTAGAGTCGACGCGATTGCGATGCTCGGCCAGCTTGTAGGCCAGAACCTTGGGAACGTCCTTGATGACGGCGAAGCCACCAGCCATGTCGCCGTAGATAGTGGCGTAGCCGGTCGCCATCTCGCTCTTGTTGCCTGTCGTCAGCACCAGCCAGCCGAACTTGTTCGACAGTGCCATGATGAGGTTGCCGCGAATGCGCGACTGAATGTTCTCCTCGGCGACGCCCCACTCCGTGCCCTCGAACTGCGGGGCCAGCGTGTTCAGATAAGCCGTAAAGGACTCCTCGATGGGCAGCGTCCAAAGCTCGATTCCTAGGTTTTCCGCGAGGGCCTTTGCGTCAAGAACGCTGCCCTCGGACGAATAGCGGGAGGGCATGGCGACACATACGACGTTCTCGCTTCCCAGCGCGTCCACGGCGATAGTGGCGACCAGGCTGGAGTCGATGCCGCCCGATAGCGCAACGAGCACTTTGCTGAAGCCGCACTTGCGCACGTAGTCGCGTGTGCCCAGAACCAGCGCGGCGTACACCTCGCCAACCTCGTCATAAACCTTGCGCTCCTGTGATGGGACAGGCGGCTTGACGGAGTTAGGGACGTATTCGGATACGCTCACGCGCTTTGGCTTGCCAATCTCCTCGATCATCGCGGCCTTTTCCTTGCGAGGTCGCGGGTCTCTGAGGCGGGAGCGAAACACCGCCTCAACCTCAAGGTCGGCAATTATCAGATCTTCCTCGAACTGGCTGCCCTGCGCGACTATCTCACCGGCGGGGTCGAAGATCATGCTACCGCCGTCGAAGACAAGCTCGTCCTGGCCTCCGACCATGTTCACATATGCGACGAACAGGCCGTTGTCGGAGGCTCGCGTCGGCAGCATCTTCTCGCGGAAACTGCGCTTGCCGGCGTGAAAGGGCGAGCCGTTGATGTTGACGATGACCTCTGCCCCGGCGGCGCGCTGCACGACGGCGGGGCCAGTCGAGTACCAGATGTCCTCGCAGACGTTGACGCCAATCGGAGTGCCGTTTATGACGTACACGGGGCACTCGCTCCCGGCCTTGAAGTAGCGGTCTTCGTCGAACACGCCGTAGTTCGGCAGGTGCATCTTGTGATACACGCCAACGAGTTGACCGCCGCTCGCAACGGCAGCAGCATTGTAGATGTCTGCGTCCGCGTCAACGAAGCCGACGACTACGGCGATGTCGTTCGACGCCTCGGCTATCTGACGCATCCTGAGCAGGTTGTCCTGGATGAATTGGGGCTTGAACACGAGGTCTTCAGGCGGATAGCCGGTCACCGCAAGCTCAGGGAATGCGACGAGGTCCGCACGGAGGGAACGCGCCCTGTCAATGTATTCGATTATCTTTTTGGTGTTGCCTTCCAGATCGCCGACGGTGACGTTGATCTGGGCCATCGCAAGTCTAAACGTGCGCATCGGGCCTCCGGTTTTTCATGAGGGCTGCTGCTATATTATAGCGCGTACCTCTCGCGGGCGGCGCTGTGTACGGGGTCGTTCAGGCGGAACGTGTCTGGGTTGCGCCCGTCCCTGACGGCCAGCCAGTAGGTGAAAAGCTGCAAAGGCACGAGGTAGACTATCGGCGTCAGAGCCTCCGGAACGGCGGGCAGCGATATCGCCGTGTTGACTAGATTCGAGATTTCGATGTCGCCCCTCTCAACGAGCGCGGCGGTGCGAGCGCCCACTGTGGCAGTCGCCCCGATGATGTCCTTGAGTCGTTCTTGCACAGAACCAGGGGGAGCGATGTAGGTGACCATAGTCCCAGGCTCGGTTGCGACGTATGGGCCGTGAAGGTACTGCTCTAGCTGAAATCCTTCGGTCGTCTTGTAGGCGGCCTCTTTGATCTTCAAGGCAACCTCGAAGGCTGTCGATGCGTTAGGTCCCCAACCAGCAAAGTAGAACCGCTGAACGTCCTGCGCCTGCTGCGCCCATCGCTGGATGGCTGGCTCCTCTGGCAATGCGCCTTCGACGAGCTTGGACAGACCACCAAGGTCTGATTGTAGGGTTTGGGCTTCAGCGCGTCCGACGAGAACGCCGACTTCTGCCGCCAGCATCGCCAGAACGGTCATAGCTCCGGTGTGGCTGATGGTGAACGCGGACGATTTGTCTCGAATGCTGGTGCGGATCACCACGTTGGCGAGGTCGGCCTTGGCCTCTGATTCGAGGCTGGTGACGTTCGCGGTTTTGGCTCCGGCTGCCTTTGCCATCTCCAATGCCTTCGCCGAGTATTGCTTGGCGCCGGAGTGACTCAGCACGACGACCGTGTCTTGCGGACCCAGCGTCGGCGGGTAGGTACAGAACTCGAAGGAGTTCCATGCGCGTGCGTCTTCGCGCCCGCCTGAGAGACGCAGAAGATGCTCGCCGACTATCGCGGCGTGCCACGACGTGCCGATACCGACTACGTGGATGCGCTCGCTTGATGCCACCATGCCAGCCAGCGATTTCACGGCGTCGCCTTCTTCATTCAGGATGCGAGCAATAGACGCGGGCTGGCCCTGTATCATGTCGTGCATGTAGTATGGATGGCCCGTCCGCGGTTCACGTATTGTTGTCATTTACGGCTCCCATTAGTGATTCATAATGTATGTAGGTAGTGGTAGGCGTTAATTTGTAGGGGCGTTCGATTGAACGCCCCTACGCCTAGGCGTTCTTTGCCACAAACTTGCGTATCCGGTCGAGCGCCTTCTCGATGTTCTCGGCTGAGTTGGCGAATGAGAACCTGACGTACCCCTTTCCGTACTCGCCGAATGACTCTCCAGCGAGACTGGCAACGCCCCCTTCTTGCAGAAGTCTATCGGCGAAATCGCGGCTGCTCATGCCAGTGCCCTCTACGTTGGGAAGGACGTAGAATGCGCCGTTGGGCATGGCGCAGCGTATGCCTGGAATCTGGTTCAGCCCGTTCACGATGATGTCCCGACGCTTCTTGAACTCGGCGACCATAGCGTTAGCGTCGTCCTGAGGGCCGTTCATCGCTTCGAGTATAGCCATCTGCGTGAAGCTGGCTGTGCAAGACACGCTGTTGGTGACCAGCCGCGATATAGGCTCGACTAGCTCAAGAGGCATGACCCCGTACCCGGCGCGCCAGCCCGTCATAGCGTAGGTCTTGGAAAAGCCGTCCAGTATAACGGTGCGTTCTAGCATCCCCGGAAACGCTGTTACGCTGTGATGCTCGCCTTCATACAGGAAACGGCTGTAAATCTCGTCTGACAGCACGACGATGTCGTTCTCCACAGCCATTTCAGCCAAGGCCCTCAAGTCCTCTTTGTCGATGACGCTTCCGCACGGATTGTTTGGCGAGTTGATTATCATCAGCTTGGTTCTGGGCGTCACCTGCGCGGCGACTTCGCCGACATCGATGTTGAAGTCTTTGGACTCGTGCAGCCTCATGGGGACAGCTTCGCCGCCCGCGAAGTTTATCATCGATTCGTATATCGGGAAGCCCGGGTTCGGGTAGAGCACCTCGTCGCCCTGCTCGACAAGAGCCAGCATGATAAAGAACATAATGGGCTTGCCGCCGGGCGTGATGACCACATTGTCGCGCGACACCGAGATTCTGCGAGTCTGAGAAATCTCCTGCGCGATTCGCTCTCGCACCTCCGGCAGGCCGGGCGAAGGGCCATAATGCGTGTAGCCGCTAACAAGGGCCTCTGTGCCTGCCTTGATGACATTCTCTGGGGTGTCGAAGTCCGGCTCGCCTATCTCCAGGTGCACCACGTCCATACCCTCGGCCTCCAACAGGCGGGCCTTTGCCATGACCTCAAACGCCGTCTCTGTTCCCAGACGACTCATCCTTTGCGCTAGCTTCATATCGCACTCTCCATAAAGATGTTCGACGCGAGTTGAACGCGTAAAATTGTAATCTGTTCCTTAGTCCACTGCGCGATGCTTACTGCATGACAGTTTATTATCGACTGTGCAGTTGATAGGCAAGAAGCCTACCACGCTTCCTTGAGAAACTCGACCAGATCATCGACGACATTCGCCCTTGGTGCGCCCCACGCGAACGAAGGCTCTTCGGCATCATCCTCGGCGATGGAACGCAGGTCGGACTCCGGCACGTTAAGCTCTCGAACGCGGGTCGGCATCCCGATCGACTTGAGGAAATCGGTAATAGCGACGGTCGCAGCTTCCGCCGCATTTGAGTCCGACATATCCTCGCGTTTCACTCCCAACAGTC
This sequence comes from Dehalococcoidia bacterium, assembly GCA_965206395.1. Taxonomy (GTDB): domain Bacteria; phylum Chloroflexota; class Dehalococcoidia; order Lucifugimonadales; family CATOSD01; genus CBDBJK01. Next base: position 195,920 of record CBDBJK010000032.1, read on the forward strand.
CCGCCAGTTGAGCTTGCTCCTGCATCAGCGCCTCTCGATTGCGCCGCATGTTAGCGGCCACGAACGCGGCCCCGGCAGTACCCTGACCTATATTCTGGTAGCGGTATCTTATCTGCCTGTCGAGGCTTGTGCTAACGCCGCTGCCTCCAACGCCCGAAGCGTCCGCCGCGCGGTTAGCCAATAACGCCGCCGCCGCAAGCTGAATGCGCACATCAGCGTCGTCTGGACGGGCTACCAACTGCGGCAAGTAGGTAAGCGAAAGTTCGAGGGCTTCACGCAGGTCGGCATAGCTGAACGGGTTGAGGTTTCGAGACTGCAAAGAACTGACAACGCCGTTGAAGGTCGTGGTAGACGTGTCAAGATACAGTGACAATGGGGCAGTCAGCAACGCCTCGCCGTCGAGGATGATACAGACAGGACGTGTTTTGGGGTCGAACAGTTCGAGGCGATGGGGGCGCTTGTTGTCCAACAGTGCGGCCCCTCCTCGATTGGCCCCGGTCGTCGGCGTTGTCAGCACGATGATGTTCGGCAGCTTCGGCTTCATCAAGCGAGGACTGACCGGAGCCTGTCCCGGCGTATGCTTTGTGCAGAGGTCGTGAACAGTACCCTCTTCGGCGAGCAGGATGGTTATCGCCCTAGCCGTAATCACCGCGCTGCCGCCTCCTACAGAGACTATAAGGTCGGCCTCGGCGGCCCTGGCTGCCTCGACTCCGGCCTCCACAGCAGGAATCGGCGATTCCTTTATGGCTCCTTCATAGGCCCCGGCGTAGAGGTTTCCCAAGACTTCCTGCGTTCGCTTCAACAGATTCGACGTGCGGGCAACAGTCGGACTGCAAACCGCAAAGGCTCGTCTAGCCCCCAATCGCTGCACCTCCCCGTACAGGTGCGTTAACGTATCCACGCCCGCGTAGACGCGAACCCCGGCATCACGGTATCTGTAGGATGCAGCTAGCTCCACGGCAGCCTCCTCATTATTCTGTCCCAAGAATATCAATGAAAATTTACTGGTGGCATTATACATCTATTCGAGCTATCAGGGCACATGATGCTGCGGCAGCCGATGTGCTAGGAGATATGTTGCCCACGCAAGATATGGTAAAATCCCAATGGCAATGATTTGATAGTTTGGGAGGTCAGTCCCATGAAGGTGTATCTTGGTATCCCGCGTGGTTTTTGCGCTGGAGTGGTCAGGGCCGTAGATGTGGTGGAACTGGCCCTGGAACGTTTTGGCTCGCCTGTGTACGTCAAACACCAGATTGTCCACAATCCCTACGTAGTCAGGTCGCTTGAGGACAAAGGCGCTATCACTGTGGAAGATGTCGAGGAAATCCCGGAAGGGTCTACCGTCGTCTTTTCGGCTCACGGTTCCCCGCCTGAAGACTTCGAGAAGGCAGCAAGTCGGAAGCTGCATGTCATCGACGCCACCTGTCCACTAGTGACGAAAGTGCATAATGAGGCGCGAAAATACGCCGACGAGGATAGGAAGCTAATCCTGGTGGGGCACCGAGGCCATCAGGAGGTAAAGGGCACGATGGGCCAGAAGCCTATGTTCCTGGTCGACGATAGAGACGGGGTGGAGTTGCCGGAGTGGACGAGTGATACCCCGGTCACGGTGTTAACGCAGACAACGTTGTCAGTAGACGACACGGAAAGCTCGATTGAACAGATCAAGCAGCGTTTCCCCGACGTCATCGTTCGGAATGACCTCTGCTATGCGACGACCAACCGGCAGACAGCGGTCAAAGAGCTTGCCCGCCTGACCGACCTGGTGCTGGTAATAGGCGCGCCCAATAGCTCCAACTGCAACCGCCTTCGTGAGGTGGCCCAGGCTCACGGAACAACTGCCTATCTTATTAATGGCCCGGACGAGTTAGACGTTAGCTGGCTCGATGGCATCGAGAAAGTGGGCATAACCTCTGGAGCGTCGACACCCGAAAAACTGGTGGAGGCGGTTATAACTGTCCTGAATCCTGAAGAGGTCGTAACCATTCACGGCGTTGATGAGGATGTCAACTTCGTTCTGCCGAAAGAGCTTCGATAGCGTGCGGAAAACTTCGACTATTGACAAACTCATACGTCTGAGTCGATAATTATTCATTGAACAAACATAGGAAGTATTGAACCGCACTATGCGTTACACAGCGTTCTCATCCGCAAACTCGCTGTACAGCTATGATTACGACATGGCTTGTTGTCGTTGCGTTTGTTTGTGTACCACACGACATGGGGTGGGAAGGCTTTTGACGCCTGTTAGCGATATGTAGCAGCATATTTAAGATAGCAAACCAGAGCCTTTTGAACGCCCCGATAAAGTATCGGGGCGTCTTTTTTTACCTTTGTATGAAAAAATGAAGTAAATGCCAGGGAGGAAAACGTGAGCACCACCACGAAGACATACGAGGATACCGGGCGGCCCTCGATAATCCAGTACGGTGACGGCGACATTCAGGAGTACGAGGAGAAGGCTCAGGCGTTTCGCAAAGAAGAGATGTCTGAGGCCGATTTCATGGCCTTTCGTCTGCGCTTGGGAGTCTACGGACAGCGACAAGCAGACGCGCAGATGTTCCGCATCAAGATTCCGGGCGGCCTCGTTCACGCAGACCAGCTGGACGCCATAGGCGAGATAGCCAAACGCTTCACTCCTCTTGACAAGGGCCACATAACCACCCGTGTGAACGTCCAGCTTCACAGCCTGAAGCTAGAAACCGCCGCCGAAGCGATGCGCCTCATAGATGCAGTCGGGCTTAGCACCAAAGAGGCCTGTGGAAACGTGGTGCGCAACATAGTGGCCTGCCCGATGGTGGGGCACGATCCGCAGCAGGCCTTCGACATCCAGCCCTACGTGGGAGCCTTCGCCAGAAACTTCGTCATGCGGGATTTCACTCACCATATGCCTAGAAAGATCAAGCCCGCTTTCTCTTGCGGAGATCATGACTGCGGAGTGACGCCTATGCACGACCTTGGCTACACCGCTCGCACGCGAGAGGAAGGCGGAAAGATTCAAAAGGGCTTCAAGATAACTGTCGGCGGCGGCACGTCCATCCAGCCTCTTCAGGCTGAGACCCTTTATGAGTTCGTTCCGGTGGAAGACTTTCTGAAGGTTACCGAGGCAGTGCTGCAGGTCTTCAACCGCACCGCCTGGCTGCGCAAGAACAAGATGAAGGCGCGCATCAAGGTGTTAATCCACACGGAAGGAATGGAGTCCTTCCGCCAGCAGGTCGAAGAGGAGCTTCAGCAGGATTGGGCCAAGGACTTCGCCAGTCGAGATGACCTGCTATTCTTCGATGACGAGAAGGCCGATGCTCCTGCTCTCCTGGAGAGCAACGGCGCGAAGCCAGCCGGACACGATGACGGGAATTTTCAGCTTTGGAAGGCTACCAACGTCGTTCCTCAGACTCAGGATGGATACAACTTTGTATCTATAACAGTGCCTCACGGAGACCTCAGTTCAGAGCAGTTCTTCGGTGTGGCGGAAATTACGCGTAGATTTGCCAGCCATCGCGCGAGGACGACCGCCGAGCAGAATCTCATGTTACGCTGGGTTCCTGAAAGGTACCTGTACGACGTTTACCAGGCGCTGAAGTCGATTAATCTGGCCGAGGCTGGCATCAACCAGATCACCGACGTGACATCATGCCCCGGCACCGATAGCTGCAAGCTGGGTATCACTTCGTCTATGGGCCTTGGGCACGCCATCAGCGACTCCCTCAAGAATCCGAATGGCAACGCAAGCCTGCTCGAGGACCCTCTAGTGAAGCAGATGCACATCAAGATGAGTGGCTGCCCGAACGGATGCGGCAGGCATCACCTTGCCGACATCGGTTTTCACGGCGGCTTCATGAAGGGGGCAGGCGGCGCGCAGATTCCGTCTTACGAACTGTTCCTTGGCGGAAGTTACGAGGACGCCGACGTACGTTATGGAATTCGGCCCAGAGGAAAGATACCCGCCAAGCGTGTGACAGAGGCAATAACCCATATAGTGAAATACTACCGTGACAACAGGCAAGATGACGAGCCTTTCAAGGATTTCGTCGCGCGTGTTGGCAAAGAGCCTTTTGAGGGAGTCATCGCGGAATTCGGGAAGGTCCCCGACCTGAACAAAGACACCATCGACATGTACATGGACTACGAGAAGACCATTCTTTACAAGATGGAGCGCGGCGAGGGCGAATGCGGCGTATAGGCGCATATATAAAGGTGCAGAACACCGATGGCTGATCTCGGAGGCAAGTCTGTTGTCGTCTTGGAATCACGTATGCCCTCTGAGTTGACAAAGCTTTTCGAGCGTCACGGAGGGCGGGTAATCAGCGCGCCCGCCCTCCGTGAGGTTCCTCTAAGCATGAGGCCGGAAGTGGTCGATGTCATAGACGCCCTCTCGGCTAAAGAGGTCGAGATGGTCGTCTTCTTGACTGGCGTGGGCGCGCGAGCGTTGCTGAGCGTCTCGGAGTCGCTGGGCAAGGCGGACGCGCTCCTTGAGGCACTCAACGAGACGAAGGTGGTATGCAGAGGCCCGAAGCCAGTCGCCGTTATGCGAGCCAACAAAGTGAGCGTTGATCTTATAGCGCCGGAGCCATTCACGTCGGAGTTCATGATTGCCAGCATCCGTTCGCAGGGATGGGACTTGCACGGCAAAAAGGTCGTCCTTCAGCACTACGGAGAGATTAACACTTACGTCCGGGCAGAGCTAGCTGGAATGGGCGCGAATGTCATGGAGGTCTCGTTGTATGAGTGGGCGCTCCCAGAGGACACGACGCCGATAGAGGAGGCGATACGGGCGATGATCGAAGGCCGCGCCGACGCGATAGCCTTTACCACTCAGTCGCAGGTGCGCCACCTTTTTCAGGTGGCCGATCAGATTGGCCTTAAAGACGCACTGAAGGACGCGATGCGAAACAAAATAGTTGTCGCACCTGTCGGGCCTATTTGCGTTCGCGCCCTGGCTCAAGAGAGTATTACCCCGCATGTGGTTCCGCAGCATCCCAAGATGGGGCCTCTGGTGCTTGCCATAGCCGAACACTTCGAGAGAGCAGGGTCACCGGCGAGCATCTAGCCGCCTAAAATACGTCCTAACCGCCAATCCTCATACCCCAACCCCCAATACAGCTTGACACCCTATGACGTCGTGGATATGATGCCGTTCATAGACACTGGCGTTTGCAATGATTTCACAGATAATGTCAGCTTGAGTCCGTCCCAGATTAGGAGAAGATAACGCGTAATTAACGAGATGCCTCAAATTCTGGAACGCGAGCTCCTTGAAAGGCGAATTGAGATGACCGAGTCTACGCCCACACCAGTCGACACAACAATTAATAAGGAATACGGGTACTCCATTAGCTACGATTCTGAGGTCACAAAGCGGTTCATTGCGAGCCGGACAGCAGAAATCCACGCCTCCTTCTTTCTTCCACATCTACGTGCTGGCATGACCGTGCTCGATTGTGGCTGTGGTCCGGGTGGCATAACTGTAGGATTGGCAGAGGCTGTAGCTCCGGGGGAGGTAGTTGGTATCGATTTGGCAGAAAGCCAATTAGAACAAGCCCGCGCCCATGCTCGTAAGCAAGAAGTTAGTAACATCCGGTTTGATGTTGCGAACGTCTATGAGCTTCCCTATCCAGACAATACATTCGACGCTGTCTTTGCTCATCACGTTTTCATACACCTCGCTCATCCTATGGAAGCCTTGAAAGAGATGCACAGGGTGCTAAAACCTGGAGGTGTCTCTGCTGTTCGAGAGATCGGGTTTGGGGGTTGGATGATGTACAGCCCGAAGTATGAGGATTTTATGAGGCAGTTCAACTCCATCTGGGAGCAGTACGGCAGAACTACAAGCGGTGGCGAGGTGACAATTGGAAGGCGCTTGAGGGCGTTGTTCAATCAGGCGGGATTCAAAGATGTGCGGGCTTCAGCGTCTTATGAGTCGTGGGGCACTCCTGAAGGAGTAAAGTGGATAAGCGGGATATTGGCAAACGCGTGTATGGATCAAAAATTTATCGAAGGGGTTACCAGCGGAGGTATCGCCGATCACAAAACCATAGATAGAATAAGAGATGCTT